>NZ_ALJL01000001.1 GCF_000287675.1 Lachnoanaerobaculum sp. ICM7
TTTAGTGTTTATAGTGATAGTTGGCATAGAGTATTTGAATGAAAAAAGAAGAGATAGAGCACTTAAATACTATAATGAAATATCTACTACAGTAATTTTAGCAGGTACACTGGGAATGGACTTGGAATGCAGTGATAATAAAGGGAATACTTGGGTTATAAACGGGAGTGATATAAGTTTACTTGACATAGTTACTAAGGATATTACAGATTATATATCAGGGGAGAAGCAGAGTCTTTACAACTACAAAATTATAAAAAATGAATATATACAGAAATATATAGATAATTTTAATGACAATATGAAGCATATAAGAATAAGTGGAGAGAACGGAGCAGGAATTCCTATCCCACCAAAGACTATATCTGAGGGAGAGGGAATGGAGGAGTTTCAAGAAATAAAGAATTTAGATGAACTGACAACATATATGCACAAATTAACAAAAAATGGTGAATATTATCTGTATGCTCTTTATGTGGTTGGATTAGACGGAACGGGATTTAGTGGTAGAATAACATATAAATCAGATACTGGAGAAGAAAAAATCATATATGAATATGGGGTATTGTATTTAGGAGATTTATTCGAAAAATATTAAAATAATTTCGATTAAAGTATTATGGAAATATTTTAACTAAGGGGAATATATGAATGCGATTGAGAAGAATAAACTTAAGGTAATCCTAGTAATTACAAGTATATTGACTTTAGTGTTTATAGTGATAGTTGGCATAGAGTATTTGAATGAAAAAAGAAGAGATAGAGCACTTAAATACTATAATGAGATATCTACTACAGTAATTCTGGCAGATACACTGGGAATGGACTTGGAATGCAGTGATAATAAAGGGAAAAGTTGGATAATTACGAATCAGAATGAAAGCTTTACTGATATAGTCAGCCAAGATATTGCAGACTATATATCAGGGAAGAAAAGTAGCCTTTATAACTACAAAATCATAGAAAATGAAAATATGCAGAAATATATAGATAATTTTAATGACAATATGAAACATATAAGGATAAGTGGAGAGAACGGAGCAGGAATTACAATTCCACCAAAGACTATATCAGAGAGCGAAGGAATGGAGAAGTTTGAAGAAATAAAGAATTTGGAGGAACTCATAGCATACATGCACAAACTAACAAAAAATGGTGAATATTATTTGTATGCTCTTTCAGTAATAGGATTAGATGGTTCAGGCTTAAATGGTAGGATAACATTTGATATGGGTGATGGAACGGAAAATGTTATACATGAGAGTGGAACAATAGGTATTAGAGAATTATTTACTATGACATATAGAACTTATGAATATTAGAGAGGTGAAAAAGTTGGAGGTGAATGGTCCTATGTCAAGATTTAGCGCAAATTAAAATGAGAGGTTCTACCGGTTAAGACGCCGGAAGAACATGTGCCTTATTATATAGCTTTTCAAACTCATTAGTAGATTAGTTTATTATATTTATTTAGAAAAAAATATAAAGATAAGATTTAAGGAGACATCTATGATAGGGGTAAAGGGTAAATTAAAGTCTAGATGGGTTTTATGTTTTATAATATTTTTCATAGTATTATTAATATATGGAAATCATTTATTTAAGGAAAGAGCTAAAAAATTGGAAGATATGAGAAAAAAAGAATCATTAGAATTTATGGATGATGGCTGGAAAAAATACAGAATGATGCTGTATGCCGGTGCAAATATGGAGTATACAGATAGTGAAGGAAATATCAGAGTAATAGAAACAGAGCCTGTGCTTCTAGATGTATTTGATGAAGCTATAAATCCATATATTTTAGGCAAGACACCTTCCCTCGGCTCTTTTTGGATAACTGAGGGAGAAGAAACATCAGAACGGATAAAAAACTTCAATGATAATATGTTGCACTTAAAGATATGGAATAATCGGGAGGGTAGATATATGACTATTGCTGAGAATGAGGGATTGGAAGAATTTAAAGATATAAATAGTTTTGAAGAACTGTGGGCTTATATGAATAAGCGAAATGATGAAGGAGTTATATATATTAATGAACTTGACATAGTTGGGCATGACAGAACAGGTCGACCAGGAAAGTTTATATATGATTATGGGAATGGAGAAAGTAAAGAAATATCAGAGAATGTGATTAGTTTATTATATCTATTTAGAAAAAAATATAAAGATAAGCTTTAAGGAGACATTGATGATAAGGGAAAAGGGTAAGTTAAAGTTTAGGTGGATTTTATGCTTCATAATATTTTCCTTTGTATTATTGATATATGGAAATCATTTATTTAAGGAAAGAGCTAAAAAATTGGAAGATATGAGAAAAAAAGAAGCATTGGAATTTATGGAAGATGGCTGGAAGAAATACAGAATGATGCTGTATGCCGGTGCAAATATGGAGTATACAGATAGTAAAGGAAATATCAGAGTAATAGAAACTGAACCGGTACTGTTGTATATATATGATGAAGTTATAAAGCCATATATTTTAGGTAAGACACCTTCCCTCGGCTCTTTTCGGATAGCTGAAGGTAAAAGAACATCAGAATTTATAAAAAACTTTAATGATAATATGAAACATGTAAAGATATGGGGTGCACATAAGAACAGGTATATATCAATTGCTGAAAATGAGGGATTGGAAGAGTTTAAAGATATAAATAGTTTTGAAGAACTGTGGGAATATATGAATAAACAAAATGACGAAGGAGTTATATATATTAATGAACTTGACATAGTTGGATATGACAGAACAGGACAAGATGCAAAGTTTATATATGATTATGGGAATGGAAAAATTAAAGAATTATCAATCAATAGGATTAGCTTAGTTAATTTATTTGGCTTATTGAAGGAGGAATATAGGGAATAGCTTTATAAGGAGTATTATTGTAATGGGGAACAGCATTTGATTTTTGTAGAAATGATGGGAATGATCCATATTATGATAAAGATGGATTCTTTAGTAAAGTTGGTGCAATAGGGAAATCTATAGGTCTTGAATGGGGTGGAGATTGGAAAACGCCGTAGATAAACACCATTTTCAACTACCTGATTGGGGAAGCACTACCAAAGAGTTGAAACAACAATATGGAACACCGGATGAATTTGAAAAAATCTGGAATTAATAAGGGATAGAGATTGGCATGAAGAGTAATATTAAAGTTCTAAGTTTATTTTTTGTATTATGTATATTAATAACAGGATGCAAGAACTCCTCATTTAACAAAAAAATAAATATCAATAATATAAATAGTGATATAAGTGGATTTTATAAAAAATTTTCGACTGATTATTTAGATGAAGAGATAACAGTTGTTAATAAAGATATAATAGGCCGGGATGGGGAAGTAGTAGAATATATTGATGCAAATAATAAGGTGTCAAGATGTACTGTAATAATTTACGGAGAAAATGAAAAATCGACTTCAGAATATTATTTTATAGATGGTTATATATATGTAACGACATTAAAAGAATACTATACATATCCTATATATTATTCATATAATAGGCCTCTAGATATAATGTACAGAACATTTGATGAGGCAGTTAGTTATGATGGCATGATTTATGAGCTTGTAAATGGAGAATTTATTAAAAAAAATATAGAAGATATAAAAATACCTTATACATCATTACAGGAGATAAATGAAGCAACAGGTGAGTGAGGTGAGAAAAGTTTAACTGATATTGAAAGTTTTTAACAGAGATTAGAAATTATATTGTTACTTCATGCAATATAAAAAGTAACGGAGATGTTCACTATATGACTTTGGAAGTGAGTATAGATGATGATGAAAACAATTCTGATGATAAGGCGTTCCTAAACTACGCTACAGTATATTCTTCACCTGAAGGAGGGAGTTGGTATTGTATGCCTGAAGTCGGAGATAGGGTAATAGTGAAATTTCCTGATGCAAATGAACAAAATGTATATGTACAAAATGCTTTTCATGTAGGCAGTGCAGGCGGTCGTGACAATCCTGAAATTAAATTTTTCAAAAATAAAGAAGGGAAGGAAATCAGATTGAGTCCTGAAAGTGTACTTATTACAGATAATAACGGTTCAAGTATAGAACTTAAAGATGATAAAGGAATAAGTATAAAAAGTAGCGGAATGATATCAATAGTTGCAAAAACTGAAGTGTTTATAGAAAGCAGTAATGCAGGTATAAGTTTAATATCGCCGACATCAGTACAAATAACACAAAACGGAACTCAGATAGAAATGAATGACGGGATAGCCAATAAAGGAAGTAAAGTATACTTAGGATAGAATATTGATACGAGCTACATTGCGGGAGGTATGTATGAAAGAAAAAAATCAGGCGGAATGGATATATGAAGTATTAGGTAAGAAAAAAGGGATTTTGGGGGCATCTATAAGGGAGCTTACAGATGCAGAAGAGAAAAAGATCAAAGACAAAATGTTGCAGTATTGGAAAGAACATAATGATGAAAGCACAGAATTTCTTGTTAACGGTGCAATACTTTGTTGTAGTCGTGGAAGTGATTATTCTACACTGAATAGTGCAGATCATGGTGTTTATACCGACAGCAGTGAAATCGGGGCTCTTGCAAATACCGATGATAAAAAATTTGACGGATTTGTTTCATGTTCAAAATGGAATGAAGAACCGCTTGTAAGCAAACATATGTGCCGTTTTAAACTTGGAGAATGGAGAAATGTTAGAAAGAGTGTTACCATAAACGGTAAATATGCCTTAGATACAAACTCATATTTACCATGCAAGCATGGAGGAATAATATCACCTGTAACATCGGGACAGGAGTATACACTAAGTACATCCTATAATAAGTATCCGAGATTTTTAAATGATGACGGCACATTGGATGAATTAATTATTAAAAAATTGTTGTTAAGAAATGTACAACATATGAAAGAGAATGAGATAGATGCCCTTATTAAGTTGGGAATATATTTATGTATATGTACAGATGTGGAGAAACTGAAAAAGATTGTTTGTTGTGCATATTTAAAGCAGTTTTATAGAAATGAAGTTGAAGAGCAGTTTTATCAATATACACTTCTTGATAACTTTATATATGTAGCATCTTGGGCTACTGCATATGCAAGATTTTGCAGCCTACGTAACAGGGTAGATATAAAGTTTCCTCCAACATGGGATAAACTTGGTAATACTGCTGCCAAGTTGAAGCGATATGTAAATGAGAAAATATTTTCTGACGCAAAGCCGGATGTGGACAGAACAGAGGTAGATGCTATAAAAATGCAAATTTTAAACGTAAAATTATTGGATACAATATTGCTGGCAGGGAATATATATACAACAGTATTGGATATAGATAGAGTTTATAATATTAAGTTTGATAGTGGGTCGAATACAGGAGTAATGGTATATAATTTACGCTATTACGAAGGAGAGCTTGAGAAAAGAAGAGTTACAGTACAAGACGGAATACATATGAGGGATGTAGATAAATATATAGTTACACCTATACTACAGGAGGCTTATATTTATATAACCTCAGGGGATAATAAGTTCGACAGTATTGCTGAGATTTCAAATTTGGTAGTAGGGAGTGTGGATGCTAAAAAATCCGGAGAGACAACTGTAATAACATGGGGAACTTCGGGAATTTCAGTAGCATTGTCAATAATACCTGCTTTAGCATCAGCACCTTTTGCAGCACCATTGGGAGTTGCCTGCACTGTAATAGGTCTGGCAGTAGGTGAGGCTGATGCAAAGAGAAGCAATAAGGAAAGTAAGACAAATAAACAATTGTATCTGGAGGCAAACTATGAAAATACAAATGTGATAAGGTTGAGTGAGTGTATGTCATTGTATACAGCTATCACATTGAGAACTACACCGATACTGAAAAAGAACGAAAGCACGTGGTTATCGTATAAGAGAGAACTTAACAATAGAAAAGTTAATTCTAAGAGTAGTGGTAAATTAACACCTGATGATAATATAACTGCGGGAGATATGCAGGTTAATACATTAGGAAATAATTACAGTTATTATATCAGTGTATTTGACAGTTACGAGACAAATGAAATGATAAAAAACTTCAATGATAATATGTTGCACTTAAAGATATGGAATAATCGTGAGGGCAGATACAGGACTATTTCTGAGAATGAGGGATTGGAAGAGTTTCAGGAATTGAAAACTATATATGAAGTTTTTGAGTATATGAATAGGAGAAATGATGAAAATATTTTATATATCAATGAACTTGAAACAATAGGATACGATAGAACGGGTCAATCCGGAAAGTTTATATATGATTATGGGAATGGAGAAAGTAAAAAAATGGCAGTTAGTACGATTAGCTTAGTATCTTTATTTAAAGTACAATATAAAGAACAGTTTTAAGGAGACATTTATGATAGGGGTAAAGGGTAAATTAAAGTCTAGATGGGTTTTATGTTTTATAATATTTTCCTTAGCATTATTGATATATGGAAATCATTTATTTAAGGAAAGAGCTAAAAAACTGGAAGATATGAGAAAAAAAGAATCATTAGAATTTATGGAAGATGGCTGGAAGAAATACAGAATGATGTTGTATGCCGGTGCAAATATGGAGTATACAGATAGTGAAGGAAATATCAGAATAATAGAAACTGAACCCGCGCTTTTAGATATATATGATGAAGTTATAAAGCCATATATTTTAGGTGATTTACCCACCCTTGGCTCCTTTCAGATAACTGAAGGTGAAGAAACATTAGAACTGATAAAAAATTTTAATGATAATATGTTGCATGTAAAGATATGGAGTGCACATAAGAACAGGTATATAACGATTGCAGAGAACGAGGGGTTGGAAGAATTTGAGGATATAAATGGTTTTGAAGAACTATGGAAATATATGAATAAACGAAATGACGAAAATATTTTATATATGAATGAGCTTGATATAGTTGGAAACGACAGAACAGGTCGGTCCGGAAAGTTTATATATGATTATGGAAATGGAGAAAGTAAAGAAATATCAGTGAGTGTGATTAGTTTATTTGAATTGTTTAATGACAAGTACAAAGATTGGTCATAAGGAGAAACTTATGGTTAGAATAAAGAGTAGACTAAAGTTTAGGTGGATTTTATACTTCGTAATATTTTCCCTAGCATTATTAATATATGGAAATCATTTATTTAGGGAAAGAGCTAAAAAACTGGAAGATATGAGAAAAAAAGAAGCATTGGAATTTATGGAAGATGGCTGGAAGAAATACAGAATGATGCTGTATGCCGGTGCAAATATGGAGTATACAGATAGTGAAGGAAATATCAGAATAATAGAAACTGAACCCGTGCTTTTAGATATATATGATGAAGTTGTAAAACCTTATATTTTAGGTAAGATACCCAGCTTAGGCTCCTTTCAAATAACTGAGGGTGAAGAAACATCAGAACTGATACAAAATTTTAATGATAATATGAAACATATAAAGATATGGAGTGCACATGAGAATAGATATATAACGATTGCTGAGAATGAGGGGTTGGAAGAGTTTGAGGATATAAATAGTTTTGAAGAACTGTGGGAGTATATGAATAGGCGAAATGACGAAAATATTTTATATATGAATGAGCTTGATATAGTTGGATATGACAGAACAGGTCAACCCGGAAAGTTTATATATGATTACGGAAATGGAGAAATTAAAGAAATATCAATTAATATAATAAGTTTATTTGATTTATTTAAAGACAAGTATAAAGAATGGTCATAAGGAGAAGCTTATGGTTAGAATAAAGAGAGGGTTAAAGTTTAGGTGGATTTTATGCTTCGTAATATTTTCCCTAGCATTATTAATATATGGAAATCATTTATTTAGGGAAAGAGCTAAAAAACTGGAAGATATGAGAAAAAAAGAAGCATTGGAATTTATGGATGATGGCTGGAAGAAATACAGAATGATGCAGTATGCAGGTGCAAATATGGAGTATACCGATAGTAAAGGAAATATCAAAGTAATAGAAACAGAACCTGTGCTTATAGATATATTTGATGAAGCTATAGACCCTTATATTTTAGGTAAGACACCTTCCCTCGGCTCTTTTCGGATAACTGAGGGAGAAGAAACTTTAGAACTGATACAAAACTTCAATGATAATATGTCGCACTTAAAGATATGGAATAATCGTGAGGGCAGATATATGACTATTTCTGAGAATGAGGGATTGGAAGAGTTTAAAGATATAAATAGTTTTGAAGAACTGTGGGAATATATGAATAAGCAAAATGATGAAGGAGTTATATATATAAATGAACTTGACATAGTTGGACATGACAGAACAGGTCGACCCGGAAAGTTTATATATGATTATGGTAATGGAGAGAGTAAAGAAATATCAGAGAATGTGATTATTTTATTTGAATTATTTAAGGACAAGTATAAAGATTGGTCATAAGGAGAAGCTTATGGTTAGAATAAAGAGTAGATTAAAGTTTAGGTGGATTTTATGTTTCATAATATTTTCCTTAGCATTATTAATATATGGAAATCACTTATTTAAGCAAAGAGCTAAAAAACTGGAAGATATGAGAAAAAAAGAATCATTAGAATTTATGAAAGATGGCTGGAAGAAATACAGAATGATGTTGTATGCCGGTGCAAATATGGAGTATATAGATAGTGAAGGAAATATCAGAATAATAGAAACTGAACCGGTACTGTTGAATATATATGATGAAGTTATAAAGCCATATATTTTAGGTAATTTATCTACCCTTGGCTCCTTTCAAATATAGGTCATATTTTTTTAATCAAATTTAAAGATATAATAAGCATCATAAATGTCTAAAATTTTAGCTGGGTCGTTCATATGAACACCTCCTCCAAGTGTAATTGTCATGAACCGGGGACTTGGAGTTTTTTATCTATAGTAATAAAAAATGTTAAGATTGGCAAATACCAAACTCCAACATTAATTATACAACCGACAATACAAGGTGTTTTGATTTTGTGACTTTGTCAGGATATTTTCAACTCCGGAAAATAAATTTTATATTATTAGTATTGAAAATATCGTTTTCATATGATAATATTAAACCACGAAAAAAAGTGTGAAGAAAAATATATAAAATGCAAATATTAGAAAATGTGGACGTAAAGTCTTGCACTTGATGTGATATTATAGGAGAAAATGAGGGGTATTTTTGTGCATTTTTAAGAGGGCAGTATTAGGTGCAAGTAAAAAACTTAATATTTTTTAAAGGAGACGCAAGGATGGCAGAGAGTATTATAAGGCAAACGAATCGTACTTTATTGATTGAAGAGATTAATCCGGAGAAACTTAACTTACTTACTTTAGTAGGTGATGTAAGAGGGTTGGATAGTCTAAGTGATGATAAAGTAAAGGAAATCAATGAAGCACTTTTGGTTAAAGATTTTGATGAGTTTTTAGAAAAGTTTGACCCTACAGTATACTCTTTTTTTAATGCATCAACGGGGAAAATTGTATATTCAAAAGAGAAACCTGCAGGTGTTCCGGAGAATATGCTAAGCATAGTTCATCTAAATGCACATAATGATTTTTTGAAAATGCTTATGACCTTGGTGGAGACAAAAAGAAGTCAGGGAATTATAAATGCGGATTTTAAATTTGAAAAGCTTACAGAGATGATTTCACCGTCAAAAGTAATGGACGATATCAAGCAGGTTAGAAAAGAACTTCAGTATACATATGCAGAGTATGCAAAGCTTGAAGACGGAGACCCTCATAAGCTTGATCTCGGGGATAAACTTAATTCAATGTTTGAAGAGGCAAGTGCAAATTATCAAAACTTGATGGCTATGATTCCGTTAGCAATTTCCGATATAAAAACAAGACTTTTATTGGGGGAGTCAGAAGAGTCAAAGAGTAATGATGCATTAACATTAGGGCTTCTAACAATGTCTTCTGAGGGAGAACTTACAGTAATTGAAGCACCGAAAGTGGAAGAGAGCAGACTTGTTCTTGCAGATGATAACTCAAATGCCGGCTTGATAGAAGCCCTTGAGGAGGATTATGATGCACTTAATGCTGAAGGAAACAGCTATGTAAAGCAGCTGGTAGTAAGAACATTTTGTCCTTTAAATTCAACTATGCAAAGTCAGATAGATGTCAAAAAAGAAGTGGCAAACTATAATACATATCTTGAATTTTATAAGAATGCAAAGGACGATTTTATAAAAGTTGTAAAACCTTTGGTTGAAAAAATTTTAGGTGTATGGGCATTTTTTGAGCAGTATCCAAAGCAGGTAAAAGGTATGAAACCGACACTGCTTATTGCAAATGTAAAAAATGAAGTTATGGCAAACAGTTTAAATGTACCAAAACTTTGTGCATATCTGAATACAGTGAATGAAAAAAATGATTACAGTAATACTGTATGGTATGCAATTGTTGCAGGTGTATCTTTAGATGAAAAATCAAAGATGAATGTAACAAGAGAGAGATTTAAAGGTAATAAAGACAGTGTAAAATCAGAGAATATAAGCGTTGAGTCATTGGCAAGGATTGCGGATGCACTAAGGGACTATGGTGTACAGTGTTTTTATTCATATGAAACCGGAGATAAGACAACTTTTAACAGTATGGCAATGACCGGTGTAGGATTTTTTGATGATAGATGTTCAGGTCTTAGCGGAAAGCCTTATTCAGAATATTTGATTCCATGTGTGCCTAACTTTACTATTATTCCAAAGGATAAGTCAGGGGTAAAGCTTGAAAGCAAGATGATAATCAATGAAAACGAGGCGGCAGAACTTTCTAAGGCAAAAGAAGATATTATGAAACTCTGGATAGATGGAGTATATATAGGTGCAGCTTATGTGGCGGCCGGATTTGTGGCAAGTTATCAGTCTCCGGAGTATTTAAAAGAGTACTTTAAAAAAGATGTTGATACTGATTTACCGGGAGTGAGATTTGATATTGAGGCTAAGAACAATTCACTTAAGGTGCATACTACAATGTCTAAAGAGATAACCGGGTTTACTAATAGTGTTAAAGATGATATTAACAAAAGGGGATTCGGATTTGTATTTTCTTCTGAGAATGCGGTATTGGATGGGGAAAATATCAGTCATATAATGGTTTATAAAGCAAGAAATTTAAAACTGTCGGGTGGAAGTTATGAGCCGATTTATAAAACACAGACAGCGAATTATATTGAAAGAATTTTAAGACATGCAACAGGTGACTTCAAATCAGAGAATATAGGTAAGTTTTTCTCTAATAATCCTTCAAGTCAAAAGAGTGTTTGGCTTTCAAAGAGGTCAAATATAAACGCTATACTTGGTGCAGGTGATGATATTACCTATGAAGCGGATGAAACAGCAGGTGTATGCACAATAGAAATAAGCTTCGGTAATGCAATAAAGAGACTTGAAGTACCGTTAAACCGTGCAGGAGAATAAATTACATAAAGTAATATACCTGCAACTTTGTTAGTCGAAAAATATTTTTATAATATTTTAAGAGGTTTTACTATAATAATACTTTTATAGGAGGTAGCACAATGGGAATTAGATTCAGAGTAACCGGTTCAGAAGTAGCGGACTTTGATGAGAGAAGTATTGTAAATGCTGAATTTTTATCAGAGTCACCGAAAGATTCCAATGCTAAGGCGACAGATTATGGCTTAGGAGTCAAGGTATGGGGACGAGTTTTGTACAATGTCGGAGCTGACAGTGATGACGTATTAAAGCTTGCAAAATGGTCTCAAATACCATCTGAAAATGCAGATTGTTACAGAGTGGCAGAGGTTACAGTAGTTTCAGCAGGAGCTGTTGTAAGGAAGTATGTCATTCCAAATGCTTTTGTTGTAGAGTATTCTGAGAGGGCAGATGATGTGAACGGAACAGGAGAGTTTTACATTCATATCCGTCAAAAGAAGGATAATAATGCGAAAGTGACTGTAGAAGGCGGATATGCCGGAGAATAAGGAATAGGAGGGTTTAAGCATGGCATATAAAGTAAAAATTGAGGGTAATGAAAGTTTTGAACTGGCAAAGGAATGCGTAAACAGTGTGTTTTTATCTACTGATATTCCGATTGATTCAAATGCACGTACCAATGATGCCGGTGCTACCATGGAAATCACAGGAAAGATTCTGACTGCGGTAGATGGAGATCCTTTTGATTCTACAAAAAACATGGCACTTTGGTCAATGGTTCCTGCACAGAGCAAAGATTGCTACAGAAAGGTTACTGTAGAGCAGATTGTAGCAGGAATTACAAAAAGAAAATATGTATTTCCTAATGCATTTGTAGTTGCTTATACAGAGAGGCATGGAGATGAGGAAGGTGTTGGAAACTTTACTCTTGTAATAAAACAGAAAAAAGATAAAATGGCAGGTCTGGTAGTGGAAGGCGGTTATGCAGCCGAATAACAGATAATCAGCCGTTAGAAATGTAGGCTGTATGACTTGTCATGCAGCCTTGTTTTTTTATAGTGTTGGCGTTAGGGAATTATCGCCTTGCGACAAGTACCGCCATGCTGACGAGTAGGGAGAATAAATCACCCCCTACTTGAATAAAAGTAGGGGAGAGATATATGAATAAAAAATGTTTAATTGATATTTTAGGTATAACTATGGCCATATTGTGCGCCATAATTACAGGGATCTTTGGAAGGGCATGGAATGGCGGATATATATTTTATATGTTTTCTTTTTTAGTTTCAGGTTCTTTGATCTATTTTTTGATAAAGGACTTTTCTTTAAAAAGAGAAAAGACACAAGATACATTTTTGTCAGAACTTGTACTTTTAAGCGAGGAAAATACAGTTATAAGAAGTTGGAGTATATTAGGGAAGAATTCGGTTGTAATAGGAAAGAAAAATAGTGAGGAAGATATAGATATAGACCTGTGCGATACTGCTTTTGGTGGAACGGTAAGTGATATTCATGCAGTACTTAATTATGTGGAGGGGCTCTGGTATATAGAAGATATGCAGAGTAAAAACGGAACACAGATTAAAGGTTTTTTAGAGGATAAACTTTATAATATAAGAGACGGACAAAGTAGACTTGTAAAAAACGACTATATTTTTATTGGACTGAATAAATTACAGATAAGGTAAAAGTTATGGGGAATTTAATACGATGCAAAAATGGACATATGTTTTCAAAGAGAAGATATGGAAATATATGTCCATACTGTAACATGGATATGACTGAAAGAAAAGAAATTGAGGAATCTTTTGATGACGAGGAACTTGAAGAAAGCTTAATCAGAATAAAAACAAAGCCTGTGTGTGCATGGTTGGTATGCATTAAAGGACCGAGGTATGGAAAGGATTATAGAGTAGTATTTGGGAAAAACTATATAGGAAGAACAGATGCTATGGATATTCAAATTATAGGTGATAATGCAATAAAACAGGAGAATCATGCAATTTTATCATTTGATGAAAGAGATATGGAAGGCACCTTGATTTGTACAGAAGGAGGAGGAATTACATACCTAAATGGTAAGGCTGTGTATACACCTCAGGTTTTGGAAACATATGATGTAATTACCATGGGGGAGAGTGAGTTTTTATATATTGCCTTGTGTGGTAAGCAGTTTTCATGGTAGAAACTAAGGACAATAAGAGGTAAATAAATATGGGAACTGCTTTTTGGGCAGATGTGATCTGCATTATAATTGCTTTTGGAATTTTAATCGTGAGAATATGTATAAAAATTACGGAAGAACAAAAACGGATATTTGATGCAGAGGCTGTGCTTGATATAGGAAAAAGACAGATTCAGGCAAATGCATATGGACTTAAAAGAATGAATACAGGTATGATGGCGATTCTTACAGCAGGAGAAGGAAGAGATTATGTCGGAAAAGTTGCAGCACTGACAACCGTCAGGACTTTTACTAAACTATATAATCAATATGACAGTACACAAAGTTCGGATAATTTCTTTGAAAAGGCATTTAAATTAGCTAATACAAATGTTTTAAATACACTGGAGACGGGAAAAGCATATGCAGGTTGTCTTATACTTAATAGAAATATACTGAAGTATGGTATTGTCGGACATATGAATGTTTATGTATTTCGTGGTAAGGAGCTGATACTTCTTAGTAAGGGACAGATTATGGAGGAACTTATAAAAGAAAAAGTAAATAAGGGACTTTTAAGTAAAGAGGCGGCACTTAGAATTTCAGATATAAACAGGGCATATAACTTTGTAGGAAGAGATGATTATATGTCTCCTCTTGTAAGTGGTAGCGAGATAAAATTAAAGAAAAAAGATATAGTTGTTATGATAACTGAAAGTGTACAAAACAATATTTCAGTTAGGGAAATGGAAGAAGTTCTTGTAAAAAAGAACTCATGTAAAGAAAAAGCAAGAGAGATTATAGAGGTTATCAAGAATAAAGATAAAGAAACGGCTAATCTTGGACTTATACTTATTGGAATGTAGGAGGAGACAATGCGTAAGCAAAACAGCAGATTTAATACAAACTTTATTTCAGAAGAAGGCAGTGCACTCAAAAACAGTGATTATTTTGCTTATGCAGAGCTTGATAATTTTGCCTGTTATGTATTGGCAGACGGTATCGAAGATATAGCAGATACCGAGTCGGCAAAGGAAGCGGTTGAAAGTATAATTGCAAAATTTCAGGAAAAACCGTCAATGTCAAAGGCAAGTATACATAAGTATCTAAAATATGCCAATGAAGTACTTTTAAAGGCTGAAAAGTACATGAGACTAAAGGCATCAATAGTGGTTGCAGTAACCGATTATGAGAATTTGCGTTTAGCATACGCCGGAAACGCAAGAATAAGATTATATAGAAATAATAAAGTTTTTTATAAAAGTACTGATACATCTTTAAGCAGTGAGATGGTGTCAAATGAACTGCTTAGTGAAGATGCCTTATCAAGACATGAACAAAGAAGCAATTTATATTCATACTTGGGCCAGAAGGATTTTTCTCCCGTAATATCAGGAAAAATAAAACTTTTTGATACAGATATTTTAATTCTCTATACAAAGGGCATTTGGGAGAATGTGTCCGAGGGAGAAATTGATAAGATTTTTGAAAACAGTGGAAAAGATCCGAGCGAATGTCTTGGAGAAGTGGAAACCGCTCTACTCGATAAAAACAGAAAATATATTGACAATTATACAATTGCAGGGATTTATATTGATAAAGTATTTATTGAGTCGGACACGAAGAAGAAAAAAAGAAGAAGGCTTATTTTAATCGGTTCGATTGTTGCTGTAGTTTTAATATTAGCTACAGTTATTGCTATATATTTTTATACTCGATATAGAAAAGAGTTAAAAGAAGATATGGATACACATTATGATAAGATGCTTAAATTTATTGAAATGGAAAATTATAAAAAAGCGGATACAGAATGTGAAGAGTCAATAAAGAAGGCTGAAGGTCTTAGAGATAAGGATATGAAAGAGTTGCTTTATCACTATGAACAAGTTATTGAAGGAATACTTGAGGCAGATGAAAAATACAATACAGAAAGTTACAGTGAAGCAAAATCTTTATATAAACTTGTATTGGATGAAATTCCATATGCAGATAATGCCGGGCTTTCTTATGTAAAAGGAAAACTTGATTTTATTTCGGGATATGAAAGCGTAAATCTGAGTTTGGATAACGGAGATATACTTTTTGACTCTGAAATATACGAAAGGGCAAGAGAACGATACAATGACGCAAAAAATGAGTCAAGAAAGATAGGTTATGAAGAGGGAAAGTTAAAGGCGGAGGCCAAACTCTTAGCAGTAGATCAAGCTATTGCAAAAGATCAGGAAGGAAAACAGGCTGAAGCAGACAAACAGTCAAAAAACTTTCAATCGGCAAATGATATGTTAAGTGCAGGAGACGAGGCATTAAGTAAAGGAGATTTTTTGTCAGCAAGAGCAAATTATAATACAGCAAAAGATTTGTTGGAAAAATCAGGTGAAAGCGCCGGGCTTGCTGAAATAGAGGAGAAAATCTCTACAGCAGATAAGAAAATCAGTGAAAGTGAAGAGGAAAAAAATACTGCAAGCGGCTATGCGATTACAGGAGATGAAGCCTTTTTAAGGGGTGATTTTGAAACAGCCAGAGAAAATTATGAGTATGCAAGAAGACTTTATGTAAAGCTTAATGATGAGATAAATACAATACAGATGGATAAAAAGCTTAATGATGTACAAAAAAGGATTGACGAAATAAAGCAGAAAGAAGCAGTACCTTCTACAGCAACTAATGAATCCACAGTACAGCAAACAAGCGAGTCGGAGTCTTCGTCAAACTGATATTGGAGGAGTTTATAAGGGTATGGGATATTTAGATGAATTTGACGTAAAAAAATACGTTAAGGACAGACTTTCCGAGATAAAAGATAAAGATGAATATGCTCTTGCAAAAAGTGTTTTATACGAAGGCCTATATAAGATGAGTGAAGTATTTGAAGAAAGATATAAGGCTTTGCACAATAAGGTTTACGAGGAGCTTGAGCGAAAAGAGGAAAGCTATGAAATCGCGATACTTTTACTTTCAAAAAATGAAAATAAATTTTTAAGGATGTTTTTTCCTATATCCGATTTAGATGTAATAGAGGATAAAGGATCCGATATTAAAAGAGATTCCAAGGAGGACAAAAAATCAATAAAAACTATTTACCTTGACGCAACCGACAGTATGTGCAAGGCTTTTTTACAAGAAAATATAAGATTAAGTTTTACAAATAACGGTGAAAAACACACAATTTTAGTACAACCGAAAAGAGCTCTTCGGTACAGAAAAGAATTAGGCAAACTTTACGAAACATTTTCTTATAACGGACTTAGGTGGAATACCGTTAATACTGTGTACCTGGATCGTTTTTTTGATATAGACCTTTCAGAGATTCCCGAAAGTGCGATAGATGTTGAAGTAGTATATGGGAAATATGCTGATATGATAAAAGAAGAACTTTATCCTATATGGAACATAGAAAGAAATGTATTTAAGAGCAGCACATTTTTAAGTCCAAGTAAAGACGGATTATACTATGAACGTGAAATGGTTAAGCAAAGTAATAAGGAGATTATCTTAAGACTGGTACTAAAGACGGAAGGTATGGTAGGAATAAGACATGAAGAAGAAAAGATTATAGTAAAATCCTATGAAGAAAGCTATTCCGATTTAGAGGGCTATAATATCTTTGATATAAGATATACAAAGGAAGAATTGCCGATTGGATTAATAAGCAACAAAAGAAAAGAGGGAATGCTTGGACGACTTTTAAATAAAAATGGAGAAGAAATACACACTGAGGCGGAAATAGAAAGGATTATTGATGAACTTAATATTGAAGATTATGTATCACTTAAATCCTGCGAAAGAGTACCGGTAAGAAGTGAAGTTTTAGATGAAAGTATAATACTTCCTGATATGAACAATTTTTCAAGTAGAGAATTCTTGATAAAAGATGGGTGTCCCGGACTTGTTTTAAGGTTTTTAAGAACCGGTGACAGCAACCTTTGTGAAGCAATGGTAAGATATGCCGTTTCGCAACTACAGATAAGCTTCGATGAATATATCTGTATAGGAGTTTTAGAAAACAGTTACAGTCTATAATAGTGATAGATAAGAGGGGAAAAGCCTATGTCAGATAATATGAAAAAGATATTAATTAGCAGGAGCAACGTATGAACTGCATATGGGAAATTGCATTGAAAGCACAAAAAAGCGGATATAACTTAGAAGATCTCAGATTTATAAACAGTGAGAATCCAAGTCCGTATACTGAAAGTACATTTGACTTCCTGAATGCCGATATGATTGAAAACAGTATTGTGGAGGTAAATCCGATATATCGTTTTGCCAATGAACTTGGGGAAGTATTCCTTCCGGATGTAAAGGGATATGAAAAGGTAAGAGAAATATTCTTAGATGTAATAATGCATTATATAGCAGTATGGGATCTTAGGAGCGGAACGGATAAAAAGGAGCTTATGGCAATGTATATATTAAAAGAGATAGAAGAGGGAAAGTTTCTAAAAAGTATAAGAAAGACCTTGTTTTCTCTCGGCTTTGAAAAGTCTAAAAGAATTGTTTTTTGTCTGCTTGATTTATACGAATGTAAAGATTACATCACAATTTTTAGAAAGGCACTGAGAGAGCTTTATCCTAAAGCAAACCTTTACAACCACTCTGAAAATTTAAGGAAATTTACTATATTTACAGGGGTCGATAAGACAAAAGAAGATATGGAGAGGATGGAAATGCTGAAAAAACTTTTTTTGCCGATATCTTATGAAACGGAAATTTTTTGGAAACATCACTTTGGCATTATAGGAGTGGATGAAAGCATGAGAATTGGAGAGACAGCAATATATTAGGCTAGTGTTAAAAAATAAATGTATAGGACGGTAGGAATACTATGGGCTATAAGCTTAACAGGAATATAACTAAAGAAGAGCAGGCGGCGACATATACAAGAAGCGAGCTTGAGTTAATGAGTGAATACAGACTGAGGGAAGTTTGCCGTAGGGAACATATAGTAAAGGGACTTGATAAGAACCTGACAAATGAAGAGCTTATAGAGATGATTCTTTCATATTGCCAAAGCTTTGAAGATGAATTGATAAGAAAAGAGATTCCGGGTGGAAGAGAGCGTATAGAGCAAATCCTTGATAAGTTCAGTATAAGAGAGCCTGAGAAAGAAGAACTTCGAATATCCGGGAAAATCAGTATTTATGAAGGTGCTGCGTTAAACTTTTTAGATGATTATAAAATTGAGTACAAAGATAAATTCTTAAATACAAATGCCCTGATTGTAAGTGGGGACAAAAAGGTGTGTGCCGTATTTAATGTTGTATCAATGGGAGATAAAAAGGATTCTTTATATTTGGTAAAAGAGGCTGATCTTTCATGCATTGTTACCGAAACAAAGGATTACAGCCTTTATCTTATGGAAAGGGATGCTTCAGAGTTTATATATCATACATATATAGGAGATAAAGAAGCAAATGCATCACTTCTAAAATATAAAGCCTATAAACTTCCTATAATGGACTTTGAAGTACTTCCACTTATAGAGTTACACATGCCGATAGCTGTAGATTTGGGTTCTACCAATACAACTGTTGCTATGTATGCTGACAGCAGCTATTACAGGCAGATAAACACTGCGAAGCAAAGAGGCATAAAGGAGAATACCATCTGTCATACTGTTTTTTTCGAATCTGTCGGTGGAGAAAACTTTATGGAGATGATGATCCCCACAGTTGTGGCAGTAACAGAGGTTAAAGAAGATAGTATAGAGTACGCTTTTGGAAGAAAAGCTTTGTGGTATGCCAATCTAAGCTATACTGATAAAGGTTTTTCAGTCTTTTATGATATTAAAAGATGGGTAGGAGATTTTGAGAGGAAGGAAGAACTCACTGACTCAAAGGGAAGGTACAGATATGTACAAAGAATAGAGATTATAGGGGCATACCTAAGGCATGTATTGGACATTACCAGAGACAGTTTTAAATGCTGTATAAAAGAGGTGTATATTACAGTACCCGTAAAGCAAAAGCATGTGTATGAGCAAATGCTCGGCATTTTGTCAGAAATGCTTTCGTTAGAAATAAAGGTGACTTTAGATGAGAGCACAGCAGTACTTTATAGTTTTATAAGTAAGATGAGGGAGAAAAATCGCTTAAAAGACGGTGAAAGCTATAAGGCACTGATAATGGACTGTGGAGGAGGAACCACGGATCTTAGTGCATGTAAGTTTAAGGTACATGCAAAGGGTGATATACAGACCTATATCATGGAAAACAGCTACAAAAACGGTAATACGGATTTTGGGGGAAACAATATTACCTACAGAATAATGCAACTTCTAAAACTGAAAATTGTATCCAAACTTCTTAAACTTGAGAAAGATCTTGGAAGTGAAGTGATTGAGGAGCTGCCGGGTGATCCTTACAGATATATTGATGAAGAAAGTGTGGAAAGCTTCTATGAGGGCTTGCAGAAAGCTTATGAAAGTGTGGAAGAAATTTTACCTACTGCGTTTAAACATTTTGAAACGTACGGCAAGGAAGGGTATTACAGAGTAAGAAATAATTACTTCTTTTTATTTACTCTTGCAGATGAAATAAAACAAGGACTTTTTTCAGGAAATGACATAGTTATAGAAGTACCTGAGGATAAAAATATAAAATCAGGACTTCTAAGGCTTGAGGCGGATCGTTATAAGCTTTCTATATTTAAAGAAGATAAACTTGATATATTGGAAGAAATGCCAAAGATAAATTTTAACCGTTATGAAGTTGAAAAACTTATTGCCGGTGAAATATATGCGGTTATGAAAGCATTTATGGAAAGATTGTATACAAACGGAGAACTTTATAACTTTGACATGATAAGACTTACAGGGCAGTCCTGCAAGATCGGTTTGTTTAGGGATGCGCTAAAAGAATTTGTACCCGGCAATATGATGCAAAGCGGTGGGAGCGTTAAAAAGGAAGAGTTAAAACTTGCCTGTGTGGACGGACTTATGAGGTATCTTTATGATAAAAGAACCGGATATGCGGGATTTGATATAAGAGATGAGGAGGCTCTGATTCCTTATAAAATAAAAGCATTGTCATACTCAGGCAGACAAGAGGTCCTTATTGACGGTTTTGAAAGCAATAAGATGACCGGAAGTTTACTTAGAAGCCTTGAAGATATATTGCTTAGAATGTATTTGTATGACGCTTCTGAAAACGTACGATTCGAGTATCTTTTCCATTTCAAAAAAGATGAAGCAAGAGAGACTGACAGAATGGAGCTTGCAGGAAGATATAGCGGATATATTAAGCAGGAAGACACGGATGATATACAAAATGGAGAACTGAAGATATTTGCCTTTGTAGACTATAAAAAATGGGGATTTCAGATAGTACCGGTATATAGGTTGAAAGATATATTATATGCAGGAGAGGGGCAGGAGTATAAGTTTGAAACCGACGAATGGATTTGTGATTTCTTTGATGGAGAGCACTAAATACGTAAAGGAGATGCTGATGGAAAATAGATACCCTTTGTTTGAGACCGGAAGGATCTTAAAAAAAGAAGCACTTGAAATACTAAGAGACTACCCAAGAGATCTGCTATCAATTCTTTATGACGGATATACAGACGGAGTTATAAGAGGATTAAGATTAAGCTCAGACCATGAGAATAAATATATTATCATCGGAAAGGGACTTGTAAAACTGAAAGGTGAGGTATATCAGATACATAAAGAAATAAAAGTAGCATACACCAATACCGAGCAAAGGGAGTATTTAAAGTTAAAGTGTAAAGAGGTAAGGGATAAAGACTTTATAATAAGTGAAATAGAGGCTTTTCTGTCTGAAGAGAAAGAAAGTAGTGATGGAGAGATTTTACTTTGTGACTTTTTGCTTAAGTCGGGGTTTATATTAAGGGATACTTATCTTGACTTTGCTGACATGAGATCTGAGTACGATACTATACATCTGATGAATGCAGATTATGCAGGTTATGGTGATAAGTCATTTAATATAAATGTATTAAAAGCATATGCTAAAGAATACCTTAATACAAAAAAATGTGAAGAAACTGACAGAATCTTTTGCTATATGGTCATAAACAGTAAGGAAGGAATAGACAGAAATATTATAGAAAACTATATAGCATTTAAGGGAGGAAAGCTAAAGGGAAGCCGGCTAAGCAATACAGAAATTTATACCGGACTTTTGGATATATTAAACAGTGCAAAAGATCCGGACGGACAAAAATACACAGGCTTTATGCAAAGAAGGATTTTGGTGGATTAGCAGCAGTTAGGAGGAAAAGATGTCAAACATAATGGACTGCCCTTACGGACACAGGTTTTCAAAAACAAGATATGGAACAATATGTCCACACTGTGGTTTTGATCTGGACACTCCTGAAAAAGTTTATGTAAGTTTAAGGAAAGAATGTGGACTTTCCCTAAAGGAAGAGAGACCGGTATGTGCATGGCTTGTATGTATAGAGGGTGCAAGAAGAGGAAAGTGTTATGTAATAAGCTTCGGAGAAAACTTTATAGGTACTGACAGAGACAATGATATACAGATACTTGGGGATGAGAAGATAAAGAAAAAACATACCCTTATATGCTTTGACGAGAATGAAAATAAGGGAGTGCTGTTACCTGCAAGAGCGGACGGGATAGTATACATTAAGGATAAACCTCAATATGATAAATATGTATTGGAAGATAAAAATATTTTAGAGATTGGAAACAGCAAATTTTTATATAAAGAATTTTTATCAAAACATGAAGAACTGTTGGATAAATGGAAATATAAAGAAATAGGTACCAAAGAAGATGTGTTATTAAAAAACAGGAAATATAGAACTTTAAAAATGGAAAAGCCTACTTTCGAGGAAAAGTACAAAGATAAGAGATTTTTGAAAAGACTTTCACTTGAAGAAGAGTTTCCTATTTGTGCATGGCTGGTTTGTATAGAGGGAGTTAGACAGGGATGTTCGTATAACATAATTGAAGGGAAAAACTATATAGGTAGAAACGATACTATGACTATACAAATTCTTGGCGATGATGATATAAGGGATAATAGACATGCTGTAATAGCTTTTGATATGAGAGTACTTAAGGGTACACTGTTAGGAGAAGAGTGTATGGGATTTGTAAGATTAAACGAAACGGCCATATATACTTCTGTAGAGCTGAAAGATGGAGATATTTTAGAAATCGGAACGGGAAAATTCATGTATATTGATTATGCAGGAAATCATTATGGATGGGAAGAAAAAGGAGAGGAAGCTAAAACATCCGGTTATGATGAAGTGGAGTAAGAAATTGAAGATGTAGTATTAGAGTAATATAGGTAATACTTCTTTGTACATATATTTGTATTTGAGATATTGGGAGGTGGCATATGGGATCATCTGTAAAAATAAATAACCGTGTAGATATGAGCGGAAAAAAGGTGTCATTTAATGCTAAGGAAATAGAGAATAAAACACCAAATAAAAGAGCCGGTAACAGAAAATTCAACATGGAAAAAATGGCAAAAAACGCATTAGGCTCGATTCCATCCCGAGTTTTAATAAATGGAAATTTGGAACAAAGAGTAGAAATGGATTTTTTGAAAATGGGACAAGGCTCTATTCCTACAGTAGCAGGAAACCTGATTAAAACAGAGTTAAATAAATCAGGAGAAAAGGCTATGGGAATAAAAGATATAAATTATGTGCTGTATCATGATACAACAGGAGTGCGTACAGTGGCAAAAGCAACTGCTAGGAATGGAAATAGTTTATCAAGTAATATAAAGAAGGCAGAGAGTAACGGGTGGGTTAAAACCGAGATGGGCTGGATGTACAAAGAAAATGGAAAACTTGTAACAGGCTGGAAGCAGATAGACGGCAAGTGGTATTACTTTGAGTCTATCGGAGTTATGCAAACAGGCTGGAAACAGGTATCCGGAAAATGGTATTACTTGCATACAGACGGAGCCATGAGAACAAATTGGAAACAGATAGGTGGCAAGTGGTACTATTTCCATACAGACGGAGCTATGAGAACAGACTGGAAACAGATAGATGGCAAGTGGTACTATTTCCATACAGACGGAGCTATGAGAACAGGTTGGAAACAGATAGGTGATAAATGGTACTATTTATATGAAGACGGTCATATGGCAAAGTCTGAAAAAATACAAGGGAAAGACGGGAAGGTTTATGATATTGATGAAAATGGGGTTTGCAGCAATAATTCTAACTCAGCAGAGGATGAGTTGAGTAGAAAGATAGATGATTTTATAAATATTGCACTTAATGAAAGAGTTGAAAATACCGGGTTTGTTGAGAATCAAGTAAAGAAAAAGAAAAGAAATAAAAATGGAGAGATAGTAGAAGTAATAGAAGGGGATAATATAAACAGATATGGAAAATGGTATGGTGATAATGGCGTGCCATGGTGTGCAATATATGTTTCGTGGTGTGCTAATGAGGCAGGAATATTAAATAATAGAGGTATTGCAGGAGATGCAGGAAAACCGGTTCCGAAATTTGAATCTTGTCAAACCGGAAAAAGTTTATATGAAGAAGCCCAAAAATATCATAATGTAGATAGTGGTTATGAACCTAAAAAGGGAGATTTATTTATACATTTAAATAGAAATAAAAAAGGCGAATTAGATGGGACGGGGCATACAGGAATTGTTATAGCTTATAATAGTGCAGATAAAACTGTATATACGGTTGAAGGAAATTCTAATGATAGAGTATCTGTGAAAAAAACACATATTTATTATACTACGAAGGGACATAAATACTTTGATGGATTTTGTAGTAACGGAGGAACTGATTATGGTGTAGCTCCGGATAGACCGTTATTGAGAGGAGGGGAAAGTGATAGATAAAAAAATACATATATTCACAATAATACTCTTGCTGATGTGTTTTGTTTATGGATGCGGGATAAATAAATATTCAAAAACAGAAAAATTCATTGATAATAATTATGGTGTAGAAAATCTTTCAGATGAAGATGCAATAAAGCTTGTAAAAGAAATAGTATCTTTTATGGATACAGGTATAGAAACGGGTGAAGCTGTCGAAGGTATTAACGGGGAAAACTTTGCCTATTTTAAGAACAAAGAAGATGAAGATAAATTAGAAATCTATCATAGAAATTATATAAAAGATAGTGCTTATAATTATTTGACTGCAATGTATAAAATTACAAGGTTTAATTCCGGCATGGGAAAGGCAAAAACAGGATTTGACGGTGGAACCATCAGGTATAAATTGGAAGCTGAAGAAGATTACAACATTCTGTCGAGAAGAAATAATGAAATATGTATTGAAGCTTTTTTTTATAAAGACAGCAGTCTTGGAGATGGGATGCCGGATACAGATAAGGGTCAGATATTTCTCACTTTGTGTGATGACAATAAATGGAGAATTTCTAAGATCTCTCAATGGTATGATGATTTAGTGTTTTATGAATTGGAAGAATATATAGAAGAATTTTTTGACAGTCAAAATAATGTAAAAGAGGATTATGATACTTTTATTAGGGATTATGGGTATGACAAAAATGGAAATAGAATATCTATGCAGATGTTAAGATATTCTTTAAAGGACGCGATCTTGGCGAGCAGCAGTTTTGATGTGTTGGAGAATTTAGATGACAGTTATATATTGGAACATCTTTCTAAACTTGCAACCCATATTGCTTATGAAGAGATATATGCCAGGCATGGGAAAATGTATCCGAAATATTCTATAGAATATAATTATTTCAATGGATTGAGCTGGTATAAAGAGAATAAAGAATTCAGTGAGGATGATTTAAGTGATATTGAAAGGCATAATTTAGAGATTATAAAGTCACATTTGGAAGAGTTTTAGGAGAAAAGAGTATGAAACATAAATTATTAAGTGTAATTAGCATAAGTTTTATATTACTTCTGTTATTCAATGTCAAAACCGTTGCCATTGAAAATAAAGATAACAATCCTGAAATGACGGATGAAAGAGTTATAGAGATTATTAAAGAGATTGCCGATTTTATGGATTCAGGAGAAAAGATTGGTGATGAGATATCTTGCAGAGAGTCTGACGGATATAATGATTACTATTTTAAAAATGAGGATGATGATGAAAAGTTGTACATATACCACAGAGATTATATTAAAGATGCCGCTTATGATTATCTGTGTGAAATGTATGATATAAGGTTTTATAGAGGGAGATGTACACAGTCAAGAACATCAAGGAGCAGTTTAAGTAGCTGCTTATACTATAAAATTTATACAGATGGTGAGTTTAGTGTAAAGAGTAGAAGTAAAAAGAGTATATGTGTTCAAATTCAATTTGTAAAAAAGGTAATATTGGCTGAGGATATGCCGGAAATCAGTGACGGCGAGGTGTATTTGGAACTGTGTGAGGACAATAAATGGAGAATATCTAAAGTTTCTCAATGGCTTAATGATTTGGCATACTATGATTTGGGAAATGAAATGAAGGTGTTTTTTGATCCGGAATATAGTTCACTACCTGAGTATGAAGAATTTTTGAAAAAATATGGCTATGATTCAAGAGGTAATAGAATCAGTATGTATATAAGTACAGATGATAATGATGAGATTTTTACGGGAAGTGATACGGATATTATCAGCAGCAAATCAAATTTAGAAAAGCTGAAAAAACTTTCCAAGTTGGCGGCATGTATGGCTCGTGAAGAGATATATGCCAGACATGGGAAGATGTATACTAAAAACAGTCCGGAATATAATTATTTTATAAGAAAAAGCTGGTATGAGGAAAATGAAAGTTTTAAAGAGAGCGATTTAAATGACATTGAAAAAGAAAATATAAAGATAATCTCTGATTATATTGAAAGTTTTTAACAGAGATTAGAAACTATCTTGTTATTTAATGGAATAAAAGATAAATACATGGAGGTGTGTTATGAGGGCGGAACTTTTAGAAATATACGGTTTTGATTTTATTGATATACAGGAATTTTATTCAGAGCTTAAGCCCAATAAACATGGGAAGGCATTTATTGGAGGTACTATAAGAGGGGATAAAAAAGAAGAATATTTATCATCCGGAGGAAAGGTGACACAAATAATTGCTAAAACATATGAGGGTAATAGTATAGTGCTGTTTTGTGGAATTATCACTTCCTGTAATATAAAAAGTAACGGAGATGTTCACTATATGACTCTGGGCTTGATGACACAAAGTGTACTTATGGATGGAAAAGAGCATATAAGAACATTTCAAAATGCAGGAGTTAGCTACAGAGATATTATTGATATTATCATAGAAGGTTATAATAACAGCGCATTTATAATGACTTCAGGTGATGATAAGAAAACTCAGGGGTTTATGTGCCAGTATAAAGAAACTGATTGGGAGTATCTGAAAAGGTTGGCATTTTCTGCTAATACAGTGATATACCCTGACTATAGTGTAGAGGGCGTTAAGTTTTTTGTGGGACTTCCATGTAGACAGGAAAAGCTGTTGAGATCGGAATATTATGAGCTTGGAGTTGACAGTGGTGATGAGTCTTTACTTAATTCAGACAAGGCATATTATAAGGTTGCTGTAAGAGAACATTATGAAATAGGGGAAAGATTAACATTTTTTGGCGAAACACAGGCTGTTGTAGCAAGAGTCAGCAGACTGGAACATAGAGAAGTGATTAATGAGTACATATTAATGAAAGAAAGTGATGTAAAGACTAAGGCGTATCAGAATGAAAAACTTATAGGTGCGGCATTATTTGCAAAGGTGTGTCAAGTCGAAAATGAACTTGTAAGAGTGAGTATAGATGATGATGAAAACGATTCTGATGATAAGGCGTTCCTAAACTACGCTACAGTATATTCTTCACCTGAAGGAGGGAGTTGGTATTGTATGCCTGAAGTCGGAGATAGGGTAATAGTGAAATTTCCTAATGCAAATGAACAAAATGTATATGTACAAAATGCTTTTCATGTAGGCAGTGCAGGCGGTCGTGACAATCCTGAAATCAAATTTTTTAAGAATAAAGAGGGAAAGGAAATCAGATTAAGTCCTGAAAGTGTACTTATTACAGATAATAACGGTTCAAGTATAGAACTTAAAGATGATAAAGGAATAAGTATAAAAAGTAGCGGGATGATATCAATAGCTGCAAAAACTGAAGTGTTGATAGAAAGCAGTAATGCAGGTATAAGTTTAATATCGCCGACATCAGTACAAATAACGCAAAACGGAACTCAGATAGAAATGAATGACGGGATAACCCATCAGGGAAGCAAAGTGTACCTGGGGTAAAATACTAATTAGCTATATTGCATAGGGGGTGTATATGGCAGAAAAGAATCAGGCTGAATGGATATATGAAGTATTAGGTAAGAAAAAAGGCGCTTTTGGGGCATCTATAAGGGAGCTTACAGATGCAGAAGAGAAAAAGATCAAAGATAAAATGTTGCAGTATTGGAAAGAACATAATGATGAAAGCACAGAATTTCTTGTTAACGGTGCAATACTTTGTTGTAGTCGCGGAAGTGATTATTCTACACTGAATAGTGCTGATCATGGTGTCTATACCGACAGCAGTGAAACCGGAGCACTTGCAAATACAGATGATAAAAAGTTTGACGGATTTGTTGCATGTTCAAAATGGAATGATGAACCGCTTGTAAGCAAACATATTTGCCGTTTTAAGCTTGGAGAATGGAGAAATGTTAGAAAGAGTGTCACCATAAACGGTAAGTATGCCTTAGATACAAACTCATATTTGCCATGCAAACATGGAGGAATAATATCACCTGTAACATCAGGGCAGGAATATACACTAAGTAAGTCCTATAATAAATATCCTAAATTTTTAAATGATGACGGCACTGTGGATGAATTAATTGTAAAAAAGCTGTTGCTAAGAAATATTCATCAGATGAAAGAGAATGAGATAGATGCCCTGATTAAGTTGGGAATATATTTATGTGTATGTGAAGATGTAAATATAATAAAAAAGATTATTTGTTGTGGATATATAACTACAATGGCTAATAAAGATATATCTGCTTTACCGCTCTATCAACATACACTTCTTGATAATTTTATTTATGTATCCGGGTGGGTAACAACATATGCTAAATTTTGTAGTTTTACCAATAAGCTATATACATCATCAAGATGCTCATGGGAGAAACTTAATGATATATGCCAAAAAATAAAAGAATTTGTTTTGAATATAAAAATGGCATCAGAAGAGCTACCGCAAAATGAAGAAGAGCAAAGAAGAATAAGAAGACAGTTTTTAAATGTTAAATTGTTAGATACAATATTATTAGCTGGGAATCTTTATAATAGGGCATCTCATGAGTACTTGATAGAAAAACTCGAAGTTAAAGAGGATATCAACTTTATAGTATATACATTAAAATATTATGATGGAGAGCTTGATTATGTTCATTCAGGAGCATTCTCAGGGGAAACAACAAGAAAAGGTATAAATATTTCATTACAGACGGTTTATGTATTTTCAAGAGGATCTGGAGATATTTTCAGTAGTAATAAGGCTTTTTCAGAAATACTATCAGAGAGTATTGGAGGAGAAACATCGAAGGGAGCTGCGGCACTTTCATGTGGAACAACAGCAATAGCTTATCTATTGTTGATACCGGCAGTGGCTTCCGCTCCATTTGCAATCCCTCTAGGTTTTATATGTACAACTTCAGGATTGGTAGGTGGAGGGCTTGATTCCATCAGAGCTAATAATGAATCTAAAAAAAGCAAAGAGTTATACTTAGATTCGGTAGATGAAAGTTTATTTATGTTAAGGATGGAGGATTACTTATCATTATATTTTACATTCTCTCTTAGAGTTAGTAGTTTACTTGAGCATAATGAAAGTATTTGGAATGATTACGAGAAAACTCACCCATCTGTTAGCGGACAAAAAGCGAGAAATTCAGGACACCTTACAAAAGATGAACATAGAATAGTGAATGATTCATCATACAAAATACTAGGTAAAGGTCATATATATAGTATTGATTATTTTTCCAGTTATTTAACTATGAAAAAAATTAAAAATTTTAATGAAAATATGAAACATATTAAACTTTGGAACTACGAAGAAAAAAAATATAAATCTATAGCTGAAAATGAAAGAATGGAAGAATTTGCTGAAATAGAAAGTATTGAAGAAATGTTTAGCTATATGAAGAAAAAAAATCAAGTAGGTATTGATTATATCAATGAATTAAATGTGGTAGGGTATGATAGAACAAATCAGCCCACAAAAATTATATATGATTATGGAAATGGAGAAGAGAAGATTTTGGCAGAAAACGATGCTATTGGAATAATGGAATTGTTTAAAGATAACTCTTTGAGGTAGATGATATATGGATGCAGAAGTTAAAAGAAAATTAAGGAATATAATTTTTATATATTTATTTTTTATTCTTGCAGGTATTTTGATATTGGGAGTACAGAAATTAAAAGCATATATTGAACAAGTAAAATTTGATAGAGAACAAAAGGCTTATAATTTTAGAAGTGAAGGTTTTTTGAGATATAGGCTTTCAGAATTTGTGTATGCAAAATTAGAGTTTACAAATCATAAAGGTGAGGTATTTATAATAGAAGATGAAAATGATATGAAAAGTATATATGTAGAGGAGGAAGAATATATTGCCGGGGAAACTGATAAATTTGGCAGCTATCGTTTTATAGAAGGAGAGTACACACAGGAAAGAATAAATAATTTTAATGATAATATGCATCATATTAGGTTATGGGATTATTCAGAAAAAAAATATGTAACGATAACCGAGAATGAGAAAATGGAAGAATTTAATGAAGTGAAAAATATAGATGATTTATATGAATATATGATCACAGAGGTTCCTGATGGTATATCAAATATGGGTAAGCTGGACATAATTGGTTATGACGGAACCAATCAGCCGACAAAGATTGTATATGATTATGGAAATGGAGAAGAGAAGATTTTGGCAGAAAAAGATGTTATTGGAATAATGGAATTGTTTAAAAATAACTCTTTGAGGTAGATGATATATGGATGCAGAAGTTAAAAGAAAATTAAGAAATATAATATTTATATATTTATTTTTTATTCTTGCAGGTATTTTGATATTGGGAGTACAGAAATTAAAAGCATATATTGAACAAGTAAAATTTGATAGAGAACAAAAGGCTTATAATTTTAGAAGTGAAGGTTTTTTGAGATATGGACTTTCAGAATTTGTGTGTGGAAAATTAGAGTTTACAAATCATAAAGGCGAAGTATTTATAATAGAAGATGAAAATGATATGAAAAGTATAGATACAGAGGAGGAAGAATATATTGCCGGGAAAACGGATAAATTTGGAAGTTATCGTTTTATAGAAGGAGAATACACACAGGAAAGAATAAATAACTTTAATGATAATATGAAACATATAAGGTTATGGAATTATGCTGAAGAAGAATACAAGAAAATAACTGAAACTGAAAGAATAGCAGAATTTGCTGATGTGAAAAACATAAATGAATTGTGGGAATATTTAAGTCATGAAAAGGTTGAAGGGGTATCTAATATGGGAGCATTAGATACGATAGGATATGATGGGACGGAACAACCAACAAAAATAATATATGATTATGGAAATGGAAAGATTAATATTATAACAGAGTCAGGTACTTTATCACTTGGGATATTATTTGAGAATTATCTTAAAGACATATAAATATGGATAAAGAAGTAAAGCAAAAACTTTAGAATATAGAGTTTATTTAAAATAATAGTAAGCAATGTTTAAATATGACTTCTTGATAAGGCAATTTAAACACTATATTTTTATGGGGTAATGTGATAATGGACATTGAAAGTATACAAAATCAGTTATTTATTGAAAGAAGTGAAGAGTTTTTAAAAGAGTTTCATCTGAAAAAAGATGATTATAAACAATGTGTTTTTAAGGACTTGGAGGAACTTTTGGGAGAAAAAAATTCTAAATATATTGTGATTTCGCCGCTCTACAGCAGCTTTGTTACACAATCATATGAATATAGACTGGGGGTATATGGTAAGGATCTATACTTGAGCAATCTCGATAAAAGTATATACAGGGAACTTCCTTTAATGAAAAGGTATATAACAGAGGACTTTGCTACAATAGATAAATATATGCTTAATCATATGGAAATTGAAAAAGTTACAGATTTTCAAAAAAAGGATATAAAGTATCAATATAGCCTTAGATATTTGATGACCGGAAGGCTGATATGGAGGGAACTAATAGAGTGCTTTGTTGAACATATTAATAAGAAAGATGGAGCTGCCTTAAATGATTTTAATATAGTATATGGCCTGTATATGGAGAGGGGAGAACACTTTTTTAGTGGGAATATTGTATGAGTGAAAGATATTTTCTTATAGGTACTGACGAAAGTTATGAGCCTTTACCTTTAATGATTGATGTGAGAAAGAGCATAAAAGAAGAATATCTTGAAGAAGGAGAAAGTTATAAGCAAGCGGGGATATCTTTGGTGAATATAAGGGACTCCTTTGACGTGCATACTAAATATCCGGATATAATGGATCAGGGAATATTTATGTTGTCTGATGAAGCATACAGGATATTTAAGCTTTATGAGCCGTCAACAGTAATAAAAAGGGTTCTTTTGATGGGAGAAAGCAGCGATGAAGCATATGAGTATATCATCCCGATTCTTAAAAGAATAGATTGTCTGTCGGGCAGAACTACATTCAGGCGTGGACGATATATAGATAAGGGAATACTTATAGGTAAAAATATACCGGATATAGCTTTATTTAAGATACCGAATGTTGACGGCATGTCTACTGTTGCAAGGCTTGATTTTGTGGAAAGCCTATTAAAACGAGGCATGAAAGGAATTTGCCTACAGGCTTTGGAGATTGAGTAGTAAAAATACTTGTAAAGGAGCATTTTAAAATGATTGGCTTAGGAAATGTAAAAGTACATAGTTTGTTGGAAGTAGAAAGTTTAGCTGATTTATATTTTACAGTAAAGCCATGTAGTCATGCATGCGTAAAACTGAAGGTTAATATCAGTTATAGTTTTATTAATCAAATTAAAAACATAATAAATAAGATAAAAGGCTCCGATATCGGCATAGAGTATACCGATGTAGCAGATAACAAAACTAAGATTTTGTTCAAAGGAATAATCGAAAGTTTTAGATTTAGTAATGATTTAGGTGTCTGCGTATGCCATATAGAAGCATTCAGCAAAAGTTTGTTGATTGATAAAGAAAGAAATGACAGGCTGTTTCAAAATAAGGAAGATAATATAAAGTCCGTTATCGAAAATATATCTTCAAAAGTTGAAATGAGGGCGATTTATAATACAGAAATTAAAAAGTTTGGAAAGCTGTTTTTACAATATAAGGAAACGGATTGGGAGTTTATAAAGAGAATTGCAAGTAACTTTGGAGAAGTGCTTATGGCTGATTATAAATCAGGAGTAACAGCTTTTTATTATGGTATGCCATATAGTGAAGATATGGTACATTTCCATCCGGATCATTATGAATCAGGGTTTGAAATAGATATTTATGAAAAAAATGATTTATCAAAAGTAGACCATAGTATGCCTGTCAGGGATAGATACTATAAAATATCAGACTATAATGACTATGAACTTGGAAATAAGACGGAGTTTATGGGCAAAATCTTTTATATAAAAGAGAAAAAAATAGAAACTCGAGAAGGGTATTTGGTTTTTACATATAAAATTTGTGATAAACAATATATAAAATCAACACCAAAATTTAATGAGAATATTACAGGGCTTGTAATCGGTGGGAAGGTTGTAGATGTGAAAGAAGAGCATATCTATGTCAAAAGTGATATTGACTGTTCAAAAAGTACTTTTCCGGTTGTATGGTTGCCGATTACAGGAAATGTTATGTATTGCATGCCTGAGGTAAATAGTAGAGTGCAGTTATATTTTGGAGACAGTGAAGAAAGTAAGATTGTCTTTGCCTCTGATATAATTGATTATCTTAAAAAGAGCGATAGGGGGCTTGTCACAGAGGATAAAAAGGAAATGTCAGTGGATGAAACTTCTGTTAAATGCGGAGGGTCAAGTATGTTAAGCCTTTCATCAGCATTAACAAACTTTGGAAGTATCGAAAAACTTCATATAAATGCAAAAGGAAAAATAAAAATAGAGGCACAGATGATTTCTATTGAATCAAATGATGAGATAACAGTGTTAAAAAGATAAGAGAGGATATAGGCATGGAATACTTTGATGAAGAGGTAATAAGTGCAAAGCACATAAAAAGACGTGATGAATACGGAAGTATAGAAGAGGGGCTATATATACAAAACTCACTTACATTATTTCATAAAGAACTGTTGTTTGAAGAAAAGTTGTCTGTAATGATGCCGAATGAATTTGTAATTATGTTACCTGAACTTGTAGACACTAAGTACATATCTGAGAAAAAGCCTGATGTTATATATACAAATCTTGATGGGAGCATAAATTTCTCATTTAATTTATTAGTGACTTCATCTGGCGAAAGGAATATGAGTTATGCCATAAACATGTTAAAAACAATGATAAAAAACATGAATCCGGCATATGTCTTTTTTGAAGATAAAACAATTGAAAGTGTTGCAAGGAACAGTATAAGTTTAATACAATTTAAAAGCTATGGAATTGATGAAGCTGCTTATAACATAATATATCTAGTCAGCATAGATAAATATATTATTCAGGGAGCATTTAACTGTAAGTATAATGATATGGATGAGTGGAAAAGAGCAGCTCTTGAAATAATAAAGTCAATAAAGTTAGAATAAAGAAAGAAATGATAACTTGAATCGTGGTAGTATTGATTGGTAGAGGGATGGTAAAATAAAATTTAGGGAGTGTGAGACTAAAACGAGTCTCACACTCCCTATTTTGAAGTTATATATTTTCGGATAACTCCTTTTTAGATTTATAATTTATTTTTTAAGATCTGTTTTATCTTTTGGAAGGACTACATTCAATAGTACAGCCATGATAGTTGCAACAACTACAGGGCTCTTTCCGAAGATAGTAGTAAATATTTGTGGGAATGCGGCAAGTGAACCCTGTGCCTGTGAAATACCTACACCGAGAGCTACTGAAAGTCCGACAATAGATGTGTTTCTAAAGTCCATCTTCTCTGTGAAGATAAGCTTGATACCTGTCATTGCTATTGAAGCAAATACTGATATTGTAGCACCACCGAGTACACATAACGGAATAGTTGTAAGGAGTGCTGAGAACTTAGGTATAAGTCCCGCTATAAGGATTATAATACCTGCAAGTCCGAGAACCGCTCTGTTTATAACCTTTGTTGTTGTTACAATACCCACGTTCTGTGAGAATGTAGCTGTAGGAAGTCCACCAAGTGCGGCACCGAGTATATTTGAGATACCGTATCCTATGATACCGCTTCTAAGCTCATCACCTGTAGGAAGTCTGTCCATAGAACCGCTTGTTGTGGCTGATAAATCTCCGATAGCCTGAATAGAGTTTATAGCAAATAAAAGTCCGATTGCTATACAAGCTCCCGTGTCAAACTTTACACCGAAGTGAAATATCTGAGGCAGTGAGAATACACCTGCACTTGCTACTGATGAGAAGTTGACCATACCAAGCACCAATGCAAGAATATAACCGCAAATCATTGCCACCAATATTGAAGCAAGTTTTAAGATACCTGTAGCAAAGTTGTTAAGTACTATAACAATAATAAGTGTAAAAATAGCCACCGCCCAGTTCTTTACAGAACCGTAGTCATCCTTTCCGATACCGCCTGCCATATAGTTTACAGCAACAGAGTAAAGTGAAAGACCTATAGTAAATACTACAGTACCTGTTACAAGAGGTGGGAAAAGCTTCTGAATTTTCTTAACAAAGAGACCTACCAGTATTGCAACAACACCGCCGACTATCTGGGCACCAAGTATAGAAGCTACACCTGAAGTTCCTGCAATATCCTGCATAGTAGGAACGTATGCAAAGCTTATTCCCATGATAACAGGAAGTTTTGCACCGATTCTAAATGTCTTTGTACCTATACCAAACAGCTGTAAAAGTGTAGATAATGCGGCAACTACTAAAGCTGCCTGAACCATAAGTACTCTGTCAGGATCTGAAAGCTTTGCAACATTTGCTACGATAATAGCAGGTGTGATACATCCTACAATCATTGCCACAACGTGCTGAAGTGCAAGTGGAAGAGCATCTGAAAACTTTGGGAAACCGTCCATTTCAAATATAGAAGCATACTGCTTCTGGCCTGCATTTGCTGAATTACTCATATTAATACCTCCCTGATCAATCTACAATTCTTGTACCTGTCTTACCGTTAATAGCATCTTTGGCTTTTTCAAGCAATGTTATCATTGCAGTTTTGTTTTCACCTGAAGCAGCGAAATCCACTGCGGCAAGTACTTTTGGAAGCATTGATCCCGGAGCGAATTCTCCGTCATCAGCATACTTTAAAGCTTCAGCTGTGCTGAGCTTATCTAACCATTTTTCATTTTCTGTGCCATATCCGATGGCAACCTTTTCAACAGCGGTAAGGATGATAAGTGTATCTGCACCTACATTCTTTGCAAGAAGAGCGGCAGCCGCATCCTTATCGATTACTGCAGGAGCACCTGAGAGATGCTTTCCGTTTGATACTACAGGGATTCCGCCACCACCGCAGCAGATTACAACCTGTCCGTTGTCAGCCATTGACTTAATAGCGGACAACTCAATAATTTCCTGTGGAGCAGGAGAAGCAACAACTCTTCTGTAACCTCTTCCGGCATCCTCTTTTACAATCCAGCCTCTGTTTCCTGCAGCTTCAAGAGCTTCATCCTTGCCCATGAACTTTCCGATAGGCTTTGTAGGATTTTCAAATGCTTTATCATTCTCATCTACTCTGATCTGAGTAACAACTGTAGCTATCGGAGGAACTTCAAGATTTCTGTTTAAGAATTCCTCACGAAGAGCGTTCTGTATATCATATCCGATATAAGCCTGGCTCATTGCCACACACACTGAAAGTGGTGTTGAATCAGAGTCGGTATTATGTGCATACTCTGTCATGGCATTGTTTATTACACCAACCTGTGGACCGTTTCCGTGAACGATAAGAACCTCATGGCCATCTTCGATTAAATCTACGATAGCCTTAGCAGTAGTTTTCACAGCTACCATCTGCTCTTTTAAATTATTACCTAGGGCATTACCACCAAGAGCTATAACAATCTTGCTTTTGAATTTCATATAAATTTCCCCTTAATGTTAGGATATAGTTTATAAAGACAAAGGGGCAGCCATACATAGCCGCCCCCCTTTTGTATAGGCGATAGATTATCTACCACCTTATTTACTAAGACTCACTGGCCTCTTTATTTTTCTGAAAAGATTCTGTCCTGTCCACGTGCCTCAAGCTGCTCTAAAACCTTAGCAGGATCTTTGAACTTCTCAAGTAAGATCATAGCAGCAATAACATATGGCTTGAAGCTTGCTTCTTTGTAAAGCGGATCTCTGTATCTGTCAAATACTGAACCGTCAACCTCGCCTTCCTTGCAAGAAACGCCTGTGATATCAGCTGGTAAGCAGTGAAGATAAAGAGCCTTACCGTCCTTTGTAAGCTTCATCATCTCTTCTGTACATGCCCAATCCTTGTGGTTAGCATTCTGAGCTAAAAGCTCCTTCTCTAAAGCCTTGATTCCTTCTGAATCACCCTCTGCATAAAGATTTGTTCTCTTCTCCATTGCAGCAAATGGTGCCCATGACTTAGGATAAACGATATCTGCATCCTTGAATGCTTCCTTCATATCGTTTGTGATAGTGAACTTACCGCCGCACTCAGCTGCCTGCTTCTTAGCAACCTCAGCAACCTCAGGCATTACCTCATAACCTTCCGGATGAGCTAAAACAACATCCATACCAAGTCTTGTGAAAAGACCGATAACACCCTGTGGAACTGAAAGAGGCTTACCGTAAGATGGTGAGTAAGCCCAGCTCATAGCAATCTTCTTACCCTTAAGGTTCTCAAGACCGCCGAACTCATGGATTACATGAAGAGCATCAGCCATACACTGTGTAGGGTGATCGATATCGCACTGAAGGTTTACAAGAGTAGGTCTCTGCTCAAGAACGCCGTCCTTGTATCCTGCCTCAACAGAATCTGCAACTTCGTGCATATATGCATTACCCTTACCGATGTACATATCATCTCTGATACCGATAACGTCAGCCATGAATGAGATCATGTTAGCTGTCTCACGAACTGTCTCACCGTGAGCGATCTGTGACTTACCTTCATCAAGATCCTGAACCTCAAGACCTAAAAGGTTACAAGCTGAAGCGAAAGAGAATCTTGTTCTTGTTGAGTTATCACGGAAGAGTGATATTCCAAGTCCTGAATCGAAAACCTTTGTAGAGATGTTTCTCTGTCTGAGGTCACGAAGTGCATCAGCAACTGTCCATACAGCATTAAGCTCATCATCTGTCTTTTCCCATGTAAGGAAGAAGTCGTTCATGAACATATCCTGTGTTTTGAGGTTCTTTAACTTTTCAACTAAACTCTTGAAATTTGACATTTTTTATTACTCCTTATTTTTAAAGCGCTTTGCGCTTAAAGTTTATATATTAATCGTTTGTACACAAGTTTAACCCTCCGGGCAAAAGCCCGGAACGTTAAACATAAATATTATTTTAATTAGTCACAGTAGTAAGCAGGAAGAGCTGCATAGAATGCCGCACAAGTTACAAGGTCTTTCTTCCATGTAATCTCGTTTGGAGCATGAGCCTGTGCCTCTGCACCCGGACCGAATCCGATTACAGGGATACCGTTTCTACCCATGATAGAAACACCGTTTGTAGAGAATGTCCACTTGTCAAGAAGCGGTCTTACCTCACGCTCAGGTGTAGTCTTGGCATTACCGATTCTCTTATCACCGAAGAGATCCTTGTAAGCTGCAACAGCACTTGTACAAACTTTGTGATCCTCAGGAAGTACCCAAGTAGGGAAGTAGCACTCGATAGGATATACAACACCTGTAAATGAAGGTCTGTCATAGTTGTACATGCTTACAACTACATCATCACCGTACTTCTTAACTGCAGGAAGCTGTCTGATCTCCTCAAGACATGACTCCCAAGTCTCACCTACAGTCATTCTTCTGTCAAGAGATACTGCACAAGAGTCAGCAACTGCACAACGAGAAGGAGATGTATAGAAGATCTGTGAAGCTGTAACAGTTCCTCTACCAAGGAATCTTGCTTCTTTCCACTGATCATTGTACTTAGGGTTAAGCATCTTTACAAGACCTCTGATGTCTGTAGACTCTGCATCACCGTTGTTGTTAAGTGCACGAACGTCTCTTAAGATATCAGCCATCTTGTAGAGAGCATTGTCACCTCTGTCAGGAGCGGAACCGTGGCAAGAAACACCCTTAACATCGATTCTGATCTCCATACGTCCTCTTTGTCCTCTGTAAAGACCGCCGTCTGTAGGCTCTGAAGATACAACGAACTCAGGTCTGATCTTATCCTCATGGTAGATGTACTCCCAGCAAAGACCGTCACAGTCCTCTTCCTGAACTGTACCTACAACCATTACACGATACTTATCGTTAAGAAGACCGAGATCCTTCATAATCTTTGCAGCATATACTGCAGAAACTGTTCCACCAAGCTGATCTGAAACACCACGACCGCCGATCTCTTCATCATCCTCGAATCCCTCATAAGGATCGAAGTTCCAGTTGTCGATGTTTCCGATACCTACTGTATCAATATGTCCGTCAAAAGCGATAAGAGTCTTACCTGATCCCATGAATCCCATAACATTTCCCTGTGGATCAACCTTAACTTCATCAAAGCCTACCTTCTCCATCTCAGCCTTAATTGTAGCAACGTGAGCAGCCTCGTCAGATGACTCGCCCGGATTGGCAACTATAGCACGAAGGAAAGCTGTCATATCAGCCTTGTAGCCTTCAGCTAAAGCTTTGATCTTCTCTAACTCTTCACTTGATAATTTACCCATTGTATTGTTCCTCCTTCAATATATAACTATCTTATCTTTCCTTAGCTTCCCAGATAATATTTCTCCAACGCTGTGGATCAGTGTCACCCTCAGTTGAGAAGAGTAATACCTTAGAATCCTTGGTTAAGTTTAGTTTCTCTCTAAGCTCCTTGTACTCATCATCCATCATGATAGTAGCGAGTGCACCGAACGGAGCGGCTCCCGACTCACCTGAAAGAACCTGAGTATCTCCCTTTAAAGGAGCGTTAAGCATACGCATACCTCTTGCAGCCACGATATCCTCAGCAGCTATAAAGCATGTCACATGATTCTTTAATATGTCCCAAGATGTGATATTCGGCTCACCGCAAGCAAGACCTGCCATGATTGTATCCATATCTCCATCTACTATTCTTATATCACCGTCAGCAGCCTTTGCACCCTTGTAAAGACAAGCTGCAGCCTCAGCCTCAACAACTACCATTACAGGTGGGTTCTCTTTGTACTTGTTAGCAAAGTAACCGACCATTGCACCTGCAAGTGAACCTACACCTGCCTGAACAAATACATGAGTAGGTCTCTCGGCAAACTGAGCATCAGCCTCAAGCGCCATAGTACCGTATCCTTGCATGATCCATGCAGGAATCTTCTCATAGCCTTCCCAAGCTGTATCCTGAACCACAACACCGTGCTCAACACCGGCAGCAAGCTTTGCAGCCTCACGAACGCACTCATCATAGTTTACATCTGAAATCCAAGCATCAGCACCCTCAGCCTTGATGTTATTGAGTCTTGTCTCAGTTGAACCCTTAGGCATGATAATTACCGATTTTTGATGCAACTTATTTGCTGCCCAAGCTACTCCACGACCATGGTTACCATCTGTAGCAGAGAAGAATGTAGCAGGTTTGAATTTCTTTGCAAACTCGTCGGATGTAAGGACTGAATAAGGTAGTTCAGATACATCTACATTCATTTCATCAGCTATGTACTTAGCGATAGCATATGAACCGCCAAGAACCTTAAATGCGTTCAAACCGAATCTGTAAGACTCATCCTTTACCTTTACTGTTCCTAATCCAAGGAATTCAGCCATTTCCTTTAAATCAGCCAATGGTGTTTGAGTATACTGAGGAAAGCTCTCATGGAATGCTTTCGCTTTTGTTACTTCTTCCACAGACATTATCGGAAGATTGGCATCCTCTGTTTTGGGCATATTATTTAAGACCCATTTTAGTTGTGACATGAAATTTTAAACCTCCTAAATTGTTTAGCAAAAATGCTATTATTCATTAACTGTCTTAGCCTGTTCAATGTAGCTATACAGTGTGAATTTACTAATTCCAAAAAATTGAGAAATCTTGTCCCCTGACTTAGTGATGAGAAAAGCACCGGCATCCTGTAAAAATTTAATAGCCTTAATCTTTTCATCCTTTGTCATAAGGGCAGGTGTCTTTCCTACAATCCTTACGCTTTGTTCTATCAGATTTTCAAGCAAATCATTTACACTAAGTGGGATTTGTCCATAAACGTCTTCTTCGGCAGCTTCAAAATTCTCAACTATACTTGAGAGTGTTGCCTGAGCATTTATGAAATTTGTCATATCATGGTTTATACCAAGAATAAATCTGTATTTACCGGTTTCATCCTTTAAGAATACGGAGGAAGATTTTAATATCCTGCCGTCGGTGGTATGAGTCTTATATCCGAGGTGATCACTTACGTTTTCTCCTTTTTTTAAGGCTTCAAGAGTTCCGAGAACTATCTTTGAAGCACCGTCACCGATTTTTCTTCCTGTTACATGACCATTGATGATATAGCAAATAGTGTGTTCCAGATCGTCAGCTTGTAAATCATGAATACAGACTTCACAGTCATTGCCGAAATGTCTGGCGATACCATGAGCAATCATTACTAAAGATTCTAAAGTCAAATCATCTCTTTTCATAAAATTCACTATTGCCATTCCTTTATTATTTGAATACCTAAAATTTTTTTAGGTATCTATAATATAGCACCTTTAACAAAGCAAATCAATAGCAAACTAAAAAAAATTTAGGTCAACAAAAACATTGTAAGAATACATAAAAAACAAAGTATTTAGTTGAATTTATACAGTGGAATAGGTTTGATAATTAATTAATAAAAAATAAGCAACAATTATTTAAAAAAACAGTATATAAATTTTAACTGTACATATTTAGATGAAGAAAATATAATAATAGACATAATAAACAAAGGAGGAAATACTTACGAAGAGGTTTATAATAGTGCTTTCCTGCCTTTTCCTGGCCGGGTGCGGCAGTGCAGGTAAAGCTGATAATGAAAAGACAGTTGCTGAAAGCAAAATAGCAAATGAGAGTAATACAAATGAGAACAGTACAGAGGCAGAGAGTGAATCTGTAAAGAAAGATGGAGAAGTAGACTACGATTTGACCGTTATGGGTGCGGATATGGTATACGCTACAGTATATCAGATGATGATAGATCCCAAGTCATATATAGGCAAGAGCTTTAAAATAAGAGGAAACTATTATTCTTCATACAGCAAGGATAAGGATGTATATTATCATTTCTGTATGATAAAGGATGCGGCGGCATGTTGTGCGCAGGGTTTGGAACTGCTTTGGGCTGATGAAAAAATGAACAGACATGAAAACTGTCCTGAAGAAGATGCTCTTGTCACTGTGGAAGGTGTATTTGAGACTTATGAAGAAGGCCCTAATACATATGGAAGAATAAAAGATGCGAAGATAGTGGAAGAGTAAGTATAAAACCGGGACTGTCAATATAGTTTGACTCTCCCGGCCATTTTTATGACTTGCTCTGTCTTAACGATTTAAAAAAGGAGGTAAGCATACCGGAACATTCGTTATGAAGAGGGCCGGATATAAGCTCTACTTCCGTTTTGTGGTTGAAGCCGTCTGTTTGTAAAATATTTATAATGGAACCGGCACATCCGGCTTTCGGATTCATGGCGCCGAGAACTACCTTTTTTATTCTGGACTGGACTATTGCACCTGCACACATCGGACAGGGCTCGAGCGTTATATACATGGTACAATCCTCAAGTCTCCAATCTCCAAGCTTTTTACATGCTTTTTTTATTGCAATAATTTCAGCATGAGAGAGTGTACTCTTGTCCTTGTTTCTTCTATTATATCCTCTTGCTATTATCTTATCTTCAAAAACAATCACACAGCCTATAGGAACATCACCTATATCTCCGGCTTTTTTTGCCTGCTTTATGGCTTCTTTTAAAAAAAATTCATCTCTATTCATATATTTCCTTTATAAGACACAAAAAATTAACACTTTAGGTTTATAATTATAAAACTACAAAACTGTTAGAAAATATTCATTTTTTTATATTAAAACAAATGGTATAATGTAAACAGTTATAATTTAAACTAAATCAAAATAAAAATCAAATCAAGATATAAAGGTGGAACAATGGAATTAATATTGGTATGTGATGACGACAGAGAGATAGTAGATGCAATAAAAATCTATCTTTCAGGGGAGGGCTTTGAAGTGCTTACAGCCTATGATGGTGAAGAAGCGGTAAAATTGATGGCAAAACACAGAGTTGATTTGCTTATAATAGATATTATGATGCCTGTACTGGACGGAATAAGAGCTACGATGAAGATAAGGGAGAACAGCACTGTGCCTATTATAATGCTTTCGGCAAAATCTGAGGATGCAGATAAGATTTTAGGACTGAATATCGGTGCGGATGATTATCTTACAAAGCCTTTTAATCCTCTTGAGCTTGTTGCAAGAGTAAAGAGTCAACTTAGAAGATATAAAAAACTTGGAAATATGTCTGTGCCTGAGTCACAAAAGGTTGTTGTAGGTGACCTTGAAATTGACGATGAGACCAAGGAAGTTACAATCGCAGGAGAACTTATAAAGCTTACACCTATAGAGTACAATATACTCTTGCTTCTTGCAAAGAATGCGGGAAAGGTGTTCTCAATTGATGAAATATATGAGCAGATTTGGAATGAAGAGGCTATCGGAGCAGACAATACAGTGGCTGTACATATAAGACATATAAGAGAAAAAATAGAGTTAAATCCTAAGGAACCAAGATATTTGAAAGTTGTATGGGGAGTAGGATACAAGATTGAAAAACAAAGCTGATATGGATAAGAATACATTTTTATCAAAAAGCAGGATGAAAGTATGGGTAACCATATTACATATAGCGGCTTTCATAGTTTTTGTTATAGGTATTTCAATTATTTATTGTAATGAAAATTTCAATAGGGGTCTGCTGTGGATAAATGCGGAGAAATATGATGATTCTCCTGCATTCAGAACACAGTTTGACTCCGATGTTTCATTGCTTTTTTCGTATGCGAATTTAAAGGATATCTTTGAAACAGACGGCAAATTTGACATAAATAAGGATGTTTTCGGTCTGAATATGGGCCCAAGCAATGATGTGGATTTTACTGTAGGTGCAATAATAGAATATGCCAAGAGACATGGATTTTATATAGATGAGCATTTTCAGGTCAGCATTGTAGATCAAAGTCTGGTAAATCAGATAGAAGATACATCATATTTTGTTAATTACAGAACATATGCGGATACTTCAGGTCTTGTTGAACCGGGTGATGCATATATAAGTATGAAGACAATTATAACAGAGAGTCTTGTCTTGCTTTCAAAATATTACAATGCCTATGAAAGATTTATTCTTACCCCTTCAAATTTCAGGTACAGACTTGAGTATGGAGATATTGTATATACAAATGACAGAACACTTAATATTAAGAGTGTTTATGGATACGGAAAGTACGCCATAACGTCTTCGCAGGGAATGATGGTGGACACGAACTTGAGTGAGATACCGAAAGAGTTGTCGTATCAGGCGGAAAAACTTACAGATAAACTGCCGAAACCTTATAAAGTATATATCGCAGTGAATACCGTATATACCGCTACAGATGCATATGCTTTAGCAAATGTGGATTATTTGAGGCAGAGGAGAGCATATTCCATAGGATTGGTAGCGGCTACTGTAGGACTTATTTTGATATCTTTAAGTATGGCCTATCTTCTTATCTTCAGCGGTCACAGCGAGGGTAAAAAGGGCATAAAAATAAATAAGCTTTTTGATATTATTCCGGTTGAAGTGAAAATACTGTTACTGACCTTTGGAATAGTTTTAGTTTTTGCCGCAAACAATTTTATAGGGCAGAAAGTATTACATATTTATATAGAAAAAAAGCATTGGAATTTTGCAAATCAGATGCTGAATTATGCTTCTGTTTATATTGTTGCATTACCGATAGTATTTTCAATTGTAAGAGAGTATAAGGCCGGACTTTTGTGGAAAAACTCATACACAAAAGTGATTAAGGAAAGTTTTTCCGTATATATGTTAAAAAGAAGTTTTAAGAAAAAATGGGGATCAAACTTTCTTGTTTTGATGCTTGTGGATTTTATTGCGGTTACATTATTCCTTGTAACAACTATAAATGAAAAGAGACTTCTTGGAAGATTGATGATATTTATCTGCTTTATTATATTTTTAGTTATAAATTTTATTATATTTAATAAGATTTATAAAACGGCTATAGCTTTTGACAGTATTGCGGAAGCTATAAAAGAGATTGCAAGCGGAGATACAAGATACAGACTCAATGAGGATGAGTTTGCCGGAAGAGAGGCAAGTGTTGTAAAGGATCTCAACAATATAAGTAAGGGATTTCAGGGGGCGATAAACGATCAGGTAAAGAGTGAGAGATTAAAAGCCGATTTGATAACAAATGTGTCACATGATATCAAAACACCGCTCACTTCAATAATAAATTATGTCGATCTTATAAAGAGAGAAAAACCTGAAAATGCCAAAATACAGGAGTATCTGGATATACTCTCCGTAAAGTCACAGCATTTAAAGAACCTGACTGAGGATCTGGTTGAGGCAAGTAAGGTTTCAAGCGGAAATATATCGGTAGATCTAAGAGATATTGATCTGGTTGAAATGATAAATCAAACAAACGGAGAGTTTGAAGAAAAGTTCAGTGAGAAAGGGCTTTCAATTATTTCAAATACTCCTTCAAGTGGAGTAATGATAAAGGCCGACGGAAGACATCTTTGGAGAGTTTTGGAAAACCTTTACAATAATGCATTTAAATATGCCGCAAAGAACTCGAGAATTTATATTGATGTTATTTCGGAAAATACGGGAGCAACATTTGTTATAAAAAATATATCCGAAAATCCGTTAAATATAAGACCTGATGAGCTTACAGAAAGATTTGTAAGAGGTGATGTATCAAGAACCACTGAAGGCAGCGGACTTGGGCTTTCTATAGCAAAGTCTTTGACCATACTGCAAGGCGGAAAGTTTGAGATAATTATAGACGGTGATCTTTTCAAGGTTGAGATAAAATTTGAAAAGGTAGCATAAAGATTGATATATGGTTAGATTGAATACAATCTAACCATATATTTACATTGACAGTTGGCACTCGAGATGATATAGTGCTAACAACAACCTTTAAAAAAGGTTGGATAACAGTAAATAAGGTTGATTATATTATCAAAAAAAGGAGGTAATATGATAGATGATCCCAAAAACAGAAGGCCTTTCATATATTATTATGTAATAGTATTAATAATAATGACGGCAATAAACTTTATGGTACTTCCGTTTATAAAGGAAGGGCAGATAAAGCAGGTAGACTATGGTACATTTATGACCATGACTGAGAATAAAGAAATTTCAAAAGTTGATATACAGACAAATCAAATTCTTTTTACAGGAACCAATGATAAGACGGTATATAAGACAGGGCTTATGAATGATCCGGGACTTACAGACAGACTGCATAATGCAGGAGTACAGTTTTCAAGTGAAATAGTCAGAAAAGATTCACCCTTTGTGGATGCACTTTTGAGTTGGGTTCTTCCGCTGGTATTATTCTATTTCCTTTGGAACAGAATTTCAAAGAGAATGTTTGATAAAAACAGTGCAAACTCTTTGATGTTTGGAAATATGGGCAAATCCGGTGCCAAAGTATATGTTAAGTCTTCCGAAGGAATCAAATTTGAAGATGTGGCAGGTGAGGATGAAGCTAAGGAAAATCTTACAGAGATAGTGGATTACTTACATGATCCGAGTAAGTACAGGGATATCGGTGCTTCAATGCCTAAAGGAATACTTCTTGTAGGACCTCCGGGAACAGGTAAGACTATGCTTGCAAAGGCTGTAGCAGGTGAGGCAAATGTTCCTTTCTTCTCAATGTCGGGTTCCGAGTTTGTTGAGATGTTTGTAGGTATGGGGGCTTCAAAGGTAAGAGACCTTTTCAAACAGGCAAAGGAAAAAGCGCCATGTATAGTTTTTATTGATGAGATAGATGCTATAGGTAAGAAAAGAGACGGTCAAATAGGCGGAAATGATGAGAGAGAGCAGACTCTCAACCAGCTTTTAACAGAGATGGACGGCTTTGAGGGAAATTCAGGTGTTATGATTTTGGCGGCTACAAACAGACCTGACGCACTTGACCCGGCGCTTACAAGACCGGGAAGATTTGACAGAAGAGTACCTGTAGAACTCCCTGATTTAAAGGGTAGAGAGGAAATACTCAAGGTTCATGCCAAAAAGATAAAGATTGCAGATGATGTTGACTTTAAGCTGATTGCAAGAATGGCTTCCGGTGCCTCTGGTGCGGAGCTTGCAAATATTATAAATGAGGCTGCACTAAGAGCGGTTAGAGACAACAGAAAGTTTGCAAATCAGTCCGATCTTGAAGAGAGTATTGAGGTTGTTATCGCAGGGTATCAAAAGAAAAATTCTATATTGACTGATGCAGAGAAGTGGAGAGTGTCATATCATGAAGTAGGCCATGCACTTGTAGCTGCAAAGCAGACCAATTCGGCGCCGGTTACAAAGATTACCATTATTCCGAGAACTTCAGGAGCACTCGGATACACCATGCAGGTGGATGAAGGTAATCATTATCTGATGACAAAGAGTGAGCTTGAAAATAAGATTGCCACTCTTACAGGCGGAAGAGCAGCAGAGGAAGTGGTATTCGGAGATGTTTCCACAGGAGCTTCAAATGATATAGAACAGGCTACCAAACTTGCAAGAGCTATGATTACCAGATACGGAATGAGTAAGGACTTTGATATGGTTGCACTTGAGACAGTTAACAACAGGTATCTCGGAGGTGATACTTCTTTGGCGGCTTCGGCTGAGACTGCGGCGGTTATAGACAAACAGGTCGTGGCTTTGGTAAAAGCTCAGCACGAGAAAGCTGCGCAGATACTTTTGGAAAACCGAGATAAGCTTGAAGAAATATCTCATTTCCTGTATGAGAAGGAAACGATCACAGGTGATGAGTTTATGGAGATATTAAACAGATAATGTTTACATAATCCCTAAACTTTAATATAATGTCGTTGATATTCAATTGGATATTTAGAAAAAAATGAAAGTGGGTGAGCAAATGGTAGAATTAGACGGTTTTAAAACCACACTACAATCCTACGAAAAAATATTGCTGGAAGTGAGGGATTCACTTTGACTTAGACAGTAAGGAAAAAAAGATAATTGAGCTTGATCGTGCAATGGAAGAGCCTACATTTTGGGATGATCCGAAGGAAAGTACCAAGATAGTGAGAGAGGCAAAACAGCTCAAGGATACTGTCGAAAAATATAATAAGTTAAAGTCCGAATACGAAGATATCGGAGTCCTTATAGAGATGGGCTATGAGGAAAATGATGAGAGCCTTATACCTGAGATAGAAGGTATGCTTGAAGCATTTACAAAAGAAATAGACGAACTGAAGATAGCTACACTTCTTACAGGTGAATATGACTCTTCAAATGCCATCATGAAACTTAATGCAGGTGCAGGCGGAACCGAGTCCTGTGACTGGTGTTCAATGCTTTACAGAATGTATACAAGATGGGCCGCCGCAGAGGGATATAGCGTTGAGATCCTTGATATGCTTGAAGGTGATGAGGCAGGTATAAAATCAGTCACATTGCAGATAAACGGTTTAAATGCCTACGGTTATCTTAGAAGTGAGCATGGTGTGCACAGACTTGTTCGTATCTCGCCTTTTAATGCGGCGGGAAAGCGCCAGACATCATTTGTGTCCTGTGATATCATGCCGGATATTGAAGAAGACCTTGATGTGGATATCAATCCTGATGATTTGAGAATAGATACCTATCGTTCATCAGGTGCCGGAGGTCAGCATATCAATAAGACTTCTTCAGCTATAAGAATCACACATATACCTACAGGTGTGGTAGTACAATGTCAGAATGAAAGAAGTCAGTTCCAAAACAAGGACAGGGCTATGCAGATGCTTAAAGCTAAGCTCTTTATGTTAAAACAGCAGGCAAATGTTGAAAAACTTTCAGATATCAGAGGTGATGTAAAGGACATAGGCTGGGGAAATCAGATCCGTTCCTATGTAATGCAGCCGTATACAATGGTAAAAGATCACAGAACCGGAGCTGAAAGCGGAAATGTAAGTGCCGTTATGGATGGAGATATAGATAAGTTTATTATTGCATACCTTACATGGCAGAGCCTAGGTTGCCCTGCAAGAAATGCGGGGGATGAATAGTGTAGAAAATAAAGAAACCGACTGTGAAAAAAAGTTTTCATGGTCGGTTTTTTAATATTGTATTTAAGTTGTTGGATAGATATTAGGGAACTTTTCTATAAGCTTATATACATCCGTGTATGGGGATACATCTAATCCAAATGGAAGACTATACCCATTATTAATATGACTCTTTTCTATTCGCTTTGCATGTTCGGTTGCTTTGCCGGTATAAGGTGATAACTGAGAATATATATCTTTGGACTTTTCATAGTTTGGTATATATTTATTTAGCTCCGCTTGGACTGACCTATAGTCGTTAAAATGTTTTGTACTATACATAAAGTGTAATAAATACCAAAACTCAAAGCAGGGGTTTGAAATTATGATTTCAATATCCTTAGAACGAGCTTTTTCTCTGGCATGTAACAGCTTCTTGTTTTTTGTATCTAAAGCACCTTGTGTTTTAAAATCAATATCACCGTCGGCAACAATCCAGGTACTGTCACTATATTCAATGGAGATTTGCTCTTCTTTTTTGTATGCAACGGCTTTGTCCAGAAGATGATCATAATCAGTTTTTGCTCCGTCAGATTTATTTCCTACTATACGAACATCTATGTTGTTTTGTCGTGTACGAAAGTTATCAAAGTACATTGGTTCAGTTTTTGAACCCTCTGTTATAATCAATATAACCGGCTTAATTTTGCGTTTCTGTTGCCCTCTTTTTTCAAGTTTTATTCTTGGCATTTATTCACCTCTTTTTATAAATGGAATGGCACCATATCTGCCTAATAGATACCCCTTTTCTATTTCGGTTCCCTTTTTTATAGGAAAATCATACAGCGAAAAGAGATTAGTAACCGCAGTTTCTTCTTCTTTTTCTGTAAACCAAATTTGATCTCTTCTTAGAGTGTCGGAATCTAATAACATAGTACTGTGAGAAGTGAAAATCAACTGTGCATTCTTTGCATTAGATTCGTTGCTGTTAAAAAGCGATATAAGATGCTTTGTAAGTAGCGGATGCAAATGTGCATCTATTTCATCAGCTATAAATACCGTACCTTCATCCAGAGCCTTTTTGGCAAAACAAATCACTTCCAGATATGCTCTTGTGCCGTCAGATTCTTCACCTATATTCAAATCATAATAAGAAGGTTGCCCGTTATTATCATATACACGGTGAACAGTTTTTAAATTATCTGTAGGAAATACGGAATCGATGTAATTCAAATCACCGGAGTTTTTTAAAATCAAGTCATTTATACCAAAATCAGCAACTTTCAGCATAGATAAAATACTGTTTTTAAAATCGATATTTTCAAATTTTGAAGAAGTTGTTCTAATGTCTTTTGTAAAAAATTGACATGATGCAAACCATTCAAAAGCAGGAATAACTTCAGAATAATTCCAATTTGCAGCAACAGAAAGATATAATTTATTTGCAGATGTACGTTCTTTAAATGAATTTTGTTTAGATACATCTTTGACAAAACGGAAATCTCTTGTATTACTGCGTTCGAATATTATAGCCTGTCTTCCTTTTGGATAATGATAAAGATATTCATCTATAACCTCATCATCGTTTATGGAAAAACCGTAGGCATAGCAGATACCGTTTGATATAAAAATAACTTCGAATTTACCGGGAAGATGTTGGGTATCTTTATCAAACTGAAACGGATAGCGTGGTATCTTTTTATGTAGTTGTAAATTATGAGAATTTAATACAAAATCAACCATAAAAGAAAAAGCTCTGATTATATTAGACTTACCTGAAGCATTAGCACCATATATAACAGCGGATTTCAAATATTTTTCATTCGCATATGAGATTAAATGTTCAGGGTGCTCCTTTACATTACCTGCAAGCATGGATAATGTGACTTTATCCTTTATAGAGCGAAAATTGGTGACACTAAACTGTATTAACATAGTAATGCTCCTAAAAACTTTATTTGTATAAATTATTATAATGAAAAACAGTCGATAAAACAATGCAGAAAAATTTCAAAAGAAGCATCTGTGGATAAGAAGTTCAGAATTTTGGATATATCGACTTATTATTAGGTTTATTTTACTTTTTTATAAAGATATAATCACTATATAAATTTTACGTGACGGAGGAATATTTATGAAAAAGCAAGTAATTGCAATATCTTTGGCAGCTATGACAGCTTTAAGTCTTATGGCTTGTTCAGGTCAAAAGAGTGAGGGAACGGCAAGTTCCGATGCTAAGGTTGAAAGCAAGGATACAAAGGACGGGGATCTTAAAGAAACAGGAAAACTTGTTATATACAGTCCTTTGACCGAATCTATGATCGATGAGATGATCACAAAGTTTGAAGAGGAAACCGGAATAGAGGCGGAGTGCCTTGCAATGGGAACCGGAGATGCTCTTAAAAGAATCGAGACAGAGGCTGATAACCCACAGGCTGATGTACTGTGGTCGGGAACAATAGGTACAGTAAAGAATAAGAGTGAGTATTTTGCAGATTACAAATGTGTAAATGAAGATGCATTCTATGATGAGTACAAGAATAAAGAGGGTAATCTTACAAGATTTGATACAATACCTTCTGTAATCATGGTAAACACAGATTTGATAGGAGATATCAAAGTTGAAGGCTATGAGGATTTATTAAATCCTGAACTCAAAGGAAAGATAGCTTTTGCAGAGCCGTCAGCGTCATCTTCATCATTTGAGCACCTTGTTAATATGCTGTACGCTATGGGTAACGGTGATCCTGATAAGGGATGGGACTATGTAGAGAAGCTTGTAGACCAGCTGGACGGAAAGCTTCTTGGAGGTTCATCAGCAGTTTATAAGGGAGTAGCGGACGGTGAGTATACAGTAGGTCTTACATTTGAGCAGGGTGCTGCACAGTATGTAGGAGCGGGTTCACCTGTAAAAGTTGTATATATGAACGAAGGAGTCATCTTTAGAGGAGACGGTGCATATATAATAAAGAACTGTGCAAATGAGAGAAGCGCTCAGATTTTCCTTGACTGGTTGACAGATAAAGAGACGCAGGAATTTATGAACAATACACAGTATCGTAGAAGTATCAGAAAAGACGTTGAAGCAGGCGATGCTATGAAGCCTATGAGTGAAATCAAGGTTATCACTGACGACGAGACCAACACAGCTGAGCATAAGTCGGAGTGGTTGGACAAATTCAAAGAAATATTTACAAAATAAATTATGAAAAAGCTGCCGCATAATACAGGACGGTACAAGTAAAAGCTAAAGTGATTTAGATATAACTTGTAAGAGTTGTGTTGGCGGCAGCTCTTTCTTTAATCGGAAAGAATAATTATATATCGGGAGAAAAATATGAGCGTTAGTATAAATGTAAAAGATGTTGTAAAAAAATATGGTGATATAACGATAATACCGGATTTGTCCACTACCATTAAAAACGGAGAGTTCTTCACATTGCTTGGACCTTCAGGCTGCGGAAAGACAACATTACTCAGAATGATAGCAGGATTTAATTCAATAGAGGGCGGTACAATAGCATTTGATGATAAAATTATAAATGATACACCGGCACAAAACAGAAACATAGGAATGGTTTTCCAAAGTTATGCGATCTTCCCGCATCTTACAGTAAGACAGAATGTAGAGTACGGGCTTAAGATAAGAAAAGTACCTAAGGCAGAGATGAAACAAAGAGTGGATGAGATACTCAAGATAGTAAAGATAGAAGAGTATCAGGACAGGCTGCCTGAGAGGTTGTCAGGCGGACAGCAACAAAGAGTTGCACTTGCAAGAGCGATTGTTATACATCCGCAGGTGCTCTTAATGGATGAGCCACTCTCAAATCTTGATGCAAAGCTTAGAATAGAAATGAGAAGTGCCATAAGAGATGTACAAAAGCAGATAGGAATAACTACAGTATATGTAACTCATGATCAGGAAGAGGCGCTTGCGATATCGGACAGAATAGCTGTAATGAAAGACGGTATTATCAGACAGATAGGCAGTCCGCAGGATATCTATGCCAGACCTTATGATGCATTTGTTTCAACATTTATCGGACATTCAAATCTTTTCCACGGAACTCTAAAGAGTGCAGATGGAGGCTACAAAGTAGTATTTAATGACGGATACAGTATATTTATGGATAATATATCAAGTGAAGCTAAGGACGGAGAAGAAGTGGTAATATCTGTAAGACCTGAAGAATTTTCCATTTCTGAAAACGGGATTGATTGTAAGATTTTAAGCAGAGTTTTCCTTGGAAAATATACCAATTATTTCCTTAAGTTTGAACCGGGAATGGTACTTGATGATCAGCCAAGTATTGAATACTCTCAAGACCTTGGTCAGGCGGACAGGATATTTGATGAGGGAGAGAGTATAAAACTGCTTCCGAACAAGAAGAAAATCAATATATTTACAAAGGATATGGAAAAGAGTCTTATAAAGGATGTGGTAAAGTATGCTGAATAAGAAAATTAAATTAGATTTCTGGAATATAGTTACGTTTTTAATAATTATAGTTTTTGCGATTTTCCTTATTTATCCTTTACTAAGCCTGTTTTTAGACGGCTTTAAAGACAGTAAAAGCGGTGTATGGTCTTTGATGAACTACATTCAGTTCTTTTCAAAGAAATATTATACAAGTGCACTTGTGAATTCTTTTAAGCTTACAATAAGTGTAACTGTAATAGCTGTTTTGATAGGAGTTCCTTTGGCATATTTTATGTCTTTTTATAAGATAAAGGGAAAGGGAGTCTTGGAGGTGTTGTTTATTATATCAATGATGAGCCCGAACTTTATCGGTGCTTATTCATGGATACTTTTGCTTGGAAGAAACGGAAGTGTTACAAAGTTTTTGGAAAAAGTACTTGGAATAAACATGCCTTCAATATACGGCTTTGCAGGAATGCTTTTGGTGTTTTCACTTAAGCTATATCCGTTTATCTATATCTATGTATCAGGTGCATTAAAAAAGATAGACGTTGCACTTTCCGAGGCTGCAGAGAGTTTAGGCTGTGGTGGACTTAAAAAAGTATTTACGGTTATTATGCCTCTTATAACCCCGACACTTGTTGCAGCGGCACTTTTGGTTTTTATGAACTGTATGGCGGATTTTGGAACACCTGCTCTTATAGGTGAGGGATACAGGGTTATGCCTACTCTTGTTTATTCAGAGTTCGTAGGTGAGTCGGGAGGATCTGCAAACTTTGCGGCTTGTATGGCTACTATAATGATAATTATAACCGCTTTAGTATTCTTCCTACAAAAGTGGTATATAAACACAAAATCATTTACAATGAGTTCAATAAGGCCTATACAGCCGAAGGAACCGAAGGGAATCTTCAAAGTACTTATTTACATATACATATATATGCTTGCAGGTCTTTCTATAATTCCACAGGCTATGGTAGTATATACATCATTTAAGGCTACAAAGATGCAGGTGTTTGTGGACGGATTCTCTTTGGGAAGCTACAAAAAAGTTGCCGATAAAGCATTGGCGGCAGTTACAAACACATATGTATTCTGCTTCTTTGCAATTGTAATCATTATAACTTTGGGAATGTTGATAGCATATCTTACAGTCAGAAGAAGAAGTGTACTCACATCAGCTATAGACAGTATTGCAATGTTCCCGTATATAGTACCGGGTTCGGTTCTGGGTATCACTCTTTTGATAGCATTTAATCATCAGCCTTTGATGCTTGCAGGTACTGCGTTTATAATAATTATATCTTTGGTAATAAGAAGATTGGCATATACATTGAGGTCAAGCTCTGCTATACTTTATCAGATAAGCCCAAGTATGGAAGAGGCTGCTGTAAGTTTGGGAGATACTCCTGCAAAATCTTTTGTAAAGGTTACAGCAAAGATGATGCTTCCGGGAGTGGCATCAGGTGCTATTTTGAGTTGGATCACAATAATAAATGAGTTAAGCTCTTCTGTGATGTTGTATACTTCAAAGACTAAGACAATGTCTGTAGCTATTTACAATGAAGTAATAAGAGCAAGCTACGGCCCTGCTGCTGCGCTTGCAAGTATATTGACATTGACAACAGTAATATCACTTCTGGTATTCTTCAAGGTATCGGGAAGCAAGGATGTTACAATGTAATAAAATATAATATGGGATATAAAGGGTGTAAGCTATGAATAAAAAGATAAGTTTTAAAGAAGAGTTAAAAAGAAGTCTTATAGTTCATGCGCTTACACCCTGTTTTATTTTGTGCATAATATGTGTACTTGGATTTATTTTAATTGCATCTGTAAATATCTATAGGAATAATAATATATATGCTCTAAATTCAAGAGAAAAGCTTGAAAGGGAATTAAACAGTTATATTGAAAATACAAGCCACATTGCAAAGGATATAAATATAGGAAATTTTCAAAGAAACAAGCAGTACAAAGTTGATGTAATAGAAGGAGTGTATAATTTTCTGAATCAAAAGAATATAAAGGCACAATTTTATATTTTTAATAATGATTTTGATATACTCTACAGTACAGAACGAAGTGAAGATAAAAAGAATTTCATAAAATATCAGGTAACCGGAAGTGAAATGAAATTTATAGGAGAGGGTTCAAATATAATATATATTTATGGTGGAAACGGAGTGGAAAATACACCGATATCATCATATCTTATAGTAAAGCCGATTATAAGAGATAATGAATTTGCAGGACTTTGTATATATGAGTTGGAGCTTAAAAATCTTGATGTCGTTTTTAACAATGCAAACAGTACGGTTTTACTTGTAAACAAATTTCATAGAGTTGTATACAGTAATTCAAGGAGATTTGTAGATGACAGGAATAAAATTATTAAAAATTTCAGAGACAGAAGTGGGATAATCTTTAATGATGGAGACTTGATCTATATTTCAAGCAATAAGGTTGATTATACAGATACGTGGATATATGTGATTACAGATTGCAGCACTTATATGAATATAAGCATAATAATGTTGCTGTTGATAATTGCCGTAGCAATTATAATGGCAGCGGCAATTTCTTCAAGTGCAGGTAAGTTCTCGGCAAAAAAGACCGCTATAATATATCAGCTTATAGATGCTTTAAAGCAGGTAGAGGATGGAAAACTTGATATAAATCTAGATATAGAATCCGATGATGAATTTAAGTCTATAGGACATTCTTTCAATATGATGCTTGGCAGTATAAGGCATCTTATAGAAAGACATGATAAAATGGCTCTGGAAAATAATATGGCGATAGTTCAAATGATGGAGTCGCAGTTCAATCCGCATTTTTTATTTAATACACTGGAGTCTGTAAGATACTTGGTAAAATTTAATCCAAAGGTAGCCGACAAAACGGTTGTAAACCTGTCAAAGCTTTTAAGATACAGTATACAAAATACTGTGGACACAGTTAAATTCAAGGAGGAATTTGATTTCGCAAAAAGATATATAGAGATCATGAAAGTTAGATTTGGAGACAGACTTGAGTTTAATGATAATACTTCATATGAAGTCAAAGAGGTAAGCGTGCCGAAGATGATAATACAGCCAATCGTAGAGAATGCAGTTAAATATGGATTCGGAGAAAATGTGGAAGTACTGAAGGTTGAAATATCAGCCTATATAGAATCGGAAAAAGTATATATAACAGTAAGAGATGACGGAGTCGGTATAGATAAAGAGCTTTTAAAAGAGTTGGTTGTAAATTTGAAGGAGAAGTATAACCTTTCAGATCATATAGGGCTTTACAATGTGCATAAGAGAATAGAGCTTCTCTACGGTACTGAATATGGACTTGAAATCAACAGTGAAATATGCAGGGGTACGGAAGTTGTTTTGGTATTGCCGAAAATTTTCAGACAGGGGGAATGAGATATGCATAAGATTATTATAGTTGAAGATGAGGAGATTATAAGAAACGGTCTTGCTATTTCCTTTGATTGGATGGATTACGGATGCAATATAGTGGGACTGGCAAAGGACGGCAAGGAAGGGCTTGATATGATAATGGAGCTTGAACCGGACATAGTGATCAGTGATATTAAGATGCCGAAGATGACAGGAATAGAAATGATACAAAATGCCAAAAAGCAAGGCAAGGATTTTTTTAGTATAATTCTTACCAGCTATGCGGAATTCGGTTATGCCAAAAGTGCAATAGAATTCGGGGCATCGGGATATTTATTAAAGCCTGTAGACGAGGACGAGCTTGTAGAATTGTTAAAATCAATAACAGATAAAATAAATAAAAAGAACAGGCAAAAAAAGATAGAGGAAAGTGTAAAGGACAAGATAATAGAAAAAGAAGATGACTGGAAAATATTTTTAAAAGCCGGAGAAAGCTCGGATTCTATTATAAGATCTGTTTATGAAATTATACAGAATAAATACAGTGAAAGACTCGGTATAAATGATATTGCAGAAGAATTAAAGGTAAGCAACAGTTATATCAGTAGGAAGTTAAAGACAAAGCTTAGTACAAGTTTTGTGGATTTGTTAAGTCAATACAGAATAAAAAAGGCGATATCCTATCTTGAAAAAACAGATCTAATGATATACGAAATATCATGTAAAGTAGGGTTTAGTGATTACAAGTATTTTTGTACCGTATTTAAAAAATACACTTCTTTAAGTCCTTCGGAATATCAGAAAAACAGAGCAAAAAGATAATGATTTATCGCTTGCAATAAAAAATAAACTATGATATTATTAAGTACTGTGACACATAATCCTTGCTTTTGATATCAGTATCAAAGGCCAGAGACCAAGAGGAGGTAAGAAATGACAAGTACATATGAATTAGCATTAGTGCTTAATGGTAAGCTTGAAGATGATGCAAGAGCGGAAGCTCTGGAGAAAGTTCAAAACTACATCACAAGATTTGGTGGAAGCATTGTAAATGTCGATGATTGGGGTAAGAAGAGATTTGCCTATGACATTAACAAACAAAAAGAAGGATTCTACTATTTCATTAAGTTCCAGTCAGAGGATAACAATTGTCCTAACGAGTTAGAGGCAAATGTTCGTATCATGGAATCAGTTGTGAGATACCTAGTCGTTAAGCAGTAAGCTTAATATAAAGGAGAGATTGTATGAACAGAGCCATATTAATGGGCAGACTAACAAGAGACCCGGAAGTAAGATATTCAAGTGGTGAGAGATCTATGGCAATTGCAAGATATACTCTTGCAGTAGACAGAGGTTTCAAACGTGGAGACTCATCTGAACAGAACGCAGACTTTATACCATGTGTTGCATTTGATAAAGCCGGCGAGTTTGCAGAGAGATATTTTAGACAGGGAATGAGAGTATTGGTTTCAGGTCGTATTCAGACAGGAAGTTATACCAACAAAGAAGGTCAAAAAGTTTATACAACTGAGGTCATTATAGATACTCAGGAATTTGCAGACAGTAAGGGAGCAAGCGATGGTTCAAGCAGCTATCAGGCTTCTACAAGACCGTCACCGGCATCAGCGAGTACAGACGGATTTATGAATATTCCGGACGGAGTTGATGACGAGGGTCTACCATTTAACTAGGTTAAAATTAAGAAAGGGGACTTTATCATGGCATTTAACAAGGCTGACAGAGCAGAAGGCTCTAGAAGAAGACCTGCTAACGGATTACGCAGGAGAAAGAAAGTTTGTGCATTCTGTAGTGATAAGGAAAAGGCTATTGATTATAAAGATGTGGCAACTCTTAGAAAATATATTTCAGAGAGAGGAAAAATCCTTCCAAGAAGAATTTCAGGAAGCTGTGCTAAGCATCAGAGAGAAATCACAGTAGCTATCAAGAAGGCTAGACATATAGCTCTTCTTCCTTACGTTGTAGAATAAAATTTACAAAAATATAACAAAACCCGTTTTTGTCGAAGACAGAGACGGGTTTTTTGCGTTAGTTAAGGTAAATGTAATGAAAAATACAACCTTGTAGTGTATAATATATGATACAAAAGAGTGCATGGAATTAAATAAACTTTAACGAGCATAAACGATATGGAGTAGGATATGAAAAAGAGAATACTTTTACCGGTTTTTACTTTCAGTTTACTTTTAGCAACGCCTTTAAGCGCATATGCAGAAGGTTGGGCAAAATCAGGTTCAGACTGGACTTACTTGGACAGTAATAATAATAAAATAACAAATGAGTGGAGAAAAGGTGCCGATGACAAATGGCGTTATCTAAATGATGCAGGTGTTATGGCAACCGACAGCTGGGTGGACGATGACAAATACTATGTCGACAATCAGGGACTTATAGTAGAAGGTTGGAGAAAGTTAAAGGACAGAGGTGAAGATTACTGGGCTTATTTTCAGGCCGGAGGTAAGGCGGTCAAAGGAAATTGGAAGAGCATAAACAATCAATACTATTACTTTGATGAAGACGGAAAGATGCTTACCGGGTGGATACTTGATGACAACTACTATATAAAAAGTGACGGAACTATGGTGACCGGCTGGTACAAACTTATGCCGCCAAATGATGAGGGAGAAAGAAGAACAGGACCGAATTCATCCTCGAATGAAAAGTGGTTCTACTTTACAAATACAGGAAAGAAGTTTAAGCCGGTACTTACAAACGGATCAAAATACGGAGAGAAGAAGATAGACGGTGTAAGATATGCTTTCAATGAGAACGGAGAACTTGTTACAGGTTGGGTACAGACTTCCGGAGGTTCAAATCCTACTATCAAAAATTTCAAGTATATGAATGAGGACGGAACTCTAAGAACAGGCTGGTATTCCACGGAACCGCCTGAGGAGCTCCTAGGAGAGTACAATCATACTGTTGAATGGTTCTACTTTTCATCTACAGGGGAGCCTGTTGCATCAAAGAATGAAAAATTGTATGCGAGTGATTTGCAAAAAATAAAGGGAAATCAGTATCTCTTTAATAAAAACGGTACACCGGTATACGGTATTCAAAAGGTTTACCAGGGAAATACTTATTCGGCATACTATTTCGGAAATGAGTCACAATGCTATCTAATGAAGGGTAAGCAAACAATAAAGGACGGAACCGGCAAGTCGGAGGAGTATTTTTTCCAGACTTCAACAGGTAAGGGACTGACAGGTACAAAGGATCACAAGCTTTATTATAAGGGCAGACTTGTAAAAGCAAATGAGTCCTTAAAGTATCAGGTTTTTGCAGTGCCGAATGAGAGCGGAAGCGGTACTACGAACTATGTAGTGAACTCGTCAGGTAAGATAGTATCAAACGGCAAAGTAAAAGATGCAGACAAGGTGGAGTATAAGACCAATTCGTCAGGAGTGCTTGTTGCAATAGACGGTGATACAAATATAAAGGGAACTTTTGAAACACCGCAGGAACCTGAGTGGACTGATAATGATTAAAGAGAGGTAAATATGGATTGTATTTTTTGTAAAATAGCAAACGGAGAGATTCCTTCAGATACAGTTTTTGAAGACGACAATTTTAAGGTAATACTTGATTTATCACCTGCAAGCAAGGGACATATGCTTATATTACCGAAGACACATGCAAGAGATATTACGGAACTTGGTGAGGATATAGCCGGAAAGGCAATTGTTTTGGCTGCAAAACTGGGTAAGGCATCTATGGCGGCTCTTGGAGCTACAGGATTTAACACACTCGCAAATACAGGGGAGAGTGCAGGTCAGACGGTTTTCCACTGCCATATACATGTAATACCGAGATATGACGATGCTTCAAGTATTGTAAGTTGGGTACCGGGACAGTCGGATAAGGAATTACAAAAAGAGACAGCAAAGAAAATAGCAGAGTGTATAAGATAATGGAACTTGGAATAGGTAAGAAAAATTATGTTGCAATCAGCATAATCATTGTAAATATTATATATTTTATTTTCCTTGAAACCCATGGAGGCTCTGAAAGTACCATGGTAATGCTCAAATACGGTGCGGCTTTTCCTGAAAATATAAAAAACGGTGAATATTACAGGCTTGTAACTTCCATGTTTATGCACTTCGGAATAGAACATATAGTCAACAATATGCTTATTTTGGTACTGCTTGGAGGAAAGCTTGAAGATATACTTGGCCATGTGAGATTCTTCATTATATATATGCTTTCAGGTATAATTGCAAATATAGGTTCGGATTGGTTTCAGACCTACACAGGTGATGTGGCTGTAAGTGCCGGTGCTTCAGGTGCGATATTCGGTATAGTGGGAGCGCTTTTATATGCTTTACTTGTAAACAGAGGAAGAATAAAGGATTTAAGTGTACAACAGATAGCAATCTCTCTTGCACTTATGCTTTATACAGGATTTAGGACTACAGGTGTGGACAATGCCGCGCATGTGGCAGGTGCTGCTGCGGGATTTATATTATGTCTTATTTTGTATCATGGCAATAAAAAAGAAGAGTTGCAATATGATGAATATTATGATAATATTTTATAGCTAAATAAGCACATCAAGTGAATAGGGAAAGAGGTGCCATAGGTCCTTTTCTTAAGCTTGATGGAAGAAAAACCAAAGGAGAAAAACAATGAGTGTTATTTCAATGAAGCAGTTACTTGAGGCAGGTGTTCACTTCGGACATCAGACAAGAAGATGGAACCCTAAGATGGCTCCATATATCTACACAGAGAGAAACGGTATTCACATTATCGATCTTCAGCAGAGTGTAGGTATGGTTGATACAGCATACAATGCTATGTCAGACATAGCTAAGGATGGTGGAAAGATCCTTTTCGTAGGAACAAAGAAGCAGGCACAGGACGCTATCAAGGAAGAGGCTGAGCGTTGCGGAATGTACTATGTTAACGAGAGATGGCTTGGAGGAATGCTTACAAACTTTAAGACAATCCAGTCAAGAATCAAGAGACTTCGTCAGTTGGAAGAGATGAGCGAAGACGGTACATTTGATTTACTTCCAAAGAAGGAAGTTATTCAGTTAAAGAAGGAATGGGAGAAGCTTGAGAAGAACCTCGGCGGTATCAAGGATATGAAGAACATTCCTGACGCTATATTTATTATAGATCCAAAGAAGGAGAGAATCTGTGTTCAGGAGGCTCATACTTTAGGTATTCCGCTTATCGGTATCTGTGATACAAACTGTGATCCTGACGAGCTTGATTACCTTATCCCGGGAAATGATGATGCTATCCGTGCCGTAAAGCTTATCGTAGCTAAGATGGCAGATGCTGTTATCGAGGCAAATCAGGGTGAGATTCTTTCAACATCAGAAGACGTTGCCGATGATTCACTTGAGGGTGAGACATTTGCACCTGATAAGGAAGAATTGGACGACAGACAGTTCTAATTTTAAAGAGATTTGAGTTATAGACGGGTTGCAAAGAGGGTTTTACCGCTTTGCAACTTGTCATATTTATAAATGTTTAGGAGGTTTTACAATGGCAGCAGTAACAGCAGCAATGGTAAAAGAGTTAAGAGAGATGACAGGCGCAGGAATGATGGACTGTAAGAAGGCCCTCGCTGCAACTGATGGAGATATGGATGCGGCAGTTGACTTCCTTCGTGAGAAGGGACTTGCAGGAGCACAGAAGAAAGCAGGTCGTATAGCAGCTGAAGGTATCGTAGATGTTTGTGTAAGCGATGATGCTAAGAAAGCGGTTGTACTTGAGGTTAATGCAGAGACAGACTTCGTTGCAAAGAATGAGAAGTTCAGAACTTATGTTGCAGAGGTTGCAGCACAGGCATTAAAGACAACTGCAAGCAATACAGAAGAGTTCTTGAATGAGAAGTGGGATCTTGATACAAGTCTTACAGTAGGTGAGAAGCTTTCAAGCATGATCTCAATCATCGGTGAGAACATGTCAATCAGAAGATTTGAGAAGATAGAAGAGAATGCCGGTTGTGTAGTTTCATACATTCATGCCGGTGGAAAGATCGGTGTTCTTGTAGATGTTACAACTGATGTTGTAAACGATGAAATCAAGGAGATGGCTAAGAATGTTGCAATGCAGGTTGCGGCACTTCATCCGAAGTATACTTCAGATAAGGAAGTTGATGCAGAGTACCTTGCAAAGGAGAGAGAGATTCTCTTGGCTCAGATCAAGAACGATCCTAAGGAGGCTTCAAAGCCTGAGAAGGTTATCATGGGAATGATCGAGGGTAGAATTAAGAAGGAGCTTAAAGAGATTTGTCTTCTTGACCAGCAGTATGTTAAGGCGGCAGACGGCAAGCAGTCTGTAGCTGCTTATGTTGCAGAAGTTGCTAAGGCAAACAATGCAAACATTTCTATCAAGGGATTTGTCAGATTCGAGACAGGTGAAGGCCTTGAGAAGAAGAGCGAGAACTTTGCAGAAGAAGTTGCAAAGCAGATGTCAGGAAACTAATATAAATCAATAATATATTTAACCGGAGCCAAGATACTTTATATAGTCTTGGCTTTAGTTGTACAAAAAAGGAGAAAATATGGATATCACAAAAATAGTAACAGATATAATAAATAAGGCAAAGGCGGATCCTGCACTTTTATCAAATCTTGCAAAGGATCCTGAGAAGACAATAGAAGGACTTACAGGTATTGATATTCCTGACGGTCAGCTTGATTCAGTTGTTGAAGGTGTAAAGACACAGATAGCTAAGGTCGGTATTTCAAACGCTATGGATAAGTTGGGAGATCTTTTCAAGAATTAATATGGATTTTTTATTTGATTTGCATACACATACAATAGCCAGCGGTCATGCATATTCCACATTGAAAGAAAATATGGAAGAAGCGTCTGCAAAAGGACTTTTGGCGTATGGTTTTTCAGATCACAGTGAGGCTGTACCGGGTTCATGCAAAAATATCTACTTTATGAATTTCAAAGTTATTCCGAGAAGGTTTAAGGATGTCTTGATTTTAAGAGGAGTGGAGGCAAATATAATAGATTTTAAGGGCAATCTTGATATAGATAACAATGTTCTGGGAAGACTTGACTATGTTATAGCCAGTCTTCATACTATTTGCATAAATCCGGGAACTTTAGAGGAGAATATGGATGCATACTTCGGTGCAATGTCAAATCGCTTTGTAAAGATTATAGGGCATCCGGATGACGGAAGATATCCTATAGATCACGATGAACTTGCAAAAGAAGCAAATAAAAGAGGAATTGTTCTGGAGCTTAACAATTCCTCACTTAATCCTGATTCGGCCAGACAAAACGGAAGAGAAAATGCCATAAAGATGCTGGAAGCCGCAAAAAAATACGGTACAAATGTCATATGTAATACGGACAGCCATTATGCCGATTCGGTAGGCGATTTCAGAAATTGTGATATATTATTGAGAGAAATGGATTTCCCACAGGAACTTATATTAAATAACAGTATGGAAAAGCTGAAATTGGTTTTAAACAAGAGTATTGAAGAAATGTAAATACTGTTTTGAGGTAGTTATGGAAAAGAATATACAGAATAAAACACAGGGAATTACGGACATGACCCGTGGAAATCCGTTAAAACTTATATTGGCATTTGCCATACCGATGCTTATCGGAACATTGTTTCAACAATTTTACAGTATGGTTGACACTGTAATGGTAGGTAAGTATTTGGGTGTTAATTCATTGGCAGCTGTGGGTTCCACAGGTGCCATATTTTTCATGGTAAACGGATTTGTTATAGGAAATACTGCAGGATTTGCGATACCTGTAGCACAGAAATTCGGAGCAAAAGACTATAGTGAGTTGAGAAAGTACACTATGAATGCGGTATATGTGGGGATTTTTTTCTCGGTTGTACTGACGGCGACAGTATGTTTATTGACAAGGGCAATTCTCATAGTTACAAATACACCGGATGAAATACTGGATGAAGCTTATATCTATATAATAATAGTATTTGCAGGTATTCCTGTAATGTATTTATATAATCTGACTGCAAGTATTATAAGAGCATTGGGAGATTCAAAGACACCTTTGTATTTTCTTATAGTTGCAGCACTTCTTAATATAGTGCTTGATATAATATCTATACAGGTGATGGGACTGGGAGTGGCAGGTCCCGCCTACGCTACGGTTATTTCACAGCTGGTATCCGGAATACTTTGCGTTGTATTCATGGTAAAGAGATTTCATATATTAAAGCCGGAAGCGGGAGAGGGAAAAATCTCCATGAGGCATATCAAAGTATTGCTCTCAATGGGTGTACCTATGGGATTGCAATACTCTATAACAGCGATAGGTTCGGTAATACTGCAGTCGGCGGTAAACGGTCTTGGAGCGGTGACTGTGGCTGCCGTTACGGCAGGGAGTAAGATAAGCAGCTTCTGTGTGGCCGTAACCGATGCGCTTGGAGCGACAATGGCTACATACTGTGGCCAAAATGTAGGTGCAGGAAAACTTGACAGAGTTAGAAAAGGCGTAAAAGTAGCAACAATAATAGGTATAATATATTCGGTTATCGTATTTGTTTTTATTATATTTATCGGCGGAGAGTTGCCGAAGCTCTTTATAGACGCTTCCAAGACAGATGTAATAGAAAAGGCCAGAATATTCCTTTTGTGGAACTCCGGATTTTACTTTGCACTTATATTTGTAAATGTATGGAGAAATTCAATTCAGGGAATGGGATTTCCTATGTTTGCAATACTTTCGGGTGTATGTGAGATGTTTGCAAGAGGTATAGTAGGATTTGCAGGAGTTAAGTACTTCGGTTTTGTTGCGGCATGTATGGGTTCACCACTTGCGTGGGTTATAGCGGATATCTTCCTTATACCGGGATTTTTATATTGTCTTAAAAAACTTGGTAAGATATTTGGAGAAAAACAGACAAGAGAAGAATTTCAATATGAATAATTACAATAAAAAGATCGGAATATTGTATATACTCGGAGCCGCATTCGGATTTGCACTAATGGGGCTCTTTGTACGACTGGCAGGAGATCTGCCTACATTTGAAAAAGCATTTTTTAGAAATTTAATTGCAGCATTTGTTGCATTCTTTATGCTTATGAAGAGTGGAGGATCCAAGTCTGTAAGCGGCAAGAATCTTGGTATACTTGTTCTAAGGTCGGCTTGCGGTATGGCAGGTATTATATGTAATTTTTATGCTATAGACCATATGAATATAGCCGATGCCACAATTTTAAATAAAATGAGTCCCTTCTTTGCCATTTTGGCAGGCTTCTTGATACTGAAGGAAAAGGCCGGAGCGGTTGATATCATTGCCACTGTTATAGCCTTTATCGGAATGATATTTGTAGCAAAGCCTGGAGTCGGCTTTACATTCTTTCCGGCCCTTATAGGAATTACAGGAGGAATGATGGCGGGAATTGCCTATACTCTTGTGAGAAAACTTACAGGAAACGGTGTAAACGGAATGTTTATAGTATTTTTCTTTTCATGCTTTTCAACTATCGCAGGAATACCGTTTATAGCTATGAACTATGTAAGTCCAAGCCTTATACAGCTTACAATGCTTGTACTTGCAGGATGCGGTGCCATGATAGGGCAGATATGCATTACAAAGGCTTACAGCTATGCACCTGCAAAGGAAATAGCGATATATGATTATACACAGGTCATATATTCGGCATTACTCGGATTTGTATTTATGCAGCAAATACCCGACAGATTCAGCGTGATAGGATATATAATAATAATATCAATGGCTGTAGTAAAATGGATATACAATAATAAAAGTGAGTAAACAAAAAAGTCCCATTTCAGGGACTTTTTTGTTTACTCCAGTATGTTACCAAGATTTTGCGGTTCAATCTTATGTTTTTTTGCATATCCGGTAAGTATAAGTGTCAAGGCACCATCTCCGGTTACATTACAAGCTGTACCAAATGAATCTTGTAGGGCAAAAATGGTAAGCATGAGAGCGGTTCCAGTCTCGTCAAACATAAGAACTCCGGTTATAAGACCCAGGGAAGCCATTACTGTACCTCCCGGAACTCCCGGTGCACCTATTGCAAACACACCAAGAAGAAGGCAGAATAAAATCATCTTTGCAGGAGAAGGGAATTCCCCGTAAAGCATTTTTGAAACTACCATAACAAAGAATGTCTCAGTCATAACAGAGCCGCAAAGGTGGATATTTGCAAACAGCGGAATACCGAAATTTACCATATCATCACGAAGAGGCGGTTTTGATTTCTTGGCACATTCCAGAGCAACTGAAAGTGTAGCGGCACTTGACATGGTACCTACCGCAGTCATGTATGCAGGTCCGTAGTTTCTTATTATATCCAAAGGATTTGCACCTGCATAAGCCCCTGCGATAAGATAAAGAAGTGCCAACCATATATAGTGACCTATCATTACCATAATGATAATAACAAGGAACACAGGCAATTGTTTTGTAATACTTCCCTCATATGCGAGAGTTGCAAAAGTAGTACCGATAAGAACAGGAAGTACAGGAATAACAAATTTTGTTACTATGCTGAGTACAACCTTTTGGAATTCTTCCAAAATACCGGTAATAAGTTCACTTCTGTTCCATGCAGCCGCAAGGCCAACCATGATTGAGAAGAAAAGAGCACTCATAACAGGCATTATAGCCGGTATTGAAAGCTGAAACACAAGTTCCGGTAATTCTTTAAGGCCCTCAACTTCAGGCGTAATACTCATATGTGGCAGTATTATAAAGCCTGAGGCGGTGGCAAAGAATGCCGCACCGATTGAAGAAACATAGGCTATTATAAGAGCAACTATAAGTATTCTTGACGCATTGCTGCCAAGCCTTGTAATAGACGGGGCAATAAAACCTATAATAATAAGCGGAATACAAAATCCTATAAATTGCCCGACAATGTACTTAACAGTCACAATTATATTAAGCAGTGCTACAGAAACGGCACTTGTATCATTTTTGTTTAGGAAAAGTCCCACAACAATACCTATAACAAGTGCAAGCAATAGCCTGAAAGGAAGGCTGTTTAAAATACCGTTCTTTTTCATATCAAAATCCTCCTAATTTTAATGGCTTTCCACCATAAGTTTTATAATTTCATTATTTGTTTCACGCATTCCGTCCTTACCTATCTTTGAAATTCCCTTGATAGTTTCCTCAATATTGTTCATTACAATACCGTCACCGCCATGGAAGGCCTGACCGTCTTTATACATGCTCAGTCCCATAATAGCCGCATCTACTGAAGAGGCTATCTTAGCCGCACAGGATGCCTTTGCACCGTCACACATAATACCCGATACTATAGCCAAAGTGTTTACAACGGTATGCTCCACAGCTTCAAGACTGCCTTCCGTAAGATAGGCGATACCTGCGCCTGCACCTGCACCTGCACTTACGGCACCACAGTAGGCTGACAGTGTACCTATGCCATGTTTTTGATGTATGGAAGTAAGATTTGAAAGTGCCAGTGCACGATATAGCTTTTCTTTTGAAGCCTTCAATTCCTTGGCATATTCGATAACGGGAATAGAACAGGTTATGCCTTGATTACCGCTTCCGGAATTTATAACAACGGGAAGCTCACAGCCGTTCATTCTGGCATCTGAACCTGCGGCGGCTTTTGCCTTTGCCCTTACCTTAATATCATTGCCATAGGTATCAAGCAGCACGGAGCCTATGTTTGCACCGTAATTTCCTAAAAGACCTTCTTCAGATATTGAAGTATTATAAAATATCTGCCTGTCCAAGATATCCTTTACATCGGAAACATCCAACGAGTTTATAAAGTCCCATATACCGTCCATAGTCAGCAGATCTTTATCGGCGCTTCCCGATACGGCATTGTTCTCAATCTCGGATTCAAAAATTATCTCATTATTTTTCTCGATAAGCACTATATTTGTATGTTGATTTGTAATACGAATCTTTACATACTCATCACCAACAAAAAGCGTAATGATAAGATCAAATACATAACCGATATCAAGCGGAATTACATCGATTTTAATATTGTTCATAAAATCGGCAATTTCACATTTCTTGTTATCATCCACATCGGAAATAACTTCAAGTTTTCTGTTTGCATCGCCTGCAACTATACCGGCAGCTATCGCAGCAGGTATACCTTTCAGATGCCCTGTATTCGGAACAATCACGCTCTTTACATTTTTTATTATACTTCCGCTGGCTTCAACAAGCACTTTTTTCGGCAATTTGCCAAGTACTTCCCTTGCCTTTGCCGCCGCATAAGCCAATGCTATAGGTTCCGTACATCCCATAGCCGGTACAAGCTCATCTTTTAATATCCGGACATAAGTCCTGTACCTGATATCATCCTTTTTCATTAAACTGAACACACCCCCAAACAGCCTGTTTTATTAAATATTATTATGGTAAATATTATATATATATAGTATAGTAGGTCTATGTTTAAATTGTAAATCTTAAAAAATTAAATATATAATTTAAAAAAAATAAATATAATTAGTTAAATGTATTTAATATTCTGTGGGACTACAAAAACATTTACCAACCATATAAAGGGGAAGTTATGGAAAATTTTTTAGATTTAAAAAAGTTGAATACCTTTGTAAAAATAGCGGAATCGGGGAGTTTTTACAAAGCCTCAATAATGCTTGGGTATTCACCGGCGGCGGTATCGATACAGATACAACAGTTGGAGTTTGACCTTGGGATGAGACTTTTTGACAGACTCGGCAAACAGGTGCGGCTTACCGACCATGGAAAACAGTTTTATCCATATGCCGAGAAGATACTTATGCTCAATGAAGAGGCAAAAGAGTCACTTATCAGAACTGATGATATGCTGACAGGAGAACTTCGAATAGGAACTATAGATTCTATTTGCGACACATTATTTCCACAGGTTTTGGCGGAGTTTTATGAGAAAAATCCGAATGTAAATGTTGAAGTAAGGGTATGTACTCCGTCGGAGCTTTTTGAAGGGATAAAACACAATAATATAGATATAATGCTCCTGCTTGACAAACCGAGTGTTTCAAGGGATTTTGTTGCAGATGTGCAGATAGAAACCGAAGTTGTATTTTGTGCTTCAAGAAATCACCCCTTGGCATACAAAAATGAAATAGAGCTCTCCGAGATTTTGGAATATCCCTGTATACTTACTGAGAAAAATGCAAGCTACAGATATATTCTTGAGAGTAAACTCTCAGAGCTCGGTCTTAGCATAAAGCCAAGCATTGAATCACAGAATACCAATTTGATTATCAAACTTTTATGCAACAATATGGGGTATTCGGTGTTACCGAGATTTCTGATTGAGCCGAAACTGAGAGATAACACATTGGCGGTATTGCCGATAAAGGATTTTCATATAAAGGTGAATTATCAGGTACTTCATAAGAAAGATAAGTTCGTGAACAGACAAATGGAAAGTTTTATAAATATGTTGGAAAAGCAGGCCGGAATACTACAGGTAAGCAATCCGCAAGACTGATTTATCATGTATTTGTGTTATAAAATCAGTTTAAAATATTTCGAACAAATGTTCTTTTAACTGTACTTTTGTATTGTCACATGCTATAATTTTTGTAGGTTGGCAGTTGCCGACAGACAGAAAGGTTAAAATAATGGAATTTAAATTACATTCAGAGTTTTTGCCTACAGGAGATCAGCCTCAAGCAATAGAGGCACTGGTAAAAGGATTTAAAGAGGGAAACCAGTTTCAAACCTTACTCGGTGCGACAGGTTCCGGTAAGACATTTACCATGGCAAATGTTATTCAAAAATTGCAAAAGCCTACACTTATAATAGCACATAATAAGACATTGGCAGCCCAGCTTTATGGAGAGTTTAAAGAGTTCTTTCCTGAAAATGCGGTAGAATATTTTGTTTCTTATTATGATTATTATCAACCTGAGGCATATGTGCCTTCCACAGACACATATATTGAAAAAGACTCTGCAATAAATGACGAGATAGATAAACTCAGACACTCCGCCACAGCATCACTTTCAGAAAGAAAAGATGTGATAATAGTGGCTTCAGTGTCATGTATATACGGACTTGGTAGCCCCATAGACTATCAGGAGATGGTGGTATCCTTAAGACCGGGAATGGAAAGAGACAGAGATGATGTCATAAGAAAGCTGATAGATATGCAGTATGACAGAAATGATATGGACTTTCATCGTGGTACTTTTCGTGTACGTGGAGATGTGCTTGAAGTATTTCCGGCGGCATCCACATCCACAGCATTAAGATTTGAGTTCTTCGGTGATGAGGTGGACAGAATACTTGAGATAGATACACTTACAGGAAATATCTTAGCCGAACTTTCACATGCGGTCATCTTCCCGGCATCTCACTATGTAGTGGCACCTGAAAAGATGATGATTGCCACACAAAATATTTTGGAAGAGTGTGAAGAGAGAGTAAAGTTCTTCAAATCGGAGGATAAGCTTATAGAAGCTCAAAGAATAGATGAACGAACTCATTTTGATGTGGAGATGATGAGAGAGACCGGATTTTGCTCGGGGATAGAAAACTACTCAAGACATCTTACCGGTTCGGCACCCGGTGAACCGCCCTATACATTGATAGATTATTTTAAGGATGAATTTCTTATAATAGTAGACGAGTCTCATATTACCATTCCGCAGGTTAGAGGAATGTATGCAGGTGACAGATCCAGAAAGACCACCCTGGTAAACTACGGTTTCAGACTGCCTTCGGCACTTGATAACAGACCTTTGGAGTTTTCAGAGTTTGAATCAAAGATAGATCAAATGCTTTTTGTATCCGCTACACCAAGTGTATATGAAAAAGAGCATGAAATGTTTAGAACGGAGCAGATCATAAGACCTACAGGACTTTTGGATCCGCCTATAAGCGTAAGACCTGTAGAAGGTCAGATAGATGATTTGATTTCCGAAGTAAACAAAGAAATAGAAAAAAAGAACAAGATACTTATCACTACTCTCACAAAGAGAATGGCGGAGGATCTTACCGAATATATGAAGGAAGTCGGTATCAGAGTAAGATACCTGCATTCAGATATTGATACTTTAGAGAGAGCGGAGATTATCAGAGACATGAGACTTGATAAGTTTGACGTACTTGTAGGTATCAATCTTTTGCGTGAGGGACTTGATATACCGGAGATTACTTTGGTGGCAATACTTGATGCGGATAAAGAGGGATTTTTAAGAAGTGAGACCTCACTTATTCAGACCATAGGAAGAGCTGCAAGAAATGCGGACGGACATGTAATAATGTATGCCGATAATATGACGGATTCGATGAAGGCGACAATAGATGAGACCTACAGAAGAAGAGGCATACAGGAAGCCTACAATAAAGAACATGGTATCACACCTACCACAATAAAGAAGGCGGTAAGAGATCTGATAGCGATATCAAAGGCTGCCGAGAGTGTATCAACTATTGATAAGGATGTGGAATCCATGGATAAAGCGGAGATAAACAAGCTTATAAAAGAGCTTGAAAAGAAAATGTTTAGAGCCGCTGCGGAGCTGGATTTTGAAAATGCGGCACTTTTGCGAGATAAGATAAGTGAGCTCAGAGCAAACTTATAAAAATAATAAATTGGAGAAGAGGAAGTGGCAGACAAAAAGAATGTGTCAAAAAGCCTGGAAAGAGTGGTTGCGGAGACAGCCATGCTTGCAGGTGAGACTATGCTCATAGCCGGAGCGGAGATCAGCAGAGTGGAAGATACGATGAACAGGATACTTGACTATTCAAAATGTGAATCGCATACTGCATTTGTTCTGGCAACAGGTATTACCTTGACTTTGGACAGTGATGAAGGGCTTATTACTATGTCAAAAAGAGTACCTGAAAGAACTACAAATATCAACAGAATATATCTGATAAACAATGTATCAAGAGCCTTGAGTGCAGGGAAAATGGATATATATGAGGCGTATTCAGAAATAAAAAAGATAAGGGATGTAAGACAGTTTACAGGTGTTTTATACGGACTTTCCTTTGTAGGAGTGGCACTTTTTTTCACCATGATGCTTGGCGGAGATTTTACCGACTGCATGGTGGCGGGAGTTGCCGGACTTGCAATGGCAATTACACAGTGGGCGCTGGTTCCATTCGGGTTTAACTCATTTTTCCTGAATATGATCTCCACACTGTCCATGGCTTTGACAGCGGTGGGATTTCAAAGATTTGTATTTGCAAATATGAATATAGATCTGGTAATAATAGGCGGAATAATGCCGATAGTACCCGGAGTTATTTTTACCACAGCGATGAGAGATACTCTAAACGGTGATTATACCGCAGGTGTCAGCAGAATGCTTGAAACCGGAGTTGTAGCTTTTGCGGTTGCCGTAGGTGTGGCACTTGCATATGTGATTTTGTGAGGCGGATATGTTGTTTAAGATAATTGGTGCATTTATTGCAGTGGTGGCTTTTTGTATTATGATAGAGCTGCCGAAAAAATACATGGTACAGGCAGGAATGACCGGAATGGTTGGCTGGGCTGTATATCTTTTGATGGAGATGGTAGCAAGTAGGGTGGAGATTGCCGCCCTTGTTTCAGCACTTTGTATTGCAACAATGTCACATATACTTGCCAGAGTTTTAAAAGCACCGGTAAGTAATTTCCTTATACCGGGAATATTGCCGATAGTGCCCGGAGGCTCAATATACAGATGTGCTTACGCCTTTATAAGAGAGTCGACATACTTGAGTACTTATATGAACGAAGCATTAAAAATTGCGGGCTCCATAGCCCTTGCCATATTCTTTGTGGATTCGGTATTTAAGTTGCATTTACCGAAAAGATTTAAAAAATCAAAACAGATATAAAACAGGATAGCAACTTTATCAGTAAAAAGAGCAAGAATACAATTGACAAGGTAAGAGTAGAATCTTAATGTAATAGATAGTAGAATAAACTTTTAATTTATGGAGACGTGTATGTATTATATTGGTGTTGATTTGGGAACCTCAGCCCTGAAGCTTGTAATGATGAACAGTAAGGGTGAACTTGTAAAGTCTGTATCAAAGGAGTATCCTCTATACTTTCCGCATTCCGGATGGAGTGAGCAAAAGCCCGAAGACTGGTTTATAGCGGTAAAAGAAGGCTTAAAGGAGATAGCTGCAGGCTTAGACGATAAGATAGGCGGTATCAGTTTCGGAGGACAGATGCATGGACTGGTTATCCTTGATAAGGATGACAAAGTATTAAGGCCTGCAATACTCTGGAATGACGGCAGAAGTACTGAGGAAACCGACTATTTAAACAATGTTATCGGGAAGGAAAAACTCTCCAAGCTCACTGCAAATATCGCATTTGCAGGATTTACCGCACCTAAGATACTTTGGGTGAAGAATAATGAGCCTGAGATTTTTGCAAAAATTTCAAAAATAATGCTTCCGAAGGATTATATCAGCTATATGCTTAGCGGAAGCTTTGCTACAGACTATTCGGATGCTTCCGGTATGCTGCTTTTGGATGTGAAAAATAAAAAATGGTCATCCGAAATGATTGAAATATGCGGTATTTCAGAAAATATGCTTCCAAAACTTTTCGAGAGCTTTGAGGTGGTAGGAAATATAAAACCTGAACTTGCAAAAGAACTCGGACTTAATGAAGATATAAAAATAATAGCCGGAGCCGGAGATAATGCGGCTGCAGCCATAGGAACAGGTACTGTGGGAGAAGGAGCCTGCAATATTTCTTTGGGAACTTCAGGAACCATATTTATATCCAGTCAAAACTTCGGAGTTGATAAGTATAATGCGCTTCATTCATTTGATCATTCGGATGGAAAATACCACCTTATGGGATGTATGCTCAGTGCGGCTTCATGTAATAAATGGTGGATGGAAGATATTTTAAAGACAAAGGATTTTTCAAAAGAACAGGAAAATATAGATAATCTTGGAGAAAATAAGGTGTTCTTTTTACCATATCTTATGGGAGAGCGCTCACCTCACAATGATCCGGCTGCAAGAGGTACATTTATCGGAATGAGTATGGACACAAGAAGAGAAGATATGACACTTGCAATATTGGAGGGTGTTACCTTTGGACTCAGAGATTCTCTGGAAGTGGCAAGAAGCCTCGGCATAGAGATAAAGAAGACCATGATATGCGGCGGAGGCGCAAAGAGTGCACTTTGGAAAAAGCTGGTGGCAAATATCATGAATGTAGAAGTGGAAGTACCTGTCAGCGAAGAAGGTCCGGGATTTGGAGCTGCCATACTTGCGGCGGTAGGCTGCAATGAATACGAAAGTGTTGAAGCGGCTACAAAGTCCATAATAAAAATAAAAGAAAGAATACAACCGGAACCGGAACTCGTGGTAAAATACGAAAAAAAGTACCAAAAGTTTAGAAAGATATATCCGGCACTTAAAGGTATATTTAAAGAGATTTTATAAGGAGGGAAATTTATGTTACAGATAGGAACAAAAGCACCGGAGTTTTCACTTCCGGATGAGAACGGAACCGTCAGAAACCTTTCAGATTATGAAGGTAAGAAACTTATATTATACTTTTATCCAAAGGATAATACTCCGGGATGCAGTGCGCAGGCTTGCGGCTTCGGAGAGTTGTATCCGCAGTTTACGGAAAAAGGAGTAGAGGTTGTAGGCATCAGTAAAGACAGTGTAGCATCACATAAGAAATTCAAAGATAAGTATTCATTACCTTTTACACTGCTTTCAAATCCTGAGCTTGACGTGATACAGGCTTATGATGTATGGCATGAGAAAAAACTCTATGGAAAAGTATCTATGGGAGTGGTAAGAACCACATATCTTATAGACGAAAAGGGAGTTATCATAGAGGCTATGGATAAGGTAAAAGCTGCCAAGAATCCGGCTGAGATGTTGGAGATTTTGGAATGAAAACAGTAGTATCACCTGCCAAGACAATGATAGAAAATACAGACTGTTATATCGGCAGCAGTGTACCTACATATATTGATAAGAGCAAGATCCTTTTAGAAGAGATAAGACAAAGATCTTACGAAGAGCTGAAAGAGATCTGGAAATGCAATGAAAAGATTGCAAATGAAAATTTTGACAGATTTAAAAACATGAATTTGCAGGGGAGTCTTACCCCTGCAATATTTTCTTATCAAGGTATACAGTATCAGTATATGGCGGTAAATGTAATGGAAACCTCTGCAATAGAGTATATAAAAGAGAATTTATATATACTTTCGGGATTTTTCGGAATACTTAGAGCATTTGACGGCGTAAGTCCGTACAGACTTGAGATGCAGGCAAAGATGGAAATAGGAGAGCACAAAAATCTGTATGAATTTTGGGGAGATAAAATATATAAAAGGATTTTTGAAACCGGAGAAGTGGTAATAAATCTTGCCTCAAAAGAATATTCAAAAACTATAGAAAGCTATCTTTCAAAAGAAAATAAATTCATCACATGTGTGTTTGCCGAGAAAAAAGACGGTAAGGTAGTACAAAAAGCCACCATGGCAAAGATGGCAAGAGGTGAGATGGTAAACTTCCTTGCATCCGGAAATATCCAAAATGAAGATGAGATAAAAAAGTTTGACAGACTCGGATTCAAATTTGATAAAGAGCTTTCAAATGAGAAAAAATATGTATTTATATTAGAGTAATTTCGGAAGGTTATTATGTATATTTCAAAACCCTATAAGGGAAGACCTGTTGATATAGAAAACAGACAGGACAAAGAAAAAAGATGTTATGATTTTTTGGACGGCTTGGGAGTGGAATATGAGGTGGTTGACCATGATGAAGCTTCAGATATGGAAAAGTGCAAGGAGATAGAGGGTACGCTTGGAGTTAAGATATGCAAAAATATAGTTCTTTGCAACAGGCAGGAAACAAAGTTTTTCCTCTTTATGATGCCCGGAGATAAGAAATATGTTACAAAAGATATCTCAAAGAAACTGGATATGTCCCGACTCTCCTTTGCAAAAGAAAACTATTTGAAGGAATTTTTGGATGTAACACCGGGATCTGTAAGTGTACTCGGACTTTTAAATGACAAAGACAACAGAGTGGAACTTGTAATAGACAAAGATGTAATACAGGCGGATTTTATCAGATGTCATCCATGTGAGAATACATCAACACTGAAGATAAGCACTGAAGATTTTTTAAATAAGATAATACCTGCATTGGGAAAAGAAGCTAAAATAATAGATAATTGAAAATGAATAATAAAAAAATGATATTTGCGGCAATAGACTTAAAATCCTTCTACGCCTCGGTAGAGTGCAGAGAAAGAAAATTGGACCCCTTGGATATAAATCTGGTGGTGGCTGATGAGAGCAGAACCTCAAAGACTATCTGCCTTGCGGTAAGTCCCGCACTTAAGACCTTTGGAATACCGGGAAGGCCAAGACTTTTTGAAGTAATAAAAAGACTGCAGGAAGTAAATAACAGAAGAGAAAAACTTGTAGGAAAGGCTGAAGGAAAGTCATATTCTCTTGAAGAACTCAAAAAAAATGTAAAGCTGGAAGTTGATTTGGTGGTGGCTGTACCGAGAATGAAAAAATATATGGAGTACAGCGCAAGAATAATCAGTGTATATCTAAAGTATGTCTCACCTGAGGATATCTATGTATATTCGGTGGATGAGGTCTTTATAGATATTACGGGATATGCAGGCGATGATGCAACAGGTTTTGTGGAAAAAATGGTAAAAGATGTCCTTGATACCACAGGAATAACGGCAAGTGCCGGTATAGGTGAAAATATGTATCTGGCAAAAATAGCTATGGATATCATGGCAAAAAGAGCCGAGCCTAATGAGCATGGAGCAAGAATAGGAGAGCTGAGTGTCAAATCCTACAGAGAAAAGCTTTGGAGTCATACACCTATTACCGATTTTTGGAGAATAGGAAGAGGTTACAGCAAGAACCTTGCAAAGTACGGAATGTATACAATGGGAGATATTGCAAGGGAGAGCTTAAAAAAGAATCGTGCCAATGAGGGAATGAATCTTTTATATAAGCTGTTTGGAAAAAATGCAAGCTTTTTGATAGAACATGCCTGGGGAATTGACAATACGGATATCAAAGATATAAAAGCATATACACCGGAGAAGAAAAGTATAAGCGAAGGTCAGGTATTGCTTAGAGCATACAGCTATGAAGAGGTAAGAACGATTGTTATAGAGATGGCGGAAAGACTCTCATTTTCATTGCTGGAAAAAGATACCGCCACAAGGCAGATAACTTTAAGTATAGGATACGATATAGACAGCTTGGCAGATCCGAAAACAGCAAAAAATTATACCGGGAATATTACAAAAGACTTTTACGGAAGGAGCGTACCTGAGGGAGCACATGGCTCGATAAATCTTTTATCATATACCAATTCCACAAAAGAGATCTGCAAGAAAAGTGAGGAGCTATTTGAGAAACTTGCAAATCCCATATTGCTGTTTAGAAGGATAACCATAGTTGCGAGTGAGATAAGTCATAAAAGCAGCGCAGGCTGTACGGGAAATCTCTTGGAAGCAAACAGCATTTCGGAAGAAAAAGAAAGCAGCAGAATGAAAGCCGTACTTAAAGTAAAAAGAAAATTCGGAAACAATGCCATATTTAAAGGGCTTAATCTCAAAGAAGAGGGAACTGCACTTGACAGAAACAGGCAAATAGGCGGACATAGGGAATAAAGTGGAAATACATTGAAAAATATCGAAAATGATATATACTGTAGATAACAGTTTATTTGCTTCAGTTCGTTAAAATCAAATAAGGAGATATCTTATGAGAAAACTTAAGACAATTTTTGTGACAATGTTACTTGCGGTATTTCTACTTAGCGGATGTTTTAGTTCAGACAAGGCCGAAAATAACGAGCCGGATGTTCTGACAAAAACATCATGGATTTCATATGATGACGGATCATATTGGGTGTTCAATGAGGACCACAGCTTTTTCTGGTATCAGGAGAAGGGGGTTACCGATGACAATTATTATGGCGGAACATATAAATTGTACAGAGGTGAGAAAGCAATGGATTTTATTGAAAAGAAGCTTTCCTCATATGGTGTGACCAAGGATGAGTTGATAGACGTTATAAACAGATCGGATCAATATACGGTTGAAGATTTTATATGCATTTATACAAAGAATACGACATTTATGTTAGAGGGTAAGGAACAGATATCTAAACCGAACATGATACCCTACATGGGATTTCTTTTGAAAGATGAAACTGTACTTGATATTGCAAATATGAAGACCGCATCTTACTACGGATTTATTAAAGAAGAATAGAAAATTTATACAGCCCACGCATTTATGTTACTGATAAGTTAAAGTATTACTTTGTCAGGATATAATTGTGTGGACTTTTTGATTGGAGAGATAGGATGGAAAAGAGAAAAATAAGCCAGAATGAAGAAGCAATAAGAGGTATTCTGATAATAATAGTATTTATAGTGGGACTGGTATTCCTTAGAGATATACTGGCAAAAAGGGGAGTGAGGATTTTGATGCTGACAAGGCAAGATTATATGAATGCAGTAGAATATTATATGCAGCAAAAATATGGGGAGAAGTTTGAAGGGGACTACATACTGGAAGGTAGTATATATGTGCATCCTAAGGCAAAACCTGAGTGGCACGCAGTAGTAGAAGTTTATAGTAAAAATGGATTAACTCACTTTAGTGATAATTATGTAGGATATCTAAAGAAAGAAGAACTTGAGAAGTATATCTATGAGCTGGTAAAACCGATATATGGGGATTGTAAAGTGTATACTCAACCGTATGGTTTTTCACTGGATGATAGCTTTAATAGAGATACAGACTTGATGACATATGTAAGTAATAGTGACTATATTACATTTATATTTACAAATAAAAATGTTGAAAACAGAGAAGAAGATTTTGAAAAGTCATGTAATATATTTGTAGATAAAGACTTGCAGACCAACAGATTACTGGTAACATATATCACGAAAAAAGATTTTGATAAGTTTGAAGAAGAAATAATAGACTATACGTTTAATAAATTAAAGTTTTACTATAGAATTTCCAGCTTTTATGATAAGGCGTACAAAACAGGTTTTGACGATATGCGTATATTGGAAGGAGACAAGGATTATGGCAAGTGATAGACCTACAGATAAAGACTTACAGGAAAAGGCATTGCAATTATATCACTTAAGGTTAGGCAATGAAGATGTAGAAAATATAAAGAAAATGTTTCCAAAGGCAAGGATAGTTATAGAGTAAATATATACAGATTTTTTGATTATATGGTTTATTACAATATATGAACACAGAGGAATTTTTATTTAAAGGAATAGGATGAAAAAGAGAAGATTAAGTCAAAATGAAGAAGCAATAAGAGGTATTCTTATAATAATAGCATTTATAGTGGGACTGGTATTCCTTAGAGATATACTGGTAAAAAGGGGAGTAAGCATTACTATGTTAACAGAGTTAGACTATATAAATGCAGCAGAATATTACATGCAGAAAAAATATGGAGAGAAGTTTGAAGGAGAATATGTATATGAAGATAGCGTGTATGTACATCCAAAGTCAAAACCGGAGTGGCATGTAGTAGTGGACTTTGAGAGTGAGGGAGGGATGACATATTTTCATGATAATTATGTAGGATACTTAAAGAAAGAAGAACTTGAGAAGTATATATATGAGCTGGTAAAACCTATATACGGAGAGTGTAAAGTGTATATAGAGCCACATGGGTTTGCATTGGATGACAGCTGGAGCAAAGATACAGATATGAGAATATATGCGAGTAAGGGAGATTACAATGTAAATATATTTACAAATAATAGTATAGAATATATAGACACAGAATTTAAAAGCATATGTCAAATTTTTATAGATAATAAACTTGAGAGTAATGTAATATTAGCAACATATATTACGGATTCGGATTTAAAAAAATTTCAAGAGAAGTATATTGACATGATAAATAATAAACGAAGCTTCTTCTACAGGATAGTTGCAGTATATGATAATGTGGAAAAAAGATTTATAGATATAGATATATTGAAAGGACGTGAGGATTATGCCAATCAAGAATAGACCAACAGAAGATGACTTACAGGAAAAAGCATTATATGATATCCTACAATATAAGAAGATAATTTGTATAACCATAATAATTATTATCGTATTTGCATTATATACTGTAAATAAAATAGCTTTTTTCCATGACCCGGAGTTTGAAAGATTGGTAAGAGAAACCAAGGTTAATTACTGGATGTATACTACAGATGAAGATAAAAGACATAAGCCACTAGAAGGTATTATTTGGAAGAGCAATCTTGAATGTGTAGGAAAAATATATATAAACTTCCGAGAATATCATATAAGAGACATAAGCGACTTGATATATTTTAAGAATGTTGAATCAATACATTTGGCTTATTCAAGTGCATATGACGGAGATAAGAGTATATATGATGACGAGCATGTGCTTGATAATTTATACAAGATAAAAGATTTAAAATACTTGGATGACTTGCAATTATATCACTTAAAGTTAGATGATGAAGCTATAGAAAATATAAAGAAAATGTTTCCTAATGCGAGGGTAGTTATAGAGTAAATATATACGGATATTTGTATATATGTGAATACAGAATTTATCCAAGTTACAAAGTAGATACCGGGGAAATTGAAATGACAAAAGCGTGTATTGAGAATTTTAATACAAATTTTTCTAAAGGTGTTAAGTTTGAAATATTTGCCGGAGGTATGGGATATGATGAAAAAAAGAAGAATACAAATTGCTATTGTTGTGATGTCGGTAATTTGTATATACATTATGAACCAAATAGTCTTTTTTAAAGATAGAGAGTTTGAAAGGGCGGTAAGAGATACTTTAATATCATCTAAAGTGTCAATGGTAGATAGAAGAGAAAAGGCATTAGATGGAATAATTTGGAAAAAAGATCTTGAAAAGGTTCAGTTTGTATCAATAAACTTTAGAGAATATAAAGTAAAAAATATTGAAGATATAAAGTATTTTAAGAATACTAAAACTGTATGGTTTAGTTACACAAGTGCGTATGATGGAGATAAGAGTATTTATGAGGATGAGCATGTGCTTGATAATATATATATAATAAAAAAATTGGCACATTTAGAGAATTTACATTTATATCATTTGAAGATAAATGAAAACATTGAAGCTATGTTTCCTGAAGCAGAAGTTTCTATCGAGTAGAGGTTAAAAAATCAAATGTTGAAAAAGAGAAGACTAAGCCAAAATGAAGAGGCAATAAGGGGTATTTTACTGATAATAGTTTTTATAGTTGGACTTGTATTCCTCAGGGATATACTTGTAAAAAGAGGAGTAAGGATTTTGATGCTTACAAGGCAAGATTATATGAATGCAGTAGAATATTACATGCAGAAAAAATATGGAGAGAAGTTTGAAGGTGAGTATATAGTTGATAATAGTATATATGTACATCCAAA
>NZ_ALJL01000002.1 GCF_000287675.1 Lachnoanaerobaculum sp. ICM7
TTTCCAATATGATAAGTTCTTTTCCAATCATATCCGGAAAACGAAAGAAGGTCTCAAGCCCCTGTTTCCTTGACTTTCTTATGAAAATCTCTTTTATATCTACATAAGAATAAATCTGAATCATTGGTGCAGGATCTTTTTTATCAAAAAAATCATATTCACTGTCTTCTTTAGACAGTATAATATCATAATCTCTTTTACCTATCATCAATCTTCTATTGTAGTTCATAGCATCAAGTATTTTCCACATGATGACACCGATAGATGTTTTTCTACCCTCAGATTTTTGTAATATTCTTCCCTCACATATCATATATAATTCTCCATTTTATACTGCTGCCACAAAATAGTCCTGTTAAGCATATAACTTATCTATATCATCCTTTTTTATACGTATCCGGGCTTTTATAAATCCACTCTGCATCAGGCTCAGGCATATTATATATTGCATCAATATGATGTTTTCTGAATGTATAACCGTTATCAACATAGAATGCGGTATTTGGGTATTCTTCCATATATCTGTGTACTATTTCCAATATGATAAGTTCTTTTCCAATCATATCAGGAAAGCGAAAGAAGGTAACAAGCTCATTTTTTCTTGATTTTCTTGTAAAAAGCTCCTTTATACCTAAATAAGCATAAATTTGAATCATTGGCGCAGGATCTTTTTCATCAAAAAAATCGTATTCATTATCTTCCTTAAACAGTATAAGACTACCATCACTTTTATATATTGTCACTATTCTATGGTAGTTCATAGCATCAAGTATCTTTAGCATCCTGCAATCAACAGTTATACTTTTTCTCTCAAATTTTTCTAATATTCTTCCCTCACATATCATATGTACATCCCCTTCTTATACTGCTGCCACAAGAGATCTTTTTTACAAAGCATCCGGACTGTAATATATCCAATTTGAATCTTTATTACAGTATGCTTTTTCAATGTCTTCTTTTGTATATACATATCCTGACGCACTTAAGAAAATATCCTCAGGAAAGAGTTTAGAATATCTATATAAAAACTCCGATATTATCAATTCTCTTCCTTCAATGTCATCAAAATAAATATATGCATAATAATAGCAATTTTCTCTTGGATAAAAAAACTTATACACCCCTTCTCTATCTCTCTCCACCAGGAACATACTTACATCCGGATAATAAACTCTTTTTTTTATATTACTTTCATCATCATCTTCAAGTATACTTGCAGACAACCAGTAATAGTCCTTTGAATCATGAATCGAACAATGTGTATATCCCATTGACATTAAAATGTTTATGACTTTTTCCATGTCTTCTTTATTAGCTCTTATTCTTTTTCTTAATATACCTGCACGCCACATAATTAAAAAACCCCTTTATCTCCTCAAATCTATTTATCAATCTAATTCCCTTATATAGCAAGGTATTTTGTCTACCAGCCAGACTTTTTCATTTCCATGTATTCCCCTTCTTCTATCATCTCGTCTATAGCTTCTCTAAATCAATCTATAAGTTTATCAACTTTTTAGTAAAGAAGAGCTGTTAGATATAAAACAGCTCCTCTTAAAAACATCAATAGTATAATTTAGAATGTTTTAGGATCCTCATAACACCAATTTTCATTCCATGGCAGTTTTGCATATACCTTATCTATATCACTCTTTGTATAAAAATAATCTACCCAAAATATATCTTCAGGAAACACACTAAAGTATCTATGTAAAAATTCAAGCATCATAATTTCTCTATATGCTATATCCTCAAAAATCAAAAAACATGTTGATACCTTACCCAAAATCGGAACATAACTATCTAATGCCTCTTTTGAGTCCTCGTAAAAATATATTATTGCACTATCATTTCTAAACTCATCATGTATATATTTTGGCCTATCCCACACCTCTCTCCAATGATCATTTACAAAGCTAACGCTCCATACATTACTTTCTTTATCTTTAGATTTATCACTAGCATAAAATTCCATTTCAACAAATATGTCAATTATTGCATCTAAATCTCTTTCCGTTACATATTCGTCTTTTCTAAATATAGAAGCAGAAATTCCCATTATTTTATTAACCTCACTAAACCTTCTGAGTTCTTCTTCTAAAACTTTTTTACAGGTTTGTATTTTGTCTTATATTTTCCTAATCCTCTGCCTGCATTCTTTGACTTAGCTTGCTTAAGAAATACCTACCTTATAGATTTTAAAATATTTATGTAAAAACTACAGTATTATTAACTCTATTACTCACTATAATTCCGTTATATAACACCAAGGTATTTTATCTGCCAGCCATACTTTTTCATTTCCATGATAAAATACCACTCCGTCCTCATATGCTCTCTTAGAATCAATTTCCAATATACAAGGACTCTTGTCACGCCTAAGCCCTACTTTTTTTGCTGTATCTATATCGGCTGACAGGTGTACATATTGTCTGTTCATAGGTAAAAGTCCGTTCTTTTTTATGCTCTCAATAAATCTCCTTACAGTACCATGATATAATTTATCAGGTGGAACCTTCTCTTCCTTTACTATATGCATCGGTATGGAATGCCCGTACAAAGCTCTTATTTTTCCTGCCTTTATTTCATGTCTTTTCTTTTCAGACTTATCAATCATAACAGCCAAATCGTTCCTTGTTATATTTCCAAGCTTACCTTCTGTATTTAGAGCACTCAAAAGCTGTTCAATACTTACCCAGCCTTCTTCGTCCATCTCAAGTTCATACTCCCAGGGTGCATGTCGGAGTGCATATGAAACTTCCTTGCTTAATTCTTCATATTTCATCGTATTCCCCTTCTTCTATCATCTCGTCTATAGCTTCTCTAAACCAATCTATAAGTTTATCAACTTTTTTTAGTAAAGAAGAGCTGTTAAGATATAAAACAGCTCCTCTTAAAAAATATCAATAGTATAATTTAGAATGTTTTAGGATCCTCATACATCCAAGTCTCATTCCATGGTACTTTTGCATATAACTTATCTATATCATCCTTTGTATAAAAGTGCACCTCCATAAATACATCCTCCGGAAACAATTTAAAATATCTATGCAGGAATTCCAGTAATAATCTTCCTCTACCTGAAATATCTTCAAAGTAAATAAAAGCAGGTACTTTTTCTCCCATACTTGGAATATATTCTCCACGCTTTATTTCCAAATTAGGAAAGAAGTAAATTCTAATATGGTCATTATCATCTAATGAATCAAGTTCGTCCTCATCCCACTTTCTTACCCACTCATCATTAAAAAAACTCATAGTTAAATATTCTCTTTCACCTGAACTAATATCCAACTTATTACTTGAATAAAATCCCATTTCAGTAAATATATCAATTATTATATCCAAGTCTTTTTCTGTTACATATTTACCTTTCCTAAACATCCATCCTGATGCTCCCATTACCTTAATATCCTCCCTAATTCTTCTAAATCTGTAACTATTTGTAGCTCCAAGAAATCTTCCGAGTCCATTTGATATTATAGGTATATTTGCAGCATATACAGAATTTCCTGCTTTTGTACTCTCCCTTATAATGGTATTCCTTAGATTGTCATAGTGTATACCTATATTCGGTAATTTTATAAATCCGGCTTCTTCAAGTGCTTTAAGGTTCTTTATATTTGTATTTAGTGAATCTATTGCTCCATAAGTTGAATACAAATAAAGTATCGGATTATTCTTTACTCTTTATTCTTTTTTTCATCCTATTCACCCATCTTTTTCTGATTTTTTATTTAATCCATTTTATACCACAGATTATACATTAGTGTCAATTACTATTGCTATTAAACTTTAACTATATTGTTTTAACAAGCTTCCTTACTTAATTCCTCATATTTCATCATACTCCCCTTCTTCTATCATCTCATCTATAGCTTCTCTAAACCAATCCCAAAAGCTTTCATAGTCCTTTCTCTGTTCCCATCCTAAACTTGCAAAATCGTGGATTTTTTGAACTCTTCCGCCTCTGTCTATATCAAAGCAAACTATATCATCATTGTCACCTATTCTTGCAAATGGTACCAACTTTCTGTCGGGGTATCTTTCTTGCAATCCCTTTATTCTACACACAGCCTGTTCATAATCCATCAAATACCAAAAATCAAAATCCGTCAGCCCCAAATGAACAATTTTCAAAAATTCTTTCGGATATTCAAATCCTTTATATATACTGCTGACATCCAATAATTTCATTTCTATACCTCTTTCTTAAAAACAAAAAGCGACCAAATTCCTCTACTTATAAGAATTTGACCGCTTATGAACAAGTATATTTTCTAATCCGCTCTTCTTCTGTAAAATCTTCCAAGGAGCTGTTGTGTCTTTATAAGATTTATAAATGCAGCCTTATCTATTTCTTTGATTGCCTTTACCACTTTATCAGCCTCGGCACTTGATACTATTGAGTATACAAGCGTTCTCTCACAATGATTGTAATGTCCCTCTCCCTTCCATGTTGTGGCACCATGGTGACTGATTTCTGAAATTATCTCACAAACCTCGTTAGGATGATCTGTAACAATGAACAGTGTAATCTGTTGGTACTTTCTGTACAATACATGTATAACAGTTGTTGTAACGTATTGAAAAATAATCGAATAGAGCGCTCTGTCCCAGCCGAATAAAAGTCCTGCAATCAAAAGTACTACCGCATTTCCTACAAGGATAATATTAAATGCATCCATTCCTTTTTTCTCGGATAAGAAAATAGAAATAAAGTCGGTTCCTCCTGTAGTGGCATTCATAAGAAGACAAATACTTATTGCCAGGCCGTTTATCATTCCTCCAAAAATTGTTATAAGCAATATATCCTCTGTTATCACATATCCCGGAATAATATCCACCAAAAAGCCTGCAAGCAATATAACCCAGCAGGAAAATAGTGTAAATTTCTTTCCTATAAATCTGAAACCTATATATACAGGTATGGCATTTAATATAATATTTACCACTGTATACGGCAATTTTACATTAAAAAACATTCGTGCAGATCTGGTAATAAGCAAAGTAATACCTGTCGCACCTCCGGGGAATAAATCTCCGGTTCTTACAAAGGTCTTGATATTAACGGCCATCAAAACAGCCGCCAAAGTTATAACGACAAATCTTTTTATATCATTTTTTATAATGTTATTTTTATTATTTTTTATACTTTCTTCCATCAAACCATCTCACAAAACTTATTTTACCCTATGACAGGCTACACTTCTGCCGTTTTTTTCACTCAAAACAGGCTCATCCGTTCTGCAAACTTCCATGCAATACGGGCATCTGGTATGAAATCTGCAACCGCTTGGAACATCTATAGGACTTGGTATTTCCCCCTTAAGTATTTCCTTTTGCCTTCCCGCATTTTCAATACTTGGAATGGCATCAAGTAAAAGCTTTGTATACGGATGAAGAGGATTTTCAAAAATATCATCCGTATTTCCGATTTCACATATCTTACCCAAAAACATCACACAAACTCTGTCGGCAATAAAATTTACCACCGATAAATCATGTGATATAAATAAATACGATGCTTTGCTCTTCTCCTGTAAATCCTTAAGTAAGTTTAAAACCTGTGACTGTATTGATACATCCAGCGCAGATACAGGCTCGTCGCATACTATAAGTTTGGGATTTAGAGCTATTGCTCTGGCAATTCCTATTCTTTGTCTTTGCCCTCCTGAAAACTGATGCGGATATCTGTTATAGTATTCTTTTCTGATACCGACATCTTCCATCAAATCAAGGACTTTTAGCTTTACATCTTTCTTTTTCATCCCCTTATTATGTGTGATAATGGGCTCTGCAATAATCTCCCCTACCGTCATTCTGGGATTTAAAGAAGCATACGGATCCTGAAAAATTATTTGAAGATTTTTCTTAATCTGCTTTAATTCTTCGCCCTTTTTTTCATAAATATTTTCATTAAGAAAGATACTCTCACCGCTGTTCGGACTTATAAGTCCTATAGCACATTTACCGAGAGTTGATTTCCCACATCCGCTCTCACCAACCAGAGCCAAGGTCTCATTCTCGTATATATCAAGACTGACATTACTTATGGCATGTACTTTTTTATTTTTCTTTGATGTAGGAAATTCCTTAACTATGTTTTTTAAACTTAATACTACATTTTTCATCTTCTATCCTTTTATGTAGGAAACATGAAACCATATGATTATCCTTTATGTACTCGTCTGCCGGTCTTGAAGAAAAGCAGATATCCTGTGCATAATCACATCTGTCTACAAATCTGCATCCCTTAGGCAAATTTAAGATATTCGGTACATTTCCCTTTATAGTATACAATCTGTCCTGCTTTTTTCCGATAGTAGGAATGGACTTTAAAAGTCCGTTTGTATATGGATGTGCAGTCTCGTTAAAAAGTGTTTTTGTCAGAGTTGACTCCACCACTCTGCCTGCATACATTACATATACATAATCACATATTTCGGCAACAACTCCCATATTGTGGGTGATCATTATAATTGATGTTCCGACAGATTCACACAGTTTTTTCATTAGCTTTAAAATCTGTGCTTCTATGGTAACATCCAAAGCTGTCGTAGGCTCATCGGCAATTAAAAGTTTAGGTTTACATATCATTGCCATACCTATCATTACTCTCTGTCTTAGACCGCCTGAAAGCTCATGAGGGTATGAGTTGAATCTTTTTTCCGCTTCCGGAATTCCGACCTCATTAAATATTTCAATGACACGCATTTTTGCTTCTTCTTTTGAAATCTTTTCATGCAAAATAATGGCTTCCATTACCTGCTTTCCCACCTTTACCACAGGATTAAGTGATGTCATAGGCTCCTGAAAGATCATAGAAATATCCTTACCTCTGATTTTTGCATAATCTCTTACACTCATTTTTGTAAGTTCAGTGCCGCAAAAGTCTATACTTCCTCCCACTATCTTGCCCGGATTTTTTATAAGTCCCATAATGCTCATAGCAGTCATAGACTTTCCACATCCGCTTTCTCCAACTATTCCAACTATCTTTCCCTTTGGTATATCTATATTTATGCCGTCAAGTGCATAGGCAAGTTTACCCTTTACTTGAAAAGCAACTTTTAAATCTCTTATAGTCAAAATATTGTCCATATTACTGCTCCTTAAGATATGGATCTAATACATCTCTTAGTCCATCACCCAAAAAATTGAATGCTAAAACTACAATCATTATAGCCATAGCCGGTGCCAATACAAGTACAGGCTGTGTAAACAGATATTTTTTTGCACTCACGACCATAAGTCCCCAGCTTGCTGTAGGTGGCTGTGCACCCACGCCAAGGAAGCTTAAAGAACTCTCCGAAAGTATGGCTGAAGGTATACTTAAGGTAAAAAGTACAACCAATGTCGGTATGCAGTTTGGTAATATATGTCTGAAAATAATTGTTGCATTACTTACACCCATGCTTTTTGCAGCCTCAACATATTCTTTCTTTGAAAGTGACAATGTTTCCGAACGTATTACTCTGGATGTAGATGCCCAGTTTACCAAAGATAATGCTATAAATATATTTATAAGTCCCCCACCCATGGTATACATTACAACCATTGCAAGTAAAAGTGACGGGAATGCAAGCATTATATCTGCAAGCCTCATTATAGCAAAATCTATCTTTCCGCCGAAATAACCTGCAATAAGTCCCAGTATTGTACCTATTGTCATTGAAATAAATGTCGGTAAAAGTCCTATGGTCAGTGAAATTCTTGCTCCATATATAACTCTAGTCAATGTATCTCTTCCAAGTTCATCAGTGCCGAGAGGATGTGCAAATGAAGGTGCCAAAAGTCTGTCTTTTAAACTCTGTGCATTTGGTCCGTATGCGCATATCACATTTGCAAATACAGCGCAAAATATAATTATAAAGATAACTATAAGAGAAAAAAATGCCAGCTTGTTTTGCTTAATTACAGTCTTCAGTTTTTCAACAAGGCTCTCTTCCATTTCAATTTCTGTGTCAAAAACCGACTCTCTATCTATATTTTTACTCATATTATCATTTTTCTTCATCACTCTTTCTATATCTCCTTTCTAATTCTCGGATCTAGAATAGAGTACAATGAGTCCGCTATCAAATTTCCAAATATAACCAGTATTGTTGTAAATATAACTGTTCCCTGTAAAAGAGGCATATCTCTGGTCTCTATTGCATTTACTGCAAGTCTTCCTATTCCCGGAATACCGAAAATATTTTCGGTAATAACCGCACCTGAAAGCATGGAAGATATCTGAAGTGCCATCATTGTAACAACCGGAAGCATTGCATTCTTTAAGGCATGTGATTTCATAACTGCAAATTCCAAAAGTCCCTTGGCTCTGGCGGTTCTGATATAATCCTCCTGCATTACTTCCAAAATATTGGATCTTGTCATTCTGGCAATACTTCCGGCAGAATTCCATCCTAGTACTATAGAAGGTAATACCATTGAAGCAGGTGTTTCATATCCGGATACAGGAAATATTTTCAGTTTATAGGCAAAAAGATACTGCAATACAAGTGCTATCATAAATACCGGCATGGATACGCCAAGAAGTGCAGTGCCCATAAACAACCTGTCTAAAATATTATTTTTATTTACTGCCGCAAATATTCCGCTTACAATGCCGACTATCCATGAAACTATTGCAGCACATACTGCAAGTCTTACCGTATTCGGGAATGCATCAAGTATTATACCTGTAACATTCCTGTTCAGTCTGTAACTTGTTCCGAAATCTCCTCTTACAGCATGTGAAATATATGTAAAGAATTGCATATACAGCGGTTTGTCAAGTCCCATCTCTTTGCTTATCTTATCTATTACAACCTGATTTACATGTTCACCAAGCATTGTGGTCACAGGATCTCCAGGTACAACTCTTAACATTATAAATATTATCAAAACCACGCCTATCAAAACAGGTATGGATACCAAAATTCTCTTAACTATATTTTTAAACAAAACTGCCTCCAAAAAGCTCCGGTAATAAAAAATGGAGCGATATCTCGCTCCATTATACCAATTATCCATTTTAAGTGCTATAGCTATTTTTTTGAAAATCCAACAAATCTCATATCTGAAATTCCTGCCCAGTTTGGCTCAAATCCCTCTATATTCTTACTTACACCATAATAGTGCTCTTTTGAGAACATAGGTAACCATGCAAAGTCTTCCGTAACAATTTTCTTTTCAAGATCATTGTACTCAGATAATCTCTCTTCAGAATTTACTATTGTTCTTGCCGCACTTACTCTATCCATCACAGCCTTGTCAGGATAGTTCAGTGATCTTTGCTTTGTATTATTCTCATTTCCAAAGAATGTATAGATAAAGTTATCCGGATCATTGTAATCGGCAGTCCATGTTGACATAAATGAGCCGAGTGTACCGTCTTTTCTTGTTGCAAGCCATGTAGACTCGTCATAATTCTTTATCTCGGCATTTATACCGACTTCACTTAGCTGTGATGATATTACTTCAAGTATTGTCTTTGTAGTATCTGATGATGATGAATCAACTGAAATCTCCATATCAAATCCGTTCGGATAACCTGCCTCGGCAAGTAAAGCTTTTGCTCCGTCCGGATCATACTTAAGCTCAGGTAATGAAGAATTATATCCTATAAGACCTCTTGGAAAAATACCGTTTTCAATTGTTGCTACACCCCCAAGTAATGAGTCAATGATTTCCTGACGATTGATTGCCATAGAAATTGCTTTTCTCACATTAACATTGTTTAAAGGCTCCGTATTCTCATTGAATGTAAAGTATGTAATACCTACTCTTGGAGTATGGTAAAGTACATCAGGCATCTCTTTCTTATATGTATCAATATAGTCAAGCATGTAGTCAAAATCAAGTATATCAAGCTCACCGTTCTTGAACATCATATTTCTTGTTTCGGAATCAGGTATAACTCTTATAAGAACGCCCGGAAGAGATACATCTCCACCCCAATATGTGTCATTCTTTGTAAGTACAATAGAATCATTTACTGTCCACTCCGCCATATTGAATGCGCCTGTTCCTACAGTTACTGAAGGATCAATACCGAACTTATCTCCTGCAGCCTCTGTAGTTTCCTTATCAAGCATACATACAGGTGATGATGACAAACATGCTAAAAATCCTGAATAAGGCTCTGACAAAGTAATTTCTACAGTATAATCGTCCAAAGCTTTTACACCTGTAAGTTCTTTACTGCTTCCGTCCATAACTTTATCCGCACCTTCAATCTGGCTTACAAAGTCACCGTTTACTGCTCCTGTAACTCCCAGAATTCTTGTAAGTGAATATACCACATCATCAGCTTTAAAATCAGCACCGTTTGAATATTTTACACCCTCCTGTAAGTGCAAAGTGTAAACTTTTCCGTCCTCTGATATGTCCCAGCTTTTTGCCAATGAAGGTACAAGCTCACTTGAACCGTCGCCCTTTATTTTTGCTTCCACCAATCTGTCAAATATATTTAACGGCACCATATAATCCTTTGATGTCTTATGTGGATCTGCAGTCTGAATATCCGCATTAATTGATGTTACAAGAAATCCTGTAGTATCAATATTTGTTGTTGCTTTGCTCTCCTGTGTGGAGTTTGATTCTGTAGTCTTTGAACCACATGCACTTAGAGTTAATGCTAAAACAGCACCTAACAATATAAATCTTTTTTTCATTTTCCTCTCCCGTTTCTTATTACTACATGACATTATAATACTTTTTATAATCAATGCCAAATAATTTTTATATCCAATATATAAAAAAGTCGGGCAAAATAATCGCAACCCAACTTTTTTATAAATTCTATCTTAGGAATGTAACCGCTTTTATAGGAGTTCTGTAATCACTTCTTCCTATTGTAATCCCAAGATTCTTATTTGCAGCATGAACTATCTTTCCGTCGCCCATATATATACCTACATGGCTTATCTCTCCGCCGCTTCCGTAAAAGAGCAAATCTCCCGGCTGAACTTCAGATACGCTTATTTCTCTTCCGTTATTAGCCTGCTGTCTTGTATTTCTTCCGGTACTGATTCCGAATTGCTCATAAACTCTCATTACAAATCCTGAGCAGTCTGCACCGTTTGTCAAAGATGTACCACCATAAACATATGGATTTCCCACATATTGCTTAGCATAAGCAACTATTGCGGATCTTGAAGCCTTTTCCTTGACCGCCGCTTTTGTGCTTTCCGTTGTAGCAGCTGTGGTAGCCTTTGATTTGCTGACACCCGGTCCACCGTTCTCACCTGTTACGACTGAGCTTTCTTTCTGAACCTTCTTTGCCTTTGTCTCTGCTTCCTTAGGCTTTTCGGTATTTCCACCGGGGCCATATCCTGCCGCGGTTGTAGCTTGTGTGCTGATTTCAACCTTTGATTCTGCAGGCTTGGTCTGTGGCGCCTCAGCTACCGTTGTAGCCTCTGTTTGCTTTGTTGTATCTTCTACAGCACTGATTGTTCCGGGTGCCTGTACGGCATCTATCTTTTCCTGAACCGTTTCAGTTTGCCTGGTTGTTTCCGGAATACTTGTCACTTCAGGCTCTTTAACAGTTTCTATAGTGACTTTAGACGATTCCGTTTCTTTTTTAGTGTCTTCTATCGCCTTTATAGTTTCCGAAACTTTTTTCTCCTCGGAATTCTTTGTAGCTTCAACCGTGTCAGCATTTGTTTCCGCCTTAGTTGACTGCTTTGTGGCATCTTCCGTAGGCTTTGATGTAGGTTTCAGCGTTGTTTCAGGCTCTTTTGTAGTCTCCTTTGGAGCCTCCAATTTTTCTTCATTAGACTTTGTTGTTCCTTTTATTGTATCCGGAACATTGATATTCACCTCTTTACTTGCAGGTGTTTCTCTTTTTTCGGCTGCCGGAGATTTTATAGTCTTAGGTTCAGTGCCTGTTTTCTCTGAAGTTGTCTTATCGGTTGCCTCTGTAGGCTTCTTTGTCTCTTTGGCTTTTGTAGTATCTGCAACTACCGTATCTTTCTTTGCCGCTACAGTTTTATCACCGTCCGCATCTACCAGATTTTGATAAATATCCATAGCCTCTTTGGCTTCCGTTTCAAGCTTAGCTTTTTCCAGAGCCTCAATAGTACTCTCCTCTGTGGTCTTGGCTGTTTTATAGGATATATCCGTCTTTATAAAGTCCTTGTAAACATACCCTGTGAGATCGTCATCTACCTGAACCTTTACAAAGTTGTTATCCTGTCCTACGACCACAAACTTCTCTCCGCCTCCAAGCATAGTGAGAGTATTTGAAGTTATATTAGGTGTTGTTCTCAATCTTACATTATCAATGTCTACAACAGTTGCATATGTGACGATTGCATCTTTCGCCAATTTTTTGGCTTTATCTCCTGTAGCCACTTCTGAAGCCTTTATATAACCTTCAACACTTCCGGAGTTGATTTTTAACCACTCTCCGCTTTCATTCACCTCGGTTCCTACAACTGTCGCAACTGAACTGTAAGAAATACTTCCTACAGCTTCACCGGTCTCTTTGGCACTTGAATGAACAATCGTATCTTTTTTTCGATTGGCTACAACTATATCATCTTTTATGATATCCTCTTTGAGTTTGTCTTGTATTGACGGTGCTTCATATTTTACCGTATCATTTACAAGTTTTGTTCGTGCATCGTCAGCTCCCGTTATCTCTATAGTATTGGTAGTCGCTTCTTTTAATGACTCACCAAGAGCCGTCTGTGGAGATATAGAGCTTGCTTTATAATTGTTTAAGGCTACAGCCATACCGGAGACTGCGTTACTTGTCTCCAAATCCATATCTGCATAGGCGTTGAAACTACATAATGAAACAAGGGTTAGAGCGGATGCCAATGTTAGAATTTTCCTTTTCATGAGCACTCCTTGCTTTGTTTTAGAGTACTTAAATTATACCAAAATTTGTAAGATTGAACAATTACTTTACACCAGTATACTTATTACAATATTTTAAACTTTTGATTACGTTTAGCGTTATAAATCTGTTTAAAAAGTTTTACACAAAAAAAGAACAACCTAAGTTGTTCTTTAAGTGCGGGAAAAGGGACTTGAACCCTCACGTCTATACAGACACAAGATCCTTAGTCTTGCCTGTCTGCCAATTCCAGCATTCCCGCATAGGATTAGATTTTCTAATCAAGGCGACAACCAGATTTGAACTGGTGATCAGGGTGTTGCAGACCCACGCCTTACCGCTTGGCTATGTCGCCGTGTCTAGTTGCCTAAACAAGCGCCCCGAACAGGGCTCGAACCTGTGACACTGCGGTTAACAGCCGCATGCTCTACCTACTGAGCTATCAGGGCAAATACTCGTGTATTATATCAGATAATCACTGATTATGCAAGTATTTTTTTATGAAAGGTAATACTATGAACTTACTCCGTAAGTTCAAGTACGCTATTTTTCTAAGTTCGTACTTCGCTACGCTCGTTCTCACTAAGAAAAATATGTGCCTTCAAAACTGCGTACCAAATTCCGAGTATTATAAATTTCTATCCTTCTTGGTTAAACCCTCGACCTATTAGTAACCATCAACTTAATACATTACTGTACTTACATCTTGGCCCTATCTACCTCGTAGTCTTCAAGGGGTCTTACTGTTTTCACATGAGATATCCCATCTTGAGGGGGGCTTCACGCTTAGATGCCTTCAGCGTTTATCCCGTCCCGACATAGCTACCCTGCCATGGAGTTACTCTCCAACAGGTACACCAGCGGTCAGTCCGTCCCGGTCCTCTCGTACTAAGGACGGCTCCTCTCAAATATCTTACGCCCACGCCGGATAGGGACCGAACTGTCTCACGACGTTCTGAACCCAGCTCGCGTACCGCTTTAATGGGCGAACAGCCCAACCCTTGGGACCTGCTACAGCCCCAGGATGCGATGAGCCGACATCGAGGTGCCAAACCACTCCGTCGATGTGAACTCTTGGGAGTGATAAGCCTGTTATCCCCAGGGTAGCTTTTATCCGTTGAGCGATGGCAATCCCACTTTATGCCACCGGATCACTAAGTCCTACTTTCGTACCTGCTCCACCCGTCGGTGTCGCAGTCAAGCTCCC
>NZ_ALJL01000003.1 GCF_000287675.1 Lachnoanaerobaculum sp. ICM7
TCTGAAAGAAACAGTGGTAAATATCCTTGTTTTGAATTATAATGATTATTTTGTAAAGTTTTTATCATAAGTTAATTTTACCACAAAAATAGGACCTTTCGCATGAACGAATGGTCCTATTTCTTTTAGGGACTTATTTCACAGCCCCTTTTATTATAAATAATGTTTACTCTGCCTTTGTAAACATATCAAGTCCTTTAGAGCTTTCTTCAGCATTTGTTGTTATTGTAGCAATTGTATATATTCTTCCTCCAACCTCAACAAAAGCCTGAGTTGTATACTGAGTTACTCCACCCATAGTTAAATCTGCAACTATAGCAGGTACATCCTTGTCCATTAATTTTGTTGTAGTGCTTTCAATCTTTAAAGCATCCTTTCCTAAGGACTCATTATTTTTCTTTGTTGTCTCAATATACTCATCCATATAGGTCTTTAAATCTGTACCTTCATCCAATATGCCTATCATAGCTATTTTAGTATAATTATTGTTGTAAGCATAAAGTTCCAATTTTCCTTCAGACTGGATTCCCATAGCTTCAAGCTCAGCTTGATCTGCTATTCTCATATCATTGGCTGTGGCATCAAACTTCAAATTCAAAGCCTTATTTGTATAAACATTATCTGCAGTAACCCCTGCCAAATCCTCTGCAGGGATATTGGCTTCACTTGAAGCTTCTGCGCTGCTTTCTTCTTTCTTTTCTTCAGTAGCTGCTTCTGCGCTTGTTTCTTTACTTTGTGCTTCAGAAACACTTTCACTTCCCACTGTTGTTTCAGCCTTTTTGTTACCTCCACATGCGGTTACAGCCAATACCGATGCTATAGCCAATACCGCTAATTTAAAACTTCTTCTCATAATGTCCTCCGATTTATATAACTTTTTTCGTACTGATTATACAAGACAGAACATATAAAAGCTTTAGGATTTATATTAATTTTTATTTAAGATAATTTAGGTTTAATATGATTTATTCGTATTTCTGAAATAAATCAAGTCCGGCCTGTGCCTCTTTTTCATCCTTTCCACTTGATACTATAATCATCATGTAATCATCCTTTACTACAAAGAGATATTTCTGACACTGTTTTGCAACTGTTGTATCCACATAAATATCCAAACATGATAATTCCTTACCGAGAAAATATGCATCCGATTTCTTTACCTCTGAACTTTTTAGCTGATCTTTAGGGACTTTACTAAGTTGACTTTCCATTATCTCTTTTTGTGCATCCAAATATTCGTCCATAGGCATTAACACATTATTTTTTGCCAACGAAACACTGATTCTCTTTGTAGTATCGGTATTGTCGACTGCAAACATATCTATAAATGATTTGCCGTCTTCGATATGCTTCTTTACGGCAGCTACATCCGATCTTTCTATGCCGTCATTTCCCATACTTTTAAGTCCTTCATCACTTACAAAATCAAGACCTGTTTTGCTTATATCAAACTTTATATCAAGCATCTTATTTGAATAAACTTTATCACTTATGCTTCCAAGCACAAGAGTACCTTCAGAGTCGTTAACCTCGGTGGTATCCTCAACGGATTCTTTATTTGTATCGCCTGATACACTTGTAAATGACTCTTCGGTTTCACTTGTTTTTCTACCTGCTTTTATACCGCATCCTGAAAAACAAAGTGATAAAGCAGCAGCCAGTATTCCTAATTTAAAAATTCTCTTCATAGTCTCCTCCAAATATATTTATTCCTCAATTTTACTGATTGCATCAATCATTTGCTTTGCTGATAACTCATCACCGGCAAATGCAGATATCTCAGCAATATAATTCCCAACTTTTAAATATACAGCTCTTTCATATAAGTCCTGTCCATATATATTTGCGTGTAGACTTATATATGTTCGGGTTTCTCCCAAAAATTCATCTTTACCTTTTTTGATTTCTACGTATTCACCCTTCATGTTATATATATCCTTTAAGCCTACCATTTGCCTGTTTATATAACTGTCAAGATCCTTTAGTGTATCCTCCTTTTTTATAATGACGCTTAATATACTTTTATTTTCGATATCTGCACGCATATCCATAAACTTGTCACCATTTTCCAGAAGTTGCGATACCTCATCAATATCCCACTTTTTTTCACCGGTATTATCATATTTAATATTTGCTTCTTCCCTACTTTTTATCTTCATTCCAAGTGATTTTTCATCAAATCTGATTCCGAACATCTTGTTTGTATAGATACCGTTATTTATCTCACCGATAGAAAACTCAAAATTATTATCAACTTCCTCCCCCTCATTTATACTCTCTGATGAATCTGTTGTTTCATCACTATCAATCTCAACTTTATTATCTAATACTTCAAATAATTTAAATCCGTCTTTTGGTGCCGATGAATATTCTCCCCCTGAAGAAATAATGGTTATATATTTTCCTCTTTTTATAAATGCCAACTCTATGGTTGCTGTTCCGTCATAATAAACCTTTTTAAATTCTATACCCGGAACCTCTTCTCCAAATAACTCTATTGTTTTCTTTTTTGAATCAAAGTCTTTTTTCAGTTTATTAAGTTCTTTTTCAAGGAATGTATTCAAATCATATTCGGATTTATAAACAAATATTGAAATAGCTAATTTATTATCAGGTGTAGTAGCATGCATATCTACAAAATAATCACCTTTATTTAAAACCTCTTTTACAGACTCTATATCTGCTCTGTCAGAATCATTATATCCAAACTTCTTTTTAATTTCCTCATCATTTCTAAACCTTAAATTATTAGCTTTACCGTCAACTTTTAAGTTAAGCATCTTATTTGTATATATACCGTTTTCAATTTCACCGACGGTGAACTTTACATTTGCATCTAAATCAAAAATATATTTTGGCTCTACATGCTCTTCATAATCCGGAGCTACAAACATACTCAAAACTTCCTGAATATCCTTGCTGTCTTTGCCCTCAACTTTTATCTCAATAAAATAGTCATCAACTTTCATATATAAAATACTTTCAGCATATTCTATTCTTTCTCCGTTTAAGCGAATATCTATGCTCTGTACTTCTTTATCTAATAATATTCCGGTTGACAATTTCACTTCAGCATTATCATATTCTCCTTCATATTTTTTTTTTGTTTTTGGAGCTCAGCTTCAATATGTTTTTCCATGCCTTTTTCTTCGGTTTCTCTATATATCTTTATGCTGACATATCTGGATGCACCTGACCTATCCGAGGCTTCCATATCATTTATATAATTTCTTTTGTCTTTACCGGCCTTTGTAGAGTCAGTATCCGAGTATACTTCCATACCTTCTATTTCTTTTCTGCCGAGCACATACATATTATGTATTTTACCGTTAAGTTTTAACTGAAACATTTCATTTATATATACATCTTTACGGACTTCTCCAATATAATCATCTGAATATTCCGTATCTGAGTATTTTAAATCCTGATGTTCTGAATCCAAATTTTCTACATTTTTTAAATTATTTCTACAACCTGAAATCAGTAATATAATTACTGCAATAAACCATATAATTACTAATTTTAAGGTTCGTTTCATAGACTCCACCTCATGTGCAAAATACAAACCGGAACATATAAAAGCTTTAGGATTTGTATTAATTTTTATTTAAGATAATTTAGTTTATTAAATATTATTTTTCAAGTTTTGTAAACATATCTATATATTTACTTGCACCTTCTTCACTGTCCGCATATGATGTTATCTCCGCAACATAATTTCCTACTTTAAGAAATACTATTTTTTGATATGCTGTATTTCCATTATCGGTTGCTCTTACAGTTACATAAGGCATAGTTTCACCTATGAACTCACCACTGCCTTTTTGTGTTTCAACCTCCATTCCCATTCTCTCCATACCTTGTTTTATTCCTACTACAGCTCTGTCCGCATAAGTATCGGTATCTTTTATATTTTCTTCCTTTTTTATCATTACACTTACAGAACCTTTTTCACTTACGGCATGCATATCCACAAATTTTTTACCCGTATCAAGATACTCTATTACTGCTTTAATATCAGATTCATTTTTTCCTGTATCATAGAAGTTTTTATTTGCCTCTTCTTTACTTGCAAATATCATATCATTTGACTTTCCGTCAAAATTTAATCCAAACATTTTGTTTGTATAAATATCATTTTCTATCTCACCTATTTGTACTTCTACATCTTCACTTGCAGTTTCTGTACTTTCAGCAGTACTTATTACTTCATTTGAATTGTCTTTTGTTTCCGCATTTTCTAATTCTTCCTGATTATCCAATATTTCAATTGAATCAAAACCTGTCTGTGGAGCGGCTGCATAAATTCCACCGGAGATAATAACCATTACATATTCTCCTCTTCTTATAAAGGCAAGTTTCTGATATACTTTTGAATCTTTTCCGTTTATTGTGTATCTTATGCCTTTAACTTCTTTTCCAAGGACATTTACAGTTGTCTTACTCGCATCTAAACTTGGGTCTAAATCCGATAATTGTTTATCTAAAAAAGTATCAAGGTCTGAATCAGACTTAAGGATCATCACTGAAACAGCCCTTTTATTTTTTGGTGTAGTCGCATACATATCTACAAAGGCATCACCCTTATCCAATACCTCTTTTACCGAATCAATATCAGATCTGTCTGAATCATTAAATCCGAATTGATTTTTGATTGAATCATCATTTTCAAAATTATACTTATTTTCTTTTCCGTTAACTTTTATATTGAACATCTTATTTGTATATATGCCGTTCTCTACTTTTCCAACAGAGAATTCTTTATAAGTATCTGAATCTACAACATAATTTGATTCAACTTTTTTTGTAACTTCTACTTTTTGTTCAAAATCTTCACTTTTCTTACCGCAGGCATTCATAGATAACATAGATACAGCCATCAAGCCAATAACAGAAATTTTAAATATTCTTTTCATTTTTCCTCCTTATGTGCAAAATACAAACTCCAACAAAAGTTCTCTATTGCTCAAATACATTTTAATAAAATTATATTCTTCATTCAGCCAAAAATATATTATGCACAATAACGAAATTATGTCCTCTATTTTATACAATATTGCTTTGTTGCAGTCCTAAGTACAGCTTATTGCATAATTTTTAAAACTTTAAACACAAAAAGAGCACACCCTGTTTCCAAGGTATGCCCTATAAACTTTATTATAAAGTTTTAATTACATCATTCCCATTCCGCCGCCTGCAGGCATTGCAGGTGCATCTTCTTTTATATTAGCTACTGCCGACTCTGTTGTAAGGAGTGTAGATGCAACTGAGTTTGCATTCTGAAGTGCAGATCTTGTAACCTTTGCAGGATCCAAGATACCTGCCTTAACCATATCAACATACTCTTCTCTGAAAGCATCAAATCCTACACCTTCACTTGACTCTCTTACCTTGTTTACAACAACGCTTCCTTCAAGTCCGGCATTCTCAACTATTCTGAAAAGTGGTGCCTCAAGTGCTTTAAGTATGATCTTTGCACCTGTTCTCTCATCACCTTCAAGGGTAGCTACAAGCTTCTCAACTTCCTTGCTTGCATGGATATAAGCTGAACCACCTCCTGCAATGATGCCTTCCTCAACAGCCGCTCTTGTAGCATTGAGTGCATCTTCCATACGAAGCTTAGCTTCCTTCATCTCAGTCTCTGTAGCCGCACCGACTCTGATAACCGCTACACCACCTGAAAGCTTAGCAAGTCTTTCCTGTAATTTCTCTTTATCAAACTCTGAAGTAGTTTCTGACAGCTGTGATTTAATCTGAGCAACTCGCTTTTCAATATCAGCCTTTGAACCCTGTCCGTCAACAATAACAGTATTCTCTTTTTGAACCTTAACACTCTTTGCACGACCAAGGCTTGCAAGTGTAGCATCCTTAAGATCAAGTCCAAGTTCCTCACTGATCACTGTACCGCCTGTAAGAACAGCGATATCCTTTAACATATCTTTTCTTCTGTCACCATATCCCGGAGCCTTTACAGCTACAACATTGAATGTTCCTCTAAGCTTATTTACTATAAGTGTTGTAAGAGCCTCACCCTCAACATCCTCAGCTATAATAAGAAGCTTCTGTCCTGATTTAACAAGTTCTTCAAGTACAGGTAAGATATCCTGAATATTTGAAATCTTCTTATCTGTAATAAGTATATATGGATCATCAAGATTTGCTTCCATCTTCTCCATATCTGTACACATATATGCAGAAACATAACCTCTGTCAAACTGCATACCCTCTACAAGGTCAAGCTCTGTCTTCATAGTCTTTGACTCTTCAATAGTGATAACACCCTCGTTTGTTACCTTCTCCATAGCATCCGCTACAAGGCTTCCAACCTCATCATCACTTGCAGATATAGCTGCAACTCTTGCAATCTGCTCTTTTCCCTTTATAGGCTCACTCATCTTTGCAATAGCCTCTACTGCCACATCTGTAGCCTTCTTCATTCCCTTACGTAAAATTATAGGATTTGCACCTGCTGCAAGGTTTTTCATTCCTTCATTTATCATTGCCTGTGCAAGAACTGTAGCTGTTGTTGTACCGTCACCTGCCACATCATTTGTCTTTGTAGCAACTTCCTTTACAAGCTGTGCTCCCATATTCTCAAACGCATCTTCAAGTTCTACTTCCTTTGCAATAGTTACACCGTCATTTGTAATAAGCGGTGTACCGAATGATTTATCAAGTACAACATTTCTTCCCTTAGGTCCCAATGTAACTCTAACTGTATCAGCCAGCTTATTTACACCGGCTTCCAATGCTTTTCTGGCTTCAACGCCATATTTAATATCCTTAGCCATATTTACCTCCGTCTAATCTATATAAAATTATTATTCAATTACTGCCAAAATATCATTCTGCTTTACAACGATATACTCAACCTTGTCAAGTTCTACCTCTGTACCTGCATACTTGGAATAAATAACCTTATCGCCAACCTTAACCTGCATCTTTATTTCTTTTCCGTCTACAACTCCTCCCGGACCTACTGCAACAACCTCTGCCTGTGACGGCTTTTCCTTTGCCTGTCCCGGAAGTACAATACCTGATGCTGTTGTCTCTTCAGCAACCAATTGCTTTAAAACTACTCTATCGAATAAAGGTACTAACTTCATTTTGTATTCCTCCTAAATGTTTATAAACTTAACTATGAAATTTTATACCACTTTTTATTAGCAGTGTCAAGGTTTGAGTGCTAATATTCTTAATAAATTAAAAATCAGCCACAACTTTGACAGTTACCGGCTGATTTTTTCTGTTTCTTATTTAAAAAATTTGTCGTATATTCCAAACACGAATATAAATAATACTATTATAGGCAATATAAATGTAAGGTAGAATCTCATCCAGTTTTTCATCTTAAGACCGTCACCTTTATTGCATTCTTTGAGATAGTTATCCCATCCCCAGCCATATCTGCTTACACAAAACAACAGATATACCAATGAGCCGAGTGGCAATATTATATTACTTACAAGGAAATCCTCAAGATCAAGTATTGTTCCTCCAAAAGGCTTTAGCCAATCAAACGCCCATGCACTAAAACCGAATACACATGGTAATGAAAGTACTATTATTAATATCAAATTAAAAAGACTTACCTGTTTTCTTGACTTCTTTGTAAGGTCCATACCGCATGAAACTATATTCTCAAATACTGCAAGCACTGTAGAAAATGCCGCAAATGACATAAAAATAAAGAAGAAACTTCCCCATAGTCTTCCAAGAGGCATCTTATTAAAGATATTCGGTAGAGTTATAAATATGAGCGAAGGACCTGAAGTCTGATCTACACCATATGTAAATGTAGCCGGGAAGATAATAAGTCCTGAAACTATAGCTACAAATGTATCCAGTATAACTATTGTCACAGACTCTCCAAGCATACTTCTGTCATTGCTTATATAACTTCCGAATATAAGCATTGCACCTATTCCAAGGCTTAGTGTAAAGAATGCTTGATTCATTGCACCTGTGATTACATTTCCGATACCTGTTTCTTCTATTCTGCTTATGTTCGGTATAAGATAATATTTAAGTCCTTCCGATGCACCCTTTAAGAAGAATGAATTTATTGCAAGTATTATCATTACCACAAGAAGCGTAACCATTACTATCTTTGTGATATTCTCAAGCCCCGCTTCAAGTCCTCTTGACACTATAAACATACCTGCAACAACTACAACTACCATCCAAAAAATCATAATAGTCGGATGTGAAAGCATTGTATTAAAGACATTTAGAACTCCGTCCGAATCCAGACCTTCAAATTGTCCTGTTATTGTAAGGTAGAAGTAATGAAGCATCCATCCTGTTACAGTAGTATAAAACATCATCAAAAGATAGTTTCCTATAAGTGCCACTATTCCATGTATATGCCACTTACTTCCTGAAGGTTCCAACCTTTGGTATGCCAGCACCGGACTCTTTCTTGCCGCTCTTCCTATAGAAAACTCCATAGTCATTATCGGCAGACCGAGCATTACCAAAAATATCAGATACAGCAGTACAAATGCACCGCCTCCACCTTTTCCTGTCATGTACGGAAACTTCCACACATTACCTATACCAATTGCACATCCGGCTGAAATAAGTATAAATCCGAGCCTGGACTTTAATCTTTCTCTCTCCAAAATATCCTCCTACTTAAATCCTTGATATTTTTGAGGATTGCAAGAACATTGTGTAAAGCAATCCGACATAAAGGTAAAACACTTTACCTAAATGACTTGATAAACTGTAGTCAATCAAATGCAAAACATTATAACACAATTAATGAAAAATTTCTATCTTATACCTTAAGTATATCCTTTATATTATTGTATTATTCAAAAATCAATTAATCATATTTTGACAAATCATACCCCAAGAATTATTTCTATTTTGATATTTAATCTTATATTAAATTTATAAATAATCTTTAACTTAAGGTATTGACTATTACATTGCGTCATAGTTTATACTTATCCTTGTTAGGAGGTTTTCAAATGTTTTTAATTAAAAAGGTTAGTGAAATAAGCGGTGTATCGGTGCGCACTTTACACCATTATGATGAAATAGGTTTGCTTTCACCTAAAAAAAGTGAAAACGGGTACAGATATTACTCCGAGGATGATATGTCTTTTTTGCAAATGATATTGTTTTATAAATATCTGGGATTTCCTTTAAAACAGATAAAGGATTTATTAAAACAGGAAGATCCGGAAATACTCCATCATCTAAAGAAACAACTCGTTTTGATGCAGAAAGAAAAGCAAAAACTCTTAACACTTATTGATACATTGGAAAAGACTATTGAATCAAGAGAAAGGAAAATTACTATGTCAATAAAAGAAAAATTCAAAGGTTTTACATATCAGGATAATGAAAAGTATAAACAAAAAGCAATAGACCTTTATGGAAAGGAAGTTATTGAGGAAGCCGTTAAAAAACAAAAAGGAAGAGAACAGGAAATTGCCGACGGTTTTAATAATATCTTTTTTGCCATATCGGGTAATATGTCAAAGGGACTTAAGTCTACATCAAAAGAAAATACCGAACTGGCAAAAAAGCTTCATAAACATATTTGTGAATACTCTTTTGACTGTAGTGCGGATGTGTTTTCAAGCATAGGCTATGGATATGTTAAAAATCCGGAATTTAAAAATAATATGGATAAATTCGGAGAAGGTATGGCACAGTATCTGTGTGATGCAATTCAACAGTATGTAAAAGAGATTTAATTGATAAATCCTTTTTAATATATTTTCACCTCTAAGTATCATTTTATTGTACTTAGAGGTGAAAATCAAGCATTTAGCTTTATTTAATTTGTTTTTGTATCCATTTTGATATAGAATTTATATGTTACAATATCATTTTAAATTGCTATATTTTTAGGAGCAAATATGAATCAATATATAGAAGTATCTTTGCAGGCTGTTATACTGTTTCCCTTTGTGGTCGCTATATTTACACTGCCTTATATTGCTTATAACTACCACAAATACGGATCTGTTATAAGTCTTAAAGTTGTAATCGTTTATTCTTTTATTTTTTATATTCTGTGTATGTACTGTCTGGTGATACTGCCTCTTCCGTCTCCGGAAAAGGCTGCAACGCTGCACAGTCATAAAATGCAGCTTGAACCTTTTTTATTTATAAAAGATATTTTACGAAGATCGGATATTATTAAAGATCAGCCAAAAACATGGTTAAGTGTAGTATTAAACAAGGCTTTTCTTGTAAATATTTTGAATTTGTTTTTAGCGCTACCTTTTGGAATGTATCTACGTTACTATTTTAAAAGATCCTTTATAGAAACTATGGTTTTATCATTTCTGTTGTCCTTATTTTTTGAAATAACTCAACTTACAGGACTGTATTTTGCATATTCCGGAAGTTACAGACTCTTTGATGTGGATGATCTTATAGTAAACACCTCAGGTGGAGTACTTGGATTTCTTTTAATGGGAATATTTATGAAATTTTTGCCTTCAAGAAATGAGCTGGATGAAATAAGCTATAAAAAAGGAATGGAAGTATCATTAACAAGACGCTTTATATCATTCTTTTTTGATATGGCATTTATTGCTTTTTTGACTTTTATTTGTGAAATTTTAATACCTGAATTTGCCTTATTGTTCTCATTTGAAGCAAGTATCTTATTTTATTTTTCTGTTTTTCCGATATTATTTAAAGGAAGAACTTTAGGAAAATTTATCACAAGTACAGCCATTGTATCTTTAAATGAAGAACGTCCTGCATTCTATTCATATTTTCTAAGGTATATACTTTTTTACGGATTTTATTTTTTTATTCCTTTAAATGTAAGAAGACTTCTTGAAAGTTTAATACTTACAAATACAGATTCTTATAAAGATATGGCATATGCAACTCTTGAACTTTTAGCAACTATTTTATACTTTATGATATTACTTACAGCTCTTATAAAATCTGCAAGACATCGCAGACTTTTGTATGAAAATTTATCAAAGACAAAAATTCAGAGCACTGTTAAAGTATCATAATTAAATCATATTTAATTTTTTATACTTGAAATGTCCCAATTGTTGATGTAGTATTTAAATACATTACATATAGTTTTTAAAACTACATCAAGGAGGGATAAATATGAACTCAAAATATAAAGAAAAGACAAGATTCGGTGTACTTCCCGGAACTATATCAATAAAAATAAGGGAACCGGGCTCAGCACTTACTCACTTTTTGGGACTTATTCTTTTATGGATAGGAGCCGGTCCGCTTATTCAAAGGACTGTAGAACATGGAAGCTTTTTAACTTCAATATCTATGTTTGTCTTTATTGTATCAACTACATTATTATATGCGGCAAGTACAACATACCATTCCGTAGTTTTAGACCTTAAAAAGACAATGATTTTTCGTAAAATAGACCATATAATGATTTCTGTTTTGATTGCCGGAACATATACACCTGTATGCCTTACCGCTCTTAAAGGAAAAGTCGGATATATATTACTGACTTCCATATGGACACTCGCTATAGGCGGAATTATACTGAAAATTTTCTTTGTAAACTGTCCTAAGTGGCTGTCATCTTTAATTTATCTCATTATGGGATGGCTTTGTGTATTTGCATTAAAACCTATATTCAAAGCACTACCTCTAACCGGATTTTTATGGCTTTTGTTTGGAGGTGTCTCCTACACACTCGGAGCTGTAATCTATGCCTTTAAATTAAAAGCTTTTAATGAAAAACATATTTATTTCGGTTCACATGAGATTTTTCATGTTTTTATTATGATTGGAACATTTTGTCATTATATGTTGCTTTTTAATACATTGTCCTTTTATTAAATATTCTTTCAATAAAAAGCATATGTCCATAAATTACTGTTTTTGTTTCATTTATTTGCTATATTTACAAAAATAAAGTTGCAAACATTACATATGCTATTGAATATAATCGTCTTATTATATATAATTAATATAGAGTTAATTTTGTATTTTAATGTATGTCTATATTTTATAGGAGGTATATATGAAAAAGCCGCTTTTTTGTACTATGATGATATTTGCTACATTATCTTTAACTTCAACTGTTTTTGCAAGTCAAGGATATAAAAAACAAAGGTACGCATTAAAAGATACCTGGATGATTCATAATGATGCATGGTGTTATGTTGATTCCGAAGGAATTGTTTCTACAGGATGGAAAGATATTTTAAATCATCGATTCTACTTTGATAATGAGGGAAGAATGGTGACTAATCAATGGGTTGGTGACTATTACATCGGTCCTAACGGAATGATGTTAACCGATACCACTACTCCTGACGGTTATAAAGTCGGAAATGATGGTAAAAGAATTTCTGAAAAAGTTGTGCTTGATGAGGCAAGGGCAGCCTCTACACTTGAAAAACATGCCTATTATAAATATTGTACTAAGGAACAGGCCGAGCAGGCGGATGCTGTTGCAAGAAGTATCGCTACAAGAGTTTTATCAGACTCCTCGCTTATAACAGATCTTGCAAAAATAAAGAAGGCTTCATCTATTATTTACAAAGAGTATATTATAGAAAGTTCACGTGAAAATGATGAAAATAAGTACTACAGAAGTCCTTATGGTGTTTTTATAGCAGGAATAAGTACAAGTGCAGGCGGTACCAGAGCACTTGGAAGAGTTCTTGATTTTATGGGGTATGATTGGGAACATGCAAATCCTAATACAAAAACTCATCAATGGTGTATCGTAAATATGGACAATCAGGCAGGATATGCCGATGCCATGGGATATGGATGCGGATTTGGTATTCATCCTTATATTTCTGAAGATATGAGTTCTGTAAATAAAGATATTGCTAACGGTGTATATTAAGACTGTATTAAAAACGGCCGGCACTTAAAGTGCCGACCGTTTTTCTCTACATACTGAAATTATTTTCTATCAGCTATTGCTTGAGCTAATTTACAAAAATCATCCAATGTTATCTCATCTAATAAATACTTTTGAAATATTCTTCCCATTTCCGAGATATCATTCATTGGATTAGATGACAGCGGCCTGACTTTAAAGTTTGTATTCTCAACATACTTTCTTATAATATCAATATCAGGAACATCTATATCTTCCTCTAAGATAACATCAATTCTTGCAGGTATCTGCTTCATTGCGTTACTATATTCAATGCTCCCTTCTCTACTTGAAATATAACTTAAAAATTTCTTTGCCGCATTTTTATTTTTTGAAGCTTTATTAAGTACATACTGCCACGTTGCTATATTAGTTGCATTTTTTTTGAACATAGGAAGTTCTGCCACATGTATTCCATCTTCTCCATACTTTCCTGAATTCAAAAAGATATTTATAGCACCACTATACATAAATACACATCCATACTTGCCGTCAATAAATTTTTGTTCCATTTGTTCGTATCTGTCTATCATTTGATTTTGAGGTGTATAACCATGTTTCAGCATATCATGCAAAAACTTAACAGCTTCCTTTGTATTATCATTATTCCAATTATAATAGTCTCCATCAAACATATTTATAAATTGTGATAAATCATTATATATATATGTTTAATCCCATGCACTTCCATATCCATACATGTTTGTACCATAATCATTACCGACAAATAATGAAAAATCATCCAAATTTTTAACTCCTTCGAGTTCTGAATATTTTATATATTTTTCATTTACCCAAAACATCATAATATCCATAAGGTATGGAACAGAATAAAAATGATTTTTATACATAGCCACTGATTCTACATAGTCTTTAGGATATGATTCCACAATATTTTTACTCATTATATCATCTAAATTTTCAATATATCCTTTTACTTTAAACTCACTTACCATCTCATCATTAACTGAAATCAAATCAATATCTGAATTTCCTGATAAAAGTAATGTTGAAATTTCCGCCTGTCTATTATTTGCATCAGCCGGACAAGGAATTATATTTATTTTCATATTTAATTTTCTTGATACATCGTTAATATAATTTTTAAAATCAGGATTATCAGCTTCTATATGCATGATATTTAATTCAGCTTCATAATAGTTGCTTATTTCTATTTCTTCATTCTTCTTATAATTATTACAAGAAGATAGAATTAAACCGATACATAATAAAATACAAAAAATTTTTTTATACAAATCAGCTCCTATCTTGGACGCCTACATTCTCTTCCTACAAGAGGTAAGAATGATGAATGAGGCTCTGTCTGATACCAATATGCTACACTTGCAACATCATCCTGTCTTTCAAAAAGACCTCCATGTCCAACACCGATTTGCTGTATAGTAACCTTTAAATCTTCATCAAAGCATATAGGATCCTGTATATGCCACCTATAGAACCCTCTCATCGGTAAGCAATCATCATTGTGATAATCATTATGAATCAATTCATCATGTGATGAATAGTACGGATATCCCAAATATGATGTACTATAATTTTGCTCAACTGTTTTTCCATTTATCTGTTTTGCAAAACTCCATGAACCTCCAAAATAATCTTCAGTTCCTGTACCGCAAATTGTAGGATATTCTATATCTCCGTCTATGTAAAATTTTACTTCTCCTTCTCCCCACCAGTACCTTTCCAATGTGGTCAATGCAATATATGTCCCGATATAATGTCCCTTTCCTTTTACATTGTCCAATATTACATAATCTTTACCTAAAGTTGTAACTCTTTCTCTTCTCCACTGAGCATGAAAATAAGCTATATCGTTAGGAAGATTATCTACAACACAATAATCAATCTGATAGAAAAATGCCGGTATCGGATTTGGATGCTGGTTTTCCAAAGTTATTCTTGCTCTTTTATTAAAAGGCATTTGAAAATAACTGTTCATTCCTCTATTTGGTACTACAACAATCGGCATTGAATTCACTACACATTCCCTTGCAAATCCACAACAAAAGAAATCTCCAAGTGGACTCTCTACAGAAGGAGTTTCCTCATCGTCCCAATATATCCTTATAATCAGATCACTTAAAACAAAACAATCTGCTTCTGTTGTTTTATTTGTAACCGTAATCCATATGTGATTTATTATACCCGGTCCCTCTATATCGGCAAGTGTTACAGTTTCTCCACTCGGTATATCTTTTAAACAAGGACTTCCTTTTCTTGAAGGCCCCAGATTGCTTGATGCCATCCCGCCTTTACCTTTTTCTCCTGTAGGATTTTCTGCATTTACAGCTCTACTTTTTCTGTTTTTTAAAATTGCTAAATTTCCTAAACTTCCGTATAAATCATACATAAACTTAACTCCCTATCTAAATTAAGATTTAACACCACCTGCCATAATTCCATCCATTATCTGCTTTTCAAAAACAGCAACAAATAATATTATCGGTAAAAGTATTATCCATCCCATTGCACTGACTAAATCCCATGGTACACCATACATATTATCTCTTAAAGGAAGTTGAACTATCGCTACAGATAAAACCTGTATTCCGTTTGAATAATATAAAGGTGTAAAAAAATTGTTTAAACAATTTATAAAATTAATAATGCACACTGTGGCAATAGCAGGTTTCATCAAAGGCAATATTATATAAAATAAAATCTGTATAAAATTTGCTCCATCTATAGCAGCAGCCTCTTCCAGTGAAACAGGTATTTTACCGACGAAATTGTTTAATATCAAAACTGTAAACGGAATAACCGAACTTACATATAGTATTATCAAACCTTGATATGTATCGAACAATCCAACCTTTTTCATAAATTCATATAAAGGCCTTGCAGTAACCACCTCAGGTATAAGTAAAGTTGCAAGAATAAATGCAAACGCTACACTTATCCATTTTGAATTAAACCTTGAAAATCCATAAGCTGCCATTGTACATAATATTGTGCTTATTATTAATGTACTTCCTACTATTATTACTGTATTTCCTATTTTACTTAACAACCCTACATTTTCAATAAGAAATTTATAACTGTCAAGTGTCGGATTATTTGGCAAATAATCTATAGGCTTCTTAAATAATTCTCCTGCAGGAGTAATTGATGATATAAAAATCCAATATACAGGAAATAAGATAAGAAATGCAACCACTATAAATAATAACCATCTGCTTATAGATATACATTTTTTATATATTTTATATTTAGTATTACTACTCATATTATTCTCCTGTCATTCACTGTATTTATTCATAACTCTTATATTAAACCAACTAAATAAAGCCATTAAAATAAAAAGCATGATAGCTAAAGTAGAAGCATACCCTATATTCAAGTTTGTAAAAGACTCCATTGCTATACGATAAGCTATCAATGATGTATCTTCTCCCGGCCCTCCGGATGTCATTGCATATACCAAATCAAATGATGTTAATCTCCATAATGTAAAAGGTATACATAATGTAATAATATTCCTTATAATTAAAGGTAATGTGATTTTAAAGAATATTTGAAAAGAATTTGCTCCGTCTACTTTAGCCGCCTCATAAATATCACCTGAAATGAACTGAAGTCCGGATAATACAAGTATTGCAAAAAATGGTAAATCTTTCCATAAATCCATTGCTATAACAGCACTACGAGCAGATCCGGTATTTATTAACCAATTAAATTGAAACTCCGGTATGAATCTTCTAATTAAATCATTTACCAATCCATAATCATTATTAAATCCCCATTTTGCCGCCATTCCTATAACTACAGCCGGCATAGCCCAAGGTATAAGTACTATTGTTCTTAAAAACCTCCTACCTCTGAATTTCAAATTAAGTATCAATGCAAGTATAGTACCTAATATAACATGAAAGAACATTGATACTACTACAAAAATAGAAGTAAATTCAATAGAGGAAATTACTTTATCATCTTTAAACACCTCTATATAATTTTTAAATCCTACAAACTCGTTTATACCTGACAGAACTTTAATATTATACATACTATTTTTAAAAGTAATAATTATAGGATAAATTGTGGTAAATCCCCTTATCAAAAGTACAGGTAAAATCAAAATTATAGGTATATACCTTATTGACTTTTTGCTTATGTTCAAAATAATTCCTCCTATAAATAAAATGAGTGCTGCAGTAATATTTTATTTATAAATTCCTACACTGTAGCACTCTTTGGATTATATATTATTTATATTTATCTACCAAATCCTGTGCTTTTTTGCAAAAATCATCTACTGATATTTCACCCTTCATACAAGACTGGTAAATTGTTCCCATATCTGTGATAAACTCCATAGTTTGCGGAAGCATTGGGCGTCCCTGTACATTACATTCTGAAGCATATCTGGTGTACATCTCCTTTGCAGGGTCGCTGTCAGGAACTACCTTCTCGGCAACATCTTTTCTTGCAGGGTAACGATCAAAAGCCTTATATGACGCTTCCATTCCACCCTCAGATGCCATATACTTTAAAAACTTTATTGCCGCTTCCTTATTTTTTGATGCAGAATTCAATACATAACTCCATGAATCTGTAAATATAGCTCTATTACCGTCATCTGTCATTGAGGGCACCATAGCCATATGAATCTTGTCATCACCAAGCATACCTGCTTTCTGATAATCAGATCCCAATCCCCACATAAACCAACAACCATATTTTCCATCATTTGCCTTTGGATTCATCTGCTCATATTTATCCGCAATTTGATCAATTGGTGTTTCATTATTTTTTACCATATCATATAAGAATTGTATTGCTTCCTTATTTTCAGGTCTTGTCCAGTCAAAATAATCGCCACCGAACATATTTACAAATTGTGCTATTTCATTAAACACATATGTTTTTTCCCAAGATCCACCATACCCATAAGTACCGTTTACTGAAGCAGCTGACATATATTTTTTAAAATCTTCCTTTGTATCTATAGAAGTTATTCCGGCATTATCCATTATTTTTTGATTTACCCAAAAGGCCAAATATCCTGAATATCCGGGTACTCCGATAACATTTCCTTCTTTATCGGTAATCATCTGCTCCAAATATCCCTTTGCAAATTCACCACGAATATCATCGGTCATAACTGTATCATTAAGTCCATCAAGCCAACCTGAATTTTTAAATGATGCACTCATTTCATCATTAATTTCCAATATATCTACACTTGAATCACCTGTAGAAAGTATAGTTGTAATCTTTTGCTGTCTCGTGTCAGAGTCTGTAGGTGCTGCAATTACATTAATCTTTAATCCTGTAGCATCTTGAACATTATTTAACCATTCATCAAAATCGGCATCTGTAGTATTGATACTATATAATGTCAAATCATATTTGGAATTTCCACCGTTTTCCGAGTTTTTGCTTGACTGTGTTGTTCCGGATCCACAGCCGGCTAACAGACCTGTTAATAGTACTGTACTTAACATTACACTCTTTATTCTTTTATTCATCTTTCCTCCTTATTGTCCCTAAAACACTTCACTTACACATATAGGACGTATGCTTTTTGATAATTACATCATAGTAGAATTTATAATTTTCAAAAATACAATATATTATGATTCATTTATATTATTTTTGTTTATATTGTTTTGTTTTTTTTTACAGTCTATAATTGCTTATATGTTTACAAGGAGGTTCTTATGCCTATTATAAGATATATCAAAAATTTTATATTTTCAAAATATCATCATAGATTGATTTTTTCTTTTTTGATTTGTACTTTACTGCCTCTTATTTTAATGGGCTCAGTGTTGTACAGTATTACACATAAAATTGCAGGTGACAGCATATTAAATTCTATTATACTTGCAGATGATCAACTAAATATAAGAATCAATAACAGATTAAATCAAGCTGAAAAAGTATCTAATACTATTCAATATGATATGTATTCTTTGATGCAAAAAATGTCTGATAGTAGAGAAGATTTTGCAATAGTTTCGAATGTTAGAGACAATATTTCTCTACTTAAATCAACTTTTGATTTTTATCATATTGATATTTTTTTAGACGATAAAAATATTGCGGCTTCAGAGGGACTTTTTTTCCATCCTTTATCCGATCTAAGAAAAATAGGCCTTGAAGATATTATAAATTCTAATCAAAAATGGATTTATAAAAAACAGTACACTCTTCCTTATGTTATTGATAACACAAAAAATCCTCAAGATGTAATAGCTTGTTTTAATGTATTAAATAATCAAGTTTCAGGTAATACCGAATACGTTTATTTAGTACTCTTACGCACTGATGAGCTTTCAAAAATGCTGCAGGACAGTTTTGAAAGTGTCGATTTAACAGGATATATAATAGATAAAAATGGGACTGTTATTTCACATACAAGTAAAGAACTCATAGGTACCAAGATAAATAACATTGATTTAAATATAAATCCTGATAATACTATAGTTGAGAACAGCAGCTTATATTATCACATAGTTGTTCTTGATAATGGATGGTATCATATAACTGAAATTCCTAAAAATTATATTTTTAAGCATATATACACATTACTTAGAACGTTTATTATAATAATATTTTTATCTGTTCCTATAATACTGTTGGTTATTTTTTTTACTTCAATCAATTTAACCGATAGAATCAGTAAACTGTCTTCCGCTATGGATAATTTTAAATTTGGTAAAAAAAGTATTGATTTGGATTATATATCTGCATTAGATAACAATTATTCTTTTGATGAGGTGGATAAACTTGGACTGACATTTTTAAATATGCAATCATCAATTAATAAAAATATGCAATCTATTTTGGAGCTTACTTTATCCGAAGAAAAGCTTAAGTACCAGCTTCTTCAATCCCAGATAAATCCTCATTTTTTATATAATATTTTGGGAACAATACAAACTTGTCAAACAATAGGAAAAATAGATATAGCCAATCGTATGATCAGTAACCTTACTCGTTTTTATAGAATGTCACTTAGAAAATCTGATGAAAAGATAAAAATAAAAGACGAATTGGAAATTTCTAAATTATATCTGGAAATGGAACAACTTTGTCGTCAAGATACACTTAGCTGGACTATAAATGCTGAAGAAGGTATAGAGAACTTTTTAATATGTAAGTTTACATTACAACCTTTTTTGGAGAACTCAATTTTACATGGATACTCATCTGAAAAAACAAATATACATATCAATATAAATATTTGCTATGGAGATGATGAAGTTATTATTACTATAGAGGATAATGGCTGTGGTATTCCAAATGATAAGTTAGAACAAATCCGATATAAATTAAGTAATCATATAGTAGACTATAACCAACATTTCGGCATTTGTAATGTTAATAAAAGAATTTCAAATACTGACTTTGGAAACGGTATTGTCCTGATTGAAAGTGAAGAAAGAAAAGGTACAAAAATTATAATAAAATATGCTCAAATGGAGGATTTCTCTTGAAAAAAGTAGTTTTAGCCGATGATAATTATATTGTCTCAGAAGGTATAAAATTAAATATTGACTGGAATGAATTAAATGCAGAAATAGTTTTAATTGCAAAAAGTGGACAGGAAGTACTTAATTATATAATTGATAATCATGTTGATTTAATAATAACTGATATTGAAATGCCGAACTTAAACGGAATTTCTCTAAGCCGTGAGGCTATAAAAATTAATCCATACATTAAAATAATCTTGATTAGTGCATATGATAAATTTGAATATGCAAAACAGGCTGTCAGTATTGGAGTTTACGATTATATTGAAAAGCCTATAGATTATGATTTCTTATATAAAAAGATAAAAAGTTCTTTTGAAATAATAGATAGAGAGCAACGTAATCTGTCTATTGTAAAGGAAAGCAGACAACTTATGATAACCAAATTTTTCCAGGAGTTACTATATTTCTCAACTGATAAAACATTAGGATATTTTGATAAATATATAAGCTATCTGGAATTGGATATAAGTTATTCGCATTTCAATATAATCAAAATGGAAATTGAAAGTTCTTCTATGCTTGAAGAAAATAACGGGGTTTTAACATTTCAAACGGAAATACTAAATATATCGGATGTATTCCTAAGTAAATGTAAAATTTTTGATAATGTCTATTATATACAGGACTTAAATAATTTAATCTTTATAATAGCACAAAACAGTAAAACACCTGCACATTTCCAGTATGTAATCCATAATGTAATTTCATCTTTTATAGATAATTATAAATCTCCAATATTAAATATAAATGTTGGAATTGGTACTATTGTTGATAGTATATCAAAGCTTCATGTATCATATGAAAATGCATGTCATGCTCTAAAATATAGGTTTTTTTATCCTAACCAAAGTATATTTGATGCTGTTGAAGCTACCGGTAAAGAATTCAGTTTATTATCCACATCAGATTCAGATGATGATGAACTTATCGGACTGCTATGCAAAAAAGATAATTCATCAATTGAAGAATGGCTTAAAAACTTCTTTGATGATTTATCAACAAAATATAAAAATAAAAATATTATGTTTATACGTATATATTCTCTGCTTGGCAAAATATTGAGATTTCTATATGAAATAAATATTGATACTAAGGACTTGGAAGAAAGAGTAATATCTGTATATAGCCGTTTTGATACATTTCACACATATGAGCAATTTTTATTATGGATGAGAGAACTTTGCAATTTGGTATGTGATAAACTAAATTTTTCTCTAAAATCCTACCATGAACATACATATGAATTGGTAGATAATTATATTAAAAATAATTTTGAGGATAATACTCTCAGTCTGAATGACATAGCAAAATATGCAAATATGAGTCCATCATACTTAAGTGCATTGTATAAAAAAAATAACAACCAAAGTATAAGCGATACTATCACATCATACCGCATTGATGCAGCAAAGGAATATTTAATTAAAACAAACTTATCTTTAAAAGAAATAAGTATTAAATGCGGTTACGCAAACCAATATTATTTCAGCACAAGTTTTAAAAAACAATTAGGTATATCTCCATCCGGCTACAGAGAAAAGTATTCATCATTATAAATTTATTAAAAGCTTATGGAGGAGTGACTCGTTTTGAGTTACTCCTCTATCTTTTTTTCTATTATTTATAATTTACGATCTTTCCGAAATCAGGCTTAAGGCTTGCTCCACCTACTAGTCCGCCGTCGATATCAGCTTCTGCAAAAAGCTCTGCCGCATTTCCTGCATTTACTGAACCGCCGTACTGAATTCTGATTTTCTCAGCTACATCGCTTCCATATACTTCACATATGCACTCTCTGATAGCCTTACAAACTTCCTCAGCCTGAGCAGTTGTAGCAGTCTTGCCTGTACCGATTGCCCAGATTGGCTCATAAGCGATAACAGCATTTGCAGCGTTCTCGGCACTTACATTCTGGAATGCAATCTTTATCTGTGTTCTGATAAAGTCTATTGCAATACCCTGCTCTCTCTGTGTAAGAGTCTCACCGCAACAGATGATTGGTGTGATACCATGTTCAAATGCCTTAAGTACTTTCTTGTTTACAGTCTCATCTGTTTCCGCAAAGTATTCTCTTCTCTCTGAATGTCCGATGATAACATACTTAACACCTACATCTGTAAGCATATTTGGAGCAATCTCTCCTGTATATGCACCGTTCTCTTCATAGTACATATTCTCTGCACCGATCTGTATATTGCTTCCCTTTGCAGCCTCTATAGCCGGTATTATATCAATTGCCGGTACACAGAATACAACATCTACTTCATCATTTGCAACTAAAGGCTTTAACTCATTTATTAATGCAGTTGTCTCTGAAGGAGTTTTGTTCATCTTCCAGTTACCTGCAATAATTTTTCTTCTTGCCATAATATTCTCCGTTCTTTTTGGGGAATGCCTTGGCATTCCCCTATATTTTAAAAATTTTATCTGTTGTCAGCTGCAGCTACACCCGGTAATTCCTTACCCTCTAAGAATTCAAGTGAAGCACCTCCACCTGTAGAAATATGTGTCATCTTATCAGCAAATCCAAGTCTCTTTACCGCATTTACAGAATCTCCGCCACCGATAACTGTTGTAGCATCCTTAAGATCTGCTACGGCTCTGCATACTTCAAGTGTTCCCTCTGCAAACTTCTCAAACTCAAATACACCCATAGGTCCGTTCCATACTACAGTCTTTGCACCCTCAAGAGCCTTCTTATAGTTCTCTATTGTCTTTGGTCCGATATCAAATCCTGACCATCCTGCATCTATAGTATCAACTACCTTTGACTCTGTATCATTTGAGAATTCCTTACCCTCTACATGGTCTACAGGAAGTAAAAGGTTTACTCCTCTTTCCTTTGCCTTGTTTACCATCTCAAGTGCATAGTCAAGCTTATCCTCTTCACAAAGTGAGTTTCCGATTTCCTCTCCCTTTGCTTTTAAGAATGTATATGCCATACCACCACCGATAATAAGAGTATCTACCTTCTCTAAGAGGTTATTGATAACATTGATCTTATCTGAAACCTTAGCACCACCAAGGATTGCTACGAATGGACGAACAGGATTCTCTACAGCCTCTCCGAGGAACTTGATTTCCTTCTCCATAAGATATCCTACTACATTCTCCTTACAGAACTTGGTTACACCCACATTTGAGCAATGTGCTCTATGTGCTGTACCGAATGCATCGTTTACAAAGATATTGTCATCACAAAGTGCGGCAAGCTCTTTTGCATACTCTACAGCTGAATCTTCCTTACCGTACTTTGTCTCTTCAGCTCTGTATCTTGTATTCTCCAATAAGAGAACTTCTCCGTCCTTAAGTTCTGCTGCAAGCTTTCTTGTCTCCTCACCTGTTACCTTAGGATCTGAAACGAACTTTACATTTATTCCAAGTCTCTCTGAAAGTGCCGGTGCAACAGGTGCAAGGCTCATCTCAGGTAATGGCTCGCCCTTCGGTTTTCCAAGATGTGAGCAAAGAATAACTTTAGCTCCGCCGTCAAGGAGTTTCTTTATTGTTGGTATTGCTCCGTCTATACGATTGTAATTCTGAATAACTCCGTCCTTTAAAGGAACATTGAAATCACAACGAACCAATACTTTCTGACCTTTTAAATTCTTTAAATCATCTACTGTTTTCTTGTTAAGCATAGCTTCTCCTTATTAATAAAAAAGGCGGTCCGGCCCAATATGACCGGACCACCTTGGTCTCTTATACTATTTATAATTATGCTAATTCAGCAAAGTACTTGATTGTTCTAACCATCTGTGATGTGTAAGAATTCTCGTTATCATACCATGAAACAACCTGAACCTGATATAAATCATCAGCTATAGGTGTTACCATTGTCTGTGTTGCATCAAATAATGAACCATACTGCATACCGATAACATCTGATGAAACAATCTCATCCTCTGTGTATCCGAATGATGCAGATGCGGCAGCCTTCATTGCAGCATTGATATCTTCTTTTGTAAGTCCTGCCTTCTTTACAACAGCTGTAAGGATTGTTGTAGAACCTGTTGGAACAGGAACTCTCTGTGCAGATCCGATAAGCTTTCCGTTAAGCTCAGGGATAACAAGACCGATAGCCTTTGCAGCACCTGTTGAGTTAGGTACGATATTTGCAGCACCTGCTCTTGCTCTTCTAAGGTCACCCTTTCTGTGTGGTCCGTCAAGAATCATCTGATCACCTGTATAAGCATGGATTGTGCTCATGATACCGCTCTGGATAGGAGCAAGTTTGTTAAGTGTATCAGCCATAGGTGCAAGACAGTTTGTTGTACATGAAGCAGCTGAAATAACTGTATCACTTGCCTTAAGTGTCTTCTCGTTTACGCTGAATACAACTGTAGGAAGATCATTTCCTGCAGGAGCTGAAATAACAACCTTCTTAGCACCTGCTGTGATATGTGCTGATGCCTTATCCTTTGATGTGTAGAAACCTGTACACTCAAGTACAACATCTACACCGATCTGTCCCCAAGGAAGCTTTGAAGCATCTGCCTCTTTATAGATTGTGATCTTCTTTCCGTCAACTGTGATTGAATCCTCACCTGCTTCTACTGTGTGCTTTCCTTCTCCTATACGTCCTGCAAATCCGCCCTGTGCTGTATCATACTTTAAAAGATGCGCCAACATCTTAGGATCTGTAAGATCATTGATTGCTACTACTTCATATCCATCAGCCTCAAACATCTGTCTGAAAGCTAAACGACCAATACGTCCAAAACCGTTAATTGCTACTTTTACTGACATTTTAGTTCCTCCTAAAATTAGTACTTAAAATGATGTTTATCTCAATTGATAATTATTCATCAATTGATTCCAATTGTACAAAATTATAAACATAATTGCAAGTAAATCTTTAAAACTTCTTATTTATATTTCGTTCTTTACATATCCTGCAATATTTGTTGCATGATCTGAGATACGCTCCAAATTACTTATGATGTCAAGGAATGCGATTCCTGCCTGTGGATTACAATCTCCTTTTGACAATCTTTCTATATGCTTTTCTCTCATTTCATCCTCAAGCATATCCACTTCATCCTCAAGCTTATTGACCTTTCTCACAGCTCTAAGAGCATCACCGCTTCTTGCATTAATTGCGACTTCAAAGGCTTCTATACTGTCTTTTGAAATTTCTGCAAGGTCTTCTTTACCGAGATCACTGAATTCAAGATCGTTATCTATCATATACTTTGCATTTTCAGACAGGTTATCGGCATGATCACCGACTCTTTCTATATCGGTTACCATATTGAAGAGATTGTTAATATGCTTCTTCTGACTCTCACTTAATGAAAGATTGTCTACCTTTATAAGGAATTCAGTCAAAGCTTCCTGCATATCATCAAGCTTCTTTTCACATTTTGCAACTGTTTCTATATCTTCAAGGCTCTTATTTGTGATTGCACTGATAGAGGCTTTCACACTCTTTAATGCTATTTCTCCCATACGGGATACTTCATTATTGGCTGTCTGTACCGCAAAAGCAGGGCTTAATAGCACTCTTTCATCAAGCTGTAGTACAGGCTCTTTTTCTTCTTCCACAATTTCTTCATCCTTACCTCTTACTATCATTCCTGAAAGTTTAACCAAGAGATTTGCAAACGGGAACAATAAGGTAGTCATTGTAAAGTTAAACAATGTATGGAACAGTGATATCTCCACTGCATTTATCGTATGATTTGCAAGATTTTTGTTTATTGTAAACACTGCAAATCCCAATATACCAAAAACTATAGCTCCTATTGTATTAAACAAAAAATGAATTGCGGCTGCTCTCTTTGCCGTTCTGCTGCTTCCCATACTTGAGATAATGGCAGTCACACAAGAACCGATATTTTGTCCCAATGTAATATATATAGCAGCTGAAGTGGTTACTACTCCGTTAAATGCCAATGTCTGTAAGATACCTACCGATGCGGATGAACTTTGCATCAGGGCAGTTACTACTATACCTACTATGATTCCCAGTATAGGATTTCCTCCAAGCACTCTGAATGCCTCTGAGAATATCGGTAAAGTTGTGAAAGGCTTTATATTCCCCGCCATGAGATCAAGTCCCATAAAGAGCATTCCAAGACCTATAAGAATTTCGCCTATAGTTTTTTTTCTGTCTTTTTTAGAAAATATTATAAGTCCCGCACCTATTCCTATGAGCACCGGTGCATAAAATCCCGGCTTTAACAGCTCCATGGATTCTCCTATAGTACCTATGGAAACTACCCATGCTGTAATAGTGGTACCTATATTTGCACCCATTATTACACCAACTGCCTGTACCAGTGTTAACACTCCCGCACTTACAAAACCTACTACCATTACAGTAGTAGCACCTGAGCTTTGTATTATGGCTGTTATCAGGGCTCCGAGCATAATAGCTGTAAATCTGTTATCGGTTATTTTGCTCAAAAATTGCTGCATCTTACCGCCTGCAGTCTTTTGCATACCGTCTGCCATTATATGCATTCCGTAAAGGAACATACCAAGACCGCCTACAAAGCCAAAGAGATATGATATTTTATCGATCATCTTCATTCCTCTTTCTATATACCTATATATCGATTTTTATCAATATATAATGCTTTAGTCTTGTACATTCTATCAAGTTATATTATTTTAAGCAATACAAGAATGATATTTCAACAAATTAAAAAAGCACCCTTTTTACGGGGTGCCTTCTTAAGGATTTCTATATATAGGATTCATTGTAAGTGCTTCTTTATGATGATGTAATATTATCATATTTCTTCGTAAAAGAATTGAAATACTGTTGAACTTATTATGAATTATTTCTTAAACCTGAAAAGAATATCTTTCATTTTATTTCAAATATTTATCCATAATGTCACAGAAATCAAATGTTGCAAAGTAATCCTTATCAGTCTCGGCTCTTCTTATAAGTTTTACATTTCCGTCTTCCTGTAATAAAAGCTCTGCCGACTTTAATTTTCCGTTATAATTATATCCCATTGCAAATCCATGTGCTCCTGTATCATGAATATAGATATAATCACCCTTGTCTATCTTTGGAAGTTTTCTGTCTATAGCAAACTTATCATTGTTTTCACACAGTGAACCTACAACATCATATGTATGATCTGAAATTTTTTCTTCCTTACCAAGTACGCTAAGGTGATGATATGCTCCATACATGGCAGGTCGCATAAGATTCACCGCACAGGCATCCACACCTATATATTCTTTATGTGTATGCTTTTCATGTATTGCCTCTGTTACCAAAGCTCCATATGGTGCAAGCATATATCTTCCAAGCTCTGTAAATATAGCGACATCTTTAATATCATTTGCTACAAGTACCTCGTCATAGACCTTTTTTACACCTTTGCCTATCTCAAATATATCATTAGGCTCTTGATCAGGTGTATATGGTATACCCACTCCACCTGACAGATTTATAAAGCTTACACATATACCGCACTCATTCTTTATTCTTACGGCAAACTCAAACAGTTCCTTTGCAAGTTTAGGATAGTACTCGTTTGTAACTGTATTGCTCGCAAGAAATGCATGAATACCGAAGTACTTTACACCTTTTGACTTCATTATATTGAATGCTTCTATAATCTGTTCCGGAGTCATGCCGTATTTGGCATCCCCCGGATTGTCCATTATACCGTTTGACATAGTAAAGAATCCACCCGGATTGTATCTGGCACTCATAGTCTCAGGCAATTTCCCGCAAATTTCTTCCACATATTCTATATGTGTTATATCATCCAGATTTATTATTGCACCGAGATCATTTGCAAACTTAAATTCTTCTATAGGAGTGTCATTTGAGGAAAACATTATATCTTTTCCGCTAAAACCGCATGCATCACTTAATTCCAGTTCTGTCATAGAAGAACAGTCCATACCGCAACCGCATTCCTTTAATATATTCATTATAAAAGGGTTCGGAGTGGCTTTTACAGCAAAGTATTCTTTAAATCCCTTATTCCAACTGAAAGCTTCATTTAATCTTTTTGCATTCTCTCTGATTCCTTTTTCGTCATATATATGCCATGGAGTCGGATATGTTTTTACAATTTCTCTTACTTTATCTAATGTCAAAAATGGTATTTTTTGCATTTTATTTCCTTTCTATGTATTGCTTTCTTCTTCAGATTCGGTGTTTTTCTCCTCTCTGACCTTAGCAATACTTGCAATCTTGGTATCGCTTTCTCTGTCTATATTCATAAGCTTAACACCTGATGCGGCTCTTCCAAGCACTGATATTCCGCTTACTTCTATTCTGATAATGATTCCCTCTGTGGTTATAAGCAAAAGTTCTCTGTCTTCATTAACGAGTTTTGCTCCGACCAACTTTCCGGTCTTTTCATTATCTTTATAGCATATGATACCTTTACCGCCTCTGTTTTGGACTTTGAACTCGGATATCCTTGTTCTCTTTCCATATCCATACTCAGAAACAAGAAGCAAATATTCCCCTTGAGATGCCAGCTGCATTCCGATGACCTCGTCATCTTTATTCAGTCTCATACCGCGAACACCTGTAGCACCTCTGCCCATAGCTCTTATATCCTTATCATTGATTCTTATACACATACCGTCTTTTGAAACTATGATAAGATCGTCATCACCATGAGTTACCTTAACTTCTATCAGCTCATCATCCTCTGTAAGATTTATAGCCGCCAGTCCGTTCTTTCTAATATTGTCAAACAGATTTATCTGACATTTCTTTATAGTACCCTTCTTTGTTACCATAAAGAGATATCCGTCCTTTGACTTTGCCTCACTTGGAATAATAGCGGAAATCTTCTCATCCGGCTGCAAATTCAATAAGTTTACTATTGCAACACCCCTTGCGGTTCTTGAAGCTTCCGGAATCTTATATCCCTTGATAGTATATACTCTACCCTTATTTGTGAAGAAGTAAATATCATTGTGAGTGGTTGACATAACAATGTCTTCGATAAAGTCGTCATCAATGGTCTGCATTCCCTTGATTCCCTTACCTCCTCTGTTTTGTACATTGAAATTGTCAGGACTCATTCTCTTTATATATCCAAGCTTTGTCATTGCAATGATGATATCTTCTCTTTGAATAAGGTCCTCGTCCTCCATATCATCATCCTGTATAAAGCCCGTTCTTCTGTCATCCTTATACTTATCTTCAACAGTAAGGATTTCCTCTCTTATCACACCCAGAAGTTTTTTCTCGTCTGCCAATATTCCCTCAAAATATGAAATCTTAGCCAAAAGCTCATTATACTCAGACTCAAGTCTTTCTCTTTCCAGACCTGTAAGAGCTCTAAGACGCATATCAACTATAGCCTGAGCCTGTACGTCGCTAAGTCCGAATCTCTTTATAAGTTCTTCTTTTGCAATGCTTACATTTGCACTGCCTCTGATAATCTTTATGATCTCATCAATATTATCAAGGGCTATAAGCAAGCCTTCCAAAATATGAGCTCTTTCCTTAGCTTTATTGAGATCATACTTTGTTCTTCTTGTTACTACATCCTCCTGATGTGCAAGATAATACTCAAGCATCTGTAAAATATTAAGCACCTTAGGCTGATTATTTACAAGCGCCAGCATATTTACACCGAAAGTTTCCTGTAACTGTGTATGCTTATATAATCTGTTTAATATAACCCCAGCATTTACATCTCTTCTAAGTTCTATAACGACTCTCATTCCTTCACGGTTTGATTCATCTCTAAGATCTGTAATACCGTCTATCCTTTTATCTTTTACAAGTTCGGCAATCTTTTCGATAAGCTTTGCTTTATTTACAAGATATGGAAGCTCGGTAACTATAATTCTGTTTTTGCCGTTTGGCATAGCTTCTATTTCAGATACCGCTCTTACCTTTATCTTGCCTCTACCTGTAGTATAGGCTTCTCTGATTCCTCTAAGTCCAAGTATATGTGCACCTGTAGGAAAGTCAGGTCCCTTTATGATATCAAGCATCTCATCGATAGTAGATTCTTTTTCTTCTATCTTATTATCTATTATCCTTACTACGGCATTTATTACCTCACTTAGATTGTGAGGAGGAATATTTGTAGCCATACCTACCGCAATACCTGTGGTACCGTTTACAAGGAGGTTCGGATATCTTGACGGCAGTACTGTAGGCTCTTTTTCAGTCTCATCAAAGTTTGGAGCAAAATCAACAGTGTCCTTATTTATATCGGCGAGCATCTCCATCGCAATCTTTGAAAGTCTTGCCTCGGTATATCTCATGGCAGCCGCGCCGTCACCGTCCACAGATCCGAAGTTTCCGTGTCCGTCCACAAGAGGATATCTCATGGACCAATCCTGTGCCATATTTACCAATGAACCGTATATTGAAGAATCTCCGTGTGGGTGATATTTACCCATTGTATCTCCGACAATACGGGCACATTTTCTGTGCGGCTTATCAGGACCGTTATTCAGTTCTATCATAGAAAAGAGCACTCTTCTTTGTACAGGCTTTAAACCGTCTCTTATATCGGGAAGCGCTCTTGCTGCAATAACACTCATTGCATAGTCAATATATGACTTTTCCATGGTTTTCTTTAAGTCGATCTCATTAAACTTGTCGAAAACATTTGGTTCCATATTTTAACCTACCTTTTTAAATATCCAAATTCGATACGTACTTCGCATTTGTCTCTATAAACTCTCTTCTCGGAGCAACCTGGTCTCCCATAAGAGTATTAAATGTTAAATCTGTTTCTGAAAGCATAGACTCGTCAAGTACCACTTTTTTAAGTACTCTTCGTTCAGGATCCATGGTTGTTTCCCAAAGTTGCTCGGCATCCATCTCTCCCAAACCTTTATATCTTTGTATCTTATTATTCTGATCTCTTCCGACTTCTTTTAAGATATTATCAAGTTCTTCATCAGAATATGCGTACCATACCTTTTTATTCTTCTCTAACTTATACAGTGGAGGCTGAGCCAGATATACATGACCTTCCTTTATAAGTTCAGGCATAAATCTGTATATAAATGTCAGCATCAAAGTATCAATATGAGCTCCGTCCACATCTGCATCAGTCATTATAATGATTTTATTATAGCGAAGCTTACTGATATCAAAATCTTCCTGTATACCTGTACCGAATGCTGTAATCATTGACTTAATCTCGGCATTTGAATATACCTTATCAGGTCTTGCCTTCTCCACATTGAGTATCTTTCCTCTAAGAGGCAAAATAGCCTGTGTATCTCTCTTTCTTGCAGATTTTGCGGAACCTCCCGCAGAATCTCCCTCGACTATAAATATCTCACATTCTTCAGGATTCTTACTTGAACAGTCAGCCAATTTACCCGGTAAACTCATACCGTCAAGTGCAGACTTTCTTCTTGTAAGATCTCTTGCCTTTCTTGCCGCAGCTCTTGCTCTTTGTGCTGTAATAGCCTTATCACTTATAAGCTTTGCTATTCCTGGATTTTGCTCAAGGAAATAAGTAAGCTTCTCACTTACTATAGCATTAACTGCAGTCTGTGCCTCGGAGTTTCCAAGTTTTTGCTTTGTCTGACCTTCAAACTGTGGGTCCTGTATTTTCACAGAGATTATAGCTACAAGTCCTTCTCTTATGTCTTCTCCTGAAAGATTATCCTCATTTTCCTTCAGCAGTTTATTGTTTCTGGCATATTCATTAAATGTCTTTGTAAGTGCATTTTTAAATCCTGAAAGATGAGTTCCACCCTCAGGAGTATTTATATTATTTACAAAAGTATAAATTCCCTCTGTATAAGTGTCATTGTGCTGCATTGCAACTTCAACAACCACCTTTTCTTTCACACCCTCACAGTATATTACTTCATCGTATATAGGTGCCTTACCCTTATTTAGATAGGTAACAAATTCCTTGATACCACCCTCATAGTGGAAAGACATTTCTTTTTTTTCTACTCTGTCATCAATCAAAACAATTTTTAATGCCTTGGTAAGAAAAGCTGTCTCTCTCAATCTGACTTTCAATATATCAAAGTCATATACCGTTTCCTCAAATATAGTTGCATCCGGTAAGAAGCTTACCTCGGTACCGCTTTCACCGGGATCACATTCACCTATCACATGCATATTTTCTACGACTTTACCTTTTTCAAATCGCATATGATAAATTTTGCCTTCTTTATAAACCTTTACATCCAACCATGTAGATAATGCATTTACTACAGATGCACCTACTCCATGCAGTCCGCCTGAGGTCTTATATCCTCCGCCACCGAATTTTCCCCCGGCATGCAGTATTGTAAATACTACCTCAAGCGCCGGCTTTCCTGCCTTTTGCTGAATGTCTACCGGTATACCTCTACCATTATCTCTTACAGTGATTGAATTATCTTCATTTATTTTTACCTTTATCTCGGTACAAAATCCTGCAAGAGCCTCATCTACAGAGTTATCTACTATCTCATAAACAAGATGATGAAGACCCCTTGATGATATTGAACCAATATACATTCCGGGTCTTACTCTAACGGCCTCTAAACCTTCCAGTATTTGAATTTGGGATGCATCATACTCTGTACTCATACTATCTCCTTTAAATCATCTGAGAATACATTCTCAGGAAAATTTACTCTTAATGTCATATCGATATATTATAACATTTTTTTTGAAAATGTGGAATAAAATTACTACATATAAATAAGAAAAAAGGGGTGCCACGCACCCCTAAAATATACATTATTACAAAGCTGTTATAAAAGTCAAAAATCCGAAAACTACACCTGCCGCATTCGGTATAATAAGGATATAATCTATTTTATGTTCATTTGTTAAGCCATATATAACCCATAACAAACAAGATATTGCCGCTACAAGCGGCTGCAGCGGTTGAGATTTCTCACCACCTATATTTGCTATAATTTGCGGTATATAAGATAAGAATACTAAAACTCCGATAAATGCTCCTATAGATCCTATGAATGTATTAATTCTCTTTTTTGTCATTGAATATTACCTCCGAAATCAGTTTATAAATATACATGTGTGATAATATAACACACAATTTTGAAGGTTGCAAATTTTAACAGAGTTTTACGAAGATTTTAACATTATTTTTTATATATTATCGTTTTTGCATTCTGTATTTTTATTAGTTTTTAACAAGGTGTAAGTTTTTTATTTTTATTTTACATCCACATAACACCACAAAAAAGGATTTTTTTATTACTCAAAATTTAAACAATTTTATAAAATCCTTGTATACAATTATTTAATTATATTCACTTTCTTTTATTGTACCATTTGTTACTTTAAATACCTTTCCAATATCCAAAGATTTATTCAAAAAATCTTCAACACCTGTACAGGTAATCAAAGTTTGAATATGTTTTATGGACTCCAAAAGATGAGACTGTCTTTTTCCGTCAAGCTCGGATAATACATCATCCAGTAAAAGTACCGGAAATTCTCCGTATCTTGATTTTATAAGCTCTATCTCGGATAATTTTAATGATAATGCAAGACTTCTTTGTTGACCTTGTGAGCCGAATTTTTTCAAATCCATTTCTCCGTTTAGAAAAAATGAAAAATCATCTCTATGTGGTCCTACATTTGTAGTCTTATACCTTATATCACTTGTTCTTGATTTTTTCAGTTCTTCTTCAAAATCATCTTTTTCAACATTCTTTTCATATACTACATTTATCTTCTCACCACCTGAGAGTAAAGAGTGTATACCGTAAATGACCTCATTTAATTCCTTTATAAAGGCTTCTCTATAAGCAATCAAATCCTTACCGTACTTCACAAGTTGCATATCCCAGATATCCAAAGTATCCTCAACACCGCTCTTAAAACCGATTTCTTTTAAAAGCTTGTTTCTCTGATCAAGCACCTTATTGTAGGTAACCAAAGTGGAAACATAGAGCTTATTTAACTGACAAAGTTCCATGTCCACAAAATTTCTTCTTTCCTTAGGACTTCTCTTGATAATGTTCAAATCTTCAGGAGAAAAAAATACAACATTGCAGGTACCGAAAAGCTCACTGAGCTTTCTTATCGGAATACCGTTTATTGCAACTCCCTTAGACTTACTTTTTTTCAAATGCATATCAAGCCTTACAGACGAGCTGTTTTTTTCTATCATCAGCTTAATATGCGATTCATTGCTTCCGAATTTTATAATATCTTTATCTTTACTTCCTCTATGAGACTTCGAAGTGGTGGCAAGATATATTGACTCCAAAATATTTGTCTTTCCCTGCGCATTGTCACCGTAAAATATATTTACACCGCTTGAAAGCTTGATATTCAAACTCTCATAGTTTCTATAGTCCTTAAGCTCCAACGATTCTATAATCATTATTCTCGTATGTAAATATATCGCCGTCTCTAAGTTTCTTGCCTCTTCTAAGCTCTACCTCCGAATTTACCAAAACCTCTCCGGCCTGTATTACCATCTTAGCTTCTGAACCCATTGATACGGCACCTGCAAGCTTCATAGCCTGCTCAAGCTTTATATATTCATCTCTAATTCTAACTTCCTGCATACTTCACCTTTATCCTACAAAATTTACCGGCAATATCAGATATGTGTACGAATTCTTATCATCTCTGATAAAACACGGAGATTTTGCATTTGTAAAATAAATATCTACAAAATCATCATCAATTACCTTTAATGCATCCACTAAGAACTTAGGGTTAAAGGCAATCTTTAAATCACTTCCGCTTTTTTCAATGTTTACTTTGGCATCCATAAATCCAAGTGACGAATTTACAGACAATGTAAGTGTTCCGTTTGCTATATCAAGAACCAAAGGCTTATGCTCATTTTCCCTGATAAGTATCATGGCCTGTTCTATAGCACTTTGGAATCTGTTTCTGCTGACGGTAACTTTTGTATCATAATCACTTGAGAGCATGGTCTCAATTCTGAAATATTCACCGTCAAGGATTCTCGATAATACGAGTGTTCTGTCAAACTCAAAAAGTATATGATCCTTTGAAAAATAAATATTAACATCTTTTTGAGTATCACTGTCAATTATCCTCATAACTTCCTGTAAGGACTTTATAGGAACTACGCATCTTTGATTCTCAAAACTTCCGTTTAATTCGATATTTCTTATAGACATTCTATGTCCGTCAAGAGTAACGAATTTAGCCACATTATCTTTAATATCTATAAGTTCTCCACCCATCATTCTGTTTATATCGCTTATGGCTGTTGAGAACTCTGTCTGTCTGATAACTTCTTTTAAACTAAACTGTGAAAGCTTGATAAAATCATCCCTGTCTACCTGCGGCATCGGTATAAACTCTACAGGATCAATTCCCATAATATTAAATACCGCCTGCTCACATCTGATAGTGGTCTTGAAATCCTTATCTACATCAAGCTCTATTAAAGAATCCGTATTCTCAAATTTTCTTATAATATCGGAGAAGAGTTTTGCATTCAAAACTACACCTCCCGGATTTACTATAATTGCGTCAACTTCTGTCCTGATTGACAGTTCGGTATCTGTAGCATCCAAAACAACTCTGTTATCAGCTGCCGTTATAAGTATTGATTCTAAAATAACACTTGAAGTCTTGGTAGATATAGCCTTCATTACAATGCTTAAAGCATTTACCAATTGTGCTTTTTGAAATTTTAAATTCATTGTTCCTCCGGTTGGCGATTTTTTACTCAGGAAAGAGCTCGCTCGCCATGATAAATAATTAAATATATTTTAGTATTAGTATTATTATAGTGTGTGGATAAGTGCAAAAGTCTTAAAAGCCTTGTAGATACTTGCTTTTTAGCTGTTTTTTGTAAACATCACCATGTTTGGGAACTACCCGTATAATTTGGATTACTGTGGAGAAATCTTCTTTTTGATAGTTTCAATTGTCTGATTCAGTTCACTGTCAGAGACGATTCTCTTAGTAATTACATCCTCTGAATTGACTATCGTAGAGTGATCTCTGTCACCCAAAAACTGACCTATTTTAGTTTGAGTATCATTGGTCATTTTCCTGCAAAGATAAACTGTAATATGTCTTGCAGTGGCTACAGGCTCTTTTCTGCCCTTGGCTTTTAACTCTGCCAAGGTGATATTGAAATGATCCGCAACCACGGTTGCAATATATTCTGAAGTTATTTTTGTAGGAGCATCAGGAGTAATCATATCCTTCAGTACCGTTTTTGCCAGCTCTATATCAATCTCCTGATTTTTATTAAGTCTGCTCATAGCGTAAAGCTTATTTAGAGCTCCCTCAAGCATTCTGATATTACTCTTTATATTGGTAGCAATAAATTGAATAACTTCATTATCAATGTTTTTGCCGTCTCTTTCTTCCTTACTTCTAAGAATTGCCATTCTTGTTTCAAAGTCCGGAGAAAAAATCTCTACTGCCACACCCCAGGCAAATCTTGAGCGAAGTCTCTCTTCAAGGTTTTTAAGTTCCATAGGAGGTCGGTCTGAAGAAAGTATTATCTGTTTTTTCTGCTCATACAATGCATTGAAAGTATGGAAAAGTTCTTCCTGTATTGCATCCTTACCGCCGATAAACTGAATATCATCAATAAGAAGTACATCAACATTACGATATTTTGAGCGATATTCCTGTAAATTACTGTTTTTAAGCGCATCAATATATTCATTAAGGAATTTCTCACTGCTGACATATAAAATGATTGCCTCAGGATTGTGTTCCAATATGTAATGTGCAATGGAATGCATCAAGTGAGTTTTTCCAAGACCAACGCCTCCATATATAAAGAAGGGATTGTAATGTTCCCCCGGATTTTGACTTCCCGGAGATTCCGCTACAGCTATAGCGGTTGCATGTGCCAGATCATTACTTTTGCCTACTACGAATGTATCAAAAGTATAAAGCGGATCCAGATTTGCACTTAAAAGCTTCAGGTTGTTTACCGGATGTCTCTTATTGTCTATCAGTGTATTTTGATATTTTTTTGCTTCCTGCTCCGACTTTTCTCTAAAAACAACATTACATTTTATTAAGGTAACTTCCTCTATGGATACCGAAAGGTATAGGGAGTATTTTTTTGTAACATAAGTTTTAAAAGGTTGTGAAGGAACAGTGATGACCAATGTATAAACTCCCTTTGAATCCTTATCGATTGACGTAGGAATCATGGGTTTTATCCATGTATTGTATGATACAGGTGAGAGCTCATAATCATCCCTTAAAAATGTGATTATTTCCTCCCAACTGGATTTTATCTTATCTATCATCCTTTTTACTCCTTTAGGATAATTATAAACTAGGTAAAGTATATCAAAAAAAGGTATTCATATCAATGTAAAGAAAAAGTAAAAAAGAAAATTATCAACATAGATATTCACAAAGTTATGGACAATGTAGTTGATTAAAAACTATAAAATAAATTATCCATATTAAAAAATGATAAAAATAGATGTAAAAAAGTCTTATACACAGAATGTTGATAACGATGTTGACAAAGAAAAATGGCTTAAAATATACCAAAACAAGAAATGTCAACATTGCGATAAAATAAAATATCCACACACTATCAACAAAATGTGGATAACTAAAATATAAACATTTGCATTTTAAACAATGAAAATATACCGGTAAATGTGGATAATTATGTTGATAAGAATTTTAACAGTCAAAAATTCGGGGAACAATAATCATACTTTGAGATAATAAAAACATTGATAAAACGGAGTATTAAATATATAATATTAAGTGCATTATATCCAGTAGGAGTAGTAGCGAGAGGAGAAAAAAATGAAGAGAGATTCTTATCAGAAGACAAAAAGAATGGTAATCATGTCTATCTTTATAGCTATAATTATTATTCAGACATTGGTACCTATTTTGGGATTTATACCGCTTGGTATAATGAACGCAACTATCATTCATGTGACTGTAGCCATAGGGGCAATCTTACTTGGATGGAAAGAGGGAGCAGGACTGGGATTTGTATTCGGACTGGGCAGTATGTGGAAGAACACATTTATGCCGAACCCTACATCATTTTGTTTTTCACCGTTTGCACCGGCCATAGCGGGATACACAGGTGGAATAAGATCTGTAATAGTATGTTTTGTTCCGAGAATACTTGTAGGTATAGTGGCTGCACTTGTTTTCAGAGCAATCAGAAAAACAGGAAAGGTGAAAATAGCACTCCTGGTATCAGGTGCCATGGCGGCAATAACAAACACAATATTGGTAATGAGCGGTATATACTTCCTGTTCGGAGAGCATTACGCAAGTGCAACAGGGAGAGAGTTGACACAGTTGCCGGTTGTAATAGTAGGTATAATAGGAACACAGGGAGTAGCAGAGGCAATAGTATCTTCAATCCTTACTTTAGCTGTAGCAGGTACATTATTAAAAATCAGTGAAGAGCGATAAAGCTATTGACTTGTATACCTTCTTTATATATAATACTAGGGTGCGTTCTTTGGAAAAGTAAAGAACATAGACTTGAGAAAGACTAAACAAACGAAAAGAAATAAGGAGGTATCAGATCATGAAGATGACATTCCAACCTAAGAAGAGACAAAGATCTAAGGTTCATGGTTTTAGAGCAAGAATGAGTTCAGCAGGCGGTAGAAAAGTTTTAGCTGCCAGAAGAGCAAAAGGAAGAGCTAGATTATCAGCTTAAAAAAATAAGGCAACAGCCGTAAAACAGATGAGTACTACATTATGTAGTAAAGGGTTTATCTGTCGAAGATTACTTAGGGATAGTCTTATGACTATCCTTTTAGTTTATGGTAGTATTACATTTAATCTAATAATCTAATATAAGATGCATTTTGCATTTGAGGAGTTTATGTGAAAAATTTTCCTTCTTTAAGAAGTAATGCTGATTTTCAAAGAGTATACAAGAACGGAAAGTCATATGCCAATAAAACTCTTGTGATGTATGTATATGGAAATAATTTGAATTACAACAGGATAGGTATATCGGTTTCAAAGAAAAACGGTAACAGTGTAGTAAGACATACATTTGCAAGGAAAATCAGAGAAATTTTCAGGTTGAATAAGATTGAGAAAAAGGGATTAGATATAATAGTAGTAGTACGAGTAGGTGCAGATGTAGGTGATTACCATAAATTGGAGAGTGCCTACTTACATTTGTTGAAATCACATAGACTGGATAGAGAAAATGTTGAAGAAAGTAAATAGCTTAGTATTAAAGGGTATGATTAAGCTTATTAGATTCTATCAAAAATATCTGTCACCGTTAAAGGTCAGAACACATTGTATTTATACTCCTACCTGTTCACAATATGCCATAGAGGCTTTAAAAAAACATGGCATAATAAAGGGGTCATTACTTAGTATATGGAGAATACTTAGATGTAATCCTTTAGCCAAGGGTGGATACGATCCTGTGCCATAAGTATATTTATGGAATTTAGTAAGTTAGAAAATCTAATGAAATTTGGAGGAATTAGCTTGGACATTGTACTGTTAACAAAGTCATCCACACCTATTATAGGTTGGTTTGCTGAAATACTTGGATTTATAATGAATCTGATATTTGATATGGGAATTACAAATATCGGTGTCGCTATTATAATTTTTACACTTGTAATCAATATAATAATGATACCTTTGACTATAAATCAGCAGAAGTCACAAAAACTTCAGTCTGTAATTCAGCCTGAAATAAAGGCTATACAGGATAAATATAAGGGAAAAACAGATAATGAATCGGCAATGAAGATGAATGCTGAGACCAGAGCCGTATACAGTAAATATGGTACAAGTATGGCCGGAGGATGCCTTCCGCTTCTTATACAGATGCCGATATTGTTCGGTCTTTATCAGGTTATATACAGAATACCGGCATATGTAACCAGTGTTCGTAGCGTATTTGAAACCGTAGCTACTTCACTTATGCAACAGTCTGATTATATAAATAAGATAAGTGATTTGGCAAAAGCTGTAAGGCTTCCTATAGAAAATAATGACTATACGGTTACAAATAAAGTAATAGATTTATTATATAAATTCACACCTGAAAAGTGGACTACATTGTCGGAGACATTCCCGAATATGAGCGGTGTATTGGAGACAAGTCTTCCTCTTATTAAGCAGATGAATTCATTCCTCGGTATTGATTTGTCAGTATCACCATGGCAGGGAATGAATAATATAAATATAGCATGGATAATACCGATATTGGCCGGAGTTACACAGTTTATATCAACTAAGGTAATGACAACAAACCAGCCAAAGAACGGAGAGCCTGAGAATGAGATGGCAAAACAGATGCAGAGTATGAATACTGTAATGCCAATTATGTCTGTAGTATTTTGTTTTACTCTCCCTGCAGGTATCGGTATATACTGGATAGCTTCCGCACTTGCAAGAACAGTTATTCAGTTACTTGTAAACTACAGACTTAAAGATCTTGATATTGATAAGCTTGTAGAGTCAAATCTTGCAAAGCAAAATGCAAAGAGAGCAAAGCAAGGACTTCCTGCATTAAGTGCAAATAAGAAAGTTATCGAAAATGCAAAGCATATGGATGAAATTGAAAAGCAGGAAAAAGAAGAAAGAGCAAAAAAATACGAAGTGAATGCTAAGAATTTAAAGGATTCAACAGAGTATTACAATAAGGATGCAAAACCGGGTTCACTTGCTTCAAAGGCTAATATGGTAGCCAAGTACAATGAGAAGCAGGCAAATTCTAAGAAAAATAAATAGGAGGAAAGAGATGGACAGTGCTAGAGTTTCAGCAAGAAATTATGATGAAGCTTTAACCAAGGCTTTGATAGAGCTTGGAACCACAAGTGATAATGTGGATGTAGAGATAATTGAAAGAGGCACTAATGGATTTTTGGGAGTTTTCGGTGTAAAGCCATGGACTCTTAAGGTTACAATAAAGAAATCTGCTGATACTGAGAAAAAGAATTCATCAGAAAAGAAGTATGAAAAGCAGAAGGAACAAAAATCTCCTATTGAGAAAAAAGAAGTAGAGAAAAAGGAAACCGCACCGGAAAAGGTGGAGACTGTTGTAGAGGAAGTTATAGTAGAAGAAAAAGAGGCTTCTGTAAAGTCTGAAGAATCTGTAGATGAATATGCACAGTTTTACGGTGAGGAAGAGCCTTCTTCTACAAGTAGACGAGTACTTACAAATGATGAGCTTGAGCAGATAAGAGACAGAGCAGATGCTTTCTTAAAGGATTTCTTCACAGCAATGAATCTTCCTGCACATGCGGTATATAATTTCTCATTTAAGACAAATGAGCTTTCTATCGTAATAGAGAGTGAAGAAGACTTAGGCGTATTGATAGGAAAAAGAGGTCAGACTCTTGATTCACTTCAGTATATATTGAGCCTTGTAGTAAATAAGAACAGTGAAAGCTATATAAGAATAAAGCTTGATACTGAAAACTACAGAAAAAAGAGAAAAGATAAACTTGAAATACTTGCAAAGAATATAGCTGCAAAGGTAAAGAAAACAGGTAAGTTCACAGAGCTTGAACCTATGAATGCTTATGAGAGAAGAATCATACATGCGGCACTCCAGGGAGACAATATGGTATCCACAAAGAGTGTGGGCGAGGAACCTTTCAGACATATAACAGTTTATCCTAAAAAGAATTTCAAACAAAACAGAAGAAGCCCTAAAAGGGAAATACAATAAAAACCGGTCTTGTGAAAGAGGGCTGTTAATAACATAGTTATTGATAGTCCTCTTTTATTTTAGTAATAATATAAAGGTAATAAAATAGGATTATATAAATATGAAGAGAACAGATACTATTGCCGCTATAGCAACAGCACTTGGAGAAAGTGGAATAGGTATAATAAGAATAAGCGGAGAAGATGCCGTAAGTATAGCCGATAAGATATACAGCGGAAAGAAAAGACTGATTGAGGCGGACTCACATACTATCAACTACGGACATATTTTTTTTGATGAAGAGATAATAGATGAAGTCTTGGTAATGATAATGAAAGCACCAAGAACATTCACAGGTGAAGATACAGTAGAGATAAACTGTCATGGTGGCATATTGATACTCGAAAAAGTATTGCATGCAGTACTGGAGTCGGGAGCAAGGATGGCACTTCCGGGAGAATTTACAAAGAGAGCCTTTTTAAACGGAAAGATGGATCTCAGTCAGGCGGAAGCGGTAATAGATATAATAGAGGCAAAGAATGAGTTGGCATTAAAAGCCGGAATCAGACAGCTAAACGGAGCTGTAACAGAGAATATAAAGACAATAAGGGCTCAGATACTGGAGCAGATAGCATTTATAGAAGCCGCACTTGACGATCCGGAGCATTATTCGCTGGACGGATATAGTGATAAACTGAAAAAAATAGTAAAGAAATTATATACAAGAATAGAATACTTAAAGAAGTCATTTAAAGATGGAAGTATTATAAAGGAAGGTATAAATACGGTAATAATAGGAAAGCCGAATGCCGGAAAATCTTCGATTTTAAATCTTCTTTCAAGAACAGACAGGGCAATAGTTACCGATATAGCGGGAACAACAAGAGATACATTGACAGAGAATATAAAACTGTCAGGTATCAGTTTGAATATCACGGATACAGCCGGTATCAGACAGACTGATGATGTGGTGGAAAGTATAGGAGTACAAAAGGCAATAGAAGCAAGTAATAATGCAGACTTGAACTTGGTAGTAATAGACGGACTTTTACCTATAGATAAAGAAGATATAGAGCTACTTGAAAGTGTAAAGGATAAAAATGCAATAATACTTCTTAATAAATCTGATAAAGAGCTGAAATTAAGTATTGAAGATATAAAAAAGTACAGCGATAAAGATGTTATAATATTCTCAGCCAAGGAAAATATAGGAGTAGATGAATTGGAGGATATGATCAAGGCTAAGTTTATTTCAAAAGAGATAAATTTCAATGATCAAGTAATCATAACAAATATAAGACATCAGGAAATAATAAATGAAGTATCGGAATCTTTGGAAATGTGTCTTTCAAGTATCGAAGAAGGATATGAAGAGGACTTCTTTACAATAGATCTTTTGAATGCCTATGAAGCACTGGGTGAGATAATAGGTGAAACAGTGGATGATGATGTTGTAAATGAAATATTCTCAAAGTTCTGTATGGGTAAGTAATATAATTGTATACAATTTAATAGAGGTAACTAATGAATATAATAGAAAAAGTATATGATATTGTAGTCGTTGGAGCAGGTCACGCAGGATGTGAGGCGGCACTTGCAAGTGCAAGACTTGGACTAAAGACTGTAATATTTACAGTAAGCGTGGATTCCATAGCTTTGATGCCATGTAATCCAAATATAGGTGGGAGTTCTAAGGGACACCTTGTAAGAGAACTTGATGCACTTGGCGGAGAAATGGGAAAATGTATTGATAAAACATTTATACAGTCTAAGATGTTGAATGCATCAAAAGGTCCTGCGGTGCACTCTCTCAGAGCGCAGGCTGACAAGCAGGAATATTCCAAAGAAATGAGAAAAACCTTGGAGAATACTCCAAATCTTACTATATGTCAAAAAGAGATAACAAAGCTTATAATTGAGGATAATATATGTAAAGGTGTTGAAACCGTATCAGGAAGTAAGTACTTTGCTAAAGCTGTCATTTTGGCGACAGGTACATATTTGAATGCAAGATGTATATATGGAGAGGTGGCTGAATATACAGGACCGAACGGTCTAAAATCGGCAAATCATCTCACATCCTCTCTTTTAGAATATGGTATAGATTTAAACAGATTTAAAACAGGTACTCCTGCCAGAGTTGACGGCAGAACTATAGATTACAGTGTAATGCAGGAGCAATATGGAGATGATCCGGTGGTACCTTTCTCTTTTGAAACCGATCCGGACAGTATACAAAAAGAACAGGTAAAATGCTATCTTGCATATACAGGTGAAAAGACTCATGAAATAATAAGAGAAAATATAGACAGATCACCACTTTTTTCAGGTGCTATAAAAGGAACAGGCCCAAGATATTGCCCTTCTATAGAGGATAAGGTTGTAAAATTTCCTGAAAAGGATAGACATCAGATTTTTGTAGAGCCGGAAGGACTTTATACAAATGAAATGTATCTGTCAGGACTGTCAAGTTCTCTGCCTGAGGATGTACAGTATGCTATGATCAGAAGTATAGAAGGTTTTGAAAATGCAGAAATAGTAAGAAACGGATATGCAATTGAATATGATTGCATAGATGCCAGACAGTTAAAAGACAGCTTGGAGTTTAGGGCTATTGAAGGTTTGTTTGCAGCAGGTCAGTTTAACGGTAGTTCAGGCTATGAAGAGGCTGCAGTTCAAGGACTTATGGCAGGTATAAATGCATCCATGAAAGTTATGGGAAAAGAACCGGTTGTAATAGGTAGAGATCAAGGATATATAGGCGTGCTTATAGATGATCTTGTTACAAAAGAAAGTCATGAGCCGTATAGAATGATGACATCAAGATCTGAATACAGACTTCTTTTAAGACAGGATAACGCTGATATCAGACTTTCAAAAATAGGCTATGAAGTAGGACTTATATCTGAGGAAAGATATCAAAGGCTTCTGGAAAAAGAAAAACAGATAGATGAAGAAATAGAAAGACTCAAAAATATACATATAGGAGCAAATTCCAAAGTACAGGAATTTTTAGTAAGAAACGGATCTACACCGCTTCAAACTTCGGCAAACTTGGCAGAAATAATAAGAAGACCTGAGTTAAATTACGATCTTACAAAAGAACTTGATGAAGACAGAAAAGAGCTAAGAAAAGAAGTCAGGGATCAGGTAAATATAAATATAAAATATGAGGGATATATAAAAAGGCAGGAATCACAGGTAAAGCAGTTTAAAAAACTTGAAAACAAGAAAATACCTGTAGATATAGATTATAATAATGTAAACAGTCTTAGAATAGAGGCGGTACAAAAGTTAAGTAAAGTAAGACCAAGCTCTATCGGTCAGGCATCAAGAATATCGGGAGTATCACCTGCAGATATAACAGTATTATTGGTATATTTAGAGACCTATAAGGAGAAAAAGAATGTATAATGATATGGTAAAATACTTATCAGAAAGCAATATTTTGGATGTAGATATATCTGATGAAAAAAAAGAAAAGCTATATAAATTCTATGAGATTTTGGTCGAGAAAAATAAGTTTATGAATCTTACTTCAATAACAGAAATTAAGGAGTTTACATATAAGCATTTTATAGACAGTATTGCTTTGGAAAAAATAGTAAAAGACCTTGACAGTAATAACTATAATATAGCAGATCTTGGAACAGGTGCAGGTTTTCCCGGCATACCTTTGGCTATAGTATATCCAAATTTGAATTTAACCTTGATAGACAGTCTGAATAAGAGAATTAAATTTATAAAAGAAACCTGTGATGTTTTGGATATAAAAAATGTTGATGCAATACATTCAAGAGCTGAAGATATAGACAGAAATAAAGATTACAGAGAGAAATTTGATATATGTGTATCCAGAGCCGTTGCAAATCTGGCATCACTTTCAGAATATTGTTTACCTCTGGTAAAGGTTGGAGGAAGTTTTGTATCATACAAATCAAAGGGATATGAAGTAGAAATATCCGAAGCACAAAAGGCAATAAAAGTGTTGGGTGGAGAAACAGGAAATATTGAAAAGTTTGAGTTGGGTGAATATGGTGAAAGAATTTTACTTAATATAAAGAAAATTAAATCTACACCTAATAAATATCCCAGAAAAGCCGGTTTACCGACCAAGGAACCTATAAAGTAAATATATGTTTCACATGAAACATATATTTTATCCATACAGTAATGTTTCATGTGAAACATCGTACTGTATGGATTTTTTTGTCTGTATATTTTATAGTCATAATGTATTTTTTAACATGGTGTAAGTTAGAAAAAGTACAGATATAACCGGTTTTATGTTCAGTGTTTTTTATTTATATATAATTATAAATAATTGAATAGTTTATAGTGTGAAACAAAGTAATGTTTCATGTGAAACATTAAAAATAATAAATTTATTTTAACTGTATCGCATTGATTAGAAAATACTAGTATGATAAAATATAAAAGTAATTATATATCGAATTAATATAAGTACAGAATTTAATTATTGGCTTATATTATTCTATAAAATAAGGGGTTTAAAAAGTGAAAAAATACCTAAAAATTTTAACTGCTATGGTGATTTCATCCTCTACATTGATAGGTGTATCATTATTAAATAAAATTACAAAAATTCATGCGGTTTCAAAAAATCTTCTTGAGAAAGATAAAACAAAAGAGTTTGAGTGGAGATTTGGAAATATAAAATACAGAAAAAAAGGGCATGGTAATCCTATTCTGCTTGTACACTCTTTGGAGGTGGCATCATCATCTGAGGAATGGTTCAAGGTGATAGATAATCTTGCTAAAACACATACTATATATACTATTGATTTGCTTGGTTGCGGCCTTTCTGAAAAGCCTTTTATGACATATACAAATCATATATTTTCTCAGTTGATTTCTGATTTTATAAAGGTGGTTATAGGTAAAAGGACAACAGTAATAACCAGTGGAAACAGCTCTTCTTTTGTTATTTCAGCATGTGATAATGACAGCACATTATTTGAGAAAATAATACTTATCTCACCTGAAAAATTGTCAAACGGTCATCTTATACCGGGAAAAAGGGCCAGAACATATAAGGCAATACTCAGTACATCGATTTTAGGAACTCTACTATATAATATAGCGGTATACAAAATTAATATAAAACATAATATAAAGCAGGACTTCTATAGAAAAGAAAAATTTACAGATGATATGTTGGATAAATGTTATGAAGCTGCACATAGAGGTTTGTCTCCAAAATCACTATATTCCAGTATTGTATGTTTCTATACTAAGAAAAACATAAAGTTTGAATTATCTCAAATAGATAACAGTATTATAATATTTGAGGGCAGATTTAACAGAGATTCTTCGGATATAACCAAAGAATATGTAAAGATAAATCCTGCTATTGAAGCTGTGATAATAGATGATTCCAACAAATATCCTCACATAGAGAATGAAAAGGAATTTTTAAAAGCTTTGAATATATATCTATAGAGAATGTTTCACGGGAAACATTTATTTAAAAATATATTATAGTGGAAATTCGAAAAAGACAAGGAAATATATAGCTCTTTTCGGATAAAATAAAGAACAAAAATAGTAAAAATAAAAATGTTTCACGGGAAACATAAATATAGAAAGGACAAGCAATTGCTTGAATGATATTATGACAAAAATTATTTCATTTGCAAATCAAAAAGGTGGTGTAGGTAAAACTACTACTGCTGTTAATCTATCAGCCGCCTTAGCTGAGGCAGGACAAAGTGTTTTGGCAATAGATTTTGATCCACAGGGGAATTTATCAAGTGGACTTGGAATAGATAAAACCAATACCGAAAAGACTATATATGAGGTTATTATAGGTGATGAAGATATAAATGATACCATACTAAATACAGAGGTGGAAAATCTTGATATTATTCCAAGTAATGTGGATTTATCAGGTGCAGAAATCGAGCTTTTGGAACTTGAAGACAGAGAAAGAACTTTAAGAAGAAAAATAGGTGAAATATATAAGCAGTATGATTATATTTTGATTGACTGTCCACCAAGTTTGAGCCTTTTGACTATAAATGCTTTTATGGCGTCTGACAGTGTAATTATTCCTATTCAATGTGAATATTACGCTCTTGAAGGATTAAATCAGATGCTTAGAACTGTAAATCTTATCAGAGAAAGACTTAATCCTACCCTCGAAATTGAAGGCATTGTATTTACAATGTATGATGCAAGAAACAACTTAAGCGGACAGGTTATAGAAGGTGTTAAGAGCGTTATATCTGATGAGAATATTTTTGAAACTATAATACCGAGAAATGTTAAATTGGCGGAGGCTCCCAGCTTCGGTATGCCAATAACAGAATATGACACTACTTCAACCGGAGCACAGGCATATAGAATGTTGGCATCAGAAGTACTAAGTAAAAGCGGGAGGTAAAAATGGCAAAGAGAATGGCACTTGGAAAGGGAGCTGATGCTCTTCTTAGAAATATTAACGGAACCAAAGCGTCTATTGATGAAACAACTGACAGAAATATAGAAGAAGATGCAGGTAAAGGTGCCGGTGAGTTGATGGTAAAAATCTCATTGGTAGAGCCGAATAGAAATCAACCCAGAAAGATGTTTGATAAGGAAAGCCTTGATGAACTTGCAAATTCGGTGAAACAATATGGAGTATTACAGCCTATTTTGGTAAAAAAAGTAGGAAACAGATATGAAATAGTTGCCGGTGAAAGAAGATGGAGAGCCGCACAGGCGGCAGGACTTTCAGAAGTTCCGGTTGTTGTCAGAGATTATGATGAGCAAAAGGCTAAGGAAATTGCTATCATAGAGAATATTCAGAGAACTGATTTGAATCCTATTGAAGAAGCTTTGGCGTATAAAAGTTTGATTGAGGAATATAACTTAACTCAGGAAGAATTATCAGATAAGGTAGCAAAAAACCGCTCTACTATTACCAATTCTCTAAGACTTTTAAAACTCAGTAAAAATATACAGCAGTATATGATAGACGGGCAGATCTCTTCAGGACATGCAAGAGCTTTATTAAGTCTTGAAGATGAAGGAAAAAGAGAATTGCTTGCTCTGGATATAATTAAGAGAAGTCTCAGTGTAAGAGATACTGAAAAAGCTGCAAAGGCTTTATCAAAAAAGAAAAAGGTAGATCTTGAAGAGTTAAGTAAGGGGGATGATGATACTGCAAGAGATTTATCTTTATTTTATAAGGAGTATGAAGACAGTATCCAGGGTGTTCTGGGAACCAAGGTACATATAAACCAGAAAGATAAAAATAAGGGAAGAATTGAAATAGAATATTATTCTCAAGTGGAGCTTGATAGAATAATGGATATTTTTAAGACATTAGGATAAAAAGATGATAAATTTGACAATTGATAATAGGATTTTGTTTGGCTTTATCCTGGTGGTAGCTATTTTTAACTTTATATTATTTATATCTATGGTAAGACATAGAGTAAAGTACAGAAGACTTTTCAAGAGTTATGATAATTTTATGGCAGGAAAATCTGCAAGGAATCTTGAGGATGTTATAATTTTGCTTAGAAAAGATATTCGCAGTTTAAAAAGTGAAAGCAGATTAAACAGAGAGGCCATAAGAGAGCTTAACAGACTTGAAAGGGACTGTCTGCAAAAAATTGGAATATTAAAATATGACGCATTTGAAGGAATGGGCGGTAAATTAAGTTTTGCGCTTTGTCTTTTAGATTACAGAAATTCCGGATATATAATAAACAGTATTCACTCCAGAGAGACTACTTTTAATTATATAAAAATAGTTGAAAACGGTCAGACAGATCAGGTACTTACAGATGAGGAAAAAATAGTATTGGAGCAGGCTTTGGGATATAGAGAAAGATAAAATAACGGCTATGAAAATCAAATTTCATAGCCGTATTTTTTATATATTTGCTTTATTCAATCTTTTACTTATTTCAGGTCCGATAATAGCGGCAATAGCTATTTTTATTGCATCTCCTATCAAAAAAGGTACCACACATAATAATAGTGAAGCTATAAATCCCTTTCCCTGCTGTAATGAAAACCACATTGTACCAAGGAAATAACAAATTCCAAGTCCGATAATCATTCCTATAATATCAAAGGCAATACCCTTCTTTAAGTGAATAAAAACAGAACTTGTATATACTGTAAATAAAAATCCGATAATATATCCACCTGTAGGTCCGAGTACTTTTCCTATACCGCCTGAATATCCTGAAAAGACAGGTAAACCGAATACACCAAGCAATAAAAAGATAACTACCGATATAAGAGCTTCTACAGGTTCAAGTACATATGCAGTCAGATAAATTGCAAGTACACCTAAAGAAATAGGTACCGGACTTATAAAAACAGGTACGGAAATGGGTGATAAAATACATAGTATTGCTGTCATAAGCGATACTATGGCCATTTTCTTTATTGTAATAGTCTTTGTCATAAAAATCTCCTACTGTAAAAATAAAATACAAGAAAATGATATTATAAAAGAAAAGAAATGTCAACCTAAAATACAATAAAGTTAACAATCTAAACAAAACCTATTTAATAAAATGATTAATATTGAAAAAATGTTAGGTACACCAAAATAAAGATGAATATTGATTTGATAAAAACTTTCAGTATTCTATAAATATAAGAATAGAAAATCATCATAAAAAAGATTATATGATTATTTGTAAAAACTTCGGATAAAAAATATTTGAGGTTTTTTATATAAATAATGCGATTTGCCAAAATTTATGAATGGGAAAGAAAAGCATAGAATTCATTTCTTTAAAATGTTATGCTATATAAGTAAAGAAGTGTTTTAAAGGGTTACATATTATATAAAATTTTGTGGAAATGTGGCTCTTTATTTAATGCAAAAGACTCGGTATTTAGACTTGGTGATCGAAAAATATGGAGTGATAAGAGAAAAAATTATGGAGGTGTATTTTGTTTAGAATTAGTAAAAGAGTAAATATTCTATTGTTTACACTGGTAACAATTCTGTTTTTGATGTCGAAATTCTTCGCCATTGAAGCACTGGCAACCGGTGGTGGAACTTCAGCCACTACGAATATATCGTATGTGGAGGGAACTCAGACCACTTCTCTTCCGGGAAAGCCGGAATCATATTATTTGAATGTAACCGTGTCAAGTGACACTTATACGGAACCGTATTCAATAATTACTTTAAAAAGAAGTGAGTTCAATCAGCCAAGCGTTGCGGATGTCTCAGGCTCTCCTACTATAAAGAATGTGTCTGTGACATGGGATGCTACATATTGGAAGATAAAGGTGACATATAATATACTTGCACCGGGGCCGATGGTATCTAACCCTTTCAGAGCAACCATGATAAATGGTAAGTTTGCAAAGGGCGAGACCGCCACTATAGAGACCAGACTTTATACAAAGGATGGTGTAGAACTTGCAAATGATACAAAGCAAGTTACTGCAGAAACCTATGTTATGGGTATAAACAGTCCGGATAATGGTACAATCAATGGATGGAGCAGGGGTGGTACAGATGCCAATGTAGCAGTATCAGATGATGAGACGGATGCAAGCCATACACATATAAAGAACGGATTTACAGATACATGGTATTCATATGCACAAAACGGTACAAAGCATATACATGATACAGAGATAAACGGTAATAACTATGGTGTGGATAGAAGAAAGAAAAGAACTGTTTTGACTTTGCCATCAAGCATAGTATGGGATCCAAGTCTACCTGATAATGCAAACTGGACCTATGATCCGGTAAATCATACCATTACACAGGATGTAACTATGAATGTAGGTGCATTAAGCTATTTATTAAAGTTTACTGCAAAGCATAACGGTACACAGAGTGTAAACGGAACAAATTATACCACGGTTAATATACCGCAGACTACATATCTTATAAATGATAACGGTACTGTGGATATGAGTACAGAGAGAAAGTCATTTGTTTATAAAACTTACAGGTATGTACCTAAGCTTTATATTTATAAGAGAAATATATTCCCTGAGACAACAGAGAACGGTCAGACAAAGGCAGTTGTTACAGGTGATAGATATGTACATTTAGGTGATAATGGCGGTAAGGATAAGTGGATAATCAATGTGGCACAGTACTGGGGTACTACGCCGGTAACAGGTTCTACAACAAAGTTTAAGTCTATAAAAGATGTACCAAATGAAAAAGTAGAGTTTACAGGCTATGGTATCAGAGTTTGGGAAGACAGATTTGATGCGGCAAATTTGGCAAAGCTAAATCATAATAAACTTATAGGAATAAATGATGACGGTAGTGAAGAAGTAATTGCTACAAATATAAACTATACTCCTGTAACAGATACAAATGAATTTTTTGCATGGAATACAGAGCATAGTATGACAGCCAAGTATTATAAAGCTATAAGACTTGACTTTGATGATGAAATAACCATATCAGGTTATGCTGAAAATGCTATCGGACTTTTCGTAGAGTCCAAGCTTACAGCACCTGTTGTTACAACTATAGAAAACAAGTTGGCAATAGGACAGAATTATACTGTGTACAATAGGGCATATGCTTTATCAAATACAGGTTCTGTAATAAGAGAAAATCTTATCAGAAGACATTATAAGAATGATACGGCACAGTTGAGATTGGATAAGCATTCTCAAAACATTCAGGGAAATCCGTCAGTTACAAACGCACAACTGGGAGATACCATACGTTATCATGTGGTACCTACATATTATTCATCTCTTGGGACAGAGAGAACCGTACAAAACGGTAAACTTATATTCCTGGTAGATCCTGAGTTGGAGTTTGAAAGTGCATTGCACCATCCATATCAGGCTCAATATAGATTTACCCTAAATACCACACCACAGAGAGTGGATAATTATAAGGGTACCGGAAAAACTGCCTATGTGTTTGATTTGGATAATTTTACTTATCCAAAAGGTGAGGCTTGGGGAGTGGATAGATTATATATAGATTTTAAACCTACCACAAGTCTTGAAGAGGGTGAGCATACTGTAGAAGCATTCCTTAGTTGGGATAATAACTCAACCGATGCAAGCGGATATGCTCCAAATACAGTATATTCCAGTGCAACTGTAGATTTCCTTGATAAGTATGATGCAAATAATAACGGAAGCACTACTGACAGACTTTCATACCAGAGCTTTAAGTTTAACTTTATACCACCAAGGGCAGTTATCTTAACAAAGAGGCAGAAGCTTACTACAGAAACAAACTATAGTGCAGCTATCAATGCAGAGAGCGGAGATATAGTAGAGTACAAATTATCAGCATGGAATAACTCCATAGATAATGCGAGACAGCTTAATGTAATGGATATATTCCCATATGAAAACGATAAGGAAATAGTAAAGGATGAGCATGGAAACTATATAGCCAGAGGCTCAAAGATGTATCCTATATTGCAAGGGCCTGTGACTGCTCCTGCCGGATATACAGTTTACTATTCTACTGATGAACCTGCAGGAACTATTGAAGCGAATGTTGCAGCCAACTGGGTGCAGGCAGGAGATATCACAGACTGGTCAAGTGTTACTATGTTTAAGGCTGTGATGAATAATTCTTATCAGTTGATTCCGGGAAGTACAGATGTATTCACTTATAGAGTGAAGATACCTGAGACCAAGGAGCTGGAAGCAGGTTCAAGTGCAAACAACTCAGTAGCATCATGGTATGGAAACAATCTAAACGGTGCGTCTGAGTCACTTATCTCAAAGGTTACTATAAATAAATACATCATAGCCGGTAAGGCATACTATGATGTAGATGAGAACGGAAGCTTCAATACGGGAGATATTGTAGCGGCAAACAGACCTGTAAGACTTGTAAAGGTAGACGGCGGTGTTGAGACTGTTATAGATACAATACTTACAGACAATGACGGAAACTATACATTTAAAGATAAGATAAGTACAGAGGGTGATTATAAGGTATATATCGAGACTTTAGCAGGAGATATTATCAGACCTTTAAATGCAAGTACGGCAACAACGATAGGAAATGACTTTACAAATACAGTAAGTCTTCCGTCAAAGATGAAGGAAAATCAGGTTCCTGTACCGAATGTAAACTGGGTAGAACTTGAAGTTCCTCTTACAAGAACAAATACAAGTAAAATAAAGAATCTGGGACTTAAGTCTGTATATACAAATCTTGTTGTAAAGCATATAAAGAGGGAGGACAATACCGAACTTTCACCGACAGTAACAACAAGACAGCCAAACGGCACACCATATACAACAGCCCCTGTAACAGATAACTTCTATGAGGCGGAGACTCCACTTCCGACAAATGCAACCGGAGAGTATGGACTTACAGATACCACAGTAACTTACTACTATGTAAGAAAGGCTGCGGGAGATGTGACAGTGCATCACTATGAGGAGAACTCTACGACAGAGCTTGCAACAACAGTGGTACAGCCCGGAGCAAATAAGCTTGGTTTAGCATACACTACAAGTGAAGAGACCATAAATAATTATGAGTTGGTAGCCCAGCCGGCAAATAAGAACGGAACCTTCACAGCAGCAGCTCAGACAGTGGATTACTACTATAGAAGAAAGAATGCAGGAAATATAACAGTTAAGTACTTAGAAGTAGGTAGCAATGCCCAGCTACATGCGGATAAGATACTGGACGGAACAAAGAAGCTTGGACTCCCATATTCAGAGAGTGCAGAAACTATAGCAAACTTTGACCTTGATACTACAAATCTTCCGACAAATGATAACGGAGTATATACTACAGCACCGATAACCATAACTTATTACTATAAGAGAAAGGATGCGGGAAATGTAGTAGCAAAGTATTTAGAGGATACAACAAATACGGTACTTGCAAGTGATGAGACCCAAAACGGAGCAGGAAAGCTTGGACTCCCATATACTACAGTAGCAAAAACAGTAGCAAACTATGAGTTGACAGCAAATCCTGCAAATGCAACAGGAACATTTACTACAACAGAGCAGACAGTAACCTATGTATATAGAAGAAAGAATGCTGCAAATGTAATAGTAAAGCATCTTGAGCAGGGAACTAATGCAGTACTTTATCCTAATGAGGTGTTGGACGGAACAGGAAAGCTTGGACTTCCATATACAACCTTAGCAAGGACAGCAGCCCAGTTGCCAAACTATGAATTGGTAGCGGGAGTTCCTGCATCGGTAACGGGAAGCTATATAGAGCAGGCAACACCTGTAGAGATAATATATCTTTATAAGAGACAGGATGCAGGTGATGTAACGGCAACCTATGTAGATGATATAACCGGAGGTGTACTACATGCCCCTGTAGTACAGTCAGGAACAAATAAGCTTGGATTAGCATATGACACAGATCAAAAGAGCTTTGCAAACTATAATTTAATAGCAGTACCTACAAACAAGAGTGGAACCTTTACTACAACACCGGTATTGGTAGAGTACAAATATAAGCGTGGAGATGCTGCAAATGTAAGAGTAAAGCATATAAATGCAATAACAGGAGCAAGCCTTGCACCTGATGAAGTATTAAGCGGAACAGGAAGACTTGGACTTGCATATACAACATCAGCAAAGACAGCTGCAGATTTGCCAAACTATGAGCTTGTAGGCGGTATACCTGCAAATGCAACAGGAACATACAGTTCAGGAGCGGAAATAGTAGTAACCTATCGTTATCAGAGAGAGAATGCAGGAAATGTAATAGCAACATATACTGACGAAGCTGACGGAAGCGCACTTACCGCGCCGGTAGGACAAAGTGGAGACGGAATGCTCGGACTCCCATATGATACGGAGGTAAAGAGCTTTGCAGACTATGACTTGGTAGCTCTACCTGCAAACAAGTCAGGCACCTTCTCAAATACAAATGTAACGGTATCATATGTATACAGAAGAAGAGATGCCGGAGATGTAACTGTAAATCATATAGAGGTTGGAACAGGTGATGTATTATATGCCTCTACAATACTTAACGGTACAAGAAAGCTTGGCTTACCATACAGTACAAACAGTGAAAACATAAATCTATACGATCTTATAACGGTACCTGCAAATGCAACAGGAGTGTTTAGTGTAGGAGCCCAAACAGTAAACTACGAGTATGCAAGAAAGAATGCGGGAGATGTAATAGTCCATCATATATCAAAGTATGACGGAAGTGATCTGATAGGAAATGAAGTACTTGACGGAAGCAGAAAGCTTGGCCTTGCATACAGCACAAGCATGGCTACAATACCTGACTATGAGATATTTAGCCTACCTGCAAATGCAAACGGAGTATATACAACTTCAACTCAGAATGTAACTTATGTATATAAGAGAAAGGATGGAGGTGAAGTAAAAGCTGTATATGTAGATGAGGCGGGAGTAGAGCTTGCAAATGCTGAGAGTATATCAGGAGTGGAAAACGTAGGCCTGCCATATACAACAACAGCAAAGACAATAGCTCACTATGACCTTATAAGTATGCCTGCAAATGCAAGCGGAGTAATAACATCAAGTCCACAGACAGTAACCTATACATATAGAAGAAAGAACGGAGGAAACGTTAAAGTATTCTACGTGGATGAGGAAAGCGGAGAAGACTTGGTGGCACCAAAGGTAATAGATGGAGCCGGAAAGCTGGGCCTTAGCTATACAACAGATGCAGAAACAATAGAAAACCTTGATCTAATAAGTATGCCTGCAAATGCAAACGGAGTATTTGTAGAAGATGAGCAGACAGTAGTGTATGTATATAGAAGAAAGAATGCAGGAAATGTAACAATTCATTATGTAGATCCTGCAGGAAGAAGCTTAAGCGCGGATGATGTATTAAACGGAAGCAGAAAGCTTGGCTTACCATACAGTACAAGCGCAATAGAGATAAACGGCTATCACTTCTTAAGATCGGAAGGAGATACGGACGGAATCTTTAGAGTAAATGATCAGGAAGTAACCTATGTATACTTAAAAGATCCAAGTGTAATCATAATACCAAACCCTCTGATACCTGCAACCCCAAGCAATGTAACAATACCGGGGGACAGAAACAATGATTACATCATAAGACCGAACAGAGCGACACCGTCAACAGCAACAAGATCAAATGCAGGAAGAGGCGGAAGCGGAAGTTCCGGAGGAAGCTCAAATGCAAATATAAGAGCTGAAAGAGTGGTACAGCTTATAGATTCAGGAATAAAGAAAGAGAATCCTGAAGTTAAACCTATAGAAACTCCAAATGCACAGCCTGCAACTGTAGACAGACAGGTTGTTGCAAAAGGAAGTGCGGTAGGAAGAGAGAAGCTGCCTGTACCGAAGACAGAAGACAGAAATAATATATATATTTATCTGTTGATGCTTACATTATCTTTGACGGCATTTGCAAGAGTAAAAAATAAGGAAGACTAAATCTTTTAAATAAGTCCCGGCTGAAAGGTCGGGACTTATTGTTACATTGTAAGAAAATAGTCAGATTTATCACCGGTAAATACAATTGACAATACAGATTTATTTTAGTAGAATTAAATACTGTGTAAGTAGGCGATGATATTTGCACATACAGTGAATAGGCGATGATGTTCACTAAAACAAAAATGTAAAGCAACCAATAAAAAAGGAGGAAAAAGGAATGCCAACATTTAACCAGTTAGTTAGAAAAGGCAGACAGACTTCAGTAAAAAAGTCTACAGCTCCTGCTCTTCAGAAGGGATTCAACTCACTTCACAAGAAGTCAACCGATATCTCTTCACCACAGAAAAGAGGAGTTTGTACAGCTGTTAAGACTGCAACACCTAAGAAGCCTAACTCAGCGCTTCGTAAGATTGCCAGAGTTCGTCTTTCTAACGGAATCGAAGTAACAAGCTATATCCCGGGAGAGGGACATAACCTTCAGGAGCATAGCGTTGTGCTTATCCGTGGAGGTAGAGTAAAGGACTTGCCTGGTACAAGATACCATATTATTCGTGGTACTTTAGATACTGCAGGTGTCGCTAACAGAAAACAGGCCCGTTCAAAGTACGGTGCCAAGAGACCAAAAGATAAGAAATAAGAAAAAAGCTAGTCTTTAAAAAGAAAGCAAAGCTTTCAAATTAGATAGTGCCGATTTTTTGTTGGTTGCAAAAAATATAGGCACGAGGACGCAAAAAGCGAGTACCTGAGATCTAATTAAATATTAAGGAGGGAAGAAACGTGCCACGTAAAGGACATACACTAAAAAGAGATGTATTAGCAGATCCTTTATACAATAACAAGGTAGTTACAAAGCTTGTAAATACTATCATGTTAGACGGTAAAAAGGGTGTTGCACAGAAGATTGTGTACGGAGCATTTGATAAGGTTTCCGATAAGACAGGAAAGGATCCTGTAGAGGTTTTCGAGGAAGCTATGAACAATATCATGCCTGTACTTGAGGTAAAAGCGAGAAGAATCGGTGGAGCTACATATCAGGTTCCTATCGAGGTAAGACCTGAGAGAAGACAAGCTCTTGCTCTTAGATGGCTTACATTCTTTTCAAGAAAAAGAGGCGAGAAGACACAGATTGATCGTCTTGCAAATGAGATAATGGATGCAGCAAACAACACAGGTGCTGCAGTGAAGAGAAAAGAAGATATGCATAAGATGGCAGAGGCTAATAAGGCATTTGCTCATTATAGATTCTAATAGGAGGAAACCAATTGGCTGGAAGAGAATATCCTTTAGAGAGAACCAGAAATATTGGTATCATGGCTCATATAGATGCCGGTAAAACCACACTTACTGAGCGTATCCTATATTATACTGGTGTAAATTATAAGATTGGTGATACCCATGAGGGTACCGCTACAATGGACTGGATGGAGCAGGAAGCAGAGAGAGGTATTACAATTACTTCAGCTGCTACAACTTGCCACTGGACATTACAGGAATTTAACAAAGTAAAGCCGGGTGAGAAGGAAAATCGTATAAACATTATCGATACTCCGGGACACGTTGACTTTACAGTAGAGGTAGAGAGATCACTTCGTGTACTTGACGGTGCGGTAGGTGTATTCTCTGCAAAAGAAGGTGTAGAGCCACAGTCTGAAAATGTATGGAGACAGGCGGATACATATCATGTACCTAGAATGGCATTCATCAATAAGATGGACGTTATGGGTGCTGATTATTATGCAGCTGTAGAGCAGATTCATACAAGACTTGGTAAAAACACAATCATGCTTCAGATTCCTATCGGAAAAGAAGATGATTTCAAGGGAATTGTAGATCTTTTCGAAATGAAAGCTTATATTTACAATGACGACAAGGGTGATGACATATCTATCGTTGATATACCGGATGAGGTAAAAGACGAAGCTGAGTTATACCATGGGGAACTTGTTGAAAAGATTTGTGAGCTTGATGACGAACTTACTATGATGTACCTTGAGGGTGAGGAGCCTTCAGTAGAACAGCTTAAGGCTGCACTTAGAAAGGGAACTTGTGAGAACAGGGCAATCCCTGTATGTTGCGGTACAGCTTATCGTAACAAAGGTATTCAGAAGCTTATTGATGCTATAGTTGAATTCATGCCTGCACCGACAGATATCCCTGCAATCAAGGGTGTTGACCTTGACGGTAATGAAATTGAGAGACATTCATCAGATGATGAGCCTTTCTCAGCTTTGGCATTTAAGATTATGACAGATCCTTTCGTAGGAAAGTTGGCATATTTCAGAGTTTACTCAGGAACACTTAACGGTGGTTCATATGTACTCAACGCTACAAAGGGTAAGAAGGAGAGAGTCGGTCGTATCCTTCAGATGCATGCAAACAAGAGAACAGAAATTGACAAGGTTTACTCAGGAGATATCGCAGCTGCTGTAGGATTTAAGCTTACAACAACAGGTGATACAATCTGTGACGAACAGCATCCTGTAATCCTTGAGTCAATGGAATTCCCTGAGCCGGTTATCGATATCGCTATCGAGCCTAAGACAAAGGCAGGTCAGGCAAAGATGATCGATGCACTTGCTAAGCTTGCTGAGGAAGATCCTACATTCAGAGTTAAGACAGATACTGAAACAGGACAGACCATTATATCAGGTATGGGTGAGCTTCACCTTGAGATTATCGTAGACAGACTTCTTAGAGAGTTTAATGTAGAAGCAAATGTAGGTGCACCACAGGTTGCTTATAAGGAAACATTTACTAAGGCTGTTGACGTTGATTCCAAGTATGCAAGACAGTCAGGTGGACGTGGTCAGTACGGTCACTGTAAAGTTAAGTTTGAACCGATGGATCCGAACGGAGAAGAGACATTCAAGTTCGAATCAACCGTTGTCGGTGGTGCTATTCCTAAGGAATATATACCTGCAGTCGGCGAAGGTATCGAGGAGGCTACAAAGTCAGGTATCCTTGGAGGATTCCCGGTACTCGGTGTACATGCAAATGTATATGACGGTTCATACCATGAAGTCGATTCATCAGAAATGGCATTCCATATAGCAGGTTCTATGGCATTTAAGGATGCTATGAGCAAGGCGGGTGCTGTACTTCTTGAGCCTATCATGAAGGTCGAAGTAACAATGCCTGAGGAGTACATGGGTGATGTTATCGGTGATATCAACTCAAGAAGAGGTCGTATAGAGGGTATGGAGGATATCCCAAGCGGTAAGCAGGTAAACGCATTTGTTCCGCTTTCAGAGATGTTCGGATACTCAACAGATCTTCGTTCAAGAACTCAGGGTCGTGGAAACTACTCTATGTTCTTTGAAAAATATGAGCAGGTTCCAAAGTCTGTTCAAGAAAAAGTTCTTAATGATAAGAAATCTTAAAAACCCGGGTTGAGAAAGTTTATTAACTTGCTAAATCTTGGCTAATACTATATAATATAACAAAATTTACTATTAATTTTAGGTTTAATTCAAGGAGGAATTAACAATGGCAAAGTCAAAATTTGATAGAACAAAGCCTCATGCTAACATTGGTACAATCGGACACGTAGATCACGGTAAAACAACTCTTACAGCTGCTATCTCAAAGGTTCTTGCAACAAGATTACCTTCAGATACAAACAAGATCGTTGATTTCGATAAGATCGACAAGGCTCCAGAGGAGAAAGAGAGAGGTATCACAATTTCAACATCTCATATCGAGTATGAGACAGAGAAGAGACATTATGCACACGTTGACTGTCCTGGACACGCTGACTATGTAAAGAACATGATCACAGGTGCTGCACAGATGGACGGAGCTATCCTTGTAGTTGCTGCTACAGACGGTGTTATGGCTCAGACAAGAGAGCATATCCTTCTTTCAAGACAGGTAGGTGTTCCATATATCGTTGTATTCATGAACAAGTGTGATATGGTTGACGATGAGGAGCTTCTTGAACTCGTAGAGATGGAGATCAGAGATCTTCTTAACGAGTATGAGTTCCCTGGTGATGATACACCAATCGTTCAGGGTTCAGCTCTTAAGGCTCTTGAGGATCCAAACGGTGAGTGGGGTGATAAGATCATGACACTTATGGATGCTGTTGACAGCTACATTCCTGATCCTGAGAGAGAGACAGATAAGCCATTCCTTATGCCTGTTGAGGACGTATTTACAATTACAGGTCGTGGTACAGTTGCTACAGGTAGAGTAGAGAGAGGTACACTTAACCTTAACGATACAGTAGAGATTCTTGGTATCCATGAGGATAAGAAGTCAACTGTTGTTACAGGTATCGAGATGTTCAGAAAGCTTCTTGATCAGGCTCAGGCCGGAGATAACATCGGTGCACTTCTTAGAGGTGTTCAGAGAACAGAAATCGAAAGAGGTCAGGTTCTTGCAAAGCCGGGTTCAGTAACTTGCCATAAGAAGTTTACAGCTCAGGTTTACGTTCTTACAAAGGACGAGGGTGGACGTCATACACCTTTCTTCAATAACTATCGTCCACAGTTCTACTTCAGAACAACAGATATTACAGGTGTTTGTAACCTTCCTGCAGGTACAGAAATGTGCATGCCTGGTGACAACGTAGAGATGACTATCGAGCTTATCCATCCTGTTGCTTGTGAGCAGGGTCTTAGATTCGCTATCCGTGAGGGTGGTAGAACAGTAGGTTCAGGTAGAGTTGCATCTATCATCGAGTAATTTAAAATAGAACAAAGGGTATTATATCGGTTATACAGTGATGTATCAGAGATGGTACTAGGTAATCTATAATACCTGCGTATAAAAAAGGGACTCCCTCGGGAGTCCTTTTTTAAATATTTATTTTTCCATGCAGCCATACATTACCTTTAAAACGTCGTCCTATTCGGGCTTCGCCCTGTAAATCATCCTTTTTTATAGCTACCGTAAATATAATATCACCGGATTCTATTTTAAGAAGCAAAACGCTTTCTCCTGTAATGGAATTTTCTTCCTGACTTATATCCAAAATATTGCCTATAACACTGTACATATCGGTTTCCATACCGAAAGGCATAAAGAGAGTATCCACTATACTGTATAGGTCTTCATTTTGTATTCTTGTGTTTAAAGTGGTGTATGTGATTAAATCATCTGTGGATAAGGTATCTATAGCAGCTTCATCTCCCAGCTTTGCTGCTTCTATAAGCATATTTCTGTTCATAAGTTTCTGCTTTGAGATTTCCATCTGTGCCAAGGTCTTTTTTATCGGTAATAATATTTTTCCGTCTGCGCAGAATCCGTAAAGAACGGTTGACTTTATTCTTGTACTTATATTGTCAAGATAGTCAAAGCTGTTTGAAAGTCTGAATATTAAAGACATACCAAGTCTGTTATCATCAATCATACCTGAATAAACAGTACTGTCTATATGTCTTTCAATGCTGCATTTGGCAGTGGAACTGACAGCAGTATCTTTGATATATGGAAAATAACCTTCTCTGACAAAGATACCGAGATTCTCGAGATAACCGAATATACAAAGTCCTATCGATGGGGAGAGGTCTTTTCTTATCTCCCAAAGCCTTTCTTTTTCAGTAGTGACTACAATCTTTGCAGATGCTATATTTTCTCTCTGAATCTTATCAAGCAGTTCACTGACTTCCGTCTTCTTTTTATACATTGAGAAACCGATGCTTCTTATATAATTTTGCATTATATTCCCTCTTTTCTACGGGATTTTCTTATTTCGTTTCTTTTTTCACCTGCAAACCATTCACGCTTTTCTATATCGGTTTCAGGTATAAGTCTAGGTACTCTTGAAGGTTTTTCATCTTTTAATGCTACATATACCAGATATGCCGTATTTACAAGAGATCTGTGACCGGTGGCAAGGTCCTCAACATAACTGTTTACTCTGACTTCCATGGTGCTGTTGCCTACATGAGTTACATTGGAAATAAGAATGGCAATATCGCCAAGGTGCAAGGGTTTGGCAAAATGTATATTGTCAATGGCAACAGTGGAAACCGGCATATTGCAATGTCTCTTTGCGGCAAGAGCGCCTGTAAGGTCTATCCATGAGAGCAGATCACCTCCAAAGAGTCTACCTGCCGCATTTAAATATCTCGGGCTGACTTGATAGGCCTGCTCACATGCTGATTCTTTTACAGTTTTTGTAGTATCACCGGGTTTTATACCGTCATTCCATGGTGAAAGATTTTGAATCATATCATCAGTTATATTTTCCATATTTACTCCTGTCTAAAATTTATAGGCTTTTAATTTATAATAATTTTATTATAAACTAAAGCCTATACTTAATAACTACGATTTATTTAATTTTTTTTCTTTATCATTTTTCCTTTTTTCAATAATTGACTCTATGACCGGAACCATGAAAATAGCTACGATACCGCCTGCAAAGCCGTTATTGTAAAGATTTAATCCCTTATAAACAATACCTACATTTAAAGCTACTGAGGAATGTATAAAACCTGCTATAAGCCCTGCTATAATACCGAACTCTCCTGCAATAGGCGCCAGAGTGGTGGAAAGAAGGAGGGTAAGTGTAGGTGCCGGATCATTGATATACCATTGTTTTAAGAATGCCGAGAAGCACACACCCACCATTACAGGTAGGATATTTCTCATATGCTTACCTGCAGGAGAAAATCCCACAATTGTAAATATAGATCCGATAGTAGGTCCGTTTAAATCACCTTTTGTAAACAAGACAAATAAAGTAGCGATTATTCCGTTTGCAGCCATATTAAAGATATATACGGCATCTGAATATTCGTGTTTATAAGTTCCATGTACTCCGGTTTCCTTTAAAAGATTAAAGTATGAAGGCATTAACTTTTTACCGTCAAGTATTATTGCAAGTATAATCATATATGAGAACAGTACAAACAATGCAACGGCAAAAAGCGGAGTATGTGATTCATCCCAGATAAGTCTTGTTTCAATATCCACACCGAAAGAGCGGAATATGGATACAAGCACTGTGGCTATAATACCGGATGAAAATCCTACATTGTAAAGTGAATATCCCTTATGAGAGGACTTTACATGAATAGATATAGGAAGCAATACATATCCTATAATAAGTCCGGTAATACTTGCAATAATGATTTCAATTACAGGATTACTATGCAAGGTCTGCATTACCAAAGTAATTGCCGGTGAAAGGCTGGTTCCATATAAGCCGTAATAGATATATTTCTTAAGTGAATATCCATGTAGTCTGGCATAAATAAAGAAGCCGAAGAGTATAAGCCATATATTTACCACGTTCTTGCCAAAGAGTGAGAAACCGAAAATAAGGTAGGAACTCACTACAATATGCCTGTCAAAATCGACCTTAAAATGGTGTAAAAGGAAAAGTAAAATAAGTGTAAGCGATCCCGCATTAAAAAATGCCGCACCTATTCCGCCTACCACAATATAATCTGTAATTAAAAGGTCGGGTTGTATGATTATTTGCCATAGCCCCGGTAAGATTTCATCTATCGGGGAAAAAATCAATGCAAAAATCATAAAATAAATAGGTACAGTAGAGATGAGCAGAAATCTCTGATTATAGGTTAATGTTTTATTGGCCCTATAATGATCCAAAAACGCCATAAGAAACTCCCGTTTCAGGATTGCGATTAGGTGTTTTGTATGCAATCCGGTATCTTTTTTTATTATAATTATAATTAATACAGGATAGTTTAGTCAAATGATTTAGCGAGTATAAAGAAAAATATAAGAAATTCAGAATATTAAAAAAAGCTGCTACATAAGTAACAGCTTTACTGCGGGTGACAGGACTTGAACCTGCACGGTCGCCCACAAGAACCTAAATCTTGCGTGTCTGCCAATTCCACCACACCCGCATACTTGAAAAATTATACTTTAAAACAAAATTGATGTCAATAATAATGTAGAATATCAATCTGTATTTTTTTTTGAATTACGGATTTATTTTCAGTTTGAAAATCTATATTTTATAGCATATCATATATGAAGATGTGTACGGGAGTATATGCGCTGCAAGACAAATATTGATAATGATTTTTAAAAGTGGATAAGGAGACTTATGTTTTCAGGAAATGTTCAAAAGATATTTGATGAGATAATGTCGGACAAGGAAAATGAAAAGTTTACAAAAGCCGGAATAGAGCCGCTGTTCTCGGCACCGGAGAATGCCAGAGTAATGATTGTAGGTCAGGCTCCCGGAATCAAAGCACAGGAGGCAGGTAAATATTGGTTTGATAAAAGCGGTGACAGGCTAAGAGAATGGATGGGGGTAGATGAAAAGACTTTTTATGAATCTGATATCTTCGCCATTGTACCGATGGACTTTTATTATCCGGGAAAAGGTAAAAGCGGAGATTTACCTCCAAGAAAAGATTTTGCAGCCAAGTGGCATCCAAAAATATTAAAAGAATTATCTAAAGTAGAGCTGATTATTCTAATAGGACAATATGCTCAGAAATACTATTTGGGCGATAAAGAAAAGTCCAATCTGACAGAGACCGTAAAAGCATATAATGAATACTTACCGAAGTATTTGCCTATAGTACATCCTTCACCAAGGAATATGATATGGTTGAAGAAAAATCCGTGGTTTGAAGAAGATGTTATACCGATTCTAAAAAATAAAATCAAAGAATATCTGAAGCAATAAATTCAAATAAAGCATTTCAAATTTAATAATATTTTTAGTCAAGAAAAAATGTAGTGGATATTGCAAAGCTTTAATTACACAAAAGGATTAAAGGCCAATAAAACCACTAAGAGGCATTGAATAAATCAATGCCTCTTTATCTTTATCCTACTGTATTTTGGTCATTTTACCGGTGGAGTCCACATAGTAATTGTCGATCCACTGATCCACAGCTAATGTTCCATTGTCATTTAAGTAATACCAAGAGCCTGAAGACTTAATCCAACCTGTCTTCATGATGCCGTTCTTATCTAAAAAATAAGTCTGATCATTGTAACTGATAAAGCCTGTAGCGGGTTTACCTGAACCATCAACAACTTTCCACTCACTGCCTGTCTGACTCCATTTAAAGGAGTTAGCGTCTGTAATTTTCATGGCAGCATAGCCGGGTACAGCAACAGTCATGGAAATAGTGGCAGTAAGCAATAGCATAGATATAGTTTTCTTAAACATAACTGACCTCATTTTCCATCAATATATTCAAACTACATTTTTGTAGCTTGTTCTATCATTATAGCAATATTTTTTCGATTGAAAAGGGAATAAATATAATGGTAAGAAACTGTAAGAAAAAAGAAAGAGATTTCAGGAGAATTTCCATTTGTGAATTGAAAAGAACGGATAAAATTTGTAATAAAATCAAAAGGCTTTGTGAAAAGCTATAATACTTATAAATCTTATGGTATAATCGTATTGATATTTTATAAATATTTTGGTCGTGATTTTGACTTGATATAAAATTTAAGTACTTAGAATTCAGGGAGAATACTATGAAAATCAAATTGAGCAATTATATTGCTAAAAGACTTGTAGAACTTGGAATAAGCCATGGCTTTAGTGTGACAGGCGGAGGAGCAATGCATCTGAATGACGGACTGGGACATCAGGAGGGGCTTACCATTACATATAATCACCACGAACAGGCCTGTGCAATGGCAGCTGAGGCATATGCAAGAATAAATAACCAAATGGCGGTGCTATGTGTTACCACAGGTCCGGGGGGAACAAATGCAATAACAGGCGTGCTTGGTGCATGGCTTGATTCGATACCGATGTTTGTTATTTCAGGACAGGTAAGATATGATTGGACTGCCAGATACTCACGAACAGGTATCAGGGCTATGGGAGATCAGGAGTTTGATATTTGTAAATCAATAGAGTGTATGAGTAAGTACAGTGAAATGATAACGGAACCTATGAGAATCAGGTATCTGGTTGAAAAATGTGCCTATCTTGCAACACATGGCAGACCGGGACCGGTTTGGCTTGATATACCGCTTGATGTACAGGGAAGTTTTATAGAAGAAGATGAACTGATCGGTTTTGATATCGGAAATTATGAGTCAGGTGGTGACGGTTGGGCAAAGACCTCACCATATAAGGTTGATGTTGATGACAGAACAAAGTTAGACCTTAGTAATGAGCCGAAACCTTTATCAAGGGATTTGCTTATAGAAATTATTGACAGGATAAGAAAAGCCAAGAGACCTGTATTTAATGCAGGAAACGGTATCAGAATAGGAAATGCACATAAAGAGTTTATGGAGTTGGCAGAACTTTTAAATATTCCGGTTGTTGTAGGATGGAACTCGGAGGACTGTATAGAAGTAGACCATCCTCTATACGCCGGAAGACCGGGAAATTTCGGCGACAGACCCGGAAACTTTACTGTACAAAACTCGGACCTTTTACTGTCTGTAGGCTCAAGACTCAGTCTCAGGCAGGTGGGATTTAACTACCAAGGATGGGCAAGGGAGGCCTTTACCATAGTAAATGATATTGATAAAGAAGAGTTGAAGAAGCCTACTCTACATATTGATATACCTGTTCATGCAGACTGTAAGGTATTTATGCGACAGCTTGTAGATGTATTAAAAGAGCAAAAGACGCCTGTATTTGAAGGCGGTGAAGGTCTTAAAGGGATGAGCTGGAATGAAACTGTGAAGTACTGGTTAAAGAAATATCCGGTGTGCAGGAAAGAATTCCTTGAAACAGATGACAGTAAAAAGGCGAATGTATATGCCTTTATAAAAGAGATAGGTGACAGGGCAAAAGAAAATCAGATTACAGTGGTAGGAAACGGATCTGCCTGTGTGGTTGGCGGACATTCATACATTATAAAAAAAGGCCAAAGATTTATATCAAACTCTGCAGTGGCATCTATGGGATATGATTTGCCGGCCGCAATAGGAGCATATATGGCAAATCTTGACGGAAAGAGATTTGATAAAGAGCTGATACTTATTACAGGTGACGGAAGTATACAGATGAATTTGCAGGAGTTACAGACAATAGTGCATCATAATGCGGATATAAAAATATTCCTAATAAATAATGAAGGATATCACAGTATCAGACAGACACAAACAAAATTCTTCGGTGATAAGCCTTTGGTGGGAATAGGACCTGACAGTGGAGACCTCTCATTCCCAAGTATGGAAAAAATAGCAAATGCTTACGGTATAAATTATATCAGTGCAAAGACAAATTCGGAAATTGGGGATGCAGTTAAAAATACGTTTAAAGTCGAGGGACCTGTAATCTGTGAGGCCTTTGTAACTACGGATCAAAACTTTGAACCTAAGTCATCAGGTAAGCAATTGCCGGATGGTAGAATGGTGAGCCCACCACTTGAAGATTTGGTGCCTTTCCTTTCAGATGAAGAAATGGAAGAGAATATGATAATACCAAGGATGCCGGAGTAAACTATGAGAGTACTTATTACAGGAGCGGCTTCGTTTTTGGGGAGACATTTGGTGGAATACTTCCTTTCAAAAGATGAAGAAGTGCTTGCTTTAATCAGAGAAAACGCAAGGGGCAAAGATGAGCTTTTAAAGTATGAAGTAAACAACAAATTCAAGCTTATAATTCTTGATATGAAGGATATAGAAAAACTGGATACAGATTTTGATATATGCATACATCTGGCGTGGGGAGGAATAGGCAAGGTAGGAAGAATGGATAAAGCCGTTCAGTCAGAAAATATAGATTTCGCAAAAAGACTTATAAAGGTATGTAAGGAGAAGAATGCTAAAAGAATGCTCTTTGCGGGATCTCAGGCAGAATACGGACAGACTCTGGAAGATATACAAAAAGTATACGGTAAGGATTTTGATATCAAACAAATACCTTTACAGGATGAAAACTCATCCGGTTCACCAAAATCGGAGTATGGCAAGGCAAAGCTTTTATTAAAGACGGAACTTAAAAAACTTGGAGATAATTTAGGAATAGAATATGCACATATGCGTATTTTCTCAGTGTTTGGAAAAGGAGATCATGAGACCTCTTTAATATCTTCCTGTATCAATAATTTTAGAGAAAATATAGATGTACATACGGGGGAATGTTTACAGTCTTGGAATTATATATATATCAAGGATCTTTGTAATGCCATATATCTGCTTTCAACGAGGAATTTAAAAGGGAATTATGTGTTTAATATAGCAGGTGAAGATAATAAGCGGCTTATGGACTATGTAAAGGATATGAAAAGGATATTGAAAAGCAACAGCAATATAATAGTTGAAAAAAGAGAGGCTGCAAGTGAGGGCACACCTTTTTTAAATCCGAGTATCAGCGTATTAAAGGAAATCGGTTTTAAAGAAGCTTACGGCTTTGAAGGCGGTATCAAGGATATGTGCGATATCAAAGATTAAAAGCTATAGAGGAGAATATTTTTGAAAAAATGTATCAGTTGTAAAGGTTCATTACATGAACTTATGAAAATAGAAAATATGCCGGCAAGTGCACAGGATATTCCGACAAAGGAAGAACTTGATAAAGACAGCGGTATAGAAGTATCGCTATGTGTCTGTGAGGACTGCGGTCTTGTGCAGTTAAAAAACGATGCGGTTTATTACTATAGAGATGTTATAAGAGCCGGTGGCTATTCCACCACAATGGAAGCTCTAAGAAAAAGCCAGTATAAACATTTTATAGAGTTTGCATCATTGGAGGGAAAGAAGATAATAGAGGTAGGCTGTGGCAGAGGAGAATTCCTTGGAATGCTCTTAGACTTTCCGGTGGAAGGGTACGGCACCGAACATAAAAAAGATCTTGTAGAGATTGCAAAAAAAGCAGGGCTCAGAGTGGATGAGGATTTCCCGGAGAGTGAAGATCATATATTCAAGAACGGACCTTTTGATGCTTTTATGTCTTTTAACTTCCTTGAGCATCAGCCACATCCGAGAACATATTTAAAAGCAATATACAATAATCTAGGTGATGAAGGCTATGGACTGATTACGGTGCCAAGCTTTGAATATATCATGGAGCAAAACAGCTTTTATGAGATAATTCCGGATCACATAGCCTATTACAGCTTTGAGAGTCTTACACATCTTTTAAATATATGCGGATTTGAAGTACTTGAAAAAGAAACGGTAAACAGAGACACCATATCAATGATTGTAAAGAAAAGAAAACTTCCGGATATTTGCGGTATCATTTCAAAGAAAACCGATATTGCAACGGAGGTAGTGGAAACTGTAAAAAAATATGCAAAAGCGGGCAAAATAGCGATCTGGGGAGCGTCACATCAGGGATTTACCCTCTGTGCAACCACAGGTATTGCAGATTATGTAGACTGTATAATAGATTCCGCACCTTTTAAGCAGGGAAAATATGCACCGGCATCACATATTCCGATTATTTCACCGGATGAGGCAAGGAAGAGAAAACTTGAGGCTATAATAATAGTTGCACCGGGATATACAAATGAAATTGCAAATATTATAAAGACAACTTTTGAAAACGGAATAGATATATATACTTTGATGACTGACAGGTTGAGCAGAATTTAACAGTAAAACGATAGAAGGAGTTTTAATGAAAGCTGTTGAAGTATTATTTCCGGTTTTCTTTATGATGTTTTTGGGATTTTTATCCCGAAAGTATTCGTGGATAAAGCCGGAACAAAATGAAGGAGCCAAGAAAATAGTATTTAATATATTGTTTCCATTACTGGTATATCATGTACTTGCAGAATCAAAGATTTCAGAAAGCTTTGTACCACAGATAATATTTGTGGATGCGTTATGGATAATAATATATATAGTAGGAAAGCTTATTGTGGGTAAAGGGGGAAAATATGCAAAGATTTCGCCATTCCTCTTACTTACCTGTGAAGGTGGAAATGTAGCATTGCCTCTATACCTAAGCATGGTGGCAAAGTCGAATGCGGTAAATATATTAACCTTTGATGTGGCAGGTATTTTAATAAACTTCGGATTGCTTCCTATACTTGTTACGAGGGAGCTTTCAGAAAAAGCTGATATAAGGGTATTATTAAAGAGAATAATCTTAAGTCCGTTTATGCTGGCGGTTATATTCGGAATAGTCTCCAATATGACAGGTGTTCAAGGCCATTTGATGAACAGCGAACTTGGAAGTGTTTATACATCTACAATAGATATGGTGATTACACCGATTACCGGAATAATCCTCTTTACATTGGGTTATGAGCTGAAGATGGAAAAATCTCTACTGCTTCCGCTTTTGAAGCTGGGTATAATAAGGATATGCGGATGTGTAGTTATAATTATAGGATTTTTTATTTTCTTCCCGACATATATGGCGGATAATATATTTAAAGCCGGAGTATTATTATACTTTATGTGTCCGACAGGATTTCCTGTGCCGCTACAGATAAAGCCGCTTGTAAAAAGTGAAGACGAAGAGAACTTTATATCTGCATTTATATCATTGTTTATGATAACAGCTTTAGTGGCGTACAGTGTTATTACATTAATATATATAAAATAAAAAACTCAAAAATATTATATAGGAGGATTTATGTTAAAAGCGGCAAAGGTTTTAGCTGTATTGGCGGCAATTGAATGTTTTGGAATAATGGTTTTGGAAATGTTTTTCTGGCAGCAGTCCGGAACGAAAATCGATCCGAATATGACTGCGGATTTTGTTTCTCAGACAGCAACCATGGCTGCAAATCAGGGCCTGTATAACGGTTTTTTGGGTTTGGGTATTATCTTCGGTATGATAAGGAAAAATAAAGAAATGATACTTTTGTCACTTTTTTGTATTATAGCGGCTGCAGCATATGGAGCTTACAGTGTGGACTTTGCTATAATATTTAAGCAGGGAATTATACCGGCAGCGGCATTTATATTTAACCTTATAGCTAAGGAAAAACGCGATACATTGCACTTTAGATAGGATAAAAACATAGAATAATATCAGAGTCGGGATAAGAAAATCCCGGCTTTTTTCAGCTTTAAAACCGTTTAAAATCTTTAAATTTCACATTTAAAATGTGTTATTGTTTTTTTAAAAAACTGTATAAATTTATTAATGATTTTTTATAAAACATATGCTATGATAATCGAGCACTGTTGATAAATGGATGTTTTAAGAAGATATAGAAGAGCTTTAATGATATGGAAAACATGATAAACCTAAGTGTTTTCAAAGCCCTTTGAAAAAGTCTTAAGCGACATTTTGATTGTAGAGTAAGGGGAGGTAGTTATGAAATGTACACATAAATGGTAAAGTATTGAACAGGATATGAATAGCGGAGCCATCAAAAAGAAGGCTCAACAATTTTACAGTTTTAATATTTTTACTAAATTACAATTATATAGGAGGAATAATGAATAATTTCAGAAAGCGACTGTTGGCCGCTCTTTTGTCATTTGTGATGGTATTTCTGTCAATGAGTGAATTATTTACAGCTTATGCGGGTCCGCCCGGCATAGTAAATGATCCGGATATTATGGCGGAGGTTACATACGACAGAAATGTTGTCAACAGCAGAGGAAACAGTGATTTCTACGTAGGAGAAGAGGTTTCGTTTTATGCAAATATTACGATATCATCTATTACAAGAAGTATCCCGGGAGCATATGGAGTGCTTTATATTCCAAAGAAAGTATTCCCGTACATAAATTCAAGTAATATTTCTACATGGATAAACAGACCGGCAAGCAACTTTTTGAGCATTGACAGCTCAGACAGTGAGTTTCACAAGGTTAAACTAAAGTTTATAACACTTGGAGGCGGTACTACACAGACAGTACCTTTTAAGGGAACAATAAAAGATCGTTCATTGGCAAATGATGAGACCTATGTTATCCCTTATCAGGTGTATGATGCAAATGATACTTTGCTTGAGAGTACCAACAATACCTTTTCTGCAAAGACATATCCGGTAGGATATACGGATGAAAACAACAATATCAGAAGAGATTACTACTATGCAGAGGGTACAAGCAGTTTACAAAACAGTACAACTCTGGCAAACGATTTGGCTACATTTATTCAGTTTAATACCAGAAGAACCGACTGGCCGGCAGCAGGTACATACCATGGTACGGAGACAAAGATTGTAGGTGGTGACAGAAGAAAGACAAGAGTTACTGTACAGCTTCCTGCAAATGAAAACTTTGATACTACAGATACCAGAAACAGCAGTTGGACATATAATGCAGCAAACCATACTATAAGTAAGGATGTAGAGTTTCAAAGTAACTTAAACTATACCAATGACGGTTTCAATATCAGATATAATAATCAGACTGTAGGTACACAGGCGTCTCCTGTGACAGTGGAATTTCCTATTACTTGGCAGTATGTAAATGATGACGGTTCATTGGATACGGCTTCTCTTGAGAAGTCAAAGAGCTCTGTAAGATACTGGTCCTTCCCTAGAGTTCCGGCAGATGATAGAGGTATCTCTGCATATAAAAATATCAGTCCGTGGAGATTTACTTTTACAGACAGAGATAAGACAGAGCATGTTTATAACATGGGCTTTAACTGGAACTGGTATGTAGGTAATCCTGAAGAGTATCCTACTATGGGAGCATATCATACAAGAGTAAGTTCTGTAGTCGATACACCGGTTACAGATATGGAACTTGTGGGATATCAGATAAGAACTCTTAATCCTACAGGTAAAGTTGTAGATGCCTCAGGAACTATACAGACTATACCGGCACTTGATAATACACAGCTTGCAGCTCTTTCAAACAACAAGCTTATAGGTATAAAGGATGACGGTAGTGAGGAAGTAATTGCTACAAATATTCAAATCACAAGTACTGCAGATGAGGTCAGACTTCCGACTCCTAAATTCTATAAGAAGATAGAGCTTAGGTTTACAAATCCTATAGAGATTCAGGCTCCTACAGGAAGAGTTGTGGATATAAGATATAGATTCCGCTTTGAAGAAAATGCATATAATACTGCAAAAGCAGAGTTGGCGGCAAAGCCAAACAGTGCAAGCAGTTACATTCAGACAAGAAATGGTGTAACAGTAACCGGAGATAACGGCGCCGGAAGAACATGGACAGCCAGCGGAACTGACTATGCTACCTGGACAAAGGCTTTTGCGGCAGAGTATGAGCATGATACACAGAATCAGAATCTTGGAACAAAGTATTTGAACGAAGAGTTCAATATGACCGACAATGTAAGATTCCAATACTTTTTACCACCGGGTGGTAGAAAAATTAAAAATCCTAAGTTCTTCGTACTTGCAGATCCTGCACTTGAGTTTAAGGGCATATATACCAGTACAGGCTATACTCCTGAACTTACACCTGATGTTATGAGTAACTACAGAGTTGAGTATAACTTCAAGAATACAGGAAAGACAGCTTATATATGGGATCTTCCGGATATAAATATTCCTGAGGGAAATGACAGATATAATAATGTATATTTCAATACCAAATTTAAGACTACAAGAAATATGGCAGGCGGTCAGAATACTATCGACACATATTTGTCATGGGATAATAATGAAGAAGCTACTTCTAATGAAGTACTCGGTAAGTACGAAGATGTACTTGACCTTGATAATGACGGAAACACAACAGAGAAGTTCAGTAGCAAAAAGGCTACATATCTTTACTCACCTCCGTTAGAGTTGATCCTTACAAAGAGATCAAAGAGAGCGGATTCAAGTGTTGCTCAATATTCATCGCTTACAACACCTGACAGTGAGCAGATAGTAGACTATAAGCTCAACATTTTTAATAACTCTATAACAGGAGTTAGCGGATTTACATTCTTTGATATCCTGCCACATGTGGGTGATAAGGCAATAGCACCGGATCAGCAGGGTAATTATGCTAACAGAGGTTCAACATACAGACTTGGACTTACAGGTCCTCTTGACCCTAATCCGAACTATACATATGAATACAGTACAACCCCTGTTACAGAAGGAAATATAGCTGCCAACTATGCAGGCGCTACATGGTCTTCATCAGTTTCAGACTGGTCAGCGGTTACTATGTTCAGAATAAAAATGAAGCCGGGATATACACTGGCAAGCGGTTCATCGGATGATATTACATTCAGAGCAAAGATGCCTGATACCACTCCTCTTGATGCTACAAACAAAGCGGTAAATACCTTTGCGGGATTTTCCGGAGACAGCTATACAGGTGCATTTGAGGCACTCAGCAATGTCGTAGTACCAAAGAAATATAAGATCAGCGGTAAGATCTACTATGATGTTCCACCGGCAGGCGGAAGCGGAAACGGTACATATCTTACAACTGATGATGACGTACCTGCAGCAGGCAGAACGGTAAGTCTTTATGATGCAAGCGGTAATCCGGTACTTGATGAATCAGGTAATCCGATGACTACCACAGCCAATGCAAACGGAGACTACGCATTTGACAACATTTCAAGAGCAGGAACATACAAAGTAGTGATAACACCGGGAGTAGGAGATACAATAAGTACAAACCGTGTTACATCTACATCACTAATAATAGGAAATGACTTTGCTGACGGAACTCAGGGAAGCAATCCTGTATTTGAAACAAGCGTAACACTTACACCAAGTGATGATAAGAAAACAGCAAA
>NZ_ALJL01000004.1 GCF_000287675.1 Lachnoanaerobaculum sp. ICM7
CTAGTCATAAATCCGAAAAGTACTGTTTTTAACATGTTGACCGGATTATATCTGAATCGTCCGGTTGTGTACTCCGGAATATCGTTCAGATACTTGTTTAAATCTATTCCTCCCATCAATCTGTCAAATGTTAAAACAGGATCCAGCAGATCCAAACAATCTGAAAGAAACAGTGGTAAATATCCTTGTTTTGAATTACAATAATTATTGTGTAAAGTTTTCATCGTAAGTTAATTTTACCACAAAAATAGGACCTTTCGCATTAACGAATGGTCCTATTTCTTTTAGGGACTTATTTCACAGCCCCTTCAGATTGAAGTTAAAATCTTTAGAAGACACTTTTATAAGGACTTTGTCTTAAATCTGTGAAAAGGAGTGAAAACTCCTTTTCTTTTTGTAAGTCAGACTGAAACTTCCAAATTGTTTATTTATTTTATTGACATTTTCTATAAAAATAAGTACAATAGTTTTATTAACAAACTATACTATACTATATAGGGGGTATTGAAATGAAATTTTCTAATCGTTTACTGCTATTCCTTGCAGGAGTTGTTTTTGTCCTTTTAGGACTTTTCCTATTTACAAACCCAGTAGCTAATCTTGTTGCTTACAGCTGGTGGATTTCATTTGGTTTACTGGTTTCTTCTATAGCAGCTATTTTAGGCTATTTCTCTGCACCAAAAGAGCTTCGCTCACCTGTTTATCTTTTCCAAGGATTTGTTAGTCTTCTCTTAGCTCTTTACCTCGTTGCTTATGGCTTTGTGACCCTGCCGGTCGTCATTCCGACCATTGTAGGAATTTGGTTAATTGTAGAAGCCATTATTGCTTTCTTTAAAGGCAATCGTCTAAGATTGATTTTCCCTATTATTGGTAGCAATATCATGTGGGTAGCCTTGCTTGAATTTTTACTAGGTCTAGTGATTCTGTTCAATCCAGTGGCTACAGGTGTCTTTGTCGTTTATGTCATTGCCTTTTCATTTTTAGTTACTGGCTTCACCTACATTATTGAGGCCTTTCGTAAATAGTCTAGTTGCTATTTCTATCGCATTCAAAAAAGCTGGGAAATCATATTCTCAGCTTTTTTGTCTCTTTAATTATCACTTTTTCGCATTCCATTCTGCGTAGAATTGCTCCAAGTATTCTTCCAAAAAGTGATGGCATAGTGCTCTAGCATTCGATAAGTTGCAATAATAACCGGTCGAGAACGGGGCATCGACTCAATCATACCGAAAATAAAAGAGCGAATGTTATCTGCAAAAAGAAAGCTTAGATTCTTTGCGATTTCAACAAAAAAAGCACTGTTTGTACTGACCCCAAAAAGTTAGACAAGTAATTTAAGTGAAGGATTTAGTTCTGTATTTCACAGGACCAATGTAAGTGGCTCATTTGGACTATCCTCCTGTTTTGTTTTGTCACTTACAGTATAGTCCTTTTAGGCTTTTCTTGTATTGTGAGTTTAACTAGCACCACGGGTATTATTTTTCCTTTTACTTACCAGATAGAAGTTAAAACTTAATTGAAAAGAACCATTTAATTTAACTAATGCATGTTCTTAAAATTTCCTAAGTCTACCAACAGCTCTATCTAAATCTTTCTTTTTAATCAAAATTTTAAAATTGCCTAATTTATAGAATATAAGTTTTTAAATAAAAATTTAATCTTTTTGTAATATATTGTATATTGCATAAAAGATTATTGTATGCTACATTTCACCTTGTGTAGCAGTAGTTTGTACTACTAAATATAGGAGATTTTATTCTATCTCTATAAAGTAATAAAGGAGTGTAAGCCCATGGAAAATGTTGTTGTCTCAATTTTTCATATTGAAAGTGAAGCCTTTCAGGCCTTTTCAGAATTAAAACAGTTTGTTCAAACTGAAAATACAAAATTAGCTCAGGCTTCAATTGTAAAAGCTGAAAATGGTGTTGTTAACGTCAAAGATAGCTTTGATTTGATGAATTCCCTAGGAGATGATTATTTCGAAGGCGGATTAATTGGTAGTTTAATCGGAATTTTAGGTGGACCACTAGGTGTTCTCTTTGGTTTTGCTACTGGTGGAGCAATTGGCGCCTCCGTTGGTTCAGACAAAGAATTGATCAATTCGGCATTAATTACAACCGTTAGTAAAAAGTTGACTAATGGCGAAGTAGCTATTATTGCACTTGTACAAGAAAATGATGAATCTGTTTTAAATGCTATTTTTGAAAAGTATCAGGTTGACATTGCTAGATGGGATGTCGCTACTGTTGCGGCAGAGATAGAGTCAGCTCTCAAAATTCAAGAAGATTTAGAGCATCAAGCTAAAGCTCGCTTAATTGCGGATAAAAAAGAAGCTCGTCGTGAAAAATTTGATAAATTGAAAGCTAGTATTAAAGAGAAATTTTCGAAAAAAAATTAACAGACTGAAGAGACTGAGGTAATTAGGAATCGGTAAACAGTCCATCTCTGATTACGAAAAACAAAAAAGCTATCCTACCTTTGCAAATTTGGATAAGATAGCGGAATATTTTAATGCAACTCCAACCCAACTCTTTGGAACGAGTAAAGAGATTGAGTTAGAAAAGAGTGTTCTTGAATCTAATGAATACTCTGATAAAGTAAGTGAAATCTTAAAAGCTGTCAAATACATCGAGCATTTCCTACATACTGATGGACAGTACTTAGAGGATTTACTTTACCTAACAAGAGGCAACCAACTATACACAGAAGATGGAGATGAATTGTATATTGATCCAACTTCTCAGAAAAGAACATTTCATACCCAATATGAACCCGGTTTTATTGTAGCAAGAGAGAAATCCCCACTAGAGCTCTTAATTGAAAATAAGGAGCTATTAGATTAAATAAAAAAAGGGGATGTGAAAAAACTCGATTGAGTTTTTTCGCATCTTCCTTTTTGCCTTTATTTTGTATAAATGGCTGAAATCATACGCAAAAAAAGCGCAGTTCCCCTACCCCATAGAAATTCTTTTTTTGAATCTATGCGGCAGTTCTGTTTCTCATCTTTTTTTTCTGATATTTATATAAATTATGGCCTATCGCCACGAGTAAAACTTCCAGTTTGACTGAATGAATACCTCTTCGGACAATTCTCTT
>NZ_ALJL01000005.1 GCF_000287675.1 Lachnoanaerobaculum sp. ICM7
TAAAGAGGCACTGGTAGGAATAGAGCCAACCGGTCACTACTGGTTTGATCTTGGGCAGTTCATGGGTGAAAAGAACATAAAGTTTGTGATGGTAAATCCGCACCATGTGCATAAGACCAAAGAATTAGATGACAATAGTCCATCTAAAAATGACAGAAAAGATCCTCGTGTTATTGCAGGGCTTGTAAGGGATGGACGATATTTTTATTCATATATGCCGACAGGTGTATATGCAGAACTGCGGAATGCGTCAAACCGCCGGTTTGTGCTTGTAGAAGAACAGACAAGGGCGAAGAACCGTCTGCAGAAGTGGGTTGCAGTGTATTTCCCGGAATATAAGGGGATTTATACACACATAGATGCCAAGGGAGGTCTGCTGGTGTTAAAGCAGGCACCAACTCTTGAGGAGATAGTAAGACTAGGAGTGGAAGGTATCATAAAGATATGGAAAGACGCTAAACTCCGAGGAAATGGGCATAAGAAGGCTATGCTGATTCTGAATGCAGCCATGAAAAGCATAGGATTAAAAGCAGGTCTTACAGAAGCTCGGATGGAGATACAGGATCTGATAGAGGATTATGAACTCCAGACAAAACGCCTTGAACGGGTCAATGACCTGATCAAAGAACTGTGCCAACAGGTCAGGTATGCGGATAAGCTGCTTGAAATAAAAGGTATAGGAATAACAACCGTAGCTGGTTTCATAGCAGAAGTTGGTGATATCACGCGCTTTGATAGCACGAAAGAACTTCAGAAACTTGCAGGATTGGAACTGGTGGCAGATAGTTCCGGTAAGCACGACGGAAAAACAAAGATAAGCAAAAGAGGACGCAAGCGTCTCAGATATCTACTTTTTGAGGCAGCGATATCGGTGGTGGGAAAGAATGAAGAATTCAAAGAAATCCACAGATATTATACCACCAGGGAAAAGAATCCATTGAAAAAGATGCAGTCGCTGATAGCAGTAGCATGTAAGCTGATAAGAGTATTCCATGTGATCCTTACCAAGGGAATCAGTTATGATGCATCAAAGATGTTGAAAGATATTCGACGTCCGGGAGAGCAGTTAAAGGCTGCATAACCGAGCAATAAAGAACAACCATAATGATTATAGGAAGCGTCCACCGAAAGGTGCTGTAATCGTAGTGTTTGGATCAGTGATGAAAGTACAAAGAATGAGCTGGTAGCCGGCAGGAATTTTCTCCAAAGGGCATGACCCTGATGAATAGCTAAGCTGGCACCCTGGTTATGGACAGGCAGAACGAAGGAAGTGAGGACCCACCGTAAGGAGGATAATCCTGTTGGACATGAGAGGTGAGCTGCCATATAGGGATGGGTACACATCGAGGCCATTTAGAACGAATAGTGATGACGTTTTATTTGGTGCACCCATTATTACTATATATCTGCCCTGTATGAGGTAAAGATCACTCCATAACCTTAGTTCTATTCAATGACAGGTATCAAAAAGTATTGAATTTATTAAAAAAACACTTGATTATATGGAGAGGTATAAGTATGGGAAATACTAAAAATATAAATCTTATAGGAATAGGACTTGGAAATCCTGACCTTTTAACAAAGGCTGCAATTTCTGCAATAGAAAGGTCCGCAGTAATTATCGGTGCAAAAAGAATAATTGAAAGTGTAAAAGAAGATTTTCCGAATAAAAAATATTTTACAGAGTATAATACGGAGAAGATAATTGAAATAATAAGAGAAAATATAGATAACGAAACAGCTGTCGTATTCAGTGGGGATATTTCTCTTTTTAGTGGAAGTTTAAAGCTCTTTGATAAATTAAAGGCTTTGGTAGAAGACGAAAAAGATTTTAAAGACTGCAATATAAATACATTTCCGGGAATATCAAGTCTAAGCTATTTATGTGCAAAGTCAAATACCGATATTTCAAAGGTGAAGATACTGTCATTCCATGGCAAGGAAGAGCTTTTATATCACAATATAGATTCAAATGAATATACTTTTATAATCACTTCTAAAGCTGAAGGAGTAAAAGAAATCTGTAGAAAACTTATTTCCTTCGGTTTTTTTGAGCTTGATATAATACTTGGTGAAAATTTATCATATGATAATGAAAGAATAACAATCGGCACAGCATCTGATTTGCTTGGCATGGATATATCTGATTTAAACTGTATGATAATATCAAATCCTGATGCTGATAAATCTATTGGCTTTGGACTTTCTGATGAAGTATTTGCAAGGGATAAAGTGCCGATAACAAAGTCTGAGGTCAGAGCAATAATAATGAGTAAATTAGATATTCATCCTGACAGTATCTGCTATGATATAGGCGCCGGAAGCGGCTCGGTAACTATTGAAATGTCAAGGCTTGCTTATGAAGGAAAAGTATATGCCATAGAGAAAAATCCTCTTGCTGTGGAACTTATAAAAAAGAATATACATAATTTCAGTGCTGAAAATATAGAACTTATACATGCGAAAGCACCGGAAGGGCTTGATAATATACTTGAAGCCGATAAAATATTTATCGGCGGAAGTGGCGGTGAACTTATCAGTATAATGGAAATGATATTTACATCGAAAAAAAATCATACAATTGTAATTTCCGCTATAACAATGGAAACCATTTCACAGCTAACAGACATAGTAAAAATTGCAAAACAAAAAGGCTATGATACCGAAATTACAGCTGTAAATGTATCTAAGTCCAAAGAAGTCGGACCATATAATATGATGATGGCACAGAATATGGTGTTTATCGGTGTAATTAAAATGTAAAAATAATGAGGGTATAAATTCATTTTACCTTGACATATATCCTATTTTTTGTAAAATATATAGGGTTATTTTTTTAACAAGAATAGGAGAGAAATGTATTTATGAACTTTTCAAATACTACAGCTGAGGTTACACAAAATCTCATAGAGGCAGGTGAAGGCAAAGTAAAACGTCCGCTACACAAAATGATTTTATTGGGTATCCTTGCAGGTATGCTTATAGGAGCAGGAGCAATGGCAAGCAGTGTAGCAATACACGATATTTCAAATACAGGAATTGCAAGACTTGTAGCAGGTTTGGTATTTCCTATAGGTTTTGTAATGATGGTGTTATTTGGCGGAGAACTTTTTACAGGTGCCTGTCTTATGATAATCGGTGTTTTAAAGGGAAGATATAAGGTCTCTGATATGATTAGAGTGCTAATTATTGTATTCATCTCCAATCTTATAGGTGGAATTTTATTTGCAATACTGGTATCTTTCAGTGGTCAGTTCAAATACAGCGACGGTCTTATGGGTGCATTTACAATAAAACTTGCATTGTCAAAAGCAAATATATCTTTTGGTTCCGCACTTATATCAGGCATATTATGTAACTTCTTCGTATGTCTCGGAGTAGTTATGGCAGGTCTGTCTAAAGACATATCAGGAAAAGTACTGGCAAGCTTTTTACCTATTATGACTTTCGTAACAGGCGGATTTGAGCACTGTGTTGCAAATATGTTCTATATTCCTGCAGGTATATTTGCCGCCGGTAACAGCAAATATGCTGAAGTTGCTATGACAAAGTATGGAATAACTGCTGAAAAACTTGCAACTTTGAATTGGAAAAACTTTTTACTTACAAACGAACTTCCTGTAACAATCGGTAATATAATAGGTGGTATGCTTTTTATCGGAGTTGTAATGTATATTGTTTATAGTAAAGAATGATAGAATATGATGTTAAAAGGCTGTCACAATATGTGACGGCTTTTTTATATAAGAATATATTTACTGTAAAGGTTTACTTTACTTATAGAAAAGATGTGATAAAGTATTTATATAAACATATCGGAGGTCTTTATGGACACATTTGATGAATTGAAAAGAATTATTACAAATGAAAAATTAGATGATAAAGCTAAAGAATTCTATTTATCCAATATTTCAACTTTGGATAAAGAAAAGCAGCAGGCAATACTTGATCTTGTTGTAAAGATGAATAATGCCGGTTTTAAAAATAATATACCTGCCGCATGCAGTGAAGTTACAGAAAATATTCCACAGTTTGCTAGGATGTCGGTTTTTAAGGAAATGCAAAAGATAGTAAGAGATATTGAAGGCAATCTTGAGCTTGCGGATGAATTTTATGAAGAAGACAGTGAACTTCTTGATAAATTTAATGATTGTTTCAGTGAAAATGAGGCTCAAAAGTTTTTACAGATTTATACAAAAGCTGTTATATCAAAGTTTTATTCATTTCTTGAAGAGGGAAACCCAAGGACCAACGAAGATGATTTAAACTGGGTCTTACTAGAAACAAAAGCTGACGGAAGTCATAGTGAAAGAATTATTGAAGGCTTTCTAGAAGATGACTTTAATGAAGAAGATTATGATTGGGAGACGGAAGATGAATTTTGATGAACTGAGCTTAAAATATAAGGAAAAGAATATTGTAAAACTTTGTAAGAAGCTCTCAAAGAGTTTTGCTCTTACAAGAAGTAAAGATATGACAAATCTATATGAGTTGGCTTTTTGGCTTTATATTTATGATTATAAGGATGAGATATTAAATATATATAATCTTGTAAATATAGATATACCTGAAAAGATTGATTTTAATATTTGGACATGGATTTTATCTATATGGGGATTACAGGCTTATATTTATGAAACTGAAGGTGAGATAAACAAAAAAGATGAGATTGTTGCCAATATGAAAAGAGTATATTCCGTCCCTCGTACTAAAGAAGATACACAGGAAAATACTTGGAAATTTTATTTAAAGATTGCCGGCAGACAAACTTTGGAATCAGTATCCTACGAAGCAGAAATTGAAAGAGCAATACAGACTGAAAATAAAAAGGGTGAAGAAGCTTATAGATTTTCAGGACTTTGCAAAATGATTTCATACGGTGTAACAGGCTTTTATCCTCTTTTGGTTGAAAACAGAGATAAACTTGAGGAAAGAATAAAAGAATACATTCAGTATTTGAGAAGTTAAATTTATGATTTTACCAAAGGAAAAACAAGCCTTTATGGTTTCGGCAATGAAATCAGGGAGCGGAAAAACTCTTATTACATTGGGGCTTATAAATATATTAAAAAAAATGGGTAAAACCATTTCTATATATAAAACAGGACCGGACTATATAGATACCATGTATCATGAAAAAATTGCAGGAAGTCCGTCTACTAATCTGGATCCTTTCTTTTTGGAACCGGAATATAGACCCGAAGAATTAAAAAATCTCTTTTTCAAAAACTTTTTATATGATACAGCCATTATCGAAGGTGCTATGGGTCTTTTTGACGGAGTATACGGTGAAGGAAAAAGATGTAGCGCCTGTATAGTTTCGGAAGAAATAGGCGTTGATGTTATTCTTGTTGTAGATATGGATGAACTGGAAAAGCTTGAAGAATATCTTAACAAGTTTTCCCATCGTGTGAGAGCGGTAATTGTAAACAAATTGCCACCTGACTGTGATATTGAATTGTTAAAGGCAAAAATCAATGCTTTGGATCTTGTTTTACTGGGATATCTATACATGGATGAAAGCTATCGTATAGAAAGTCGTCACCTTGGACTGTATGAACCTCAAAAGGATATATTCTCAATAGTAGAAAGAGTATCAGAGCAGCTTGAAAAAAGCCTTGACTTTGATGCACTTTATAAGTTTATTGTCAAAATTGAGAGTTCTGATAACTTTACCGCAAAATCCGATCCTAAAATTCCGAAGTATAGACTTGCCTTTGCCTATGATGAAGCATTTTCTTTTACCTACGAAGAAAATATAGAGGTATTAAAAGAATACGGTTTTGATATAGTAAAATTCAGTCCTATACATGATAAAAAACTGCCTGATAATATAAATGCTATATGGCTTTCAGGAGGTTATCCCGAGCTTTATGCAAAAGAACTGAGTTCAAATACTTCTATGCTAAACAGTATAAAAGAGGCAAAGAATATACCGATTATTGCTGAGTGTGGAGGCTTTATTTATCTGCATAAATACTTTGAAGACAATAGCGGTGAAACTTTTGAAGGAGTAGGACTTATAGACGGAAAAGCCTTTAAAACTCAAAAACTTGTAAGATTCGGTTATATTGAAATAGAAGCAAAATCAGACAGTTTCTTGATGAAAAAAAATCAAAAGATTCGAAGTCACGAGTTCCATTACTTTGACTCTACAAATAACGGCGAGTATGCACATGCAGTGAAGGCAAATAAAAGTAAGGAATGGAACTGTATCAATGCATATGAGAATATATTTGCCGGATTTCCACATATTTACCTTCGTGGCTATGAATTTTTAGTAGAGAATTTAGTTGAATATTTAGAGAGGCAAAGAAATGTATAAACCACCGGTTTTAACAAATATACAAAATGAATTACTGGATAAATTTAAAAATCTCTTATCCCGGATTACAAATACTTCAACAGTATACGAAAAACTTGCAAAAAAGCATTGGGACAGTATTGCCAAGCCTCTTGACAGTCTTGGAGAGTTTGAGAAAATATTTCAAAAACTCTCAGCTATATTTGAAAGTGAAATTCCATGTATTGATAAGAAATGTGTCACAGTTATGTGTGCCGACAATGGAGTGGTCGCAGAGGGTATATCTCAATCAGGTAAAGAAGTGACTTTAGCTGTCGCAAAAAGTATGGTTCTTGGTACATCAAGTATTTCTGTTTTATGTAAATCCTCAGGTTCAGACCTTATGGTTATTGATATGGGTATAGACAGTTTTGATACTGAGATTTATTCAATGGGTGTTATCAATCATAAGTTAATGCATGGAACAAATAACTTTTACAAAGAAAAGGCAATGCCTATAGATATAAGTTTAAGAGCAATTTTTACCGGTATTGAAATAGTGGAAAATTTAAAAAATAACGGTATCAATATAATAGGGACCGGTGAAATGGGTATAGGAAATACCACTACATCATCTGCGCTTTCAGCCGCTCTATTAAATCTACCTGTTACAAATGTTACAGGACGTGGTGCGGGATTAAATGATATGAAACTTAAAAGAAAAATAGAAGTCATAGAAGGTGCCATAGAAAAGTACGGTTTTAGAGATAAAACATTCTTGGATTTAATCAATTCGTCTGATGATACAAGGATTTTAACTGTAGTCGATTTGCTTTCATCAATTGGAGGTTTGGATATAGCAGCTCTTACCGGAATTTTTATCGGTGGGGCTATATACAAGATTCCTATAGTAATAGACGGTGTGATTTCAGAGATTGCGGCACTTTTGGCATACTTTTTTAATCCTCTGTGCAAGGAGTATATGATTGCCTCACATCTAAGCCGTGAACCTGTAGCCTCCGCTATATTTAAAATTTTAGAGTTAAATCCGGTTATTGACGCTTCACTTGCTCTTGGAGAGGGAAGCGGTTGTGCTCTGCTTTTCCCTCTTCTTGATCTTGTATCTGAAATTTATACTAAAAATGCCTCTTTTTCCGATATTAAGATAGATGAGTATGAAAGATTTGTATGATAGTTTATATTTATGGCGGTGTATCAAGCGGAAAGTCTGAATATGCCGAAAGTCTTATATCGGAGAAGTTTGATAAAAAAATATATCTTGCAACAATGGAAAATATCGGAGATTATGCCGGTAAAAGAATAAAAAAGCATCTCTTGCAAAGAGCAGGTAAGGGCTTTTTTACTGTTGAAGAACCGAGACATATTAAAGATTTGAATGTAAATTTCGAAGACAATATTTTGCTTGAAGATTTGACAAACCTTTTGTCCAATAATCTTTTTGATGAATCAGGACTCAAAAATAACTTTAAACAGATTACAGAAGAGATTTTTTCTGATATAATTACTCTTAAAAGCAGATGTAATTCTGTTTTTATTGTAGGAAATGATATATTTTCTACCGAAAGAAATCAAAGCAGAGAACTTGATATATTTATTGATTGTTTGTATTCTCTGCATAAACAAATAATTGAGGTAGCAGACAGGGTTATAGAGGTAATCTACGGTCTACCCTATGATAGAAAGTTAAAATGAGCAATTTATTAAAATCAATGGCAATCACATTTGCCATGTATTCAAAGATTCCTGTAAGAAGTTTTAAATGGGAAAAAGAAAATATGAAATATTGCCTTTTATTTTTACCTGTAGTCGGTATTGTGGAAGGGATTTTTATGATTGTATTTTCCGTATTTTTTTATAAACTTAGAATCAATCCTACATTAGTTGCGGCTTTTCTTACGGTTTTTCCTATTTTATATACAGGCGGCATACATATGGACGGCTTTTTAGATACAATGGATGCGCTGGGTTCAAATCAGGATAAACAAAAAAAGCTTGCTATATTAAAGGATTCCAATTCCGGGGCTTTCGCCATAATAGGCGGTTTGGTCTATATATTATTATATTTTGCAGCTATGCTTACATTTGACAGTGCTGTGAAGATATACATATTGGCTATTTCATATATGCTTATAAGGGCATACAGCGCGTTGGCTTTAATAGTATTTAAGAATGCCAGAGGTAGCGGATTGGCCTTTGAGTTTTCAAAAAAGAGTCTGATATATACAAATAGGGCAGTACTTATTATATTTATTTTACTTGGAAGCGCTGCTATGATTGTAGTCAATGTTAATTATGGATTATTATGTGCAATTTCAACATTTTTAGTTTTTTTATATTATAGAGTGAAATCTTTTGAAGAGTTTGGGGGTATTACAGGTGATTTAGCCGGCTATTTCCTACAACTTGCCGAGCTTGTTGTGGTTTTGGTACTGGCACTGGCACCTTAAATAGAAATGGTTCATTATTTGGCATTTATTTCCGGATTTATCTTGGATTTCTTTATTAGAGATTTTCATAATTTACCGCATTTAGTTAGATTTATGGGAAACAGTATTTCCGGTCTTGAAAAACTTTTCAGAAAAATATTTAAAACAAAAACCGGGCTCTTGTTTGCCGGATTTCTTATTGTGTTTTTAAATATATTATTTTGGGGATGTATAATCTATTTTATTGATATATTTATATACAAAATAAATTTCTATTTAGGTTTTATTATAGAATGCTTTTTATTCTTTCAGATATTTGCTAAAGCTTCATTAAGATATGAGAGTATGAAAGTATATCATTCCATAAAATCAGGCGATATAGATGAGGCAAGAAGATCGCTTTCTATGATAGTGGGAAGAGATACAGACAGTCTTGATTTTGAACAGATAACAAAGGCTGTTATAGAGACCGTAGCGGAAAATATGTCTGACGGAATTGTAGCGCCATGGTTTTATGCTACATTGGGAGCTTTACTTGCAATATTCTTTGATATCAGGCTCTTATGGCTTGTTTTAGTACTTCCAATTATATATAAAGTTATAAATACTATGGATTCTATGATAGGCTATAAGGATGAAAAATATTTTTATATAGGAAAAGTAGCGGCAAAACTTGATGATGTTGTTAATTTCTTACCTGCAAGATTTTCCGCTATTATTCTTCTTTTTGTTATTTTCTTTGTATCAATAGTTGAGAATAATTTTAATATATTAAAAAACTCCGTATATGCTTTTTATAAATACAGATATATTCACTCCAGTCCGAATGCGGGACAAACGGAGAGTGTAATTGCAGGTTTTTTAAATACAAAACTGCTCGGTGATGCATATTATTTTGGAAAGTTGGTAAAAAAAAGAAGTATCGGAGACGGAAATAATACCGTAAATGCGGATGATATTGTAAAAGTGAATAATATTACATATTTATCTTATATAGTTTTACTGATAATAAATTTGTTAATTGGAGGCGTAGCATGCTTTATTTTATAGGTGCAGGAGCCGGAGATCCTGAGCTTTTGACAATTAAAGGAAAGAGAATAATCGATAATTCAGATGTGATTATTTATACCGGTTCTCTTGTAAATAAAGAATTATTTACAGATATTAAATCTGAAGCAAAACTCATCAATTCAGCATCACTTAGTTTGGATGAGGTACTTGAGATAATATTTGATTCAAATGAAAAGGGACTTAGTATAGCCAGAGTTCATACAGGCGACCCTGCTATGTACGGTGCTATCAGAGAGCAAATGTTAGCTCTTGATAAAAAGGGTATAGAATACGAGGTTGTGCCGGGTGTAAGCTCGGTGTTTGCAGGTGCGGCCGCTTTAAAGCGTGAATTTACCCTCCCCGGTGTTACACAGACAATGATTCTTACAAGAATGGCCGGAAGAACTCCGGTTCCTGAGGCTGAGAGTATTGAAAATCTTGCAAAGATACAGGCAAGTATGGCTATATTCTTAAGCATTGCAAGTATTGAGGAATTGGCAAATAAACTTATGAGTTCTTATTCTAAGGATACTCCTGCGGCAGTAGTATATAAGGCCAGCTGGCCCGATCAAAAGATTATAATGTCTACTCTGGAAAATATTGCAGGAGAGGTTAAGAATGCTGATATAAATAAAACAGCTCTTGTATATGTCGGTAGATTTTTAGCTGATGAATTTGAGCTTAGTAAACTCTATGACAAGCACTTCAGCCACGAATATAGAGAGGCCAAAGATGCACGGAGGTAGACTTTTAGAATTCTCCAAAAGCGGAAAGAAATATATAGATTTTTCTGCAAGCATAAATCCTTATGGTATAGATCCTAATTTAAAAGATATTTTAAAGAAATCTATAGATATTTTAGTACATTATCCGAATCAAGATTACAGTGAAATAAAGGCTTTGATAAGCCGTAAGCATGATGTAAGTGAAGAGAGTATCTATCTTGGAAACGGTGCTAACAGCATTATTTTCAGGCTTTTCAGTATATTTGATAAAGAATCAAATATATGTATACCTACACCAAGTTTTGAATCCTATAGACTTGCTGCAGAATCTGTTTCAGCAAATATAGTTTACTATGACATGAACAGATTTAAGATAACAAACGAAATATTTGATATATTGTCAGACAATATTGATGTTTTAGTATTAACAAATCCAAATAATCCAACCGGATATCTGATAGAAGAGGAACTGTTACAAAGATTACTTGAGTATTGTAAAGCTGAAAATATATTTGTCTTACTTGATGAATGTTTTTTAGAGTTTGTATTAGACGGTGAAAAGTATTCGCAGATATCCAATCTTTCAAAATATACTAATTTGGCAATACTTAGATCTCTGACCAAATTATATGCCTTTCCGGGTCTTAGATTCGGCTATCTTTTGACTGAAAATAAAAAAATAATAGAAAACTTAAAAAAACTCACTCCTTCATGGGATATTAATACTTTAGCACTTGAGGCTGCAAAGTTTTCTTTAACACAGGATATGAGTCAGGTTGTTTTAAAAATACAAAAGGAGAAGAGTATATTATTAAAAAATCTTAAATCTGTCGGGATAGAAGTTTTTGATTCTAAAGCAAATTTTCTTCTTTGCAGATACAAAAAAAATCTGTCAAATGCTCTGTTAAATCAAGGAGTTATTGTCAGAGACTGTTCAGACTATAGGGGAATGGATAATACCTATTTTAGAGTTGCTGTAAGGACAAACTCGGACAACATGATATTGTTTGAAAATATTAAAGAACTTATCGAGAGGTAACATATATGACAAAAGTTATAATGGTTCAAGGCACAATGTCAAACTCCGGTAAAAGTTTTCTGGTTGCCGGACTTTGCAGAATGTTAAAAAGAAAAGGTTTTAAAGTCGCACCTTTCAAATCACAGAATATGGCTCTGAATTCTTATATAACGGAAGACGGAATGGAAATGGGCAGAGCACAGGTAATGCAGGCGGAAGCGGCAGGTATCAAACCTTCTGTTGAAATGAATCCTATACTTTTAAAGCCTACTTCAAATACAGGAAGTCAGGTGATTCTAAACGGCAAGGTTCATGCAAATATGGGAGCCTCTGAGTATTACAAAAACAAGAAAAAATTTATACCATATATACTTGAAGCATATAATAAACTTTGTGAATCATATGATATCATCGTTATAGAAGGGGCAGGTTCACCTGCTGAAATAAACTTAAATGAAAATGATATTGTAAATATGGGCTTAGCAAAGCTTGTGGATGCTCCTGTACTTTTGGTTGCCGATATAGACAGAGGTGGTGTATTTGCATCTGTTTACGGCACTGTTGCCTTAATGGATGATGACGCTAAAGCAAGAATACAGGGCATAGTTATAAATAAATTCAGAGGTGATAAGAATTTACTTACACCGGGATTTGATATGCTGGCAGAGCATTTTAAAAAAATAAATATAGATATTCCGGTATTGGGTGTTATACCAATGAAGAAGATAGATATAGATGATGAAGATTCTTTATCTGAGAGACTGGAAACAAATAATGTAATATTTAATACAAAAAAAATAAATATAGCAATTATAAAGTTACCTCATATTTCAAATTTTACAGACTTCAATCCGCTTAGCAGAAGAAAAGAAATTGTAATGAAATATATCAGCACTCCAAAGGAAATGGAAGATGCGGATCTTGTTATAATCCCCGGTACAAAAAACACCTTGTACGATCTAAGATGGCTAAAAAATATGAGATTTACTCATACTAATCTGTCTAAAAAGAATATTATCGGAATCTGTGGAGGATTCCAAATGCTTGGAAATGAGCTTATAGATGAATACGGAGTGGAAGAAGGAGGTACTGAAGAGGGTTTAAAACTTTTAAACTTCAGCACAATCTTTGCAAAAGAGAAAACAACAAGGCAAACTGAAACAGAAATAATAAATACACCTGATTTTATTGATTTATGCAATTCCACTATAAATGGCTATGAAATTCATATGGGAAGTACAATAGATCCTAAAGAGAATCCTTTTACAAAGTCCGATATTACTGACAATGGCGGTTTTGTAAATAATAATATAATGGGTACCTATATACATGGTATATTTGAAAATGACAATTTCGTAGATGCAATTATTTCCGGTCTAATAAAGAAAACAGGCAAGAAAGTTACAATAGATACAAATATTAATGATTTTGATATCTACAAAGAGTCACAATATGAACTGCTGGCTGATTTAATTGAGGAGTCATTGGATATAAATGCAATACTTAATATACTGGATAAATCAGAAAAATAAATATAGAAAAGGAGTTTTATGTTAGAAGTAAGACCTGAAGATATAGAAAAGAAAAGTTTTGAAATATTGACATCACAGATGGATGAAAACCGACTGAAGTTTTACTCAGAAGATGAGCTTTTGGTAGTAAAAAGGACAATACATACAACAGCGGATTTTGATTATCAAAATAATGTCATTTTCCAAAACAATGCATTGCAAACAATTAAAGATTGTATACAATCCGGTGCAATGATATTTACAGATACAAATATGGCACTTAGCGGTATCAATAAGCGTATTTTGACCGGTAAATTCGGTATTGAGCCTTTATGCTTAATCGCAGATGAAAAGACCATAGAATACGCAAAGAAAAATAAAACAACAAGGGCAAATGCAGCAATAGATCTTGCATACCAAATGCATGAAGAAAAGGAAGCTTTACTTGGTAAGAAAATTCCGATAGTTTTTGCTGTAGGAAATGCACCGACAGCCCTTATAAGGATCAATGAACTGTTGGATAAATATAAGCCTGATTTTATAATTGCGGCACCTGTAGGCTTTGTAAATGTAATAGAAGCAAAAGAACTTGTAAAACAAAGTAATATACCTGCAATAATATGTGACGGAAACAAAGGTGGAAGTAATGTATGCGCCGCAATAATAAATGCTGTGTTATTGCAGTTGGCAAAATAGTAAGTACAAATATATAGATATATGATCATATATAGTTACAGGATATAAATCATTAAAGTAATATAGAGAGTTATATGTATTTAACTCTCTATATTTTACCATAATAACTATTCGTTAAACTTGAGTTTTGCGAATAGTTATATCTATATAAATAAAGCTTAAAAACAATAAATACTGCTCTTTTAGCTATGAATACTCTTATATATACTCTTATATACTATAATTGTTATAGTACATAATATAATTTATAGTTTTATATACAAATAACATAAGTAAAACAATATACAATAGATAAAATACTTTATATATTCCCGATTTACGTTGTCTTAAAAAATATATTAGAGCCAATACAAATGTCTCAATTATAACAATACAAATTAAATAAAAAGTCTCAAAGTATTCTCCATCGTTCATTATATTATATTGATCACGAATATATCCGGACCAATAAAATACTATACAAATTATAATAAACATAAACAAATTTAGTATACTACAGAAAAATATACTATCCTTTTTAAAGATTCTTTTCACCTGAAAAACTGTCATTCTTATTCTCCTTCAAACAAAAAATAGTATTTAAACAATTAGTACTCACTAACCGTTTAAATACTACTTTATAATTATAATATAAGCAATATAAAATATTCACAAATAGAATTATTTATATTGCATAACAATATAAGAAAAAAATTAAATGGAAATAAATTAAAAACTATCTATCCCCGGTAACCCACTCATACGAATTTGTTTTTGAATTCATCATAGTGATAATCAATCATCTCAAGCTTTTTCTTTATCTCATCCTCATTTAGATTATTTTCTTTACAAAAATCATCCAATGATGAATTATAATCTCTAAGCTTGGTATTTATAAGTGATAATAACATCACCGGATCCTTTGGTAATGTCATATTACTCATCCCAGCTATGATATACATTTTGTACATCATCTTCTGCATCCAGAAGATCTAAGATACGGTTCATCTTCTTGATATCTTCTTCATCTGAAAGTGTAACCCAGTTTTGAGGAATCATTGTAACTTCAGCATTTGCCATCGGTACACCAAGCTTTTCAAGTCCTTCTCTTACCGCTGAGAAATTCTCAGGATCTGTAAGTATCTCGTAGCTGTCCTCTTCATCATTAAAATCCTCTGCACCAAGGTCAAGTGCGGCCATCATAAGCTCATCAGCATCCATATCGCACTCTTCTTTATCTATAAGAATTTGTCCTCTTTTATCGAACATGAATGATACACAGCCAGGTGTTCCTATATTTCCACCACCTTTTGTAAAAGCGGCTCTCACATTTGCTGCAGTTCTGTTTTTATTATCTGTCAATGTCTCAACAATAATTGCAACACCGTTAGGACCATATCCCTCATAAGTGTTTTGCTCATAGTTTACAGAGTTTACATCACCGGCAGCTTTTTTAATACCTCTTTCAATTGTATCATTTGGTACATTGTTTGCCTTTGCCTTTGCAATAACATCTCTAAGTCTTGAGTTATTGTTCGGGTCAGGTCCGCCCTCTTTTACTGCCACTGCTATCTCTCTTCCGATTACAGTAAATATTTTACCCTTCGCCGCATCGTTTTTCTCTTTTTTATGTTTAATATTTGCAAATTTTGAATGTCCTGACATAATATCTCCTTTATTTACTAATCCAAAAATTAATTTTATACTGAAATCAGCTTGCTGTCAATTCTATGGCAAGGTTTTTAAGCCATTTCCCCTGTTTGTATCTGATGTATCCTACCAATGCTTTATAAACTTCCGATGAAAGTACCATTGCATAAACTGTATAAATCGGAAATTTAAAATATAATCCTCCAAGAAATGCCATGGGTACACCTATAAGCCACACTGCAGATAAATCTAAAAACAGACAAGCCAATGTATCTCCTCCGCTTCTAAGTATTCCTACAATATTAACCGTTGCAATCGCCTTAAAAGGAAAGAAAAAAGCAAACACCATAAGGCATAACTTTACATTCTCTATTACATTATAGGAAACTTTATATAGTGATACGAATGGTATTCTAAATATCATAATAAGTATAGATGCAAAAACTCCTACTAAAAAAGTTAAAACATAAGAATATGAACCATATAGTTTAGCTTTTTTAAGATTATTTGCTCCCATCTCATTTCCAAGTATAATTACTGTTGCTATAGCAATTCCCTGAAAGGACACCACCAGTAAATCCTGTAATGCGGTTGAAATGGTTATCGAGGCTATAGCGGCATCTCCCATTCTTCCGTATGCGACAGAAAAAAGTGTGGTTCCTACTCCCCAAAAAAATTCGTTGATTATTACAGGCAATGCTGTTTTTCCAAACTGCGATATCAACTCTTTTGAAAACGGATTTAACTTTGCTATAGAACATATGATAGGTGATTTCTTTATTGATACAAGTATAATTGTCAATAAAAATTCAAATATTCTTGCCGCTACTGTCGCAACAGCCGCACCTACAACTCCAAGTACAGGCATGCCGAATTTACCGAATATCAAAATATAATTCAATATAATATTAACTATAATTGCAAAAATACTTGATATAACCGGTACCTTTACTTCCCCGATTGCACGCATTGTGGATACATATATATCTGTGGCGGCTGTAAACGGATATGAAATACATACAACACCCAGATAAGCAGCTCCTATTGTAATTGCATTATCTGATTCTGTAAATATCATCATTAATTTATCCGGCATAATAAATGCCGCAGATGAAAAAATAATACTACCGGTAATTGATAATAACAGTCCTATTCCAAGTACTTTTCTTATGTTTTTTATATCATTGTTCCCCCAGTATTGAGATGCCAATACTCCTGTCCCACTTTCTATTCCGAATATCAACAATATAAAAACAAAGAAATATTTATTTGCCAACCCCACACCTGCAATGGCGGTCTCCCCCAACTTTCCTATCATTACAGTGTCTACAAAATTAACTATCATTTTTAATAATGTTTGAAATGAGACCGGAAGTGCTATATATAATACTCTTCTGATGTACTCCCTGTCCTCAAACATCTTTAAAGGTAAAAACAATTTATTCTTCGCTAAGCTCTTCATCCCCTTGTGATTTTGTTACTTTAATGGTATTGATCATTCTGTTTGATACATGTAATGCCTTAAACTCATAGCCGTACATTATAATATCGAATTTCTCATTATCCTCCGGTATCCTGTCAAGTCTGGATATCATAAGACCATTTATAGTATCAAAATTCTCCAACTCCTCTTCATCAAATTTTATATTTAAAATATCTTCTATATCAGACAGTGGAGTCATTCCCTTTATTATAAATGAACCGTCAGGAAGCTCTTTTATAAGCTCCTCATCTTCATCGTATTCATCCATTATATTTCCTACAATCTCTTCAAGTATATCTTCCATAGTAACTATACCTGAGGTCTGTCCATATTCATCCACTACAATTACCATATGATTTTTCTGAGATTGCATATCCTTGAACAAAGTAACAAGGTTTTTATTTTCCGGAACAAATGTAATCGGTCTCAAAATATTCGGTATATCCTTAATTGAAGTATTCCGATAATCTGACGTATTTTCACATATAAGTGCATCCTTCATATTTAAAATACCCATTATGCTGTCTATATTATCATCATATACCGGATATCTGGAATTGATACCTGAAGTAAGCATAAAATCAATTACAGTCTGTAAGCTGTCTTCACCGTTTATAAATACAATATTTTTTCTGTGAGTCATAACATCTCTTGCCTGCTTATCATTAAGCTCGAAAATATTTGTAATCATTTCAGCTTCGGAACCTTCAAAGATACCCTGCTCATGGCCTTCATTTACCATGCTCATAATATCTTCTTCACTTACAGTTTCTGACTGTGCCTTTATATCAAGTCCGAACACTTTTAAAATAACATATGAAATACTGTCAACAATATAAATAACCGGCGAAAAAAGTAAAATCAAAACATTTGAAATGTTCATAAATGTATAAGCACTTTTTTTAGGTGATTTTCTTGCAAGCTTGTTAGGTATTGATATCCCGAACACAACAAAGAATATACAAAACAATAACAATACAATAAATGTAGAAAAAACTGTTGATGCCGACAAGGGTAAAATATTTGATAATATTGATTTAATACCGGATGAAAACGATCTGACAAAAATCCATCCGAAAAATATTCCGGAAAGAACATTAATTATATACATACAGTAAAGTACTTTACCGATATTTTCTATATGAAACTTCAGTCTTTCCCCGTTTTTATCCTCATCAATATCCGAACTGTTCAGCTCATTTATAGCTGAATTAAACGAATGAATCGAAAAATTAATAAATAATACAATTACACAAATTATAATTAATAATGCCGAATGAGCATCGTCCATGAAAAACTCCTACTTATCTTATATCTAAAACTTTTAAAAACTATATCATAGTATATAAATCTCTTATATAGTCCTTTTTACCGACATATTCACCATTTGAATAGTAAAGTCTCGGTACTCTCTTATTAATACCACAAATAAATTCATAGGAAAAAGTGTTTGAATCTTTTGTGAGCTCGTCTACAGTTATGCTGTTTCCATCACTTTTTCCTAAAATAACAACCTTATCTCCTATATTAACATTTGGAACATTACTGACATCTACTATTGTCTGATCCATGCATATTCTACCGATAATATTACATTTTACACCTTTAATCAATACATATCCTTTATTACTCAAATCTCTGGGATAGCCGTCTGCATATCCGAAAGAAATTGTTGCAATATCCATATCTTTTTCAGCTTTAAAAGTTGCGCCGTAACTTACAGATTCGCCTGATTTTATTCTCTTTATATATGTAATTGTTGAGTAAATGCTTAATGCAGGTTTATAATTAAAGTTCGTTAAATTCACTTCATTTGAAGGTGCAACACCATACATTGTAATTCCCAAGCGCACCATATCAAAGTCGGTACCGATACCGTTTACTATAGCTGCTGAATTTGAGGCATGTACTATAGAAGGTTCTATTCCCATACTCTTTAGTAAATCCAAAAATTGCCCAAATAATCTCTCCTGTTCTTTTGCAGACGTAAGATCACTTTCATCAGCACTGTGAAAATGTGTGAAAATACCTTCAATCTCAATATTTTCCATTTCACTTATTTCTTTTATAATGTCAGCACTCTCTTTTGTAGGCTTAAAACCGATTCTGTTCATACCTGTATCTATTGCGATATGAATAGATATCTTTTTCCCAAGTTCTCCGGCTTCATCATTTATTCTCTTAGCCTGATCCAGCGTAAAAACCGATTCCCTTATATCAAATACTATTGATTCTTTGTAGCTGTTTCTTGGAATACATGCCAGTATCAAAATAGGGTTTGTAATGCCATGGTATCTAAGATTAACACCTTCTTCAAGTGTAGCCACACAGAAAAAGTCCACAATATCTTTTATATATAATGATACCGGAACACTTCCGTGTCCATAACCGTCAGCCTTTACAACTGCCGCCAGTTTCATATTATCTTTTAAAGCTTTTTTTGTAACTGTTAAATTATGCTTTATTGCATCCAGATCAACCTTCGCATAAGCACGTCTATATGAGTCCATTTCTCTTCCTTCTATTAAGCACTTCACCTATATTTTCTATGATTTCTCTTGCCAAAATACTGTGTTCTCCATATTTTTTACCGGCCATACTGCCGGCCATACCGTGTATGAAAACTCCAAGTGCCACAGCCATATCATCATCTATACCCAGACAAAACATGCCTGCAATTATACCGCATAGAACATCTCCGCTTCCGGCCTTTGCCATGGCGGCACTTCCGGATTTATTTATAAATGTATCCTCCTTTGCGGCGATAACACTTTGATGAGATTTCAAAACTACTGTAATACCGTATTTATTTGCATATTCCTCGGCATACTTTACCGGATCCGATAATATATCCTCTATAGATACATCTATCAGTCTTGACATCTCTCCTATATGAGGAGTTATGATGATATTGTCAGTATAATACTTTGTAAGTGTAGTGTCGGCAGCAATAATATTCAAAGCATCAGCATCTATTATCATCGGTACATAACATTCGGCCAAAACATATTCTACAATGATTTTAGCATAATAATCAGTAGAAAGTCCCGGTCCCAGTACCACTACGCTTGACCACTCAATACATGACTTAATCTTATTTATAAAGCATTCCTTATTCTCATATGCTTCTCTCTCATCATAAGTTGTTATTATTGCTTCAGGTAAAAGTGTTTGTAAAATTGTACGATTTTTACTTACTGTAAGTATTCTAACCAAACCTGCACCTGAACGATATGCAGCCATTGCACTCAAAAATGCGGCACCGCTCATTCCGTTACTTCCGGCAATAACCAGAACATGTCCATAGCTGCCTTTGTTTGCATTCTTAATTCTTTCAGGTATGTATTTTAATGCAGTTTCATCAAGAATTCTCATATCCCCATCTCCACATATTAGTCTGTTTCTATTACTACCATTGCAATTGCCAATGAATCGGTATTGCTTATGGATACATGGATTTTATTCTCATCAATCCCTTGTAAATGTCTGTTTAAATTATTACAGATTTTTATAAAAGGCTTTCCAAGTTCATCTCTGAGTACAGCCAAGTCCTTAAGTTCAACACCTCTGAAACCTGTTCCCAATGCTTTTACAAAGGCCTCCTTTGTAGCAAAATTTCCGGCCAGAAAACTGTCTTTTTTTCTGCCTACGGCCATATCTATCTCACTATCATTGAAAGCCTTCTTTAAAAAAAATTCCTTTTTAATTGCATTTGATATTCTGTCTATTTCGACTATATCAGTGCCGATTCCTCTAATCATACTTTCCTTCAAACGGAACGGCATCTACATTACTGACTCTATATGATAGTCTCATAAGAGATTCTGAAAGATGCACATTCTCAACCACTACATCATCCGGTACAACCAAATCTGTATGTGCAAAATTCCAAATCGCCTTTATGCCCGACTTTATAAGTCTGTCCGCAACTTCCATTGCTCTGGTCTTCGGTATTGTAAGTGCGGCAATCTGTATATCATTTTCAGATACAAACTTTTCAAGATTATCAAGCGAATAAACTCTTGCACCTCGAATTGTTTTGCCGAAAAGATTAGGGTCCACATCAAACATTCCTTTGATTAAAAAACCTCTTCTCTCAAAGTTTGCATAATTTGCAATAGCCTGTCCCAAGTGACCAGCACCTATTATTATAATATTATGCTGACGGTCTATTCCCAAAATTTTTGCAATCTCATTATACAGATACCTTACATTATATCCGTATCCCTGCTGTCCGAAACCTCCAAAGTTATTTAAATCCTGTCTGATTTGAGAAGCTGTAACCTTCATTCTCTCACTAAGTTCTTTTGAGGATATTCTCTCAACACCCTCTTCTGACAGCTCACCTAAGTATCTATAGTATCTTGGCAGTCTTGAAATGACCGCTCTGGATATTTTTCTTTCTTCCATATTTATTCCGTTCCAAATATCAATTTATAAATTATTCTCAGCAATTCTCTTTGTTAAGAATTCTACAATTAGTATATTATCTATTAATATAAATGTCAATACAGATATATATGGTGAATATTATATATTTTATTAAGTTTTTGAGTATATAAAGGCTTCATTTGTATCATGAATTGTCTTGCATTTAAGCATGTATTTAAGCTATACTTATGTGGATTATATGACTAAGGAGGCAAATTTTGATTTTAAATGCTACAAATATCTCAAAATCTTTCGGAAGCAATGAGATAATAAAAGATGCAAATTTTTTAGTCAATGAACATGAAAAAGTTGCCATTGTCGGTGTAAACGGTGCCGGAAAAACCACACTACTAAAAATACTTACAGGTGAGGAACGTGCCGACAGCGGCAATGTTATACTTGCAAAGGATGCAAAACTCGGATATCTAAGACAGATAAATAATGTTGATTCTACTCTAAGTATTATAGATGAATTATATACAGTTATAGAGCATATCCTTAACATGGAAAAAAGAATGTTAGAGATGCAGGAACAGATGCAACACCTCTCAGGCGAGGAACTTGAAGCGTTATATTCTTCATATACCGCTCTGACACATAGCTATGAGCTGATGGACGGGTATGCTGCAAAAAGTAAAGTTATCGGTATTTTAAAAGGACTTGGATTTAATGAAAATGACTTTGAAAGAAAGATAAATACATTATCAGGAGGCCAAAAAACAAGAGTTTTCCTTGCAAAGTTACTCTTAGAAGAACCGGATATTATCTTACTTGATGAGCCGACAAACCATTTGGACCTTCGCAGTATAGAATGGCTTGAATCCTATCTTTTAAACTATAAAGGAGCTGTAATCATAGTTTCACATGACAGATATTTTCTTGATAAGATAGTAAGCAAGGTTATAGATATAGAAAACGCCGAAGTTCAGATGTATTCCGGAAATTATTCAGACTTCTCAGCAAAAAAGCAGATGCTTTTAGATGCCAAAATGAAGGAATATTTGAATCAGCAACAGGAAATAAAACATCAGGAAGCAGTTATTACAAAGCTTAAGCAGTTCAACAGAGAAAAGTCGATAAAAAGAGCCGAGAGCCGTCAAAAACAACTTGAAAAGATAGATAGAGTTGAAGCTCCGGTTACCCATATAGAGAATATGAAACTCTCTTTGGATATTTCAAAAGAAAGTGGTAAAGATGTTATTACGGTACATGATTTGTCAAAGAGTTTTGATGAAAAGCATTTATTCTCAAATATAAACTTTGAAATCAAAAGAGGAGAAAGAGTTGCTATTATAGGTGATAACGGTACAGGAAAGACTACTCTTCTAAAGATTATAAACGGTCTTTTATCTCCGGATACAGGTGAAGTAATCTACGGATCAAATGTTTCCATTGCATACTATGATCAGGAACATCAAGTACTTCATATGGACAAGACTTTGTTTGATGAGATTTCAGATACTTACCCTGAGATGAACAATACTCAAATAAGAAACATACTTGCAGCTTTTCTCTTTACAGGTGAGGATGTATTTAAAAAAATCGGTGATTTATCCGGTGGAGAAAGAGGCAGAGTATCTTTGGTAAAGCTTATGTTATCAAAAGCAAACTTCCTGCTTTTGGATGAGCCTACAAACCATTTGGATATTCTGAGTAAAGATGTACTTGAAAGTGCTTTAAACAGTTTCCCCGGCACCATTTGCTATGTCTCACATGACAGATATTTTATCAATAAGACAGCAACCAGGATTCTTGATCTTACAGGAAACAGATTACTTAACTATATAGGAAATTATGATTACTATATTGAAAAAAGAGAAGCTGTAGAAGGTGCAGCAAATCTTTCTGTAAATAACATAGAAGAAAAACCGGCAGAGGTCTCCGATTCCAAGCAGGAATGGATTGAAAACAAGAATGCACAAGCGCAAAAGAAAAAAATCACAAATGCATTAAACAAATGTGAAAAGGAAATAGAAAAGATTGAAGAAAAACTTGGACTCATAGATGAGGAATTTGCCAATCCTGAGATTTCCTCAAATGTAGGTAAGCTTATGGAACTACAAAAAGAAAAAACGGCTCTGGAAGAAAAGCTTGAAAAGCTTATGAATGAGTGGGAAGAGTTGACTTTAAGTCTGGAGGAAAATTAATATGAAAATAAAAAAGTTTTTTGCAATAATAATCTTACTTTTACTTATATTCAGTTTAATCTCAACTGTTTTTGTTGCAATATTCTCAGACAATATCAGATTGCTTTTTGTTTTCTTATTTATAGATATTGTAATGCCGGTAATAATATATGCATATCTGGTAATAACAAAACAGATACGAAATCTTGATAAAAAAGATGATTATAAGGAATAGCAAAGCAACTATAATAAAGTATTCATTTTAAATTTGAGAGTGTGGCTTAAATTAGTTCCACTCTCTTTTTTGATATTTAGTTTTCCATTTTTGTTGTATTTGTGCTTACCAAGTGATATGATGTAAGCATAATTACAACAAGAATAGAGGATACTATGGATTATATAAATAAAATAAAAGAAAAATTAAAAAATAACGGCGGTGTAATAACAAGTAAAGAGTTTACAAGCTCTAACATCCCTACTATTTATCTAACACGGATGGTTGAAACAGGTGAGTTGATTCGCATAGATAGAGGAATTTATATAAATTCAAGTGGTGATTATGATGAGTATTCTTTTTTTCAAAATAAATATACAGTAGCTATTTTTTCTTATGTATCAGCCTTATATCTTCAGGGATTTACGGATATAATTCCACTTGAAATTGAAGCCACAGTATATAAAGGATACAATAAACATAGAATAAACAGTAACGTTAGAATTCACTATGTAAAGAAAGAAATTTATGATATGGGTATAACAGATTGTCAAACTATGTTTGGAAATACTGTAAAAGTATACAATTTAGAAAGAACTATTTGTGATCTTATTAAAAATAGAAATGAAGTGGAAACAGAATTACTTTCCAAAACTCTTAACAGGTATATTAAATATTCATATAAAGATTTAAATAGACTCTATGAATATTCTAAAAAAATGAAAATATATGAAAAAGTAAAAAAAGTTATGGAGATTCTCTATGAATAAAGATAAACTTAGATCATTATGTCAAAAGCTTTCAAAAGAAACAGGACTCAGTTTTAATTCAATACAAACACACTATTTTTTAGAGAGTATTTTAGAAAAAATATCAATAAGTGATGAGAGTAATAATTTTATTTTTAAAGGTGGATTTCTACTTTCTAATGTAATAGGAATAAGGCAAAGAAGTACTGTCGATATTGATTTTTTGATAAGAAAATTCACACTTACAGAGGAAAATATAAAGCAAAGATTTGAAAAAATTCTTAGCAGTGGGTATGATAACGGAATCACTTACACAATTCAGAAAATAGAAGAAATCCGTAAAGAAGATGAGTATGGAGGATTTAGAATTACAGTTCTTTGTAGGCTCGAAAATATTAGACAGATTATCCCTCTTGATATAGCAACCGGAGACCCGATTACACCAAGTGATATATCATATAATTATAAAAGCATTTTCAGTGACAGTTTATTTAAAATATGTGCATACAATATAGAAACTATTCTTGCTGAGAAAATTCATACAGTTTATTATAGGGGAATATTTAACAGTAGGAGTAAGGACTTTTATGATATTTATATTTTATACCGTTTGAAAAGCGAAAAAATAAACTATGATATGTTAAGAAATGCATGTCAAAATACTTTTAAATATAGAAGTACAGATTTTATAATTGACAGTATTATAAATCTAATATCCAAATTAAAATCGGAAAAAGATATTAGGATAAGATGGAAAAACTATCAAAGAAGATTTAGATATGCGGAAGAAATCAGCTTTGATGAAGTAATAGATACAGTAATAGAAATGGTCGAAAAAATAAAATAACTTAAAAAGTAAAGTATTTGTATGTAAATAAACGACCGGCTTATTAAGTCGGTCGTTTAACTTTAAATATTTATTCTTCTTTAGGCTTATTCTCGGAATATCCGCATTCTTCATTCATGCAAAGAAGCTTATTTCCCTTCTCAACCATATATGAACCGCATTTTGGACAGGCTATAGAAGAAGGCTTATTCCATGACATAAAGTCACATTCGGGCGCATTGCTGCAACCATAATATATTCTGCCCTTCTTAGTCTTCTTTATTACAACCTCTCCGTCACATTTAGGACATTTAACCCCTATCTTTTCAAGATACGGCTTTGTGTTCTTACAATCAGGGAATCCCGGACATGCTAAAAACTTTCCATGTGGGCCGTATTTTATAACCATATTTCTTCCACAGTTTTCACATATTACATCTGTTACTTCATCTGCAAGCTTTACATTTTCAAGTTCCTTTGAAGCCTGCTCAACTGCCGACTCCAAATCCGGATAAAAGTTTGATACTACAGTTTTCCAGTTTACACTTCCGTCACCTACAGAATCCAGTAATTGCTCAAGATTTGCTGTAAATTCCTTATCTACTATACTCCCGAAATAATTAACCATCATGGAGTTTACTATCTGTCCGAGCTCGGTAACATAAAGATTTTTCTGCTCTTTTACAATGTAATGTCTTGCAAGAATTGTGGTAATAGTAGGTGCATATGTTGACGGACGTCCTATTCCCTGCTCTTCCAATGCCTTTACAAGACTTGCCTCCGTAAAATGTGCAGGTGGTTGTGTAAAATGTTGTACATCCAAAAGTTTTTCAAGTTTAAGCTCATCTCCTACCTTAAGCTTTCCTATAATAGCATCCGAACTAACCTTTTCTTCATCATCGTCAGTATAAACACTCATAAATCCTTCAAAAACTATTTTTGAGCCTGACATTGTAAAAATATAATCTCCTGCACTAAGTTTCACTGAAGTGGTCTTATACTTCGCATTTTCCATTCTGCTGGCAACAAATCTCTTCCATATAAGCTGATATAGCCTGAAAAGTTCTCTTGGCAATGATTCTTTAACCATTGCAGGAGTAAGATTTACATCTGTAGGTCTTATAGCCTCGTGTGCATCCTGAACATTATTGTTATTTGTTTTTGTGACAACATTTTTTGAAACATACTCAGGTCCGTAGCTCTTACCTACAAAATCTCTTGCCGCGGCATCAGCCTCGGCAGCTATTCTTGTTGAGTCTGTACGCAAATATGTAATAAGAGCAATTGTACCCTTACCCTTTACCTCCACACCTTCATATAATTGCTGTGCAAGTCTCATTGTCTTTTGAGTTGAATAATTTAACTTTTTGCTGGCTTCCTGTTGCAAGGTAGATGTTGTAAAAGGAATTGGAGCTTTCTTTACTCTTTCACCTTCATTTATCTCTGAAACTATATATGAAGCACCTTTTAAAGCCTTTAATATTTTATCCATCTCTGCTTTATTGTTTATGGCAAGCTTACTCTTTTTACCATAAAACTTGGCATTTACAGTCTTTTTTGAGTGCTCGGTCAAAAGCTCAGCTTCAAGTGTCCAATACTCTTCCGGAATAAACTCATCTATCTGTGCCTCTCTGTCACATATCATTCGAAGAGCTACAGACTGTACTCTACCTGCAGACAATCCTCTTTTTACCTTTGCCCAAAGTAAAGGGCTGATAGAGTAACCCACCATTCTATCCAGTACTCTTCTGGCCTGCTGAGCATCCACAAGATTCATATCCAGATTTCTTGGATGCTTGATAGCCTCTTTTATAGCATTTTTTGTAATCTCATTAAAACTGATTCTATACACCTTCTTCTCACTGTCTTCAAGCTTTAAAGCCTTTGACAGATGCCAACTGATTGCCTCACCTTCACGGTCAGGGTCGGTTGCGAGATATATTTTATCAGCTTTTTTAACATCTTTTTTCAGTTTAGCAAGTAACTCGCCCTTGCCTCTTATGGTAATATATTTCGGTTCAAAGTCATTTTCGACATCAATACCCATTGTGGATTTCGGCAAATCTCTCACATGTCCGTTTGACGCCGTAACTTCATACCCCGAACCCAAATATTTTTTAATAGTCTTTACCTTTGCAGGCGACTCCACTATCACTAAACTTCCAGCCATCTTAACCCCTTACTAACTTAATCTCTTACAATAATAATTTGATGATACTTGTACGATAAAACCTTCCAATTCAAGTAATAAAAGTGAGCTAAGCACTTGAGAGATGTCTAAAGCGCTTTCTTTAATTATGTCATCTATATATTTCGGTTTTAAATCAAGGCAACTATAAACCTTTTTATCATTCTTTGCAAGTATATTAGCGTTTTTTTCATCATATACTTGAATTTTTTTATCAACATTAAGATCAAGTGCTTCCAAAATATCCGTAGGTGAGGTTATAATACCTGCACCGTCAGATATCAATTTATTACATCCAAGACTCATACAATCTGTTATTCTACCGGGAAGTGCAAACACTTCTCTGCCCTGTTCTATGGCATGTGTAGCTGTTATAAGTGAACCTGACTTTAATCTCGCTTCAATTACTACAGTAATATCCGCCAGACCTGAAATAATACGATTTCTAATAGGAAAATTAAACTTTAAAGGATTTGTACCCAAAGGAAATTCAGATATAACACCCCCAAAGCCTTCATTACATAACTTATTGTATAGAGTAAAATTGCTATCAGGATAACATACATTTACTCCTGTGCCAAGTACTGCATAAGTTTTTCCTTTAGAAATAACAGCACCTTCATGTGCCATGCTGTCAACGCCAAGTGCCATACCGCTTATTATATCCACATCATTTGCCGCAAGTTCCTGTGCAATGAACTTTGCCATTCCAAGTCCATATTCACTTGCACCTCTACTGCCCACTATTGCCACACTCTTTCTCTGTCTTGGAATATCACCTTTTACAAATATGCCGAAAGGATAATCTCTCAAGTCCAAAAGCTTTTTTGGATATTCATCTTCAAATGGAAGAATAAATTTTATTTTTCTTTCATCCAAAGACAGATATTTTTCATGTAGTTCATTTAGTTTGATTTTTAATCCTAAAACAGCCTTAATTTGCTTTTCTCTTAGTTTTACTTTCATTTTTAAATTTTCAAAGTTCATTTCAAAAATACTGTACAAAGGCTTTATATTCTCATATATAGCACGCTTTGAAGCATAACCAAGCTCCGCTAAACTTGACAGAAAAAACATTGCTTCTCTATCTGAGATATTATTTATCTGCATATATCCTCCTTACCAATATTTATCTTCTAAAGAGCGATATGATATAGCCTCACATATATCATCATGCTCAATATTTTTATGTTCATTAAAGTCGGCAACTGTCCTTGCAACTTTTAATATTTTATGAAGTCCTCTTACGCTCATTTTCTTCATCTCATATAAATCAGATAGGAAAACATCATCATTCTTTTTTAAATTGCAAAATTTATTTATAAGACCTGCCGGAATTTCAGAGTTATAAGAAAACCCATAATCTTTATATCGGTTCAGCTGTATCTGCCTTACTTTTTCTATGTAGCTTTTTATTTCCTCACTGCTGATATTTTTAAAATCACCCTTAAGTTCCTCATACTTTATCAAAGAAGTTTCAACTGTAATATCTATTCTGTCAAGTAAAGGTTTTGATATTCGTGACAGATATTTCTTTACTTGTGCCTCATTACAACTGCATTTGCTTCTGTCAGGATAGTATCCGCATTTACAAGGATTTGTAGCGGCCACCAGCATAAAATCGGCAGGATACTCAATACTTGCATTTACTCTTGCAATACTGACTGTTTTATTTTCCATAGGCTGCCTGAGTACTTCTATGGTATTTGTCTTAAACTCAGCCAACTCATCTAGAAACAGCACTCCCTTATGTGCCAGAGAAATCTCACCAGGCTTAGGTATCCTTCCACCTCCTGAAAGTGCCTGTGGAGAAACACTGTGATGTGGATCCCTATATGGTCTTATCTTTAATACAGGCTCTTTTGAATTAAGCAGTCCGCATACGCTGTATATCTTTGAAACTTCCAAAGCCTCTTCATCACTCATATTAGGCATTATTCCCGGAATTCTTTTTGCAATCATACTTTTACCTGTACCTGCAGGTCCTATAAATAATATGTTATGCCTTCCTGCAACAGCAATCTGTACAGCCCTTTTTAGTAATATCTGTCCGTTTACATCTGAAAAGTCACTGTATTCTTTTCTATCAGGAATTTGTGTTTGAATATTTTCTGAATAAGTTTTTTCACCGTTTAGAATTTCAATAAGATCTTTTAGATTTTTTATTCCGAAATTTTTAATGCCTGTAACTATATTTGCCTCTGCCAGATTATCATATGGAAGAAAAACATTTTCAAAGTCGTTTTCTTTTGCAAAAATCACAATCGGTAGTATACCTCTTATAGGAAGTAATTCACCGCTTAGTGAAAGCTCTCCCACAAAGAGTGATTTGTTTAATATATTTGATTTTATTGTTCCAAGTGCCTCAAGTATTGATATGGCAATAGGTAAATCATAGCCACAACCTTCTTTTTTAATTTCTGCGGGGGAAAGATTAATAACGATTTTTCTGGGATAAAAAGAATATTTAGAATTTTTTATTGCGGTCTTTACTCTGTCTGCCGCCTCTTTGACTTCACCGGATAGAGAACCTATAAGAATTATTCCCGGTAGACCGTCACCAATATCGGTTTCACAACAGACATGAAATGCATTGATACCTAAAAGACCTGCTGTATGTATTTTACTAAGCATAATCTCCTTTATAAACCGCCTTACGGAAAACTCCGTAAGGCAGATAATTTATATTTATTTTTTAACAACTGAACCGTCTTTTCTAACTACTATATCAGAGCTCTCCTCTTCAAACCCGTTCGGATTTGCTTTTTGCCATCTGAAAGAGTCTCTGCACATATCTTCAATATTTTTCTCAGCCTTCCAGCCAAGTTCTTTAAACGCAAGTGAAGGATCTGCATAACATGCAGGTACATCACCTGCTCTTCTGTCTTTGAATACATAATTGATCTTTAAATCATTTACTTTTTCAAATGCATTTATTACATCAAGTACACTGTATCCGATACCTGTTCCAAGATTGTAAATATCCACCTTTCCGGGATCTCTCATCATCTTTTCAAGAGCCTTCACATGTCCCTTTGCAAGGTCAACAACATGGATATAGTCTCTTACACATGTACCGTCTTTAGTATCGTAGTCGTTTCCGAATACTCCAAGGCATACAAGTTTACCTACAGCAACCTGCGTAATATAAGGTAAGAGATTGTTTGGAATTCCCTTTGGATTTTCACCGATTCTACCTGACTCATGTGCTCCTATCGGATTGAAATATCTTAAAAGCATAACTGAGAATTTGTCATTTGCAGTATGAAGATCTGTCAAGATCTGCTCAAGCATTCCCTTTGTTCTTCCATATGGATTTGTTATAACACCAAGAGGTGCATCCTCTGTAATAGGAACTACTTTAGGATCTCCGTATACTGTTGCACTGGATGAAAATACTATCTTTTCCACTCCGAACTCTCTCATTACTTCACATAAAATAAGAGTTCCGGTAATATTATTGTGATAATATTCAAGCGGCTTATATACAGACTCTCCAACCGCCTTTAATCCTGCAAAATGTATAACTGCATCTATATTATTTTCTTTAAATACATTTGTAAGAGCCTTTCGGTTCAACAAATCAACCTCATAGAAACGTAAAGACTTTCCTGTAATCTCTTCCACTCTCTTAAGTGATTCCTTTGAAGAATTTACCAAATTGTCTACTACAACCACTTCATAACCTGCATTCAACAATTCAACACAAGTATGACTTCCGATATAACCGGCACCACCGGTAACTAATATTGCCATAATCCCTCCATAATATCCGGAATATCAATAAAAACTGTTATAAACCTATTGATTATTTAAATTTTATAATAAAATATATATTAAATCAACAAATTTTTTCAATAATATGCTTAATGATGGAAAAGCCTAACGCCTGTGAATGCCATTGTTATTTTGTATTTATTACAACATTCTATAACTGCATCATCTCTTAAAGAGCCTCCCGGTTGTGCAATAAATTCCACTCCGCTTCTTTGTACTCTTTCAATATTATCACTGAACGGGAAGAATGCATCTGAACCAAGGCTTACACCATTTAGATTCTTTAGCCAATCTTTTTTTTCTTCCCTTGTAAATTCCTTCGGTTTTTGTGTAAAGATATGCTCCCACATACCGTCTGTTAAAAGTTCCTCTACACTGTTATCGCCTATATAAACATCAATAGCATTGTCCCTGTCCGCTCTTTTTATTCCTTCTTTAAAAGGAAGATTAAGCACACATTCAGCCTGCCTTAAAAACCAGTTATCCGCCTTATTTCCTGCAAGTCTTGTACAATGTATTCTTGACTGCTGCCCCGCTCCTATACCTATTGCCTGTCCGTCTTTTACATAGCAAACAGAATTTGACTGAGTATACTTTAAAATTATTAAAGATATAAGCAGATCAAGTTTTGCACTCTCAGGCAAATCTTTGTTTTCAGTCACAATATTTTCAAGCAGGCTCATATTTATATCCAAATCATTATGTCCCTGTTCAAATGTAATACCGAAGACCTGCTTCTTTTCCGATTTCTCCGGAATATAGTTTTCATCTATTTGAATAACATTATATTTTCCGTTCTTCTTAGACTGAAGTATTTCAAGTGCTTCATCGCTGTATCCGGGCGCTATAACACCGTCAGATACTTCTCTCTTTATAAGTATAGCGGTTTCTTTATCGCAAATATCACTGAGAGCGATAAAATCACCGAATGATGACATTCTGTCCGCCCCTCTGGCTCTTGCATATGCACAGGCCAGAGGTGAAAGTTTTTCATCCTCCACCCAATATATCTTCTTTAAAACATCATTAAGCATAAGTCCTATTCCCGCACCTGCAGGTGATACATGTTTAAAGCTTGTTGCGGAAGGTAAAGAGCTTATCTTTTTTAACTCTGAAACAAGTTGCCACCCGTTTAAAGCATCCAATAGATTTATATAACCCGGATTTCCGCTAAGTACCTTTATGGGAAGTTCATCACCGTTTTCCATAAAAATTTTTGCAGGTTTTTGATTAGGGTTACAACCATACTTTAAAATCAACTCTTTCATTACATACCCTCCAGCTTATTCTTTATAACCTGTATATATTCACCGGTTTCCAAATTTATATACCTGACTGCCAAAGATATTTTATTTTCTGAATCAAGAGAGTTCCAAAGTTTTTCACTGAATTCATCTATATCTCCGCTTATCTGTATTTTTTTCGGTTCACCTTCAAAACTTTTTAGAGGATCCGAATTTTCTTTGTAGGTATGAATCAAAAATCCCTCACCCGGTTTCGGATTATCATAATTATAGAAAAATCTTAAAGTCTGATTTTCATCACCTTCATCACTTTTTAATATAGAAAATTTAAGTTTAAGTCTGTCTTTCAGTTCAATAAGTCCTGATATTCTTGGTGTAAAATTCGGTGCATCAGGTTCAAAAGTTCTTGTATACAGTGCATCTTCAAAGCTTTTACCGGTCTTTAGATATTCATAAATCGTGTCCGTTTGATCACCGTTTGTTACTATTACATTATTTCCAAATACTTTTACAGGAGAATAGATAATTAAAGACGGATCGTTCAGCAGACTTTCATCAAAAGCCTTTGTCCTTATATCATCGCCATACACATCAAATATTCTGTTTCTTGAATTTACACTTCTCCCCATGATAAAGTAGGCGAAAACGACATTCTTACCGTCCTCAGACTTTCCAAGTATAATTCCTCTACCCGGATACTCTAATTTTGACAGATACTTAAACATAAAACCTCCTAATCGTTTCTAAGTGCAGTTAGCGGACTTAGCTTCATTGCTCTTAAAGAAGGGAAAAAACCTGCCAGCATGCCTATAATAACTGCAAAAATAATTGCAGATATTACAAGCCATGGCGGTATTCTTGATATATTTCCGTCTACTCCGGAAACAGCCACCGCCACGCCAAGAGCATTGATTACAATTGAAATAATAAAACTAAAAACAACTCCGGTCAAGCCTCCAATAAGTCCAATAGCGCCCGATTCTATAAGGAACATATCTCTTATTCGATTCATATCACAGCCTAAAACCTTCATAATTCCGATTTCTTTGGTTCTTTCATATATACTCATCATCATAGTATTTGCAATACCTATAGAAGCAACAAACAATGAAACTGCACCTATACCTCCAAGTACCATCTGAATCATATTTGTAGAGGCTTTACTTTGTTCAATCCACTCCATCTGTGACTCGGCCTGAAAACCCATATCTGTTATTTGCTTTTGAACTGTCAAAACATTTTTCATATCATCCACATATATCTTGGCAGAATCATACACCAGATACTTTAAAGGCTTACCTTTCTTTGTTGTAGGTTGATTTGGAATAGGTTTGTTTTTATAGACTTTCTTAAGCATTACTTTTAAAGCATCTATATTACAATATATTCCGAAGCTGAAATTATTGTAACTGTCATAATCATCCATTAAAGCACCTCCCTTTACCACACCTGCAGTATCTATAATATACTTCTTTGGCGGTTTCGGTGCATTCTCTCCTCCGGCATTTGCCTTATCATAGCCTTCAGTATCAAAAATAACAAACATGGGCTTGTTGTAGTCCACATTTGGAAGTTTGTTAGTCTCATAAAATGATTCATTAGGCTTTTTAGGATTCTGAAAATCTTTAATAACAAAATTTCCATATACAAATTCAAGATTTTTCTTATCTGTAGGAATATGACCGCTCTCAAGTTTTATTTCAGCCATATATTCTTCATTAACTCCGTTTATTTGAGTGTTTTGCATATAAGGTCCCTGCATTATAATTACATAAGTTGACAACACCGGAGATACTCCTTCAACATGCTCTATTTTCGAAAATGTTTCAATAGTATCATCCTTTATACGCAAAGGTTCCGTCTTTTTATTTGATGAATCATCTTGTCTGTTGTATGGAACAGTAACATCTATAGCCTTTAGTGATCCCGACTGTGCTATGCTCTCTTTATTTAATTCATCAAGCCCGATACCAAGTGACAGCATTGTTACAACGGAAGCCGTACCTATAAGTACACCCAGTACTGTAAGTACAGTTCTAAGCTTTCTTCTTTTCAGGTTTGAAATACTTAATTTAAGTAAATCAAGCAGTTTCATTTACATCTGCTCCTTTTTTGATTTTCTTTTCTTCAATATCAAAGCACCTGCTATAATAACAGACGATAAACCTCCTCCAATTATAACAGGTAAAGGATTAAATCCCCTGTTCTCTTCTTCAGGTATTTGCTGATCTGTTATATCAAAATCGGTTTCCGCCTCTTCGTTTACATTTAAGATAAAATCTCTTGTTTCCTCTGTAATATTTCCGTTTTCATCTTCATAGCTTATAGTAAGGTTTATCTTACCGTCATCTGCAGTTACGGCTTTGCCTGTCAAATTTACATCCACATTTCCGCTCTCACCTGGCTTTACATTTCCTATATAGGCTTCATTCTCCTTTATTGAATCCGCCTTAAACTTTGCCATAAGATTATAAAGAACTACCTTTCCGGTATTATTTATCTGAAATGTAATATTTGCATCATCACCAACGCTTATACTGTCAGGGTTGATTTCAAAGCTTCCGATATTCATCCTTGCCACCTGTCTTACAGGTATATCTACACTTACCTTATCTGTTGCATTTTTATACTCAGGTGAATCATACTGCTCATTTATTGTAATTGAATATGACCTTTGATCCACGCCCGCCCTTGCACTCATCTTAAGTCTGAGCTCTGTAGTTTGATTTGCAGGCAGAGAATTCACGGCATGAGAGCTTGATCCCTGCTCCATACTGAATACCGCGCTGTCATTTGCCTTCTCCGATTCCAAAGTAAATAAAATATTGCTGGCGGCTACACTCGCAGAAGCATTCTTCATTACAATAATCAAATCAAAAGTTTCTCCGGCATATACATCCTTCGGCTCTGTTCTGTAACTGTCTACTACTATTCTTGCCTTTGTTCTGTCATTCGGATTAAACTCTCCCGGTGAAGTGGTTGTTTCATCTTTATCTTTATTTTGTATATGTACAAAAAATTGCTCTTCGGTCTTTTTTATTTCACCTTCTGTAGAGTCACGATATGTAATTTCAAGTTTTATCGGATAATAACCTGTATAGGTGTTTTTTTGTATTGCAAAACTGTAATCCAGGCTTGTAACACCGCCGCTCTCAATCTTATCAAAATGTCTGTCATAGTTGGCATCATTTATTTCAAAAGGAAAAACCGTATTGTCCTTATCCATTATCATATGAGCCGTAACATCAAAGGCTGTAAGCTTACCCGTATTTGCAAGATTTAGACCGAAGTTTAATACATCAGGATATTTACCTCGGGGTGTTGACTGTCCTTCACCCAAAGTAAACTCCACATCCTTTACAGCTTCAGATTCACTGCTGTCGGTTGTAGCGGATTTTTGAATATAAACATTTATATATTCCTGTATACCTCTTCCACCTTCTTTGTCATCAGCCAGATAAACCGGAATACCGTAGTAACCTTCAGGAATATCTCTTCTTACTCTTGCTGAAATAGTAATACTTTTTTTCTTACCCTTACTTATCTTTCCTACATGCTTTCTGTCCGTAGTCTCGGATGTAAGTTCAAAGGGAAATTCAATATTTTCATCTTCTTCATCATCATAGGCTATGCCTGCCCACGCATCTGCATAGTCTGAGCCTGTTTCAACATAGAATGTTACACTCATCATTTTACCTGTTTTTCCGACAGGTATCTTATCCTGATGAAATACATTATTGCTTTCTATATTTCTTAACTTTGCAAATGATTCTACCTGCGGGATAATGACCATTAAAAGAATCATCAAAATCCCCAAAATTTTCTTTACACCGTTCATCTTAACTAAACCGCCTTTCCATCTACAATCCTGATTTGTCTGTCCGCAACCTTAGCAATATCATTATCATGTGTAACCATAATAAGAGTTTGATTTTCCTCTTTTACAATCTGTTTCATCAACTCAAGCACTTCAGCCGTGGTCTTTGTATCCAGATTTCCTGTAGGCTCATCTGCAAAAATTATTTTCGGCTGCATAGCGAGTGCTCTTGCTATGCCTACTCTTTGTTGCTGACCTCCACTCATGGCATTTCCGTTTTGATATATCTGTTTTTCAAGGCCTACCAAAGTCAGATATTTCTTTGCAATTTCAACCCTTTTCTTTGCGTCAACACCTCTGAATACAAGTGGTAATGCCACATTGTCAAGTGCATTCATAGTCGGTAACAGATTATATGATTGAAAAATAAAGCCTACATTGTTTCTTCTGAATGCCACCAGTTGATTTTCTTTAAGCTTTTCAAGGTGAGTTCCGCTAATTATTATTTCACCCTTAGTCGGTTTTTCCAACCCCGCAAGCATATTAAGAAGTGTGGATTTTCCTGAACCTGACGGACCTACTATCGCCACGAACTCTCCTTTGTTTATAGTAAAGTCCAAACCGTCCAAAGCATGTACTATGTTTTCACCTGCTTTATAGAACTTATAAAGCCCTTTTACTTCAATTATTATCTCATCCATTATGCTCACCTTTAATAAATACGATAATCTTCTATACACATTCTATCATAGCATATATTTTGTATATTTATCTTTTTATTTTTAAATTATTTATGTTTTTATTAAATATAAAAAAGCTGACTAATAAATGTTATACAAATATCAGTCAGCTTTAAAATTATTGGGTTACAAGTTCTTTTACTTTAGTTTTTTTAACAATAGGTTTAAATACAAGTTCTCTGTCCTTGTCCTCACCCTTGCAATCTACCTTAAGAGAGTCTCCCTGCTTTACATTTCCAAGAAGTATCTGCTCAGCCATCTTATCCTCTATCTCATTTTGCAAAGCTCGCTTTAACGGTCTTGCACCGTATTTTTTGTCATATCCCTTATCAATCAGGAATTCCTTGGCCTTTTCGGTAAGTTTCAGATTCATCTGCATCTGTTCAGAGAGTCTGTTATTGATCTCCTTAAGCAGAATATCTAAAATCTCCTTTAAGTTATCACGTGTAAGCTGATGGAATACAATTGTTTCATCAATTCTGTTTAAAAACTCAGGTTTAAACATCTGCTTTACTTCATCCATAACATTGTTCTTCATTGCTGAATAGTCTTTTTCATCATCAGTATTTGAAGCAAAACCAAGATGTTTCGGCTCTACTATTCTCTGTGCTCCGGCATTTGAAGTAAGAATAATAACCGTATTCTTAAAGTCAACTGTTCTCCCGCTTGAGTCTGTAATATGTCCGTCATCAAGTACCTGTAAAAGTATATTAAATACATCCGGATGAGCCTTTTCAATCTCATCAAAGAGTATTACAGAATAAGGGTTTCTTCTCACCTTCTCGGAGAGCTGTCCTCCCTCATCGTATCCTACATATCCCGGAGGTGATCCTACCATCTTTGAAACCGAATGCTTTTCCATGTACTCACTCATATCTACACGAATAAGTGCACTTTCAGACCCGAACATGCTGTATGCAAGTGCTTTTGAAAGTTCAGTCTTACCGACACCTGTAGGTCCTAAGAACAAAAATGAACCTATAGGTCTTTTCGGATCTTTAAGACCTACTCTGCCTCTTCTTATGGCTCTTGCTACCGCATTAACCGCTTCTTCCTGTCCAACAACTCTCTCATGTAAAACCTTCTCAAGATTATTAAGTCTTTGAGAATCGTTTTCCGTGATTTTCTTTACAGGAATTTTTGTCCAGAGTGCCACTACATCCGCAATCTCATCCTCATCTACAACAAGCTTTTTATTTCTCTTGTCTTCAATCCATTTATCACGCAGTTTATTTTGCTTTTCTCTGAGTTTTTCCTGCTTTTCTTTTATCTCACCGGCTCTCTCAAACTCTTCGGCACTTACCGCATCCTCTTTCTCTTTTTCCATCTTTTCAATTTCGGCCTTTATTTCTTTAATCTTTTCAGGCTCCATATAATTGCTGATTCTTGTCTTGGATGCAGCCTCATCTACAAGATCTATTGCCTTATCCGGCAAAAATCTGTCTGAGATATATCGCTTTGACAGCTTTACGGCACTTTCAATTGCTCTGTCTGTAATGGATACCGCATGATGTTCTTCATACTTATGCTTAAGACCCAGAAGTATCTTGGTAGCATCTTCCAAAGAAGGCTCTTCAACTATTATAGGTTGGAATCTTCTCTCCAGTGCGGAGTCCTTTTCTATATGCTTTCTGTATTCATCTATAGTGGTTGCACCTATAAGCTGCAACTCACCTCTGGCAAGAAGCGGCTTTAAAATATTTGAAGCATCCACCGCTCCTTCGGCGCCTCCTGCACCGATAATAGTATGAAGCTCATCAAGGAAAAGTAATACATTTCCGGCACTTACAACTTCATTTATTACTTTCTTTATTCTTTCTTCAAATTCACCACGATATTTTGAACCTGCAATCATAGCAGGAAGATCAAGTGTCACAAGTCTTTTATCAAGCAATGTGTCAGGAACTTCCTTTGATATGATACGCGATGCCAGTCCTTCAACTACTGCAGTTTTACCGACTCCCGGCTCACCTATAAGCACAGGATTGTTCTTGGTTCGTCTTGATAAAATCTGCATAACTCTGTTTGTCTCATTATCTCTTCCGATAACCGGATCAAGTTTTCCTATTCTTGCAAATTCTGTAAGATCTCTGGAATATTTATCAAGTGTAGGGGTTGCAAGCGAATTTGACCTGTTGCTCGTCTTCTCATAGTTTTCTTTTCGCTCAGTCTCTTCCCCCATTGCAGATAAAATCTCCATATATAGTTTTTGAATATTAATATTCATTGTCAAAAGGAGCTTATGAGCGATACATGCACTGTCCTTTATTATTGCAATCAAAATATGTTCCGTACCGATAAGTGCAGATTTATACCTTGTCGCTTCTCTGTATGCATTTTGTAATACACCGATTGCAAGCGGTGAATAATTTTGTCTGCTTTCTATCGCCACATTGTAATTTGAAACTATAAGTTGATCTATTAAATTTAATATTTTTTCTTCCGTTATTCCGTTTTTCTCAAGTATCTTAGCTGCAACACCGCTTCCTTCTTGTACCAGACCAAGAAGGAGATGTTCGGTGCCGACATAATTTTGCGATAATTCTTTAGCAGCCATTTCGGCATACTTAATCGCCTCCTTTGCTTGAGATGTATATCTTTCAGCCATTAGTTTCCCTTTCTATAGTAATTCTCCTATATTGTCCCTTATATATTTTGCTCTTATTTCATCTATTTCATCTTCACTTAAAGGTCTACCTGCCATCTTCAAAAGATTTGATGACTGAGCACCTATCATCATTGAATATAATTTACTTTCATTGGCAAGCTCAATCAATCCGTCTGCACTGCCTTCCATAAGTGAACTTAAAAAGCTTAGTGCATCCTTTAAAGAAAGCTTTCTTGCATATTTTAAAACTCCGAATGATTTATATGCTTCATCCTGCTTCTCAAGTCTTTTTTCAATAATTAGTGATTCCCTAAGTTTCCTTTCATTTGCATTTAGTTGATTTGCCACCTTTATTACAGTGTCTAAAATTTCTTTTTCCGAAATTCCCAGAGTTTTAGGGTTACTTATTTCAAACAATGCACCATGATTTTCTCTACCTTCACCATGTAAGCCCTTTATAGCCACTCCAAATCTTCCTACACTTGAAATCAGTTTTGAAAAGCCTTTACTCTGTGTGGATGCAGGTAAATGCAGCACTATTGCAGCACGCATTCCTGTACCGATATTTGTCGGATAGGTTGTCAAATACCCGTACTTTTCATTAAAAGCATATTCAAAATGCTCATTTATATAATCATCGATTCTGTTTGCCTTTTCAAGCAGTTCGTATAAAGATATACCTACCGAAAGTGTTTGTAATCTTATATGATCATCTCCGTTTATTACAATACTTATATCTTCATTATCGTTTAATATAATACCTGTAGGCGTCTTTTTCTTTGCCAATGTCAAATTCAAAATTTTTCTGTCATACATTGACATTCTTTCTATTTCTGAAATTCTGTCAAGTATATCGGCATTCGTTTGCATCCCTAAATCTGTAGATATATTTGACAATTCTCCTATTGTTTTATCAATAAGTTTTTTTGCTTCCGTATCTGAGAGTTTACTCGGAAACAATGCATTGTCAAAGTTTCTTGCAAGTCTTATTCTACTACTTATATAATTATAATCTGTATTCAAAGATACATTATCATACCACATCTTCTTTGTCCTCTTTGATAGTCTTTATTTTGTCTCTAAGTATAGCAGCCTGTGCAAAATCCTCTTTTTTAATCGCATCTTCAAGTTTATGTTTCAAGTTTTCAATTTTTTTGTCCTCATTGTTGAAGATATTATCAATGCTGTCTGTAACTATTGATTTTGGAAGTATCTTATCATTTTTATGATAATTCTTAGGAGTTTTACCTACATGAGTATCATTTCCATGAATTTGCTTTATATTGTCATTTATCAAAAGATTAAAAACTTCAAAGCAGTCTTTACATCCGAACATTGAGTTTTTAATAAAATCATCATAGCTCGTATTACATGTCGGACATACAATCTGTCTATATTCACTGTTCTCTTCCTTTTCAAACACATCTCCCAGTATTCCTGAAAGCAACTTTGAAAAACTGAAGTCTTTATCAAACAAACTTGAATATTGATCTATCTCTCCGGCACATTTAGAACATAAATGATGTTCATTTTTTTGATCTCCATCTATTATTTCAGTGTAAAAGACATTTGCTTCCCTAATTTTACATTTTTCACATAACATCTTTGTTATTACATCTCCTCAAATTCTTGTACTTCAAACTCATTATAAAGTTCATCTATAAGTTCATGCGCTTCTCTCCTCGTAACACCGTTGCATATTCCCCTTGCCACAACTACTCCGAACTCTTTTCGCATATTATCAAGTACACGCAGTTTGTCGGCATCCACTTTTATGACTGCACCTTTTCTTCTGTCAAGCTGTACAAAGCCTTCTCTTTTTAATGTAGCATAAGCCTTGTTTACCGTATGCATATTGATACCTATTTCTTCGGCCAATTGTCTTACAGAAGGTAAAATATCTCCTTCGTGGTATTTGTTTGTTGCAATTCCAACTATTATCTGATTACAAAGTTGTACATATATAGCTTCTTCACTATGAAAATCTATTATTACATCCATACCCACACTCCAATATAATATAAAAATTTGTCTGATTTATGTTTTATGCATCCTATATTGATATTAAAATATAGGTTTGCTGTTTAAGTAAGTTATAAATGTTATAGTGATAGTATAACACAATGCTATATGAAAAACAATATTTTATAGTTTGAACAGATATACACTTTATCCGACACACTTCATACTAAAAGCTGAATATAACTTTCAGTTTATATTAAGTCCAGTTGAATTGCATAAAATTTCCATCATTATATTCTTATTTATGTTCTTATCGTTACCAAAGTTCATAATTTATTAACTTTTTTCCTATTGCATATATGCTCCGATTATGTTATTATACTCTTCGTAGTTGAGAGTTTTCTTGCGTTGACCTCTCACTACAAAATGTGCATTATGCACTCCTATATCACTCTAACAGGGAAACAGCAGCCGCGAGGCTGCTGTTTCTCGTTGCATCAATATTTATTTTTCTATGTTTAAATCTCTTCTGAAGATCTTAGCCATCTCCTCATAGTCGCTTTCTTTCAAATACTTCTTATCAGGATTCATAGTAAATGTGGAACCCCATTCATCTCCTCCCTTATATTTAGGGACTATATGCATATGTAAGTGACACCCTGTGTCTCCATACATTCCATAGTTTACTTTGCTTGGTGCAAAAACCTTGTGTACTACTTTTGCGATTTTATTTACATCTGCAAAGAACTGATTTCTTTCTTCATCGGAAATATCGACTATTTCACTTACATGGTCCTTATAAGCAAGTATTACTCTGCCCATCTTAGTCTGCTCTTTAAATATATATAAGTATCCGCTCTCCATCTGTCCTACAGGATATCCGAATTTTTCAAGTAAATCTCCCTGTACACAGTAAGCACAATTATTGTCTTTCATTTTCTCTCCTTAATTAATTTTTCTAATCAATATTCTCGTACACTACATTTCCTTCACAAATGGTATATACTATCTTCCCCTGTAATGTATCTCCAATCCATGGTGAGTTACTTGACTTGCTCTCGCTCTTATCGTATTTCCATTCTTTATTTACATCAAATACTACAATATCTGCAATTTCATCTTCTCGTAATACTCCCCTGTCCATATTGTAAAGTCTTGCAGGCTGATAGCTCATTTTGTTCATAAGCTCCATTAATGTAAGATGTCCCGGTTTAACCAGATGCATATATCCGAGAGAAAAACTTGTTTCCAGTCCTATTATTCCGCTTGGTGCATCTACAAAGTCCTTATTTTTTTCTTCAACACTGTGAGGAGCGTGATCTGTAGCAATGATGTCTATAGTACCATCCTTAAGTCCTGCGATTATTGCAAGTCTGTCTTCTTCTTCTCTTAATGGCGGATTCATTTTTGCAAGTGTACCGTATTTTATAACATCCTTATCGGTAAGTGTGAAATGATGAGGTGTAGCCTCGGCAAATACACGAAGTCCCGCCTTTTTTGCCTTTCTGACAAGCTCTACGCTTTCCTTTGCACTGATATGCTGTATACTTATAGTTGCACCGGTTTCTCTTGCAAGTCTGCAGTCTCTTTCAACCATTGAAATTTCAGCCTGTCTGTCTGAACCGAAAATATGTAACTCATTCGATGCCAACCCATGATTTATGCCGTTTTCTTTTATAAATTTCGGATCTTCTTCGTGGAATGAAAGTGGCATTTTGATATTTCGTGCAACCTTCATGGCTTCTCTTGCAAGATTCTCATCAAGTAAAGGTCTTCCGTCATCTGTAAAGCCAACCGCACCGGCCTCTCTAAGCTCCTTTAAATCTGCAAGCTCTTCACTCTTCATCCCCTTTGTAATGCAAGCACAGGTTTTTACATTTATAGGTGTGTTTCTACCCTTTTTAAGTACTTCAAATATCAGCTCAGGACTGTCAATTGGAGGTTTTGTATTTGCCATGGCAACTATTGTGGTAAAACCGCCCTTAGCAGCAGCTCTTGCTCCACTTGCTATATCTTCCTTATATTCAAAACCCGGCTCTCTTAAATGTACATGTACATCTACAAATCCGGGAGCCGCACAAAGTCCTGTACAATCATAAACTTTTAGTCTCTCGCCATTGGCTCTTGCCATAAGAGTTGCATCCAGGTATAAGTCTTTATCTATCTTTGTTATTCTTCCCTCTGAGATTAGTATATCTCTTATATCATCAGTCCTTGTACAAGGATCTAATAATCTTACATTTTTTAACATTATCATATAAATATATTCCTTTCTAAAATACTTATATCGGGCTATATTATATCATATAAAGGATTTTGATGGAAATATATATAAAATTTTGTACTAAAAAAGGTGACTGCTTTCGCAATCACCCGAAAAATTTTCAATTAAATTACTTAAGAGTAACCTGTGCTCCAACTTCTTCAAGCTGCTTCTTGATAGCCTCAGCCTCATCCTTAGAAACTTCTGCCTTAAGAACCTTAGGTGCTCCATCAACGAGATCCTTTGCTTCCTTAAGTCCAAGTCCTGTAACCTCACGAACAACCTTGATAACCTTAACCTTCTGGTCACCTGCTGCTGTAAGCTCTACGTCGAACTCTGTCTTCTCCTCAGCTGCTGCTGCACCTGCACCTGCTGCTGCTACTACAACACCTGCTGCTGCTGAAACGCCAAACTCTTCCTCACAAGCCTTTACAAGCTCATTTAATTCAAGAACTGATAATTCCTTAATTGCATCGATAAACTCTGCAGTTGTTAACTTTGCCATTTAATAATCCTCCATTATTTGTTTTATTTACGCTTCCTTGCTTTCAGCGATCTGATTAAGCACACGAGCGAAGTTTGTAATTGGTGACTGAATGCTTCCAAGGAGCTTTCCAATCAACTCGTCTCTTGATGGTATTGTAGCTATAAGCTTGATTCCATCCTGGTCATATGTTACACCGTCTACTACTCCTGCCTTTAACTCAAGCTTTGGAGCAGTCTTAGAGAAATTGTGTAAGATTCTAGCAGGTGCAGTTGCATCTTCCTTTGAAACTGCAATCGCTGTAGGTCCTTCAAGTGAGCTGTCAAGTGTCTCAAATGCAGTTCCCTTAGCTGCTAAACGAATCATTGTGTTCTTATAAACCTTATAAGTTACACCTGCTTCTCTAAGTTCCTTACGAAGCTTTGTATCCTGGTCAGCAGTAAGACCACGGTAGTCAACGACTACAGCTGCCTGTGCGCCATCTAAAAGCTCAGCAATTTCCTTAACTATAGGCTGTTTTAATTCGATTTTTGCCATTTCTAACCTCCTTTATAGTTTCAGTAAAACCCGTAAAAGCAATAAGTGTAAATCTATACATGAAAAAACTCTCTGACATGCAGACAGAGAGTGAGAATACATCAACGTACTTAGTCACTTCCTCGGTAGGTATTGCTTTAAGCCATACGGCACCTACTGTCTACGGTCGTTTTACCTTGCCTAGGATACCAAATAAAAAAACATTTGTCAAGCGACTTTTTACTTTTTATTAAAATATTTTATATCATTGCATCTGTTTTTCGGCTGTACTTTTATAAACAGTTTCCTAATGTAATAAGCTTGCTACTATATACAATATATAAATATGTACAGGATAGAATATATAAAAGAAATTTTTATCTCCTCTTCCCTTTTCTCCGTTATAAAAATATAGCGGAATAATTGCAAATACCATCATCCACTGTACTCCTGTACGATTGGTATAAAAAGCAAGAAAACTTAGAATTATCAATACTAAAAATTGTATTTTTCTGTTTGTTCTGAAAATATAAAAAATCAAACCGAGCAGAACCATAAAGATTCCGCCTTCTACTGTAAATAAATTTGGAATCATCAACATTACAATTGCAAACACCTGAGTAAGTACAGGTGATATTTCACCTTCACCTCCAAGCATTGTGCCTAAAAGTAATACCGGTATTGACAATATAACCGGTAAAATAATAATTCCGAGCCCTATAAAAAATGCTTTTATTTGTCAATTGTAAGTATTAGAGAATTATTAACATATTCTCCTAAAAATACATCACTGTATTTTTCTATACCTTGCTTTTTCAGCTCTTCAAGAAGCCAATCCTCGTCCTTACCTATTACCTCGAGTGTATCAGATTGTACCTGACCGTCTGTAATAACAGGGAACTTAGGGTTTTCCTCACCTGACTGAATTAAAATCAATTGTCCGTTTTGCTCAAGTACGGCCCTCTTTACATCCTTTGTTGAATAAATTCCGTTTGTACGCAATTTAAAAGAAACATCATGAGCGGATAAGCCTGCCTTTTTACAATTTTCAACAATTATTTTTCCGCCATCTATTATTGTTAAGGCCTTACCGTCTATTAACTGTTTAGCCTTTACATTATGTGTCTTTATCCATTTTAAGCCCAGCACCAGAATGCACCATATACATAATATTGCAATAAAATCAAGTATACGTACACTGCTGTTATATATAACACCACCGATAATGCCACCAAGCACATAATTTACAATCTGGTCACTTGCTGATGAAGGTGCCAAGTTACCCTTACCTGATATGTTTATTATTATTACCAATGCAAAAAAGCCTATTAAAAGCTTTACAGCTACCAACAAAAACGGATTCATAAAAACCTCCTGTTTGAAAATAAATCATAAAGCTGTATTATATTATATACATTTTATAAAATCAATTCAAAAGTCTAAACAATATACTCTTTAAATGATTAGTAAATTTTATTCTGTATTCGTTACCATATTAAAATATACATTAAAATAAATAATATCATTCTTATATGTGACATGTATTTTACCCTTGTGCCTGTTTATAATATTTCTTGCAATGGAGAGTCCTACCCCATAACCCGAAATACTGCTGTTATGTGACTGATCTTCTCTGTAAAATCTTTCAAAAAACTTCGAATAATCTATATTTTTTCCTTCTTTATAGGTATTATATATAACAAGTTTCACCTTTTTAAATGTAATACCATGCTGTGACAACCTAACGCCTATAGTGCCACCTTCATCACAGTACTTATTTGCATTATCTATAAGTATATTTATAAGTTCATACAATGCACCTTCATCTCCGGATATAAATATATCTTTTTGTATATCCGATTCAAAGTTTTTTCCTCCCTTTATTGCAATAGATTTAAAAGACTTTGAAGACTTTTCAACAATATTTGAAAAATCTATATTTACAGCGGTCACATTTGCCTGCTCCTCAAATCTTGCAAGTACTACAAGTCTGTTGATAAGTTCAGTCAGACGCTGTATCTGTTCTTTACTGCTTTGCGTCCATTCATTTTCACCGTATAGCATTTCACAAAGCTCATTATTTGCCGATATAATAGCTATGGGTGTTTTCAGCTCGTGACTTGCATTTGTAATAAAAGCCCTTTGATTTCTATAGTTTTCCATAAAAGGCATCATTACCTTACCCGAGAATATAACAAATATTATTATAAAGAAGACAAGATTTGAAAAGAAAATAAAAACCGATGTCTCTATCAAATCCGCTCTGTCTTCCGAATACCTTGTAGTATCCAAAACCACTATAAGCTTGCTGTTATCTTTTTCATTAATATTAAATTTATATGCAAACTTTTGTCCTTCTGTAGTAGTAAAACTTCCATACGTTTTGCCTCCGGAAAGAATTTTCTTTACATAAAAGACAACATCGGTATCGGATAAATTTGCAATATGCTCGGTATTCATGGTAATTACCTTGTTACTGCTGTCAACCTGTGCACTGAAGTATCTGTATTGAATTATAATATCCGAATTAGTCTTTCTGCCGAGAATTTTCTCTACAATATCTTCATCCGGAAGGACTCCGCCGTTTTCAGATAATAAATCCAATATTTTATTTATTCTGTTTTCACTAACTGCATATTTTGAAGCGTTCAAAATGCATATTACTGAAATGAGCATTACTATGACCGCTACAGTTGCAGCTACAATAAATTGTATACGAAGTCTTCTAAACAAATCACACCTCAACTAATTCAAACTCTCGATTTTCTTCTCCCATTATTTCAATATTGGCATTGATTGCTTTCAGCTTCTGCTTTAAATATGATATATAAATCCATACATAACCGGCATCGCATTCATCATCCTTTGACCATACATGATTGTATATATACTCGGTTGACAACTTTTTATTCTTATTTTTCATAAGGACTTCCATAAGTTTGGTTTCCTTACCGGCAAGAATGATAGAATTTTTTGCTGACAGTTCCTGCTCCGAGACATTTAACTTGACACTTCCGAATGTAAGTACATTTTCATTGAAACTTGTATCAATTCTTCTTTCCAAAGAACGAATCCTTGCAACAAGCTCCTTTAATAAAATAGGCTTTGTAAGATATTCATCAGCGCCCATATCAAGTCCTGAAATCTTATCATCCACTTCACTCATTGCTGTAAGCATAATAACATAAGTGGTATTACCTGATGTTCTAAGCTCTTTTAGAACTTCCAACCCGGATTTTTTCGGCATCATTATATCAAATATCATCAGATTAAAAACTTCATTGTTTGCAAGTTCAAGTGCTCTTTCTCCGTCAAATGCCTGTACAACTTCATAACCTTGCATTTCCAGTGCGGTAGCATATGCTCTTGAAAGAGCTATTTCATCCTCAGCTAATAATATCTTCATTAATGTCTGACTCCTCAATTAAATTTTTTATAGTTTGCATATTCAAATCACAGGATGCCAACTCATCGGCACATCTTTTTAGTTCCTTTGTAATTCTCTCATGGTTTCTTATATTTTTCTTATACTTCATTTGATGCTCAAGTGATGCCCATGAATCCATAGCTATAGTTCTTAGTTGAACTTCTATATAATACCTTCCGTTTTCATTTCCATCACAATCCGGAAATGGTGTAATAATTTCAAGTATCATATGATAAGAGCGGTATCCGTTAGGCTTCACATTAAGAATATAGTCCTTTTCTTCGACCACATTAATATTTGACATCTTTTTAAACATACCTGCCAAAGCGTATATATCATCCACAAATCCGCATACTATCCTTACACCTATGGCATCTTTCATTTCCTTTAAAGCATTATATGTTGTAGGTTCAAACTCTCTTCTGATACATTTTTCAATCATACTTTCATTTGTCTTTATCCTTGAAATAAAATGTTCAAAGAGTTTGTATCCGGTTTTATTCTTATACTCATCATTTAATTTATATACTTCTTTTGACAATGTTTCCAAAATCAATTCCAAGTATTTTTCATATTCACCATATATATTCATCACGTAAGATCCTTTTATCTTTTGTATATAGTTTAGCATAAATAAGTGTATAAAGAATGAAAAAAGGCTAAACTTTTTTCATGTTTAGCCTAAGAAAATATTCATATTTAATTGATATGTAAAAGCTCTACAGCAATCTGGAAATAAATCACTAAAGAAACCGCATCTACTATTGTTGTAATAAGCGGAGCCGCCATAATAGCAGGGTCAAGCTTAAGTCTCTTTGCAATTATAGGAAGTATACCACCGATTACCTTTGCTACAAATACTGTGGCAAACAATGCCAAAACTACTGTAAGTGCTACAAGTGGCTGTCCCGGATACTGAATAACCAATCTTATAAAGTTTACAAGACCAAGTATTAAACCAACAATAACGGATACCCTCGCCTCTTTCCAAATAACTTTAAATATATCTGAACTTGCGACTTCACCTATAGTCATACCACGGATAATCATGGTAGATGACTGTGAACCTGCATTACCGCCTGTATCCGTAAGCATAGGTACAAATGAAACAAGCAAAGGCATTACCTGGAATGCATCCTCATACCTTGTAAGTATTCCACCTGTAAGCATCGAACTTATCATAAGTACCAAAAGCCATGTAATTCTGTTCTTTGCAAGCTCCAATACGCTTGTTTTTAAGTAAGGCTTCTCAGACGGAAGCATAGCCGCCATCTTCTCAAAGTCCTCTGTAGCCTCTTCTTCCATAACATCGACGGCATCGTCAATTGTAACAATACCTACAAGTCTGTTTTCATGGTCAACAACCGGCAAAGATAACAAATCGTATTTATTGAATAAATCCGCAATCTCTTCTTTATCGTCTGTAGTTACAGCTTTGATAACATTTGTATCCATTATATCTTCAATTTTGACTTCATAGTCATTCATTAAAAGATCCTTAACCGTAACAACTCCTTCAAGCATTCGCTTGGCATCCATAACATAGCAGGTATATATGGTTTCCTTATCATAACCATGCTTTCTGATATAGGCAAAGGCCTCCTGCACGGTCATATTCTTCTTTAAACCTATATACTCTGCAGTCATTATAGATCCTGCAGAATTTTCTGGATACTTAAGAAACTCATTTATCTGTAATCTTGTACTTGGAGCGGCATTTTGTAAAACTCTCTTTACAATGGTTGCCGGGAGCTCCTCGAGCATGTCTACAGCGTCATCCACATATAATTCTTCAATAATATATGCCAGCTCTTTATCTGTGATACTGTTTATTATATGTTCCTGAGTCTCTACCTCTAAACAAGCAAATACATCACTTGCAAGCTCCTTGGGGAGCATTCTGAAAATAATAATCTGCTTTTCGGAATCCAGCTCCTCTAAGAAGGATGCAATATCAAACTCATTCATCTCGCAGAGCTCATCTTTTAGTTGTCGGAACTGTTTTCTTGATACAAGATCAAATAATACTTCTTTTACATTCTCTTCCATAGTCCCACCTTTCTCTGCAAAAAATTATTTTTACTCAAGATCTGAAGGCTTCATAGATAGATCGATTCTTCCCTTGATAGGATCAACCTTAACTACCTTTACAGTAACCTCATCTCCTATTTTTACAACATCTTCAACTTTCTCCACTCTCTTGTCTGAAAGCTTTGAAATATGAACCATACCGTCCTTACCCGGTGCAAGCTCTACAAAAGCGCCGAACTCGAGCATACGAACAACCGTACCTCTCATAACCATTCCGGTTTCAATTTCTATTGTTATTCCTCTGATTATATCGATAGCTTTATCAATCATAGCCTGATCCGTACCTGCAACAGAAACAAGTCCTTCTTCGCTTATGTCGATTTTTACTCCTGTATCCTCAATAATCTTATTAATGGTCTTACCTTGCTTGCCTACAACATCACCGATTTTAGAAGGATTAATCTGAATCTGTGAAATCTTAGGTGCATACGGGCTGAGTTCTTTTCTAGGCTCTGATATACATGGCTTCATACATGTATCCATGATGAAATCTCTTGCTTCATGACATCTTGCAATAGCGCCCTTTACAATGTCCTTTGTAAGACCATGAATCTTGATATCCATCTGAATGGCTGTAATACCCGCATCGGTTCCTGTTACCTTAAAGTCCATATCTCCGAAGAAATCCTCAAGTCCCTGAATGTCTGTAAGAAGAACATAGTCATCATCAGAATCACCTGTTACAAGTCCACATGAGATTCCTGCTACCATCTTCTTTACCGGAACTCCGGCAGCCATAAGTGCCATACATGAAGAACATGTAGATGCCATAGAAGTAGAACCGTTTGACTCAAAAGTCTCTGATACTGATCTTATAGCATATGGGAACTCTTCAGGAGAAGGAAGTACAGGAATAAGCGCACGCTCAGCCAATGCACCATGTCCAATCTCTCTTCTTCCCGGACCTCTTGAAGGTCTGGTCTCACCTACTGAGTATGAAGGGAAATTGTACTGATGGATATATCTCTTTGTAGTCTCTAAAAGATTAAGTCCGTCAATCTTTTGTGCCTCTGCTAAAGGTGCAAGTGTAACTATATTACAAATCTGAGTTTGTCCTCTTGTAAACATAGCTGAACCGTGTACTCTCGGAATAATATCCGTCTCAGCCGCAAGTGTACGAATCTGATTCATAGCTCTTCCGTCAGGTCTCTTTTGATCCTTTAGAATCATCTTTCTTACAGTCTTTTTCTGATACTGATAAATAGCCTCACCAAGTAGCGGTAACCACTCTTCTTTGTCTGCAAATGCTTCTTCAAGTCTTTGTGTGATTGCCTTTATATTTTCTTCTCTAACCTGCTTTTCATCTGTGAAAACCGCTACTTCCATCTCCTGTGGAGGTACAATTTCCTTAATAGCCGAAGTAAGCTCCTCAGGAATAACAAATGCTGTGTAAGCATGCTTTTCCTTACCTACTTCCGCTACAATCTTATCGATAAATGCAATAATCTCCTTATTTACAGAGTCAGCCTTGTATATAGCCTCAATCATCTTCTCATCAGGTATCTCATTTGCACCCGCCTCAATCATTATTACCTTATCTCTTGTAGATGCTACTGTAAGCTTAAGATCCGATACGGCCATTTGCTCTTCATTAGGGTTTACAACAAAGAAACCGCCTACCATGCCAATCTGTGTAGTAGCACATGGTCCGTCAAAAGGTATATCTGAGATAGCTGTTGCTATTGCAGAACCAAGCATAGCTGTAAGTTCAGGTGAGCAATCGGGATCTACCGACATTACAAGATTGTTCAATGTAACATCATTTCTGTAATCCTTAGGGAAAAGCGGTCTCATAGGTCTGTCTATAACTCTTGATGTAAGTATAGCATTCTCACTTGCTTTTCCTTCCCTTTTATTAAATCCGCCCGGCATTTTACCTACCGCATACATCTTCTCCTCATATTCTACTGAAAGAGGGAAGAAATCAATACCGTCTCTTGGCTTATCTGATGCTGTTGCTGTAGATAAAACCGTTGTATCACCATAGTGCATAAATGCGGCACCGTTAGCCTGTGCAGCGACTCTCCCGATATCAACTCTGAGAGTACGACCTGCGAGTTCCATTGAATAACTTTTAAATTCCTTACTCATTTCATCTCCTTTTGGCTTGCCGATATTCGAGAAGAGCTCTTCTTGAAACATAAAAATATGAACTAGTGATAAAAACTAAAACAATGCTTTAATGCTTATCACTAGCTTCGGCTACAAGCCATATGATTAATTATAAAAAAGGTGGAGAAAAACTCTCCACCAAAGACTTTTATTATTTTCTAAGTCCAAGCTTCTCTATAAGTGCACGATAACCCTCAAGATCCTTATTCTTAAGATACTGTAAAAGATTTCTTCTCTTACCAACCATCTTTAAAAGACCTCTTCTTGAGTGATGATCTTTAGGATTTGCCTTTAAATGCTCTGTTAACTCAGTGATTCTTGCTGTAAGAACTGCTATCTGAACCTCAGGTGAACCTGTATCGCCTGCTTTTCTTGCATACTCTTCCATGATAGCTGTCTTTTTCTCTTTTGTAATCATTTTTTCTTTCTCCTTTAAAAAATCTTACCGTATACATAAGGAAAGGTTGGAGTATCCAAATCTCATGTATAGGCGTTACTACTCCAAAATAATAACAAAATCATCAGGCGATGTCAATGGCCAAATTCTATTTGCAGCTAAAAAATGGCCAAATTCTATTTGCAGCTAAAAAATCTACTCTGAAAGAGCTTTTTTAACGGCAGCTTTAATAGCATTTGATGAAAGAGTGGCATAACTTATAGCATCCACACCGTCAACTTCCGATTTTTTCTTTCCGACAAGTTTTTCAAATATTTTCTGAGCTTTTCTCCAGAAAGGCTGATTTGAGCCTGAATAGGTATCATCATCTTCCACACTTATTATTTCACCTGTTTTTGCATTATAAACCACCTTTACTCTGGCGTCATAATCATATAAATCTACAGGTGCACTTGCAGTGACGGTCTTTGTAACTATTTCGTCCTTATATTTAAGCCTTAGTCCCACATAGCCTTTGCCATAACGTGGGCTCTTATATTTAGTAAGATTTATGCCAAGTATATTATCACTCTTGTTAATAGTATTCTCAATTTCACCACCCTTTGAGTTCAATACTTTTACATTAAATGTAGACTTTGTCCAATTTTCATATTTCTTAGGAATCGTCACATCATATATCATATAATGCGCATTGCTGTTTTCAAACTGTTCTCTTGTTATAGTCTCCTTTTTTAACAGTTCACTTCCGTCATAAAGCTCTACAGTAGAAGGAGTGTTTTCTGAAACTATATCTACAACCTCTGTTTTAGGCTCCGGTTTAGAATCTGTTTTGGGTTCTGTTTTAGGCTCATTGTCTACATATTTGAATGAAAACATAATATAGCCGCCACTACCATGAAGAGCCATGTAATCCGGTAATTCAACATTTAAAATTGCCGTTCTTTTTTTTACGTTAATATTTAAAAGATTGCCTGATGCGTTGTATACCTTTACAGTAAATGTGTCCTTATTCCATTTGCCCTCATATTTTTTCGGTATTTCAGTATTGAAAAAACTCATGTAGCCACTATTGTTTGTAAATTCTTCAAAACTGATGTTCTTTGTTACTACAAGCTTATCTTTATCGTAAATTTCAACCTTTGCAGGAGCATCATTATGCGGATCCGAAACATTTACATCAAATGTTTCAGTTACAGTCTTTCCGTCTATCTCATGGCTTACACTTATCTTTTTTGTGCCGATATCCGCAGTTGTAAAGATATACTTATTGTCAGGACTGAAACTGAACTTATTTTCTCTTACAACTTCGAATGTAGTAAATGTTTTATTATTTCCATTCTTAGTTACAGCCTTTATAGCAATCTCATCTAAATTCAGCACATCTCCTACATAGAAGTTTTTCTTTACATTGTCAGATATTATTTCAAATGATGCTATGTCTGAAGAATCATGAGATGAATCAACTATTACAGCATAAGTTTCAAATCCCCAGAAATCATACCCCTCATGGCTTATATTCTTCAGATTAAACTGCCACTGTGAAATATGGCTGTCATATTCACCATCTGTAAGTTTATTTTCTCCGTCAAAAATAGACATACCTGTTATCTTGCCTGCAGCCTCAATCTTATAACGGTACTCGTCATTACTCAGTTCTATTTTCTTTGTTTCTCCGGACTCATAATTAACCAAAATATGACTCGCATATTTTTTGGTTATCTTCTTTTCAGTCTGTATATCAGTTTCAAGCTTAATAAGAGCCGCATTCTGTCTAAATGTTACACGTCTAAACTCCCCTTGCTTTGGAAGTTCTGTACCGTTTGCAGGATCTGTAACTATTCCGTAGTTTACAAAATCATCAAAACCTATATCCTTTGTATCACCTGACATATGAAGTCTAAGTACTGTATTTGTTAAATCAAGAGTCTTACCCTTTGCAACTCCGTCAGGCCTCTTTACAAATTCTATATAATCAATATCTGATTTCTTTCCGTCTTTTTTAAACTTTCTTGATCTTTCAAGTGCATTTTCTACAGCACTTACATGTCCTTTAGCAGTTTCTGTTGCACCGCTTACCGCATCATAGGCCTCTCCTGTACTGTTTTGAAGTTGCTTTGCAATCTCCTTGGTACTGTTAAGTCCTTCCAACATCTTTAAAATACGGTCTCTCTTTATTTCATAAGATCCGGCCTGTTTATCATCATCAGTATAAACGACCGAATCAACTTTTTCAATTTTACCGTCCTTAATAGTTACTTTAACTACATTTGGACCTCTCTGAATACTATATCTACTCCATGTAGCTGTTCCATACCATTCCCCGTCTACAAGTTCGCCGCTGTTATCAGGTCTTATTACTACCGTATCATCACTTCCTGTATTCTCATTATCAGTCTTTTTTTCAGGTTCTGATTTTGTGTCACTATTTTCTTTTTTAGTAGTATCAACCTTTTCTTCAGGCTTATTTATATCTTTGTTCTTAGGAGTTTCAGGCTCTACAACCTTATTCGGTGTTACCTGTTCAGTATTTTCAGGTGAATTTTCTTTAGAATTTTCCTTTCCGATTTCAGGCTTTGTATCCTCTGTCCTTTTATCAGGTTGTACAGGCTTTATGTTTTTTGTATCGGAACTTTTTGCTCCGCTATTTGTGCTATGAGAACTTCCTCCGGAATTACCGCCGTTTCTTTGCAGTCTTTTGGGTGAAACAGAATCAAGATAATAGTATTCACCGTCAATATACTGCCATCCTCTAAGCATTTCTCCAAACTTAGGATTTGAAGGTACGGAATTAAAATAATACCACTTACCTTCAATATTCTTCCATCCTGTTACCATCATACCGTTTTCAGGATCTATATAATATGAACCGTTTTCGGTATTGATCCAACCCCTGACTTCATTATGACTTTCATCATAAAACTTCCAATTTCCTTCAATCAGCTCCCAATTACCTGCTGTAACTGCGGCAAAAGAACTGAAGTTACCTAAAATTACCGTCATTACAACGGCAAGCAATAATAAATATGCTTTATTTAATTTATTAATCACAATTTTTCCCCCATTTTATAATTTATATTAACGGAATACAGTTGAAAACACTGCCACCTCCCTTCTTAATATATGAATTAATTTCAACATGTTTTCCGATTTTTGGTATAAAAAATAAAAGTACTAATCTTATTTATAAATTAGTGCTTAACTTTATAAATTAAAATATAAAAATATATTAAAAATTTACATATTTCTTAATGCTTGCTATTATATCATTATGTTATTTTGTTAGCAATCCCTAACGCATTTATAATATATAACAATTTTTCATAAATATACGTTATAAACCTTAACCGTCAGTTATGCCTAATAATATAAAAAATCCCTATAAGTTGATACATAATCAACCTATAGGGAAAATTTATCATTTATTACTTTATAAAAGATGTGCTCTCATTTCTTCGGCAGACATATCAAGAAGATATGCAGGTGGAACATCAAATACTGTATGAGCTCCTATTTTACCTTCTTTATGCATACGATATACAGCTCTTGAATATGCAACAATTACAGACGCTGTGAACTCAGGATTTGAATCAAGTTTTAAACTGTATTCGATAACATGATTGTTCTCATTATCCCAACCTGTTTTACCTGTTCTTATAACAAATCCTCCATGTGGAAGTCTTGAATGATTTTTCTTCATTTCTTCCATGGAAATAAAGTGTACAGTTGTGTCATAATCTGCGAAATAATTCGGCATTGTCTTTATTTCATTTTCAATTCTTGCCTTGTCCGCACCTTCCTTTGCAACTACATAGCATTCTCTTGTATGCTTCTGTCTTGTACTAAGTTCAGGATTGCTGCCGCTTCTTACAGCTTCAAGTGCCGCTTCAACAGGAACTGTATACTGTCTTGCATCAACAACACCTTCAATTCTTCTTATAGCATCTGAATGTCCCTGACTTACTCCCTTACCCCAGAAAGTATAGTCTGCACCTGTAGGAAGAACCGCATTTGCATAAACTCTGTTTAATGAAAACATACCCGGATCCCATCCTGCAGATATAAGTCCGAAATGATGACTTACCTTTGCGGCATCATCTACTCTTTCAAAATGCTCAGGAATATTTGCATGAGTATCAAAGCTGTCAACAACATTGAAATACTTAGCATACTCAGGGGTTTGCTTAGGTAAGTCTGTAGCACTTCCTCCGCAAAGTATCATTACATCAATATCATCTTTATAATTTAAAACATTTTCAATATTTTCAACTTTAGCATCAGATGTAAGAATCTTTACACTTGAAGGATCTCTTCTTGTAAATACTGCGACAAGCTTCATGTCCTTTGTATGTTTGATAGCACACTCAATTCCTCTTCCAAGGTTACCATATCCCAAAATACCTATTCTTATCATTTTCTCACCAGCCATCAGCTAAATTAATCAACCGGGCAAATCCTTTCTTAATTGCTTTAACATACATAGATCTTAATGAAAAAGGATAGAACTACTCCAAGACTCCACTTTGAGCATTCTATCCTAAATATGTAAATCATTCACAACGAACTATGTTGTTTGCTGTATATATAATAATACTTTTTTAAAAAATTGCAAGAACTTTTTCAAATCTTTCTTTCACTGTATCATTCTTTGCTTTTATCTTCGTGCTTTTTCCTTTCAACAAGTCTTCCCATATAGAATGCAATTATCCCTACACCTATACCTGTCTGAACACAGAAAAGCAGGCTTTCAACCTCACCCGGAAGTTCCTTTCCCAGTGCGGTTTCTATAATAGGATTAAACCAAGGCTCATATTCTCCGCCCTGAATCTCCGATACAACTTCACTTCCGGCATCATCAGAACCTCCGAACTCGGCATTCTTTAACATAAACAAAGGTACAACAGCCATCAGTACGACTATTACAAGCAGACTTATAACAATTTTTTTATTCTTTGACATTAATTACTACCTCCCTCAATAAATCCGATTTCCTTAAGCTCAGGTTGTGCATATGTCTTAAGTCCGATTACTATAATGACGGTAAGCATACCTTCTATTATCGCAAGCGGTACCTGTGTAGGTGCAAATACCAACAAGAACTTGCCTGCAGAAGCCATAACTCCACCGTCTTTCATAGGATATGCAAATGCAAGCTGGAACGCAGTTACGACATAGGTAAGTAAATCACCTATGAATGCAGCAAGAAAAATAGAAACATTGTCATTTACCTTTGATTTTTTACAAATCTTATAAACTATAAATGATACAAAAGGTCCGGCAATTGCCATTGAAAAAGTATTTGCTCCAAGTGTGGTAAAGCCGCCATGTGCCAAAAGCAGTGCCTGAAATATAAGTACTATAATACCAAGAATACTTACAGCACTTGGTCCGAATAAAATAGCCGCAAGTCCTGTACCGGTCATATGTGAGCAAGATCCCGTTACTGAAGGAATCTTAAGCGATGAAAGTACAAATACAAAAGCACCCGACATCGCTAAAAGTGTAATTGCCTTCCTATCCTTAGCCACTGTCTTTTTAATTGACATATAACCTGCAATTAAAAACGGAAACGAAATAAGACTCCATGCTATTACATGTCCTACAGGTAAATAACCCTCCATAATGTGCATGGCATTGGCTGTAAACGGCAGCGCAAAACTGAACGCAAAAATTATTGCCAATGTCATTAAAATTTTCTCTTGTTTTCTCATGAAATCCTCCTAAAAATATTTTTTTATTAACTCAAGCTTTAGTCTTGAGGAATAAACATCTTTTTAAACTCATCTATATTTCTTGCAGGTTTATCACCTGAATTTAGTACCTTGTTTTTTACAAGTGATTCAAAAACTTCCAAAAGTATAGGCTTTTTAAGATTAGCTCTTTTTAAAACCGCTTCATCACTAAGTACACTGACAGGATCCGCATCGGCAATTATATTACCCTCACAAAATACCACTATTCTGTCCGCCCATCTAAAAGCAAACTCCAAATCATGAGTTGAAATCACCAAAGTTTTACCGTCTACACTTAATTTGTCCAAGACACCTTCAAATATAGATATATTTTGCGGATCCAGTGATGCCGTAGGTTCATCAAATATTATTATTTCGGAATCCATTGCTATAATATCAGCTATGCTTACTCTTTTTTTCTCACCACCGCTTAAATAATGTGGCGGCCTGTCTATAAGATGCAAAATATCCATATAATTTAAAGAATTGTAAACTCTTTTTTCAACTTCATCCCTGCTTAAGCCAAGATTCAAAGGCCCGAAGCTTACCTCCGCCCTTACAGTTGAGGCAATTATTTGATTATCTGCATCTTGAAAAACAATTCCCACATTTTTTCTAAGCTCTTTTACCGAAGATTTATTTATAAGTTTATCTCTGTAATACAATGCTCCACTTTCAGGCTTTAAAACACCGTTTATATTTAAAAAGAAAGTAGACTTTCCCGACCCGTTGGCTCCAAGAATTGCGAGTCTTTCACCTTCATATACATCTAAAGAAACACCTTTTAAAACCTCATGTTCTCCTGTGTATGAATAGTGGAGGTTTTCAGCCCTTAAAATAACTTTATTCATATAATATTCCCCATTCTGATATATTCTGTTAAATATTGAATCCTAATGTAAAAAGCCATATAAGAAACATAAATAAAATGCTTATAAAAACAACAAAAATATGATTTTTATTCAAACTCTTCTTATCTTCAAGAAAATTCAAATCGCCGTCAAAGCATCTGGCTTCCATTGCGGTATAGTAAGCATTAGCCTTTTTTAAAGATACTACCAAAATATTGCTTGCTATATTTCCGAATGTAGAAATTGAAGTCTTAAAATTATGATATCCCATCCTGGACATTGCGGAGTTTTTCATATTTGAATAGCTTTCAATAAGTATAAATATAAATCTGTATATAAGATTCATAAGCTCAATTATAAGCTTCGGAACATGAAGTTTTCTTAGAGCATTAATTATTTCATATGGCATGGTTGAAAGAATCAATCCTTGCATAACACTTACACATGCTAAAACTTTAATAATCAGTTTGGCAGTTTCAATCAATTGATCCTTTGAAGTATAAATATAGAAAAAACCTATCTTTATATGAAATTCTCCCATATATTCAGCTGAAATCCCCAAAGCAATTCCTATACTCGCCAGGATAATAAAGCTTAAAGGTGTAAGAAGAATGGAAATATATTCTTTAAAATCCATACCTCCAAGACTTACAGTTAAAAAAAACATTAAAAAAAGTACATATCCGGATACAAAAATATTATTGAATATTATTGTTAAAATAAGAGTTAATAAAGCAGATATAAGTTTAAACTCCGGATTGATACTTTTAAGCTTTGATTTAAAAGCATATAAATCTATTGAGAAATATCCGCCATGTTGATGTGCCATATAAATTCCCTCAAAAAAATAACTGCCTACAAGGTATAACAGGTTCCGCTCTAAATAAACCTGTTGATCCCTTGCAAGCAGCTAATATTAGTAAATTAACCACATTTTTAGAAAATCAAAATACAAGCAAACATAATCAGTCATAAAACAAGTAAAATGGTGTCCTAAAACAATAAACCGTCATAAATAAAGGCTTTTGGGATCGTAAAACCGGTCTTTGCTTATACAAAATAAGCATATATTACATAGATGTATCCTGACTTAAATTCTAATAAAACTTATTAGAAGACCCAACCTTCCCATTTTATAAAACAGTGGTAAAAAAGAGTCTATTAATTATCACAGTAGCGTCCCTGTGCGGGATTTTCACCCGACTTCCTATGCAAAGCATAAAATCTATGTACTTGTTAAAGATTATCATAATATTTCATTAAAATCAAGATTTTTAAATATTACATTGCAAATAAGTCATTCAGACTTTCTGACATTGTAGGATGTGTAAATATAAAGTTTGCTATATCCTTTGCCTTGATACCATGATCCATTGCAAGCTTTATAAAGTTGATCATTTCATATGACTCTTCACAGAAAAGCTCTGCACCCAGAATAGTTCCGTCCGATGCAACCAAAGCCTTCAACAGTCCATCAGTTTTTCTTAAAACCTTAGCCTTTGGAATCGCATTAGCGCTGAGGCTTAAAACTTTGTATTCCACTCCTGCCGCCTTTGCATCCTTTTCACTCATTCCCACTCTTGAGAACGGAGGATTTATAAATACCGAGTATGAGAATGCACCTCTGTTCTCAGTAGTTCTCTTATCCTCTCCCATTATCTCATCCCAGATAATTCTGCTGTCATCAAGTGAAATATATGTAAACTGAAGCTTACCGCAAACATCACCTGCCGCCCAGATATTATTTGCACTTGTCTTTAAATGCTCATCTGTAACTACGCCACCTCTGTCAGTGAGCTTAACTCCCGCATTTTCGCATCCAAGGCCGTCAGTATTAGGTCTACGACCAACAGCAAGTAAAATTGCATCAGATTCCAAAGTCTTTGACTCTCCTGCAACCTCATAATATAATTTGCCTTCTTCGGCTTTGGTCACCTTAGCGCCTGTAACTATCTCTACAGACTTCGCTTCCAATACTTCACGGATAGCCTTAGCAATATCCTCATCTTCTCTAGGTAAGAATTCATCACCGTCTTGAACTACAGTTACCTTACTTCCGAAATCTGCATACATAGATGCAAACTCCAGTCCGATATATCCTCCACCTACAATAGTAAGTCTTTTCGGTAATTCTTCAAGATTCATAATAGACTCTGATGTATATACGCCTTTACTGTCGGCTCCTTCAATCTTAGGTATTACTGTAACAGATCCGGTATTTATAATAAACTTCTCAGCTTCAATTTCCACATTTCCGTCTTTAGTTGAAACAATTATATGATGGTCATCTTTAAATGACGCCATACCGTCAATTATATCAACTCCTGCACCTGCTATCTTATCATAATTTGCCTTATTAAGAGCAGCTATAAGTTTTTTCTTTTCAGCTACCGCCTCCTGGTAATGCTGTGCTTTTTTATCAAACTCTCCTGTTGGAGATTTTGATGCATCCGTTATAAGACGCTTTGAAGGAATACAACCTACATTAATGCAGGTACCTCCATACATATTTTTATCTTTCTCAATTAAAGCAACACTCTTACCGGATATACTGAATTTTGCGGCAAGTGTCTTTCCCGCTTTACCAAAACCGATAACAACTATATCATAATTAGCTTTCATAAGCTTTACTTCCTTTCAATTTGATTTTATATTATTATACACCCAATTTTATACAATTGAAATACTTAAAATTAAATAATTATTTCCAACTGATATCAAGTTTCCTCTTCTCTCTCACACACTCCGTCAAATATAGATTAATCAATGTTTGATACGGAATACCTGTTTCTACAGCTTCTTCTTTAAAATAGTCTATAACCGTTGGCGATATCTTTATAGTTACCTGTTTCTTAAGTTCTTTAATGTATGGATTTTTTATAGCTTTACTAAAATCAAATTCCTTTTCAAGAAATTCATCTCTCATAGATTCACTCATGATAAAATACTCCATATCCCCACTGTTCCAAATATACATAATAGCGGATACAGGATTTTTCCCTTCCTCCCAAAGCCATCCTGAATAAGTAGTTGAATTTCCAAAGTAGCCTTCTGTAATAATCTCAAACTCAGAATTTTTATGAACTTCCATAAATTCCTTTAAAGAAATACTATTTCCCGTAAAACGTCCTTTCCCTAAAGTTTTATTAAAAATCAACATACTGCATAGGCTCAAATCGCAATCTTTAAAACAAACTTCACCTGTATATTCTCTTTCTTCATTATCGATATATCTAAATAATGTATCCAACCTTAGAGTAAGCATTTTATTATGGAATTTAAATTCCTTTACCCTGCTGTTTTGGAGACTGAAAATAATATTACTATGTCTGTCATATATAAATTTATTAAAATTTTTGTCCATAATTTACCCCTGAATGAATCTATAGCCGCAGATTATTTTATTCTACTGTCTACTTATCTTGAATCTGCAATGTCTTATAATTATTATACATTATTCTATTAAACATTGGTGTTAGATTTTAAATATACAACAACAGTCCTCCATCGGTCACAAAACTATATTACAGGCACTCCTATATACAATACTTCTTTACAAAAGATTTGAAAGCGACCTCATTACAAGGTCAATATCCTGATTTTCAAGCTCCTGTATCACATGTAAATATGTTTTCTGTGTGGTAGTCATACTTGCATGTCCGAGCCTTCTTGCTACACTGGCGATAGATACTCCGGCATATAGTAAAATAGAAGCATGTGTATGACGAAGCCCATGTACAGAGATAACCGGAATATTCAGCTTTTTACAGTACCTCACCAAAATATCATTAACTGTAGAGTTATAAACCTTATTATCTCTTACAAATATAGGCTTATCTGCCGGAAGATCCTTTACAAGTGTGGCAAATTGCATCACCACCTGCCAGTCAATCTGTATCTTTCGCACTGACGACTTGTTTTTTGTAGGTGAAAAACCACCGCCTTCCTTATAATTCCAGGTCTTATTCACCGATACTGTCTGATGTGCAAAATCAAAGTCATTCGGTGTAATTGCAAGACCTTCTGAAAATCTCATTCCGGTCTTTGCCAAAAGTAAAATAAACCAGTCCCAACTCACCTCATCTTCAAGAGTCAAGCTCTTTAAAAGACTGTGAAGTTCAAACTGGTTCAAATACTTGATTTTCTTATTTGACGGAATCTTACCTTTGATAATAACTTTCCTGGTAGGATCCCTTGGAACAAGTCCCTCATCTACCGCATCCAGTATAGCTCCCTTTAACTGGTGGTGAAAATCCATAGTTGTCTGACGCTCATGCTCCTTGGCATAATCATTAATAATCTGTTGATATTCAACCCTTGAAATATCACATAGGCGAAGCTGTGGAGCCAGCTTCTCAACCCATATAAGACTCATCTTATACTTTGATAAAGTCACATCCCTGATAGCACCTTCCTTATATATTGCTATCCATTCTTTATAAAAATCTTTCAATAAATCTGTTGATTGAAAATCCTTAGGCATATCTCTCCTTCCTACCGATGAAGGACCTGCCTAAGGATATTATAAATCTTTGATATTAAATTATTCTACATCTTCATTATCCGGATCCTTAATATCTATATCATATAAAATATAGTCTCTCAACAATTTTTCAGCATTATTTCTAACTACAAATGGAGGAAGTTTCTTTCCCTCAAGCTTCGTATAATATTCCGTTGCAGGCTCATTTGCTATAGATTTTTTCAATGCATCGTATCTTCCGAACTCATCAAGATTTGACTCTGTTACCTTGGACTTTTTGATTTCTACAAGCAGACCTTCTTCAACTCCCAGATATTTTACAAACTTTTTTATTTGTGACATTTCCTTATTTTTTGCATACATCACTATATAATCTCTAAAAGTCATATCTTTGCTAAGCTTGGCATCTCCGGATTGTATATCGTGAAGAAAAATATTTGCATACTTTTGTTCTTCCTGAGAAAGCATTGCAAAAGATTTATGAAGCTCCTCAAGTGTAGCCTCCCTCTCTTCCTTACTTACATTAGGATCATAAAGCTGTTTTTGCCACTTCTCAAATCTGGAATTCATATAATCATTATCTATAATACCTGTATTTTGCTCACTTAAATACGGATCGACAGTAAACGTAACCGCATTATCATCTACGTCTGTAGGATCTGTAGGTTTACTTAATTCCTTGTATCTTTGTAAAAGTATATTATAATCTTCTTCACTTGGAATTACTGTGATACTGCCTGTACGATTATCCTCATCATCAATTCTGATGGAATATTCTTTTATATCCCAGCTAAATCCCTGTATTTTTGCAGCCTGTAAGTACGTAGAAAATTCTCTGAAAAGCTTTGCAAACTTTGCCTTTGACTCCGTATCATCAGGAAGCTTTTGCATATCGGCAATATTTGCCTGTTTGAAAACAGCCTCCATATCCTTAAATGATATATTCATATGCTCTATATTATCAGGCAGATGATCCGCAAAAAGCCCTTGAGGTCTGTCTCCGGAATATAGCTTCATAGCATTCTCTATATTATTTTTCATTGTATGCGGCATTCTATAGTATTTTATAGAACCGAAAGGTTTTTCATTTATATTAAAAAGTCTGTTTGTTCTTGAAAATGCCTGTATAAGATTTTGATATTCCAAGATCTTATCAAGGTATAATGTATTTACCCACTTAGAATCAAAGCCTGTAAGCATTTGATTTACAACTATCAGTAAATCAAGCTGAGATTCCGCTTTCATGCGGACAAACTGTCCCTTGTGAGCAAGTCTTTCTGATACCTCCAACTTAAATTTTGCATATCTTGCAATATCCCAGTTTGTAGAATACCAATTATTATAATCATTAAGCATTTCTACAATACCGTCCTCTTTTTCCAAAGCTCTATCACCGCTTACATTATCAATAGTCGGATCAAACAGACCTGTTACCTTCAATTCAGGATATTTTTCACGGAACTTTCTGTAATAACTTATTGCTTCAGGTATGCTTGAAGTTGCAAATATGGCATGGAACTTATTATTTCGACTCAATCTAAGCCAATTTTCCTTTATATTATCAACTATACTGTACTGATACTTGTCATTTTCCCAAGCATCTTTCTTTATATAATTCTCGATACCCTTTTGATATGTGCCGTCTTCAAGTAATCTTCCAGCCATAGGTACTTCTGATACTGTCATAAACCTATAATATATCTTTTGCATCTTCGGATCTGATATAGCCTCCACCTCGGAACTTGCACTGGCCTCTTCTATAGCTACCTTTTTTCTAAGTTCCATATCAGGATATACACACACCATAATAGGATCAAATCCAAGTACATTCTTATCACGAATACCGTCTGCGATACTGTATCTGTGAAGTTCATCACCGAAGATATCCGTTGTGGTGCTCAAGCTCTTTTCATTCTCGGAAAATACCGGCGTTCCTGTAAAACCGAAGAACAGCGCATTGGGGAAAGTATTCTTTATTGTTATAAGCATGTCTCCAAATGTGGAACGGTGGCACTCATCAATAATAAATACCAACCTTTTATTTCGCATATCTTCAATATCCTTGGCACGCATTCTTCCAATCTCATCTTCCTTAATTCTACTCATCTTCTGAATAGATGAAACTATCAAAGTATTCTTAGGATCTGTACTCTTCAGCTTTGAAATAAGCATATTTGTATCATCAGTCCCTTGAACGTCATCTGCATTATCTGCAAATCCTTGATATTCTGTTAAAGACTGTGAACCCAGTTCCTTACGATCCATTAAAAATACAACCTTATCGGCATCTTTTGAATTAGCTATAAGCTGTGCCGACTTGAAAGATGTCATAGTTTTTCCTGAACCTGTAGTATGCCAAATATATCCGCCTCTTTGATTATTATCCTTCCAATCATTCCTTGATACTCTGTCGGAGATCTTATTTGATGCATAGTACTGATAACTACGCATTACCTTAAGTACACCGTCACCTCCGTCAGCTACAGTGTAAAATCCTATAAGCTGATGTGCCATAGGAATTGACAAAAGCCTTTCCACAACATCTTTCCAATAGTTAATCGGTTCATTATTTGCATCAGCCCAATGGAAATAAAAATCAGGCTTGAAATCACCATCCGGTCCCGGATTTGCAAAATAGAGTGTTTCATCAGGATTCATAGCTACAAATACCTGAACAAGTGCAAATAATCCTGTGAATACACCCTCATAAGCATACTTTTTGATTTGATTTGCCGCCTCCGCCACAGGAACACCGGATCTTTTCAGCTCAATATGAAAAACAGGCATACCGTTGATAAGAAGCATCAAATCTCCACGCCTATCCTGACGAACGCTGTCCTTTCTAAAAAACTTAGGCTGCTGCACTATCTGATATCTACTCTGTCCTGCCGCTATCTCATTTCTGTCATAAATTTTTAAACTGACCTCTTTATTGAAATGAAGCTTATCTTCAGGATTCTTCCTTGTGATAGATACAGTTTTTCCATTGATAAAACTGTTAAGTGCCAACGGGGTCTTAAGCTCTCTGATTTTTTCTATCAGTTCATCCATCTCCTCATCTATTAGAGGAATATTGTTTAACCTGTCAATATCTCTATTATTCTCAAGCAATATATCAGCCCAGTTTCTTATAAGGTCTTTTTCAGTATAATTTTTAAGTACATTCTGCTCCCAGCCGTAGTTTTGCAACAAGTCAATGACTGCACTTTCAAAGTCCGCTTCTTTTGTAAAATAATCCATATTTACTCCAATAATATTTATTGTAAAACTAAATATCCAAGCTGTTTTTATTCAGCAAAAAATCGTATATGCTCATATTAAGTATTCCTATCATAAACAGTATTATATTTTAAAACAATATGTTTTCAAGCAATCAAAGTAATTATATTGCGTGTATACGCATTTTTCATACATAGAATTATGTGCATAATTAAACCAGTCTATTTTATACATCTTGGAGGCTTACTCTTAGCATAATCTATAATTCTATAAGCTATCGCCTTGAAAATCAGCTTATAAGGCTCCAGTTGATGAAGGGTGATAAGGTGATTGAGAGCATCAAAATATCTACCAATTATCTTCTGTTCTTGGATGTTAGATGGATAATTAAGAGTAGTTGTTTTAAGTAAATTTTTAGAGATTGATGTAACTTTTATGCCCTGCATTAAAGGTTTTAATTGATTATGGTAAATATTCGAATTTAAATAAAACCCCAAATATCCATATGCAAATTTATTAACCGGTCTTAATGGAATAGTGTGTAATCCTGAAATAATATTGTGATCTACTATTCCACTTATTTCTATACATTTACCAACTGTTTCATCTTCTGCTGTATCCGCAATAATAACATCACCATTCTGTATATAAAATTTCTTGAACTTGTTAACTATATTTTTGTTGTCAATATATGGTAATAATTCATTAGAAACGTTTAAACACTCTCCATATTTAATTAGCACATCTCCATAATGTATACTCTGAGCAAAACCATCTTCATCATTTAGTTCTTCTCTTGAAAGAGCATTGTTTCTTAGATATATAAACACTTCACCATGCTTACGCTGTTCCCAATATAAAGTACAATTTACTATCGCCTTAAAAATATACTCAAAAGACTTACTTTGATGAAGGGTGATAAGGGTATCAAGGTTCTTGAAATACAAGCCAATTTTCTTTTGTTCCTCAATAGATGGCTCTCCGTATACTTTTTCACCATAGTCCTTAAAATAAATATGTGGAATTGTTGAACCAAATGTTTTAGTATTCCAATCTATTCTATTCAATGTAGCATATAGAAAATCCAAGTCACTGTTATTAACAGTTAATGCCCCCATAGTACCTATAAATGCAGTGTTTTTAGATAATTTTCTCGTTCTTCCAACTCCTGCACCATCCTTGATAATTGTGATGTAATCTTCATCTATAACAAATTTATCAGTCTTGCCTATAACTTGATTAGCATCATATAAATCATATTTCCCTTCCTCTTTACAATCTTTAACTGTAAGAGATGATGACTTATAATCAGCAAAATATTTAAGCTTACGCTGTTCCCAATATATCGTGCCTTTTCTACAAAATATTTTCTACTATTTTAATAAAATAATAGGAAATATGGATTTTATGACTTAATGTTAAATAAAGTTATAGTTTTTTATCCTTCAAAACACTTATATACTTAATAAATCTATTTAACAAACTATACAAACATACTTTCTAGCATTGATTTCTTTATTTTTTGTAATTTTTCCAACTTACTTTGATGAAGGGTGATAAGGTGGTCGAGGGACTTTATCAATATTGCAATCTTATCCTGTTCTTTTCTTATTGGACATCTGATAAATATGGATGTATATTCTTGAAATGATATATTCAAAAGCCCATCCATCCTTGCGCCTGATGAAACTATTTTTCTAAGTTGATTTTCTACGTTTTTACCATTTAAAGTATGCTCTAAAAATTCAGGATTATCTTCTAATGCAAGAAAACAATGGTATACGAATGGTATACGGATATTAGCTGCCCTTGTTAAAGCAAAACAAGATCCAAACGGCCTAATCTTAGAGGCACCATGATTATAAGCCAATTCCCACCTTTTTAGTAATATGTACTTTTTTAAACTCTTCCCTGCATTATCAGTTGAATATCTTTCCGATTGTTCAATAAAGCCATCATTAGCTGTTATCATCATTACAGGAGCATTAGAATTTTCATCAACTCTATTAACCTCTTTAACTATCTCCCCAAGCTTACGCTGTTCCCAATCTTCAATAAATCCTGAAAATCTTATTTTTGGAGTTTTTTCTCCATTTTGTGGAAAAAAATTTTCAAGCATTGATTTTTTAATAGTTTTTAGTTTTTCAAGCTTTCGTTGATGAAGGGTGATAAGGCGGTCGAAGGTAGAAAATAACACTCCAATAATATGCTGTTCACCTATAGTTTTAGGTATCATCAATTGCATATTTCCCATTTGTCTACCGGACACCTCGGCAAAAGTAGATCCAGCTCCTACAAGTTCTCCATATTTCTTTAACTCCTCTGTTCGTGAGAAAATAAAATAAGAATCAAGTTTATTACTATAAGGTACAATTGACTGAAATCCTTGATTTGTACATCCCTTTTTTGCTAGAATAGCAGTTTTTCCAATACCTGCACGAGAAGTGAATAAGACTGTACCTTCAGGTAACATTTTTGCAGAGCTATTTTCAAATCCAAGTTCTGTAATCTTTCTTTGACTTCTATCCACATATATTTGATCAATAATTTCAGCTGGTGAATACCAATCTATATTTCCATCCCAATATTCTAAATTCAACGTACTTGGTGTTCCTCCACCAATAATATCTGCTAACTCCCCAAGCTTACGCTGTTCCCAATCTTCTTCAAAGCCCTTAAATCTTATCCTTGGTACTCTACTCATCTATACCTCCCAAGAGCTTTATCAGCTCATTGATGCCTTCCATATCTTTCTCCGATCCGGTAAGCTCTGATAGCATACTTGCAAGTGACTTTTCTGTTTCCTTGATTTCTTTTTCAAGATCATCCATAGTTACAGCATACTTTGTAGAAAGTGCTTCCACATCCTTTGTGAAGGCCTTTAGCATATCATTTGATAAATCAAGTATTCCGTTATAAATAGGGCTTGACCATTTTTTGTGCAAAAGATTATTTATCTCTTCCTCTGATAAGTTCTCTATCTTAGCTTTTGTCTCTAAATGAAGTTCATCTTCTCCCTGCTTTATTTCAGTCTTTAGCTTTTTCTCTTCGTTATTCAGTTTTTCAACTTTTTCCAAGGATTCTATAAGCTCTTTTGAATCACCGTCAGCCTTTAAAGATTTTACAACAGCCTTTATATTCTTAAATACAAAAGCGTCATTGGTATCATTTAATGCTTCCGATATAATTTCCTTATCATCTTCACTCAATGATTCCAAAATCTCCTCATATGAAGACGGTATTTCAGCCAACTTTTCCTGCTTCTCTTTTAAATCTCTTTTTCTTTCAGAAAGACAAATCTCCTGTACCAAATCAAATGGCAGTATATGTCCCTTCCATCCCTCTTGTACTTCTACATCCTTGCCGTTCTTTTTCTTTACGACCATATTGGGATCTACCTGTGTTACAGCTTTTATCCCCTCTGTCTGTATAAGCTCCAAATCTCCTGATATTTCAATAAATTTATCTTCAAATATCTCATATGCTCCATACGGATCAATCAGTGTGTTATCTACAAATCGCATAAAGATATTATTGGCAATAATCTCCTGAGTCTTTGGTATATTTATAGTTGTTGCGTTGGCTATTAGTATACTATCCAAGTATGCTCCCAAATCACCAAATCTCAACATATGATTTTTTATAAATTGCAATACATCCTTATTGTTTTTTATCGTCTCTCTTATATTCTCAGACTTTAATGATAAATAATCTTCTCCGGCAAAAAGTTCTCCTTTAAGTGAAGGGAATACCTCCCAGTATTTATCAAACTTTCCAAGTTCAGCTTCAGGGATTCCACCAAACATTGAAGCATATATATCATAGCTTTCTGCTGCTTCAGACGAATCCACATAACGAGGAATATTCAAGTTGTAGTCATTGGCACGAATATCTTCAAGACTTACTACTTTAGAATATTTTTCTACATTCTTTCTTTCCTTTATCGTATCAACTATTTTTCTTATATCACATGCACGCAGCTTATTGTTCTTACCTTCTTTTGTAAATCCTTTGGAAGCGTCTATTATAAGTATATCTGTATTTTCTCTCTTTTGTCTAAGTACCATCACTATAGTAGGTATACCTGTTCCGAAGAAAATGTTTGCCGGTAATCCGATTATGACATCTATATTGTTCTGTTCTATCAAATTTTTTCTGATATTGCCTTCTTCACCACCTCTAAAAAGTACACCATGTGGCAGCACTATAGTCATTATTCCATTCGGCTTTAGATGATACAGGTCATGCAAAAGGAAGGCATAGTCAGCCTTTGATTTTGGAGCTATTCCATATCTTACATATCTTGGATCACTGTCTTTTCCTGTAGGATCCCATTTTAGTGAATAAGGCGGATTTGATACTACAGCATCCACATACAGCGGTTCATATGTACTATGCGGATCCGACTCATCAAAGTACGGCCAGTCCTCTTCCAAGGTATCTCCATTTCTTGTCAATATATTTGCAGGAAGTATGCCACGCATTACCAGATTCATTCTTGTTAAGTTATATGTATTAGATTTCAACTCCTGTGCATAATACTGTATCCTATTAGCATCATCCATATACTTTGCAGTAGTTTTTCCTATATTTATAAGCAAGCTGCCGCTTCCCGATGTCGGATCATATATTTTAATTGTATCACGACCTTTTAAATGTTCCGCTATAATTTCCGACATCAAAAGAGACACCTCATGAGGTGTATAGAATTCTCCTGCCTTCTTTCCTGCATTTTCTGCAAAGTTGGAGATCAAGTATTCATAGATAAATCCCAAAACATCATAGTCCTGTTTACCGTTCATCGGAATTTCATTGATAAGCTGAATCAGATCACTTACAGCCTTTGTCTGTGACTTTGTATCTGCACCAAGCTTTGAAAGTCCTGTTTCAAGAGTTGTAAATACTCCCTCAAACAGTTTTTTATGTGATGGTGATATATTTCTGTTAAATGACGACAATCCTGTTCGAACATTGTCAACTGAGAAATCAGATCCCATATTTATCCAAGTTGAAAACAAGTCCTTATATGCTATAAAATATCCCAAATCCTGCTTTAGACTTGACATACTTGAGTAACTGTCATCCGCCTCTTCATTTACATATTCCTTGATATTATCCGCATCATAACCTCTATTATACAGATCCTGCTCTTCTTTGTCTGAAAGATACTTATAAAAAATAAAGCCCAATATATAATCCTTATATTCATTGGCTTCAATCTTTGATCTCATTTGATTTGCAGACTCCCAAATCTTTGCCGCAAGCTGTTGTTTATTCATTTTACTTCCCCATTATCCCTTCATATGCACTATAACTTTAACTAAGTAAAAGTACTAAAATATATTATATATTATTTCTTTTAAATAGATAGTCATTTTAAGGCAAATGCTGATAATATTTTGGCCGTTTAAAAGAGGTTATACTCTACCGGCTCAGTTGTCAAAATTTTAGTTTGTCACTCTGTTTGCTTTCTATCGACCTATATATTCAGTACCCAGTTTTATTTAACTAGACAAACAGATATTCTACCAATCAATTTTAATTTCCGCATTTTTAATTTTGTTGTATATTTCTTTTTCTTTATTTTTCTTTCCGCGTGAAGATGTAGATGGAGCTGGATTCCACAGTAATGCCTTTGTTAAAAATGCAAACTTTACCTCAGAAAAATTAACAGAATCATATTCTCCCCTTTCTTTAGAAAATGTATCAGCATTTATACATAAAAATATAAAGTTATCATGTTTTTTATATATCGCTCTATACTTTTCACTATTTTTATCCCTTCCAATTTCATAAGAAAAAGCCTTTTTAGTAAATGTAGTATCTACTGAAATTTTTTGGGTTCTAGTCGCATCAAATCAAGTATGTCTTTAAGTTCTTTATTAATATTATAGCTACTGCCAACTTGCACGCACTTGTACTTCTCATCTTTTCTTCTACAAAAAATAGCCCACAACCCTTTTTCTGTTTTTACATTTGGGTTATATTCCTTTATACTCTTATAAACTTGATTTATTTCTTCATTATCAATATTTTTGTCAAAGTAACATATTTCTTCAACATACGGTTTAATCTTACACAAATCTTCAATATTTTTTATTCCATTATCATCCATAGCTACATTTCACTTTCTTCTCCAGACTGGAATTTGTTTAAACTTGCTTTAATCTTTTCATTTGTTGATTCAATAAATGCTATCACTATTGCTCCTACCATAAGAAGTCTATAATGGCTAAACAAGAAGCTAATAACAATCCGGATATATCTATTCCAATTTCTCCGTAAACGAAATAAGCTACTTCTACAAGTATGCAGAATACCATAACGATATATAGCAATGTCGTTCCTATACCAAGCTTGAATATCAGAAAAACTAACACAACTGATAAGATAATACTAATAGGGAATAGGATAATTTTTAATATAAATCACATACACTACCTTTTTTTCACTTGAGCTTATGTGCCGCTTACAAACATTATTTTGGTAGATATCGGTTCTAAGCAACACGTGCGTTATCAGTTTCATTGATTTTTAACTTTAGCAGAAGCTTCAAACCTCTTAATTTCGTTAAAACATTTGCCTCTGTAATTATTATTTATTCATTTTACTTCCCCATTATCCCTTCATATGCACTATAACTTTAAGTAAAAGTCCTAAAGTATATTATATATTATTTCTTTTACTGGTCTTTATTTTCTATACTAAGCAATCCATCATCATTTAATCTTTCTAAAGATAGAAGCTGTGTCCTTGCCAGTTTTCTAAGCTCCACCATTCTCTCTTTTTAATCCACACCTTTTTCAATCAGAATAGCATTATAGCTTTCCATATTTGCAAGTACCAAGAGTTCATTAAGGCTTGCATAATCTCTAATATTGCCTTTTAAGCTCGGATTCTCCTCTCTCCACTGTTTTGCCCTTTTACCAAAAAGTGCTACATTGAGTATATCTGCTTCACTTGCGTACTTATATGATAATTGTTCACTAGTAAGATCTGCCAAAAGATAAGTTTTAATCGCATCGGTATGAATTCTATAATTGATTTTTGAAATCTCTCTGTGTAAGTTCCACGAAATAGATAGTTTTGAGTTTTCATCATTTTTTAATCTTTTGTAATCTTGAATAATATATAACTTAAATTCAGGAGAAATCCAAGAAGCAAACTCCATTGCTATATCATAATGTGCATAAGTTCCACCATATCTCCCTGATTTTGATATGAAACCAATAGCATTTGTAGAATCAATCCATTTTTGAGGAGTCATTGTGAACCTATTAAGTCCTGCCTCATTTCTAAACGTGTCGAATTGCACACGGTTAAAATCAGCATTGTTCAGAGCTTCCCATAAACCTATAAATTCTAATGTGTTCCTATTTCTCATCCAGTTCTGAATGACAAATCTTGGATCGTCCGTATTCTTATACCTCGCAATATCCGTTAAACTGATATAGTCATTCTTAAAATCTTCTGTATAAATTTGTATAGAAAATCCCTTTGCTTCTATGGTATCTTTCTTTTGTTTTGGCATCATTTACTCCTTTCTACCTAAGCATTACTGACAGTTATCTATGCCCAATAAATCACTTTGAGCGTAGAATTTTTTAATTCTACTGTCTACTTATCTTGAATCTGCAATGTCTTATAATTATTATACATTATTCTATTATATATTGGGCTTCTATTTGTTATAATATGAGCAAGAAAATGAAATTAGTTTATAAAAAAGGAAAACAATAATGGAAATGAATTTAAACCCTGAAGAAATACAGAAAATAAATAATTTATGGAAAACCTCACGATTTCAGCGCAGTTGGAGAGCCGTCCAAAATATCATCAATTGTAAAGATAATGTTACGAATTATTTTGTTAGGAATATTATTCTTATATTTATAAGCGTTATTGTCGGTATAGGCTTTTTCTTTTTGGAAGAACAAGGCATACTTCCTGACAGTGTTTTAATAGATAAGCTTATGAAGTTCATTGTAAGACTGATTCTTTTTCTTATAGCACTACAAATTATAAGTGTCCTGATTTATAGCTTTATAGGCCCTAGTTGGGAAGAAAAGCAAAGAAGCAAACTGCGTGTACTTTACGAGAGTGAAATCCTTGAACCGATACTACAAACCATTTATCCTTCAGCAAAAATTGACACAGAACATGATATTTCTCCGAGTAATGTAGAAGAGGTGGTTCCTGCTGCAAAATACTATATCCAATCAGGAATAATTAAGCTTAACAATGAAAAGGATATTGAAATAGTAGATTTGTATGCATACACTGTTTCAAAAGGATTAGCTACCGGAAAGGATGAGATAAAGCACCTTCATGAGATTACGGGCTTTATAGGACAAGTTTACTCTATAAAGAATACAAATTCTTTAAAAGGAAATTTGCGTATTGTTCCAACAAAGCATTTCCTTAATATTGAGACTACAGGAGGCTATCTTGGTGCCATGTCAGGTGGTAAAAAAATCAATGTAGACGATTTATGGCACAACGAGCACTACAACATCTATTGTACTGACGAACAATCGGCAAGGATGTTCTTAACACCTAGCGTTATTGATTGGTTTAACAACGATACTTCGGACTGTGGACTTTCTCTATACAGCAACGAATCTCGCATTTATATTGCAACTTATAATAATAAACGTCTTTTTGCAGCACCAAGAAACAAAGATAGCCTTCGATCATGGAGTATAGAAAAAGCAGCAAGGAATATAAAATATGCTATTACATTTGCAGAGAAAATAGCTGAGATTATATAAGTATCAAAATAAATATGAGTTAAAAAACGGTCACAAAACAGGAAGTATTCCGGTTTTGTGACTTTCTCGTTTTAAAAATATTGTGAATTATAATTTTACAATATTTTCAAATCCGGAATTTATATACCTATTTCCTGTAAGTTTATATGTCTTCCATTTAAATCTGTAATCTCAGCCTTTTCATCCTCAGTAAGGTTTTCAATAAAAATACACCATTCATTAGGGTATCCACCTACAAATTCCATTTTGGGAATATTAATTTGACTTGGATTTTTCGCAAATAAACATAATCTGTTATCACCCCAAAATCTTGTGAGCGTTAAGATCTGTTTATCGTATATAACATCTATACCTTTCAATTTTATCTCCGTAAATTTTAATTTATAAATTTCCAGTTTCTACAAACTGAAATTTGCTATCTTTAAAATATTTGCGTTACTGCCACTATCTTATCTTTGCTAAGTCCATTTAATTATCTGAACTTTTTCATAATATACTTTAATTTGGGATTTTCAATCACTTCATAAATCTCAAAACCCAGCTTATCATATACTCTCTTTGCACTTTTATTAAAGTCAAATACCGTCAAAGATATACTTTGAATATTCTCATCTTTAAAGATAAAATCTATAAATTCTTTCAAAGCCTTTGTTCCAAGACCGGATCCTGTTTTTGTAGGATTTAATACAAATCTACCTATGTGAATGTTATCTTCTTCGACTCGCACCTCTTGTATCATTCCGATAAACTCTTCTTCATTAAAGATAGAAAATTTATTTTCCAACTTTTCTATTTTTTCATAAGTTAACGGAAATGAAACTTCAGATCCCATCCATTGCTCTTGAAATATCGCTCCTCTTTCATTTGACCACTTGCATAAAAGTAAAATATTATCTTTATCGATACCTTTTACAAATCCAATACTCATAGCAATCCCCAATATTTTGCAATATACATACTTCACCTCTTTATAGTTTTAATTATATCGATTTAACAATTTAAGTTTTATGAAAAATAATGCGGTCAAAACAATATTTATAATTGTAACAATAATACTTGCTTCTATCTTATATTCTCCACCTGATAGAAGTGTGTTTTGTGAAGACATCAAGGTGAACATATGAGGATAATCCTCTGCCAAATTTACACATCCAAGAAATATTGCTCCAATTATATTCCATACTGCATGAACCATAATTGGAGCAAGCAGAGTTCTTTCTGTTTCATACAATATTGTGGTAAACAGGCACATCGTAATGACATTTAAAACAGGGATAAATCCTGCTTCAAAAGCACCCAAATGCATAGCTGTAAATAATACTGTACTAACAAGCACAGCCACAAAAATATTGTAATCTTTTTTCAAAAGCTTATAAATATACCCTCTCACAAGCAGTTCCTGCATGACCACATTTATAAATGCAGAGGTAATCCATAATAAAATAAAACTAATTGTATTCTTTTCAGCAACAATTAGCTGCTTTGAAAATATAAGAATTGTACTCGGAATACCAATCCATAAAAAACCGACTATTGTTCCTGTTAAAATTCCTTTAGCAATATTTTCATTAAATAGAATTTTTGTAGACATATTTTCAAATAGCATAAATACAATAGTAAAGATCAACATAAATACAAGAGGTATCAGCTCTGCAAAAAATCTCCAAACAGCCGGTGTATTGCTTGGAACATCAACTATTCCTGATAAAACCGCCCATCCTATAAAGAATATAATTATTTTAAAAGTTGTTTTAAAAAACTTTTTCATAAAAAACACCGAAGTTCTTCTCTCACCAACATCAACGCAAATCCCAAAAGATTCTCTCCTCTCCACTTTTCCATATCCCATCTGTTTACATCTTTCATGGAAAGACCTATTCCCCAGATTTTATCCTGTACGGCACATTCTGCAAGTATGTCATTACCTGTATTCAGAAGTCTTTTCTTTAAATCTTCATTCCGAGAAAACTTCTCAAGCAAGCCTTTGTATATAATAATCTGCCTTACTCCGTTCCAATACGTATCATTATAATTTGAAACCTGTCTTCCAAGAGCTTTTATTTTTGAAACATCTGTAGTTTCTAAAATTTCCTTTGCAATTTTGGTATCATTAAAAACAATAGCCTTTTTATACATCATATACTGTTCCATTGATGAAAACTGTATCGAATCTACTTTAAACTCTGAAAGATACCAATTACTTAAATATCCGTTTTCTTCGTCCGGGTTATGAAAACATCTTATGTTCATTTTCCTCACCTATTATCAGTTATTTTATACAATACTATCATAAAAATGACGATTAGTGAGTTTTCCTAATTGTCATTAGTCAATATATATTTCATTCTTTTTTAATTATCAGAGTCTATTTCTTTGACCTTTTTCTCTATTTCTTCAATACTTGGCAAACTGCTTCTATATTCTGCTTCAAACAACTTAGTAATCTCGTATTTGCTTATACCTATAGGCTGTGATATTTGTTCTAATGAATATTCGCAAACAATATCATTTTTATCTTTACAAATCAGAAGTCCAATAGTAGCATTATCTATATCTGTTTTCAATTCTCTATTCACAGCCGTTACATAGAAATTAAGTTGTCCTAGATGTTCCGGCTTAAACTTTTCTGCTTTCAGCTCTATAACAATGTAAGAATGAAGATTTAAATTATAGAAAAGCAAATCTATATAAAAATCATCTCCATTTATATTTAAGTGATACTCTTTACCGATATAGGCAAATCCCTCACCAAGTTCAAGCAAAAAATCAGAAATTTTATCAACCAGTTCTTTTTGTAATTCTCTCTCATCGTATCCTTCACGGATTGTAAGAAAGTCAAAATTATATGGATCTTTTAATGTCTGTCTTGCAAGATCTGATTGTAAAGCAGGTAACCTTTTTTCAAAGTTTGTTATAGATTTTCCTTCTCTAACATATAATCCACTTTCTATTTGATGTTCAAGTACATTCCTGCTCCACCCGTTATCAATGGTTTTATTAACATAATAGATGGCTTCATCAATGGTTTTGCACTTATTTATTATTCTTTGATTATGCCCCCATGGTATCTGTTTGATATTGTTAATAACTCTTTCATCAAATTTGGCTACAGGCTGTAGACCTTTTGAATTGCTGTCATTATTTTCTATTTCAACTACACCTTGCAAACCTTTCGTATAAAATGAATACCATCTTCTGATATACTTAATATTTGTTTCGGAAAAACCTTTCATATCAGGAAACTCTTTTTGTAAATCTTTAGCTAGCGATTTTATAAAGGCATCTCCCCATGAATGTTGTCCTTGTTTTTTTACAATGTATTCTCCCAAAGTCCAATACAAATCTAACAACTCGTAATTTACCTTTATTGCAGCTTTGAGTTGACTACTTCTTACTTTCTCTTTTAACTCTAACAATAGCTTTTTATATTCACTATCACTTTTGATAGATATATTTTTATTATCCAAAGGTCGTACCTCCTTATTTGTAATATTTAATTATACCAAATTTAGTGATATTTTTCATCTTCAGGTTTTCGTTAAATTGCTTTTACAAATTGTTATTGTATTATTTTTAATCATAGATTATTCAGGGTAACTCCATGTAAGTGGCTGAAAGCCATATAATTACTATATTTTAACAAAATATTGCTTTCACTTATCAAGTGAATAAAAAGAGTGTCCATTTGTGTATAATCATTGCAGGCTATTTTGAATATTATTCTTCAGATGAACTTACAAATGATCCTGTGTTTAAAGCAGTGCTGAATAAAGATACTTTAATCACAACCAACCATTTCAAGATTTCATAATAGAATGGATGAGGATTCACTGAATCAGTTCCTTTCAATAAATCAAATTCTTCGAAAGAAAGTTTATAGCATTAAGATGCCGGAAGCTATCATTTTAGATTTGGACTCAACACTTCTTAATGCCTATGGCAAACAGGAAGGCAGAGTATTTAAGTTCCACTATCAAAGTAACGGTTACCATCAACTTGTTTGCTATGATGGAATCACAGAAGATTTGCTTAAAATTCAGCTTCGCGATGGAACTCAGTATTCAAGCACAGTGGTTGTAGACTTTCTACAGCCTATACTTGATTTTCCGGAAATTTTAATTGGTTTAGACGATTGGCGTTATCTATAAATATGAGAAAACAACGCATTGATACTGTCCGTTTAAAACTGATTAAGCTTGCTGCAAAAATAATTCGTTCAGCGAGATATATGATATTCAAGCTGTGTAGCAGTTGCCCCTATAAGGATGAGTTCTATAAGACCCTATCCAATATCAGCAAGCTATTTATACAGCTTGAATATCAACTAATAATGAACCTTGAGAGCTTAATAACTACTCAAAAACTCTACCTAGGGGAAGTCTGCCCATTTTTAGGTGTATTAAGTCAGTTATAGTGTCATGAATCAAGTTTGAAGATTTACAGTACGTTTTTTAATGTAAATATTACGCCATGAACAATTCAGGTTAAATTATGTTATACTTAAAAAGTTCGAAACAAAAATATTGATATTTGTTTATAAAAATAATGGAGACAATAGTGGAAATAACTTTAAGTCTGGAAGAAATACAGAAACTAAATAATCTATGTAAAACATCACGATTTAAGAGTAGTTGGAGAGCTGTCAAGAATACTGTCAATTGTAGTCAAAGAGTTAAAAATTATTTTGTTAGAAATATTATTCTTCTATTTTTTTGCTTTACTGTCAGTAGCGGTTTATTCTTATCAAAAGATCTGGGACTCCTTCCGGACAATATTTTTGTAGATAAACTTATTATGCTAATTGCTAGGCTAATTCTCTTCCTTTTGGTACTTCAAATCCTAAGTGTACTTATTTTTGCGTTTATTAGTCCGGGTTGGTAATCAAATCAAAGAGCCAAACTACGCAGACTTTACAAAAGAGAAATTCTTGCACCAATCCTGCAAATCATTTGTCCTTCAGCAAAAATTGACATAGAAAATGATATTTCTCCAAATAATGTAGAAGAGGTAGTTCCCGTTGCAAAATACTATATTCAATCCGGAACACTTAAAGTCAACAATGAAAAGGATCTTGAAATAGTGGATTTATATGCACACACTATTCCAAGAAGATATCACCATGAAAAAAATATATTGATGATATTACCAATTTTATCGGACAGGTCTATTCGACAAAAAATACTCACTCTTTAAAAGGAACTTTGCGTATCGTTCCTACAAAACATTTCTTTAACATTGAGACCACCGGAGGCTATCTTACTACCATGTCCGATGTCAAGAAGATTAATATAGATGATGTACAGTACGACAAGCACTATAACACTTACTGCACGGACGAACAATCAGCCGTAAGATTCTTAACTCCAACTGTTATCGAATGGTTTAACAACAATATTTCAGACTGCAAACTTTCCTTATACAGCAATGAATCTCGTATTTATATTGCAGCTTATAATAAGCGTCTTTTTGCACCACCAAAAGACAACGATAGTCTCAGATCATGGAGCATAGAAAAAACGGCAAAAAATATAAAATATGCCTTAGCCTTCGGTGACAAAATAACTGAGATTATGTAATCCTAAAAATAAGTAAACATAAATAAAAGTCATAGAACCGAAAAATCAGTATTCCGGTTCTGTGACTTTTCTCTTATTTATTTGATAAAAAGAAAGTATCGCCTACATTTTCTTCCCATAACTTTATTTTTAGTCTTTTCTTCCTTGTCTCCAAGACTTAAATATATCAGACTTGTCATGGGGTATTATTATTTATATATTCTTCCCAATTATTGAACCATACAGATGGAGAAGCAGCAACTATAACAATGAATCACCTGTAGTTATTTACCTAGTTATGTATTAATATGATTTTATGAAGATAGTATTTGTAAATTTATTATTATCATAACTAATATTTATGAGTTTTATATTAAGTCAGTTTCTCTTTAATTCTAATTGATTCAAAAACAAGTCTGACATTACTTTCTTTCCCTTTTCACTACCTAAATCTTCAACTTTCATTTCTCCTTTAAAAACAAGTTCCATAACACGAATATATGCCTCTCCCAAAGCAGCTGTAATGACTCCAGCTGTTCCTGCGGAAATAGCCCCTCCTGCAATACTACCTACTCCTGGAATAAGCTTTAAAATATTTGAAACAACAGTTTTTCCAAGTACTGTCGCTCCACCTGCTCCAATGGTAGATGAAATAAGTCCTGTAATTATACTTTTATTTACATTAAAGCCAAATACTACAGTTATAGATGCAATCATTGTTACTTGGGTTGGTATAAGTACTGCAGCATCAGCAAATGGTATAGGTGCTGCTCCAGCGGTTACTGCCGCAGCCATCGCTGTTGCTACCACAGCCTGTGCATATTTTTTTTTTGCTTCTAAGTTTGCAATCTGTACATGTTGTAAAGTATCTTGCAATTCATCCGGTAATGCCTCTCCCATAACACTTATTAAATTATCCAAACCATATGCTTTTGCTATGCCCAAATCTTCTATTTCATAATCATCTGCTAAAACAGGTATGATCTGAACAACATCTAAATTCTCTAGTAAAAGCATCTGCCTCATTTCCTGAGCTTTCTTTTTTGAAAAAGACTGCGTCAAAACAATGATAATAGGTACCTGGGTTGTCTGATTTTCCTTAGATATTTCTTTTAACCATTCTATTTCCTCTGGTTCTATTCTATTTGATGCTGTATTTATACAATACCAAACACAATGTATTATATTATTTATGTCTTTGCTTGCGAATCCTTTATTTATCAGGTTTACAATTTCTTGTTTTACTTCTAATTGAACTCTTTTACCCAATTCAAATCCACGAGTATCATAGATTGTAAGCGGTATATCCTTTTTGGTTAATTTTCTCATATGTGGAGTAATTGGTTTACCTATACCGGTTTCTGCTAAATTTTCTTTAAAGACTGAATTTATTAACGTACTCTTACCTACACCTGTTTTTCCTGCAACTATTATATTCAATTTTTTAAGATTTTTAACTTTTTCAGCAATTAAATTGATAGCCTCTTGTGCTATCTTGTCTATATTAATTTCCATCACTGCTCTTCCTTTTCTTTAATCTTAGGCTCTATATTTATAAAATCAATATCTCTGGCAGAATTTGTTTTTTTATAAATCTTATTGCTGCATTTTCTCATAATTTCAGGAATAACCACGCAACCTACTGCTGTAAACAATATTCCACCCAAAATATGTAACACCTTTTTACTTATATTATCTCTTTTCATTATTATCCTCTTTTATATCTACAAGTACTCAAAATATTTCATTACTATTATACTTTTTAATAATTATTAAGTCAATTTTCAAAGTAAGATAAATTGTACTTACCATAGAATTTATATATTTATTCAACCTTACCCTCTCCATATAATCAAGTGTTTTTTTCAATAAATTTAATACTTTTTGATACCTGTCATTGAATAGAACTAAGGTTATGGAGTGATCTTTACCTCATACAGGGCAGATATATAGTAATAATGGGTGCACCAAATAAAACGTCATCACTATTCATTCTAAATGACCTCGATGTGTACCCATCACTATATGGCAGCTCACATCTCATGTCCAACAGGATCATCCTCCTTACGGTGGGTCCTCACTTCCTTCGTTATGCCTGTCCATAACCAGGGTACCAGCTTAGCTATTCATCAGGGTCATGCCCTCCGGAGAAAATTCCTGCCGGCTACCAGCTCATTCTTTGTACTTTCATCACTGATCTAAACACTCCGATCACAGCACCTTTCGGTGGACGCTTCCTGTAATCATTATGGTTGTTCTTTATTGCTCAGTTATGCAGCCTTTAACTGCTCTCCAGGATGTCGAATATCTTTCAACATCTTTGATGCATCATAACTGATTCCCTTGGTAAGGATCACATGGAATACTCTTATCAGCTTACATGCTACTGCTATCAGTGACTGCATCTTTTTTAATGGATTCTTTTCCCTGGTGGTATAATACCTATGGATTTCTTTGAATTCTTCATTCTTTCCCACCACCGATATCGCTGCCTCGAAAAAAAGATATCTGAGACGCTTGCGTCCTCTTTTGCTTATCTTTGTCTTTCCATTATGCTTGCCGGAGCTATCTGCCACCAGTTCCAATCCTGCCAGTTTCTGAAGTTCTTTCGTGCTATCGAAGCGCGTGATATCACCAACTTCTGCTATGAAACCAGCTACGGTTGTTATTCCTATACCTTTTATTTCAAGCAGCTTATCCGCATACCTGACCTGTTGGCACAGTTCTTTGATCAGGTCATTGACCCGTTCAAGGCGTTTTGTCTGGAGTTCATAATCCTCTATCAGATCCTGTATCTCCATCCTAGCTTCTGTAAGACCTGCTTTTAATCCTATGCTTTTCATGGCTGCATTCAGAATCAGCATAGCCTTCTTATGCCCATTTCCTCGGAGTTTAGCGTCTTTCCATATCTTTATGATACCTTCCACTCCTAGTCTTACTATCTCCTCAAGAGTTGGTGCCTGCTTTAACACCAGCAGACCTCCCTTGGCATCTATGTGTGTATAAATCCCCTTATATTCCGGGAAATACACTGCAACCCACTTCTGCAGACGGTTCTTCGCCCTTGTCTGTTCTTCTACAAGCACAAACCGGCGGTTTGACGCATTCCGCAGTTCTGCATATACACCTGTCGGCATATATGAATAAAAATATCGTCCATCCCTTACAAGCCCTGCAATAACACGAGGATCTTTTCTGTCATTTTTAGATGGACTATTGTCATCTAATTCTTTGGTCTTATGCACATGGTGCGGATTTACCATCACAAACTTTATGTTCTTTTCACCCATGAACTGCCCAAGATCAAACCAGTAGTGACCGGTTGGCTCTATTCCTACCAGTGCCTCTTTA
>NZ_ALJL01000006.1 GCF_000287675.1 Lachnoanaerobaculum sp. ICM7
TAAGTTTGAAATATTTGCCGGAGGTATGGGATATGATGAAAAAAAGAAGAATACAAATTGCTATTGTTGTGATGTCGGTAATTTGTATATACATTATGAACCAAATAGTCTTTTTTAAAGATAGAGAGTTTGAAAGGGCGGTAAGAGATACTTTAATATCATCTAAAGTGTCAATGGTAGATAGAAGAGAAAAGGCATTAGATGGAATAATTTGGAAAAAAGATCTTGAAAAGGTTCAGTTTGTATCAATAAACTTTAGAGAATATAAAGTAAAAAATATTGAAGATATAAAGTATTTTAAGAATACTAAAACTGTATGGTTTAGTTACACAAGTGCGTATGATGGAGATAAGAGTATTTATGAGGATGAGCATGTGCTTGATAATATATATATAATAAAAAAATTGGCACATTTAGAGAATTTACATTTATATCATTTGAAGATAAATGAAAACATTGAAGCTATGTTTCCTGAAGCAGAAGTTTCTATCGAGTAGAGGTTAAAAAATCAAATGTTGAAAAAGAGAAGACTAAGCCAAAATGAAGAGGCAATAAGGGGTATTTTACTGATAATAGTTTTTATAGTTGGACTTGTATTCCTCAGGGATATACTTGTAAAAAGAGGAGTAAGGATTTTGATGCTTACAAGGCAAGATTATATGAATGCAGTAGAATATTACATGCAGAAAAAATATGGAGAGAAGTTTGAAGGTGAGTATATAGTTGATAATAGTATATATGTACATCCAAAAGCAAAACCTGAGTGGCATGCAGTAGTAGAAGTTTATAGTGAAAATGGATTAACTTACTTTAGCGATAATTATGTAGGATACCTAAAGAAAGCAGAACTTGAGAAATATATATATGAGTTGGTAAAACCTATATATGGAGAGTGTAAAGTTTACACACAACCATAAGGTTTTTCGCTGGATGACAGCTTTAACAAAGATACAGATATAATGACATATGTAAGTAATAGTGACTACACTACTTGTATATTCACAGATAAAAATGTTGAAAATAGAGAAAAAGATTTTAGAAAGGTATGTGAAATATTTGTAGAAAAAGATTTGCAGACTAACAGATTGCTGGTTACACATATTACAAAAGAAGACTTAGATAAGTTTGAAGAAAGATTGATAGACTATACATTCAATAAGTTAAAGTTTTATTGTAGAATTTCCAGCTTTTATGATAAGGCATACAAAACAGGTTTTGACGATATGCGTATATTGGAAGGGGACAAGGGATATGGCAAGTGATAGGCCTACAGATAAAGACTTGCAGTAAAAAACAAATGCCGGAAAATGGTAAGTATATTATAGATAGGATTAAAGGAACAGTGGATATTACATCGGAGGAGTGAATTTATGCTAAGGAAATATAAGAAGATAATTTGTACAACCATAATTATTATTATCGTATTTGCATTATATACTGTAAATAAAATAGCTTTTTTTCATGATCCTGAGTTTGAAAGATTGGTAAGAGAAACTAAAACTGATTATGAGATGGTAACTATAGACGAATACAGAAGAATCAATCCCATTAAGGGTATAATTTGGAAGGACGATCTTAAGGATGTAGATAATATATATATAAACTTTAGAAAATATAAAATAAGAGATATAAGTGACCTGGTATATTTTAAGAACGCTAAATTAATATCGTTGGTATATTCAAGTGCATATTATGGAGATAAAAGCATATATGAGGATGAGAATGTACTCGATAATTTATACAAGATAAAAGATTTAAAATACTTGGATGACTTGCAATTATATCACTTAAAGTTAGATGATGAAGCTATAGAACGTATAAAGAAAATGTTTCCTAATGCGAGGGTAGTTATAGAGTAAATATATACGGATGTTTGTATATATGTGAATACAGAATTTATCCAAGTTACAAAGTAGATACCGGGGAAATTGAAATGACAAAAGAGTGTATTGAGAATTTTAATACAAATTTTTTTAAAGTCTGTAAGTTTGAAATATTTGCCGGAGGTATGGGATATGATGAAAAAGAGAAGAATACAAATTGTTATTGTTGTGATGTCGGTAATTTGTATATACATTATGAACCAAATAGCCTTTTTTAAAGACAGAGAGTTTGAAAGGGCGGTAAGAGATACTTTAATAGCATATAGGGTGTCAATGGTAGATAGAAGAGAAAAGGCATTAGATGGAATAATTTGGAAAAAAGACCTTGAGAGGGTTCAGTTTGTATCAATAAACTTTAGAGAATATAAAGTAAAAAACATTGTAGATATAAAGTATTTTAAGAACACTAAAACTGTATGGTTTAGCTATATAAGTGCGTATGATGGAGATAAAAGCATTTATGAAGATGAGCATGCGCTTGATAATATATATATAATTAAAAAATTAAGATATTTAGAGAATTTACATTTATATCATTTGGAGATAAATGAAGATATTGAAGATATGTTTCCCAATGTAAATGTATCTATTGAGTAAACTATTTATAGATATGCTAGTATCTGTATTTTTGAATACAAGGATGATGATTAAGTTAATAAATTTTGCACTATAAAGTTTTGAACAAAAAATATAACTATATATAAAACGAGTAGTATAATACAATTGTTCTTAAAAAAAGAACAAGGAGGACACTCCTATGGCAGGACAGATTAGTATTACGCCGGAACAGATGCAACTCAAGCACTTTATGAAGAGATTGCAAGTAAGTTTAAGTAGGAGTTAGTTTTGTAGCCCATGTATTTATGTTATCTATAAGATATTATTTAGTTTATTAAGATAAATGAAGACATTGAAGCTATGTTTCCTGATGCAGAAGTTTTTATCGAGTAGAGGTTAAAAAATCAAATGGTGAAAAAAAGAAGACTAAGTCAAAATGAAGAAGCAATAAGAGGTATTCTGATAATAATAGCATTTATAGTGGGACTGGTATTCCTTAGAGATATACTGGCAAAAAGGGGAGTGAGGA
>NZ_ALJL01000007.1 GCF_000287675.1 Lachnoanaerobaculum sp. ICM7
ATGTTTTGCAGCAACTTATTGCATCGGAAGGTATAGAGCCTTATTATTATTCCACATCCAATTCAAGTGAGAGATAGATTTTATGATTCAAGGCAAAACATCGATAATTCCGCTAGAGGTGAAAGCGGAAGAGAATTTGAGAGCAAAAAGTCTTAAAGCCTTTTGTGAAAAGTATCATCCAAAGTATGCTGTTCGTACATCTATGTCAGATTATCGTGAGCAGGACCGGATGACAAATATTCCTTTATATAATATTTATAAAATAAGAGAATACGCAGATAAATAGAAATGAGGATAGTAAAAATATGGGATATACTAGGGAAAACTTTGAAGAGTGGATAATTCTTATACCTTTTAAAATGGAATATTTTACAGACACATTTGCTAAAGAAAATAACTTGAAACTTGACTACAGTATGGGGTCATTGGATGAACTGGAAAAATGGATCTTAGCTAATTATAAAGATGCCGAAGGGCTGATAAAAGATAAGAAAACGCTTGATTACTTGACAGTATATATTGGAGAGACTTTCAGAAAATATATAGGTGGTAAGTGGTTTATAGATTTGGAGAATAAAAAGAATGTATTCTATAGTATGCCTGTTTTAAAAAGTCCGGAATATAAGGGAGTTACATCCAAATCACCCTTGACATATGCGACAGCATGCATAAGTAGGAATAAGGGGGATTATATAAGTACAATCCTAAGGAATAATATGGAACATTAGATATATAATTTAAAACATATATGTATTTTTGACATAAGAATTTCAAGCTTATAATATGTTTAATTTTTGTATACATAAGTATTGTACACCATATTTTGTCTGTGCTATCATAAAATCACATAGTTCTAAGAGTAAATACTCAATTTTTTAGGACTTAAGGGAGGAAATGTGGACTTAAGTTATATAAGACCCAAGATTTTTGAAGCATTAAAAGGATACAGCGGTGAGCAGTTTGTAAAGGACTTGATTTCAGGTATCATAGTTGCAATTATTGCAATGCCGCTGTCGATAGCGCTGGCGATTGCATCAGGTGTAAATCCTGAGCAGGGGCTTTATACGGCAGTGGTTGCAGGATTTTTTATCTCATTTTTAGGTGGAAGTATAGTACAAATAGGTGGACCTACAGCAGCATTTGTTATAATAATCTATGGTATAGTGGCTCAGTATGGAATGGCAGGACTTACAGTTGCCACCATAATGGCAGGATTTATGCTGATACTTATGGGAATCTTTAGACTTGGAGATTTGATAAAGTTTATACCGAAGACTATTACGGTAGGATTCACCTTCGGAATTGCTGTAAGTATAGTGGCAGGACAGATAAAAGACTTTTTCGGACTTGATATGGGAGCGGTGCCGGCAGAATTTGTGGAGAAGATGATTGCTCTTTTTAAGAATTTTCACACATTAAATATCGCAACTTTTTTAATAGGTCTTTTGGCGCTTCTTATTCAGATATTCTGGCCGAAGGTGTCTAAGAAGATTCCGGGATCTTTGATTGCAATTATAGTTACAACTCTAATTGTAAAGTTCGGAAACCTTCCTGTAAAAACTATAGGGGATTTATATACTATAAAAGCCGGACTTCCAAAGTTTAGTGTGCCTCATATATCACCTGAGCTTATCTCTTTGATGGTTTCACCGGCATTTACCATAGCAATATTGGCTGCTATAGAATCTCTATTATCATGCGTGGTTTCAGATACAATGACAGAGAGTCATCACAGTCCGAATGCAGAGCTTATAGGACAGGGAGTCGGTAATATAATGTCTGCGCTCTTTGGAGGAATACCTGCTACAGGAGCTATTGCAAGAACCGCCGCCAATGTTAAAAACGGCGGAAGAACACCGATTGCAGGTATGATTCATGCAATTACACTTATGCTGATATTGTTATTTCTGATGCCATATGCATCGCTTATTCCGATGAGCTGTCTGGCTGCCATCCTTATTATAGTCGGCTACAATATGAGCGGATGGAGAAATGTGGTACATATAATAAAAACAGCACCTAAAAGTGATATTGCGGTTTTATTGATTACTTTATTTTTAACGGTACTTTTTGACCTTGTAATGGCTATAAAGTTCGGTATGATTCTTGCGGCATTTCTTTTCCTAAAGCGTATGTCCGATATTGCAAATGTACGCCAATGGGTGGATAAATCAGACTCGGATGAGTATGCACTGAATTCCGACCTTAAGGCTGTACCTGAAAATACAATAGTCTATGAGATTTTTGGAGCATTATTTTTTGGTGCTACAAAAGATTTACTTAATATATCAAATGAAGCCGAAAAAAATGTACTGGTCCTTCGTATGAGAAATGTACCGGCAATGGATATTTCAGGACTTGAAGCTTTGGAAGAATTACTTGGGATTTGCAAAAAAAGAAATATGACTTTGATATTATCCCATGTAAATGAGCAACCGATGAAAGTAATGGAAAAGGCAGGATTTATAGAAAAAGCGGGAAGAGAAAACTTCTGTGAGAATATAGATAAGGCACTTGAGAGAGCAAGGACCTTGGATAAGTAGAAAAAATCAATGCTCAAATATATTGATTGAAATTAAGTAAGAGGAGAATATATGAACGAGAACTTAAAAAAGAGAAATGAAGTGTTGGCAGATACCGTAATCAAAGGTTTGAAATCACGTAATATGACAGGGTATTATGCAAAGGATAAGGAAGAAGCGCTTAAGATTGCTCTTGAGCTTATCCCTGAAAACAGTAAGATCGCAATGGGAGGTTGCATGAGTGCGCATGAAATCGGTTTGATTTGTGCACTTGAGCAGGGCAACTATAATTATATGGACAGAGCCAAGATGGAACCCAGAGAAGCTCTTTTGGCAGCTTATGATGCGGATATATTTCTTTCAAGTGCCAATGCTATGACAGATGACGGAGTGCTTGTAAATATTGACGGGAACTCAAACCGTGTATCATGTATTGCACAGGGACCGAAAAAGGTTGTGTTTATAGTCGGAATCAATAAGATATGTTCAGACATCGACAGTGCTATGAAGCGTGCCAGAAATGTTGCGGCTACAGCAAATACACAGAGATTTGATATAAAGACTCCTTGCAAGATTACAGGAAAATGCTCAGACTGTAAATCACCTGATACTATCTGCTGCCAGTTTTTGGTAACAAGATACTCTCGTCACGAGGGAAGAATACATGTTATTTTGGTAAATGATAATCTGGGATTCTAAAAAAGAAAATCGGTATTAAAAATCAATACCGGAATTATAATAGATATATACGACTGATGACTTATGGTGACAGGTTATCAGTCTTTTTATTTTAGTGCAAAATAGACAAAGATAACTGTGAAATATTATATTGACATTTTAAATGTATATGATAAAATACATTTAAAGATATGGAACGCGTTCCACAAATGAGTTTCAGGAAAATAATACAGTTTAAAATGTAAGAACAGTATATTTTATGAGACTTCGTGGAAAAACTTATAAACCAAACTACTTGTAAGTAGTATTTTATGTAAATATTTCAGGAGGTATATTCATGAAAAAAGTTTTGAGAACTTTAGGTGTTTTGGCACTTGGAGGTATGTTGGCGGCTTGCGGAAACAGTGCCGGTACAACAAAGCAGGCAGACTCAAGCAGTGCAGGTGATGGAAACTCACAGGCTGCAGAAAGTAAGAGTGCAGACGGCGTTACCAATGTAACAATTTGGAGCCCTACAGATACGGCGGCTATCGAGGCATGGTGGGTAGAGAAGATCGATCAGTGGAACAAAGAAAATCCTGACATTCAGGTTAAGAGAGAAGCTATCGACAGAGCCGATTCATATGCATATGAGAACAAGATTACTACAGCTACCACATCAGGAAATCTTCCGGATATTTTGTATGTAGACGGACCTATGGTTTCATATTATGCGGCAAACGGAATCACAGTACCGCTTGACAGTTATTTCCCGGCAGATGATTTAAAGGACTTTATGCCAAGTACAGTTCAGGCTGATACATATGACGGAAAGCTTTATGCAATAGCTCCTACAGAGTCTTCAGTTGCACTGTTCTACAATAAGGATTATCTTGATAAGGCCGGAATAGAATACCCTTCAGACACAGATATAAAGAAAGCATGGACATGGAGTCAGTTCCTTGACAATGCAAAGAAGCTTACAACAGATGATTATGTAGGAACAAATATAATCATGGATAAGGGCGAGGGAATCATCTATGCTCTCGGACAGTTCTTTACAGAGGGCGGAGCCGAGTTTGTAAATGAAGACGGTTCAAAAGCTGACGGATATGTAAACTCTGATGCAAGTATAAAGACAGCAGAGTATTTAAATGAGTTTATTAAGAACGGTTATGCAAATCTTGATCCGGTTAAGGATGAGTTCCTTAACGGAAAAGCTGCGACATTACTTGGCGGTTCATGGAATATTGCAGATCTTGAGAAGTCAAATCTTAACTGGGGAGTATCATATTTCCCTGTAGCAGATGACGGCAAGGCCGCATCACCGACAGGTGACTGGGCTGCAGCTATTACAAGAGATTCAAAGAATCCTGATGCTGCAGGAAAGTTCTTACAGTGGGCAATGAACAGTGACAATATTGCATCTTATGCAAGTGCGGTTGCCAAGCCTGCATCAAGAACATCATCTTATGAGAAGATGGAAGGCTGGGACAGCGGTGCAAGAGCTCTTATGAAGTGGCAGTTACAAAACACAGGTGTTTCAAGACCTAGAACACCTTCATACTCAGTACTTTCAACTGATTTCTCAACAGCTATGTTAAATATCTTTGCCGGAGCGGATGCAAAGGAAGAGCTTGATAATGTAGCTAAGAACTTTGATGAAAATTACGAGATGTATTATAAGAAATAATTTTTAATAGCGGTATGGTTTGAAAGGCTTGGCAAATTGCCAGGCCTTTTGTAGAAAGGATGTAATATGGCTACATTACAAAGAGTAAATAAGAAAGGCAAAAAAGAATACAGTGACAATCTTGCGGGATTTATAATGTCGTCACCGGCTATAATTCTTTTGGTTGCCTTTTTGATAATTCCTATAATATATACTATATACTACTCATTTTTCACATATCAGGTGGTGCGTCCGGACAATATAAAATTCAATGCAATAGGTAACTATGTAAAGCTGTTTCATGATGAGAACTTCTATGTGGCATTGAAAAATACGGTATATTTTACTGTAATCGTTGTGCCGGTACAGTGTACATTGGCATTGGTACTTGCACTGATGGTATCAAGTAAGAAAAAAGGTGTAGCTATATTTAGAACACTTTATTACAGTCCTCAGATAACTTCAATGGTAATTATCGCTGTACTCTGGACAATTCTTTATAATTCCAATGCCAATACAGGACTTATAAATGCCTTTCTAAAGAGTATAGGTATGCAGCCTATTGATTTTTTAAATAATCCGAAGACTGCCATGAATTCAATAATATTTATGTCGGCATGGCAGGGTGCAGGTTATCAGATGATGATCTTTATTGCAGGATTAAATGCAATACCTACAGAGCAGTATGAAGCCGCAAGTGTGGACGGAGCAGACTGGTTTGCAAAACTTATATATGTGACTATACCGGGACTTATAAATACAATTAAGTATGTACTTATGATAACACTGATACAGGCTATGAAGCTCTTTACCCAGCCGTATATTATGACAAAGGGCGGACCGAGAAATGCAACAAAAACACTGGTTTTCTATATCTATGAACAGGGCTTTCAGAAAGGAAACTTCGGTTATGCCTGCAGTATAGCCACAGTATTCTTCATTATAGTTGTTGCATTGTCAATTATAGTTAAAAAGATAAGCAAGACAAATTAGGAGGGATTATGAATAATAAGAAGATAAATAAAGTGCTTGGTAATGTTATTTTTTATCTTGGAAATATTATAGTAGGTCTTATATTTGTATCTCCACTTTTGTGGATGCTTGCTTCATCGTTTAAGCCTGAACTTGAGATATTTTCAAATCTGAACTCATTGTCTACATTTATTCCGAAGAACTTTACTTTGGCGAATTATGTGGAAGTATTTCAAAGAATAAAAGTATTTACCATATTAAAAAATACATTGATCTATATAGGCATTGTACTTATAGGTGATTTGCTTTTAGGATCTATGTTCGGTTACTCACTTGCTAAGATGAAATACAGATTCAGAGGAATAAGTCTTACCATTGTAATAGCACTCATGTCAATGCCTGTAGAGGCAATAATTTTACCATTATACATAGAAATGGCTCAGTTAAACTGGGTGAACACAATGCTCGGACTTACAATTCCTTTTATGATGAACTGTTTTTCAATTTACATGTTCTATTCATATTTTATAGGAATTCCCGATGAGCTTATAGAAGCCGCCAAGGTGGACGGTTGCGGGCCTATAAGAACATATTTTAAAATAATTATGCCGATTTCAAAGACTGTTTTTGCAACGGTACTTATACTTGATTTCGTATCAAGATGGAATGACTTTATGTGGCCTTTCCTTATAACTACAGGAGAAGAAAAGAGAACGGTACAGCTTGCGGTACAGATATTTGTAGGAGTAAGCCCTATACATTACGGTGTTATTATGGCGGTTCTTACATTGGCATCCATACCTATGATACTTATGTATATATTTATGCAAAAATTCTACGTAGAAGGTATTGCATCTACAGGAATAAAAGGTTAGATTAACTGTAGTAATTTAGGTGGAGGGGTATATGTCGAGTATACAAGAGGTTGCTAAAAAAGCCGGAGTAGGAGTGGGTACTGTTTCCAGAGTAATAAACGACAGCGGATATGTTTCCGAAAAAACCAGAAAAAAAGTTGAAGAAGTAATTGAAGAGTTAAATTATAAGCCGAATGAGCTTGCCAGAAATTTGTTCAGAAACAGGACAAATATAGTTGCGGTAATCACACCGGCTATAGGTAACCCATATTATGCGACACTTTACAGTGAAGTGGAAAAAAGGCTTCGAAAATACGGCTATAAAACAATGCTTTGCAATACTATAGGTGAAGCGACAAATGAAGAGGCTTATCTTGAGATGCTTGAGAGAAATATGGTGGACGGAATAATAACCGGTACACATACTTTGGATTACAGCAGTTATAAAAAGATAAAAGGACCGATTGTAGGATTTGATACTCCGAAACTCAATGATGATATTTTGATTGTAACTGTAGATCATGAGAAGGGTGGAATTCTTGCGGCAAAAGCGTTGATAGAGAGCGGATGCAAGGAAGTTTTGCAATTTACCGACGCAACTACAAAAAATTATCCTTTTATAAAGAGGCATAAGGCATTTGCAAAAGAAATAAAAAAAGCAGGACTTATATGCCGTGAGTATAAACCTAAGATGGATAATTTTGAAGAAAAATTCATTCAGGAAAATATAGAGGAAGCTTTCAGCATGTATCCTAATGTGGACGGTGTTTTTGCAACGGATACCCATGCCTTATTATATATGAAAAAGGCTTTGAGTATGGGAAAGAGAGTGCCGCAGGATTTAAAAGTGGTTGCATACGACGGAACCTTCATATTAAACACGGTATATCCGAGCCCAAGTGCTATAGTGCAGCCTATCGATAAATTGGCAAAGGTTGCTGTTGACAGTTTGCATGCCATTATAAACGGTGAGAAGGTGGACAGAAAGACAAAGGTACTTGATATAGAATTCAGACAGGGCATGACTACAAATTAGAAAGACAAGTGGTAATAATATGAACAACAAAGAAAAAGCAAATGAATATTTCAGAGAGAACAAATCAACAATAAAAGATATTGAAAGACCGGTCTATCATTTTACTCCGGATATGGGATGGATGAATGATCCGAACGGTTTTTCGTTCTTTGACGGTGAATATCATTTGTTTTATCAATATAATCCATATGATATAAAATGGGGTCCGATGCACTGGGGACATGCAAAGAGCAAAGACTTTGTAAACTGGGACAGATTACCTGTAGCATTGGCACCGGATGATGAAATAAAGGGACAGTGCTTCTCCGGTACGGCACTTTGTGAAGGAGATAAACATATACTTATTTATACCGTACATAATGACGGAAAAGAGGAACAGGCCGTAGAAATCGGTGACGGTGAGGATTACAATAGTATATCTAAAGAGTCTGTTATAAGAGTGGAACATTTGCCGAAGGGATTTAGCGGTGTAGACTTTAGGGATCCTAAAATTTGGAAGGAAGATGGCATATATTATTGTATAGTAAGTGCAAAGAATGAAAGAGGACTTGGCAGTATATTGCTCTTTGCTTCAAATAATCTGATTGATTGGGAATATAAGAATATTCTTTTTGAAAACAACGGAGATTACGGCAAGATGTGGGAATGTCCGGATTTCTTTAAACTTAATGATAAGTATATATTGGTAGTCTCGGTAATGGAGATGCAGGCAAAGGGCAGAGAATACTTTAACGGACATCAGGTATTATATTTTATAGGTGATTATGACAAGAAAAATTATAGATTTGAACCGACTGATAATGCAAGAACTTTGGATTTCGGGTTTGACTATTACGCACCTCAAAGTCTGAGTATTAATGAGAGAACACTTTCGGTTGCATGGTTGCATGATTGGGGAAATGATTTAACTCCTGACATTGCAAAATGGTGCGGTCAGATGACCTACCCAAGGGAGCTTGAACTAAAGAAAAATATTATTTATCAAATGCCTGCAAAAGAGCTTGAAAAACATTATACAAACGAGTATAAAACAAGCTTTTGTTTGGAGAAGGATTATAAATTTCAAGATACAGAGTTAAATTCAAGAGTTGCAAGACTTGATTTGGATATTGAAAAGATTGATGCAAAGGAATGTATTATATATTTGGCGTCAAATCATAGATACAATTCTTTTATAAAGATAAATTTTAAAAAGAAAACATTGAAGTTCTCAAGAAGATTTTCAGGGCTGATTAAGGATGCTGTTGATGAGAGAAAGATAGATGTGGATATCAAGTCCGGAAAGTTAAGTCTAAGTATATTACTTGACAGATTCAGCGTAGAGATATTTGTAAACGGTGGAAAAGAGGTGTTAAGTTCACGAATCTATACTCCTGCCGAGGCAAATGAAATCAGTTTTATTGCCGATGGTGAAGTAAGGGTAGATGCCTGCAAAAGAGATATAGTGGAATAATTTATTATACTTGAATATATAGAAACAAAAATGTTAATATATAACATAATAGTATTAAAGCCACTTTATTATGTTGGAGGTGTTTATGAATTTATTCAAAAGGTTAATGTGTTCCGTATCGGCAGTGGCGGTTTCAGCTTTTTTAGTGATACCTGTTATGGCTGCAAATGAAGCACAGTGGAAGAGGAATGATAAGGGATGGTGGTATGAAGAGGCGGACGGTTCATACCCTACAAATGCATGGAAGCTTATTAAGGATAAATGGTATTATTTTGACGGTATCGGCTATATGGTTGAAAACCGTTGGATAGGAAATTATTATCTCGGTGCTGACGGAGCTATGCTTGTAAATACTTCTACACCGGACGGTTATTATGTGGATGCCACAGGTAAATGGGTGGAAGGAGTAAGAAATACAGTTAATATAAGTAAAACAAGCGGATCAGGCACAAAGAGAAGCTCTTTGGGTGGCGGAAGCTCAAGGAGCGGCGGATCGGGCGGCTCCGGTGGAAGCAGAAGAAGCAGCGGCAGCTCAGGCGGTTCAGGCGGAAGCAAAAGAAGCGGTGGCGGCTCAAGCGGTTCAGGCGGAAGCGGAAGAACTGGCGGTGGTTCAAGTGGAAGCGGTTCAGGTTCTTCATCGGGTAGCGGTGTAGGAATTGCAGGTTCAACAGGAAATACAACAGCTTCAAATAACACAGCTTCAAACAATACTGCGGTAAACAATAATAATACAACACCTTCAGTAAATAATAATGTTACCGTTCCTTCAGGAAACAACACTGTGGTGATACCTTCAGGAAATACCGGAAATAATACGGTAACGACTCCAAATACAACAACTCCAGCAGTTTCTACTCAGGAGACTCAGGTAATAGAAGCATTAAAAGCAATGGGACTTACTGAGAAAGAGGCAAAGCTTTACTATATGATCAATGCATATAGGGAAAGCCTTGGATTACCGAAGCTGTCATTCTCAAAATCTCTTACAGAAGTTGCAAGAGCGCATGTACGTGATTCAAATACTTATACACCTGAGAATCAGGTAGATTCCAGAGGTGAGCAGGGAAATCTTCACAGCTGGTCAGGAAACGGAAGTTGGACACGTTTAGTTTACACGGATGATCACCACTATGGAAACGGTATGTGGAGTAAGCCAAGGGAAATCACCAATTACACAGGAAACGGATATGAGATTTCTGCCAAATACAGCGGTATGATAAGCCCTGAGACAGCACTCAATCTTTGGAAGAATTCTCCGGGACATAATCAGGTAATGTCTACGCAGGGAATGTGGTCTGATTTAAAGACCATGGGTGTTTCCATTGACGGACATTATGCACATGTGTGGTTCGGCAGTGATGCGGATCCTGACGGATACTATGATGTAGCTAACTATGATGTAATTCATCCATAATAAAAATTTAAATACCTTTATGATTGTAGACAGGCCCTTCGCTGATGCGGAAGGTCTGTTTTTAAATATTAAAAGTATGATATAATTATCATAGTTATAAAAAGGAGAGACAGATATGAACAAAAATAAACAGATACTTCTTATTAATGATTTGGCAGGATATGGTAAAGTGGCACTTTCAGCTATGATGCCTATATTTTCAAATATGGGATTTGAGATATTTACGCTTCCTACAGCATTGGTATCTAATACTCTTGATTATGGTAAGTTTGAAATTCTTGATACCAAAGATTATATTCTAAATACTGTAAATGTATGGGAGCAGCTTGGATTCACATTTGAATCTATAGCACTCGGATTTATAGCTTCTGATGAAGAGGCAGGTATTTTGGCGGATTTTTGTGCCAAGCAAAAAGAAAAAGGAAGTTTTATATTTGTGGATCCTATAATGGGAGATGACGGAAGCCTTTATAACGGTATATCAAAAGATGCTATAGAAAGTCGTAGAAAATTACTGAAATTTGCGGACCTTATAAAGCCAAATTACACTGAAGCCTGCCTTCTTACGGAAATGGAGTATAAAGACAGAGGGATTACAAATGAAGAAGAAGAACAATTACTTAGAAAATTGAGCGGAGAAAATAATGCTTCTGTGATTATTACCTCCGTACCTTTTAATGATAAGAAATGCTGTGTCGGATTTGACAGTAAAAAGGGAGAAAGCTTCAGAATTGAATATGATGAGATAGATGTTCGTTTTCCTGGAACCGGAGATATATTCTCGGCTATTTTGGTAGGAGATATATTGAACGGAAAATCACTTCCGGATGCAACATCACATTCAATGGAAGTTGTAAAGAAAATGATTGAATTAAATATAGATAAGGCAGATAAGTATCGTGGTATACCGGTGGAACAGTATTTGGAATTAATATAGTATGAATATATTTGATGAAGTAGATGAAAATCTGTTCAGACCTCTGACAGGTACAAATAAAAGAAAGTATGTAGATATTCTTGCTCTTATTTGGGAAAAGTGCAAGCGAATGCCTATGTATGCTATAGAAAAAAGTACAATATTTGATATGGCGGAGGAATATCTCCTGGGACTTGATGAGAAGGTTGAACCGGATATGGAAGAGCAGGAATATACAAGCGGAAATATAGCAGATATGAGGACTATTTCCGGAAGCTTTATAAGAAGACTTAGAGATACAGGCTGGCTTTTGGAAAAGCCGGGTGAATATGAGGATGAGGATAATCTGGCAATTCATTATAAGGTAGTGCCTATATTGAAATCCTTTCAGGAAATTATCAGTCCCACTATCATCACTTATAAGGGAAAGCTTTTTAAAATATATTCTATGTTTGAACATATATCGGAACAAGGCAGCCCTTATGAAGGAGTTTTAAAAGAAGCTTCTGAGGATTTTGACAATCTTAATCAAGCTCTCAGAACATTGGCGGCATCTATTGAAGACCATATAAATGATCTGACATTGGGAAAAAGTCCTGAAGAAATATTGGATTTTTTTGAGAAATATGAAGAAAAGATAGTTGTGGGATCATATCATAGATTTAAGACAAATGATAATTTGTTTTATTATAGAAGCAGTTTGTATGAGAGTCTTGACAGATGTGAAGATAATCTTTTCGATGCTTTGGTACTTGATTATATGGATACAGAGCGTGTTGAAAGGGATGAGGCAGGTGTAAAAATAAAAGAGCTTATACAAAAGCTTCGTATGGATATCGAGGAAATGGAAGCTATAATGCGAACCATTGATGACAGGCATATTTTATATAGAACCAGGGCGGTGCAAAGAGCACAATTTTTGCTCCTGTCTGACGGAAGCAGTAAGAGTAAAATCAATAATATACTTAAGTTTTACGCAAGTCAGATAAATAGTAAAGAGGATGTATATGATGAAGATGACAGCATAGCATCCGATATTTTTCAGATATTCGTACAAAACTTCTTTGACTGTAACTCTCTTTCCACGCCTGTTAAAAAGCGTAAGCCTACTGCTATTGAATTTGTGGATATTATTGAGGAACTGGACCAAGATATTATAGATGAGAAAAATCGAAAGATGATGGAATATATAAAAAATGCATTGACATCTGAAAATGTTAACAGATTTGCAAGAGATATATTAAATGAAAATCATGCGGTGCAAATAAGTTCAGTATTTGAAAATGATCCGGATACTTTAATAAAAATAATAGGTCTGTATACTTATTCCAAGACTTCAGAAAGAGAGTATGATATAAGGCTTAGAGATAATGTGGTGGAGTCAAACGGTGTGAGGTTCAAAGATTTTATTGTTGAGGAAAGAAGGTAATGGCAACAGATATAAAAGAAGAGATAGCTAATTATTTATTGAATAACTGTTTTCTTATGGGAACAGTGGATACTACAAGAGAGAAGTATTACTATGTTATAAACCATGAAGAAAGTTTCAGACAGATCTTCTTGCCTATTGGATATACTTTGGTCATTCATAGAAATTTGAGAGTTGTTCAGCTTATAAATAATCATGGCAGCGGAAGAATTGCATTAAGGAAATATGAGAGTATTATCTTGCTTATTTTCAGGCTTTTATATGTGGAAAAGAGAGAAAGTTTATCTACAAATGAAGACAGAATTTATGCTACAGTTGAGGAAATTAAAAATGAATATGAGAAGCTGAATTTGCCAAGAAAATTTGACAGAGCTTTTTTAGAGGATTCCATAAGAAATATAAAAAGATATAATTTGGTACAGGTAGCAGATAAATTAGTTGATATGGATGCGAGAATACAGATCTATCCTTCTGTTATGCTTGCAATGCCTGATTCCAATATTTCAAAAGCATATGATGAAACTGTTAAGTTGCTTTCTCAATACGAAAATTCTGAAGAGGAGGATGAAGAATGATAAGGATGACAAGACTTCATCTGATAAATTGGCATAATTTCCAAGATGATATTATAGATTTCAAAAATATCACATATCTTTTGGGCGTAAATGCAGTAGGAAAGACAACTATAATGGATGCGATCAGGTATTGCCTTACCACAAACAAGGACTTCAATACTGCCGGAAATAAAAAGAGCGGCAGAACTCTTTTAGGTTCGGTCCACCAAAAACAGAGAGCGGAGGACAGTTATCTTCGTCCGGGGCATACAGTTTCCTATATAGGCATTGAATTTTTGGATGAGGCTATTAAAAAGACATTTGTAATAATTGCACGTGTGGAATCGGAAACTCCAAAGCAGGATCTTAGGGGAGTATATCAGGATTGGTATATTACAAAGCCGGGATACAGCCTTTTGGATATTCCTTTTTTTGTAAAGAACAAAGATGGAAAAAGTCCTGCTTCAAGAGAAGCTTTTAAGCTTGATAATAAGGGGATGGACAGGGCTTCAAATCAGGCTGACGCAAGAAGAAAGATTTGTCGTATGCTTGGTATAGGGGAGGCGGATTCGCCTATCGGAAAGAAGTTTAATGAAGTATTCCATATGGGTACAAGTCTGGAGGATATAAAGGATATAAGAGAGTTCATTTATACTTATATTCTGCCGGAACCGGAGGTGAATATTGACTTTTTGCAAAAGGATATGATTGAGCTGGAAAGGCTACAGGAGATACTTCAGGAGGCATCTGACAGAGAGGCTTTATTAAAGGAGATAAATGAAAAAATAAAGAATGCAAGAGAACTTTTGGTTAAGGTGAAAATAAATGAGATATTGGTTACCTACGCAAATCTTCAAGGAAATATAGAAGAAACTAATGAAAGAAAATATCTTATTGGTGAATGGGAAGTAAGTTTATCTTTGTTTGAGGAAAAACTTACAGAGCTTTCAGGTAGAGAATCAAAGGCCTCAGAACTCTTATATGAAGCGCAAAGAGCAGCTGAAAATAATGCTGAAAATAAGGAGATGCTCTCTCTTGAGAGTGAAAATAAAAATAATAAAGTTGAAGAGAAAAGACTTACAGAAGAAGCGGCAAAGTTTGATAATGTGGCTAAAGACTTATTTGAATTAAAGGATAAATTAAATAAGCTTGGATTTATTTTTGATATAGATAATTGCATAAGAGATGAAAATTGCTTTGAAGAAACAAAGATTGCAGAGATAAAAAGAATTGCCAAGATTTTTGCAGATATGGAAGAACAAATAAAAAATCATGATGCAAAAATAAGGACTGATATAGCGAAGCTAAATGAGGAAGGCAATGGACTTTCAAGTAAAATAAAATCCCTTGAGTCAGGTGTGATGTGTTATCCCAAAGAAGCAATATTTGTCAGAGACAAGATAAATGAGGCCTTGAGTGAACAAAGCAAGAAGGCGGATGCCAGACTTTTGTGTGAGCTCTTATATATGACAGACAGGAGCTGGCAGGATGCAGTGGAAAGCTACTTAAATACACAGAGATTTAATATAATTGTAGAACCTGATAATTATATTTTGGCAAAGAAAGTTTTTATCTCTTTGGGAGATAAGGTCAACGGTATAGGACTTATAGATACAAGAAAAATAAAGAATGTAGAATATAAGACTGAGAAGGAATCTTATCTGGGTGATAAGATTGAATCTGAAAATATATATGCCAAGGCGTATGCAAGGTTTGTGATGAAAGATGTTATCTGCTGTGAAAATTCAGATGATTTGGAGAAATTTTCAAAGAGTGTTACAAAAGACAGACTTAGATTTCAAAGTTTTTGCTTACAGAGAATGGCAAAAAGAGAACATTTTATCGGTGTGGATGCCATTGAAAAGCAGTTAAAAGCTGCAAAAAAAGAACTTGTGGATATACAAAACAGCTTGAAAGAGCTTGAAGATGCAAAGAAAAGCTTTGACTTGGTATATAACGGATATACAAAGTTTAGAGCCGGAGATGGCTTTAGTAAGCTTGAAATGTATTGTGAATCTAAGAAAAGAGCAAAGGAGCTTGGAATAAAGATAGCTGATATAGCTAAGAAGATAGAAGAGTTTAAGCAAAATCCAATATTGCTCGCAATGTATGACAGAGTCAAGGAATGCAAAAAGAATGTAAATGATATCAGAGATGAGATAACGGATATTAAGGCAAAAAAGCAAAATATCAGTGACAATATAAGAAAATCAAATCTGCTTATAGAAGAGCTTGAAAAGAATTTTGTGGAGCTTAAAATTGTGTATGAAAACAGTATAAAAGGATATTCGGAGTTTGCACTTGATGTGGAAAAGAAATATTTGAATGAAAGAAAGTCTAAAAAATCTTCTGCTATTGCATATAATTTTTCAAATCGTATGGCACAGGATAATATAGCATTAAACAGCTATTTAAATCAGGAATTGGTACCTTTACAACAAAAGTATACCGCCACATACACTTGTGATTATGCGATAGGCTTGGAAGGGGCAAATCGGTGCATGCAAGAATATCTTACTCTGCAAAATATTGAGCTGGAAAGACATAAGAATGAACTTGCACAGGCTCAGATTCGCTGTAAGGACAGATTTCGCAAGGAAGTGCTGTTTAGGATGAAGGACGATATCTTAAGGGCAAGGCAGCAGTTTAAGCAAATAAATCGTGTTATGGAAAATCTGGAATATGGTGAGGAAAGCTATAGATTCGGAATTGACAAGAGCAAAGATAAGGAACTGGGACTTTTCTACGATATTATTATGGATAAGGACAATCAGCAAATTGACAGAGAAAATGATATGCTTGCATATATGGCTGAGGTAAATAAGTCCGAGGTATTTGAAAGTCAGATTGATGACTTTATGAGTAGAATAATGATAGATGTGGAAGAGCATGCAAAACAAAATCTCACAGGTCAAAAGTCAAAGGCAAAGAGTATGGGAATGTATGTGGATTATAGAACTTATCTGGACTATGATATTATTATAAAAAATTCAGTGACAGAGAAGGAAGTTGCATTATCAAAGGTAAGCGGCGAGGGCAGCGGTGGAGAAAATCAAGCTCCGTTTTATGTAGCAATATGTTCTTCACTTTTGCAAATTTATGAGCAAAGTAAGGAAGAGTCTATGAGGCTCATATTGTTGGATGAGGCATTTAACAATATGACCAGCGACAGAATCGAGCCTATGATGAACATGTTTAAGAAGTTGAATTTGCAACTGGTGCTTATAGCTACAGCCGAGAAGGCTACATCAATTTTACCATATTGCGATATTACCTACTCAATAGTTAAATCCGGAAACAGAAATGCAATACGAGCTTTCGAGAGGTTGGAGGATGGATTACGGTAAGGATATAAGTTGTTATTGACTTTATGTTTATAAATAGATTATAATTTATTACAGCTAAGAAAAGATATGGTATCTCATGTAGATACAAAACGAACCCCTAGTAGTTGCAGCTATTAGGGGTTCTTCTCATATTATACGGTTTGAGTATCCGTTCAGGCTAGTTGTCGCTATGATCTCTGTCTAACCATTTACAAATGTAGTAGCTGGCTACATTTGCCGCTACAGAGATAAGAAAAGATATGATCTCTATCATGTAGACACCCCCTTTCTGCTGTCAGATTGGGTGCGACAACAATATTATTATACTTTGTTTAAAATATAATACAACAATAAGTCATATAATTGATAATGTGAGAGGTTGGAGGATGGATTACGGTAAGGATATTTTAAATAGTTTAGTGGATATGTATGAAAGAAGAGAGGGCTATATAAAAGAGCCTTCTTCTTTGCGTGCAATACAAATAGATATAAAAAAGAATTATCCGGCATATGCAGACAGATACAATCATAATGCGTATAAGGATATAAATTCAGCTATAGAAAAGTTGATAAGTGAAGATGTGATAATATCAAAACTTGAATCAACAGGCAGCTATAGTAAGGTCAGATTAAATATTGACAGAATAGCAGATTGCTATAAAAAATTAAACAGAAAAAGTATTCCGGAGCAATGTGAATATATAAAACAAATTTTGTCCTCATTTGCGGACAGTAAGTATAGGCTGCTGAATAATATAATATCCGATTGGATGAATCTGGCTGTAAACTATAGGAAGCTGCCATATGATTTAAAGTATGACGGTAAAAGATTAAAAGACATACTTACAATATTGGAAGCTGTATTTAAGATAGAGCAGGAAAGTTATATCAGAAATTTCTCAACTGCCGTATTTAAAGATTCAAAGAGATTTCAAAAGGAATTTAAGTCCTGTATAGAGAGTATATTATTTGATTATACGGATGATCCTATAGAGAAGGATAAGATACTTGAATATTATAATTTGTATGAGAATCCTACATATGTATATATAAAGGGAGATGTGATAATAAGTTTTGAAAATTCTACAATATATGCTAGCGAGTTACCGGATGGAATAGCTCTCTCCAATGCTTCGCTTAAAAGGATAAAAAATATAAAGGTACTTACAAAAGCTGTTATTACAGTGGAAAATCTGACTACATACCACGATGAAAATAAGAAAGAAGCGGTATATATCTATCTTGGAGGATACCACAATAAATCAAAGAAAGAATTACTTGAAAAAATATATAAAGATAATAAATCTTGTGAATATCTACATGAAGGGGATATAGATATCTACGGATTTTTGATACTTGAAAACTTAAAAGAGAAAACAGGTATACCGTTTAGGCCTCTCCTTATGGATGTAAATACATTGAAAAGATTTTATGAGGCGGGAATATACAAGGAACTTAATGTATCGGATATCAGAATGATTGAGAAAAACAGAGAAAATCTTAAAGAGTATTCAGAGGTATTGGATTTTATGCTTTTAAATAATTGTAAGGTGGAGCAGGAGTCATTAAGGGCTGTACGATTACTTGAAAACAGTTAGAATATTATTTTAAATAAAAGTAGTATATAATTTCATTGTCAAGTCTGAATTCTTAGATTTGAGACGAAACGGCAAAGTGCATAAATTTTACGTTTTAAAAGACTTGTCAACATTATCCACATTTTTATCCACAAAAATAGTGGGTTTTACAGGTCTTAGAAAGCTGATAAATAGGCTGTTTCCAAGTTATAAACGAACTTATCCACAATTTGAGTGTTTTATCCCCATAGAGTAAAGACTGCATTTGAGATAAAATTGTAGATTTTATGAGCTAAAATATATAAAAGTGCAATTTTACTCGGAAAATACAATTGGATAAAAATTTAATAAAAATCATATTAGTTGAAAAATTTAATCAAATTGACAGTACAATTACAAATTCAAATTGAATTTTTGTTTACAAAGTGGTATACTATAGACAAATAAAAAAGAAAAGGAGCTTATACATATGCGTTATACAATTACTGGAAGAAATATTGAAATTACTGATGGTTTGAAGAAGGCGGTAGAGGAGAAGCTTCAGAAATTAGAAAAGTATTTTACAGCTGAAACAGAGGCAAGAATCACATTAAGTGTGCAAAAGGAAGCACATAAGATTGAGGTTACTATTCCTACAAAACAGGGGCTTATAAGAGCTGAGGAAGTTAGCCAAGATATGTATGTCAGCATAGATAAAGTTCAAGACATAATAGAAAAGCAGATTAAAAAGTTTAAAAATAAGCTTATAGATAAAAAACAGGCTGCAATGTCATTCACAGATTTCTTTATAAACGATGAAGCTGCCTATGGAGATGATGAAGACGAGATAAAAATCGTAAAGACAAAGAGATTCAGTATCAAGCCTATGGATCCTGAGGAGGCATGTTTGCAGATGGAACTTTTGGGACATGATTTCTATGTTTTCAGAAATGCAATCAGCGATGAGGTATGCGTAGTTTATAAGAGAAAAGATGGAAAATACGGTATTATAGAGCCGGAAGTTTAAAGTGGTTGCTAAGCTATTTTCCTTTTTAGCTTTTCAAACATACAATAGTTACAGGGAGTCTTAAGACTCCCTGTTTTTGTATAAAAAATTATTTTGAAAACATACACAACTTTTTTAATATATACTATAATATAGACGGGTGTAGAGGTGAATTTCTTTGTTGAATTTACCATGATGTAGAAAGAGCGTAAATAAGTTTTCTATAAGGAGGAGAATGAAGCATCAAGATATTATTGAAAAAATGACGTTGGAAGAAAAATGTGCCTATCTTTCGGGTAAAAATGCCTGGGATACGAGATCGTTTTCTTCTATAGGGGTTGATGTTCTTCGCCACGCTGACGGACCTACAGGTGTAAGAAAGCAGGCAGGAAAAGGTGACCACCTCGGATTGAATGCTTCCGTACCTGCAACATGTTTTCCGACTGCGGCTACTTTGGCAAACAGCTGGGACGTAAGGCTTCTTGAAAAAGTGGGAGAAGGGCTGGGAATTGAGGCTGCAGCAGAAGATGTAAATGTACTTTTAGGACCCGGAATAAATATCAAGAGAAATCCGTTATGCGGGAGAAATTTTGAGTACTATTCGGAAGATCCGTATCTTAGCGGAAAACTTGCGGCTGCTATGATAAAGGGGATACAAAGCAACGGAATAGCCGCCTGTGTAAAGCATTTTGCTGTAAATTCACAGGAACTTCGCAGAATGGCTATGGATTCGGTACTGGATGAGAGAACGCTTAGAGAAATCTATATTACCGCATTTGAAATAGCTATAAAAGAGGGAAAACCGAAATCTTTAATGACGAGCTACAATATGGTCAACGGTGTATATGCAAATGAGAATGAGCACCTTCTTATGGATATTTTAAGAAAAGATATCGGCTTTGACGGTATGGTGGTTACCGACTGGGGAGCTTCAAACGATCATGCTTTGGGGGTAAAAAACGGTTCAAGTCTGGAAATGCCGGCTCCGGGACTTGACAGCGCAAGAGAACTTTTAGAGGCATTAAAGACCGGGAAAATAAGTGAAAGTGATATTGATGTCAGAGTGGATGAGCTGATAGATATCACATTGTCTACAAAGAATAAGAAAAAGCCGCAAGATAAGGCAAAGATGTTTGAAGATAATAATGCGCTTGCAAGAGAAGCGGCAAGAAAAAGTATTGTGCTTTTAAAGAATGAAGAAAACATTTTGCCGCTTGACAAGAGTAAAAAGGTAGCGATTATAGGTGACTTTGCTTTTAGTCCAAGATATCAGGGAGCGGGATCTTCCATGGTGAATGCAACAATAGTGGAGGATGCACAAAAACTTATAAAGAAGCTTGATCTTGACTCTGAAAAAGAGAAAAAGATTGAGACCGCTATAGGAAATATTGAGGAAAAGCTTGAAAAATTGGATATTAATCCGATATATGAGGGAGCAGGGATCACAAATGTAAATGCGACCAATGTTGATACTGTGGAAAAAGTCATATCACAGTTTGACCTAAATATAATCGGTATGGCACACGGTTATTCAAGAGCGGATAAAGAGGATAAACTCCTTGTAAATGAAGCTATAGAGCTGGCAAAGCAGGCGGATATTGTACTTTATTTCTTCGGACTCAATGAGGCGAGTGAATCGGAAGGCCTTGACAGAACTCATCTTAGAATTCCAAACAACCAGGTGGAATTATTGGAAAAGCTTTCAAAGGTTAATGAAAATATAGTCGGTATAATCAGTGCAGGTTCATGTATTGAAATGCCTTGGGAAAAGAATTTAAAGGGAATACTTCATGGATATCTCTTCGGTCAGGCAGGCATCGGTGCGGTATTTGAACTGCTAAACGGTGAGTACAGCCCAAGCGGCAAGCTCTCTGAAAGTATTGTAAAAAAGTATGAGGATGTTCCGAATATAAAGTATTATCCTTCAAAAGAGAGGACTTCGGAATATAGAGAGAGTATATTTGTAGGATATAGATATTTTACTACGGCAAATGTACCTGTAATGTATCCTTTCGGATATGGACTTTCCTATACAAAGTTTAAGTACAGTGATATAGAAGCAGATAGAGATAAGGTAAGCTTTTATATTGAAAATACAGGTGAATTTGCGGGTGAGGAAATAGCCCAGCTTTATATAGGCTTGAAGGAATCAAAGATATTTAGGGCAAAACTTGAATTAAAGGGATTTGAAAAAGTTTTTTTGAACTCGGGTGAAAAGAAAAAAGTCACTATTTTATTTGATGATAAAGCATTCAGGTTTTATAATGTAGCTACAAATGCTTTTGAGATAGAGAGCGGAGAATATGATATATATATCGGCAGCAGCTGTGTAGATATAAGATTGCAGTCTAAAGTAAGTGTTGAAGGTAATGCAACAGTTTTACCATATAATAAGAGTGATTTGCCTTCATACTTTGACGGAAATGTAACAAATGTAAGTGATGAAGAGTATAGGGCTTTGCTTGGAAGGGAAATACCCGACGGAAGCTGGAGCGGGGAACTTGGAATCAATGATGCATTATGTCAGATGTATTATGCAAAAAGCTTTATTGCAAGACATGCCTATAAAGTACTTGATAAAAGACTGAAAAAGTCGCTTGAAGCCGGAGTACCGGATCTTAATACTCTTTTCCAATTTAATATGCCTTTTAGAGCTATCGGAAAAATGAGTAACGGTCAGGTAAGTATGGAAATGGTAGATGCCATATTACTGCTGGTAAACGGACATTTCTTTAAGGGTCTTACAGGTATTATAAAGGGGTATTTTAAAAACAGAAAGGCCAATAAGATATATAAGGAAAAGTTTCTTCAAAGAGAAGATAGAGAGTAGTTATGAATGTAGTAAAAGAATGGATAGAAGCGCATCCGAATCTATGGGAGTTTATTAAATTTAATATTCTCTCAAATGTAGCAACAATTGTAAATTTTATAGTTATGTGGATAGGAACGGCTACATTTACAGGATTTGGATGGCATCAGATACCGTTTCAATTTTTGATTTTTAATTATGCGGAAAATATTGAGCAAAATCTTGGGATGGCAGGATTTTTAAGCTTTCTTGTGGCTACCGCACTTGCTCAGACTGTAAATTTTTTTGTTCAAAAACAGTTTGTATTTAAATCAAATGCGGCATTTAAGGATGCTATACCGAAGTATATTATGCTTGCTGTTGTATTGATCATTATTTCTGCGGCACTGCCTGCATATTCACAGAAGTTTTTTAGGGATATAGGAATCAGTGCAAGTCTTGTACCTACACTGGCTAATGCAGTAAATATCATTGTTCAGGTGGTTATCAGCTATCCTACAATGAAATATATTGTAATGCCTGAGAAAAAATAAATAGGAGGAGTATTATGTTAGCTGTTAATATGGAGGATGTAATAAGTGTTATCAAATCTATAGCGCCACACCTTGTGGCTATAGTGACACTTTTTGTGGCGGCCCTTGTGGTCATGTTTATCACAAGAAAGGAAAAGCCTGCACTAAAAAATCTTATAAGATCGGCGTCATGGCTTGTTTTTGGACTGGGAACACTTTTAAGTATCAATCTTATGATAAACGGCCCTTTAAAGACTATGATAACACTTGCTACAGGAAGGGGAGTTATAACTGAACAGTCTTTAAATGAAGCAAAGTCATTAGGTGAGGAGATTTCAAGTGAGGGTATTGTGCTTTTAAAGAATGACTCAACACTTCCGCTTCAAAAGGGTTCAAAACTCAATCTCTTCGGGTGGTCGTCAACGAATCCCTTATACGGAGGTACAGGTTCAGGAGGACTTAACGATTCATTCCCTACGGTATCACTTATTGAAGGATTACAGAATGCCGGATTTGAGGTAAATGAGGAACTTGTAAAGTTTTATACAGATTTCAGGCAGAAAAGACCTACAGTAGGAATGTGGGGACAGGATTGGACTATACCTGAGCCTTCAATTGAACAATATAATGAGGCAAATATTTTTGATAATGCAAGAAATTATTCCGATAAAGCTGTAGTTGTTATTGCAAGATCCGGCGGTGAGGGGGCTGATTTACCGAGAAGCCTTGATCCCGGTGTTGAAGATACATTTGTGGACGGAGGTACTTTCGGATCAAAGGGTATCAGATATAGTGATCAAAAGGACGACCTGGATGCCGATAAGAGCTATTTGGAGCTTTCAAACAGAGAAACAGCAATGCTTGATGCGGTAAATAAGAAATTTAAAAACATTATTGTAATCATAAATGCTTCAAATCCTATGGAACTTGGTTTTGTAAATGAATATGAGAATATAACAAGTGTGGTTTGGTGTCCGGGAGCAGGACAGACGGGATTTAATGCTCTTGGTAAGATTCTTGACGGAGAGGTAAATCCTTCAGGTAAGACAAGCGATATCTTTGTATATGACTTAAAAACAACACCAAGCTATAATAACTTCGGAGATTTCCACTATACAAATATGGATGAGTTTGCCGTAGAGGACAGAGGAGTATCATACAACCCAAGTTTTGTAAACTATGTTGAGGGTATTTATGTAGGATACAGATTTTATGAGACTGCAGCTAAAGAAGGTGCTATAAATTACGCCGGATATGTACAGTATCCGTTCGGTTACGGACTTTCTTATACCAACTTCACAAAGGAAATGGGAGAGATAGTTGCAAATAACGGTAAGATAAGTGTCGATGTATTGGTGACAAATACAGGAAATGTTGCAGGAAAAGATGTTGTTCAGTTATATTTCAATCCTCCTTATACAAACGGAGGTATTGAAAAGGCGAGTACAAATCTTATAGGCTTTGCTAAAACAAAGCTTTTACAACCGGGTGAAAGTGAGACTGTAAAGATTACTTTTGCGGTTGAAGATATGTCATCATTTGATGAAAAAATCAAAAAGGCTTATGTGCTTGAAAAGGGAGTGTATGAGATCAGCTTACAGGAAGATTCTCATAATATGCTTGATACAAGAACATTCCCTCTTGAAGATGATATAGTTTACGGTGATACAAACAAGAGAAGCAGTGATGATTCTGTTGCTACAAGTAAACTTGACGATATGAGAGGCGATTTTACAGTTCTTTCAAGAAAGGATAAATTTGCAAATCTTGAGGAAGCGACAAAGGCGCCTACAAATTTTGTGCTTCCGGCAGATAAAAAGGCTGAATTTTTAAATAACAGTAATTATGACGGCAAAAAATTGGATATTGAATCTGATGAGATGCCGAAGACAAATGCAAATAATAAAATAAAACTGGCAGAACTCAGAGGGCTTGACTATGATGATGAAGCCTGGGAGAGTCTTCTTGACAATCTAAGTTTTGATGATATGTCAAAACTTGTAGCTTTGGGAGGATATCAGACCACAACAATAGGAAAAATAGGTAAAGTACAGACAGTTGACTGTGACGGACCTTCTTCAATAAACAATAATTTTACAAAGAAGGGTTCAATAGGACTTCCTGCAACAATAATGCTTGCTAATACCTTTAATACAGACCTTGCACATTCATTTGGAGACAGCATCGGAAAGATGGCAGATGAGATGGAGGTTTCAGGCTGGTATGCACCGGCTATGAATACACATAGAAGTGCATTCGCAGGAAGAAACTTTGAGTATTTCTCGGAAGATCCTTTGCTTGCAGGAAAGATTGCATCAGAAGCGGTAAAGGGTGCCGAAGATCATGGAGTATATGCATATATTAAGCATTTTGCTCTAAACGATCAGGAGACCAACAGAAACTATCAGCTCATGACTTGGGCGGACGAGCAGACCGTAAGAGAGATATATCTTCGTCCTTTTGAAATATGTGTAAAAGAAGGTAAGGCAAAAGCGGTGATGAGTTCGTTCAATCACTACGGAATAACACCTGCAGCCGCATCAAATGAAGTTCTCAATAAGATTCTAAGAGATGAGTGGGGCTTTAGAGGTATGGTGCTTACCGATTATTTCGGTGCCGGCGGATATGGTTATATGAATGCCGACAGATATATAAGAAACGGTAATGATTTCTGCCTTACAGCAATTGATACAGGTTATAATTATGTAAAGGATAAGAGTGCTACAGCAGTGATTGCACTTAGAAAAGCATCACATAATATACTGTATACAACTGTCAACAGTAGAGCATATGCACCTGAAAACCTTAACTTAGGTATGATGGGATGGCAGATTGCAGCTATAGTGATAGATATTATATGTATAGTAGCAGCTGTACTTTTGGCTTTGAAGGCTTGGAAAAATTACGCTACAAGAAAAGATGCAGATAATGAATAAAAATTTTTTAGCATATAAATTAAAAGAATATGTTAGCTCCGGTATATTGCCTATGCATATGCCGGGGCATAAAAGAAGAGTGCCGAAAGAAATAGAAGAGATTATGACAGATATCTATGATATGGACCTGACGGAAGTAGAGGGCACTGATAATTTACATGATGCTACAGGCATTATAAAAGACTCTATGGAGTTTACAAAAAATATATATAAAACTAATAAAACATACTACTTAATAAATGGTTCAAGCTGTGGTATACTTGCAAGTATAAGAGCCTGTGCCTGTACAGGTGATTATAAAAATAAAAAATCATATATAATAGTGGCGGATAATGCACACTTTAGTGTATATAATGCTATTGAATTGTTAGATTTGATACCAATATATGTAAATATAGGGTATAATAATTTAGGCATTGCAAAAGAATGTGATGCAAAGAGTGTGAAAGCACTTTTAGAAGTAAATAAGAAAAAAAATATAGTGGCAGCACTGCTTACTTCACCTACATACGAGGGAGTTGTATCCAATATACAATTGATTGCAAAAACTTTGCATGAGTATAATATCCCGGTTATAGTGGATGAAGCACATGGTGCCCACCTTACTTATATAGAAAAAACAACAAAAAAATATGCCGATCTTAACAATGCTCTTGATATGGAGTTTCCGTCATCTGCATTGAATTTTGGTGCAGATATAGTGGTGCAAAGTTTGCATAAAACTCTGCCTTCGCTTACTCAAACTGCTCTTTGTCATTTAAAGTCAAAGTTGATTGATGAAAAATGCTTGGAAGAGTCACTCCATATATTTGAAACCAGCTCGCCTTCATATGTTTTTATGGCAGGTATTGATGCTTGTATACGATATATGAGTAAAAGTTATGCATATGTATCTCAGTATTTAAAGAGTCTGAAAGCCTTCAGAGAAAAAGTTTCAAGCTGTAAAAGTATTCATTTATGGGAGGAAAATACAGGACTCGGATATGATTTTACAAAACTTGTAATTTACTCAGATAATATTGACGGGATTACATTGGCAAATATACTCAGGGAATCCTACAATATTGAAACTGAGATGAGCAGACCGGAATTTGTGCTTGCGTACAGTACGGTTTGTGACAGTGAAGATGATTTTGACAGGCTGTATAAGGCCTTAAGTGATATTGATAAAAATTTCGTTTATATAGAACATGAGTCTACATCAAATCTTGATGAAAAGTATCTAAATAAGATTGCGAAAAAAAACATATATATATATCCGCCCGGTGTGCCGGTTATAAAGAAGGGGGATATAATAGATCGAGCCGGTTTTGAGTTGTTGCAAGAATATATTAAAAAAGGGAAAAGGGTCTATGGACTGGACCCATAAGTAAAATGGGAAAAATTTATTATGTAATGGGCAAGAGTGCTTCAGGAAAAGATACTATCTTTAAAAGATTGTATAAGGAGTGCCCGAGAACAAAGAGACTTATAACATATACCACAAGACCTATAAGGGATGGGGAAGAAAATGGTGTTGATTACCATTTTGTAGATGAATCCGTTATAGAAGAATATAGAAAACAGGGTAAGCTTATAGAGATGAGGACTTATAATACGGTTAAAGGTCCGTGGATATATGCAACTATTGATGACGGATCATTGCATCTTGAAAGTAAAAATTATCTTATAATAGGAACTCTGGATTCTTATAAAAAAATAAAAGAGTACTATGGTGCGGAAAATGTCGTACCAATATTTATAGAACTCAGTGACGGCATCAGACTGCAGAGAGCTATAAACAGAGAGATGGTGCAATCAGAGCCACAGTATGCCGAACTTTGCAGAAGATTTTTGGCGGATGAGGAGGATTTCTCACCTATGAGACTTGAAAACGCCGGAATTACAAAAAAATATGTCAATGAAGATTTAAATAAGTGTATACTGGAAATAAAAAAAGATATGGGAATAAAGATACAGGATGAGTGATTTTATTCTTGGAAATGAAAAGATAAGGCATCATCTAAGGGAGTCAATAATAAAACGGTCGATATCACATGCATATATCCTTGCAGGAGACAAGGGAATAGGAAAGTCTAAAATTGCAAGAGAGTTTGCTATGGAACTTATATGTGAGAAGAATACAGGATGCGGAGAGTGTCCTGCGTGCAGGCAGTTTTTGGCGGATGCATATCCGGATTTTTTTTATATGGATGCCGAAGGCAAAGAAAGTATCGGAATCGACAGGATTCGAGAAAATATAGTGAATGATGTTTCAATCAGACCATATCATGGAAGAGTAAAGATATATGTAATAGACGAGGCGGATAAGATGACTGTTGGAGCGCAGAATGCACTGTTAAAGACTATAGAAGAACCGCCCGAGTATGTAGTTATATTACTTTTGGTAAGAAATATGAGCTTACTACTTGAAACAATAAGGAGTAGATGTATAAAGCTTTTGTTGAGTGCGGTAAGTAATGACAGAATAAAGAGATGGCTTGTTGAAAAAGGTACAAGTGAAGATTTGGCTACGGTGGTAGCCTCGTATTCAAATGGTGCACCGGGGATTGCCAAAGCAATGGCTGAATCTGAGGATTTTGCCGGTATGTATAATCAAAATGTAGAGTTTTTGAAAAAGATTTCAGAAGCATCTATAAATGATATACTTTTATTTATAGAAGAATTGAAAAAAAGAACCGGAGGATTTAAGGATTTTATAAATTTTCTAAGACTCTGGTATAGAGATATATGTATCTTAAAGCTTACAAAAAAGATAGATAACCTTGTATTTATAAGGGAGGAAAGCATTATACTAAGGCTTTCCAGAGAATATACACTTAAAAAGATTAACAGTATAATAGATTTAATAGATGAAACGGAGACTAGGCTAAACTCCAATGTAAGCGGAGATACGGTGATGGAATTGCTTTTTATTGGCCTTAGAAAATAGGAGAAAAAGATGAGAGTAATAGGCGTTAGGTTTAGAGATGTAGGTAACATCTGCTACTATGATCCTGATGATATTGATATAGATGTTAATGAGAGAGTAATAGTGGAGACTGATAGAGGCATTGAATGCGGAAGAGTCATATTGGGTGCCAGAGAACTCAGCGAGACTTATGATAAACCTCTAAAAAAGATAATAAGAAAGGCAAGTTCTGAGGATATTTGTATCTATGAGGAAAACTGCAAGAAGGAAAAAGAGGCCTTTGATATTTGCAAGTCAAAGATTATTGAACTTAATTTGCCTATGAAACTGATTTCTGCAGAGTATACATTTGATAATGCAAAGGTTTTATTTTATTTTACTGCAGAATGCAGAGTTGACTTTAGAGAGCTGGTAAAGATACTTGCATCTATTTTCAGAGTAAGAATAGAGCTCAGACAGGTAGGAGTAAGAGATGAAACCAAGATGGTGGGCGGCATGGGTTCATGTGGAAGAGCGCTTTGCTGTCACAGTTATTTGTCTGACTTTGTACCTGTGTCAATAAAGATGGCAAAGGAACAAAGCCTGTCTTTGAATCCTGCAAAAATCAGCGGTGTATGTGGAAGATTGATGTGTTGTTTGAAAAACGAATCCGATACATATGAGTATTTAAATAAAAAAATGCCAAGAGAAGGTGTTACAGTGTTAACACCTGCAGGTGAGACAGGTGTAATAGTTACAACCAGTGTATTACGGCAGACTGTAAAGGTGCTTGTTACAAAATCAGAGGATGCAAAGGAAATTGAAGAGTATCCTTTAAAAGAGATAAGGATACAAGCTTAAAATCATGAAAGATGAATTGATCAGGGAAGAATTGGGAGAGAGACTTGATGATCTGCAATGTGAGAATCTCTTCCTTATACAAAATCCGGCTAAGTTTTGCTTCGGCATAGATGCGGTACTTTTGGCAAATTTTATTAAAGTAAAAAGAGGCGGTCATGCTGTGGACCTTTGTACAGGAAGCGGCATTGTACCGGTGCTTTTGAGTGCGAAAACTCAGGCAAAAAAAATAACAGGTATTGAAATACAGGAAGATATTGCCGAAATGGCAAACAGAAGTGTAAAGTATAATAGCTTGGAAGAAAAAATTGATATAATAAACGATGATATTGCTAATGCGCTAAAATATATAAAACAAGGAAGTGTTGATACCGTCAGTGTGAATCCGCCATATATGAAAGATACAACAGCTATAAAAAATCCCGATTTACCGCTTGCTATTGCAAGGCATGAGCTTCTTACAGATCTTGATAAAGTGGTGGAGATTGCAGGTAAGTTATTAAAAGAAAACGGTAAGTTTTTTATGATACACAGGCCAAGCAGGCTTTCCGAAATATTTGCCGCACTAAAGAAAAACAGAATAGAACCCAAGAGAATAAGATTTGTACATCCATATATGGAAAGTAAGGCAAATCTTGTTTTAATAGAGGGGGTAAAGGGCTCGGGTGTATGGCTGGATGTGGAGCCGCCCCTGGCAGTTTATAAGGATAAAAATATATATACGGATGAGGTGTTGAAAATATATGGCAGGTAAAATATATCTGGTGGCTACACCTATAGGAAATCTTTCCGATATCAGTATGAGGGCGATAGAAACATTGAAAAATGTAGATATAATTGCCTGTGAAGATACAAGAAACACTATAAGGCTTTTGAATCATTTTGAAATAAAAGGACATTTGACCTCATACCATGAATATAATAAAATAGACAAGGCATATGAGCTTTGTGAAAAAGTGAAAGAAGGTAATAATATTGCTTTTGTTTCAGATGCAGGAATGCCTGCAATATCAGACCCGGGTTATGAGCTGGTGGATATCGCATATAAAGAGGGACTGGAGGTTACCGTTGTTCCGGGAGCCAGTGCGGTAGTATCTGCACTTGCAATAAGCGGTATAAGTTCAAGAAGGTTTGCCTTTGAAGGATTTTTACCTGCGGATAAGAATGAGAAAAAGGAAATATTAACTGAACTTTCACAGGAAAGCCGAACTCTTATTTTATATGAAGCACCACATAGATTGCTAAAGACCTTAAAGGAACTTTTTGAGTATATGGGGGATAGAAATATTGCCATAGTAAGAGAAATTACAAAGTTGCATGAAGAGGTTTTAAGAGGAAAACTGGCGGATATAATAGCTGATTATGAGTCTGAAAAGATTGCAATCAGAGGCGAATATGTACTGGTGATAGAGGGAAAGAGCCTTTTGGAGAAGAGGGAAGAGAGACAGAAGTCCTTTGAAGAAACCAGTATCAGAGAACATTATGAAAAATATATAGCCGAGGGCATGGACAAAAAAGAGGCGATGAAGGCAGTGGCAAAAGATAGGGGAATACAAAAGAGAGATGTTTATAAGGAACTCTTGTAAATAAAAGGAGGAAATATGAGAATTGGAATAGGAAATGATCATACGGCAGTTGAGCTGAAGGACATTATTACAGAGCATTTGACAGCGGCGGGTTTTGAAGTTGTGGATTTTGGAGCGAAGGCGGGGGAGAGATGTGACTATCCTGTACCCGGAAGAGATGTCGCAGAGGCTATAGTTTCCGGAGAAGTGGATAAGGGAGTACTTATTTGCGGTACAGGTATCGGAATATCATTGGCTGCAAACAAGGTACCGGGAATCAGAGCGGCAGTTTGTTCAGAGCCTTATTCCGCAAAGATGGCGGCGCTTCACAATAATGCTCAGATTATTGCATTCGGTGCAAGAGTGGTTGGCTCTGAAATGGCTAAGATGATTGTAGACAGTTTCTTCGAGACCGAGTTTGAAGGCGGCAGACATCAAAACAGACTAGATATTATCAGTGAAATAGAAGAAAAGTACTCAAGGTAAAAACATGGGAATAGCAAATTGGTTCAGTTTTGAAACAGCAAAGCAGAAAAAGAAGAAGATGGATAGATATTATAAAAAACTCTATCCTTTCGGAGAAGAGCAAAAGAACTGGGAACAGGACAGGCTCAATGAAACCTTTCCGGATAATAAAAAGACAAAAAGTTATCATTTTGAACTTTTGATTTTGCGTGAAGGTATTGCAAATCTTTCAGACCCTGATGTTTATGATGAGGATGAGGAGCGTCCAAGCATTGAGGAAGTAATAAAAAACTGGAGAGATAAAGAGACGGTTTACAGATTAAAGCCTGAAGAAAAGCAACAGTTAATTGAAATTGCGCTTGAAGAAATAGAAAAATTCAGTAAATAAAAATATATTTGTTGAGGTGGGTTTATGAATAAAAAAGTGTTAACAGTACAGGATATTTCATGTTTCGGACAGTGCTCCACAACAGTGGCATTACCGATACTTTCAGCTTGCGGAGTTGAGACGGCTATAATGCCGTCTGCTATACTTTCCACCCATACAGGCGGTTTTAGCGGATTTACTTTCCGAGATCTGACAGAGGATTTGCCTAAGATTATGGAGCATTGGAAAAAAGAAGGCATAAACTTTGACGCAATATATACGGGTTATCTCGGAAGTAAGAGACAGATTGAGATTGTAATTGATTTGTTTAACAATCTTTTAAAAGAAGACGGAATTAGGATAGTTGATCCCGCTATGGCGGACAACGGAAAATTGTATACAGGATTTGATGAAGATTTTGTAAAAGAAATGAGAAATCTTGTAGGTACAAGTGATATTGTACTTCCAAATATGACTGAAGCCGCTTTACTTACAGACAGTGAGATATTACTTGATAATCAAAGCGGTGAATATATTATGAGTATTATATATAAACTTAGAGACCTTGGTGCTAAGAATATAATATTAAAAGGTATCAGAAATATTGAAGGCAAGCTTGGAATAGCTGTGTTTGAAAGTGATACTGAAAACATAGAGATATTCTACACTGAAAGAATAAAAAAAGATGCGCATGGTACAGGTGATTGTTATGCTGCGGCATTTACAGGAGGGCTGATGCATGGGAAGAGCTTTAGAGAGGCGGCGAAGATAGCTGCGGAATTTGTCTCTGAGGCTATAAGAAAGACAATTGATGATGAGAGTCATTGGTACGGAGTGAAATTTGAAAAAGCCTTACCGGTTTTAGTGAGAGAGTTGAATAAATGATACAAATAGATGTAGGAGATATACTTACATTGAAAAAGCCGCATCCATGCGGTTCTTATGAGTGGGAAGTGCTTAGGATTGGACAAGATTTGAGGCTAAAATGTGTAGGATGCGGACATCAGATGATGATTGCGAGAAAGAGTATAGAAAAAAATATTAAAGCAAAAGGAAAAGATGTAGAATGAGTATTTTGAATGTGGAAAATTTGAGCCACGGTTTTGGTGATAGAGCTATTTTTGACAATGTTTCCTTCAGAATGCTAAAAGGTGAGCATATAGGACTTGTTGGTGCCAACGGAGAGGGTAAGTCTACATTCATGAGTGTAGTTACAGGAAAACTGATGCCTGATGAGGGCAAGATAGAGTGGGCAAAAAATGTACAGATAGGATATCTGGATCAGCACTCGGTACTTGAAGAGGGAACCAGTATAAGAGATGCATTAAAGGGAGCCTATGATCATCTTTTTGATATGGAAAAAAGAATGAATGAAATCTGTGACTTGCTTACTACAGCTGATGAAAGCGCGATGGATGAGCTTATGGAAGAGCTTGGTACTATTCAGGAACTTTTGATGGCACATGATTTCTATACTATTGATGCTAAGGTCGAAGATGTGGCAAATGCGCTGGGGCTTACAGATATCGGACTTGAAAGAGATGTAACGGAACTTAGCGGCGGACAAAGAACAAAAATCCTTTTGGCAAAGCTTCTCTTACAAAAACCGGATATTTTACTTTTAGATGAGCCTACAAACTATTTGGATGTTGAACATATTGAGTGGCTGAAAAGATATTTGCAGGATTATGAGAATGCATTTGTACTTATTTCGCATGATATACCTTTCCTTAATTCTGTGGTAAATATCATATATCATATGGAAAATCAGGAACTCAACAGATATGTAGGAGATTATAATAAATTCCTTGAGGTTTATGAGGTAAAGAAAAAACAGCTGGAGGCGGCATATAATCGTCAGCAGAAGGAAAGAGAAGAACTTGCCGATTTTGTTGCCAGAAATAAGGCGAGGGTTGCTACAAGAAATATGGCAATGAGCAGACAAAAAAAGCTTGATAAGATGGATATAATAGAGCTTGCGGCGGAAAAGCCGAAGCCTGAGTTTAATTTTAAAGAGGCCAGAACACCGGGTAAGACTATTTTTGAAACTACAGATCTTGTGATTGGTTATGACTCACCACTTTCAAAACCTATAAATGTAAGAATGGAAAGAGGAGAAAAGATAGCAATGTTCGGTGCAAACGGTATAGGAAAGTCAACTCTTTTAAAGAGTATACTTGGTCTTACACCGGCATTGTCAGGAAAAACTGTTCTGGGAGACTATCTTGAGATAGGCTATTTTGAGCAGGAAAGCGACAATAAGTCAAAAAATACCTGCATTGAGGAATTGTGGAGTGAATTTCCGGGGTACAGTCAATACGAGGTAAGATCAGCGCTGGCAAAATGCGGTCTTACTACAAAACATATAGAGAGTCTTTTCAGAGTACTCTCCGGTGGAGAGCAGGCAAAGGTGAGACTTTGTAAGCTTATTAACAGGCCTACAAATATTCTTTTTTTGGATGAGCCGACAAATCATTTGGATGTGGACGCAAAGGACGAATTGAAAAGAGCGCTGAAGGCATATAGGGGAAGTATACTGCTGATTTGCCATGAGCCTGATTTTTACGAAGACTTTATAACAAGAACCATTGACTGCAGAGAGTGGTCACTGAGGGTATAAGATTTTATATGAATTTTTATGATTTAAGAGTGGAAGCGGCTGACGGAAGTATAATCTCTATGAGTGATTTTAAAGGGAAGGTTGTGCTGGTAGTAAATACTGCTACAGGTTGTGGCTTTACACCACAATATAAATCGCTTGAAGAGATGTATGAAAGGTACAATGAGAAAGGTTTTGAAATAATTGATGTACCCTGTAATCAATTTCGTGATCAGACACCGGGTACAGATGAAGAGATACATGAGTTTTGCACATTAAACTATAATACAAAATTTCCACAGATGAAAAAGTCGGATGTAAACGGTGAAAATGAAATAGAACTTTTCAAATACTTAAAATCACAAAAGGGATTTGAAGGTTTTGGAACGGGCATTAAAGCTTTGGGTATGGCTGCAATGTTAAAGGTTATGGATAAGGACTACAAGAATAATCCTGATATCAAATGGAATTTTACAAAGTTTGTTATTGATAGAGAAGGTCAAGTGGTAGCAAGATTTGAGCCTACTATAGATATGAAAGAAGTAGAAGAGCTTGTGGCATCTTTAATATAGAAAATTTAAAAAAAACATAAAACAAAGGTTGACAGGACAGTGTGTAAGGTGTAGAATGATACCACTGTCCTAAAAAGATAGAAAAAATAAAATCAAATATTTCTAAAAACAATAGAAAATACTCTTGACATGATTTAGAAAGTTTGATATTATATCAAAGTTGCTCAAAAAGAGCAAAGAAAGTTCGAGAAAACTTTTCAAAATAACTTAAAAAGTTGTTGACAAGATGAAATGAGCTTGATATAATAGCTAAGCTGTTTCAAACAGCAACCAAATGAACCTTGATAATTTAAGATTAAACAGTACACACAACCCTGAAAATTCTTGATTATTTCAATAATCAATGAGATTTCAGATGCATTTTTCACTTGATGAAAACGAGCGAAAGCGAAGTTTGAATCTTAGTGAAAAAGTAGTTCTTCGTACGAGTGAAACGAGTGCGATAGAACAACCTTAAAAAACAGTAGATCTGTGAAAACAGATGCAAGCTAGCGAGAAGGCTAGATTAAACTTTTATATGAGAGTTTGATCCTGGCTCAGGATGAACGCTGGCGGCGTGCTTAACACATGCAAGTCGAACGAAGCTGCTTAAAGGAAGTCTTCGGATGGAATTTAAGTAGACTTAGTGGCGGACGGGTGAGTAACGCGTGGATAACCTGCCTTATACAGGGGGATAACGGAGAGAAGTTTCCGC
>NZ_ALJL01000008.1 GCF_000287675.1 Lachnoanaerobaculum sp. ICM7
AATTTCTCTCCGTTATCCCCCTGTATAAGGCAGGTTATCCACGCGTTACTCACCCGTCCGCCACTAAGTCTACCTAAATTCCATCCGAAGACTTCCTTTAAGCAGCTTCGTTCGACTTGCATGTGTTAAGCACGCCGCCAGCGTTCATCCTGAGCCAGGATCAAACTCTCATGTAAAAGTTTAATCTAGCCTTCTCGCTAGCTTGCATCTGTTTTCACAGATCTACTGTTTTTTAAAGGTTTTAAATTCTGTTCGAATCTAAACGTTGTTTTTTCTGAAATCTCATCAATTATTTTATAAATAATTAAGTTATTTTCAGGGTTGTGTGTACTGTTTAATCTTAAATTATCAAGGTTCGTTTGCTTGCTGTTTGAAACAGCTTAGCTATTATATCAAGCTCACTTTATCTTGTCAACAACTTTTTTAAGTTATTATTGAGATTATTTTAAGCTTTTGCTCTTTTGGAGCAACTTTGATATGGTATCATATCAATCTTATCTTGTCAAGACTTTTTTAAACTTCTTTGACAAGAAGCGGAGAAGGAGGGATTTGAACCCTCGCGCCGGTTGCCCGACCTACACCCTTAGCAGGGGCGCCTCTTCGGCCTCTTGAGTACTTCTCCTCATTTGCTTTCGCAATGCCTAGACATTATACAAGAATAACTCTAATCTTGTCAATAACTTTTTTAAAGTTTTTTAACACATTTTTGGCAAATCAAAAAATCACATATTCTTAGCAAAATCTATCCTGTGATTTATACTCTTGGCAAGTTCTGTCAAACTCTTTAAATTATCTGTTTTACATACGAATAATACATAACTGTCGCTATCAATATCAATACCCGCTACACAATACCCGTCTTTCATCCATTTATTGTCCAACTCTTTACACCAAGACGGAATGTCCCCTTCATCATCAAGCATACCTTCATCCACAACAAGATTATTCTCTTTTGTCAATTCTTCTATGCGTGATAAGAATTCGTCTTTTTCCTCTTTCCAATCAAGCTCTATTGCGATCCCGCTCTCAAGCATCTCATCCGCTACGGCAATCCAAACAAATGTATCTATAGCATCTCTGCTTGTAATACCCCTATCATCATACCTGTCCGCATTATCTTTAAAGTACTCTCTCGGATAGCAAAAACATCTGTCCATATTTTGCAAAAAACCTTTATCATCCGATATTGTCTTTACAAGCTCTCTATAGACTTCAGCATTATCTATTTTGACATCTGCACTGTCAAATACAACTCCCCAACCGGAATAATCAGGAACTATATCATCCTTCATCAGAAGTTGAATCATATCCATTACCTTATCTTTGCCAAACCCTTCCTTGCCATAAATAATAATGTTATCACTGTCATTAACATCCGATGTGCTTACTTCAAAATGATAATTATCATCACCTTCATCCCTACATATCTGTACGAAATTCAATCTCCTGCTATTTACATCCACCTTCTTTGCCGGTGTCAAGACAATAAAATATATCTTACCGTTTCTTATAGAATCTAACAGTTTTTCAACATCTTCTATTGTACATCCACCCTTTTCTACTCCGTCAATATCAAGTTTCCAATCAGACTTTCTCTTGTTAAAGATATTAAACAACATACTCTAATCTCCATCTTAATAATATTGCATACAAAAATTCTAAGGAAATGTAAAAACACTTCCTTAGAAAAATAAATTTATTTAACGCACTCGTACCGATATGTAAATCACGAGTTCAAAACTATTTTATTATAAAAACATTACTCGTGTACATGTAAAAGCTCATGTGCCCTATGTGAAAGAGGTTTATGGAAATACTCGTCATACAGTGCAATAATATCTTTGTTCTCATGTGAGTATCTTATCTCGGAGTTCTCATCCAGGAAGTAAAGCTTCTTTCCTCTGTTAAATGCAAGCTCATAGCCATCCTTTACAGGTTGTCCACCACCGCCTACGCAGCCTCCCGGACATGCCATTACTTCGACAAAGTCATACTTTGCTTCGCCGCGTTCAATCTTGTTAATCAATTTTCTGGTGTTACCGAGTCCGCTCACCACAGCAATATTAAGTTCTATATCATCTATCTTAAATTTAGCTTCCACCGTTCCGTCATTCTCTTGGAATGCCTTACTTCTTACAGGCTTAAATGCGTCCGCAGGCGGATTTTCCTTCTTTATAATGCTGTAAGCGGTTCTTAGTGCCGCCTCCATTACTCCTCCTGTAGCACCGAATATTACTCCCGCTCCCGAATAGTCACCCATCGGTCTGTCGGCTACTACATCCTCAAGACTCTTCGGATCTATATGAGAAGCTCTTATCATACGGGTAAGCTCTCTTGTTGTAAGCGCAATATCCACATCATGACCTGCATATTCACCATGGAAGAGTTCCATTTCTCTTTCGCCTTTTTTAGCTACACAAGGCATTATAGAAACAGAAACCATATTCTCAGGTTTTACACCTATTTTTTCAGCAAAATAAGACTTCATTACAGCACCGAACATCTGCTGTGGAGACTTTGCTGTTGAAAGTGACTTTGTCATTCTCGGATATTGTGATTTTACAAATCTTACCCAACCCGGACAACATGATGTAAACATAGGTCTGTCTCCGATAAGTCCGTTTGTATATCTGTGTACAAACTCATTTGCCTCTTCCATAATTGTCAAGTCTGCTGAGAATGAGGTATCAAACACATAGTCTGCACCCATCTTCTTTAATGCATCAACAATCTTTCCTACAGTTGCATCCTTATCCTTAAGTCCGAAAACCTCACCCCATGCTGTTCTTACAGCAGGTGCAATCTGAACAACAACCGTCTTCTCAGGATCGGCAACAGCTTCCCAGAACTTTGAAGTATCATCTCTTTCACTCAATGCACCTACAGGACAATGTGTTATACACTGTCCGCAAAGTGAACAGTCGGCTTCTTCAATCTTTTTATATCCGGTTACGTTTACCGTAGTTCTTGCTCCTGTACCGTGGAGATCCCAAACACTTAAAGTCTGCATCTTATCACAAACCTGTATACATCTCATGCACTTAATACATTTGGATGAATCTCTTATAAGCGGGAAATTTTTATTCCACGGCTGTTTTTCAAGCTCAACAGCAAAAGGTATCTCAAGTATATTTAGGTCATTGGCAACTTTTTGAAGTGAACAGTTGCCGCTCTTAGCGCATATTACACATCTGTTGTCATGCTGTGAAAGTATCAGCTCTACAGTTTTTCTTCTGTCTCTGATTACTTTTTTACTGTTTGTAAAGATCTCCATGCCCTCTTCACACACATTATTACATGATGTGATAAGTTTATCTTTACCCTTTAATTCAACGACACATACTCTACATGCCGCTATTTCATTCAAATCCTTCAAGAAACACAGTTTCGGAATATTTATATCTATTTTCGCCGCCGCTTCCATAATAGTAGTATTTTCTTTTACGGAAACAGGTACATTATCAATAGTTAAGTTTACCATATACTCTCCCTACCTCCTTTGAAAATACCGAAGCCGAAGTGGTCGCATCTTAAACATCTGCCTGCCTCTTGCTTTGCTTCTTTTTCTGTCATGCAATTTTCAACGCCGTCAAAATCGAGAACTCTCTCACAAGCTTCTCTTTCTGTAAGCTCTACTCTGCCACAAGGACTCTTATCCTCAAGACTTGCCTCAGGAATTTCCACATCTACACTTATCTGATGGTGATAACCTAAATACTCGTCAATATTTGCAGCTACTACCTTAGCCGCACCGATAGCCTTGATAACCGTAGCCGGTCCGCTGGCACAGTCTCCTCCGGCAAATACTCCCGGCATATCCTTAAATGCACCTGTAGAATCTGTAATTATCTTTCCGTTAGATACAGGGATTCCCGCTTCCTCAAAATGCTTTGTCTCTATATTTTGACCGATTGCAACTACAAGTATATCGCAAGGAATATAAACATCTTCCTCGCCTGTAGCCTTTACACTTGCTCTTCCGTCTTTAATAGAGCTGATCATCTGAGGTTTTACATATATACCCTTTATATTATTGTTCTCATCAACATCTATAGCGGATGGTGCCATCAAAGTTCTAAGCTCAATGCCCTCTGCAACCGCCGCCTCTATCTCAGCCGGTAAAGCTGTCATATCGGCAACTCTTCTTCTATATGCAATACTTACTTTCTTTGCACCCATTCTCTTTGCGGTTCTTACAGCATCCATGGATACATTTCCGCCACCGATTATACAAACATTTTTGCCTGTAAGATCTTTTATAATATTCTTTCCTACATCACGCAGGAATTCTACAGCAGATACCACACCGTTTGCATCTTCATGCTCAAGTCCAAGTTTCTTATCTGTACTTGCGCCTATAGTTATAAGCACCGCATCAAAAGCATTTCTCAAGTCGTCCATTGTAATATCTTCTCCAATCTTGAGACCATGCTTAACTTCTACACCTGTCTTTAAAATAGCCTTGATATCCTCATCAAGTCTGTCCTTCGGTAATCTGTAATTCGGAATACCGTACCTTAACATACCTCCAAGCTCAGGCAGCATCTCATATACAGTTGTCTGATGTCCCATAAGCTGTAGGAAATAAGCCGCACTAAGTCCACCCGGTCCACCACCGAGTATTGCAACTTTTTTACCTGTAGACGGAGCACATTTTGGAGGATCGACTTCTCCCGCAAAATCTGCTGCAACTCTCTTTAAACCACGAATATTTATAGAGTCGTCCACCATGTTTCTTCTACATCTTGCCTCACAAGGATGCTCGCAAATAAATCCGCAAGTAGTAGGGAAAGGATTATCTTTCCTTATCAATCTTACAGAGTCTGCATATCTGCCTTCCTTTATAAGAGCAATATATCCCGGTATATCCACCTGTGCAGGACATAAATTTACACAAGGTACAGGCTGATTGTATGAGCATGTACATCTGCCATGTGCTATATGTTCGATATAGTCATCTCTATATCCTATAATACCTTTGTAAACCATATTTGCCGCTTCATAGCCTATGGCACAATCTGCCGATTCCATAATACTGAGGGCTGTCTTCTCCATTAACTTCAAAGAAGCCATACTACCCTTACCGTCAAGCACGTTTTCGATCAGCTTTTCAAGCTGTCCTAAACCGATTCTGCATGGAACACATTTACCACAAGTCTGAGCGTGAGCCAATTCCAAGAAAGCTCTTGACATATCAACCGGGCAAAGCCCAGGAGGAGATGCCTCGATTCTTCTTTCTAAATTTTTGTATAGCTCCTCCATAACAATTCTGGCTCTACTTGGGGAGACTATTTCTAATCTACTCATACCTCTTACTCCTAGAATTATTTAACCGTTTTACCGGTAGATTAATATATGTAAATGAATTACATATATAGATTTTAAATTGTCTATTTCATGAAATAATAAGAGCACATATCTTTACATTTATTTGATACGAACTTTATGCATTCATTATATACTTTTTTTATAAATATTGTAATACTTTTCTGAAAAGTATTTTATTTAACAAATATGTTTGTTATTTAACTAGCGTTACATGCTAATAATCTCACAAAAAAGACACTTCCTTGAGTGTCTCTAACTCATAGAAGTGTCTTTTATAACATCTTTTATTTTTTGATATTTGAATCCCTGTCTCATTACAGAGGCAATTATCTTTTGTTTTTTATCAGGTTCCTCAGTTTCAAAATAATGTTTTTTATTAAGAAGCTTTTTTATCATAGGCTCTTCATCTACTGTAAATGATTCCAGTGCATTATCAATAATTTCCTTATTTATGCCCTTTTCCAGCAGCTTGTATTTTAATTTCATTTTGCTGTACTTATCTTTATATGTATTGATATATCGCTCGGCATATCTGTCATCATCTATGTAGCCGAATTTTTTTGCCTTTTCTATAGCCTCTTTGATGGCCTCATCAGGGTAAAATGAGAGCTTCAGCTTTTTTACTATATCGTTTTCCGACTTAAAAGATTTCTCAAGTATATGCATCAGCCTTGCAAAAGCTCTCTTTTTTAAAACCGGATAGATGGTTGTATAATATTCCTCTTCATCTATCTCTTTTCCAACAGCAATATCCAGTCGTCTGATTTCGCCGTTATATAGGGCAAGACTTTCTCCATCCTGAAATATAACTTTGCTTTTTTTGGTATTCAGAGAAATAATTTCACTTACAATCAATCTTCTTCCTCAAGCTCTATGCCGCCGGCTTCATCCATATCATCCTCTATAGGTGAACCGTCAAACTCTTCGTCATCATCATCTACAGAGTCATACTCTAAAGTTTTTCCGTTCTTTTCAGCTTCAAGTACAAACTTTTCTCTGATTTGCTCTTCTATTTTCTCACAAATCTCAGGATTTTCCATGAGGAAAGTCTTTGCATTTTCTCTTCCCTGACCGATCTTGTTTCCTTCATAAGAGTACCATGCACCGCCTTTTTCCACAACATCACTTGCAACCGCCAGATCAAGTATCTCTCCGGACTTTGATATACCCAGTCCGTACATTATATCAAACTCGGCCTCTTTGAAAGGAGGTGCCACTTTGTTTTTAACAACCTTTATTCTGGTCTTGGTTCCTATGATTTCACCGCCCTGCTTAATCTGCTCAACTTTTCTTACATCAAGTCTTACAGATGCATAAAATTTTAAGGCTCTACCTCCGGTGGTGGTCTCCGGGCTTCCAAACATTACACCTATCTTATCTCTTAGCTGGTTGATAAAGATAACTATACAATTGCTCTTGCTTACTATACCTGTAAGCTTTCTGAGTCCCTGGCTCATAAGTCTTGCCTGCAAGCCCATATGGGAATCTCCCATATCTCCTTCTATCTCGCCCTTGGGTACAAGTGCCGCTACAGAGTCGACTATTATAATATCAATAGCACCGGATCTTACCATAGTCTCCGTAATCTCAAGCGCCTGCTCACCGTTATCAGGCTGTGATACATACAGCTCGTCTATATTTACACCTATCTTATCCGCATAAACAGGATCAAGCGCATGTTCCGCATCTATAAATGCCGCAATACCTCCAAGCTTCTGAGCTTCGGCTACCATATGAAGGGCTACGGTTGTCTTACCTGATGACTCCGGTCCATATACCTCTATAATTCTTCCCTTCGGAATGCCGCCTACACCTAATGCTATATCAAGCCCCAGTGAACCTGTAGGAATGGTCTCTACAAACATATTTGTATTTCCGTCTCCCAGCTTCATCACCGAACCCTTACCGTATGCCTTCTCTATCTGTGTCAAGGCAGACTCAAGTGCCGCCTGTTTCTCACTTTTTTCCATTACTCTTTTAACCTGTTGTGCTGCTTTGGAACTTTTTTCCTTCTTCATAACAACCTCCATCGAATGTATGTTCTTGTTTTATTGTATATGCTTCTCTTTTATTTGTCAACAATGATATAAAGGGAATTAAAATTAAGACATTAAAACTAAGAATATAAAATAATTATTGAAATTTTTGAAAAATATAATATCTGCCATGTAATATGATTGTAACATAAAAAATGCAGGATTGCATCAATTTATGCATCCTGCTTTAATATATTATTTATCCGGGTCTTTGACACTTTGTTTTCCTAAATAAGTATTAGAAAAGTCCTAGAACCCGCATGTATCCTATCTTTCTTAATCAATTTTTTTATCAAAATATTCGTTTTAATATATAGTATTTTCTAGTATTTTATGATATAATAAGGTGTGGAGGTTATCTATG
>NZ_ALJL01000009.1 GCF_000287675.1 Lachnoanaerobaculum sp. ICM7
GGGAGCTTGACTGCGACACCGACGGGTGGAGCAGGTACGAAAGTAGGACTTAGTGATCCGGTGGCATAAAGTGGGATTGCCATCGCTCAACGGATAAAAGCTACCCTGGGGATAACAGGCTTATCACTCCCAAGAGTTCACATCGACGGAGTGGTTTGGCACCTCGATGTCGGCTCATCGCATCCTGGGGCTGTAGCAGGTCCCAAGGGTTGGGCTGTTCGCCCATTAAAGCGGTACGCGAGCTGGGTTCAGAACGTCGTGAGACAGTTCGGTCCCTATCCGGCGTGGGCGTAAGATATTTGAGAGGAGCCGTCCTTAGTACGAGAGGACCGGGACGGACTGACCGCTGGTGTACCTGTTGGAGAGTAACTCCATGGCAGGGTAGCTATGTCGGGACGGGATAAACGCTGAAGGCATCTAAGCGTGAAGCCCCCCTCAAGATGGGATATCTCATGTGAAAACAGTAAGACCCCTTGAAGACTACGAGGTAGATAGGGCCAAGATGTAAGTACAGTAATGTATTAAGTTGATGGTTACTAATAGGTCGAGGGTTTAACCAAGAAGGATAGAAATTTATAATACTCGGAATTTGGTAGGCAGTTTTGAAGGTATATGCGCGAGTGGCTCAGTTGGTGGAGTACGACCTTGCCAAGGTCGGGGTCGCGGGTTCGAGTCCCGTCTCGCGCTCTGAAAGAAGTCTTGTTTAAGGCTTCTTTTTTATTTTGTATATGGTAGCTACTGAAAGATTTGCTACCCTTTTGAAAAATGGAATACATGAATATGTATAAAAATGCATACATTATATATAATAGGATATTTTTCTTGACAATATAATATTAGGTGCTATACTTAAATAGTAATGATTCTTATTTTTAGAAAGGGATATACATGAAGGATCTAAAATACAGTAGACAAAGGGAGGCTATCTTGGACAATTTGAAGTCTAGAGTCGATCATCCTACAGCTGATATGCTCTTTCAGTCACTACGAAAAGATGATCCTAAGATTAGCTTAGGTACTGTTTATCGAAATCTTGGCTTGCTCGCCGAGCTTGGTCGTATAAACAAGATTTCCGCTCAAAACGGAATCGAAAGGTATGATTATAATACCGATGAACATTATCATTTTTCATGTAAGGCATGTTCAAAGCTCATTGACTTGCCGGCCGATATCGCAAAAGATTTAAATGACAAGGCAGTGCATGATGATATTGGAGTGGTAGAAAATCATTCACTTATTTTTTATGGCTATTGTAGGGAATGCTATCAAAAAATGATTTATATGGATTCAAAAAAGGCTGTTTAGCCTTTGAATCTTTTAAGTCGGCATTTCATATCAATATAGTAATTTTGATATTTATTAGGAGGAAATTTTTATGTCAAAGTACGCAGGAACAAAAACAGAGAAGAACTTAATGGATGCATTTGCAGGTGAGTCACAGGCTAGAAATAAGTATACATATTACGCTTCAGTAGCTAAGAAGGCAGGATATGAGCAGATGGCAGCTCTTTACCTTGAGACAGCAGAGCAGGAGAAAGAGCATGCAAAGATGTGGTTTAAGGAGTTCCACGGAATCGGAACACCTGAGGAGAACCTTGTAGATGCGGCAGCAGGTGAGAACTTTGAGTGGACAGATATGTATGCTCGTATGGCAAGAGAAGCAAGAGAAGAAGGATTTGAGGCTCTTGCAAAGAAGTTTGAGCTTGTAGCAAAGGTTGAGGCAAGCCACGAGAAGAGATATCTTCAGCTTCTTGAGCATTTAAAGAATGATGGAACTTTCAAGGGAGACGCTCCTCTTGGATGGAAGTGCCGTAACTGTGGATATATCCATGAGGGTGCTGATGCTCCTACAGTATGTCCATGTTGTGCTCATCCACAGGCATACTTTGAGAGAATGACTGTAAACTATTAATATTTAGATTTACTAAACATCTTCACAATAGTGTAAAATCTTAAATTAGGTATATACTCCCCGACAGCTCAATCGGGGAGCTTTTTAATATTTGCTGCAGCTATAGTCAAATGCAGTGAAGATGTGATATAATAATATCTATTGTTTTATGAAAGAAAGCAAGCAAGGTAAAATTGCTGTTATTAAAACGAAATAAAATATTTTGGAGGTCAACATGGCAGAAGAGACAATGAAGGATTTTGAGAAGGAGCTTGAAGAATCATATAAAACTATGGATACAAAAGAAGATCCGGATGCAGGAAAGTGGGATGTCTTTGAAAAGATGTTAGCGGAGAAGACAGTTGCAAAGGTTAAGATTACAGAGGTTGTTAAGGGTGGATGTATCGCATTCTTAGAGGAAGTAAGAGCATTTATTCCTGCAAGTCAGTTATCAACACAGTATGTAGAGAACCTTGATGAGTTCCTCGGTAAGAGCCTTGAGGTTGTTGTAATTACATCAGAGCCTGCTAAGAAGAAACTTGTTCTCAGTCACAGAGCAATTGAGAAAGAAGAGGCTAAGAAGGAGAGACAGGCTAAGCTTGACAGCGTTAAGGTTGGCGATGTTCTTGAGGGTAAGGTTGATTCAATCAAGGATTACGGCGCTTTCATCGATCTTGGAGACGGAATCTCAGGATTGCTTCATGTATCACAGATTTCAAATCAGAGAGTAAAGAACCCTGCTGCAGTACTAAAAGAGGGTGAGACTGTAAAGGTTAAAGTAACAGGTATTAAAGATGGAAAGATTTCACTTTCAAAGAAAGCACTTGAGGAGAATGTAGAGCCGAAGGATCCTTCAAAGGGCTTTAAATATGTAGAAAAGGGAGTTGCATCTACATCTTTAGCAGGATTATTAAAGGATATTAAATTAGACTAAAGGAGTGTTCGTATGGCAGAAAGTAAAGCAAAAGCTCTGCAAAAAGAACTTTCATTTGAATATCCTCATATAGCAAAAGAATCTCCTGAGCAAATTTCAAAAGCTCAGGAGTTTGCTGAAGGATATAAGAAATTTTTAGACAAGTCAAAGACCGAGAGAGAAGTGGTAAAAGAAGCTGTCAGCTTACTTGAGGCAAACGGATATACAGTTTTTGACCCTAAAAAGAGCTATAAAGCCGGGGATAAGGTATATAAAGTAAACAGAAAAAAAGCAATACTTGCATCTACAATAGGTAGTGAGCCTATCACTGAAGGTTTAAGGATTAACGGAGCACATATAGATTCTCCAAGACTTGATCTCAGACCTAATCCGCTCTATGAAAAGAGTGAGATATCATATTTTAAGACTCATTACTATGGTGGAATAAGAAAGTATCAGTGGGCAACCATACCGCTTTCAATGCATGGTGTTATATTTAGAAAAGACGGCAGTTTTGTTGAGATAAATCTTGGTGAAAAAGAAGAGGATCCGGTATTTTATATAAGTGATCTGCTTCCTCATCTTTCAAGCAAACAAGATCAAAGAAAACTGTCGGAAGGTATCAAAGGTGAGGAATTAAATATTTTCCTTGGAACATTGCCGTTTGATGATACCGATGATGTAAAAGAGGCTGTAAAGCTTAAGACACTTGAAATATTAAATAATATGTATGGTGTTACAGAGAGAGATTTTGCAAGAGCGGAGATAGAGTTTGTCCCTGCAACAAAGGCAAGAGATATAGGTCTTGATCGTTCACTTGTAGGAGGATACGGTCATGATGACAGAGTCTGTGCTTATCCTGCGCTTATAGCGGAGATTGAAGCAAAGAATCCGAAGTATACAACACTTACAATACTTGCAGACAAAGAGGAGATCGGTTCAACAGGAAATACAGGACTTCATTCTCACTTTGTGTATGATTATATTGAGTATTTGTCACAGATCTTCGGTGCTGATGTAAAAGAAGTATGTGAAAAATCATCATGCCTTTCATCAGATGTAAATGCCGCATTTGATCCTACTTTTCCTGATGTGTTTGAGCCTAACAACTCATCATATCTGAACAGAGGTTGTGTACTTACAAAGTATACAGGTTCAAGAGGAAAGTATTCTTCATCAGATGCAAGTGCAGAGTTTATGAATAAAGTTATATCAATAATGGAAGAAAACAATGTACATTGGCAGATAGGAGAATTGGGCGCCCTTGACGTTGGTGGTGGCGGTACCATTGCTCAGTATGTCGCAATGATGAATATAGATGTAGTAGATTTGGGAGTTCCCGTAATCTCTATGCATTCACCATATGAGGTGATATCAAAATTAGATTTATATAATACATATCTTGCATTTAAGGCATTTTATTTATAATGTCAGGTGCAAGGTGAGAGGTTTTTATTTATGAAATTAAAAAAGTTAGCTTTGATAGGAATGGTTGTTGTAGCTACAATGAGTGCATGTGGTATACAAAAAAAAGATGCTACTGAGACTCAGACAACAGCAGAGGGAGAATCAAAGGCAAATGCAGATGTGAAAAGACCAAGTGATTACGGTACAGCCGAGCTTGGAAAGTATGTCGGTGTGGAAATACCTAATATCGATACAAGTGTAAGTGATCAGGATGTGGAAGCACAGATAAATACTGAATTAACGCAAGATCCTGACGTGGTTGAAGTAACAGACAGAGCCGTACAGGAAGGCGATACTGTAAATATAGACTACACCGGAACAAAGGACGGAGTTGCTTTTGACGGAGGATCTGCAACAGGTTATAATTTAGTAATCGGAAGCAACAGCTTTATCGAAGGATTTGAGGCGGGGCTTATAGGTCACAGCATCGGAGAAGATGTAAAACTTGATCTTACATTCCCTAAGGATTATAATAACGCCGATTTAGCCGGAGCCGCAGTGGTATTTGACGTAAAGATAAATTCAATATCGGTTTCATCTCCTGCAACTCTTACAGATGAGTGGGTAAATAAGCATACAAACGGTGAGCAGAAAATAGTAGACGAGTTTAAAGCTGCCGTAAAGGCAAATCTTGAGGAACAAAGAAGTAAGAGCGCAAAGTCACAGGATCAGTACAATGCGATTGCTGCCGTAATTGCAGACTCAAAATTCGAAATGAAGGATGAAGCTATTGATTTTGAATATAACAATATCTACAAGCCTATCGATAATATGATTACACAGTACGGTATGGATCTTGATCAGTATGCTTCAGCTTACGGTATGAGTGCGGATGAACTCAAAACACAGATCAGAAATCAGGCTGAAAGCTATGTTAAGCAGGTTATTGTTACAAGAGAAATCTATAAGAAAGAGAAAATGTCTCTTACAGATGAGGATTACCAGGTAGTTGTAGATTTAAACGGCGGCTCTTTGACAAAAGACGAGCTTATACAGCAGTATGGTAAAGATGAGGTTGAAGAAACAGCCAAGACATATAAAGTTGTAAACTTTATCCTGGACAATGCCAAGAGAACAGATGTTACAGTAAACATCAACGGTGAGACTATGGGCAGTGAAGAGGGCGCAAGTGCTGAAGGTGCAAGTGAAGAGACTACAGCTGAGGGCGAAAGCAAAGCTTCCGAGAGTGCAGCTGCTGAAGGCAGTGAGGCGGCACAATAATGAAAGCACTATTCTTTGATATAGATGGTACTTTAATTGACAATGATACCAAACAGGTGCCGAAATCCGCATTAAAGGCTATAGAAGAAGCGAGAGCTGCCGGACATTTGACATTTATAAATACCGGAAGAGTAGAATGTATAATAGGAAATATTAAAAACAGATTTAATATGGACGGTTATATTTGTGGATGTGGAACACAGATAGTTGTTGGAGACAAGACCATCTTTGAGAAGAGGATAGATCATAACAGAGGCATTGAAATAAAAAAGCTGTTAAAGAAATTTAATGTTGAAGGTATGCTTGAGGCGAGGCAGGGAATTTATTTTCCTGCCAAACCTTTTGTATATCCTGAGATTACAGAGAATATATTTGATGCGATATGTTACACTATAGAACCGTCTGTGGGAGAATTTGAAAAAGATGATTATGACTTTGATAAATTCTGTATTATAGACGATCCGAGATTTTCAAGGAGTGATCTGAAATCATTTTTTGCTGAATGCGATGATTTTGATATAATAGATCGAGGTGCAGGATTTTATGAATGTGTACCATATCCTTGTTCAAAGGGAAAAGCTGTACTTCAAGTGCTGGATTACTACAATATAGCATTGGAAGATGCTTATGTATTTGGGGATAGTATGAATGATTTGCCGATGTTTACATGCGGAGCCGGGAACAGAATACTTCTTGGAGAGCATGATACCGCATTGGAAGAATATGCTACATACTTTGCAAAAAAAGTATCAGAAGATGGGATATATTTATCAATGAAAGAGCTTGAACTTATATAGTAACTTTTATTGACATTAGTATTTGGAGAGATTATGTTTTTCAAAGATGTTTGGAAAGATGTACAGGCTGTAAAGGACAGGGATCCGGCGGCCAGAAGTGCGTTTGAAGTTTTGTTTTTATATCAAGGTATTCATGCATTAATAATGCATAGAATCGCACATTGGTTTTATAAAAAGCACATGTTTTTTATCGCCAGATGGATATCACAGATCTCAAGATTTTTTACTATGATAGAGATACATCCGGGGGCTGAAATAGGCAGCGGAGTTCTTATTGATCATGGTGCAGGAATTGTAATCGGAGAAACAGCGGTAGTTGGCGACAACTGTACATTATATCAAGGAGTGACTCTGGGAGGTGTAGGAACCGCCAAGGGGAAAAGACACCCTACACTTGGAAAGAATGTAATGGTCGGTGCCGGTGCAAAAATACTGGGATCATTTGAGGTTGGAGACAATGCATCTATAGGAGCGAATTCAGTTTTATTAAAACCTCTTGAAAGTGATTCCACAGCAGTGGGTATTCCTGCAAAGCCTGTAAGATTAAACGGTCAGGTTGTTGAAAAGAAGCATAAACTGGCACAGGTAAATGCAGATATTTCAAAGCTTGCTGAGACCATAGATATAATGAATGAGAGAATAAAAAAAATGGAAGAACTGCTGAATCAAAACGGTATTGATACAAGCTGTCTTGAAGACGGTAGAGATACCACAGAGTTTGCCGATTGGGTAATCTAATGAAAGCAGAATTAAATACAGTAAGCAGACGATTGGGAGTCGGTTATTCGACTTTCGATTTGTCTGCTTTTTTAGAAGAAAAAGCATTTGTATATCTTTTGCGCTGCAATGATAACAGTTTATATTGCGGATGGACATCCGATATACCAAAAAGAATCAAGGCTCACAATGCCGGAAAAGGTGCTAAATATACCAGAGCAAAATTGCCCGTGGAATTGGTATATTTTGAGGTATATGCAGATAAAGTAGCGGCAATGCAAAGAGAATATGAAATAAAACAGTTAACGAAGCTTGAAAAGGAAATGTTGATAGATGAATCTGAAGATATTATATGAAGATAAAGACGTAATAGTGACAGTCAAGCCAAGGGGAATATCAAGTCAATCAAGTAACAGTTTTGAAGAGGATATGGTCAGTCTGTTAAAAAAGCATATGGGAAAAGACGCCTATGTAGGAGTGATACACAGGTTAGATAAGCCGGTATACGGAATAATGGTATACGGTAAGAATAAAAAAGCCACAGAAATCCTCAGCAATGAACTTAGAAAAAAGAATATAGAAAAGACTTACGAAGCTTTGGTGGACGGCTTTCCTGAAAGTGATGAAGGAGAGCTTATAGACTTTATAAAGAAACTTGATAACAATGTAAGTAAGGTTGTTGAAAAGAGTACTAGAGGAGCTAAAGAAGCGGTATTAAAGTATAAAGTACTGGAGTCATATAAGAAGGACGACAGATATATTACAAGACTTAGAATAAATCTTATAACAGGAAGACATCATCAGATAAGGCTCCAATGTGCAAGTCACGGTTTCCCTCTGTATGGGGATCATAAGTATAATAAAAGACTTGCAAATGTTAAGCTGGATGAGGACAAAGTACTCTCTCTGGCGGCTGTAAACTTAAGCTTTAAGCACCCTAAAACAGGTATGGAATTAAATTATAAAATTAATGCAGATTTTTGAAAAAAAGTATTGACAAAGAACATATAAAATGATAAAGTTAGGGAGTACTAACCAAGGGAAATAAATTTTCTTTAAGAATAAAGAAAACGGAGGTAGGTATGCCCGTTGATATAGTAAAAAGGCTTGCATCGAATGGAGATGACAGTGTGGAGCTGAGACTCATCATTCAAAATGCGGCGGTATTGAAGGGGAAAAGAATTTCCGGAATGCTCTTTTTAAATGACAAAGAGTTGGCCATAATAAGTGAGAAACTAAGAAAAACAAGTATCAGCTTGATGATTCTTTGCACTTGTAAGAAGAGACATTTGGTTTTGATATACAGAGCGAAGGAACTTGAAGAGTATCTTAAAAGATCAGAGGTTAGTGACTATTTAAGAGAGTTTGGATATAGGAGAGATGATTTCATATCAAATCTTATCAGACTACATCAGAGGATGAACGGTTTTTATAACAAAATTGAAGAGTTTCCTCATGAGGTAGGAGTATTTTTGGGATATCCTATATGTGATATAAAGGGCTTCCTTGAAAATAAAGGGGAGAGATATTTGCATAGCGGATATTGGAAAATATATGGCAATCTGGAAGAGACCAGAGAAAAGTTTTTAAGCTATGATAAGGCTAGAGAGATTGCTATTGACGAGTTCTTAGCCGGAAACAGGCTTGAGAATATAGCTTGTTGATAATGGTTTATATGCCTATAAAAATATTCTTTTAAGGAGTAAAAATATGGAAAAAGCAATTATTGTTTATTGGAGTTCAACAGGAAACACAGAAGCTATGGCAAATGTGATAGCTGAAGGAGTAAAGGCAGCAGGCGGAACACCTGAGCTTGTATTTGTAGACAGTGTTAATGTAGATGAATTACTTGCACAGCCTGCATTTGCTATCGGATGTCCTGCAATGGGAGCTGAGGAGCTTGATGAGTCAGTTGATAGCTTTGTATCAGAGATAGAAGGTAAGGTGTCAGGTAAAAACATTCTTTTATTCGGTTCATACGACTGGGGCGATGGAGAGTGGATGAGATTATGGGTTGAGCGCATGCAAAATGCCGGAGCAAATATTATCGGTGGAGAAGGCATTATAGCAAACCTTGAGCCTGATGATGATGCAAAAGCTGCATTGGAAGCGGCAGGAAAGCAGTTAGCTGCATTTTAATTTTTTTGGTCTTACATTAGGACAACCTAATTTAAGATATGACAGTGAAAGCTGTCATAATATATAGTGTAGTGGTGAAAGTCATTACACAAACAATATGGTGGTGAGAACTATCATATACTATCAAGTAAGACTTGAGCAACCTTATTTGATAATATACAGTGTTACACATATTGAAATTTCCTCTTACTTAAAAGACAGGCCTTGAGCAAGCCTGTCTTTTTCTTTGGTAAAATATATAGTAGTATAAATTTATTGCCTTCAATTAAAGTGTTTTCGCTTGACATAAACGGTATGTCATAGTATAATCTCACGGAACTAGTTAGATTAAGTATTGAATTCGCCACATACGCCGGTATAGTGGTTTTTTTCTAATCTTAAAGTTTGATTGAAGTTGAAGTTTTGGCTTCAAAAATGAAAAATTAAGGACGGTTTTACTTAGTAAGAGTGAAATAGAAGTCAAAATGGAGGAAATATGGCAGAAAAAAAGCATATATTAACTTATGAGGGACTTAAGAACTTAGAGGATGAGTTACAGGATTTAAAGGTAAATAAGAGAAAAGAAATTGCTGAAAAGATAAAAGAGGCAAGAGAACAGGGCGATCTCTCAGAGAATGCAGAATACGATGCCGCAAAAGATGAGCAAAGAGATATAGAGGCCAGAATAGAGCAACTTGAGAATCTTTTAAAGAATGCGGAAGTTGTTGTGGAAGATGAAGTTGATCTGGATACAATCGGTATCGGATGTATGGTAAAGATTCTTGATAAAGAATTTGATGATGAACTTGATTTTAAGATTGTAGGTTCTACAGAGGCCGATTCACTTGCCGGTAAGATAAGCAACGAGTCACCGCTCGGTAAAGCATTACTCGGTAAAAAAATCGGAGAAACAGCAGTTGTAGAAACACAGGCAGGTGTTTCGGAATATATGGTATTAGGAATACAAAGAGTATCTTAAGGAGGAAATATGGCAAATAGCAATGAACCAATGACAACAGAGGACCTGAATCATATTTTAAAGGCAAGAAGAGACAAACTTGCAGAGTTACAGGCGGCAAACAACGACCCTTTCTTTATCACAAAGTATGATGTAGAAAAGCATAGTGCAGATATAAAGGACAACTTTGAGGAATTAGACGGAAAAAGTGTCAAGATTGCAGGTAGACTTATGTCAAAGCGTGTCATGGGTAAGGCGTCATTTTGTCATGTACAGGATTTAAAGGGAAGAATACAGGCATATGTAGCAAGAGACTCTGTAGGAGAGGACGAATACAAGGCATTCAAGAAGCTTGATATCGGTGATATCGTAGGTGTTACAGGTGAAGTTTTCAAGACACAGACAGGTGAGATAAGCTTGCACGCTACAAAGGTAGAGTTGCTTTCAAAGAGCTTAAAGCCTCTTCCTGAGAAATTCCACGGACTTACAGATACAGATACAAGATATCGTCAAAGATATGTAGATCTTATAATGAATGAGGATGTAAAAGACACATTTATAAAGAGATCAAAAATCATAACAGAGATCAGAAAGTTCCTTGACGGTCAGGGATTCATTGAAGTTGAGACACCTATGCTTGTAAGCAATGCAGGTGGTGCTGCCGCAAGACCTTTCAATACACATTTCAATGCGTTGAATGAAGATGTAAAGCTTCGTATTTCACTTGAGCTTTACCTTAAGAGACTTATTGTCGGTGGACTTGAGAGAGTATATGAGATAGGTAGAGTATTCAGAAACGAGGGTGTTGATACAAGACATAATCCTGAGTTTACACTTATGGAGCTTTACCAGGCATATACAGATTATCACGGTATGATGGATCTTACTGAAAATATGTTCAGATACCTTGCAGAAAAAGTTTGCGGTACTACTACAATACCTTATGCCGAGGCAATGATTGACCTTGGAAAGCCTTTTGAAAGAATTACAATGGTTGAGGCTATAAAGAAGTACTCAGGAATTGATTTTGACAGTATAGAGACAACAGAGGAAGCAAAGGCACTTGCAAAGGAAAAAGGCATTGAGTTTGAAGAGCGTCACTCAAGAGGCGATATCATCAATCTCTTCTTTGAGGAGTTTGTAGAGGAGAAACTTATACAGCCTACATTTGTAATGGATCATCCTATAGAGGTGTCACCACTTACAAAGAAAAAGCCAAGCGATCCGAGATATGTAGAAAGATTTGAGCTCTTTATTTACGGTAGAGAGATGGCAAATGCGTACTCTGAGCTTAACGATCCGATCGACCAAAGAGAGAGATTCCAGGCACAGGAAGAAGCATTTGCAGCAGGAGATGAGGAAGCAAATCATACAGATGAAGACTTCTTAAATGCTCTTGAGATAGGTATGCCGCCTACAGGAGGTATCGGATACGGTATCGACAGACTTGTAATGTTGCTTACAAACTCACCTGCTATCAGAGATGTATTGCTCTTCCCAACAATGAAGAGCCTTGACAAGCCGGCTAATGCAGGAAATGAAGAGTCTGCGGATTCGAATACAGGCTTCTTTACACCTAATGAGAAGATAGATTTCTCAAATGTAAAGATTGAGCCGCTATTTGAAGAGAGTGTAGACTTTGAGACATTTTCAAAATCAGACTTCAGAGCGGTAAAGGTAAAGAACTGTGTTGCAGTTCCAAAGAGCAAGAAGCTTTTACAGTTCACTCTTGATGACGGATCAGGCAAGGACAGAACAATTCTTTCAGGCATCCATGAGTTCTATGAGCCTGAGGAGCTTGTCGGAAAGACACTTATAGCTATAACAAACCTTCCGCCAAGAGCAATGATGGGAATTGAATCATGCGGTATGCTCTTGAGCGCTGTAAATGAGCTTAAAGATGGCGAGGGCGAAGAGCTTCACCTTATAATGGTAGATAATCATATACCGGCAGGAGCTAAGCTGTACTAATTAAAGAAAACATGATTAAATAAAAATGTATAAATGAAGCGGATGGGAGGATACTTCCATCCTTTTTTTAGTGTGATTTTATAATTATATGTTTAGTCAAGTCGTATATATTATCGGTAGAAACGGGATATGGCTTCTATCATTATAAAATTAAGAGATAGCATCATTTGATAAAAAATCTCGACTGAGTATTATGCGTGTGTTAAACTAAAAATACTAAAAGTAGAAAAAATAACTTTTTGGGATAGTATGGTGAAGTTTATGTGGCAGAAAGTAAAAGTAAAAAAGAAGTATACTCTTAGAAAAGAAATGACAAGTCTCATGTTACGAACATCCGCATGTACTCTGTTATCAGCTGTACTTGCTATTCTTTATGTGTTCTTTTCATTCTTTTTTCAAAAAACGCAAGAAGACATAGAGTACGTTTTAAAAAGTACAACTCAACAGTATCAGTCTCACATGCAGTTTATAGCAGATGGAGCAATATCTATTCGACATAACATATTACTGGATGATTTCTTTGAAAATAATGGATTTGATAGAAAAGTGGTAGAAGAACAACTTTCGTACAGTATGGAGTTATTTGCAGATAGAAATAGAGTAAATCAACAACTTCCTTTTGTTACAAGTTTATATTTGTTTAATAATAATGATCAATGTATTAATGAGCATTATTATGCCACAACACTGGCTTTTGAAATGGAAGAAGAAAACAAATACCGAAGTATGCAAAGATGGTTTAAAGCAGATGGCAATAGATATGCTTCGGTAACAGATAAAGAGAATCTGAATGTACTTTTTAGAATTTATGATGACGAAATGGAAGAAAAAGGAATCGGTATAGCTCAAATTAGTTTGGAAGCAATAGATGCTGTATTTGAAAATGTAAATAATTATAAAGCCGGTTCATGGATGCTTTTATCAGGCAATGATTTTCTGCTTTTTCCGGAGGAAAAAGCAGAAAGAATGTATAAACTAAGTAAAACAGAAGCAGTTTGGTCGGGAAGGCGAAATATTGGGGGAGAGAAAGTTATAGGATATGCGGATGTCTGCGGTTTTGACATTCGATTAATTACAACGGTAGATCAAAGTAATATTTTTTCAATACTTCGTCCTACATTGATTATTTTTTTGATCGGATTGGGAATAGTTCTGGCACTTACATTTATTGTGGCATATGGAGTCAGTTATCGATTTACGAAGCCTGTCACAAAAATGATTTCAAGTATACAGGCATTTGGTAAGCAGGAACTTAATGCAAGAATAGAGGATTCATCTATTCAGGAATTTCATGATATAGGAACTGTGTTTAATGAGATGGCAGACAGGATAGAATATTTGATTACAGAAGTATATGAAAAGCAATTAATAGCAACCCAATCCAAAGTGAAATATCTTCAATCACAGATAAATCCGCATTTTCAATTTAACATATTGGCAATGCTTAGTCTTAAGGCAAAGATGGCGGGAAATGAGGAGCTGTATCAAAGTTTGAATGCCTTTTCAAAGCTAATGCAAGGGAAGATCTTTCGTGAAAAAGAAATAAAGATCAAAGTAAAAGAGGAATTAGATATTGTTAAATTTTATCTTCTTTTACAGAAAGAAAGGTATCAGGAAAAGTTGTCTTATGATATATATGTGGAAGATGACAGAATATATGAAGATATGATTCCAAGATTGTTGATAGAACCACTGGTTGAGAATGCGGTATCTCATGGCTTAGAGCCACAAAAAGAAAAGGGCAGTATCGTTGTTAGACTATATGAAGAATTTATAGAAAAAGAAAATAGAAGTTCAATGCTTCATATTTGTGTAGAAGATAATGGAGTGGGAATGGGAGAAAAGGAAATTGAAGTAAATACTCAGGATGAACCATATAAATTGGAGCATACACATACGGGATTTGAGAACGCAAAAAGAATGCTTCAGATATTGTATGGGGATAATTATGAATTCAAAATATGGAGTGAAAAAGGCAAGGGAACTAAGATTGAAATTATAATTCCGGTAGAAAGAGGCATAAATTATGTGGAAAGTAGTAGCGGCAGATGATGAAGCATACATTAGAGAAGCGCTGAAAAAATTAATAAATTGGGAAAAAATGAATTGTGTTCTGATAGATGTTGTTGATGACGGGCAAGAGTTAATAAATAAAATAGAAGAGGAAGAACCGGATATTGTAATTACCGATATTCAAATGCCTGAAGTAAATGGTATGGATGTATGTAAATATTTATATGAAATATATCCGGAAACTCAAGTCATTATCCTGACTGCATATTCGGATTTTTCATATGCAAAAACTGCAATTAAATATAGTATATGTGATTATGTTTTAAAGGTTTCCATCATGGATGAACTACCGGATGCAATTGAAAAAGCTATAGGAAATCTAAATCAGTTGAAAAGAGAGATAGAAAAAAATGAAAAAGACCTATTAGAGCAGCTATCATTAATACAACAGATAGATCATTATATAGAACAGAATTATAAAAAAAAATTATCACTGGATGATATTGCAGAGGACTTACATATTAACAGCAGTTACTTGAGTAGAGTATATAAGTTGAAGAAGGGAAAAAACCTATTTGATACAATTCTTAATCTACGTATAGAAGCGGCAAAAGATTATTTGATAAATACAGATAAGAGAACTTATGAAATCTCAGAATTGGTGGGTGTAGAAGATGCCAGCTATTTTTCAAAAATGTTTAAAAAAATCACAGGGCTGTCACCAAAAGAATACAGAAGGCAGGAAGGAAATGAAGAATAAGGTAAAAAAGCTTCTTTTATTAATGTGGATACTGCTAATCTGTTGCATATTAAGCAGTTGTGAAAAAGAGAAGAAAAAAGTAACAATCACTGTAATACATTCATGGGGTGGAACAGAAACTGATCATGTTGCAATGAGACAAATATATGAACAGTTTCAAAATGAGAATCCGGATATTAACCTTAGATTGATTTCTATGCCGACAAGAAATGAAACATTACGCAAAGTTGAGGATATGATTATGGTGGGAGATACTCCGGATATAATTGCCTTTAGCGGTATGGGAGAAAACAGCATATATAATTTTATGGTCGAAAATAATATGGCATTGGATATTCAACCATATTTAGAAGAAGATTTGGAATTTGACAGAGATGTTTCTGAAACAAATAAAAAATATTGGACAACGGGAGCGGGTGATCTTTATACGGTAGTTGATGTACTTTCTTTGAGCGGTGGATATTGGTACAATGAAGAAATTCTAGAAAAAGCCGGAATTAAGCAACTACCTGAGACATGGAATGAATTTATTGATATGTGCGATAGAATCAATGAATGGTCGAAAGAAGAGAGTACTGAAGTAAAGCCGTTAAGGCCGTCTGCAGAAGGTTATCTATACTTTATGGATCATATGTTATTTAGTGAGAAGGATTCCGTAAGTGAAATTAGTGATGAGAATTTTGTAGACACCTTAAAAAAGATGGAAAGTATTTATCATTTTTCAAAATTTGAAAATACATCGTATAGCTATAGAGATGAGACAAGACTTTTTAATGAAGGTAGACTTGCTATTTATGTGAATGGTGTATGGGGAGCACCTATGATTTCAGAAAAAATACATGCAAAATATGCATTATTACCCACTAACGACGGGATATCTATGTCCTGTGAATCGGCAAGTTTGGGGTATGTGCTGGGAAAGAGTGGCAGTAAAGAGCGAGAGGATGCTTCTGTAAGGTTTTTGAAATATATTCTCAGTAAAAAAGTACAGACACAGATATTGGAACGAACAGAGCAATTTCCGGCGAATCCAAATATTTCTTTGGAAAAGTATAAGAATGAAAAAAATCGAATGTATCAGGCAGCAACATTGGTGCTGGATGCAGAAAGAAAAATTGAGATACCTGATAATGTTTGGTCGGCATCACAAAAAGAATATTTTACAGATAATATTTTTAAAGTGTTGACGAATGAGATGGATAAGCAGGAGTTGGTGGATAATATAGATAAAAGAATTAGATGATTAAAAGAACATGTAAAATATTGCTGTCAAAGTAAATATTTTACATGTTCTTTTTGTTTATATGTAAATATAATACACGATTAAGTAAATTTGCTTCATTTAAAATATACAAAGAAGATAATAAAATAAAAGCATAAAATACCGAAAAACATTAAATACAAAATAAGGAGGATGGTATGAAAAGAAAATTAGTGAGTGTATTATTGGTTGCCGCAATGGGCGTATCTGTTCTTGCCGGATGTGGAGGCAGTAATCCAGTAAAAACAGATGAAGACAAAAAGGCAGCAGTAAGCGATGAAAATGTACTTGAGTTTTATCACGGATATTATCAGGATAAAAGTGAATGGGCTGCAGCACAGGTAATGCGTGATATTTACGACGAATTTGCAAAGGCACATTCAGATGGAACAGTGACATTTAAACCTATTCCTGTAGAAAACAGAGATGATATTGTTAGCGCAAAGGTTGCAGGTGGATCTTTTCCGGATATGGTTGATGTTGGTGGAGCCGGAGTTCCTCAGTCAGCAATTTCACAGAACCTCGTATATGATTTGAAACCGTATATTGATGAAAATAAACTTCAGGATGCTGTGGGGCTTAATTATACACAGCATGATATGGACGGACATATATATGCAGTACATGATCAGATTGAGAGTCGTGGGCTTTGGTATAATTCCTCAATTTTTGAAAAGGCAGGGGTATCTGTAGATGCATTGAAAGATTGGAATTCTTTTGGAGAAGCAATGACAAAAATATCAGCTTTGAATGATGGAACCTATGGATACATCGGTGGTCAGGGATCAAGCTATATAGTAAACAGCATAATGGCTTCAACAGAAAATGGAAAGAAGATGTTGGAATCTGAACTTACAGAAGAAATAATTAACTCGGATGAGTTTGCAAATGCATTTAAGACAGCGGCAAAATTGGATCAGGCAAACGGATCCGATCATACAACAGATGATAATGGAAATTTAATGGCTGAATTCAACACAAATGGCAAGGTAGGTGTTTTGTTTAACGGTGTATGGAATGCAAGCGGAATAGACGCATCACTTGTTGATTCTATCGAACCTTCATTGTTCCCGGGTAATATAGCTATTGCATCAGCAGGTGGCGGACTTGCTGTTTCCAATAAGATGAGCGATGAAAAAACAAAATTGGCTCTTGAATTTATCAAGTATATGACAAGCAAAGAGGTACAGGAAAAGATATTTACAGAAGTACAGGCTAACCCTTGTAATACAACTGTAGATCTTAATGCATTAGCCCAGAAGAGTGGTGATGCGGCAACAATTAAACTTGCAAAAGCATGCTCAGAGGTTAATTCAGCAGATACAGTTGTGATTGATATGAATTATACATGGGGACCTGATGTTGATAAGGCAATTATAAATGCTTTAATGGAATGTGCAGTATCAGGAACTGATGTGGATACGAGATTCGAATCTCTTAAGAAAGAATTGCTTGCATTGATAGGTTAAGTTATCTGAAAAAAGACTACATAAAAAGGGAGGGGAGCAGTCCCTTCCCGTTTTTTATTAATGAGAAAACATTATTGTGGGGCTTTTATAATAGGAGGTAGGAAATTGGAGATAGTAAACAGACCTAAAAAGAAAAAAAATAAATTAGGTATAAGGAGAACAGAATTTATCATTGCGTTTTTGGCACCAACACTTTTTGTTTTTTGCGTGTTCTATTTATATCCGATTATTACAGTATTTGTAACATCATTTTGTAAGTGGGATTATACCAACATTACAAGTCCTGAATTTTTTGGATGGAATGATTTGTGGAATAATTATGATTATATTTTTAACAAGTACCCATTTTTCTGGGAGGCACTTAAAAACTCAACAAAATGGGCGATAGTAGGTGCAGTTGTACAAATTCCGATTGCGACATTAATTGCTTTAGCCTTATCCAGGAAGGTAAAAGGAATAAAATTTGTAAGAATTGTTTATATTATTCCGAATATGATATCAACAGCTGCTATGGGTGTGATTTTTTTACAATTATACAATCCGTCTTATGGAATTATCAATCCTATAATTCGTTTGTTTAATAAAAACTTTTCTGACAGCATACTCTTATTAAAAGGACCTGCATTTGTTGCTATGACATGTGCCTATATATTCTTTACAGGTACTACGACTTTAATGATTCTTGGCAATATTATGGCTGTACCGGAGGAGATAAGAGAAGCTGCCATGCTGGATGGAGCAAGTGGTTTAAAACAGGACCTGCATATTACAATTCCAATGATTAAAGGAACACTAAAAACAGTATCAGTCCTTGCGGCAACATCAGGATTCCTTCTCTATAATGAAGTGTATTTTTTAACGAAGGGAGCGGCAGGAACTTATAGTATCAGCTATGTGATACGTGAACTTGCCATTACGAGTCCGAGAACTCAGTTTGGAAGAGCCAATGCAGTTGCAATGATACAGATACTGGCAGGAATGGTCATCATTCTTGTAGTTAGCTTTGTATACAGTTTGTCACCTAAAAAAGAAAAACATTAGAGAGGAGTAAGTACATTGAAAAAATTTAAAAAAGAAAAAACAGTTAAAGATATGCCGATTGGAACAAAGATTTTTACATATTTATGCCTTATATGGGCATTAACAGTATCATTAGTTCCATTGATTTGGCTTGTGCTTTCAAGTTTGAAAAAGGATCCTATGGCAAGACCGGGATTTCAACTTCCTGATTCTATTTGTATAGACGGCTATATTTCTACATTCCGAGACCTTCATGTTCTTAGATATTTTGGTAACAGTTTATTTGTAGCGGGAATTTCTGTATTAATAAGTGTAGTTATGATATCCATGTCTGCATATGTAGTAGCAAGAATGGAATTCAGAGGCAAAGCATTGGTAAATATTTTACTGTACTCAACAATGTTTATTCCCGCAACAGCCTTGACATATCCTGTATACAATTTAATCAATAATCTTCACTTGTATGATACAAGGGCGGCATTGATTCTGATTTATTCATGCAGTGGAATAGCGGTAAGTTTTTTTGTCATTAAAAATTATTACAATAATATTCCGAGAGAGTTGGAAGAAGCAGCCAGAATTGACGGATGCGGGTATTTTAAAACATGGCTGATGGTTATTTTTCCAATTGCAAGACCGGGAATTATGACAGCGGCAGTACTGGCATTTTTGAATAACTGGAACGAATACTATTGGGCGTCACTTGTACTGATTACAAGAGAAAAGTTGACTGTTCCGGCATTACTTTCTACTTTTACGACATCATTTAATACAAACTACAATGGTTTGTTTTCTGCAATGGTAGTAATTATTCTTCCGCCGGTGGTATTGTATTGTATTTTCAGTAAGTTCTTTTTGGAAGCATTATCAGGTGGAGCAGTAAAAGGATAGGAGATTAAGATTAATGAATAAAGAGATTAGAGAAAGAACAAAATGGTTTATGGATGCCAGATTCGGAATGTTTATACATTGGGGATTATATTCTATTCCTGCATGTGGAGAGTGGGTAATGTCACAGAAGGAAATGACAGTTGAAGAGTATAGGACATATTTTGAACAGTTCGATCCTGTAGATTATGATCCGAAAAAATGGGTTAAACTTGCAAAAGAAGCCGGAATGAAGTATGCAGTATTGACAGCCAAGCATCATGACGGTTTTTGTCTGTTTGATTCCAAACTTACAGACTATAAGGCAACAAATACGAAGGCAGGCAGAGATCTTGTAAGAGAGTTTGTAGACGCCTGCAGAGAAGAAGGCTTGAGAGTAGGTTTTTATTTTTCAATTATTGATTGGCATCATCCGGACTTCCCCAAATACAAAGATCGTCAGCACCCAATGAGAAACAATAAGGCTTATGAAAATGAAGAAATAGATTTTGAACGCTATTTGGAGTACATGCATGGACAAGTGAAAGAACTTGTGACAGGATATGGAAAACTGGATCTTCTTTGGTTTGATTTCTCTTATGATGACATGACAGGAGAAAAATGGAAAGCAACAGAATTAATAAAAATGGTACGTTCATATCAGCCGGATGTAATTATTGATAATCGATTAGAGGGTTCAGGAGAAAGCCATGGAAGTATTGCAACAGAACATCCGCTAATTTACAGTGGTGATTTTGCAAGTCCGGAACAGATTATACCTCCAAACGGAGTATGCGATGAAAAAGGTGAACCTATACCATGGGAACTTTGTGCAACAATGAATAATCATTGGGGGTATTGTAAATTTGATCATCAGTACAAAACTCCACAGATGCTCGTAAGAAAGCTCGTAGAATGCGTAAGCAAAGGTGGAAATATGATTTTGAACGTGGGACCTGATGCGAAGGGAAATATCCCACAGGAAAGTATAAATATTCTAACGGATTTGGGAAAATGGATGAGTAAAAATAAAGAAAGTATATATGGATGCGGTATATCAGAGTTGGAAAAACCGGATTGGGGAAGATATACACAGAAGGGGAATACAGTCTATGCGCATGTGTATGAAACTCCATTGGGAGCATTGCCTTTGTACGGAATTGCACCGGACAAATTGGACAAAATAACTTATTTGGCAGATGGAAGTGAGGTGAGACGTGGAGAAGCGTGGAATACCGCTCTTTATCCTGATATTGCATTTGTTTCATTTGGAGAAGATCCTGTATTTACATATCCGTTACCTGATGACAAAGATACTGTATTGAAAATTGAATTAAAAGAATAATAGGCAGTTATAGTTAGCCAAAATTAAAAATATTTAATGGAGAAAGTATCTTGACTTAAAACAAGATACTTTCACGTAAAAATGGAGGAAAGAGATGAAACAGGTAACATGTATCTTAATAGGAGTAGGATTAAGAGGTGGATATGTGTATTCTCAATATGCATTGGATCATCCAAATGAATTTAAGGTAGTAGCTGTTGCAGAACCGGATCCGGAGAGGAGAGAAGCCTTTTCAAAAAAACATAATATTCCACATGGAATGCAGTTTGAATCATATAAAGAAATATTAACAAGAGATAAAATAGCAGACTGTGCAATGATATGTACTCAGGATCGGATGCATTATGAACCGGTGGTGATGGCGCTGGAAAAAGGATACCATGTACTATGTGAAAAACCAATGTCACCCGATAAAGAGGAAATAATAAAAATGGGGATGATGGCAAAACAATATGACAGGATTTTATCGGTATGTCATGTTCTACGTTATTCCCCTTTTTTTTCTAAGATAAAATCTTTATTAGATGAAAAAAAGATAGGCCAATTAATGACAATACAGCATATTGAAGAAGTAGGATATTGGCATCATGCTCATAGTTTTGTCAGAGGAAATTGGAGAAACGAAAAAGAGTCAAGTCCAATGATTTTGCAAAAATGTTGTCATGATATGGATATTTTACTATGGCTTGCAGATAGCTCTTGTAAAAAGATAAATTCGTTTGGCAGATTAACATATTTTTCAGAGGAAAATGCACCTGAGGGAGCTCCGGAATATTGTATGGATGGATGCAGTCACCGTGATGAATGTCCGTTCTATGCACCAAGATTTTATCTGGAGCATTCAAAAGCGGTAGAAGATGGACTTGTATATGCTGTGACTGACAATGCAGATTCAGAACATATACTTTATGCATTGAAGAAAGGTCCATATGGAAGATGTGTCTTTCATTCAGACAATACGGTTGTAGATCATCAGACAGTAGAAATTGAATTTGAAAATCAGGTAACAGCATCATTTTTGATGACGGCATTTACAAATCAATGTGCAAGAAGAATTCGCTTGATGGGAACAAAAGGTGAAATAAAAGGAGATATGGAAGCCGGAATAATCGAAGTTACAGAGTTTGTAAACGGTACAAATGAAGTTATAAAACTTCATACCCCAACAAAAGGGCATAGCGGAAGTGATATGAGTATGATGAAGGATTTTGTCAGAATGGTGGGAGAAGGTAAAAAGGGAAAAACAAATGCTGATATTTCTGTGGAAAGTCACTTAATGGCTCTTGCGGCAGAGGAATCAAGAGTAAATGAAGCAGTGGTTAATTTCAAACAGTACACAAGGACAAATGTCGAATGAGTGTGGTTTATTTATAATAATCAAAGCATAGAAAAGAGAGATAAGAATGGCTATATCATATAATAAAAAGAATCGAATATTTAAACTGGATACAGAGAGTACATCATATTTAATTGGCATATCACCGGAAGGATATGTAGGACATGTGTACTATGGTGAAAGGTTGAAATGCGATGATGCTTATTATCTGCTACGAACAGAAGAGGCACCATATACGCCATCAAAAAACGAGAGGGAAAAGTTATCATTTCTTGACAGCTTCCCTATGGAATACCCCTCAGGTGGAATAGGAGATTTTCGTGAAAGCTGTATTAATATTCGTAATTCGGCAGGATGTATGGCAAGCGAGTTCTTCTATGAATCTTATGAAATTACTAAAGGAAAAGTGAAATTAGAAGGGCTGCCGGCATCCTTTGGTGATAAAGATGATGTAACAACACTTACTGTTAAATGCGTAGATCCTGTTTTGGAGATTGGATTAGCTCTTTCGTATTCAGTGTTTGAAAAAGTAGATATTATTACAAGAAGTGTCAAAGTGATCAACAAAGGAACGGAGCATGTAAAACTGGAAAAAGTCTATAGTGCCTGTGTGGATATGGACAATGAAAGCTTTGAACTGCTTACACTATGTGGTTCATGGGCAAGAGAGCGACATATCATGAGAAGACCGATTTGTTACGGGAAACAATTGGTAAGTTCGGCAAAAGGTGAATCAGGCCATCAAGAGCATCCTTTCATTGCACTTGTGACACCAGGGACAAATCAACAGCAGGGGAGAGTCTATGGAATGCATTTTGTCTATTCCGGTAATTTTATAGGACAGGTAGAATTAACACAGTTTGATTCGGTTCGTATGGTAATGGGAATTAATCAGGAAGAATTTTGCTGGAATCTGTATTCAGGAGAATCTTTTCAGGCACCGGAAGTTGTACTAACATTTTCGAGAGAAGGACTTGGGAAAATGACACGCTCGTTGCATGATTTCTATCGTCAACATATGATAAGAAGTTCATATAAAAGCTGTAAGCGTCCGATTTTGATCAATAACTGGGAAGCAACTTATTTCGATTTTAATACAGAGAAGCTATTGGATATTGCAAGAGTTGCAAAGCAAGACGGTATTGAGATGCTGGTTATGGACGATGGGTGGTTTGGTAAACGTGACAATGATAGCTGCTCACTCGGTGATTGGGTTGTAAATGAGAATAAAATTACCGGAGGGCTAAAATATCTTGTAGATGAAGTAAGAAAGCTAGGGTTAAAATTTGGAATTTGGTTTGAGCCTGAAATGGTTTCACCGGATTCCGAACTTTATAGAAAACACTCGGATTGGGTAATTCATATTGATGGAAGGAAAGCAACTCAAAGCCGACAGCAATATATACTCGATTTGTCAAATCCTAAAGTAATAGATTATGCTTATGAATCAGTGGCAAAAATCTTAAGGAGTGCGACAATTGATTATGTGAAATGGGATATGAACCGTCTGCTGAGTGACTTGGGAAGCAGTTATCTTGATAAAGATTCACAACAAGAATTATTCCATCGTTATGTATTAGGTGTATACCGGATGCAGGAGCGTTTGATTACAGAATTTCCTAATTTATTGCTTGAAAATTGTTCAAGCGGAGGTGCAAGATTTGATCCCGGGATGCTTTATTACAGTCCACAAATTTGGTGTTCGGATGATACAGATGCAATAGAGAGATTAGAAATCCAAGAAGGAACAGCATTGATTTACCCTTTGTCAACAATTGGATCACATGTTAGTGCGTGTCCAAATCATGCTGTTGGAAGAATAACACCATTTGAAACAAGAGGACATGTAGCACTTGCCGGTACATTTGGCTATGAATTGGATATTACAAAACTTTCAGAAAAAGAACATGATTTGATTATGCAGCAGACAAGAATGTATCACAAGTATAATGATTTAGTCAGAGAAGGAGATTACTACAGAGTTGCATCTTTCTCTGAAAATGGTTGTTATGACTGCTATATGGAAGTCTCAAAAGACAAAAAAGAAGCAATTGTAACTTATGTTCAGGTAAGAGGTATTCCAAACATACATAGCAGAAGATTAAAACTTCAAGGCTTAGATGAAGATAAGATATATTGTTTGGAAGGAACCAATGAACGATATACAGGAGAGATGTTGATGAAATGCGGGTTCTTGTTTAAAGATTTTTTTGGGGATTTTGAGAGTAGGTTTTACTATTTTAAATAAATATAGGCTCCTTTGGGAAAGGAGACCATATTAAATCAGGCTGACCTATATTCTTTAATATTATTCCTTAACAATAACCTTTAAAGCTCCGGTGTAGTCAAAAATCAATTGAAGTTTTTCTCCTTCAGTATCAGGAAGATTAAAGTCACCGTATTCATCCTTTTGTGGTGATGAAGTCAGCACAGTGAAATTATGATTTACAGTTGCTGGAATGGATACGGAATAAGCAATATCTTCTGGGAAGTCATCCTCCTCAGGATATGGCGGTGGACAGAATGTTACAGCATGATCATGGAGTGCTTAGTGCAACTACTGCATTTGGAAAAACAGTGGGTGGAAGAATTAAATAAGTTTTTAATAATAAAAGAAAAGCCACCAATTTATAAGACAAAGACAGGTAGAGAAAAACAAAGGGATAATTTGATAAGGATAAAATCTGCTGTTGTAGCGGAGGAGCTGTTGGAATTATTCTTTGGAAATTAGCAGTTTCAAACTAACGGTATCAATTCGTTGTTTTTGAATATTTGTAGATAATGTCAATTGTCTAAACTAATAAGGTATTTTATAAGTCCGGTGTTGAAAAGCTACTATCAAAAAAGAAAATTGAAAAATGAGAATGGAAAAATATACCTCAGAGGTTAATTTAAAAATTGACAAAGGGCTATATTCATGCTAATATGTATTTACCTCAAAGGTAAATACGTAAGAGAGGTAATGCTTTGGATATTACTTACAAGAATAAGAAAATTGAAAGGGTTTGTACGGATGCCAAAACAGCAGAGAGAACCTATGGCCGAGAGATGGCAGATAAAATACATCAGCGTATAGATGAAATCTGTGCTGTGGACACGGTTGAGATAATGATACAGTTTCATATCGGTAGATGTCATGCACTTAAGCAGAACAGGAAAGGACAATATGCATTGGATTTGGTCCATCCATACAGATTGGTATTCGAGAAAATTGGTAATGAAATTCAAATAGCAAATATTTTGGAAATTGTTGACTATCATTGATGGTTAGTATTTTAAGTCGGGGAGGTAGCACTATGGTGAGAAGTCGCAGTTACATTGCAACGCCACCCGGAGCGACAATTAAAGAGCAGCTAAACGACAGGGGAATGAGCCAGAAAGAGTTTGCTGCCAGAATGGATATGTCTGAAAAACATATTAGTAAGCTCATTAACGGAGATGTACAGCTTACACCTGAAACAGCAGTCAGATTAGAGATGGTTTTAGGTGTTCCTGCTAAGTTTTGGAATAATTTGGAGGCAATCTATAGAGAGAAGATTATTAAGGCAGAAGCAGAAAATACAATGGAAGCTGATAAGGAAATGGTTAAAAAATTTCCTTATGGGGAGATGGTAAAATTCGGTTGGATTCCGGATGCCGGAGAATCTAATGAAAAGGTTGTTAATCTTAGGAAATTTTTTGAGGTTGTTGAACTTTCTCTTATCGGAAAGGAGCAGATTACAAGAATTGCATGTAGACGTTTGGCAATTACAGAAAAAAGTGATTTGGCTTTAATGGCATGGGCTCAAGAAGCAAGAATTAAGGCACGTAATATTCAGACCGCTTCTATAAATATCAAAGGGTTAACTTCAGTTCTGAATAATATAAGAAATATGACGGTTCTTAACCCAAAGGAATTCTGTCCTAAGATAAAAAAATGTCTTGCAGACTGTGGGATTGCATTAGTGTTTTTGCCACATCTTGAAGGATCTTTTCTACAAGGCGCTTCTTTTATAGATGGGAATAAGATTGTTCTTGGACTTACTGCAAGAGGAAAGGATGCAGACAAGTTTTGGTTCAGTTTATTTCACGAACTTGCACATATTGTTCTTGGACATGTAGGGCAGCCAAATGGTACATCTGAAGATGATGAGAAAGAGGCTGACAGATGGTCAGGTGATATACTGATTGACTCTAAAGATTTTGAAGATTTTAGAAGAAATGGAGATTATTCAGAAAGCCAAGTACTTCAATTTGCAAAGGCACAGGGAATCGCTCCGGGAATAATAGTCGGAAGAATGCAGTTGGAAGGGATTATTAAGTATAGTATGTTAAATAATTTGAAAGAGAAATATGAAATAGTTATTTAAGTATATTATCAAAAAGTTTAAAGTGGCGGAAAAATTAGAGATTTGATTTAATCATAGGTGGAAGAATTAATATTACTATATGATTATGGAGTCACAAAATAAAGTAAAAAACTAAATTATATGCTAAAATAAAAGGGCAATCCTATATTGGGTTGCCCTTTTAGTATACAATTTCAGGGGGATATAATGAGAGAATTTAAAAACGAATCAACCCTTATTAATGGCAATCTGGCATTGTCTATAGCACCTGCACTTACCCCAAACGGTGTAGAGAATGACCCTTTATTTTTCAATGGAGAAATTATATACCCGACAATAGTTTCAGGTGGACTTTTGGTACTTGCAGATATAGTCAGTACAAGATATTTTAAATATGTACCGGTCGCACAAAGAGACCCTATTCTTTCTGCGCAGGGAGATATATTGAGAGCGGAATGCTTTTCAGCCTGCAATGGTGTTTATGCAAGAATGGATCTATTCCAAAGTGCACTGGACGGGGAGATACTTTATGGTACTACAAATGTGGATATAGGAAGTAATCTAAGAAAGTCTCTTTTTAATGTAAAGCAGGGGGACAGATTAAAGTTTCGTATAGGAGATGACGGATGGAAGGCTCTACACAGTAAGAATTTTGATGGTAGTGTGTTGACAGATATACATATACAAAGACCTGTAAAAATGCCTGACAGATGGGTCAGGGCACTTGGTAACTGTAGCATGTTACATCAAAATATGGAATATAAATTCCACATTGAGGGAATGCAGGCAAAATCATTTATTGCAATGCTGCCGGCGGCTACAGGTAAGGAGAGATCGGGATGGCTGACACCTACAAAGACAGGTGTAATGTTAAAGCCGAAAGAAGAAAAAAACAGTGTATATATTAGCGGACTGCATAGACTCAGTGCACTTAAGAGGATAATGAGTAATGTAAATGCTGTTTATTTTTATGCACCGAATGATGGTGAGCCGGGGCAGATGATGATTGAAGTATGTATGACAGGAGCAAATATTACCCTCAGTTTGACAGCGAAAAGTTATGAAGGGTATTCAGGCGAGGGAGCATTACTTGATTCGCTTTCAACTCCTAAAATACTTGAATGTGCGGATAAAATTGATAATATATTAAACTTTGAATCAAGACTAGATATTGATAAAATATCAAAAACAATCGGAATAGTAAAAAATGATATGAATGATGCAATGGAGCTGCTTGCCGTTTCAGGGAAGCTTGGGTTTGATGTCAGAGATAGAGCATTTTTCCATAGGGAATTGCCGGATGATCCGGATAGAGTTTTAAAGGATAATCCAAGGCTTGAGGGTGCAAAGAAGCTGGTTGAAGATACTGAATATATTTATGATAATATATGGCATGTAAAATCAGGGGATACAACTTACAGAGTTATTTTTCCTACAGATGAGAACCTTGAGAATGCAAAATGCACCTGTACATGGTATTTGAAACATCAAAACAGTAGAGGACCGTGCAAGCATATTTTGGCGGTAAAATTGAAAAAAGGAGTATAGTATGGCAAGCAAACTTGAAAAAGCGGCAGAAATATATCGTTCTCTCGGTTATGAAGAGACAGATTTTGATGATATTTTAAATCTTGGAATAGGAAGCAAGGAAGAGCAAAAAGAGGCAAGAGAAGGATTAAAATCCGGAGACTGGACAGAGATAAAACAATTATCAAGTAACACATATGGATTTGTTTCTGTGGTGGATGTAGATCTTGAAAAGCTTGCAATCTTTGCTATAAGAGTGGGAGTGGATGCCAAGCGAGCTGCAAATATTCTTAGAAGAAGTAGCGAAGTCGCTCTAAAGGCTATTGAGGAGAGAGGTGAGACTTTTGCAATGAACTTTATACAAGCCGCCTGTGCATCAAACAGGAGAATATGGGAGCATTCCCTGTCAGTGCTTGGAATGTTGGCATTAAAACTTGTGCATGAAATGAATCTTGAAATTCCGGAGTCTGTGGAGTATATGAAGGACTGGGCAGCTGCGGCGGCAATTCTTCTGACATCAAAAAGAAAAGACTACAATTTTGATGAGAGATTTGTAATTGAAAAATCGGAAATTTTAAGAAGATTTAATGAGCATATAGAAGCAGGTGTTGCCTTGAATGTGCCTGCAACCGGACCTTTCTCTGATATACTTATATGGGGTGTACAAAATAATCTTATTGCGAAAGATACTGCTATGGAGCAGGTATTTTACGGACTTAGCATTGCACAAAGGCCGGGAGACAGAAAAGAATATGTAAATGTATTGGAACAAATCGGAATTACAGATGAAGAGATAAAATCAAGAGTAGAAACAATTATTCCACTGCTTGGTCTTGGAGAAACGGCAATACTTGAGCGATTTGCACCTGTACTTATAGAGAGTGTTACTGAAGACTGGTTATATACAATACTTATTTCATGCAGTTCTGCCAAGGTGAAAAAAATAAAAAAATTGATTTTAAAGTCTGTTTTAAAAAGGGAAAAGCCTAAGTCGGTAAAAGAGTATGAGGATTGGCTTACATTTTATAAGCAGGATGAGGATAAAAGTATAGCAAAGCTTGCAGAAAGCATTGAAAAGGCTTGGGGACTGGAGATAGTACAGGAAGATGTAAAAGAAGAGGTGCAAGGGCTTTGGAGAGAAACACCAAAACTTTGGGAGGTGCCAAGGTTTGAAATAGGAGAAACTTCGCCGGAAAATCTTACAGATCTGTTGACAGAGATTTCTGACAGAAAAGAATATATTGACGATGTGGCTTTCGAGAGATTTATTGCAATGGCAAATAATATTGCACATAAAAATCCTGATGAAGCAAAAATAAGTCTGTCAGGAATTACAATAAATGATTCAAGCGGTATATGGGCACTTGGAAGATGGGCAAAAAATATCGAGAATAATGTATGTCCGGACAGTAAGACGAATGAATGGAACGGCGAGAAGGAAGTCTTAAAAATTAGGTATAGCGGATTAGTTTATACAAGAAGGGTAGTATTATTTGAGTCAATAGATAAATGGCCATGTATATTAAGTACACCAAGCTATGAGGACCTAAGCATATCTTTACCTGATTTGACAGATAGACTTATCAGGTATAAGAATGAGAATTTTTTATATGTCGCTGAACCGGATTTACAGTTTGCAATTACCAGGCTGGATATTGAACGTATTACAAAAGAAGATAAAAAAAGATTTTTGGAAAAAACAGAAGGTCTAAAATTAAAAATTTTACTTCCTTTGGGAGATTTTTTAAAGGATGAAAGTGGAGAAGATATTTTTGCTGAGGAAATAATAAAAGAATATTTAGATGACCCATATGTTGAACCGGAATTTTTATTTGAAAAAAATACATATTGGAGAGTGGACATTGATGTACCGGAAAGCTTAAAAGCATTTCCTTTTAGACTTTCATGGTGCTATGAAAATATGTATTCTATTTTTCCGACCTGGGGAGATTATTCACTTACCGCCATACGAAGAGACAGTGAAGCCTATCATAGTCAGGGTATAAATTTAAGGCAGATAGCAAAAAGGAGAAAGCCTCTTACAAAAGGTGCAATGATGAACTGGATTGCAGCGTGGAGTAACTTAAGTGATGAGAGAGCTGCGGATGTTATTGCGGCAACTCATGAAGCATGGGAAAGAGGACTTCTGTTACCGGGGATTGCAGATGTTTCATACCTGGATTGGAGCGGCGGTACACCGTCAAACTTGGCAAGTCTGGCTTTTGCAATGGACAATATGGCTAAAGACGGTATGCTAAGTCTTGTTTGGAAAGCCGCATGTGATATTGTGGAAGTATCGTTAACGTCGCCAAGAATACTCTCAGGTACTGCGGAGATGGTAAAGTTTATAAGAGATTATATTGATGAAGTTATTTTTGCGGTAGAAAATAAGCTTGCACCACAAACTGCATTGGAAATAAATGCTGTAAAAAGTCTCGCCAAAAAATCCGGATCTTCAAAGGCTGTAGAATACGCCAAGGAAATAGTGAATAAGCTAAATTCCATTGGAATGGATATAAAAGAAGAAAAACATGATAAAGTACAGAATCAAAATACACCAAATGATTTTGATGAAGTATGGGTAGTATTACCTGAGGCAAAAAATCTAATCAATGATAATGTGAAATTTGATATAAATGTATTTGAAGTAAGAAAAGGTGATAAAGCTTTTAGCTTTAATTTACAATTACCGGATATCTCAGACAGGCTGTTTCAAGTATATATTTACGGATGGTTTTACGGAATTCAAAAAGAGGCTCAAATGTCGGGAGCTGTGGTCGACAACGACGGAAAAATCATAGATGAGAAAGAAAAGAGCGTATGGCTTCATTATGACCCTGAAAAGAAAAAGGTTGTAGTAAGTAAATATAGAAACTGGAGAGGTGAAAAAGAAGGACCTCTTGAGGGTGACTCAACACCTTACTCAAAGATATTTTTGACTATTGCAGTGAGTACTCTGGCACAGGACGGAGAGAGCATTTATGGAGCAAAAAGTCTTTTCAGACAACTGGTGGACTCGGGAGATTTATCCGTAGAGAATTTAAGAGAAATCATGAGAGAACTTTTATTACATGAGGAGATAAGCCCTGCAAAACTGGTAAGAATAGTTGAGAAAGAAAATAAGCTTTTAAGTATATGCTATGTGATGCTTATAGAGTGTATAAAGTATGCCGGAAGGATGACTGCAGAGAATAAAAAGCCACCGGTATGGGTAAACAGAGTTTTGGATATCTGTATTTACTATGCCGATTATCTAAGAGAAGCGGTAAATAGAGGATATATTTCAGGAGAAGATACCAAATGGCAGGGACTTTTAGAAATTGCAAACAGTACTGCAAAGTCTGCTGCAGTTAATAAGGCAAAGAGTTTGGTAAAAATACTGGAGTTAGGATGAGTAAGAAATGATAATATCTGATAGTGGAATATATAAAACCCCAAAAGAAGCATTGAAGGCAGTATTTGGCTATGATTCATTTAGGCCGGGTCAGGAAGCTGTTATAAATGCTATTTTGGATGGCAGGGATATTCTTGCGGTAATGCCTACAGGTGCGGGAAAGTCACTGTGCTACCAGGTTCCGGCTATGCTGTTTTCAGGCATCACATTGGTTATATCACCGCTTATCTCTCTTATGCAGGATCAGGTAAAGGCCTTAAATGAAGCCGGTGTAAATGCCGCATTTATAAACAGCTCATTATCTGAAAAGGAGTTGAACGATACCTTCAAAAATGCATACAAAGGTCATTATAAGATTATATATGTGGCACCTGAGAGACTTATGAGTGAAGGCTTTATTAGTTTTGCCAAAAGTGTTGAAATTTCAATGGTAACTGTAGATGAGGCGCATTGTATCTCACAGTGGGGGCAAGATTTCAGGCCAAGTTATATGGATATAGCAGAGTTCATAAATATATTGGACAAACGCCCGATTATAAGTGCTTTTACAGCAACTGCCACTCAGAATGTTAGAGAAGATATTATTTGCTCATTGGGACTTAATAATCCATATTTTCTTGTAACAGGCTTTGACAGAGAAAATTTATTCTTTCAGGTAGATAAGCCACAGAATAAGGAACGGTTTATACTTGATTTTATAGAAAGACATAGAGGTGAAAGCGGTATTATATACTGTGCCACAAGAAAAAATGTTGACAGCCTGTATACTCTTTTAAGAAAGCAACATATTTCGGTTGGCAAATATCATGCAGGAATGAGTAATGAAGAGAGAAAGCAAATGCAGAATGATTTTGTATTTGACTATACAAGTATCGTAATAGCAACAAACGCTTTCGGAATGGGAATTGATAAATCAAATGTCAGATTTGTCATTCACTACAATATGCCCTCAAGTATGGAAAACTATTATCAGGAAGCGGGAAGAGCCGGTAGAGACGGTTTGAATTCTGAATGTATATTACTTTTTTCACCTCAGGATATTATAATTAACAGATTTTTACTGGAACATAAGGATTTTAGTGATATTGATCCGATAGATGCAATGACAATCAGAGAGAGGGATATTAAAAGACTTCAGATAATGGAGGGATACTGCTATACTACGGAATGTCTGCGCAATTATATTTTAAAATACTTTGGTGAAGATCCCAAAAAGCCATGTGATGATTGCGGTAATTGTCTACGCCAATTTGAAACTCTGGATATGACAGATGAGGCTAAAAAGATAATAAATTGTATATATGAGTCTCGTGGCAGATATGGTAAGAATATAATAATGGATACAGTGCTTGGAGCAAAGACTGCAAGGCTTACTGAGATAGGAGCAACTGAATATAAATCCTATGGAGTTTTGGAATCATCAAATAAAAATCTGCTAAGACGACTTATAGAAGAGCTTTTACTTGAAGGATATATTGCTACGGGTGAATATCAGGTTTTAAAACTTGGAGATATAAGTAGACTTAAAAATACTGAGACTAAAGTGTTGGTCAAGATTACGGATGAAGATAAGATGGCCAAGAGAAAGGAAAAACCTAAGAAGAATAAAAAAGGCATGGATTCACTAACGTCTGCAGGCTTCAAGCTCTTTGATAAGTTAAAAGAGCTTAGACTTGAAATTGCAAGAGCTGAAAAGATACCTCCATATATTGTTTTTAATGATAAGACCTTGATAGATATGTGTGCAAAGATGCCTACTACAAAATCCGATATGCTAAATGTTTCCGGTGTTGGAGAAAATAAATACGGCAAATACGGTGAGAGATTTATTGCTGTAATAAAGGAATATGTGAAGTAAATAATAAATAAAAGGATAAAGGTTCCTTCCGATTGATCGGAGGGAGCCTTTTTTGTGTGTAGGTATTAACAAAGAATATCGCATTGCAACATAATTTCAATGTGCAAAATATTGTACATTATTTATGCTATTTTAAATATGTAAAATAAATTGGATGAAGGGATTTCAGTCATGAATAAAGAGGGAGGATAATTGGTGAAGAAATATGACATAGTAATCGGAAAACAGTTTGGAATTATAAATGGTGAAAAAAATATTGTTTTTATTAAAACCGGTAGAGGAGGAACTATAGAAGGTTTTAAAAATAAATATTTGAATATATGCGATTTTTTATTTAAAAAATATGGTTATACATTTGTGGTTTCCGCCAATCCTAAAGATTCGGTATGTGATTTGGAGGAAGAAATAAAAAGTGTAGATAAGTATGTAGGAGATTATAAAGAAATATATTTCGTGGGAATTTCAAACGGAGCTTCGATAGGTGCAGCTCAGTGCAGTAAAATTGAAAAAATAAAGAATGCTGTTTTAATAAATGCTCCATTGATGATCAATTTTCATAAAATAAAAGAAGGTGCTAAAAAGTTTAGAGGAAATAATATGTATTTTTTGTATGGTGAAGACGATCCGTCATGTCGCTATATTGAAATCTTAGACAGCATAAAAAATACTGCCTGTAAATATAAAATAATTAAAGGTGAAGGACATGATTTTTCAAAAGAGTCTTTGATATCCGAATTAAATTATTTTTTTGACGGGTTGAAGGCGGAAAATAAAGGTAATAGAAAAAATCAGGTTATATTAGAGGGAGAAGAAAATGAGTGAATTTGATAAAATTATAGGATATGCCGATATTAAGGCGGAACTGATACGTTTTTGTGATGTACTAAAAAACTTTAAAGATTATAAGAGGCTTGGTGTAGAAATACCGAGGGGAATGCTTTTGCATGGTGAGCCGGGTATAGGAAAGACTATGTTAGCTAAGAGCTTTATAAAAGAAAGCAAAATAAAATCATTTACAATAAGGAAGGATAAACACAGTAGAGAGTTTATTAATAATATCAGAGATATATTTGATAAAGCAAAAGAAGAAGAATTTGCCATAGTATTTCTTGATGATATTGATAAGTTTGCAAATGAGGATGAGTATCACAAAGATGCTGAGGAATATGTAGTTGTACAGTCCTGTATAGATGATTGCAAGGATTCAAATGTCTTTGTTTTGGCTACAGCAAACAATATATATTGCTTACCGAATTCACTTATGAGAGCAGGACGTTTTGATAAGGTTATTCAGATGACATGCCCCGTTGGAGATGATGCCAAGAAGATAATAGAGTATTTTTTAAGTAAAAAACAAGTGCTTGGAGATATAGATATAGATGATATATCAAGCTTTATGGAAGGACACTCATGTGCAGAATTGGAAATGGTAATAAATGAAGCCGGAATTTATGCGGTATTTGACAAAAGAACAAAGATTGAGCAAAGAGATATTATAAAAGCGTGTATGCGTTTGATATTTGATGCACCTGAGTCGGTAGAATATATTGACAGTAATATTTTAAAAAAGGTTGCCATACATGAGTCAGGACATGCTGTTATTTCTGAAATATTGGAGCCGGGATCTGTAAATCTTATTTCGATCTGCGGTTACTCAAATAATTCAGGTGGGATAACCTCTGTAAGAAAACCTGAGGATTATAATTTTAATGTAGTTGCACAAGAGAATGAAGTCATCAGAAGCCTAGGAGGTAAGGCTGCGACTGAAATAATTTATGGAACATTTGATCTTGGCTGTGAGGAAGATTTGCATAAAGCATTTGGCTTGGCTACAACATTTGTTGACAATTACTGTGCATATGGATTTGATGCTTTTGAAAGAGGTAAGTCATCCCAATATTTATTGGAAAGTAAGGACAGAAAAGTTGACAAAGAGATGGATAGATATTATAGAAAGTCAAAGCAGATTATTGTTGAAAACAGAGGATTTTTTGATGCCATGGTTCAAGAACTTTTGAAAGAGAAAACACTTACTAAAAAGCAAATTAAGAGTATACGAGACAATGTAGTGATTAGAGCTTGAAAAAAGGTTGTAATGATGTAGAATAAAAGTAATTATACATTATAAACTTAATTGAATAAGTTATTATGAGGAGGATTTATGGGATTTCCGATTGATTCTAAAGTGCTGGGACTTAGAGAGCTAATAAAGGTAAATGAAGGGGAAAGATATAGCATACCTATTTACCAGCGTCCATATTCATGGGAAGAGAAAAATATAAAAGATTTTTTGACATCTATATTTGATGCATTTAAAGAAGTCAATGAAGAAAAGTGCAAAGCAAATGTAAAACCTGTGTTTTTCGGTACAATACAGCTTGATCATAATAAAGATGACAATACACTTGATATTGTTGACGGTCAACAAAGACTTACAACATTTCTGCTGTTTTTGGACTTGCTTCAAAGAAATGAAATACATCCTAAAGAGTATATAGATTGCAGTAAGGTTATAAAATCGGAGAAGCTTAAAGAAGTGTTAAAGGATGATAATATTAAAAATACTTCTTTAAAATATTATGAAAACAGGAAACTGCTAAAGAAAGAAGTTGAGCATTTTGAAAAGGAGTTTAAAGATAAAAATGAATTCTATACGGAATTGAAAAACTTTGTTTTGGATAATGTATACTTTGTACAACTGACTACTGAAGAAATGGATTTATCTGAAGTGGTTTCGGTTTTTAATACTATAAACACTACCGGACTTGACTTAAATGCAACAGATATTTTTAAAGTAAGATACTATAATTATCTTAGAGGAATCGATAATACAAAAGACTGGTTAAAAGAAATAAATTCCTGTTATCAATCGATAGATGACAGCAATGAGAAACTTGGAAAAGACGGAAGAACAGATCAGACAAAATTTGATATGGGCTGGGTTTTAGATATCTATAAACATATAATTTGTGCTGAATTTGGCTGGGGATTTTCTGAAGTATCCAAAAGCAATCAAAAGTTCTTTGATGAACTTTTTAAAGGGATAAGACTTACAGAACAAAGTGACCTAAGCGTGTTGGAGTTTGACACATTCAAGCATATAGTAGATGGATTTATAGATTATTGGCGCTGGATTGAAAATGTAAGGTACAATGGCGAACATCCTGAAATAGCAAAAGAAATCTTTTCAATTTATTTGGTAGAAAAAACCAGATACAAAAGGTATTGGACCATACCTTTTGTGGTTGCATACTTTAGGGCTAAAGGAAGGGATGACTGGAGCGATTACTATATAGATTCACTGAAAGTAAATATGCATATGTTTAGATTCTTTTTAATCTATACCGTTATTAATGACAGAGTGATAAATTATGTTCAAAATAAGGTTTGTGTTGAATGCTTTAAGTGGTTTAAGGAATGCAACACTGAGGAGATTATAAAAAATATTGTGGAAAATTTATTGCCACCGTTACCAATTAGTGGACAGTTATTGCCACAGGTACCAAATAAAGAACACGAAACCTGGAAAAAATTTTATGGAATTATAGAATCCGGATTATTTGACAATGGGAGTAGGGTTCACCTTGTTTGTACACTGACTGCACTTATTGATGAGGTGAATAAAGGGGTAAAAGAAAGTGATATTTATGAGAAGTTTTTTAACTATGAAATGATCAAGGATCCATATGATATAGAACATATTGAGGCAAGAAATAATTTTAAAGATGATAAGGACAATGTGGATAAGTTTAACGGAATAGGTAACTTGACTGTACTTGAGCGTAGTATCAATAGAAGTATCAAAGACGAGCCTGTAATAGATAAGAACGAAGAGTATAAGAAATCAAAATATGCAGCAGTAGAATTAGTTATACGGAAGTGCAAAGATAAGTGGGATATAGAACGTGTAGAAGAGAGAGCAATAGAAGAAATTGATAAAATAGAGCGATTTATGGAGGAAGAATTGGATTTTGCATCCGGGAGGAAAGCTTAGTTGTACGGTATAGGTAATAAAAAGATGTTGAATATGTTTATACTTGAGATACTTCGCAATTATACCGATGAAGATCATTCTTTGACACAACAAGAGATTATAAAGCTTTTGGAAAAAGATTACGGAACGGTATGTGACAGACGCTCTGTAAAGAATAATGTCTTGCTGTTGAAAGAATTCGGAGAGAGCCATGGATTTGAAATATCAATGGAAGACGGATATAGAATGGTTTTTAGAGAATTTGATGATGCAGAACTTAAGATACTTATTGACAGTATTTTATTTTCAAAAGCATTTTCTTCAAATCAGGCTAAGGAACTTATTAAAAAGATAAGAGGGCTTTCAAGCAAATACTTTAATGCAAAAGTATCAAATATATGCAATATACCTGAGCTTAACAAGAACATAAACCGACAAAACATCTACTCTATAGATAAGATAAATGATGCTATCTCAGAGGGACATAAGATCAGTTTTATATATAATGATATAGGAACCGATTTTAAGCTTCATCCAAGGAGAGAAGAGCGTTATATTGTAAATCCGTACAGAATAGTTGCAAATAACGGGAAATTTTATCTGATAGGAAATTATGACAAGTATGATAATGTAGTACATTTTCGTATAGACAAAATGACTGAGGTATGTGAACTTGAAGATAGAGTTAAGCCGATGAAAGATGTGCCTGAGCTTAAATCCGGGATAAATCTTCCAAAGCATATGGCTGAACATATTTATATGTTTAGCGGAAAAAGCACTGCCATTAAGCTCCTGACAACCAAAGATATGATGTCTGAGTTGGTAGATTGGTTTGGGACGGACTTTAGTATTATTAAAAAAGATGAAGAACGGATTATAGTAAGAGTAAACTGCAATGAAAAAGCAATGAAATTTTGGGCATTGCAATATGGACCTTATGTAGAGATTTTGGAACCGGAAAGTCTAAGGAATCAAATTAAAGAAAGCATTGCCGATATGTCAAAGAAATACTCGGATTGATAACTTTAGTTTGGTGAAAGGAGTAGCTGTCATTTTTAACGGACAGATGCTCTGATAAACTTTCAATCATAACAAAGAAGTACTTTGTAGATTGGAGGAATAAGATGATAGCACAGATGAGTAGTAAATCAAAGATTTATCACAGACAGGGATGCAGATTTATAGATCGAATCGAAGAAAAGTCATTGATAAGCTTTGACATGGATGACGGTAGAATCAAATATTTAAAGCCATGTAAGTGCTGCTGTAATATCAAGTTTTTATATAATGAGTATAGAGAAAATTTAAAGGACGTATTTAGAGATTTACCTATTTGGACAGAACTTAAGGATGATTATATAGAAGTACATACCGATTGGTACAATTGGCGTATAGGTCTAAGTGAATCGAGTCAGGAAATAAGACTTTATCTTGAAGAGTGGAATGAAGAATTTCAAAAAGATTTATTAATCAGAGTGGACCAAGTTGGAAAAAGTAAGAATCTGAAAACTGCTATGAGATATATTGCAAAGGAAGAAAGGGTAGCCTTTTATCCTTGTAAGTATAGGAAGTATGCAATAGGAATAGAGTACTTAGCTAAGAAAAGGGGAGTGCAAATAGAGTTTGATGATACCAATCTTTATATTCTTACCGATATGGCGGCTTGGAAAATATCATATGTACAATACTTTGACAGGTATAAGTTATTGCATTGTCCATTTGACGGAAAGCCTCTCACTATGGAAGAAGCAAAGACTGCGCATTACCATGTACAGAGGGATGTGGTAAAGAATCAATCACCATACAATCATCTCGAGTATATATTAAGACATGATGAAGCAAAAAAGTTAATGCAGGTCAGTTATAAGAAATTACCGAAAGTAACAAAGCAACAAAAAAAGTATTATCGTCAAGCCGAAAATAGGGAAAAAAGAAACAGTATAAAAAGAGTTTGGAATCTATTTGCAGAGCTTGAAGCAGGAAAGGTGAGATATGCCAATCGGATGGATTGATTTTTCAAAGAATGAAAGAAATAAAGTGCTCAAAGTATTGGAATTACTCTCAGAGAACGCCACTCTTGATGAACTTGGAATTGCGACTATCAGAGATGGGTTCTCTGATTTGTTTTTCCCCGGAACGTCAACGGTTCAGACAAGAGCAAAATATTTCTTTATAGTACCCTATGCTTTAAGAGATTTGGAAAGAAGTGGGGAGACAAATGTAAATAAATTTCTTAAATATTTTGATGAGATAGAAGAAGATTGTGCAAAGGTATTTATAGAGAACAATATAGATAATACCGGAATAATGGGTAGGCGATCACTTGCAAATGGGAAATGGGTTAAGCGAACACCGGCGGATATATATTGGTCAGGACTGCGTCAGTATAATATATTTAGAAGTGGGCTGTCACTACCTGAATATGCGAGAGCTATATGTTCTATAAATGCTAAAAAGAATAATTTTATAAAGCTTGGAAATAACAATGATAAGGCAGAGGAAAATGAAGCTGATGATGGGGACGCCGGAGATATTCGCAGTATACATTTTTGGGATATACCGACTTATAATGACGAATGGTTTGATAATCTGCAGATAGAACTGACAAAGAATGAGGCAGAGTTTTTAAAGGAGAGAATCATAAACTCATGTGAGGAAAGTATGTTTGCTTATGTTCTAAAAAATAATTTACACCAAATAATGGATTGTAAAAACTTCACAGAGCTTGGTAATATAATTAAATTATTCCCTGAGAAGATGCAAAAAGATTATAGTTTGGCTAAAGACTTTTCAGAGTTTAATTATTTGCTTCGTGTTGTTTATAATATAGTTCTTTCTGATGGAAATAATGAAGAAGCTAATGAGATTTTTGATGATTTATATAGTGATATTAAAGATATTGCAAATATTGATTTAGAGGAGATTTTTAACCGTACATCTGCATATAGAAATCCAATGATGTGTAAGTTCTTACGGGACTCAAAGAGAGCGGTGCTTGAAGATAATATCTCAGAACTAAAGAAAATCATTAGTAGAAGAGAAATATTTTTAAAGGGCAGTGGAAGGGCAAGATGTGCACATCCCGGAGAATTCGACAGTACAGAATGGTTTGGGGGAGGTAAGCTATATTATAGATTTGATAATGCAATAAAAATAATAAAAGATATACGTGAGGGGATAGGAGAATGTTAAATCCAAGTGATGACAGACTTGATTATGGAAATATTCTATTGCCACCGGAGTGTTATAGACTGGATTTTGCTGTGGGCACTACGTATTCTCTTGACTTGGATGCACTGGTCGGAATATGTATTTCTCTTGGGCTTTTGGAAGATACTGAAAGTGATATAATGAATGATCCAATATGCCTTTTGGAAGCAATTAGAAGGACCGGAGATAAAGTAGCTCTGTTTTGTGAGGCCGGACAGATCTATTTGCCGGGGAAGGTGACGCCACTATACACTTTGCTTGAAAAAATGGTTTTTCAGGTGGTGACAAAGGAAACAAATGGCATTAAATATCCGTCATTTCATCCAAAGTTTTGGTTGCTAAGATATATAAATGATGAGGATGACGTTTTATATAGAGTTGTAGTATTGAGCCGAAATCTTACATTTGACAGAAGTTGGGATATATCTTTTTATATGGATGGTACGATAGATGAAGAAAATGATAAGAATATTCCAATAGCAGACTTCTTAAAATATCTAAACAAACAACTTCCAAAATCAGAGATTGCAAATGATAAGGCAAAGAAAATAAGGCAATTTATTAGAGAACTTGCATATGTAAATTTTGAAACAGATATGAAGGAATTCTATGATTTTGAATTTATTCCAAGTGGCGTACCATGTTCACAAGGTGGTATATATTCAATGCTTGACACTTCTTTGATAAAGAAAAAAGATGATGTAGATGAAAAATCTTTTCATGAGTTACTTGTAGTATCGCCTTTTATAAGTAAGGATATTATAAAACAATTCAATGATAGAAGCAGATGGGTTGAAAACACCGAGTATATGCTTATTACAAGAGAAGTTTCACTTGATAAATTAAGAGTTGAGGACTGTGATAATTTTAGAATTTTTACTCTAAAAGATGAGATTGTGGACGGTGAGATGTCTATATCGGATGGTGAAAGCGATTACTGTAAACATGATATTCATGCAAAAATATATATGCTACGAAAGAATGCAGATACGGAAGTTTATTTGGGTTCTTTGAATGCTTCACATAATGCGGTTTATGGGAATATAGAATTTATGATTTTGCTAAAATCAAAAAACAGGTATATTAATTTAGAAAAATTAAAGAAAGATATATTTAGCGGAGATGAAGATGGCCCAAATAACCCGTTTAAAGAGGTTTTTCTTTCAGATGGAGAGGCAGAAGAAGAAGAAAATTCAGACGGAATTGACATTTTAATAAAGCAAATAAATCGCTATAAAATTCATGCAATAGTGATTGAAAATGGCGATTATTATGATATTAAGGCGGTTGTAGAAAATTATGAAAAGTTGGATGCTAATATAAAATTAAGTCCTATACTTGTAAAGTCTAAGGCAGTTGATTTTTCTGAAATAATGTTATTTGAAAAAATGGCAATGAGCTTTTTATCAGAATTTTATGTATTGTCCATCAGCGATAATTGTGGAAATACGGTAAATAGAGTAATAAAGATAGATACCGAAGGAATACCAAGGGAAAGAGATGGAAAGATCATTTCATCAATTATAGGGGATAATGAGCAAAACTTTTATAGATATTTGGGATTACTTCTGGGAGATGACTATATAATAAGTGCTATTGAAAGTGATGTGTTAAGTGGTCAAAATAATGTAGCCGGGGCAAATAGTTTTGCAGAGAATATGCCTGTTCTTTATGAGAAGATGTTAAAGACTGCAGCGACTGCACCTGAGCGTTTTGTAGAGATAGAAAAGCTTATTCAGGTGTTGTCAGTTGATGATATAGTTCCGGAAGCGTTTAGAAATCTATATGATACATTTAGAAAAGTGGTGCAATAGTATGGAAAAAGAGAATAAATCACAGAAGATAATGGAAGGACTGAAAGACTTTCAAAGAGAGACGGTAAATAGGGTTATACAATTATACAAAAACGGTCAAAAAAGAGTTCTTATCTCAGATGAGGTAGGACTTGGTAAAACTATGGTTGCCGGAGGCACTATTGCAAAATTTGCTGATTTTGTCGGAGAACAGGGTAAGAAGAGAATAAAAGTAGTTTATATATGCTCCAATACTGCCATTGCTGATCAGAATTTAGAGAAACTTTGTATTACAGAAGATGTACTAAGAGAAAGTGTAGCTGATTCGAGGCTTTCGGTTCAACATCTGAATATATTTTTACAAGAAGCTAAATTAAGTGGAAAAGCTCTGATACAACTGATACCTCTTACGCCGGATACATCATTTCATATGACTACCGGATGTGGGATGTTGTGGGAAAGAGCTGTGATATTTGCAATATTGAATAAAATACCGGAGCTTGAAAAATATAATAAACCATTAGAAATGATTATGCAGGCCGGAGGAACTTCAGGTTGGAATGCTTGGGCAAAAGATAGAGGCGAGGATAGAGTTTCTGAGTGTGATAGAATTACAAAAGGTAAATATCTCAACTATATGGTAAAAAAGGTTTCCGGAGGATTGAAAGTTAAGAATCCTGAAGGAAAAATATTACTTTATGATTTGATAGAAAAATGTAAAGAGGTTAAAAAAAGCGGGAAAGCAGAAAATATATATGAAATAATTGGAAGGCTGAGATATTTGTTTGCAGGAATAAGTCTGGAGAAGCTAGAACCTGACCTGGTGATTTTAGATGAATTTCAGAGGTTTAAGTATTTGTTACAAACAGAATCTGACACAGAAATGGGAATGCTTGCAAATAAGTTTTTCAACAGTAAATCTGTAAATATGCTTTTGCTTTCAGCTACACCATACAAGATGTATTCTACATTGGAAGAGATTGATGAATCATTGGTAGATGAACATTTTTCAGAGTTTTTTAATGTAATGAAATTTCTTAACAGTACAGAAAAACGACATGAGGAGTTTAAAAGTATATGGGAGGATTATTCTAAACAGCTTAAAGAATTTTCAATAGGAGATACATCAATTATCCGGGCGAAAAATAGGGCAGAGGAGGCAATGTATAACTCAGTATGTAGAACTGAGAGAATTTCAGCAAAGGAAAGTGCCGATATAGTAGATATTACTAATAGTGACAAATGGCTGGAAGTTGAGGAGTGTGATATAAAATCCTATATAAAGGCAAGTGAATTAATTGAACTTATAGAAGCTCCATATCATGTTCCTGTTGATTATATAAAATCCTGTCCGTATATTATGTCATTTATGAAGGACTATAAGTTGAAAAAAGATATTATTAAATACTTTTACAACTATCCGGAGATGCTGGAGAATATAGATAGAGAGAGTAGGGATATCCTGTGGTTAAAAAGAAATGATATAAATAATTTCAGACCTTTAAAATGCAATAATGCAAGATTGGAAGCTGTAAAGAAGCATGTTTTTTCACAAAAGTCGGAGCTTCTTTTGTGGGTACCTCCTTCAAAACCCTATTATATTCCGGAAGGGGTGTTCAAAGATGTAGAGAATTTTAGTAAGACTTTGATATTTTCATCATGGGAAATGGTACCGAGAATGGTTTCTAGTATGCTTTCCTATGAGGAAGAACGCAAAACAATAGGAACTCTGGCAAAAAGAAATGAAGAGATTAGCGTAAATTACTTTAGCTCTGAAAGAAAACAATATCCGGTACCCAGGATGAGATTTTCGGCTTCTGAAAACAGATTGAATAGTATGAGCTTATTTTGTCTTTTATATCCATCTAAGTTTCTTGAAAGTTGCTATAATCCTATAGTTTGCATGAATAATTCCATGTCACTGAGAGATATAGAAAAGGAAATAGAAAATAAAATTGCCAAAAGACTTGATAAATATAAAACACCTGATTCCAGTTTGATAGATCAAAGATGGTATTATATGGCTGCATTGTTATTAGATCTTCCGGGATATGTAACAGGGTGGTTAGAGGATGAAAGATATGAAGATGATGACAGCACTACATTTTTTAAACATTTAGAACAGCTTAGAATACTATACTACAATAATATAAAAGTATTGGAACTTGGAAGGAAACCTAAAGATCTGTATTCAGTATTGGCAAATATGGCTATTGCATCACCGGCTATTTGTATTAGCAGGTTATATAATACCTATGCCAAAGAAATAAATTATTCAAGTACTCTACCTACTCAAGTGGCAAAGCGATTTATTGATATGATGAACAAGCCTGATTCTACAGCAATCGTTGAGCTTGCTTGCGGAAAAAACAATGAGGATGTACATTGGAAGAATGTTTTGACTTATTGTAAGCATGGTAATATTCAGGCAATGTTTGATGAGTATGCACATCTTTTGGTAAATGGATATGACGGGGAAGATATCGTGTTTAAATTGCATAATGATATTATTTCAAATATGAATATCAGAACTACTCCATATGAAATTGATACATGGAAAAATTTTAATAAGGCAGTAAAGGATCAGAAAATAACACCGACAAGAATCAGAACACATTTTGCAGTAGCCTTTACAAAGGGAGATGGCAATGATAAGGATGCAAATAGAAAGAAGGCGGTTAGAGCGGCATTCAATTCACCATTTAGACCATTTGTATTGACTTCCACATCCATTGGGCAGGAAGGGCTTGATTTTCATAATTATTGTAGAAGGATCGTACATTGGAACCTTCTGTCAAATCCAATTGATTTGGAACAAAGAGAGGGTAGAATAAATAGATTTGAATGTCTTGCAATCAGGCAAAATGTGGCAAAGAGGTATGGAAATATTTCTTTTAAGTCAAATGTCTGGGCTGAATTATTTGAAGAAGCAAAGCTTATGGAAAGGTCTGATAAAAGCTCTGATTTGATACCTTACTGGGGATTAAAAGAAACAGAGGATATGATTCGTATAGAAAGAATTGTACCAATGTATCCATTCAGTAGAGATCAAGAGGCATACAAAAGATTGATTAAGATTTTATCACTATATCGTTTGACTCTAGGTCAGGCAAGGCAGGAAGAACTGCTTACATATTTGATTAAAAATAATAAAGGCAAAGAGGATTTGGAAGAGTTATTCATAAATCTAAGTCCATATTTTAAAAGAGCGTGAAATACCGCTCTCTTTATTTTATGTTGGGAATTATATTCTTTCTTATATTGCTTCTGCTTGAATAGAATTTTTCATTTACAGAAGCAAAGAAGGCTTTATTGATATATTAAATAAGTCTGAATCTTACAACCATTATGCTTGTAGTAAGAGGAGTGACACAGGTATTGGATATGAATATTTTAAAAATGGTAAGGAAAGGCACATGATATTAATATTTTCTATACCACAGGTTGAATGACAAGTAAGATTTGATGTAATATACTTAATCCATCAAAGCAAATATGTCTCTTATAGTTCAATGGATAGAATGACCGGCTACGAACCGGTTGATTCCGGTTCGAATCCGGATAGGAGAATAGATATTTCACAGCAGTTTGGTTAATGAGATATCAATTTATATAAGGGCAGGTGTCCCGAGTGGCGAAGGGGGCGGACTGTAAATCCGTTACAAAAGAAACACCGCAGGTTCAAATCCTGCTCTGCCCACTATCATTTGCATTTTGCGCTATTTAATATTATACTATATATCAGCTGTTTTATTATAGCTGATATATAGTATATGAGGTTAAAAGATTTTGAATAGAGAAGTTATATATGAGACGAAAGGAATGAGGGCAACAGACGGTGCAGGTGTACAGCTTGTTCGTGTATTTGGAAACCGGACTACAGATATTTATGATCCTTTTTTGATGTTGGATGCTTTTGACAGTAAAGATAAGAGAGATTATAGCGCAGGATTTCCTATGCACCCTCATAGAGGTATAGAGACTGTGAGCTTTTTATGCAAAGGAGAAATGACTCATAGGGATCATCTTGGGATTGAGGCCACAATATATGATGGAGAGGCACAATGGCTAACGGCAGGTTCAGGTGCGGAACATGAAGAAATGCCCGGAGGTGAGCGCATACTTGGAGCACAATTATGGCTTAATTTACCTGCAAAGGATAAAATGAGTGCACCACCGGCTTATCATAGTATTACAAATAAAGAGATTAAAGAGTTTAAACTTGAAGGTGGCAAACTTCGACTTATTACAGGAAAGTATAAAAATGAAGAAGGGTGGCAGGGTAAGTATCTGCCATTAGACTTTTATGATATACATCTTGAGGCAAATGCAAAGATTGAGATACCGGTAAGAGAGGGATGGTCGGCTTTTGTATTTACATTGCTTGGAGAGGTGACGGTGGGAGGTAAGCTTATATCTGAAAAGACAGCGGCAAAGCTTGGAGACGGAGATAGGGTCCTGCTTGAGACAAAAGAAAGCGGAGCGGAAATACTGATATATTCATCAAAGCGTCTTGATGAGCCTGTGGCATGGTATGGTCCGATAGTTATGAATACGCACGAGGAAATAAGACAGGCATTTGAAGAGCTGAATGCAGGTACATTTATAAAAGAAAGAGCTGACTATAGTAATTAGATTTTAAATTAGTAAAAGGGAAATAAAATACTTCATCGGATTACAATAATTACTTACATTGACATAAATTTTTGACTGAATTATAATACTTTCATATTTAGAAAGGTATATAAAGCGATTAGCTATTATTCTATGCCATTATTATATTGCGACAAAACAGATTGACATAATAAACGGAGGTATTATGAAACAGTGTATGGATTTAAACAATCTGCATTGTAGATTAAAAAAGATAATAGGACAGGTACAGGCGATAGATAAAATGATCGAGGAAGATATACCATGTGAGGATATTCTTTCTCAGATAAATGCGGCAAAGTCAGCATTACACGGTTGCGGAAAGGTAATACTGGAAGGACATATAAAACACTGTGTTAGAGACGGTATTGAACATGGTGATGCGGATAAGACTATAAAAGAGTTTACAAAAGCGGTAGAGAGATTTGCAAATATGGGATAATAGTAAATTCAATATATTTATGTTTTATTCAAGTACAGGATGGGTTGATTTTCAACCTGTCCTTTTTTAGGACTGCCTTTTTTTACTGATATAGTATATAATATCTATTTGGCATTAAAATTAATAAGAAGAATAATATAGAGGAGACAAGATGAGCGAAAAAGAAAAGATGCTCGCAGGAAAGATATATGACCCCACTGATGAAGAGCTTGTCAGGTTGAGAACGAAAGCTCACAGACTTTCACAACAGTACAATACTTTATTTGAGGATGATTGTCTGAGAGATACTATTATTGACGAGCTCATACCAAATAAAGGTAAGGGAGTCTATTTACAAGGTCCGATTTATTTTGACTATGGAGCCTTCACAACATTTGGAGAAAACTGCTATGCCAATTTTAATTTGACTGTATTGGATGTATGTCCTGTAAATATAGGTGACAATGTAATGTTTGGACTGAACTGCAGTCTTATGACACCTGTTCATCCGCTTAGATGGCAGGAGAGAAATATAAAATATAAAGCAGATGGAAGTGCATATGATGATGAATATGGAAAGCCTATTAATATAGGGTCAAACTGCTGGATTGCGGCTAATGTGGTAATAACAGGAGGTGTGACTATAGGAGAGGGCAGTGCAATAGCTGCCGGAAGTGTAGTTACAAAGGATATACCGGCAAATTCACTTGCTGCCGGAAATCCCTGCAGAGTGCTTAGAGAGATAACTGAAGAAGATTCTGTAAAATACAAGAGTGAATTATTTTAGAATAAAGGTTTATAAAAATATGAATAAGGAATTTATAAAAGAATTAACAATCGATATTATCGTGGATATCATAGCAGGTACTTTTATGGGAATAGGTACATACTGCTTTGCGGCGGCATTCAAATTCCCAATGGTAGGATTTACAGGTTTGGCACTAATTATTTACCAATTGGTAGGGCTTCCTGTCGGAATAGGAACAATAATATTAAATATACCTTTTGCAATACTTTCATACAGAGAAATAGGAAGAAAATTTTTATTGAAGTCTGTTAAATCAATTATAATAACTTCAATAATGATTGATATAGTTGCAAAAGCTATGCCTGTTTATCAAGGGGATTATATGTTGGCTGCTATATGTACCGGAATAATATCGGCAACAGGATATGCTCTTATATTTATGAGAGATTCTTCCACAGGCGGTGCGGACTTTATAATGGTTTTGATACATCATTTCTTCCCACATATTTCACTTGGAAAGATAGCATTAGTTATAGACTCATTGATTATTGTACTGGGTGTTGCATTGGTCTCAAGAAATGTAAACAGTTTGATTTACGGACTTATTATAGCTTATTTGGTTTCCGTAGTGCTTGATAAGGCGATGGACGGACTTACAGCCGGCAAGCTTATTATGATTATTTGTGATAAGCCGAAGGAAATGGCAAAAGAGATATCAGATCTTATTGACAGAGGCTCGACTTATCTTAAGGCAGTGGGAAGCTATACGGATGAAGAAAGAAATGTAGTAATGTGTGCATGCAGAACAAAGGAAGTGCATACAGTAAGACAGGCTGCAAAAAAGCTGGATCCTAATTCATTTGTTATTATTTTGGATTCAAATGAAGTGGCAGGAGAAGGATTTAGACATTTATAAGGATGTAAGAATGAATATATTTGAAGAAAAGAGAATAAAGATAAGTGAAGCAGTTCTTGCATTGGATTTGGACGGTACATTGACAAATTCAAAAAAAGAGATTACTGAGAATACTAAAGCAGCTATAGATAAATTTGTAAAGGCCGGAGGGACAGTTGTACTTGCTTCAGGCAGGCCTACATTCGGAGTAAGTCCGATAGCAAATATACTTGAACTTGAAAAGAAAGGTGGCTATATCCTTTCATATAATGGTGGCTATTTTTATGATTGTAAAAATGAGAAAGAGCTGTTCATGAAGGAGCTTGCTCATGAATATCTGCCTATATTGGAAGAGCAGGCTAAGCATTTTGGAGTAAATCTGATGACTTACAATCATGATAAGGCATATGCATTGGATATAGATGAGCAATATTATATGTTGGAGGTAACAATAAATCACTTTATAAGAGTGAAGGTTGATCCTCTTGCACCACAGATTACATTTCCTATTATTAAATGCTTGATGACTGCACCGGGTGATCATCTTGCTAAGGTGGAGCAGGAGATGAAAAAGCTTTGGGAAGGAAAGTTAAATATTGTTCGTTCAGAGCCGTATTTTTTAGAGCTTACAGAAGTAGGTATAGATAAAGCAAGTACTCTTTTAAATATGACAAAGAAGATCGGCGAGGACATAAAGAACCTTGTTTGCTGTGGAGACGGATTCAATGATTTATCAATGATACAGGCTGCAGGTATAGGTGTGGCAATGGCAAATGCTCAGGAGAAGGTAAGACAGGCGGCAGACTATATTACAAAGTCCAATGATGAGGATGGTATAGTAGATGTGATTGAAAAGCTGTTTTATTGGGACAGATAGATTTTGTGGAGGATTTGAATGAACAGAGGAAAACGTCCGAAAATAAAGATAACAATTACTGACAGAAGAGGTAAGATGGGATGTCATAGAGGACACCATGTAGGTGAAGTATTCGATTATGATGAGGACAGGGGTAAGATCTGTCCTATGGCGATGCACTGTGCCTTTCCATATATAGACATTTTAAGATATGGAGGAAGTTTACCGGGACAGCCTGAGGGATGTGCTGAATTTTGCTGTTCAGATGCGGATGTTATTTTGGTTTTTAAGGCTGAGATGGAAAAATAAAGGGAGTGAGTATGAATAAAAAGCCTATACTTGAAATTATTGCAGACCGTTTGAGACAAACCGAATTTAAAGATGATGATATAATTACTTTGGGAAAGGATTTTTCACTACCAAGTGATGAAAAAGGTCTTAGATATGTCGACGGTGCAAAGGATGGTATATGTGCATATCATATGGGGGCGGCAGAGATCACAAAGAAAGATATAGAAGAGATAAATAAGGTTATCACACTTGCAAATAAAGGTGATTATGATCAGGCTGATTCTGTACTTGAAAAGCTTTGTGAACGTATAAGATTGGTGAATTTTATAGATGAACTTCAAGATTGTATACTTGATCGAAAAGATGAAATAGAAGATAAATTTTATGTGTATTCTTTGCATTTGATGACTCAGTCTGCAAATATTGAATGTGTTAAAGTTGGAATGATGATTCAGGAATTGTTTACACAAAGTGATGAAGTAAAGGGTATGGTAAGGACTCTTGGACTTTCGGATGAGTTTACATTGTATTCGGTTTTTATAATGCGAAACTGGGAGAATGGAAATACTGAGATCATGAATATTGCAAAGTCTGTAAACGGATGGGGTAAAGTGCATGCAGTTCACTATATTGAGCCTGATACAGAAGAGATAAGACAGTGGCTTTTGACAGATGCAGTGTCAAATGATGTTATGCCGGCTTATCCGGGATGGGATTGCTATAAAAAGGCAGATGTGGGATCTGTAATTAAAAAAGATAAGCTTAGTTATAAAGAACTCGAAGGAGTTTTATCTATTGTAGATGCAATGCTTGATGAAGGACCGGTACTGGGTATTTCAAACATTGAAGATCCTAAGGAGGTACTATTGAATGTATTAAATCATGCGATAAAACATGCTCCTTTAAGTGTCAAGGATTGTAAGATTATAAGTAATATTTTAGATTGGCAAAAAGAAAATCTTGGAGATACAGAGATAGAATCAATTTCAAATAAAATTTTGGAAACCGGTGAGAAATAAAATATACTATTAGAAAGGTAAATAATGCTGGGTAAGACACATTTTTCTGTAGGGATGGCGGCAGGACTTGCACTCTGCAGACCACAGAGTATAACAATGCTTGTTGCAGGAACAGCTTTAGCAGGATTTGGAGGAATTATCAGTGATATAGATGTAGGTACATCCGGTGTCTACAATAAGGTGGATCGTATTATAGGATTGGCCATTGGAACTGTTACAGGAATAGTAATTGCAGATGCTGTTTTTCACGTTGGCATATATGACAGACTGATGGCGGACAGCAATATTGCCCGAATTATTACCGGAGTATTAGCGTTTCTGTGTATATGTATTTTTGGAATGAAACAGCCACATAGATCATTTATGCACTCAATATTGGCATTACTTGGTCTCAGCTTTTTTGTATATATGATTTTCCCTGATGTGGCACCGTATTTTAGTATAGGTTTTGCTTCACATATGGTTATTGATGCACTAAATGGTAAGCGTGAGAAACTTTTTTGGCCTGTAGGCAAAGGATTTGCATTACGAATGTGCTCATCAGACGGATTAGTAAATAATTTGCTTTTTCACATATCTAATTTACTGGTATTGATATTAATACTGACTTCACGGCCTGTACTTTTTATTCTGATTAATATAAGCGGTTTATTACAAAGATAAAATATATTTCTCTAATTCCCTGTTTTAAAATACAGGGGATTTTTTATACTGTAAGTATATTGATGGTTACCTCGTGTATTTTATATAATATAAAATAGTATAAAAAGGTGGTAGCATGGGAAGAGTTTATTTAAAGACAAAATTTGACAATGAAATGAAAATGGAAATTCCTCACAGTGTAAATATTGCAAATGCAATGTATGGATTTAGAGATATGGGAGCTGAGATAATTCCCTATCATAATATTGATGAAATTTATGATAGGGTAAATAGAGAAGATATAGTGCTTGATTATATAGGACAATGTAACAGTATATTCTCAAAATTTGGTGTTGAACCAAGTATACCGGATTATCCGGATGTTCTGAAGCCATTTCTTGGAAGGAAGATTTGGAAGGATACTATAAACAGTATATCAAGAAGCGAAGAAAAATGGTCAGGGGGTTATTTTGTTAAGCCTATAAAAAGTAAGGTTTTTACCGGTAAGATAATAGGTAGCATATCAGATCTTGTAGGCTGTGGAAATCATTCAGAAGATTATGAGGTACTTGTAAGTGAGCCTTTAGATATATTTGCGGAGTGGAGATGCTTTATACTCTATGATGAGATAGTTGATGTCAGACCATATGGACTATTACTTGATAGAAACAGAAAAAGCTATAAGTTTCATTATGACTCAAATGTTTTGGATTCTATGCTGGAGGCATTTGTCAAATGGGATGAAAGACCTATATCCTGTAGTATGGACATATGTGTTACAAAAGATGGGCAAACATTGTTGGTAGAGATAAATGATGCCTATGCACTGGGATGCTATGGCTTGGCAAGTATTTTCTATGCTAAGCTTATCTCAGCAAGATGGAGCGAACTTTTAGGCGTAAAGGATGAATACCGTTTTTAAGATAGATATGTAATATATTGTTGTTATCAGGAGTAGGAGGTGAATTAATGGATAATATTTGGAAATCGGGAATATATGGATTGGTAGTTGGAGATGCAATGGGAGTACCGGTGGAGTTTACTTCCGGAGAAGATAGAAAGATTGATCCTGTAACCGATATGATAGGGTATGGCACATACAACCAGCCTGAGGGTACTTGGTCGGATGACAGCAGCATGGCACTTGCAACACTGGTCAGCATTAGAGATAAGGATGAAATTGATTATAAAGATATAATGGAGAGATTCCGTGATTGGTGTATGTATGGAGCTTATACGCCATTTGATGAAGTCTTTGATATAGGAATAGCTACTTCAAGAGCCATTATGAAATATAGTAATGGTGCCAAACCATTGGAATCGGGTGGTAAAACTGAGTGGGATAATGGTAACGGATCACTTATGAGAATTTTACCTGTATGTCTGTATATATTTGAACAGCAAAGAGATATGAAACTGTCTGATGATGAATCGATAGATATTATACATAATTGTTCAGCTCTGACGCATGCACATTTAAGAAGTAAGATAGCATGTGGCATATATTATTTTTTAGTAAAAGCTATTTTAGATAAAGACGGAGAATTAATAGAACGACTGCAGCAGGGAGTAGATAATGCATTTAAGTATTATGGCGAAAGTACTGAGAGTGAGCTTGACAATTATAACAGACTTATTTCACTTTCAGAATTTAAAGATACTCCTGAAAATCAGATAAAAAGTACAGGTTATGTAGTGTACACACTTGAAGCTGCGATATGGTGTTTGGTAAATTCATCTTCTTATGAGGAAGTTATTTTAAAAGCTGTAAATCTGGGTGATGATACAGATACGGTGGCAGCCATAACAGGTGGACTTGCGGGACTTTATTATGGCTATGACAATATACCTGACAAATGGAAATCCAAGCTACAGAAAAGGGAGTGGATAGAGAGTTTGTTAAATTGATAAAAGTTAATAGTGTTATAAGAAAGCTGGCATTTTTAATGTACAGCTTTTTGTTTATACTAAAGATAATAAAAATAGGGTTTAATAGGGAGGATATATGAGGTTAGAGAATTTTGAAATTGCTAAGAGCATAAATTTTATTTTTTGTAGTCATCCACTAAATAAAAAGAATGTAGATGAGAATTATATGGAAGAATATCAGGCAACAGGTCTAGACCATGCTTGTGCATTATTTAGTTATGAAGATTTAGTAAATGGGAAACTGTCTCTCTATGGTGAGGATATTGAAGGTTTAACTATATACAGAGGTTGGATGATGCCGGCACATATGTATGAGCTTTTTTATAATTTGCTTCTGGGAAAAGGAATACAGCTGATAAACTCACCGAAAGAGTATGCAAAGTATCATCTTTTGCCGGGATGGTATAGTGATTTTGAAGGAGCTACACCATTTAGTATATGGAATGAGTCAAGGGATATAAGAGCTGCTTTAGAACTTACAGAAGGACTTGAAGGGGCATTTGTAGTTAAAGACTATGTAAAGAGCAGAAAGCATGAGTGGCATGATGCCTGCTTTATAAAAGATATTAGTGATAAAGAAGATACTTTTAGGGTAATCAATAATTTTATTAACCGTCAAGGTAGCAATCTTGAAGGTGGAATTGTACTTCGAAAGTTTGAAAGTCTGAAATCTATAGGATATCATAAAGACAGTGGTATGCCGATTTCAGAAGAATACAGGGTGTTTGTGTTTAAGGGAGAAATATTGATTTCAGATAATTACTGGAGTGAGAATGAAGAAGTAAATATATCGGAAGATGAATATATATGGATTGAATCAATATCAGGTAAGATAGAAAGTAATTTTGTGACTATAGATTTGGCAAGGAAAACTGACGGAAAGCTTATAATAATGGAAATGGGAGATGGCCAGGTATCAGGATTGCAACAAATAGATGCATATGAGTTTTACAGAGCTTTTCAAAATCAGGGGAAAGGAAATATATATTCCATAGAATATGTCAAGGAAGTAATAAAAGAGCTGGTTAAAATGGATTTTGAGCCTGAACTTAGTTTGTGTTTTAGAGGAAATGAGTCAGAATATATGATTATAGGGTATGCTGATCATGTGTCATTTCAAAGATGTGGTTATTATGACGGAAGTGGTGAAATAGACTATAAAACATTGGATGAATTATTTGAATCAGAACTTATAGACGGTATATGTCTGAAAAGGGATTGGAATAAAATAGTAGATATTTGGTGTTCACCATCTATGATAGACTTTGAGTTCAAAAAAGATAAATATAAGAAAATGATAGAACAAAATAATCAAGAGTGGGGAGATAGGAGACCAATTTTTAAAATTGTTAAAAAAGAAATTGATAAATGGAATCCATACGGTCTTTTACCGGAGTTTCCTAATGATGAATTTGATGGTGAGAGCACAAGGATTGCACTGGATATGGATTGGAATTCTACAACAGATAAAATAGCTAAACTTATTTCCAATGAATTTACATTTTCATTTGGAGATGAGTATATGTTTTCATTAAAATGTTGCATACAGACAGCAAAAAATATAAGAGATAGTATGGATAGATTTATAGAAAATAAGAGAAAATAATATGAAAATAGTAATAACAGATAGCGGTATATTATGGCATTATGGAAATCCTATATTAAAAAATTATAAGGACTTAGTGTTAGTGGTCTGTCTTCACGGGAGTAAGGTTACAGATGAATATGAGTGCTTTATCTGTCCGAGAAAATCAGTTGGCCTTGGTATGAGTATGGGGGTTGGCAGTAGAGTTTATAATGATTTAGAAGATGTGGCAGATGAACTTTATGATATGTTACAATATGAAGATGATATCATATTTTTAACTGATGGTAATCCGGATAGTTTATATCCATACCATATTATAAAAAACAGAAGGCATCATATGAATATTCACCTTTGGGCAAGTCCACCCTGGAGTATTGAAGGAAAGGCAAGGATGAAGATTCATAAGGAGATGCTTTCAGATCTGTCAGGTGTAAAATCAATTTGCTATATAGACACTCAGGAATACTTGAAGAATGACTATAAGAATTTCGGTGCATTTTTAGAAGATGTTCAAAATTACTTTGAGGAGATTTTTCCGATTGTAATGGATGGTATAAGTAAAGTGGAAAATGAATCATACTTTGATTTGGCATCAAAAACGTATATTCCACTTGGTAAAATATCCGGTGAAGAGGCTATATTAAAAAGTACTGAATACCTGTCAGATAAAGATGAGTATACAGATAATACGTATTTAATTGAGGGTATGGTAGATATTCCTGAGTATCAAAGGAGTGACAAATATAAAAAGGACATAATATACAGACAGGTAGCCAGAATAGATGGAAAGAAAATTTGCAATACACTTCGTGAATACAGATTTAAACTGGCACAGATGAACAGTATAGAATTTAATTCTGAGGAGTGCAGCTATGTGGGTGCCTGTGCCGGGACCTGTGAAAAATGTGATGAAGAAGCAGAGTATTTAAGTATGAAGTTATCAGAGATTCCCAAGGAAAAGCAAAGAATTCCAGATCTTAATCTTGGGGAGGTAGAATAATGTTTGGAGATATTTTATCTATTTCAAGACTTAGGATGGGCACAGACGGAAACGGAATATCTACGTTGGTAGTGTTTTTTGATTGCCCTCTTTACTGTGAATATTGCATAAATGATTTCTGCCATAAGCTCAAAAAACCGTTTGTTGGAGTTCAACATGCAGCATTTACCCCTCAGGAGCTGATAGAGATTTTAAAACAGGATGATATTTATTATTTGATGAGTGGAGGAGGTGTTGTCTTTGGAGGAGGTGAGCCTCTACTGCAATCAAAATATATTCATAAGGTATGCACTATGGTAGACCAAAGATGGGCAAAAAGAATAGAAACTTCACTTAATGTTCCCTGGGATAATATAAAACCGGTATTGTATGATATGGATGAATGGATTATTGATATAAAGGATATAAATAGTGATATTTATAAGAGCTATACAAAAACAGACAATAAAAATATGATTGAAAATTTGTTGAAGCTTAGAAATAAAGTGTCAAAGGATAAGATTCATATAAGGATTCCCAAGATACCGGGTTACAATACCGCATACGATATTGAAAAATCTGTAGAATGGATCAGAGAAAATATTGGTGTGGAGCCTGAAGTGTTTTCATACATAAAGACTATAAACCGGTAATTAAATTGTAAGATTTAGAGCGATTTTTTATACCGCCGGTATAATGACAAAAGTATTTTACTATGTTATTCTATCAATAAAGAAATTTGGGCAGATTGAGCTCGGAAAGGAAAAGACATGAGAACAATGAATCGTTTTGACTATTTAAATATTGAACGCCGTGATTACGCGCTCCTTAGTATGCTGTCTAGGAAGGGCTCTGTTTTAGTGCACTCATTGGAGATAGGTCAAGTACGAGAAAATTGTTTGTATAATTATAGGCATAGGTAGATACTATGCTGATATTAGATAAATGTTTTTGAGACCGCTTACTCTAAATGGGTAGGCGGTTTTTTTGATGTAAAGGAGAAGATATGGATAGAATTGAGATAAAAGGTAGAGTAAATACAGCCGTATGTTATGCAAAGGTTGTAGAGGATGAGGCAATAGAGCAAATCAGAAGGATGTGCGACTATATAATAACAGAAGGTTCAAAAATTCGTATAATGCCTGATGTTCATGCCGGAAAGGGATGCACTATAGGTACTACAATGACTATACAGGAAAAGGCTGTGCCAAATATAGTCGGAGTAGATATCGGATGCGGAATGTACACGGTAAAACTTGGAAAAGTGGAAATAGATTTTGAAAAAGTAGATGAGGCTACTCATTATATTCCATCAGGAATGAATGTATGGGAGGGCAGACAGGAGCACTTTGATTTAACAAAGTTAAACTGCTTCAGATATTTGAGAGATTCCAGAAGGCTTGAGCGTTCACTTGGTACATTGGGAGGTGGAAATCACTTTATTGAGATTGATGAGGCAAGTGACGGATGCAAATACTTGATAGTACATTCAGGATCAAGAAATCTTGGAAAGCAGGTTGCACAGTATTATCAGAGATTGGCGGCAAACTTAGATAGAGGGTATGATACTTATTTTGAAAAAAGGGATGAGATCATAAGAACTTATAAGGAGCAGGGTAGAAAAAATGAGATTCAGACTGCACTAAAAGCACTTCATTGGAATGTGTATGAGTCGGAAACAAGCATGCCTGATGATTTATGCTATGTTTCAGGAAAATATTTGGAGGAGTATTTAAATGATGTTGAGACTTGTCAAAACTTTGCGAAAAGAAATCGTGAGTTGATGGCGGAAATTATCCTTGAGAGGACAGGGATGAAAAATCTTGAGTCATTCCATACTATACACAACTATATTGATGTGAGTGAGATGATTTTACGAAAAGGTGCTATAGCGGCACATAGAGGTGAGAAGGTCTTGATCCCTATAAATATGAGGGATGGAAGTGTTTTGGCGGTTGGAAAGGGCAATCCTGACTGGAATTATTCAGCACCTCATGGAGCCGGAAGACTTATGTCAAGAACTGCCGCAAAGAATAACTTAAGTTTAGATGAGTACAAAGAGACAATGAAGGGAATCTATTCCACTTCTATAAATGAAAACACATTGGACGAGGCTCCAATGGCATATAAAAGACTTGAGGATATTATAGATGTGATAAAAGACTCTGTAGATATCATCGAGGTAATGAAACCAATTTATAATTTTAAGGCTTCTGAATAGGAAAGAGTAACTCTTTCCTATCCGGAAGCGGAAAGGAAGAGTTATGTTTATTTTTCCTACCATAGATTTGGTAGCTACAGGAAAAAATATTGTAAGACTTAGAGAAGAGTCAGGACTTAGTGTGAGAAATTTGCAGGAAATATTTGGTTTTGCCACCCCACAGGCTATTTACAAATGGCAACATGGAACAGCAATGCCGACTATAGATAATTTGATAGTACTGTCAGCAGTATTTCAGGTTTCTATGGATGAGATCATCATAGTAGAAAATAATACACAAATAAGTGCATAAACCCGTGTATATACCGATTTTAATTGACTGTGTATATGCAAGATATTAGAATAGCTTATAAAGAGAGGTATATATGGGAATTGAAAAATTGAGTAGAAAAACAGAAATAGAGTTAACAAATATGTGCTTAATCTGTGACGGAAGCAAGGTTTTGGTTCAGGAAAAAGCAGGAACGAATGGTTTGGTATTCCCGGGAGGTCATGTTGAAGAAGATGAGTCACTGCTTGAGTCTGTTATCAGGGAGATGAAAGAGGAGACAGGACTTACTATTGAAAATCCTATAGCCTGTGGTTTTAAAGATTGGATACAGGAAGACGGAACAAGATATCTGGTACTCTTATATAAGACTGATAAATTTAGCGGTGAATTAAAGTCATCGGAGGAAGGAAGAGTATTTTGGGTTGACCGGTCAGACTTAGACAGTGTAAACCTTATCTGGAATATGAAGGAGTTATTGGAGATATTTGATTCTGACAGATACAGTGAGTTCTTCTTTAAAATTAAGAATGGAAAATATAAAGGGGAACTACTTGGATAGTATGTAGTATAAATTGATTCGGATATTTATCCGGATCAATTTTTATAAAAACGATTGACAGACATATTTTTTTATGTAATACTGTGTAATTGAGTTAGGAAGTACTAACAAAAAGCGCTATAAACAATCAATTTCATTTTATATTCATGGAGGACATATGAAAAAAAGATATCTATCTATATTGGCACCGGCAGCATTTGCATTGATGATAACAGGTTGCGGAAAAGCAGCTGATACAGCGACTACAGCAGAGAGCAGTTCAGTGCAGAGCGAAAGTCAGTCTGAGGTAAGCAAGGAGAGTAAGGCTGACATCGGTAATGAAAATTATGTTTATGCAAAGATAAGCATTCCATATGCTGATTACTACTATGGTGAGATTAATGATGTAGAGCCTGAAGCTGAGCCTGAGAAGCTTACTGCAAAGCTTGATGCTCCGGATGCGGCGGCAGGTATCAGAAGTGACGGAAATTATGATGCTGTAAGCTCTGTAACCAATAAAAAGGTTGAAAAGTTTACAACAGCAGTATCGGAAGTTGTTGGTGACGGATCAATAATTTCAGGAGTGAAAGATGTAAATATCGCTATTTCCAAGTCACTTTATGAGGATGCTAAGAAGGCAATTGAGGAGAAAAAAGAGTCAACTAACCCTCTTCTTACATTTGTAGCTGAAATTAAAGAGACTACAGATCAAACACCTGCAGAGTATAAGGTGTTAAACTCGGACGGTACATTCTCAAAGACAGTTGGAAATACTGTTAAAAATGATTTGGAGTCAACAATTACAACTACTTCAAACTATGGAAATTATCAAATTGATATAAAGGACTTGGAAGTTGAAATTGACAATGTTCAAGGTGTTGTTATAGAAACAAAAGAAGGTAAGAAGTACGGTATGGAACATTTGGAGAATATCTGGCTTTCACCTGAAGAACTTGCATTTGCAGCAGCACCGTTTACAGAGAATCATGGAAATGCACAGGCATATATACGTTATCAGGATTTACCGGGACAGACAATTTCAAAGATTACATATTTACTTAAGGATGCCGATGATATAGAGATAGATACAGATTTGTTCTGCAAGCTTTTGGCACCTGAGAACTACAGCATTAAGGGTGATGAGAGCGCTAATTATACTAAGGACGGCTCACAGATTAAGTTTGAAATAACCTCAGATGACAGCAAGTACAGTATCGGAAGAATGGTTTCTAAGAAGAAAGATGTTGATATAGCAAACGTAAAGGAAGATAACGGTACTTTGAATCTTCCAAAGGACATTGTACCCGGCAAGTATCAGTTTATATTTACAAATGATAAATATGCTGATTTGAATTTCACAGCTGTTATAAATTCAAATTTGAATGCGGAACAGTTCCACTTTGAGAACAATGCTCTTAAACTTGATGAAAATGAGGCAGGACTTACTGTAAAGGATTATATAAGTGCTATTACTTATGCAAAGGTGAATGATACAGAGTACAAGGGTGGCAAGGGTAGAAAGTTTGGAAAAGTTGCATTTAATGAAGATGGAAGTATAAATTTGGATGCAAAATACAGTTCGGACGGTAAGGATGAGCCTGTATTTGCAGAAGCAGGAACATATACAGTCGTTCTTAAGGCTGACGGATATCCTGATTTAACAATTGAGGTAACAAAATAATGAGATTGGTCGCATGTCTTATTGTAGCATTGGCTTTTTTTGCAATTTTAGAAAAGCCTATAAAAAAACATGCAACATATTTTTATATTGCAACGATTTTAATAAGTATATTAACTATAATTGCACCTGAAAAAGGCTTGCCGTTTGTAGTTGATTATATTGCAAATGATATATTGGCGAGAGGCACCTTAGCAGGTGCTCTCTTTATACTTGTTATGGTAGCATCTGTATGTCCGGCTGCAAAAATGAGAGGATTACTGCTACGTACAAGAGGTGAAATGGCAATTATTGCGGCTTTATGTACCTTGATTCACAATATATCATATGGGCAGTATTATTTTGTAAAACTCTTTACAAATATATCTGAATTGGATGCACAGAGAATATTTGCGGCAGTATTTTCACTTATAATGATTATTCTTTTGATACCTTTGACAATAACTTCATTTATGGTTATCAGAAAAAGAATGAATCCTAAAAAGTGGAAATCGTTACAAAAACTGTCCTATGTATTCTATGGATTACTGTTTTTGCATATAGCAATGATATTCAGCATATCCATATTTTATGGTCATTTGGATACACTGTTTGATTTAACGGTTTATGCTGTTATATATGTAGTTTACCTTGTTTTGAGAGCTATAAAGTATAAGAAACAAAGAGTTGTTTGTATAGTCTTTGTTGTGTTTATTTGTATTATTTACGCAGTCCTTGCTGTATTCGGATTTAGAGCGGCAAGAAAGAATGGAGAAGAAGCTGTGGAAGAGCAAAATACTCAAAACACAGTTTCATCAGATGCCTCATACAAAGACGGAACTTATGAAGGAAGTGCTACAGGTCACAGTGGAAAGATGACGGTATCTGTAACTATTGCTAATGGAGAAATCACTGAAATAAATATAGTTGATACAGGGGATGATGAGGAGTATTTAATAGATGCAAGGGATGTGATTCCTGAAATCATAGAAAAACAATCATTGGATGTGGATACTGTAAGTGGTGCTACACACAGTTGTAAAGGAATAATCAAAGCAGTAGGAAAAGCACTTGAAAGTGCAACGGAGTAATCTATTTATAAAAGACCCGAGTGAGAACTTGGGTCTTTTTATGTAATAAAATATTTAGAAATATTACAGTAAAATATATATATCTTACAAAAATATTAAAATGTTAATATAAACTTTATTATTAATTTTTGCTATAATATTGTGATAATTTACACATTATAGTATACTTTACATAAGTTATTCAACGAAATACCGAAGAGACGTACATGAAGACAGGAGGAGTGACTATGAATAGTATACGTAAATTGAGGCTACACAGGGGAATGACACAAAAGGAATTTGGCGATATTATCGGAGTCAAGCAGCAAACGGTATGTAAGTATGAAAGTAAAAATTCAAATGTAAGTTTAAGTGTATTACAAAAGATAAGCGATAAATTTGATATACCGGTAGAAGAACTGCTTGAAGATAAGATAGACCATTATATAAGCACCGGTAGTAGAAAAAATGCAAGTAATGAAATAAAAGCAAACATAATAGCCAGAGTTAAAAGGTTAAACATTTACAAATTAAAGAAATTATTGGAATTTCTATCAATTTTGGATGAGGATTGAAAATATAATGTTCAATGAGGGTGGGTAAAATATTAAATTTCAATGATGTACTGTAAAAATTCGAAGTTATTTTTATGGCAAGATTACTACATGATAATCGTTGATATGCACAGTTTTATAAGAAAAAATTATTTAATACGCTAAAATTAATTCAAATACAACGGAGCGTAGTATCAGGTATTGCCAATAGGGTAATAGTTAGTATAATAAAAATATCAAACTTTTTACATGATGTTTGGTTTGATATCTATTTTCTTATAGAAAGTAAACTTTCTAATCTGTGTATTCTAAAAATTCTACAAAATTCTAAACATCATGACATGTCGGTGCACCGACTATTTTCCACACATAGCCGGGTATTTAATATTAAGGGCATTATACCCGGCTATATTTAATACTTCTGAAATCAATTCTGAAAACTTCTAAAGATAATGGAATCAAAAATAATTCTCTGATATAATCCTGTCTTTGACAGTTTCAAAAGTTAAAATGCCCTTTGAGCCCAGTGTTTTACAGGCTTTAAGGGCATTTTTATTTCG
>NZ_ALJL01000010.1 GCF_000287675.1 Lachnoanaerobaculum sp. ICM7
TTTTTTAGTTTCAAAACGAAATAAAAATGCCCTTAAAGCCTGTAAAACACTGGGCTCAAAGGGCATTTTAACTTTTGAAACTGTCAAAGACAGGATTGTATATGCTTCTCTTTTATTTGTCAACAATGATATAAAGGGAATTAAAATTAAGACATTAAAACTAAGAATATAAAATAATTATTGAAATTTTTGAAAAATATAATATCTGCCATGTAATATGATTGTAACATAAAAAATGCAGGATTGCATCAATTTATGCATCCTGCTTTAATATATTATTTATCCTTGGTATTTGCGGTAATTTCACCTTCTCCGACGCCTTCTGTCGACTCTTTCATAAACAAAACTTTAGGTGTCAAAACTATCAAGATAAGGTCCATCCATATACTGTAATTTCTTATGTAATGCAGATCAAGCTTTAATTTATCATATGGTGTTGTATTGTACTTGCCGTGAACCTGTGCATATCCTGTAAGTCCCGCCTTCATTTTAAGTCTCATAGAAAATTCCGGAAGCTCTTCCATATACTCTGCGGCAATCTCCGGTCTCTCAGGTCTTGGACCTACAAGACTCATTTCACCCTTTATTATATTAAAAAGCTGGGGAAGCTCATCCAATCTGGTAGCTCTTAAGAGCTTTCCGACTGCTGTGATTCTGTCATCATCTTCTCCGGCAAGCCTTGCTATACCGTCCTTTTCCGCATCTTCTCTCATAGTTCTGAATTTATATATTTCAAACAGCTTTCCGTCAAGTGTAAGTCTGGTCTGCTTATAAAATACCGGACCTTTGTCTGTAAGATGTATTGCCGCACCGAACATGACAAACAGTGGCAGAGTAATTATTATACCTATTACGCTGACTACAACGTCTATGATTCTCTTTACCAGCATCTGATCGGCCTGAAGCCCCTCATTTCTTGAAAGAAGAATAGGTGTATCAAACAGATTCAGATTTGTGGAAGTTCTTATCAATATATCGCTTATCTTTGGTATCATATATACTCTGATACCTGCATCATAACATTTCTTTAAAAGCAGATTTCTTTCATGTGAAGGTATATCTCCTACAACCATACCTTCAAACTCCTCCGCTCTTTTCATTATTTCATCAATACCGACTTTGGTACTTATTACTCCGCCTATTATATACTTGTCATCTCTGGCACCTATTTTTTCCATTATGGAAAATACCGGTCTGTTTCCATAGACTACCAAAAGTCTTCTTGGCGGAAAGAGCACACTGTATATCCACTGAAATAAAAAAACCCAGGCACATACCAATGCGGCATCTATAACAGTTAAAATTATAAACGGTGTCGGTGCATGAAATCTTTTATCCACCAATGCAAGTATAATATATCCTATTACATTGGCTATCAAAAGCGATAAAATATGAGAATAGATTATATTACCTCTTTTTAAATAACCTATTTTTAAACCGCCGTATGTCTGCAGAAAGAAAAACAGCAACATTCCGTACATTGCAGCCAACAGCCAGATTCCCCTTCTCCAGAATCTTACCTCTATAATAGTATTCAGATGAAAATACCATAGCGCCCAATAAAGCCCTATTTCTATTAGCAATATGATAGCTGCCGAACCGAATTTTACAATTCGTTTATACTGTTCCTTTGTATTCATATCTCCTCCAATACCTCTCACTCCGATACTATTGTAGCATATTTTTAATATATGTATTTATAATTTTGTATTAAGAGATAAAATCTTTTATACTGACCTTAACAGTCTTTCAAGTTCATCATATCTTTCAACATGATTCACCCTATCCCTAAGTGCCGATGAGCCCTTCATACCATGTGTGTACCATGCAACATGTTTTCTCATCTTTCTTATAGCCATAATTTCATCATCATATTGCATTTGCAGTTTGCAATGTTTGAGTATCATATCCACGATTTCATCTTTCTCGGGTTTTTCTATGATTTTCCCATTCAAATACCCTCTGATTTCTTTGAATATCCATGGATTTCCTCTTGCCGCTCTTGCAATCATTATCCCGTCACAGCCCGTATACTCATACATTTCTTTTGCACTTTTGCCGTCCACCACATCTCCGTTTCCGATTACCGGAATGCCGAGATTTGACTTTACAGCCTTTATAATGCTCCAATCCGCCTTACCCGAATAGTACTGTTCCCTGGTTCTGGCATGTATGGCAACAGCACTTACACCTGAAGCTTCGGCTATTTTTGCAATTTCCACCGCATTGATATTGTCGTCATTGAAACCTTTTCTTATCTTTAATGTAACAGGCTTTTTTACACTCTTTACAAGCTTTGTAAGTATCTCTTCTACAAGTTTCGGATTCTTCATAAGCGCCGAACCTTCACCGTTATTTACTATCTTCGGTACGGGACAACCCATATTAAAGTCGAATATATCAAAATCTCTTTCCTCTATACTTGCGGCCATTTGTGCAATTATATCGGGGTCCGAGCCGAAAAGCTGCAGCGCAATCGGATGTTCCCCTTTATCTATTTTCATAAGCGGTTCCGTATTTTTGTTTTTAAAATAGATAGCCTTTGCACTCACCATCTCTGTAACAAGAAGTGAAGCTCCCATTTCTTTGCATAAATGACGAAATGGCAAGTCACTTACACCTGCCATTGGTCCTAGGCACAAACCGCCTTCTATATTTATATTTCCGATTTTAAAATCTTTTAGCATTATTCCTTATTCTTTCTAAAAATAAACAGCTTTGAAAAAATATAATTAAGTATAACTACGACCACACTTGAGACTATTTTTGCAATTATCCAGTTTCTCTTTAATAAGTCTACTCCAACAAACATAATCGCCGTATCCAAAAAACCTGTAAACAATCTTGCCGTAATAAAGCCTGACAGTTCAACTGCCAGTTTTGAAAACTCAAAGCTTTTACTTTTAAATACCCATATTTTATTTGTTATAAAGGCAAAAAGAACGGATAATATCCATGCAATCGTATTGGATACCAAGTTCGGAAATTGGAGCTTTGTATAGCAAACATGGTATGCCGCAAAATTTACAAGAGTGGTCAGTACACCGAAAATAAGATACAGTAATACACTCTCATATTTTTTTATATAATATGATATTTTTTCAAGCATAATTATTCTGCACTCTCTCCCAATATCACCACTTTATAAAACAATTCCAGCTGTGACAAAAGCTCTTCTTTTTTTCTTTGGTATAAGCTTATCTTCAAGCCGCTCTCTATCTCGTCAAAATAAAAATCGGCATCATCAACTCTTACACAAAAGCTCAAATTACCGAACTTATCAAACTCCATAGTAAGTATGCCTCCCGCCTCTTCGGCAAAAGACACACACATTATTTTAAGCTCGTTTTTTATCTCATCCGGCAAAAGCTTGAACTTTTCATTGAAATAATACTTCTGAACATACGAGCTGGCACCACATAGCACCATATTTTCACTGTTTGTCCAATCGTAATTATATCCGTCTATCATTTCAGGCATATTATCTTACCAAAAGCTTGCTTATTCTGAATTGATCTTCCGGTATATCCTTAGTCATTGCCAATGCTTCCTGAATATCAAAGTCAACATACTCACCGTTTTTATATGCAACAAGTCTGTTTGAATGACCTGCCAATAAAAGCTCTACAGCCTTTGCTCCCATAATTGAAGCATAAACTCTGTCCTTACATGTAGGCGCACCACCTCTTTGCATGTAACCTAAGATTGTAGCTCTTGTCTCTATACCTGTAGCAGCCTCTATTCTCTTTGCCATGGAAGTTGAATGTCCGATTCCCTCGGCATTGATTATGATATGATGCTTTTTTCCGCGCTTTCTGTTTTCAATGATTCTGTCAATCAGCACCTGCTCGTTTCCGTCATATCTCTCAGGTAAAAGCACATCCTCCGCACCGTTTGCAAATCCGCACCAAAGTGCAATATATCCTGCATTTCTACCCATTACCTCAATTATTGAGCATCTCTCATGTGATGTGGAAGTATCTCTTACCTTATCAATAGCTTCCATTGCAGTATTTACCGCAGTATCAAATCCTATAGTATAGTCTGTACATGCTATATCAAGGTCGATAGTTCCCGGTATTCCTATAGTATTGATTCCCAGTGCTGAAAGCTTTCCTGCACCTTGGAACGATCCGTCACCACCTATAACGACAACTCCGTCTATACCATGCTTCCTACAGATTTCGGCACCCTTTTTTTGTCCCTCTGCTGTAGTAAACTCCTGACATCTTGCAGTATAAAGAATTGTACCGCCTCTGTGAATAATTTCAGACACGCTGGTACTGTCCATATCTACTATCTCTTCCTGTAAAAGTCCTGCATAACCTCTCATGATTCCCTTTACATTTATTCCGTTATGTATTGCTGTTCTAACTACCGCTCTGATAGCCGCATTCATTCCCGGTGCATCACCACCACTTGTCAAAACTCCTATAGTTTTTATTGCCATATATTTCCTCCTATTTTAAAAAACGGATCTACTCTTTTTTCTATATGTAATTTATATAGTATATCTCGGTAAGAATATACATATATAAATATCTACATCATTTTATATTAATGAAAAACATTTTTCAATAGTCTTGTCATGGAATTAACAAATTCTAATTTACAAAATGCAAAGAGCATTATCAAAAAATCTAAAACAGATTTCTTAATAATGCCCTTTTATATGCACGTCTTGCTTCGAATGCCATTCACAAGCGTTACAAAAGCAGTTAGCTCTGCGGCGGCTATCTCACGGCACATGAAAGGTCTTCCTTAGTGCTGCTACATTCCTGTCCTGACACGGTTCGAAAGTTTCCATTGCGTGGGGACCCCCGCTTCAACACCACTTACTCCAGACTGCCAAGCAAATGAACACCCTAGGCAAGACATCACCCCTACTAAAGCGGATTGTAGGTACAGGACACCGCTATCTTCCCGGCTGTGCATTAACAAGTATACTTGCAATGATCTATATTTGTCAAATGATTTTTGATGTGCTAAAACAATTGCTCTCTCATTTTCTCAAGCAAGCTTATAGTAAATTCCATCCTGTCCTCGGTTGAGATTTTCTCCTTATCCCTGTACTCCCAATTCAGTACCTTGTCATATTTTACAGATAAATTCTTTCCGAAGGACTTTAAGAAAGCATCGAGGTTATCCGTTTTTATCTCTTTATTTTCTCTCATTGTCCACTTTATCTGCAACTTATTCACAATAATATCGGTAATAAACATACTGCTTGCCAGAGCCTTTATTCTTGCAACATACAAAAGATTGGCAACAGACTTCGGCATCTCACCGAATCTGTCTATAAGCTCATCCTGCATATCAAGGAAATCCTCCTCGGTTTTTACCAATGCTATCTTTTTATATATCTCAAGTTTTGTCTCTTCATTGGAAATATAGCTGCTTGGAATATAGGCACTGCTGTCTATCTCAACACTTGCCTCCACTTCTTCTTCCACAGGCTTTCCTGTCTTTAAGGCTCTTACCGCAGTGTTTAAAAGTTTCACATAAAGATCGTATCCGACTTCTTCCATATGACCATGCTGAGTTACACCCAGTACATTTCCGGCTCCTCTTATCTCAAGATCTCTCATTGCAATCTTTATTCCGGAACCGAGTTCCGTAAATTCTCTTATTGCCTTAAGTCTCTTTGAAGCTTCCTCGGACAAAAGTTTATTTCTCGTATACATAAGGAAGGCATAGGCACTTCTTTTGCTTCTTCCGACTCTACCTCTAAGCTGATAAAGCTGTGAGAGTCCGAGTCTGTCCGCATCATGAACAATTATGGTATTGGCATTCGGAACATCAAGACCTGTCTCCACTATGGTTGTGGTTACCAATACATCCACATCACCATTGATAAAATCGACCATTCTTTCTTCCAAATGTCTCTCATCCATTCTTCCATGCACATATTCCACATTTATATCCGGTAATAGCGCTCTGACATGTGCGGCAACTTCTTCTATATTGTTGACTCTGTTGTAAAGATAATACACCTGACCGCCTCTGGCAACCTCTCTTCTGATAGCCTCTTTAACCGTCTCATCATGATACTCCATTACATAGGTCTGTATCGGCTTTCTGTCAACAGGCGGCTCTTCCAATACCGACAGATCTCTGATACCCGAAAGTGACATATGAAGAGTTCTCGGTATCGGTGTTGCGGTAAGTGTAAGCACATTTACATTTTCACAAAGCTGCTTTAATTTCTCCTTATGTCTTACACCGAATCTTTGCTCCTCATCCACTATCACAAGTCCGAGTTTTTTCGGTGCTACATCCTTTGATAAAAGTCTGTGTGTTCCTATCACTATATCCACAAGACCTTTTTCCAGATCACTGACAGTCTGATTCTGCTCCTTCTTTGTGTTAAATCTGGAAAGTAAACCTATTTTTACAGGAAAGTCCTTCATTCTCTGAACAAATGTATTGTAATGCTGTCTTGCAAGAATGGTTGTCGGAACAAGGTAAAGTACCTGATATCCTTCCTGTATTACCTTAAAAGCAATTCTTAAGGCAATCTCAGTCTTACCATATCCCACGTCTCCGCATATCAGACGATCCATTATCTTTCCGGTCTCCAGATCTCTCTTGGCATCCTCTATGGCTTTTATCTGATCATATGTCTCCTCATACTCAAACATTTCTTCAAACTCTCTTTGCCAAAGAGTATCCTCTCCATAGAATACACCCTGTCCTTTAAGTCTGCTTGCATAGAGTTCCACAAGCTCCTTGGCCATCTCTTCGACTTCCGTCTTTACTCTTGATTTGGTCTTACTCCACTCTACTCCGCCAAGCTTATTGAGTTTGGGTTTTTTTATTTCTCCGCCGCCGTATTTTTGTATTCTGTTCAGCTTTGAAACCGGTACAAAACAATTGTCACCGCCCTGATATTCAATCTTTACATAGTCCTTAATTACATCGTCTCTTTCTATCTTTTCTATACCCTTATAGATTCCAAGACCATGGTCTTCATGTACGATATAATCGCCTATATGCAGTTCGCTTAATGAGGTTACTCTGTCACCCTCATATTCTTTTTCTCTTCTCTTTTTCTTCTTCGGAGTTTTAAAAATATCGGTTTCCGAAATCAGCGCAAAATTGATCGCAGGATATTCAAATCCCGAGTGAATATTTCCAACAAATATTGCAATCTGCCCCGGAGCGATACTTATATCTTTTTCACCTTCAGAAAAGAAAGCATCCAAGGAATAATCATTTCTAAAACTGTCCGCAAGTCTCTTTGCTCTGGTCTTTGATGCACAAACAAGGGCAACTCTGGTTTTGTCAGCTCTGTATTTTTTCAAATCGTCCACAAGATTTGTAAAATCTTCATGGTATACTCCGCTCATTCTTGAAAATACGGAGTACATTGCTTTGATTTCCAGTTCCTTTATTCTGTTATCAAGTCCTGTAAGTGCAATACTCGGCGCTTTATTCAAGCTGTGAAACACCTCATCGGCTCCGAATATATCGGGAATATCTTCTTTTTTGTACTGTCCGGATTCTATTCTTCCGGCTGCACTTTGATTATATTCATCTTCCGTTTTTCTTGCCTTGTCCATGGTTCTTGCAGGCTCATCAATATATATAAGGGTATTCTTATAATCAAAATATCTTAAAAATGACTGCTCACCGCCAAGTACCTTTTCTCTTGCCGGATAAATATTTACATAATCCAGCTCATCAATCGATCTTTGACTTGCCGGATCAAAACTTTTCATAGCATCTATTTCATCATCCCAAAGTTCTATTCTCACAGGATATTCTTCAGTAAGCGGAAAAATATCTATTATTCCTCCTCTTATTGAAAACTGTCCGGGATTACTTGTTTCAAAGCTTCTCTCATAGCCTATATCCGTCAGCTTTTTTGATATCTTTTCTATATCGATAATATCTTCTTTTTTAATCTCCAAAGTGGCTTCACAAAACTTATGATAATCTTCAAGTTTATCCATAAGAGCGTCCACCGTTGTTACTATGACTCCGCTCTTATCCTCTCTTAAATGTTTCCATACTTCCACTCTTTTGGCTGTTATCTGTGAGGATCTTATATCTGCCGTAAAAAACAAAAGATCCCTTGCAGGATATAGATAAACCTCGTCCAAAAAGCAGCCTATATCTTCATATAGCCTGCTCGCATTGTCCTCATCATATGATATAACAAGTTTCCAAGCCTTTTCTTCTTTCATAAGCTCGGAAATCAGATGTGCTTTTCCCGGCTCGGACATATCACTGACCTGCACCGGGAATTTTTCTTTTTCTATACTTTCTTCTAAAGATTCAAAATCCGCTAATCTTTTTAAGGGATTTTCAAATAAACTCATATTCTTCCTTACTTTGTCTTTTTGGTATTGTATCTGTTCATTGCAGTGTCGTACTGACCTTCCACCATAAGCTTTATCGCCTCTATGGCATCAGATGCCGCCTCATCAAGCAGTTTCTTGTCTGTATCGCCAAATCTGCCAAGTACATGATCCGCCAGATCCATCTTAGCCGGCTTTTCACCTACTCCCACCTTGACTCTCGGAAAATCGGATGTTCCCATATGTGCAATCAATGACTTGATACCGTTGTGACCGCCTGCACTACCCTTTAATCTGATACGCAAATTTCCCGGCTCCAAGTTTATATCATCATAAACCACTATGACATCTGCCGCCTCTATCTTAAAATAATCCATAAAGGCCCTCACAGATTCTCCGCTATTGTTCATATAAGTCTGTGGCTCTAAAATAATTGCCTTTTCATTCCCTATTCTGACCTTTGCGAAAAGTCCCTTATATTTTCTTTCGGATATATCCTCTCCAAGCTCATATGCAAGTTTTTCCACAACATAAAAACCCGCATTATGTCTGGTATTTACATACTCTCTTCCGGGATTCCCCAAACCAACTATTAACTTCATTTTACTTTCTTTTCTATCTTTATCAAATAAATTCTTTAATATACCAAGCAATGCCATTGTAAAATTATATAGCCGTGCTATATAGCTTTCCTCTTATATTCCCTGATACTTTTATCTCTTTATATTCTTCCGGATACATTCTTGTAGACATCACCTGTTTACCGTCATTTACAAATACTTCCACAGAGCTTGCATCAATCATAAGCCTTAGATTTTCTATACTCTTAGTTCTTAAAAATCTTTTTTCTCTTCCGTATCCGTTTGCAATAAATGAAAGCTCCAAGTCTCCCCTGTCTGCATCAAAATCAAGCTTTAAAGTATCAAATATTTCTATCTCAAACTTATCACCGAAGTTTTGAAGTTCCAAATCAAATGCTCTGTTTTCATCCGAAACTTTATAAGAGATATTTTCTTCACCATACTCAAACAGCTCTTTCCTTAAGTGTTCAAGTTCTTTAACAGGCTTCATATATAATGTATTATTTGCAAAGTCAAGCTCTCTGAATACACTCATACAATGCTGATATCCATATTCTATAGTCGGATTTGTATAGCTTGCATCAGGCATACCCATCCAACCAAGTAAAAGTCTTCTACCCTCATGTACAAATGTCTGTGGTGCGTAAAAGTCAAATCCGAAGTCGGCTTCCTTATACTCCGTTATAAAGCCGTTTGTTCTGAAATCACCCTCTATAATAAAGTATCCGCAGGAGTAAATATTCTGGAATTCATATTTTCCTCCCTCAAGTCCCTGTGGACATGCCATAAGGATCCACTGTCCGTTTATCTCAAAAAGATCCGGACACTCCCACATATATCCTATTCTTGCCATGGTTTCAAAGGTACGGATATGCTTCCAGTTATCGAGATCCTCCGATTCAAAAACCAACACCTCTCCCTTATCTTCCATAGTTCTGGCACCGATTACCATATAGTATTTGCCCTCGTATTCAAATACCTTTGGATCTCTGACATGCAAAGACAGTCCTTCCGGATAATCCTTATTGTACATAACGACTTTACCGGAGTCCGGCTTTATTCCGTCTGAACTTGTCACATGAACTGTATTACTCTCTCTACCTGCATATATATAGTCAAAATCTCCGGCTTTTTTCACATTTCCGGTATAGAAAATATGCATGGTATCATCCTTTATAAGAGCAGAGCCTGAATATGCACCGCTTTTATCATACTCATGTTCCGGTGAAAGGAATATCGGTGCCTCTTCCCAGTGTATCAAATCCTTTGACTTTAGATGTGCCCAGTATTTATTTCCACCATTCGGCTCATAAGCATACTGATAAAACACATGGTAATATCCTTTAAAAAAACAAAGTCCGTTAGGATCGTTCAGCCAACCGCTCTTTGGCTCTATATGATATTTTTGTCTCCAATTATTCATTTTATTTCCTATCTATTGATTATCACTTACCTGTCTGTTACTGATTTCAAGAAGCTTGGTTCTCATTTCATTTTCTATATTCCTTAGCTCGGCTTCCGCTTCTTTTCTCTTTTTTCTACCCTCATCCTGTATCTTTATAACTTCATCAAATGTGGATATAAGAGTTTTATTTGTGCTCTTTAATGTCTCGATATCTATTATTCCACGCTCCGATTCTTTGGCTGTTTCTATGGTAGCGGCCTTTAAGCTTTCGGCATTCTTTTTTAAAAGCTCATTGGTCATATCGGACACCGCCTTTTGTGCCTTTGCGGCATCGGTGGAATGCTTTAATCCTATAGCAATTACCATCTGATTTTTCCAAAGAGGAATGGTATTTACAATGGTTGACTGTATCTTATCAGACATCATGGAATCATTGTTTTGAATAAGTCTTATCTGAGGTGCCATCTGTAATGATACTGTCTTTGTAAGCTCCAAATCATGTAATTTCTTTTCAAAACGGTTGATCATCTGTGAAAAATCTTTAGCTTTTTGTGTGTCCTCAGGCAGTCCGCTTTCATCAGCTTTTTTGATAAGTTCCGGCAATTCTATATTGTTTGCTCTCTCAAGTCTTTTCTTACCTGCCATAATATACATTGACAGTTCCTTGTAGTAGTTCATATTGAGCTCATACATCTTATCAAGCATCAAAACATCTTTCATCAAAGTTACTTGATGATCCTCTAAAGCCTTTGCAATATTATTGACATTGACCTCTACCTTGTCATACTTAGCCTTAATATTTGCAAGCTTATTTCCGCTCTTTTTGAAAAATCCGAAGAATCCCTTGTCCTCTTCTTCAATCTCCAAAGAACGAATTTCACCTACCACTCCGGCAAGCATATCGCCTATCTCACCGAGATCTTTAGTCTTAACTCTCTCAAGAGCATTTTCCGAAAACTCCGCAATCTTTTTTTGACTTCCGACACCATATGTAAGTACAGCCTGTGAATTGCTTATATCTATTTTGGAAGAAAACTCCTCTACAAGTCTTTCTTCTTCAGGGGAGAGTTTTATCTGAGGTGCACTCTCAGGCTTTGCAGTCTCCACTACAGCGGTTTCAGGTGCCTTCTCCTCAATATCAAATGTCAGACTTGGACCTTCCTTTAACATATCATCCAGTGAATCCATATTTATTTCATTGTTCTTTAATTCATTATCATTCATAGTCTCACCTCTCATCTTCTTCCATTCCGCCGCCTATCAATCCTTCCTTTGCAAGCATAACTTTTAATAATGCCGCATCGGTGTCCGCATCAAATGCGGTATCCTTAAAAAGACGGTTTTGGAATTCACCACAAGCTTCATTTATAGACTCTATTGTCAATTCAATCTCTTTTTTAGTATTCAAAATATCACTGTCCGGTGAAATAACATTGTCAAAATCGGAATATATCTTTATGAGCTTTACAGTTGTAGGTAAATAATACTTCATAAGCTTATAAAGCTTCTCTGTTTCCTTAGGCTCCTTTTCCACCCTGTCAAATATTGCAGTAAGTATAGTCTCAAGCTTTGTAAGCTTGGATGACATAGGCTCCTTTGTTATTCCAAGATGCAACTCTTTAATGGATATAATATACTCCCTGCCCTCGGATATAAGGCTTCCGTCTTTAATATCAACCTTTTTCTCAATGATATCATTCTTTCTTTGTTCCGATTTTCTTTGCTCCTCCAGCGCCAAATAGCCCTTATATACATCATGACTTAACATAAAGCATTTATTTTCTTTATCCAGATGGCCCTGTGTGAAAATCTTTTTGTCTATCATTTTCTTTAAGTTTTTTACCACAACTTCAGGACTTTCATTTGAAATCACAGCAATATCTTCTATGTTCATATAAGTCCTATTATTCATTATACGATAATATCTGTCCGCCTTTTCAACCAGACTAAGATTACCGATTGCCGGAATTGCAAGAAATGCTCCTATTCCGAAAAAAGGTATAAGTGCAATCATCGGCACAACCCATCCGGTAAATGAAATAGGAAGTACGGTCAGTGTAAGTACAAGTATCGGAATACCGAAAAATATCATCATAGGTAATCCGACAAATATCCTTATAAACAGATCCGATCTGTTGGTCCTTAAATAAATATTTGTCCTATTGCTTTTATTTACCTTTACACTCACTGCATTCTTATTATAATTTTCCTTTGTAAGATTGTTCACTTCCCTCAGGCTGTCAACAACATTGTCTGCAAATTTCTTTGCACTGTTTCCTATATCCGTTTCATCAAAAATATGATCTATATAACCTCTGATACCGTTCCAATCCTTTTTTTCCTGCATACTCACCTCGTTAATACTTCCTGATATTTTTATTATCCCACATCTTTACATGCATATCAATATTAAACACATTTTACTCTATAGTAACATATTCATCCATACAGGCTTTCTTTTATATAATATATTTTTTGCTTAATTCTTTTTGAACCTGATAATATTATAAAAAATCTATGAATAATATTAATTATATTCATTGATATCCATCTTTATTAGGAGTATAATATCTATGAATAAGTATGAATATATTCATAGAGTACCGAATTTGAAGGAGGAGTATGGGAAAAGCATTCAGTGAAAAAGAAAAGGAAATAATAAAAGAAAATATTATGAATACCGCCATTGAGCTGTTTCATAATAACGGGACAAAATCTTTAAGCATTTCGGAATTGACCAAAAGAGTCGGTATTGCACAAGGCAGCTTTTATAATTTTTGGAAGGATAAAGATTCACTTATTATTGATCTGGCGGCATATAGATCCGGTCAGAAATTAAAAGCTCTTGAAGAAAATTTTTCAAGCTCAATTAAGGATCCTGTGGGATTTTTAACTGATGTCATATACAAATATTCTTTGGATTTGATGCAAAAGATAAAAGCACAACCTGTATATGAAGAGGCATTTAAAATACTGAAAACAAAGAAATCTGATGAGATGAATCAAATAGAAAAACTGTATGGGGAGTTTTTAAAAAAGCTTGTAAATTACTGGAAGGATAACTCTGTAGTAAAGACTGCCGATGAATGTGGTCTTGCTGGTGCCTTTATAGGAAGCTTTTTACTATGTACAGACTACTATCTTTTTGATGAGAAATATTTTGAAGATATACTTAAAACTTATATATCCGCAATTGCAACCAAGTATATAAAGATTTAATATTTTAAGTTTATAAATTTTTACAGGCTTTTTGCATACCACAATTTTTTAATGAAACAGGGGGGAATATGATACTTGATTTTATTGATATTAAAAAAGAAGATATATCACTTGCCGGTGGAAAGGGGGCAAATCTTGGAGAACTGACTTCTGCTAAAATAAATGTTCCAAATGGCTTTGTAATTACAGCAGATGCCTATAAAGCTTTTCTAAAAGAAAACGGTATAGATAAAATTATAGAAAAAAATTTGAGAGAAGCATCATTTGATGAGAGTACTTTATTAAAAGCCGCCGAATACTTTCGTAAGCTTATAATATCCGGAAAGTTTTCAAAAGAGATGCAACAACTTATAACAGATAAATACAGAAGTCTTGGCGAAAATATAAGAGTTGCAATTCGCTCATCTGCTACCGCTGAGGATCTGCCTGATGCCAGTTTTGCAGGACAACAGGAAAGCTATTTAAATGTACAGAGTATAGATGATATCCTCTCTAAAATACTTAAATGCTATGCCTCACTTTGGGGTAACAGAGCTGTAAGCTACAGGCTTCACCAAGGCTATGATCAGACTTGTGTATCTATTGCAGTAATTGTGCAGGAAATGGTGGAAAGTGAAAAATCCGGAGTACTCTTTACAATAAATCCGCTAAGTCAAAACGCAGATGAAATGCAAATAAATGCAAGCTATGGTTTGGGAGAAAGTGTTGTAAGCGGCAGAGTAACTCCTGACATCTATATTGTCCAAAAAGACGGCAAACTTCTTGAAAGCACCATAGGTTCTAAAAAAACAAAGATAGTGTATGGAAGCAAGGACACTATAGAAATAGCTGTAGATGAAGATAAAAGAAAAGCAAGAGTTCTAAATGATAATGAAATATCAGAACTTGTAAACTGCGGTCTAAAAATAGAAAAGCATTACCATATGCCTATGGATATCGAATGGGCTGTCAAAGATAACAAAGTATATATTTTACAGGCAAGGGCTATCACCACATTAAAAAATGATAATGAAAAAGCCCTTATAGACAGTTACTTGAAAAAAACAAGACCAAATAAGAGTATGCGTAAAAAAATGTCATTTCAACTTGAAAAAATGCCCTTTGCCTACAGAGCTTTGGATTATGATTTTATAATGGCAATCAATAATCAAAAGTCCAAAATATTTGCAGAAGGAGGCATAATCTTTGACACCGATCCGCAGATAGATAATGACGGCATACAGACTCTTCCAAAAGGTAAAAAGGGAATTACCAAAAATATTTTTCATATATTTAAAGTCCTAAAACAAATCAGAGACTTTAACAGTTGTGCCAAAATCTGTGAGCAGTTTATGGATAGATATGAGAAATATATCTCAACACTGAAATCCAAAGATTTTGAAAATATGAGCCTGACAGAGTGCAGAGAGTTTTTAGAGTACAGTTATAAACTGACTAAGGATCTTTCCTATGACAGATTTAAATATGCTCTATTTCCTACAATGCTTGTATTTGATAGATACAGTAAAATCCTAAAAAAAATAAATCCTGATTACACCGCCTTTGATCTTTATAAAAACTTGGATAATAAGACTTCAACGATAAATAATGATATCTCCAAAATGACAGAAAAAATATCAAAAAACAATAATTTAAAGGAAGCTATTCTTCTCGGCGAAAGCTACAAAAACTTATATAATGAGTTTGATGATTTTAAATCTATGACTGATGACTTTTTGCAAAAAAACGGTTTCAAATCAGACTATAACTGCTACTGTCTGGAGGCGAAAACATTTATAGAAGATCCTGACAGGCTCATTAATATTTTAAAGCCTATATTGGCTTCTACTTTTACCAAAAATGAAAAAACAGAACGTTTTGATGATTTAATGCTGAAGCTAAAGTCAGTTTATGGCAGTAAATATAAGCACATGGAAGCCGATATTAACAGCCTTCGATATTTCCATGTTGTTAGAGAAGAAAGTCAGTATTTATGGGAAAGCTTATTTTACTATGTCAGAAAATGTGTTACTAAAGTAAATATGCTTCTACTTGAAAATGAAAATTATAAAACCGGTATATCCAATCTTTTCTTTAATGAACTGATAGAAGCTATGAAGAGAGGATATCTGAATAAGAAAGACCTTGAAAATATCAAAAACAGGAATGAAAAATTTCCACTCTCAATAAAAGTATGGCAAGCCTCAAAGTTGCTTATCTTTGATGCGAAAGGTGATATTTTAAAAGGTGTAAGCGGTAGTGTGGGCAAAGCAGTCGGAAGAGTTTGCATTATTCAAAGTCCCAAAGAGTTTTATAAAATGAAAAAAGGTGATATTTTGGTTTGTCATCTCACAGATCCTGAATGGACCTCTCTTTTTAAGCTGGCAAGTGCTGTTGTGGCGGATACCGGTGCAGCACTAAGTCATGCCGCAATAGTTGCAAGAGAATATAATATTCCGGCAGTACTTGGTGTGGGTTTTGCAACAACAAAATTTAAAGACGGCGATATGATACAGGTAGACGGCGATACCGGAATTGTCAGAGGATTGTGATATGAATAATGAAATAAGAAGAAAGGCTATTTTAAATGATGCTCTGCTGCCATTGCTGATAAGAACCTCTATTCCGACTATTGTCGGCATGCTTGTTATGGTAATCTACAATCTTACCGATACCTTCTTTGTAGGTATCTTAAATAATAAATCTATGACCGCCGCAATAGGTATAGTATTCAGCTTTATGAGTTTTATACAGGCAATTGGATTTTGGTTCGGCTATGGAAGCGGAAATATAATGTCAAAAAAGATTGGTGAGCAAAATGAAAAAGAAGCTAAAAGCTTAGCTTCCATCGGCATATTCTTTGCAATATCAATCGGCATAATTATAGCTTGTTTATCATGGATTTTTATTATTCCGCTCTCGAAATTTTTATCAGGCAATGCTTCAGATGATTTGCTTGAGTTTACTGTGAAATATTTAAAAATAATTATTTTAAGTATTCCATTCGGACTTTATTCGCTTACTTTATATAATCAGCTTAGACTTTGTGGAAATGTAAAAGAGGGAATGACAGGTCTGCTCTTTGGTATGATCACAAATATCATCCTGGATCCTGTAATGATGTTTAATTTAAAATTCGGATTTACAGGAGCAGGCTATGCCACTCTTATAGGACAAATAACAGGTTGTTTTGTGCTGACATATTTCTCCTTAAAATCAGGAAATATAGCTTTTAATTTAAACTTTAATAAAGACAGGATATATCATATTTTAGCAGGAGGTATGCCAAATTTTTCAAGGCAGTCCATTACAGGTATTTCAATGATATTATTGAATATAGCTGCTGCAAAATACAGTGATTCTCTTATAGCGGCTTTGACTGTAAGCTCAAAAATATCAGCACTTTCATTTATGATAATGATAGGCTGGTCTCAAAGTTTTCAACCCATATGTGCCATGAATTATGGAGCAAAGCAGTATATTAGAGTGAGAAAGGCTTTTTGGCTTACAGTAATTATAGGCAGTATCTTTTTAGTTTTATCCTCGATCATTTTATATATTTTTGCAAAAGATCTTATTAAAACCATGACCTCTGACAGTGAGGTTATTTTATCAGCTGTAAAGCTTTTACATATGCAATGTTTAACACTACCTATTTTAGGATTCTTTGCAGTAAGCTGTATGCTTTTACAAAATACAGGAAACTACCTAATGTCCTCACTACTTTCTGTTTCACGCCAGGGACTCTTTTTTATACCTCTATTATATATTCTATCAAAGTCATTTGGGCAATTCGGCATATATATTCTACAGCCTTTTGCAGATATACTCTCATTTGCTTTAGCTGTTTTTATGGTAAACCGTATTAAAAAATTCTTTTGCTAAAATGCTGTACAAAGAAAATACTATATAATTGAATAAAATCTGATTATATGAGAAAATAATATTCTATACTTTAAGTTGTAAAACACCACATAAAATGGAGTGTATATGAATATTTTAGTTGTTGAAGATGAGGTATTACTTGCCTCATCTCTTAAAGAAATTTTAGAAGAATATGGGCATGATGTAATATGTGCCTATGACGGAATGGATGGTCTTGAACTTGCCAGATCTTCGCATTTTGATTTATTGGTACTGGATCTTATGCTCCCAAAATTAAACGGCTTTCAGGTAGCCAGAACTCTCAGAAAAGAAAAAAACGGTCTTCCTATTTTGATACTTACTGCAAAATCCGACATTCTTGACAGAGTTGAAGGACTGGATTCCGGTGCAGACTATTATCTTACAAAGCCTTTTGACAGAAGGGAACTTTTAGCCTGTGTAAATGCTCTGCTTCGCAGACAGGGGAAAGAGGTAAACCAGATAAGTTTTGGAAACACCACTCTTGATATAGACTCATCAGAGCTTATATCCGGTGATAATTCCATTCGCCTTTCATCAAAAGAATTTCAAATGATGAGGCTTCTCTTAAAAGAAGGAAAGAATAATATTTCCAAAAATTTTTTACTTGAAAAAGTTTGGGGATATGACAGTGATGCTACAGAAAACAATGTGGAGGTATATATCGGATTTTTAAGAAAGAAGCTTAAAACACTGTCTTCAGATATATCCATAGTAGCCAGCAGAGGACTTGGATATCATTTGGAAGTAAGAGGTGAATAATGATTGAGAAATTACAAAAAAAGCTTACATTGCTTTTATCATCAGTAAGTATCTTTTTACTTTTATTTATGCTCATCTTCCCATTTCTCTTTAACAGAAACAGTATTTACAGCGGTCTGAGGTCTACTCTTTCTTCCGCAATAAATACACCCATGTATCAGGATTCAGTATCAACTTCATATGCTGTTTTTCAAATGATGTTTGACTCTGAGGGAACTATTATTGATACAAATGGTGCCGATTTTTTTCTTGATAGTGATACAAAGAAAAAAATAATATCAGATGCTCTAAGCAAGATAGATGACAATACCGATAAGTTTTATTCATCTATAAAATCCGGCACTTTGCAATATATTTGTGAGGTCAATTCTCCTCCCGATCACTTAGGTGAAGAAAGGCAACATAATAACAGACCACCTACTTTGTACCGTGTCGCCGTTACAGATTTCAGTAAAGAAATAAAAAACTTGAATAATCTTTCGGTTTTGCTCATACTGCTTTTTTTTATACTGTCTACAGTGATAATACTTTTCTCCAAATACTTTGTAAAAAAGAGCATTCGACCGGTAAGTGATGCCATTGCTTCACAACGACAGTTTATTTCAGATGCATCACATGAGCTTAAAACACCTCTCACAGTTATCATAAATAATGTGGGAAATATTCAAAAAGCTATATCAAAACATTCTTTTCAAGCGGAAAATATAGCTTTACTTAAGAAGAATATTGACGGCATTGATGAAATGAGTGAAAGAATGAAGCATTTGACACAGGATTTGCTTGATCTTAGCAGACTGGAAAACTGGCAGGATAGAAAAGAGCAAATGGGAAAAATAAATTTATCAGATATAGTTACTAAAGAATGTCTGTTTTTTGAACCTTTGTTTTTTGAAAATTCCAAAGAACTGAATTATGATATAGATAATAATATTTCTGTTTTGGGAGATACAAATAAAATAAAGGATCTTATCTCAATCCTTTTGGAAAATGCCATGAAGTACTCCGTATCACATACCGCTCTTACTCTTACTAAGAAAAAAAACAATATTGTTTTATCAGTGGAAAATGATGTGGAAAAAGAACTCTCAAAGGAAGATACGATCAATATATTCAAGCGTTTCTATAGACTTGATGAATCTCACTCAGGTACCGGTTATGGACTTGGGCTTCCTATAGCAAAGGAAATCGTACTTATGCATAGAGGAGAAATAAAGGTATCAAGTAAAAATAAAAAAATATGTTTTGATATATATTTTCATATATAATTAATTGAAAAAGTGCCACTCCGAACTTTCCGGGGTGGCACTTTTTTACTAATCACTTATTTCACAATTTTTATCTGTATTAACTCTTGCAGTTATCAATACAATAGTAGCTATAATACAAAGTAAACTTCCTATTATCAAATAAACCTGTTCAAAAGTTCCGCTTGTACCGTAGATTTCCAATACACCCTTGTATATTGAACCTACCGTAAGTGTTGCTATACCACATTTCCATGGCAGTGTAACATTATCAGTAATCTTTCTTTTTAAAATAAGATTGTTTAAAAGACTTGGAATAAAAAGTCCTATAAAAGGTATCAAGAATGCAAACATCATATAGCTTGAATATACACCATGTGAAAAGTACTCATATATATGTCCGAATATAAATACAAATATTGAGATTCCAAGATAGATCAATGACTTTTTCATCAGTTTTCACCTCCTATATATACTATATCACTGACAGCTCTTTCCTGATTTGAGTGACCGTTTGTAGTAGGATTATTTATAATCTCTCCCTTAAAAACCATTGTAGATGAACCTCCTCCGTCAAGATTATATGCATCAACTACACCCAGTTCTTTCATAAATGTTGCAAGCTCATAAAGACTTAATCCTGCACTCTCGCTTGTTCTTCCGTCTGAAACCACGAAAACATAATGATTATTTCCAAGGTAACCTATAGCTGTTCTTGGATTGCTTGCCATTGCCATTCCTACTTCATCATTTTCGCCTACCGATATTTCTCCATCTTCTAAAAGTATCGGACCGAATGACAATACCTGATATGCTCCGCTTTGTAAAAGTTCTTCTGCACTTGTTTCATTCTCTGAAACAAACTCAAACTCACCGGTTTTAGTTATAACCAAGGCATCTCTGTCTCCGGAAGTATTTCTGTAAAGATTTCCGTTTCTTATAACATATCCTGCCTGTCTTGCACCATAGTAATCACCATTGATAGCCAAAACGGCATTATTCTCTTCTGCCATATTTGAAGTTGTATCGGTAATATTTCTTCCGTAAGTATTATTTGCAAGTGCTGTCTTTAAAACGGAAACATCACTTACCGTTACATCAGCCACATATATATCACTGTCATATGCTCTGTATTGTTTTAATGTAATACTTGTATTGCTGTCTGAATACTCTCCTATAACAGTTCCACCTTCCACAGTCTCTACATTAGTCAATGAAGTACTGCTTGTTGTACCCGTATTTTCAGCTGTAGTGCTGCCTGATGTTAAGTTATTATCTGCTGTGGAGGTGTTCCCGGTTGTATTTCCGTTAAGCTTTTCTTGTATGGCAGCCTCTATGCTTTCCTTTATACTGCTGCTTGTAGTTTGTGCAACTACATTTGAAGCCATTACACTTTGCATCGGATGCGGTATTACAAATGTATCTAAAAGCGCATATGTACTGAATGAAAATAAAAGTACACCATACAATACGCCTAATCTCTTCTTGTTTAATTTCTTCATATAATTACCTCATTATTTAAACATCTATTTTAAAGAAGCTGCATAATCGTTCTCTCTTACAGTTTTCTTTGCAAATACCAAATGTCTTTGCACAAAATATGATACTGTAAACAAAACTGCTTCTGTTATTATCTTAGCCAAATATGCATTAATATTTAATGCTTCCACCATTCCTCGAAGAATCAATGTATTCATTAAAAATATAAATACCGCAAGCCCCAAATATGAAATATATTCTTTGGCAAGATTCTTCTCATCTTTTTTATAATTTTTGAAAACAACCTTTTTATTTACCAAAAAGTTGAAATGCAGTGATATAATGCGGGCAATCGCATTTGAGAGTATTATGCTTCCTGATAAAAAAAAGCATACAGTGTAAAATAAAAAATCTATAATAAATGATAGGATAGAGCTTCCACAAAATTTAATGATTTGGCTGTATATTCTTGCTGAATCCTTTATAGTATCAAAGTGGCTTTCCTCATTGTCATTGATATATATTGTTTCAATGGTGTATTCCTTCATCCTTATACCTTTTCTTGCAAAATCAAGTAACATATTCATCTCATACTCATACCTCTCTCCCTTTATTTTGAGAAGATCCGGTATCAGACTTTTATGAAATGCTCTCATTCCGGTTTGAGTATCTTCAATATTTACTCCTGTTGAAAAATAAAATACCTTCTTTGTAATATAGTTGCCTATTCTTGATCTGAGAGGTGAATCCTTTGATTGCTCTCTTGATCCAAGTATCAAGCTGTCTTCACTTTCCATGGATTTATCAAGCAGGTATAATGCATCCTTTAGTGAATGCTGACCGTCTGCATCTAAGGTTATTACTGTAAAATCATCTTCTATTTTATTTAAATAGGACAATCCTTCCTTTAATGCAGCCCCCTTTCCCTGATTTACATAAAAGTGAATAACCTTTGCTCTGCTGTTCTTTTCAAGTTGTGAAAAGAGGGGAAGATATTCTTCCCCTGAACCGTCATTCACCACTACTACCTCTATCCCTCTTGCTTCAATGGACTGCACAAAATATATCAAATTTTCATTTGGTTTATATGCCGGTATTAGGGCAAATTTTCTTTTCATTACTTCTCCTTTCCGGATGTATCTCCTGTCTTTTTATTACTTTTTTGCTTGTTCTTTTTCTTCTTAGAATCAGTTTTATTTTTACTGCTCTGATTGTTTTCATTCTCCGGCGGCTGACCCATTTGTGGCTGATTTCCTCCCTGAGGTGGTTGGCCCTGTGGAGGCTGTCCTTGGCTATTTCCCTGACCTCTTCCCTGGAAGTTGCCGTTCATCTCCGGTGGTTGGCCCTGTGGTGGTTGACCTTGGTTATTTCCCTGACCTCTTCCCTGGAAGTTTCCATTTGGTCCTCCCTGTGGTGGCTGACCCATCAGCGGTTCTCCTTGGTTATTTCCCCGACCTCTTCCCTGGAAGTTGCCTCCCATCTCCGGTGGCTGTCCCTGTGGTGGTTGACCCTGGTTATTTCCCTGACCTCCTCCCTGGAAGTTGCCGTTCATCTGTGGCGGTTGTCCTTGGTTGTTTCCACCCATTCCACCCATTGGTGGATGACTGAAGTTTCCTCCCTGTGAGTCTCCTGCAGTAACAGAACCCTCACTGTCTCCTACACTTACCTTATAAGTTTTTCCGCTTTCAATCTCAGCACTGCTGTATAAAACGGCATTATAGCTCTGAGTCTGATCTGCTGATGAGAAGATTTCATTTCCTGATTCATCACTGATCTTTATAGTAGCTCCTGTAGCCGCATTATTATCCAAATAGTAGATAATGCTTGACTGCCCCTGATTATTTCCGTTAAATCCCTGGAACATTCCGGAATTGCCTGTTGCAAGTATGCTTCCTCCTGTAATAGTACCTGTTCCGTCATAGTCAACAGGTGCATTTCCACCATTTGAAGGCCCGTCTACAACTATATTTCCTCCTGAAACATTCAAATCTCCGTTAGAGTCTATACCGTCACCACCCGGAATTATCTTTATATCTCCTCCTGAGATATTGATAGCATAACTAAGCTGTGATCCGTCTTCAGAATCTCCTGCTGCATTGATACCGTCATCAGTAGAATTTACAAGAATATTTCCACCTTCAATATTTACCGTCACTCCTTCCAATCCTTCATTTGAAGAATTTATATTTATCTTTCCGTCTTTAACAGTCAATGTATTATCGGCATGCAATGCATCATCCCCTGCATTTATATTTAATTCACCGTTTTCAAAAGTAACATCACCCTTTGAATGAAGTGCATCCTCCACTGTTGTAATATCAAAACTTCCGTTCTTTACAACAAGAGTTTTCTTTCCGTTTAAACCATGATGTGAAGCTGTAATGGAGTAGTTTCCGCTTTCAATATTTAAATTGGATTTTGAATGAATGGCATCCTCATATCCACCTTCCACTGTAAGCTTTCCACTTCCTGTAAGATTTATATCCGCTTCAGCATAAATTGCAGCATCATATGCTTTTGTCTCATTTGAACTGTTCTCATCCTGAGTGTTTGCAGCTCTGGTATCACTTATCTTATTATCACTACCGTCAACAAGATTGATATTTATATTTCCGCTCTTTCCGACTATCGGTGCATCTGATGAATTTGATATTGTAAAATTATCAAGATTTAAGTTTACATCTCCGTCTGCATCTACAACTATCTGTCCTTCATCAAGCTTTCCGCTTAATCGATATGTTCCGGCCTTACTTATTGTAATGACCTTTCCCTCACTGCTTGCTCCGTCTCCGTTTATTGAAACTGTATTATTATCAATACTTATACTTGTTTCATTTCCCTGATTTTTTTGAGTTTTATTACTGTTTACATTTGCACTTACAGTTGCTGCACTTGCATCCTGTGATGCATTGCATGCTCCTAAGCTAATCATCAGTCCCATTCCCATCAATGAAAATGCAATATTTTTATTAATCTTCTTATTCTTATCTGTTATCTCTCTTTTCATAAGCTCCTCATTTCTCTTATATTCAAATTATTTTTAAAGGAATGTTTTCCTTTCATGCCCTAAGAATACACGAGTAAACTGAAATGAAACTGAAAAAAACAGGCTAATTTGTGAAGAATATGTGAAAAAAAGCCTTACAAACAAGTTTAACTTGAATGTAAGGCTTTTTATATTTACTCAAATATTTTATTTTATCTCCACTTGACAACTTCTCAATGTTTCCAGCGCGGCATTATGCTTTTCAACAGTAACTCCGGCACAGCAATTTGAATCAACTGAAATTTTTACTTCCGGTAGAAATGCTTTAATTAAAAGTGCATTTGATACAACACATATATCGGTGCAAAGTCCTACCAACTCTATTTCAATATCTTCCTTTTTTGATATCTCAAGCATCTTATTTGCCAGCTCCACACTTCCGAAACTCGGTTTTTTAAAGATATTTTCCGGATCAATAAGCTTTGATATATCCGGATGTAACTCCCAACCATTAGTATCTTCTATACAGTGCTCTACCGGAAGATTTTTACCTTCCTGACTTTTAAGATAACTGTCCTTATGAGTATCCATAGTCGCAAATACATCTTCTTTTTTGTACTCCTTGATTTTATCTGTTACACCTTTTACAATAGCCTCCGCTTCCTTTGTTCCAAGGCTCCCGTCAATAAAATCATTTTGCATATCTATAACAATCAATATCTTTCTCATATAACCTCCACTGTAATATTTTATTTAAATTCCTAACACAGCTCTTTTTATCTTTTGTATTATAACACATGTCTTTATTGACATTAAACCTAAAAATACAAACCTGTAATAACCATTGTACTATGAGTATCTTGATAAATTGTTGATAAATTGTTAAGATTTTGATATAATTGTCGTCAGTGATACTTCACAATTTTTATTTTTTGGAGGAACGAAAAGTGAGAACATTTTTGACAATACTTATTGTCATACTCGTTATATTACTTGTCGCCTTAGTTGCACTATACTTCTTCGGAAGAAAAATGGAGACAAAACAAGTAGAATCCCAGGCCGCTATGGAAGCTGCCAAACAAACTGTTTCTATGCTTATTATAGATAAAAAGAAACTGAAGATAAAAGAATCAGGTTTGCCGAAAATCGTTTATGAGCAAACCCCATGGTACCTCAAATGGTCTAAAGTGCCTATTGTAAAAGCAAAGGTAGGTCCGAAGATCATGACATTGATGGCAGATGAAAAGGTATTTGCATCTATACCGCTAAAGACGGAAGTAAAGGCGGTAGTAAGCGGTATTTACATCTCAGATATAAAGAGTGTAAAGGGCGGTAAAATCGTAAAAGCCGAGCCTAAGAAAAAAGGCTTTTTTGCAAAACTTTTCAAAAAATAATAAAATGCAGGGGACTGTCGGGAAATAAGTAATTTTACTTCCCGCAGAACAAAATAGAAATATCCTGACAAATACAAGGCTTTTGAGCTTTGCGACTTTGTCAGGATATTTTACTTTTCTATAATACTGTCTATTTTGGGGCATAAAACCCCCTTGGCTGAAATTTTGCTTTTGCATTTTTTACTATGCTGTTTTCTCCTGTAGTTTTCCTTCAAATTTCTTTAGTTTGGCATGGAGAAAACGATGATATTTATTTATATTTCTTCCTATTGCAAAAAGCATAAATTCTTTATAAACCTTATCTGAAGTACGATAGTTAAAGCGTCGGAAATCTTCATTCTCTTTAATATCTCCAAAATGACCTTCTGTTTGAATAGAGCGTATCTGTCGTTTCAGAATACCTTTTTCACTCTGTATGTTAGCATGTGACTTCTCTCGGAGCTCTTCCCATACTTCATTGATCTTCATTACTTTATTCTTATCAATATCTTTATCAGGATTATACTTGTATAAACATTTAGACTTATGTTCACATCCACTACAGTCTGAACATCCATATACTTCATATGTTTGTGTATAACCATTCTGTTCTTTCTTTTCTGTGTTGATATGTCTCAGTTCACGGCCGTCATGACAGATATAGACTTGCTCATCCTCAAATACTGTTGTCTTCATGTTGTAGTATTTACCTATATCTTTACTGTATGCTCTTGTTTTTCGTTTTTCATGATCCTGTAGTTTTATATAACTGTCTATTTGATTTTCTTTCAGATATAAGAGGTTTTTCTCACTACAATAGCCGCTATCTGCCGTAACTTCTTCAAGCACTTCTCCAAATGCTTTCTTATGCTTTTCAAGGACAGGAATCAGTGTGTTATAGTCTGTACGATCATTACTTACATAACCATGCACAATAAAATAATTCTCTACTGCTATCTGTACATTGTATGCCGGCTTTAGCTGTCCGTTCAACATATGATCTTCCTTCATTCGCATAAAGGTTGCTTCCAAATCAGTTTTTGAGTAGCTGTTTCTATCTTTCCCCATAATCTCAAAGCATTCTTTATAGTTCATTAATCGCTGTCCACAATGTTCAAGCTCTTCATAGAGTTGTTGAAGTTTTGGCTTTCTCTTACCCTTTCCGTTAACAAATACAATACCTTCTCCGTCAGCAATAGCCATAAGATTTTTCTGAAGCTTAAGTATTTCAATAGGCGAACAGTTATCAATCTCTATAATACGGTTATTAGATAACTTTTTATGTTTTGTAATCTTTCTTTTTCTGTTCTTTTCAATAACATCTCTGACTTTATCAATTCCGTCAATCACAAACATTTGTGCATTTCCAAGCCCGTACTTCTCCCCAAAACTGTTATCTTGTAAAAAAGAGTTATAGTCTGAATAAAGCTTATCTATAGAATCCAGAAGACCTGCAAGATGATAATTAATGCTTCCACGCCATACAAAAGTATAACGATTAGCATTAGCTTCTATTTTCGTTCCATCGATAAATAATTCTTTTAATGTTACAAACCCTTCTTTTTTTAATCGTCTCATAAACTGATAGTTTAAGTTATCTAGGATATCTGAAGTAAGTTTCTTACCTTTAAAATCATAAAAGGCATCTCTTTTAGGCTTCCTCCCTTGAGTAAGCCAGATAAAAGCAATATCTCTTTCGCATAAATCTACAATACGATCAATAGAACGTATTCCTCGCATATTTGCATAAGTAATAACTGCATACATCATGATCGGGTTGTACCCTGTTCTTCCCTTATCCGAACAATTGGCTAACAGTCCGGAAAAATTTAAATCCTCCATAACTTTTTTTAGGGTATAGACCGGATCGTCATCGGGTAAACTCAATTCATAGAAACTAAAGTTGATTTTCTGTTGACCTATTTCAAAAAAGTCGTTATAATAATTAACTGTGAGCATAGTTACATTATAACATGTAACGGAGAAAGATGGTTGTCGTTAGCCATCTTTTTTTATGCAAAAACTTAGGGAGGAGTGACTCGTTTTGAGTTACTCCTCCCTCTTTTATAGCTGCCATTTCCCGACAGCCCCTTTTTATTTGGTAGTCAAACCTATTTGTATCTTTTCATCCTCAGTAAGTATTCTTCCTGAAAGAATACTGTCTATCTCATTAGATACCTCTTCTTCATTAAGTATCTTGTACACTGTTGACTCGATATATTGATTGTTTTTTCCGGCATTGAAATTATAATCGGCATAATAATTTTGATCTACAGCTATCATCTTACCGTCAGAAGAAATATGTCCGTTTACAGCATACTCTTTCAATGTGGAATTAAGAGCCATCTTAAGTCTACCTGTTGAAAAATCCACTACATAGCATTTTCTTTCAGTATCATTATTTCTGATCATCAACAATATATCGGCATTTGCATTATACAGATTGACATCCTTAAGACTTAGAGGTGTTTGACTGCAGGCCTCATCCATTTCCCATGATTTCAGTCCTGTCTTACTGCTCCAGGTAAATGCCGTATTATTTTGTATTCCTTTTGCTCTTATTTCACCGGAACTGTTTTCCACATATAATACTTCTCCGGGTATATCTTCTATATGTTCACCCGACTCAAGATTATATATCGAGGAAATTCCCGAATATTTGTTTATAACAAATATCTTTGAATCCCCTGACAATTTTATATTTCCTGAACTTTCCTTTATATCACTGTAGCTTTTTACTTTCTCAAACGAGTCTGTACTATATACATTCAGACCTTCTACAGCGTCAAGCACAAATATCTGCTTTGAATCATTGCTAAATGACAGTATTGAATCCATTGCATTTATATATATATTGTTGATTGTATCATTTTCAATATCATAAATACTTAATGTAGGCTTTTTGTCCGGCGTATCATTATCTATTCCCAAAACAGTATAATATCTTCCGTCATTTGATATTTTTTGATCTTTGAAAGTTGCGGCTATTCCATATGTAATATTATTGTTAAAAGGTATTTTTTTACTCGTTTTACCGTCATCATCCGATATAAATACATCATTCCCGTCAAACAAAAGCATTTTTGAAGAATCATTTGAATTTGATACTATTCTTGCATGTATAGAATCCGAAGAAATTCTTGACTTTAAATCTATTATCTTTATTGTCTGACTGTCATGAGAACTTGCCAATACTTTGCTTCCGTCTTTTAAAAATATATATTCTATCGGCAATATTCCGCCATAATTCAAGTTACTGTCGGTTATAGCTCCATCCTTCCATACAGAATAATTTCCGTTTTCCGAAAATCCGACTATCGTATTTGTATTGCTGTTGTAAGTATAATACTTTAAATCCTGCATATATATTTTATTAATTGTCTCTCCGGTTTTTCCATCCAGAATGTATATAGTATTATTTGATTTTATTGCTATTTTATCTCCATTCTCACTTTCATATATTACCTTGGGATCATTAAAGTTAATAGATATCTCCTGATGAAATAATTCCATGTTATCATATGTAACTTTTATTAAATCATTCTGGGTATTTAATAAAATACTCTCGCCGTCAGCCGAATAGGCTGCCGTTTTGTACTGTTTATTTTTTATTACTCCGGGTTCCGCCGTATTAACTGTAAGACTTGGAATAACCTCTATTATACTTCCGTCTGTAAGACTTCTTCTTGTTATCTGATTGTCACTGTCCGGATTTGTAATTATAATTGCCTCACTTGCGTCACTCTTTATATCGGCATTTTTTATAAGAGAGTCAATTACAAATCCTCCTGTCTGCTGCCAATTAGCAGTGTCATATAAATAGAAATTGGTAGAGGTATTATTATTAAATGTAATAAGTGTCAGTTTTGAATCATCTTCTGAAAATCTGACAAGCATGGGTACACCCTCGGTTTCTATCTTTGCCCTTTCTTCACCTGTTTCAACATCATATATAATACATGTATTATCAAATGAAAATGATGCCAGATATCGATTGTCATTAGAAAATCTCACCACCTTCACCTGCTGAGTATGGCCCGGCAAGATTTTTAATACTTCTCCGTTATCTACACTTGCAATTGCCGTATAATTGTTATCAAATCCGTAAGCTACATATTTTTCATCCTTACTTACATCCATATATGTAAAGATGTTTTTAGTAGATATGGAAGTCAATGTTGAAGCTCCGCTGTGATATATCATACTGTTGAATATTGTATCCTCTTCCGCCTTCAAAGTATCATAATACTTCATATTAGGTTTTATAGACTTCATGGCTTCCTTTGCCACCAAAACAGCCTTAATAAAATCTCCCTCTTTTGTAAAGTCCTTGGACCTTTTCATAAGTATGCTTGCATTTGACTGCACCGCCTCCTGTCTGGCAAGTTCTGCTTTTTGATAAGCATTTGCCATAAACAGACCGAATATCAAAAATACCACTCCCGATAAGGTGGAAACAGTCAAAATTCTCTTGTTTTTTCTCTCCTTATCTCTCTGCTTTAAATCTCCGAAGCTGCAGCCGAGAACAGTGGCCATTATCCTGTATTTTTCAGTTTTTAATATGTCTAAAGATTTCTTTGTAAGCTCTTTTAACTTTGGCTTATTGTTATTTTGCAAAGCTTCATAACCCTCAAAATCAGCATTTAATGTCTCATCCGGTCTTATATCTGCCGCCAGTATCTCGCTTACAGATTCCTCACCCTTTAACTCTTTTAACGGCAGAGGAAAAGCTTCACCCGGCTCACCCTCTACCAGTACGGGGATTATCCTCTCACTTCCGTGCAAACTCTTAAAAGTCTCTATCTCTCTTTGGCACCACTCTGAAAGCGGTGTTCTTTTTGAACATATAACAATAAGATATCTGCTTGTGGCAAGTGCCTCTTCTATGGAAGCACTTAAATCCCTTGCGGCAAGTTCCTCTCTGTCACGAAACACTCTGAATACAGGTCTTTTACCGTTTTGATAAAATTCTTTAGGCGCTTTGAATGTCTCTATCATCTGGTGAACCTGCTTAGCTATACTTTGATCAGGCTCCACATGCCTATAGCTTATAAAGGCGTCATACTTATAGCTTTTCTCTTTATATTCATTTGCCGCCTTTTGCATTTCATCTATATTTTGCCTGTGCTTTTGTTCTTTTTCCATTCTCATTCCTCTCTTTGAAACAAGGTAAATACCGATAATAAATCATATTCCGGATGACAGGTGTAAAACTTCTCGCCTATTATTATCTTCCAGTCATCTATCAGACATGGATGAGTCTTTAAGTTCTCATCCTTCTTTTCACCATACTTAAAGTTCATGGCATAATAGCTGTTACACCATCTCTTATGTTCAAGTCTTGATAAGAAATCAAGTACCGGCGCATTCTTTAGATATTCACAAAACTTTTTCTTGAACTCTTCATTATCAACTTTTCTGATTTCCTGTAGTGCACTGAATTCTTCAAACTTCAAATTCAGATAGGCTTTTATCTCATCCTCAGATTTATCTGAAAATATTTTTCTTACTATCTCTTCCTTTATCCTGTCATGCGCGGCAGATAATCTTGAAGATGTCTTCTTCACATATGACAGCTCGTTCCATTTCTGTCCTTCTCCCATACCTGCTGCCGCAGAAGATATGTTATAGCTGTCATTAAACTGCTTTGCTCTCTTATCAAGAGCTGCTCTTATCATAACATCTTCCGTCATAATCTGTGAAACATCTCCGAATATTTTTATATTATCATTGTTTTTAGGTAATACATAACTTAAATCTATATTTGATACATTTCTTATTATCTTTGGAACACCTTCAAAATATCTGTTTAAAAGCTTCAAGTTTTTAAGGCTCTTAACAACATCTTCATTCATCAAAAAAATGAGAGACAGATCCGCTTCGTTTTTTATACTTCTAAGATGATCATACATCATATTTCTTTCAGAACTTAGACTCATTATCTGTATATCCAAAGAATTATTTAAGCCCTCATTGTCCACCAAGAGCTCTTTCATCTTTCTGTCTGCATCCCTGTCTATAATACTTACCTTTACATTTTCCTTTAATGTCATGGTCATATCATTGGAAATAAACTTTAATAATGTAGAAGTCAGCTCATTTATACCTATTATTAAAACATGCATCCTTTTGATATTTTCATCAATCAGCTCAGGAGTCACTGTATTACCTATACCTAAAAGTCCCTCTACATTACTTGATATACTTTTACTTACACATTTATCCGATATAAGCATTCTGACAGTCAGATCTCTCTCATCAAAATGTACGGTATCTATCTTCTTAAGACTCTCTTCTTTTTTTCTTTCCTGAGCTATCATATCCTCTATATATGAGGACACTGTTTTTGACTCACATTTTACATAGCAGGTAATATGTCTTTGAGGCTTTATTCTCTTTATAACATTTGTGTACAGGGCATAATTTTCAAGATCCGCATCGGCACAAAAAAACATATACTTTGCCTTATTTATATTGAGTGCGGCAAAAAGTTCTCTTATCTCATTTCTGTCACTGTTTTCAAAATCCGTCTGATAAACATCAATTCCCTTTTTCTCATACTTGTTTTTCATATTGTCATCTATGAAATTCTTTGAAATAAGTGATATCTTATATGAAGTTTTTTCATCTATCAGATTATTAATCAGTGTCTCACCCATGATCGAATTTTCAAATACCAAAATATGATTACCGCTTATCTTATTTAAAACTATGTTTTTCATATGTAAAAGAGTATTTGAAATTTTGGTAAATACAAAAGTGGATGTAAGTATCGGTGCAGTCCACTTTGCAATCTCATAAAAAACATTTGTCTTATCACTCGGTGAAATAGGCGGTGCAAATAAAAACAATTTTATGATACCGTATAATACGGCAGAAATCAGTTGGAAAGGATCGTCTATCTTTGCACTGTAATATTCATACATACCTTGAAATCCGAAAAGAATTGTCATAATAAGTATGACCAGATATATTTTCTTTTTGTAATAGGTTTTATTTTCTCTCATACTACCACCTTTTTTACTATTAAGCCTATAAAAACAAGGCATCGCACTAATTATATCTTATCAGTGCAATGCCTTACAACTATAGTTTATAACAACAAACTTAATGATTTATAAAGTATTATGAATTATAAAGTTTTTACAAATCTGTCAAATGCTTCCTGACCTTTTTCATCTCTCTTGTAAACACCTGCACATTCCAAAACCTTTACAAAAACTTTACCGATCTCATCCTGTACAATACCGTGAATATTTTCAGAATTGATATCATAATTATTAATCCATCCGTCTACCCAGTCCGCATGCTTTTCTAATTCTTCACTGCTTCTTAAATCCTTTTTTGAAAGAATATACTCTTCAAGAAGTGCCATTTCTTTTTTAAGTCTTGCAGGAAGAACGGCAAGTCCCATTACTTCTATAAGACCGATATTCTCCTTCTTAATATGATGAAGATCTGCACTGGGGTGATATACGCCCCATGGGCTTTCATCGGTTGTTATATTATTTCTAAGTACAAGGTCTATCTCATACAAATCTCCATGCATTCTTGCAATCGGTGTAATAGTATTATGAGGAGTACCGTCAGTTTCTGCAAATACAAATGCATCCTTATCAGTATATCCTCTCCACAAAGATAAAATATGATCTGAAGCCTCAACAATTCTGTCTATATCCTTACCCTGCAGTCTGATAACGGACATAGGCCATTTTACAATACCTGCATTCAGATCCTCATATCCCGGAATTACAAAATTTCTGTCATATGGAGCCTTTGCCATAGCAAATACATAGCCGCCCCCCTGAAAATGATCATGGCTTAAAATAGAACCTCCGACTATAGGAAGATCTGCATTTGAGCCTGCTGTATAATGAGGGAAAAGCTTCACAAACTCCAAAAGCTTTTTAAATACAGCCTTATCTATTTTCATAGGTTTATGCTGTTTATTAAATATTATACAATGCTCATTGTAATACACATATGGTGAGTACTGTAAAAAATAATCCTCTCCGTCAAGAGAGATGGGAATTAATATAAGATTCTGTCTTGCCGGATGTGAGAAATGTCCCGCATATCCCTCATTTTCCATACAAAGCAGGCAACTTGGATATCCTGATTTCTTTGCCTGTCCGGCTTTTGCAATATCTCTCGGATCTTTTTCAGGCTTTGAAAGATTAATAGTAACATCTATAGGTCCGTACTCCGTTTCGGTAACCCATTTTTCATCCTTTGCAATACGGTCTGTACGTATATAATTTGTTCTCTTGCTGAATTTATAATAAAAGTCTGTAGCAAGTTTACTGCTTATATGATATATCTCTTTAAACATTCTTCTTACGGTTGAAGGCATAGGAGTAAGCTGTCCCATAATTTTTGTATCAAAAAGATCTGTCGTTGTCACGGTATCATCCTCTATAATACCCTTTTCATAGGCATACTTACACATATCTGAGAGTATATCCACAAGCGCTCTTTCTTCAGTCACCTCTTCTTCTTCAAACTCTATCTGACCGAAAAGATCCAGCAATCGGTTTGTAATATATACTCTGTCATCTTCATCCACAAGATACTCACGCATACCGTAAGCCATAAGTTCATTGATAAGCCTGTTAATCATTTTTTTGCTCCCTAAACCAATTCTTTGTTTTTTCACATATAACACTCTGCAAGTCAATTATCAATCAATAAACCTCCAATTGCAATAGATAAAAATTACATTGATAAAGGAAAATTTTTCTATTTAATAAATACTGTTGCTTATGTAAAAATCTTTTTTCTTTATTATTTTACCTAGATTATTCATGGTAACTCCATGAATAATCTAGGTTAATGCTTCCACTCCATACAAAAGTATAACGATTAGCATTAACTTCTATTTTCGTTCCATCAATAAACAATTCTTTTAATGTTACAATTCCTTCTTTTTGTAATCATCTCATAAACTGACAGTTTAAGTCATCTAGGATATCTGAAGTAAGTTTCTTACTTTTAAATTCATAAAAAGCATCTCTTTTAGGCTTTCTCCCTTG
>NZ_ALJL01000011.1 GCF_000287675.1 Lachnoanaerobaculum sp. ICM7
CCTTAAGTACGGTATTCTTAAGGATACAAGAACAGGTCACGGCGAGTATGTAGTCGTAGACTCAAACGGTAAAGTAGTCAAAGGCACAAAGATTCTTAAGGACGGAGAGGGCAACTGGATAGTAGTTTCAAACTCAAAGTTCGTAGCAAGAGTAAGTGATAGTGACAGACCGAGAAAGAAGAACGGAAGATTCTATCACTACGATTCAAGTGCTGACAGACATGACAGATGGGGAGCTGAAATCACATATGCCACAGACGGATTGAACAACCTGGACAGTGATTTTGTTCTCTTTGACAGATAGTTAGAGGAGAGATATGAAGAAAAATAATTTAATAAGGAAAGCTAAGCAAACGACTGCCGGCTTATTGGCGAGTGCAATGATCCTGACGGGTGCACCGCTTGGCAATATGACGGTACAGGCGGCGGGACTGTTACCCAATGATGAAATAAAAAAGGGACAGAATAATAAGTATGTTTCTACTGCGGGTAACTTTGTTTATGGTTCATCGGATTCCACAGCGTTTGTTTTTGGACCGTCATCAGGTCACCAAGGAACAAACGGTGGTGCAACAGATACTTATACTTTTAACTTTGCAGGTATTACTGATGCAAGTTCCAGAGAAAATGTTTCACGCGGATACTATGATAATAATGATGTAGGGTCTAATGCTACAACAGCATCCGGACAGCCTACAATAAAATCTGCATATTCAGGAAACTGGTGGCATGGATACTATGCTTTTGGTAAGCCGTATCGTATAGGTACTGATGTACAGAATAAAACCGGTGGTTCACCATATGAAGCCACATCCCCATTAGACCCGATAGTAAGAACTTGGGATAATGTTAGTAGTGGAAGCACAAATGATGATCCTAATAATCCTTTATTTACAGCTGGAGGAAAAATAAAGGGATTACATGGTAACGGCACATACTATAATGGTCAGGTTCTACCATTAGATAATGGGCAAAGTGGAGCTGCCAGACAAGAAGTTCAGCTTCGTCAGGAAGTAAAGCCTTCAGATGATGATCAGTATATAGTTGTTCAATACACTGCATACAATCCGGGTTCAAGTACAGTAGACTTTATGGTGGGTAATGAGACTGATACAATGATAACAACTCAGGATGATGTTCCTATATTTGTTACACCACATGAAGCAGGTGGAGATTTTGAGGGAGTTCACTTTCAAAACTCTAGAGGTGGACAGTATGGTCTTACAATATTCGATATCTACACATCAGGTAAGGGTGCCGGAATTACAAAAAGAGCAACTAATGATCCTTCGGAGAATCGTGTGTGGGTAGGTAGCTGGTCGACAACTCCAAGAACTGACGGCGTAAATCCGGTCAATCCATTGACTCATACCGCATGGGTATTTTCGCAGAGTAGATCAGGATTTGTAAATCCCGGAGATTCAGCAGGTGCTTTTTCAACCTACTTTAACTTGCTTCCGGGAGAGACAAAGGTTGCTACATTTATACTTTCAATTAAGCCATCAGTTTACTATGTAAATAATGGTGCTGACGGTAGCGCTACTTCAGCAGGTACACCGGGATTCATGGGTAATCCTGTAGGAAGTATCGCTGATGCTGTAGCAAAGATTAGGGCAAATGGTGCCAAGAAGGCATATATTTACCTTCAGTCGGATACTACTATGAATGGTACAGTGACTATTCCGGCAGGTACCGATATTACTATTCAAACCGCAGACTTTTCTGCATTACCGGCAGGTCAGAACTATGGTGTGGGTTATAATCACAATAATACACCTCCTATAAAAACAGACGGGCCGGCGACCATAAAGAGGGCTAATAACTTTACAGGCCCGCTCTTTAAGGTGGAGAATGCAGGTTCTGCACTTAGTTTCCGTGATGTTACTGTAGACGGTAATAAGGCTTATTTCGCACAGACAACCGTGCCAACAAAGCCTACTGCACCTATTATAGAAGCAAGTGCAGGTACGGTATCATTAAAGGCGGGTTCTACATTTACAAATGCATATGTTGATGATGCGGCTGTAGGCAGCAATACACCATCTGTAATAGAGGTTAAAGATACAGCTGTTCTTGATTTGAACTCTCCGGGTGGTGTAGCCACAGTTACAGGAAACGAATCTATTAAGAACGGTCCTGCTATTAAGATTTCATCAAGTGAAAATCCAAGGCTTAACGGTAATGTAAATATTACAAATAACAGTGTGCTGGTAGATGACCCGGCAAATACTAAAGCTTCAAATGTGACTCTTGGTAAAAAGCCGTTTTTGGTAAAGAAGAACAATGAAGTGGATTCGGCAACAACTATTGGTGTTACATTAAGTGAAAACCTTCCTACAGCTACAGGAATGGGAACAGCACTTATCGACTTTGAAGAAAGACCTACTACAGGCTTGGCAAATTA
>NZ_ALJL01000012.1 GCF_000287675.1 Lachnoanaerobaculum sp. ICM7
TAATCAGCTCTGACACCATTTCCACTAGCCGGCATAGTACCGTTTAAATCACCATTTAACGGATTATGATTTACGCTTACAGGACCTGTTAAATTAGAAATATCTAAAATGTACACCATTGATGATGCATCCCATGAATATCCATATAGTTTGTCACCAACTGTACTTCCTGCTGCAGGAATTGATGCTGATACATTGGCTAATGGCATTGATGCTTCTACCTGACTTGCAATAATACTATCTGTAAATCTATCATAGTATCTTCTTACTAAGTTCATACCGGCATTAGGTGCATATACATAATCTATAGATACATCCTGGTTTGGCATATGAGCAATAAATGTTCCTGTTGTAGTATCATTTGTTACGATATATGGCGTAGTTGTAATTCCGCCTACAGTCTCTTGATGATTTAAGCCAAGTATGTAACTTCCTGCCGCATCATCATTTTCTCCGGCTGTTATACGGTATGTTGCATAAGTATAACCAGCAATAGAATTATCTGCCATTGCATTAATACTTTGCTCTGCCCTTCTTTGTGAAGTATGTACAGTAGTACCCGGTATAATATTTCCTAAAGCATCAACATGTCTTACCGTAAATGTAAATGTAGCATTTGGATCAACACGATATTTGTAATTCAAAGTAACTGCTGAAGCAGGCATACTTGAAATATGGTAATGTCCTTCAGCCACTCCGGCTGTTACTGACGGGTTTGGTTCTATCTGACCTGCTGAAACAGGAGTTGCACTTCCGGAATCATATATATATCCCGGAACAGTAATATGATCTTTATCTACGATTGACTCTATAACATATCCCGGATCAACTTCTGAACCAAATGTAAGTGGTAAACCGGGGTTTATATTTTTATGATAAGTACTTATAGGATAACGCGTACCATCCGGTGTCCAAGTAGCATAAAAATGCAATGTATCTGCTGTTGATGAAGCAGGATAAGATGTTAAAGTATTTGTACCAATTGTTTCACCTACATCATATGAATCATTATTATTGGCATCTGTGTACTGTAACCATCCTGCAAATGTATATCCTGTTTTTGTAGGGCTTGGCATTGTCGAAGGCAATACTCCAACTGGAGCTATAACGTCTGATACCGCTATTCCACCATTTGAATCGAACTTATATGTCATCACATTTTTCTTTAATGAAATAACAATATCTAAAGGAATATTAGGAGTTGTTCCCATAACAGTTCCCTTAGTTGGAGTAGTTGCCGGAGCAACCGGATCAGTGTTTACAACTGTCAAAGTACCGCTTGCACCTGTTGCACTGTCAAATACAGTTGGTATACCATTAAATATATAACTAGGCATAGGTATATTAACTTCTGAACCAGGTGCGGCTCTAAATGCATATGATGATGTGTTTGTAGGATCTAAAGCTCCCGGAATAGTATTAGTGCCTGCCACAAGACTTGGAATCGGTATTGTATTACCGTCCGGGTCTATATATGTTACTGTAAAGTTATACTTTTGTGTTTTCAAATAAACTATACCTTCTGATTGAGGCATTGTTAAAACTGCACCATTTACATCTGTTGCCTTTGCAGTTATCATGCCCATTCTTGGGTTAACACCATCTCTATCTGTTTTAATATTACCTACAGAATATGGTATTACTGAGCTTGTACTTCTACCCTCATAATCTATAACAGGTCTACCGTCATTATCATCTGATGTATTAGGTACATCTGAAATAGTTACTCCTATAGTTCCTGTAAATGTTTTACCCTTACCAACATAAAGCATACTCTTATCGAGATTTACATTAGCTTTAGATGTGGTAACTGTAGTAACTGTTCTATATACAGTTGCCGGATTAGTAGAACTATCATTATGCTCTTCTTTTGTAATTGTAGTTGATGTTTTTTCTGTTGTAGTAGTTTTAGGGTTAGGCTCTGTAGCTGTAGGCGCAACAAGCGTTGTAGTAACTGTAGCACCTGTAGGGACAGAACTGACCGGAGTCAGCGCTCCTGTAGCATCAACATAATACTCATCTACTACTGTATGTATATCATCATTGTTGTCTACATTTACATTACCTGATACATTTACTGCTCTGGCTCTTACTTCACCAATTCCTGTATCTGCTGCAAATGTGCGATTTACTGTTGAGGATACATTTATAGCCGGAATTTTCGGATCATTACCACGACTATTGCCTATATTATTCTTAATGTAAATAGGCTTTACATTGCTCTCCATTGTAAGAACACCTGCCCCGTCTACATCTATTGCAGAAGCCTTAGGTGTAGTCTCTGATACAGGAGAAATACCATTGTTCAATCCCTTTGCCACATTACTGTTTTGAATAGTAGTATTGTCTTTCAGTTTTACATTACCTGCTGATAACTCTACTATAGGTGCTGCTGCAGTAACATTAGCGCCATTTCCATCAATAGTTATATTTGAAAAATTCAATGTAGAAGTAGGATTTTTAACCTCAAATAATGGTCCGGTAAAGTTAGTATCTCTTTTTATTGTAAATGTACTTGTCTCAGGTATCGGAGCATCATCTGTATACAATGGGACTTTATTAAAGTTTATTGTTGCAGCATTTGCAAGCGGCTTATAGTCTGTAGTCTGTATAGTGATATCTCTATTTGCAGGAATGACTATAGTCTCATTTTGATTATCTATATTCCCCTGTATGTATATATATGCTTTTTTTATATCATACGGTTTAAGCGACAATATTTCTAACGCCTTTTTTATTGATTTGACAGGAGAGCCCATAAATCCGGTTCCACTGCTATCATCTTTTCCATTCACAGGGTCAACATATATAACATATGGCTTTATAGCTAACGCAAAAGCAGTTGTCTTAGTTTCATATGGTTGTAGATCAAAATATGCTGAAAATGCCGCTGCTGTATCACCCGTAGTCGTAGATGTACTGTCTTGTCCAGCCCCAACATAACCAGGTCTGCTTTGTGAAAAAACCCAATCAGTATGCCATATTCCGGCAACTTTTGACCAGCTTCCAGCCCAAACTCTATTCTCACTTTTATCGCTACTATCACGTCTTTGCATTCCAACATCCTGCCCACCTATACCTTTTCCTTTAGATATAATATCAAAGACAGCATGTGATGAATTACTACCACTGTGATCCTTATTATGAAAATGAAGTCCTTCTATATCATTTGTATTGTCATGTTTGGTAACAAATATTGGTACATCATCATGAGCACCAAGCATAGTATCAGACTCATTGCCAATCATAAAATCAGTTTGACTAGCAGAATTATTGTATACAGTGTATTTTACATATATATATTGATCATCCGGTGAAGGCATAACTTCCTGCCTTACTTCCACATTTCCACCGCTCGGATTTGTTATTGTAAAGACCTCTCCATTTTTATAAGTTGTAAGACCTTTATGTAATGCTTTCTTTGTTGTTGTACCGTAGAATGTAGCAGCAGTAGGTTGAGCGCCATAATCACCACCCCAAGTTGTTATAACCGGATCAGCAGTATCAGCTCCTGTACCACTTGCATAATTATCTGAACCTGCTGTCGCATTTGTACTCAAAACATTACTACCAATTCTATATGGCTTTGCAAAAGCATAATATCCATGCCACCATGCACGTTGAAAAGCTGATTTCAAAGTTGGAAATAGAGTAGTTTCTTTTGCTTCTGTAGTTGTTGAGCTGTTGTCCGAGTAATATCCTCTACTCCAGTTTGCTCTGTAATTCTCATCAGTTATAGCAGCAATGTTAAAAGTAAAAGGATCTTCTCCTCCCTCGGTACCATAATCATAATTTGTCCCCCCGTGCATCAGTTCTGATGCAAAACCACCACCATATTCTGGCGGAATTTCAACGAGAATTGGGGTATCAGTTTTTCCAAATGCATAAGCTGTTGTTGCCGATGATCCAAATGAATATCCTTTGCCATTAGGATTCACGCTTACACCTCTAGGACCATCTCCCTGTGTATTCAATGCCACATTGGGTTCCAACTCTGTTGCAGCCCTTGCTGTAAAATTACCAAATGGAGCACCTGTCAGCACCATCGCAGCTGTCAACAAACCTGCTGTTAATCGCTTAGCATTCCTAAGAAAATTATTTTTCTTCATATCTCTCCTCCAACTATCTATCAAAGAGGACAAAATCACTATCCAGATTATTTAATCCATCTGCAGCATATGTGATTTCTGCTCCCCATCTGTCATGTCTAGCAGCACTTGAATCGTAGTGATAGAATCTTCCGTTCTTCTTTCTTGGTCTGTCGCTATCGCTCACTCTTGCTACGAACTTTGAGTTTGAAACTACTATCCAGTTACCTTCTCCGTCCTTAAGAATCTTTGTGCCTTTGACTACTTTACCGTTTGAGTCTACGACTACATACTCGCCGTGACCTGTTCTTGTATCCTTAAGAATACCATACTTAAGGCTTCCATCAGCATCCAGTCTTAATCCGTTGAAGTAGAACTTACCGTCGTTCTTTGCAAGTGTGCATCTTGCTCCGATAGCCTTACCATTGTCTTTGAAACCGAATACGGCGTTTGTGTCTCTAAGAGATACTGTAACCTCACCGGTAATCATTGAACCGTCATTAAGCTCATCTGTACCGAAGAGATATAAGCTTCCTCTGTCGATTGCAGCTATAGGTGAGTTGAGAGCGTCTGTAAGGAAGTCTTCCTTTGTCCACTCATCTACATCATATTTGATACCGAATGTATCATCTTCCAACATGATTACAAAACCTGTCTGCATACGTCCGATTTCATCGAAAGCGTATCTTCTTCCAAGTACTGTAGCTATTTTATCTTTAATTACACTACCGTCTTTCTTTGTTCTGAACCAGCTGTGCTCTTCTGTATCATAATCATGCTGACTCATTACTTCATTAGGTACTGTAAATGTCCAGTAATCGTCTTTAAGCTCACCGTCAACATCAAGTGAACCGTATTTTACTTTAGCGTTGCTTGCTGTAGCTCTTATGTTTGCGTTGGTTACTGAAAGCTGAGGTATCATAACGCCGTTCTCATCAAACAGGTATGCCTTACCGTTTATCTCTCTCTGCTTTGACTGATCTGTACTGCTTGCAGCGTACTTTCTTCCGTTAGCCCCGAAGTACAGCCACATCTCATCATATTCACTGTAATTTCTCTGTCCAAGCTCTGAATATCCCGGATTCTCTCCTACCTGTGAATAAAGCAACCACTGATCCGCATACATTGCTCCGTCATCACCGAAGTAGTATTTCGCACTCTTAAACGGATTGTCATCTTCTACCGC
>NZ_ALJL01000013.1 GCF_000287675.1 Lachnoanaerobaculum sp. ICM7
ATGCGGGAGATGTTGTAGTAGAGCATATAGATGAGAACGGAAATGTACCTTTAGAGAGCCCTGAGGTACTTGACGGAAGAGAGAAACTTGGAGAGAACTATACAACAAGTTCAAAGGTATTTGATAATTACGATCTGATAAGTGTACCAAGTAACGCAACAGGAACATTTATAAGCGGAAGTCAGACTGTAACATATGTGTACAGAAGAAGAGATGCAGGAGATGTAATCGCCCATTACGTAAATACTGCAGGAATACCGATAGAAAGTGATGAAATACTTGACGGAACGAGAAGCCTCGGCCTGCCATATGCAACAGCGGCAAAGGTAATAAACGGATATAGTTTATACCTTGTACAGGGAGCAGAGACAGGAGTATTCAGTTCAGGAAGAATAGAAGTAACATACATCTATAAGAAGGACCCAAGCGTGATAGTAATACCGGGACCGCTAACCCCTGTAACTCCTATAAACCCAAGCCCTATAAATCCGATAAACCCGATTAATCCGCTAACCCCTGTAACACCGGTAAATCCAAGTACACCGACAACACCTACCACACCGACTACCCCTACAACCCCGATAAGAGTGGCAACCCCAAGCCAGATCACAATACCGGGAAGAGATGAGGATGTAGTTATAAGACCTACAAGACCTTTAGCGACACCGTCAATAGCTACAAGCTCAAACACAAGCAGAGGTGGAAGCGGCAGTTCAGGTTCAAACACAACTTCAACTGTAAGACCGGGAAAGGCAACCGTAAACAATAATACAACATCAATGAATGCAATCGAGAAGCCGGTAATCGTAACAGATGAGCCGAAAACTCCACAGCCACAGAAGGCACAACTGAGCAAGGATACAACAAAATCCATTTCAGATACAAGAGTGGCGCTGTCAGTTCCAAAGACTGAAGACAAAGATGCAACTCCGGTTTACGGTTTGATGTTGATTATGTCAAGTGCACTTGCTGTACTATGTATCTTCAAAAAGAGAAGAACAGAATAGTTTTATTTAGATAACATAAGTTATCGGAAGATAAAATCAGGTCCGGAAGAAATACTTTGTATGACTTCCGGACTTTTTGATTGAAATATATTGAAAAAAATATATTTTGTATTATAATTTTAATATAAAGAAAATTCCTGAGGTGAGCGATAACTTTGCCAATTTTGAACCTACATTTTGATTTATGGGATTCCAAATAACCTTCGATGGATGTCAAGCTTCTATAGGTAGAAGGCAGATATCAAGGTGAGGTAACCCACCTAGCTTCGCTAGGCGTCAATAAGCAGAGCCGTCACTTTGGGGTTTAAAAAAGAGTAGTTTTTACTACTCTTTTGTTTTGTATAAAAAAGTATATGGATGGTTTTATGGCAGAGACGCTTACAAGAGATGATATTAAAAAGATAGAGGCTGAGATAGAAGAAAGAAAACTTGTGCTTAGACCGAAACTTATAGAGGCTGTAAAGGAAGCCAGAGCACATGGAGATTTATCTGAAAATTTTGAATATTATGCCGCAAAAAGAGAGAAAAACAAGAATGAGAGCAGAATCAATTATTTGGAGAGAATGCTTAGATTCTGTCATGTATATGAAGATAAGACAAAAGAAGATCAGGTCGGAATTGACAAGGTTGTAGAACTTTATTTTGAAGATGATGACGAGTGTGAAAAGTTCAAGATAGTTACTTCAATCAGAGGAGATTCACTGGAAGGCAGACTCAGTATAGAGTCACCGATAGGTAAGGCCATAATAGGTAAGAAAAAAGGTGACAGAGTACTTGTGCCTGTAGGTGACGGAGGATATTATGTAAAAATAATGTCCATAGAAATAAGCAATGAAGAAGACGAGATAAGATCGTTTTAGGAGGAAAGATGAAGCTTGTAATACAAAGAGTAAATCATGCAAATGTAAAAATAGACGGCGAAGAAGTAGGAAAGATAAATAAAGGTCTTTTGGTCCTGGTAGGTGTAGCTGCGGACGATGATGAAAGAATCGTTGAAAAGTATTTTAATAAACTTATCAAACTTAGAATATTTGAAGATGAAAACGGAAAGACAAACCTTTCATTAAAGGATGTGGGCGGTGAGCTTTTACTTGTATCACAGTTTACGCTGCTCGCAAATTGCAAAGAGGGAAACAGACCGAGTTTTATAGGTGCAGGCTCACCGGATGAGGCAAAGAGACTGTATGAGTATATGGTGGAACTTGGCAAGAAGTCGGATATTCATACAGAATGTGGGGTATTCGGTGCAGATATGAAGGTAAGCCTTGAAAATGACGGACCGTTTACTATAGTATTGGAACTTTAATATGAAAGAACTTTACAAAATTTTACTTGTGGATGATGAAGAAGAAGTCAGAAAAAGCATTATAAAAAAAATCAACTGGGAAGAGGAAGGATTTTTAGTTGTAGGAGATGCCGAAAACGGTGTTGAAGCACTGGAGAAAATAGAAAACTTAAATCCGGACCTGGTATTTACCGATATCAGAATGCCATATATGGACGGACTGGAGCTTATAAATGAAATAAATATAAGATATCCGCTTATAAAGTCAATTATTTTTTCGGGATTTGATGATTTTGACTATGCAAAAGAAGCCATTAAGATGGGCGTAATAGAGTATGTGCTTAAGCCTGTTTCAGCTGTTGAGCTTACTGAGATACTGAGAAAAGTACATAAAAGCATGGATGAGGAACTTGATAAAAAGAGAGATATTGAGAGACTCAGAAGAGGATATCAAGCCAGTATTCCTATACTTAGGGAGCAGTTTTTAAACGGTATTATACATGGAAGTATAAGTGCTTCAGAGATAGACTATGCTATGTCAGAGTACGATATAAATTTAAACAATGCAGACAGATATATGGTGGCAGCAGTTCATATAGATGATATGGACAGCCATATAGTTGATAAGGAACTTATCCCTATATCTGTAAAGGTGAACCTTCTTGAAAACCTGAAATATAAATTACAGGCGGAGGTCTTTTCCATGTATTCGGAAACCAGTATAGTTATATTGACAGGACTGCCGGAGAAGATGTCAAAAAACTATATAATGTCCATACTTACAGAGGCAATACGAGATGTAAACAGAGCCATAGGTGTAAATCTTACCATAGGTCTGGGCATCAGTGTAAAGGATATCACAAATCTCCACAGGTCATATACTCTGGCAAAGGAGGCTCTCGGATACAGAGGTATTGTAGGAAGCGGAGAAGTTATTTATATAAAAGATATGGAGCCTGTAAAGTCCGATAAGTTGAAGTTTGAAGACATTGAAGCAAAGGAATATATCAATATATTAAAATTCGGAAGTGATGAAAGTATAGAAGAGTATGTGGAAAAAATAGCTTCAAAGCTTAAAGAGTCTAAGGTACATTCAAGTCAGTATCAGTCCTATATGATAAATGTTATAAATATTATTATAAGTCTGGTGCAGGATTACGGACTTGAGCTTTCAGTACTTACAAAGACGGCTACAGATTATATAGATCTTTTGGATAAGATAAAGGATACAGGCGGTTTCAGAGAGTGGTTACTTGAGGCAAGCATAAATATTGCTCATAAGATAAGAGAAGATCGAGCCTTCACATCAAAGAAGGTACTTGAAGAGGCAAAGGTCTATATAGAAGAGAACTTTGCGGATATGGATTTGTCGCTTGAAAAACTTTGTAAACATTTACATGTCTCCGTTGCAAGGTTTTCCACAAACTTTAAAAAGGATATGGGGATATCCTATGTAAATTTCCTTACCAATGTCAGATTGCAAAAGGCTGTGGAGCTTTTAAAGACTACAGATGAAAAGACATATATTATAGCGGAAATGGTGGGTTATGCGGATCAGAATTATTTCAGTTATGTGTTCAAGAAAAAGTATGGGGTTTCACCTTCAAAGTACAGACAGCAAGGTTAGTATATGGAAAAAGGGAAATTCAGTTTAAAAAACTTGAGTATAAAAAATTTGAGTATACAAAGCTCTATTTTCATGTACTTTACAGTTACAGCGATTATAGCCATAGCACTTATAAGCCTTATAATATTTCAAAGATTTACAAACAGCTTAAATGCCACCATTATTGAGGAAAACTCAGGCATTGTAGGACAGCTCGGTGAGTCGGTTGATTCATATCTTAGAAATGCCATGAAGGTATCCGATTCCATTTATTATAATGTTATCAAAAATACCGATATATCAAATGATGATATAAAAAAGGGTATGAACCTTATCTATGTCAACAATGATAATATGATAGATGATATAGCTTTGATATCCGGAAAGGGCGAGCTTATAGAATCTATGCCGGCACTTAGATTAAAGGATAACATCAATGTTTTGGAAAAGGATTTTTTTAAAAAAAGTATGGCGGAAAGCGAGTATATTAACTTTTCCATGCCGCATATAAGAGATCTTTTTGACAGAAATGAAAACAGCTATTCTTGGGTGATTTCCCTTTCAAGAGCGGTGGAAGTGACTGATGAGGGTAAGGCTACTCAGGCACTTCTTTTGATAAACCTAAATTATAGGTATTTTGAAGAGATATTTTCAAATGTAAATTTGGGAAACGGAGGCTATGTGTATTTGACCAATGATAGGGGAGATATTATATGGCATCCGAAACAAAATGAGATATATTCGGGAAGATTTAATGAAGACAATAAATATGCCGCCACTTTAAAAGACGGAATAACAGTTGAAAATCTCAGAGGGAAAAATATTACACTCAATGTAAGGACAATAGGATATACCGGTTGGAAGCTTGTGGGAGTTACACCAAGTGCCGCACTTGGTATAGACGGAATCAAGTTCAGATTCTTTGTTCTTTTTGTTGCAGATTTGTTCTTATTTTTATTGGCTATGATAAATGCCTTTATTTCCGATAAGATATCAAATCCTATAAAGAGGCTGGATGGCAGTGTAAGAGAGATAGAGAGCGGAAATCTGGATGTGGAGATAGTACCGAGCGGTTCCTATGAGGTGGAACACCTTGGTAAATCAATTAAAAATATGCTTGGCAGGATAAAGGTGCTGATGTCGGATCTTGTGGCTGAGCATAACGCCAAGAGAAAGAGCGAGTTTGATACATTGCAGTCTCAGATAAATCCGCATTTCTTATACAATACTTTGGATATTATTGTCTGGATGATTGAAAACGAGAATTCCGACAAGGCCGTAAATATTGTAACAGCGCTGGCCAAGTTTTTTAGAATTTCACTAAGTAAAGGAAAGAATATAATCACTGTAAAAGATGAAGTGGAGCATGTAAGAAACTATCTGATGATACAGAATATGCGTTTTAAAAACAGATTTGAATACAGTATAGATGTGGATGAGAAAGTACTTTCTTATTCATCGCTAAAGCTTATGCTTCAGCCCCTGGTGGAAAATGCGATATATCACGGAATGGAGTTTATGGACGGTGACGGTGAGATAGATGTAAAAGTGTTTAAAGAGGATAACAGTCTTTATTTTACGATAACGGACAACGGACTTGGAATGAGTGAAGATATGGTTGAAACTTTGCTGAGTAAAGACTTTGTTCCAAGTAAAAAAGGATCCGGTATCGGTGTAAAAAATGTAAATGAAAGAATAAAGCTGTATTTTGGAAGTGAATACGGGTTGAAAGTTGAATCGGAACCTGATGAAGGTACAAAGATTACAATTCATTTGCCTGCTGTAGTATATGGAGAGAATGATGAAGACAGATAAAATATATATATGGATAATATGGTTTGTATCAATTCTATTACTCTTTGTAATTTCGCAGACAAATTTGATATTAAAAGAAGAAACACCGAGAGTTTATCAGGTATCTTTTATACTTGACGGTGAGGATGAAAGTAAATACGCCAATCTTAAAAAGGGTGTGGATGATGCCGCAAAGAAATACAATATAGACATAAACCTGATTACATTAAATAATATCAGTCAGAAGATGCTTATAGAGTCGGAGGAGGAAAACGGAGCCGACGGTATTATTGTGCTGGCAAAAAATGATTTAAAAATCAATCTTATAAAGTCACCGGTCGTTGTATTAAAGTCAATGGATACGGATGTATTTGACACGGTTAAGATGGGAAGTGCAAATCCAAGCATAAATATCTCAAAGAGGACTATAAATATTGACTATACAGATATGATTGAAAGGCTTTATGCGGCATTTGAAGAAAAGTATGACGGAAGTTCACCGGTTTATGTATTTGTAAATGATTTGAATCTTGCAGGTGTGGCAAAGGAAACAGATTTCTTGAAATCAAAACAATCTTCTAATATAATTCTTGTAGAGGGAGATGAAAAGGGGTTTCGAACGGCAATAGAAGATTTGGTGCACAGTAAGAAAAACGCCTACATATTCTCTCTTGATAAGATAAGCACTGACAATATATGTAAGATACTTGGAGGAAGCAGCGTTTATAAGGAACATATACAAGGGTTTTATTGTATAGGGTCCACCACATTCTTTTTGAATAAATTAAATGACGGTACGATAGATGCGATAGCTACTCTAAATGAGTATGACGAAGGATATTCGGCAGTGGAAATGCTTATGGCGGACTTAAAAAAGACAAATTATATGTCAAATATCGATATGGAAAATATGCTGGTGGATAAGGAAAGTCTGGAAAATGAGGATATAATAAAACAGCTGTTCCCAATCGACTAGCATTGTGGGAGGAAGATGAAAAAACATGGTTTTATAATAAGCATGGCGATTTTTGTAATTGTTCTTGTCGTCGGCTTTATATCTATGATGAGCAGGGTTGCATCGCCTAAGAAAAATGTCATCAAGATAGGACTTTGTCTGTATAGATTTGATGATACATTTATTTCAAATGTCAGACAGGAAATTGAAGAGTATGTAAAGGAATATGAGAAAGAACATGATATAAGGATAAATCTTGAGGTGGTGGATGCCAGAGACAATCAAAATACCCAAAATCACCAGGTGGAGAGATTTGTATCCCTTGACTATGATGTACTTCTTATAAATGTAGTTGACAGATTTGCCGCTTCAAATATGATTGAAACGGCGGTCGGTGCAAACATACCGATAGTATTCTTTAACAGAAAACCGGTGGATGATGATTTAAACAGAGCGGACAATATTTATTATGTAGGTGCAGGACCTAAGGCTGCAGGAATCGAGCAGGCCAAGATAATAATAAATGCATATAATGAAAATCCTTACAGCATAGATATAGACGGAGACGGTGTAATAAACTATGTACTCTTGGAGGGTGAACCGAGTCATCAGGATTCTCTTGTAAGGACAGAATGGGTTATAAAAACTTTGCAGGAGAATAATATTCCGATAAATAAGCTAAACGGCGCTATAGGAAACTGGGAAAGAGCACAGGGATCGGCACTTATGGAGGACTTTCTTAATAAGTACAGTAATATAGACCTCGTTATATCAAATAATGATGATATGGGACTTGGTGCCATAGATGCAATAGAGAGAGCAAATAATATAAAAGGTATAAAGGTTGTCGGTATAGACGGAACAAAGGAGGCCCTTGAAGCAATCAATGAAGGTAAGCTTTTGGGTACTATCGAAAGTGATAAAAAGGAATATGCCAAAGCTGTTGTAGAGATAGTTATGTATGCTATAGGAAAGTCTGAATTGCCTGAGGATATAAAGTCCAAATTAATGGAGAATAGAACCTATGATGTTGGGCAAATTCCCAGGATAAAATAAATTTTTGTATAAAATTCACATTTATTATATATATAAATTGTATATGAAATATTGAAAAGAGCATTGACTTTTATGCTCTTTTTTATTATTATTAAAGTCTAAAGATTAGAACACCTTTCTAACAGGTGTTTTGGGGACCTTTCTTTAAATAATTCTATAGGAGTTTTATGAGGCATATTATAGCGGTGATTGATACGGATATACGCTTTGCCTTAAAATTATCTGATTTTCTTTCTAAGGAGGATAGGATTCCTTTCAAAGCGGTCGCTTACACTTCATTCCAAATGTACAGTAATGAAAGCTCTTCTATGGAGGTAGTGGCATTTATCACAGATATTGACAATGTGGATGAATGTATGGATACAGGCCTTCCGGTCGTTCTCCTGTCAGATGATGCGATGGTAGAGTCTAAATATACCGGTTCTTCAGAACTTTTCTGTTCAATATTCAAATTTTGCGGTGTACATATAATAGTTGATGAACTGCTGGGATTTTTTTCGGGTAATAATTCTTTCGGACTTACTGCAGGTAATAAAAATACAAAAGTCTACGGCATTTATTCTCCGATAAACAGATGTGGCAGAACAAGTCTTTCGGTGGCATTTCATTCTTACTTCTGTTCGCAGGAAAACAGTTCTTTGCTTATTTCATTTGATGAATATGATTCTTTGTTTTCTGTTTTGAGAAAAGAAAACAGTAGAGATCTGTCTGATGTTTTTTACGGTTATAAAACCGGAGATTTAAATTTTGCAAAACTGGGAGAATGTATCAGTAGAGTTGAGGATCTGAATATTGTTCTACCTGCAAGGTACAACGAAGACTTGTTTTATTTATCCGATAATGAACTTACAAAATTTATGAATGATATTCTTTCGGCAAATCTGTTTGAAATTATTGTAATCGACTTTGGAAGTATAGGCCGCAGGTCCATGCAGATTTTGGATATGTGTGAAAAGATATTCTGCCCGGTGATTGGAGAGAATAACAGTCCGGAGATGACAAAGATAAGCGAATTTAAATCACTTCTTGGGCGAAACGGATATGCTGAGATCATTCACAAAATATATGAGATGAGATTGCCGAAGGAGGATATTTCCGCAGATATATTTAATTTTACAAGATTAAAGCGGCGTGAATATTTTTCACAGGTTTCAAAGACAGCTGAGGGCCTATGATTTATTATATAGTGGGCAGTATGTTATTTGCTGCGGCAGTGACGGATATACTTTGGAAGAAAGTTCCGAATATTATTATCTTCGGATATTTCCTTATCGGGGTATATACATTGCATTTAGAGTTTGTATTCAGAGTTTTTATTTCAATTATATTTTTTTCAATTCTTTACAGGCTTAGATTTTTTGGAGCCGGAGATATAAAGTTGTTTTCTTTGGTTATAGGATTTTTAGGTACATATGACGGGGTAAATGTGACTGTTACAGCATTGGTGCTGGCAGGAGCGGGTGCATTACTTTATATGATTTTCAGTAATCAGTTAACAATCAGAATTACAATGCTTATAAACTATTGTATGAGAGTGCTTGCTACCGGAAAAATTGAAAAATATTATGAATACAGAAAAAGTGACAAGCATTTGATACCTGTTTCTCCATATTTTTTGGCAGGCTTTATATTATGGAGGTGCTTTTGTTAAACAGAAAAATAACAGATGAAGAGATTTTTAGAATACAGGTGGTTAAACGTGAAGATGAGAGCGCAAATCAGGGCGAAAGCATTTATGAGCAGCTGAAAAGAGAAATAAGAGATGAGCTCTCAGACCTCAGAAATATAGAGGATGAAGAATTATATGAAATAATAGATCGTGAAATAGTACATAAGGAACATTCTTTTTATATTCCTCTTGAAGAAAAAATAAATATAAGAAATTCTCTTTTTGATTCGTTCAGAAGGCTGGATATACTGCAGGAGTTATTGGATTCCAAAGACATTACAGAGATAATGGTAAACGGGAAAGATGATATATTTGTGGAAAAATGTGGAAAAGTCATGAAATGGGATAAGAGCTTTGTGAGTAATGAGGTTTTGGAAGATATGATTCAGCAGATTGTAAGTAAGGTGAACAGAGTTGTAAATGTGTCTTCACCTATTGCAGATGCCAGACTCTCAGACGGTTCAAGAGTACATATTGTATTGCCGCCAATATCTCTGGACGGTCCGATTATTACAATCAGAAAGTTTCCGGAAGTTATAAGTATGGAGAGAATGATATCATACGGAACAATATCTGAAGAATGTGCAAATTTTTTGGAGATGCTGGTTTGCTCAGGATATAATATTTTTATTTCAGGTGGCACAAACTCGGGAAAAACCACATTTTTAAATGCACTCTCAAGCTATATACCAAAGGGGGAAAGAGTTATTACAATAGAGGATTCGGCGGAATTACAGCTGATGCATATAAAAAATATAGTAAGGCTTGAGACAAAAAATGCGACTTTAAGCGGTGACGGAAGTATCGGCATAGGAGATCTTATAAGGGCGTCACTTAGAATGAATCCCGACAGGATAATAGTCGGAGAAGTCAGAGGAAGAGAGGCGCTTGATATGCTGCAGGCTATGAATACCGGACATGACGGTTCACTCAGTACAGGACATGGTAACAGTGCAAAGGATATGCTCTCAAGACTTGAAACCATGGTGCTAAGCGGTGCGGATCTGCCACTGGCGGCTATCAGATCGCAGATAGCAAGTGCCTTGGATATTTTGATACATCTTGGAAGACTCAGAGAGGGAGAAAGAAGAATGCTTGAGATTTTGGAGGTTTTGCCCTATGAAAATGGGGAGATTGGGCTTAATAAGCTCTATGAGTTCGATATGGAAGAAAAGGTACATAAAAAAGTCGGAGAACTTAAAAACAAACAAAAATTGTTCGCAGCAGGCTATAGATTATAACAGCTACAGATTTAGTGTTTCGGAGTGGCTAAAATACAGCCTTTTAGCCGTATTGGCAGCAGCTATAGGCTCTTATATATTCTATAAAAGTATAATCATATTTTCTTGTCTTTTACCATTCTGTTTTTTATACCCCAATTTAAAAAGAAAAGAATTGATTGCAGCAAAAAAGCGCAGACTTGTAGTGGAGTTTAAGGAAGCGATAATGATACTTTCATCACTTTTAAATGCAGGATATTCATTGGAAAACTCCGTAAAGGAAGCTTTGGTGGAGTTAAGACTTTTATATGTTAAAGATAATCTGATAATAAAAGAATTTGAATATATAAATCAGCTTATTTATATGAATATCAGTGTTGAAAGGGCATTTGACGATCTGGCCTACAGAAGTCACAGCGAAGATATAAGAAGCTTTGCAAAGGTTTTAAGGATTGCAAAAAGAAGCGGCGGTGAACTTGAAAGTATTATCGCACATACGGTTGGTGTTATAGGTGATAAGGTGAGAATAAAGGAAGAGATAATAACCATGACAACTGCAAAGCGGTTTGAACAGAACGTTATGAATATATTTCCGCTTTTTATAGTTTTATATATTGATATAAGCTCACCGGGGTTTTTCAATATTATGTATACAACTATTATCGGAAGAGTCTGCATGAGTATAGGACTTATAGTCTATTTATTTGCGATTTATATCTCAAAGAGACTTTTAAATATAGAGGTAAGCCTATGAAAAAGTATTTGAGGTTAATCTTTTTAAATAATTTAAAATGTTGGCTGATTATAACAGCGAGTTTTGTGATTTTCGGTATCTGCAATTCTTTTTTAAAAGTAAATAAGGTAGAAGATAATTATATCAACAGACCGGGGGTAGATGAATATGATACCGAGATGGAAATAGAGGTTGAAGGTTTACTTGATAAGCCGCAAAGAATAGAGATACCTGTAACAAAGAGAACTTATTCAAAAGATGAGGCAAAGGAGGCTATAAAAAAAGGTCTGGAAGAGATACTTTTAACACTTCCGGGTGAAAATTCTTCATTGCAAAATATTACCTCAGATTTGAATTTGACAAATGAAATAAGCGATTTGGGCCTCAGTGTAAGATGGGATTTCGGCGAGAGTGAACTTATAGATATTTTGGGAAATGTACATAATGAAAATCTCAAAGAAAACAGAAATATTGATATAGAGGTGAGCTTAAGTTATGAAACTTACGAGGAAAGCTATATTATTCCCGTAACAGTATGTCCGAAAATATTATCAAATGATGAAAGGCTTTTAAAGGGGCTGATTGATAAGATAGCGATTGCCGATAAGGAATCAATTCAAAAAGACGGTTATACTCTGCCTGATACTTATGACGGTAAAAGTCTTATATATCACTATGGTGAAGCGTTTAACTTTAATATTATTCCGATTATGGGAATAATTATAGCGATACTTTTATATTTACAGGAAAAGGAGAAAGAAAGAAAAAGCACAGAAAAGAGAAAAAGGGAGCTTATGAAGGATTATCCGGATATAGTTTCAAAACTGATAGTATTTATAGGTGCCGGACTTTCTGTCAGACAGTCATGGGAAAGCATAGTTATAGATTATGAGAATGAGTGTAAAGAGAACAATGAAAGAAGATATGCCTATGAGGAAATGGTAAAGGCTCTGGCAAAACTGAAAACCGGAATATATGAGAATACGGTATACAAGGATTTCGGCAGGAGCTGTGCCCTTAGGCAATATATGAAATTGGCATCACTTTTAGAACAAAACAGAAGGAACGGACTTGCAAATCTGCACAGTCTCCTAAGTATGGAGTCACAAAGTGCATGGGATGAGAGGATAAATTTGGCAAGAAGAGAAGGCGAGGAGTTAAATACAAAGCTGCTTTTACCGCTTTTTATGATGTTACTTATAGTGATGATGATAATAATTGTACCTGCATTGTTGATATTTTATTGATTTGATAAAAGCAATGTGAATTTTATAAAAATAGAGAGGAGTAAGTATGTTGGAGTTTTGGAAAGATTTTATGGGAAATGAAGACGGTGTCGGTGTAGTGGAGATCGTTTTGGTTTTAGTGGTTTTGATAGGTCTGGTACTTATATTTAAAGGAAATATCAGTAAGCTTATGAACAATATCTTCAAGGAAATCAATAAGAAATCAAAAGAGGTATATAATTGAGAAAAAGCGGTTCCGTTACCGTCTTTATATGTCTGATATTTGTCTGTATCAGTGCTTTAATATGCGGGCTTTTGGAGTCTGCAAGGACATCGGGAGCAAGATTTTATTTACAGGTGGCAGGAGACTCCGCAATTGATTCGGTCTTCAGCAGATATCATAGAAAGCTTTGGGAGAATTACAGGATATTCGGTCTGGAAAGTTACAGTGATGAGAATGTAAAAGATATGATGCTTTTATATATGGACCCTTATATAAAAAACAGCGGAATGTACAGGATTCAAAATCCGCACGTGAATTTAAATAAGAAAATATATTTAAATGACAATGGTGGAATGTATCTCGAGCAGGAGATTGTTGATTATATGGGCCTTGGAACTTTTGAATCTATATTTGACAGTTCTCCCGATAAGCTTTGGAAAGATATAGAGGATGCTAAGAGTATGGAAAAGGTTACTTCCGACTATGGTCTTAGTTCAAGAGAAGCAATTGAAGTTGAGAAGGTTTTAAAAAGACTTTCTGAAAATATTTCAGAGCAGGAGAAAATAAGATCTGAAATGAAATCGTCACTTGGTGCAAGAAATCTCACAGAGATAAAAAAGCTTTGTAAGAATCTGAAAAAGGTATTAAAAAAAGTTCCGGATCTTATAAAAAAGTATGAAAATAAAGCCGATAAATTATCGAAGAAAATCGGAGAGATAAAAGAAAAAAATGCAGAAAGCATGTCAAAGCTCTCAGAGAACAACAGAGCATATATTGAAGGAGAAACGGAAAAGTTTAAAGACTACGCAGATAAGGACGGTGAAAGAAGACTTGAGGTGGTAGCACTTGGCGGACTTTCCGAGAGTATGATAAGGGAAATCGAGCATCTGGAAGGCGATATTGAAATACTTCAGGAAAGAATAGCTGAGGCGTCAGATGATGAAGAAGATGAGCACAGTAGTGAAATAAGCGAAGGCTGGGATAATGTGAGTGATGATATAAATTCACTTACAGAAATGAGAATGAACTTCAGGCATGGAATATCTGATGAAGTTAAGGAAGATCAGCTAAAGCAACTGAAAGAACTGATTTCCGACGGCATATTCTCTCTCGTGATTCCTGAAAACAGAGAGGTTTCAAATAAAAGTATAAACAGACTCGCTCTTCCTTCAAATGCTGTCACAGGAGGATATACAGGCAGAAATCTTGCAGAAAGACTTCTTATAAATGAGTATATCGGAACATACTTTGCCGACTTTACAGATGATATAAAGACACCTCTTTCATATGAGCTTGAGTATATATTAAACGGAAAAGACTCGGACAGGGAGAATCTTGAAAACATTGTGGCGGATCTTCTTGCAATAAGAGAGGGATTAAACTATATGCATATCATATCCGATGCCGATAAGATGCAAAGAGCCGGAGAGCTTGCCGAGGTAATCAGCGGTGTGATATGTCTGCCTGAAATAACATTTCTTATCAAGTTTTTGATAATAGCGGTATGGGCTTTGGTGGAATCGGCTATAGATATCAAATGCCTTTTATCAGGGGGCAAGGTACCTATAATAAAGACGAAAGATGATTGGAAGGCGGATCTTGACACGATATTTGAAGTTTTGGAAAACAGGGCTTTAGGCAATAAGGATTCCGAACGTGGTATCAACTATGAGGGATATTTGAAAATGCTTTTATATATAGAAGATCCCGTAAAAAGAAATTTCAGAATGATGGATATAATGCAGCTTGATATAGGTGTGAGCCAAAACGACTTTTTAATGCAGAATATGATATACGGTATTGATGCAAATATAAGCTGTGGAGCAAGAAGAGTATTCAGCGAAATATCATATTTTTCCAAAGAGTTTGCAGGTCTTAATTCAAGCTATGAGATGCAGGTTAAAGTGGAGAAAATATATTGAAGGGAGGTTTTGTATGTCCTCTTATAATGAAAATTTTAAAAATAAAAAAATGAAAGCTCTCCAAGCATGCAGGTATAAGAGGGCGCACAAAGCCTCTCTCAGTGTAGAGGCGGCCATGTGTTTCAGCCTGTTTATTATAGCTATGGCGGTACTTATAATGCCTTTTGATATGATGAACACCAATAGAAAAATCAGAGGAATTGCCGAAGCTGTATGTAAGGATTCCTGTCAGTATGCATATACATATTACCGATTTACGGGTAATGCAAGAGAAGAAGAAAATGAAAATTATGATCATGAAGCTATGGAAAATGTAAAGGGAGTATTTGCAGGTGGAGCAATAGGAAGCTTTGTGGTTGCAAAAATAAATACTGAGGTGAAAGATAAGAATATAAGTAATATTCACGGACTTTTATCAACCTGTATGTCTGACGGTGAGACCATATATATAAGAATAGATTACAAATATTCACTTCCGATAGGGATATTTAAAAATTCAATCAATCAGACTGTGGTAGCTTCAAGAAGAGCGTGGATAGGTGCGGATGGTGGAAAAGAATCCGGAAATTCGGATGATGAAGAATATGTTTATATAGGCAGGAACTCGACCAGGTATCATTTAGATCCAAGATGCCACTATCTTTATAATGATTTACGTTCCGTACCTTTGTCTGAAATAGCTGGTATAAGGAATGATAGCGGAGCAAGGTATCAACCATGTGAAAGATGTGGAAACAGAGCAGGAACAACAGTTTATATAATGCCTTCAGGCACGAGATATCACAGTGATCCGGATTGCAGTGCAATCATAGCTTATGTACAAAGAGTTAAGCTCTCGGATGTGGAGCATTTGGGAGTATGTTCTTACTGTGGAGGTAGACATTGAGTATTGAACTTGTGGAAAAGATGATTTTAATAATATTTTTGCTTATTTTTACATTTCAGGATATCAGAAAAAAAGAGATATACACCTTTGGAGTGGTTTTATTTTACATAATGATCATAGATATTCAGATATATAAGTTTATTATGGGGAGCAGTATAGATATTAAGAATACAGTATTTGGAATATTTAGCGGTTTTTTATTATTGCCACTTTCAAAGTTTAATATCTTGGGAGAGGGAGATGCTCTTGTCTTTATAGGCTGCGGAGCGATTCTGGGTTTAAAAGGAAATATACTTTTGTTTTTTGTATCGGTTTTTATAGTTTCAATATATGCTCTTTTTATGAGCCTATATTACATGGTAAAAAAGCGTAGAATAAAAGGAGTCAGAGTGGCAATGCTTCCTTTTATAACTATGGCAAATTGCATTATATGGTTATGTGTATGAAGAAGAGTTTGAGAGCAAGTTTTACAGTGGAGATAACTTATATTATATTTTTTATATTTATGGGTATCGCTTTTATAATAGGATACAGCATAGATAAACATACGGAAACAGTTGACAGTATTGAGATGCATCTACTGCTTGAGAGATTGGCACATGATGAGGAAAATATGGGATATGATACGGAAAGGTTAAAGTCTTTAGTTGAGTTAAAGGGCAATAAAGCTGTAAAAATAAAGGAACATAAATTTTCCGTAGAAGGAGAGCAGGGAAATCAGAGTATCAGAGTGGCTGTCTATGATCCCGAGGGCTATATAAGAGCGACTACAGCATTGGAGGGGATATATGAAAGACTTAAAGGTCAGTTATCAGAGGAATCTGAAGAGTAATCAGCTTATATTTGAGCCGGAGGAAAGTTTTTTGCTTGAGTTAAAAAGTAAATATGCCTTTGAACTGGGTATGATAGAGCATAACAATATCAAAAATTTCTTGAAGCCTTTTATAAAAAGGCTGAACTCTAAAATAGAGATTTGTTATGATATAAGCTCACTACAGCCGGTATCAAGAATTTTTGAAGTAAAAACATTGAATGCAGAAGAAATAAAATCATTTATTATCGAAATAATAACAGCCACAAAATCATTGGAAGAATTTTTACTTGAAGCATCATCAATAGTACTGGATCCGGAATATATTTTTTCGGATTTGGACCTTAAGAGATTCTCATTTCTATACATTCCAAGAAACGAAGATAATAAGGATGAGATGCAAGTATTATTGGAAAATATTTTAAATAACATCAATAAGGAAGATAAAGACTGTTTGATAACGGTATACGGGATGCTGAAGGAATGTCAAAAAAGAGATTTCACTATAAATGATTTAGAAGAAATTTTGGACTCTAATATAAAGAAAGCGGATAAGGAGCAGGTTACCTTTAAAGAAATAATTCCTGAGAATATTGATGAAAAAGAGAGGAATAAAAATAAATTCAATATCTTCGGAGGCATTTTTAAGAATCAAAAAGTGAAGTCTCAGGATGAGGAATCAAAATTCCTTGAAAAGGTATTTGAGGGTTATGAGTCAAATGTCAATGCCGCATATATAAATGAGGATAAGGCTTTATTTACAGTACCTGATGAAGAAATAGGAAGTACCGTACTGCTCACGGATATAAAGGTAAAAAGTTCGGGAAGATTTTTAAGAACGGTAAACGGAAAGGAAGATATAGAGCTTTCATATTTACCCTTTATTATAGGAAAACAGGAAAGAGTATGTGATTATGTTCTTGATACGGATGGAGTAAGCAGAATGCATCTCAAATTCTTTGAAAAAGATAATGAAATTTATGCAAGAGATCTAAACTCAAGAAACGGAACATATGTCAACGGAAGGAAACTTGAAAATGAAGAAAATATAAGGCTGTATAATGGTGATTCCGTCAATATCTGCGGTATAAGTTATATATTGGAGATATAATTATTCTTGATAGTTTTCGTATCTATGTTATACTTTATAAAATCATTAAGAAAGTTGTTATGGCTTTTTATTTGTAAAGGGAATAATATTGTAAAAGGCTGTATAGTGATGATTAGGAGAAGAAAGTGAAGAACAAGATACGAATAGTGCTATGCTGTATATTTTTATCAATAGCGGTATATGCAGGATATAATATTATTAAGATACAAAGTGAATATAAAAAAGGTGTGGATACCTATAAGGAAATAGATAAGTATACCATAGAGCAGACGGTGGCACAGTCAAGTGATAATACGGAAGAGACTGTAGAGGAAACCGAAGAAGAAAAGCCTTATCCGCAGGTTGATTTTGCAGGATTAAAGTCTATAAACAGTGATGTTATAGGTTGGATTTATGTTCCTGATACGGAAATAAATTATCCGATAGTACATACAACAGATAATGAATATTATTTGGATCATATGGTGGACAGAACCGAGAATCCGGCAGGTGCTATATTCTTAGATACCAGAAACCCAAGTGATTTGAGTGATCTGCACAGCATAATATACGGACATCATATGAAAAACGGAAGTATGTTTGCGGCACTAAAGGGCTATAAAAAGCAGGATTTCTTTGATGAACATAAGAACGGATATTTGATAACCGAAGATGCGGTATATAGAATTGATTTCTTTGCCGGACATGTGGCAAATGTGGAAGAGAACGCATGGCAGCTTGATTTTAGCGACGGTACGGAATTTGATAACTGGATAAAGTCATTAAAGGAAGTATCTGCATTTAAATCAGATGTGAATCCGGAATATGGTGATAAGGTATTTACCCTGTCAACCTGTAGTTATGAGTTTGATGATGCAAGATTTGTACTAAGCGGTAAGCTTACAAAAATTGAATAGCTTAAAAATCAATATAAAGGGTTAAGAGCATAAACTGTTCTTGACCCTTTTTTTAAAAGGTGGTAGTATAAATTAAAATCCTACTAATAAAGTAGGGATAAAGGGATAAAATGAAAAGAGGACTTTATGGATATATTAAATGAAGTAAAAAAGATACATGAAACTTTGGTGGAGCTTAGAAGAGATTTCCATTTACATCCGGAACTCAGTATGAAGGAGTATCGAACAGCTAAAAGAATAGAAGAAGAGCTTGATAAGCTGGGTATAGATCATTACAGAAGTGCCGAAACAGGAGTTATAGGAATTATTAAAGGAACAGGAAAGTCGGAGCCTGCAAAGAATACGGGAGTAGATGAATCTGAGAGCAATATAGGACATCAGGGCAGTACCAGAGAAGGTAAGGACAGAGTTGTGGCACTCAGAGCCGATATAGATGCCCTTCCAATACTTGAAAGAGATGACAGAGTTTATTGCTCAAAAACAGAAGGTGTTATGCATGCCTGCGGACATGATGTTCATAATGCGTCTTTGCTGGGTGCGGCTATAATACTTGCCAATAACAGAGAAAAGTTTGCAGGAACAGTAAAACTTATCTTCCAGCCGGGTGAAGAAATAGGTGCAGGTGCACAAGCTATGATTGCAAACGGTGAAGTAAAAGGAGTTGAAAGAATTTTCGGACTTCATGTAGCTCCCGATTTAAGATGTGGAGAGGTCGGAGTGACTACAGGCATAAACAATGCGTCTGTGGATCATTTTAGGATAGAGATAGAGGGAAAGGCTACTCATGTATCAACTCCTCAGATGGGTATAGATGCACTTTATATAGCAGCACAGACTGTTGTGGCATTACAGGCATTGGTTACAAGGACCACATCACCGATAGACCCTGTGGTTATAGGTGTGGGAATATTAAACTCAGGAACATCTTACAATATAGTGTCAGGCAGCGGAGTTATAGAGGGTACAACAAGAACCACCTCTGCAAAAACCAGACAGGAAGTAAGAGATAAGGTGCAAGAGACTGCTGAAAATATTGCAAAGATTTACGGTGGAAGCGCAAAGGTTATCTGGACAGATTATACATCCGCACTTATAAATGATGAGAGGGTTTCAGAAGAAGTCAGAGGCATTGTAAAGGATATTTTTGGAGAAAAGGCGGCAAAGGTAAGACCAATATCTTTAGGCGGTGATAATTTTGCGGAATTTATTATGGAAATTCCGGGGGCATATGCTTATCTCGGAACTTCAAATGAGAGCATTCCAAACAGTTTGATTCAGCTTCATAATGAAGGTTTTGACGTAGATGAGGACGCTTTGGATATAGGAGCAACACTTTATGCGGAGTATGCGCTAAGGTGGTTGAATGATAAATTTTAAACGAAGATGTGCTTATTTAGGGCGTTTTTAAACTTTTTTTAACAGCGATATTATATTATTATTAAAGATTACTTACAAATAGATAACTTCTTTAATAAATCGTTGACATTTAGTCGCTCAATTAATATAATTCAAAAAATTAACAATTGTGTTAAAAAAGGAGAGACTTTATGCCAAGAATAACATCGCTTTTAAAGTCCATTTGTGGGAAGATTATGTCAATACCTATGAGGCTCACAAAGAAAATGTACAGACAGATGGCTCTGCTCACAATAGGTGGTGCAGTGATCAGTGTAGTTGCATTTTCAAGCAATGGATTTGCAGGAAGCGGAAAAAATGCTGTCAGTGCTAATGTCATAAATTCCGGAGAAAGTGAAAACTTTGAGGATGATATGGAAGACGAGGCAGACGATATTTTGGATAACGCCGGATTAGATAATACAACTGTTGATGAAGATATTGCAAATTTGCCCCGAATAGAGCAAAAGGAGACCGGAAATGAAAAGATGGAAAGACTTCTTGAGGAACGTAGGGTAGCACTTGGATTATCTTCACTTACAGTAGAGGATTATAATAATCTGCTAAGGATTGTTGAAGCTGAGGTAGGTGACAATGATGTCTATGGTAGAACGATAGTAGCCAATGTGGTTTTAAACAGGGTTCGTTCAAGCCATTTTGAAAATACTATAACAGAAGTTATATTCAGCAAGGGACAGTTTTCACCTATAAGGGATAAGAGATTTTTTAAAGTTAAGGTGAGCGAAGCCACTATCAAAGGTGTAAATAATGCACTGATGGGAGAGGACTATTCAAGAGGCGCACTTTACTTTATGGACAGAGCTTATTCTTCAAGCCATGCGGTAGGATGGTTTGATTCATCTTTAACTTATTTGTTTTCTTATGGAGGTCACGAATATTTTAAATAAATTATAGTTGAGCAGGTATGTTTATGGGATTTAAGTTTTACAGTTCCCGATGGTAATAAAAGAGTTACCCGGGGATTGTAAAATTAAGCCTATATACTGCTGTTTGAGCTTTAGCTTTGAAACGATTTTTTATTTGAAAAAATCAAAAAAATGCTTGACATTGCAATGCCGCTCATATATAATGCTGTATGTGTCTGAGAGAGACATGTAAATAATCATCGGGGTGTGGCTCAGTTTGGCTAGAGTACCTGGTTTGGGACCAGGGGGTCGCAGGTTCGAATCCTGTCACCCCGATTTGTTTTCTAAAAACATAATATATGAGTCTGTAGCTCAGCTGGATAGAGCATCGGCCTTCTAAGCCGAGGGTCAGGGGTTCGAATCCCTTCAGGCTCACTGATATGCAGGTGTGGTTCAATGGTAGAACATCAGCCTTCCAAGCTGAATACGTGGGTTCGATTCCCATCACCTGCTTTTTATCATAATATATGATATATTATGGTGGGTATAGCGCAGTTGGTTAGCGCGCCAGATTGTGGCTCTGGAGGCCGTGGGTTCGAATCCCATTACCCACCCTTTAATGGGTCATCGCCAAGCGGTAAGGCACAGGACTTTGACTCCTGCATTCGCTGGTTCAAATCCAGCTGGCCCAGTTATATGGAATTGTTACGTAACACCTAAAGGGTGTTATTTTTAGAATAAGCGGTTATGCTTTGGGAGGTGCTTATGGACATTATGCCGATTTTTGCAGGTATTGTAGGACTTGTTATAGTAGTGGCGGTTGCGGTATCGGCCGGTACGATGGGGGCTGTATTCGGCGTCATAGCGGAAGAAGATGAAGACGATGAGTTTTAAAAAGTGGGGCAGAGATAAAAATCTCTGCTCTTTTTGATTTCCCTTAACTAAATGTTATGGCAAGTATAGAAAATATATATGCATAAAATAAAGAATAGTTAACAGTAAAGTTGAAAAAAGTTTTATTTTAAAGTATTATGATAAGAAAATCTTTTAAAATAAGGAAAGATGGAATATGAAAGCAAATATAACATTGATAAACGGTGACGGTATCGGACCTGAGATAGTAAGAGAAGCAAAAAAGGTTTTGGAGGCTGTATCACAAAAATATAATCATGAATTTATATATACAGATATAGATATGGGAGGATGCTCCATAGATAAATATGGAGTGCCTTTGACAGATGAAGCAATAGAGATTGCAAAGAGCGGTGATGCGGTACTTTTGGGAGCGGTCGGCGGCAATGTAGGAAATTCGAAATGGTATGACGTTGCACCTAATCTAAGACCTGAGGCCGGACTTTTAAAGGTAAGAAAAGAGCTTGGACTTTTTGCAAACTTAAGACCTGCACTTTTATATAAGGAACTTGCCGATGCCTGTCCTTTAAAGACAGAGATAAGCAAAGCAGGTTTTGATATGGTAATAGTCAGAGAGCTTACAGGAGGACTATATTTCGGAGAGAGATATACCAAAGAGACGGATGGTGTAAGAACTGCGGTGGATACTCTTGTTTACAATGAAAATGAGATAAGAAGAGTGGCTAAGGTTGCCTTTGATATCGCTTCAAAAAGAAGAAAGAAAGTGATAAGCGTAGACAAGGCAAATGTACTTGACAGCTCAAGGCTTTGGAGAAATGTGGTCGAAGAGGTGGCAAAGGATTATAAGGACATTACTTTAGAACATATGCTTGTAGATAATGCGGCTATGCAGCTTGTAATGAATCCGGGACAGTTTGATGTAGTGCTTACAGAAAATATGTTTGGTGATATTTTATCGGATGAAGCAAGTATGATTACAGGCTCTATAGGAATGCTGCCAAGTGCAAGCTTAAATGAGAGTAAGCTTGGACTTTATGAACCGAGTCACGGTTCAGCACCCGACATTGCAGGAAAGAATATTGCAAATCCTATAGCAACTATACTTTCGGCGGCAATGCTTTTAAAGTATTCACTTGGTCTTGATAAAGAAGCGGGTGATATTGAAAATGCGGTGGAGAAGGTTTTAAAGGACGGATTCAGAACTGTAGATATTTATACTGAAGGAATGAATAAGCTTAGCACCTCTCAGATGGGTGACAAGATAGTTGAATATATAAAATGATTTCACAAAAGCAGATTGTGATAGAAAGAGGAAATATGGAAAATTTACGCTCAAATAATATGAAGTCGGGTATGCAGCAGGCACCGAGCAGATCGCTTTTAAATGCTGTAGGTATGACACCTGAGGAAATGAGAAAACCTATAATAGGTATTGTAAGTTCATTTAATGAGATAGTACCGGGACATATAAACTTAGATAAAATATCGGATGCGGTAAAACTTGGTGTAGCAGAGGCCGGTGGAATGCCTGTTGTATTCCCTGCGATTGCAGTATGCGACGGTATAGCAATGGGACATATAGGAATGAAGTACTCACTCTGTTCAAGAGATTTGATAGCCGACTCTACAGAGACGGTAGCAATGGCACATCAGTTTGATGCGCTTGTAATGATTCCCAACTGTGACAAGACAGTACCGGGAATGCTGATGGCTGCAGCCAGACTCAATATACCGACAGTATTTGTATCGGGAGGCCCAATGCTTTCAGGAAGAGTTAAGGGAAAGAATACATCACTTTCAAGTATGTTTGAAGCGGTTGGAGCATACGCGGCAGGTAAGATAAGTGAAGATGATGTAATGGAATTTGAGAATAAGACCTGTCCCACCTGCGGTTCATGTTCAGGTATGTACACAGCAAATTCAATGAACTGCCTTACAGAAGTTCTTGGAATGGGACTTAGAGGAAACGGTACAATACCTGCGGTATATTCGGAGAGAATCCGTCTTGCAAAAAGAGCGGGATATGCCGTAATGGAAATGTTAAAGAGAGATATCCGCCCAAGAGATATTATGACAAAAGAAGCATTTATAAATGCACTTACAATGGACATGGCACTCGGATGTTCCACAAACTCCATGCTTCACCTTCCTGCAATTGCGTATGAGGCGGGAGTTGAGCTGAATGTGGACATTGCAAATGAAATAAGTGCAAAGACACCGAACCTTTGTCACCTTGCGCCTGCAGGACATACTTATATAGAAGAGTTAGATGAGGCCGGCGGTATCTATGCGGTTATGAAGGAGATATCAAAGCTTGGACTTTTAAACCTTGACTGTATGACGGTTACAGGTAAGACAGTCGGTGAGAATATAAAGAATGCAGTAAATCTGGATACAGATGTTATAAGACCTGCCGAGAACCCATATTCAAAGGTTGGAGGAATTGCAGTACTTAAAGGTAATATAGCACCTGATTCATGTGTGGTAAAAAGAAGTGCCGTACTTCCTGAAATGCTTAAGCACTCAGGACCTGCAAGAGTATTTGATTGTGAGGAAGATGCAATTGCGGCAATCAAAGGCGGAAAGATAGTACCGGGAGATGTTGTGGTTATCAGATACGAGGGACCAAAGGGAGGTCCGGGTATGAGAGAAATGTTAAATCCTACATCTGCAATCGCCGGAATGGGACTTGATACTACCGTAGCACTTATAACTGACGGTAGATTTTCAGGCGCATCCAGAGGCGCATCAATCGGACATGCCTCACCTGAGGCGGCTGTAGGCGGACCGATAGGACTTTTACAAGACGGTGATATTATTGATATTGATATCAATGCAAATACAATAAATGCCAGAGTAAGTGAAGAAGAGTTTGCAAAGAGAAGAGAAAACTGGAAGCCAAGAATTAATGAGGTAACAGGTTACCTGGCAAGATACAGAAAGCTTGTTTCAGGTGCTCCAAGGGGTGCGGTTTTAACAGTGGACGAGTTATAGGAGGATAGATGGCAAAATTAAGCGGATCACAAATAATAGTTGAATGTCTTTTAGAGCAGAGTGTTGATACCGTATTCGGATATCCGGGCGGCGCAATACTTAATCTATATGACGAATTATATAAAAATCAGGACAGAATAAGACATATACTTACCAGTCATGAGCAGGGTGCTTCACATGCCGCTGACGGATATGCAAGAGCAAGCGGAAAAGTAGGTGTTTGTCTGGCAACAAGCGGACCGGGAGCTACAAATCTGGTAACCGGTATTGCAAGTGCATATATGGATTCAATACCGGTAGTTGCCATCACCTGTAATGTAGGCAATAATCTTCTTGGAAAAGACTCTTTCCAGGAGGTGGATATATCAGGCATTGTAATGCCTGTAACCAAGTACAGCTTTATTGTAAGAGACGGAAACAAGCTTGCGGAGACTATAAGAAGAGCCTTTAAAATAGCTGTAAGCGGCAGACCGGGGCCTGTACTTATAGATATTACAAAGGATGTTACCGGGGACAGCTTTGAATACGAATATAAAAAGCCTGAAAAGGTAATGCCGACTACAAGTGTAAGTGAAGAAGAGATATTAAATGCCGTTTCACTTATAAGAGCTTCAAAGAAGCCATATGTTTTGGTAGGTGGCGGAGCAATCCTTTCAGGAGCAAGCGAAGAACTTAGAACCTTCGTTTCAAAGATAGATGCACCTGTAGCCGACACACTTATGGGTAAGGGAGCATTTGACGGCTCAGACCCGAAATATACAGGAATGGTGGGAATGCACGGAACAAAGACAAGTAATCTCGGAATAACCGAGTGCGACCTGCTTATTGTAATCGGAGCGAGATTCTCAGATCGAGTAATCGGTAATGCTAAGAAATTTGCAAAAAATGCAAAAATCCTTCATATAGATGTGGATGCGGCTGAAATAAGCAAAAATATCAAGGCACATTACAGTCTTATCGGTGATGCAAGATTGATTTTAAGAAAGCTTAACTCAAGACTTGATCCTATGCATCATGATGAATGGGTAGCACATATTGAAAGATTAAATGATATGTACCCTGTAAGAACAAACAAGACCGGACTTACAGGTGAGTACATAATAGAGACCATAGATGAAAAGACTGCAGATGATACAATAATCAGTACTGAAGTAGGACAGCATCAGATGTGGGCGGCACAGTTTTATAAGTTTAAGAATCCGAGAACATTCCTTACATCAGGCGGACTTGGAACTATGGGATACGGACTTGGTGCGGCTATCGGTGCAAAGATGGCAGAGCCTGATAAGACTGTAATAAATATAGCCGGTGACGGATGTTTCAGAATGAATATGAATGAAATAGCCACAGCCACAAGATATGATATTCCGCTTATTCAGGTTATTATAAATAACCATGTACTTGGAATGGTTAGACAGTGGCAGAATTTATTCTATGGAAAAAGATACTCACAAACAGTGTTAAGAGATAAGGTAGACTTTGTAAAATTGGCAGAGGCCATGGGAGCCAAGGCCAAAAGAGTTACTACAAAAGAGGAGTTTGATGCCGCTTTTGAAGAGGCATTAAAATCGAATACAACTTTTGTTATTGAGTGTGAAATTGATTCTGATGAAAAGGTATTTCCGATGGTATCGCCGGGAGCGGCTATATCAGATGCATTTGATGAAAAGGATTTGAAATTAAATCCGGTTAAGTAAACAAGACGGTATTTTGCGAAAAGCAGATTGAAAATATTGTATTATAAGGAGATTATCATGGGTAGAGTATATAATTTTAGTGCGGGTCCCGCAGTACTTCCTGAAGAGGTTTTAAGAGATGCAGCTGCAGAAATGCTTGATTACAACGGTAGCGGAATGTCCGTTATGGAAATGAGCCATCGTTCCAAGGTATATGAAGAGATAATAGAGGAAGCCGAGAAGGATATAAGAGACCTTTTAAATATCCCTGATAATTATAAAGTGCTTTTCTTACAGGGCGGCGGACATACACAGTTTGCAATGGTTCCTATGAACCTTATGAAGAATAAAAAAGCGGATTACATAATCACAGGACAGTGGGCAAAAAAAGCCTTCCAAGAAGCAAAGATGTACGGCGATGTAGTAGCGGTGGCATCAAGCGAGGATGAGACCTACTCATACATTCCGGATTGCTCAGATTTACCTATAAGAGAAGATGCGGATTATGTATATATTTGCGAGAACAATACAATCTACGGAACAAAGTTTAAAACATTGCCGAACACTAAAGGCAAGGATTTGGTTGCAGATGTATCATCATGCTTTTTATCAGAGCCTATGGATATCAGCAAGTATGCTTTGGTTTGGGGAGGAGTTCAAAAGAATATCGGACCTGCAGGAGTGGTTATTGCAATTATAAGAGATGACCTTGTTACAGATGATGTACTTGAAGGCACACCTTCAATGCTCAGATATAAGATTCATGTGGACAACAAGTCACTTTATAATACACCTCCGACATACAATATTTATATTTGCGGCAAGGTATTTAAATGGATTAAATCTCTTGGTGGACTGGCCGCAATGAAGGAAAGAAATGAAGAGAAGGCAAAGATTCTTTATGATTTTCTTGATTCATCAAAGCTCTTTAAAGGAACTGTAAGAAAAGATGACCGTTCACTTATGAATGTACCTTTTATTACAGGAGACAAAGAACTTGATGCGAAGTTTATCAAAGAGGCTGAGGCAAACGGATTTGTAAACTTAAAAGGCCACAGAAGTGTCGGCGGAATGAGAGCCAGCATTTACAATGCCATGCCGAAGGCAGGCGTAGAAAAGCTGGTAGAGTTTATGAAAAAATTCGAGAAGGAAAATGCATAAGGAGATATTATGAGAAAAATACATTGCTTAAATGCTATTGCAAATGTCGGAACGGATATATTTGACGAAAATTATAAGCTTACAGACAATATTGAAGAAGCGGATGCTATTATGGTAAGATCTGCTGCAATGGGTGACATGGACTTCTCAGAAAATCTTCTTGCTATAGCCAGAGCAGGTGCAGGTGTAAACAATATACCGCTTGAGCGATGTGCAGATGCCGGAATCGTGGTATTTAATACACCGGGAGCAAATGCAAACGGTGTAAAGGAACTTGTAATCTGCGGTATGCTTTTGGCTGCAAGAGATGTAGTCGGAGGTATTGAGTGGACAAGAAGTATTAAAGATTCGGATACTATTGCAAAGGATGTTGAAAAGGGAAAGAAAAATTTTGCAGGTGGTGAGATAAAAGGAAAAAAACTCGGAGTAATAGGACTCGGTGCGATAGGTGCCGAAGTTGCAAATGCCGCAGCCTCACTGGGGCTTGAAGTTTTGGGATACGACCCGTTTATTTCCGTAAATGCCGCATGGAGACTTTCAAGAAAGATAAAGCATATAACAGATATAAATGAAATATTCAAAGAGTGTGATTATATTACATTGCACGTTCCGCTCACAGATGATAACAGGGGCATGATAGGAAAAAATTCAATTCCTCAGATGAAGGACGGAGTTGTGATTTTAAACTTTGCAAGAGACCTGCTTGTAGATGATGATGAGATGGAAAAAGCGCTTGAGAGCGGTAAGGTTGCAAGATATGTTACAGACTTCCCGAACACAAAGTCTGCAAGGATGGAAAAGGCTATAGTTATACCTCATCTAGGTGCTTCCACACAGGAGAGTGAGGACAATTGTGCGGTTATGGCTGCAAATGAACTTGTAGACTATCTTGAGAACGGTAATATAAAAAATTCAGTAAATTTTCCAAGCTGTGATATGGGAGTATGTCAGGTAGAGGGAAGAGTCGCTCTCCTTCATAAAAATATCCCAAATATGATAGGTCAAATTACTTCAGCATTTGCAAAGAACGGATATAATATTTCTGATCTTACAAATAAATCAAAGGGCTCAAAGGCATATACCCTTATAGATATAGAAAACAAGGCAAGCGAAAGTCTTATAAATGAGTTAAATGCTATTGAAGGTATTTTAAAGGTAAGAGTTATAAAATAATAATTTAAAAAACGGTAAAGTCATTTCGACCTTGCCGTTTTTGCTTATTATTGAGATAATAAGAGCTATATGTAATGAGGTATTTATGATAGAATTAACTAATCAAGCAAAACGGAGGGTAAGATGGCGGTAGTAAAATCTTTCAAATGTGTCAGACCGGTTAAGGAACTTGCAGAACAGGTGGCATCTTTGCCATATGATGTATATGACAGAAAAGAAGCAAAGGCGGCGGTATCGGGTAAGCCTTATGCATTTTTAAATATTGACAGACCTGAGACGGCTTTTGACGACAGCTTTGACATGTATTCAAAGGAAGCTTATGAAAAGGCAAAAAATCTCTATGAGGAATTTAAAAACAAGGGCATATATGAGAAGGACAATGAAGACGGCTATTATCTTTATGAGTTGACTATGAACGGAAGAAGCCAAATAGGTATAGTGGGACTTGCGAGTGTAGATGATTATTTAAATGATATTATAAAGAAACATGAGAATACCAGAGAAGAAAAAGAAATCGACAGGATAAAACATGTGGATACTGTAAATGCACAGACCGGACCGATATTTTTGGCATATAAGAAAAATGACGATTTAAAAAAGATAATCTCAGAGAATATATCGGATGCCCCTATATATGATTTTGTGTCGGATGACGGAATAGGCCATAGAGTATGGAAGGTGGATAAAGCCTATAATGAGCAGATAAGAGAATGCTTTGAAAATATAGAGTCTCTGTATATAGCTGACGGACATCACAGAGCCGCTTCCGCTGTAAAGGTGGCTTTAAAGAGAAGACAAAATGAAAACAATCCGAATGCGGAGTACAATTATTTCCTGTCTGTAATATTTGATGAAAGGCAGCTGCATATTTTGCCTTATAACAGAATAGTGCTTGATCTTAACAAAAAAAGCGTGGAAGAAGTTATGAGCCTTATAGCTGAAAATTTTGATGTAACAGAGAGTCCTGTACTTGAAGAGATAGGTGACAGAGGCGAGTTCGGAATGCTTGTTAAGGATAAATTCTATATTTTAAGTGCAAAGAAGAAAGTACTTGATTCGGTATCGGGTGACGTTATAAAGAGTCTTGACGTGTCAATATTGCAGGATTTGGTACTTGAACCCATATTCGGAATAAAAGACCCGAGAACGGATGAAAGAATAAAATTTGCAGGCGGAATAAGAGGAGTAGGATATTTAAAGTCAGAGATAGACAATGACAGAGGCAAGGTTGCATTTTTGATGTATCCTACATCAATGGAGGAGTTATTTGCTGTAGCTGATGAAAATAAGCTTATGCCTCCGAAATCCACATGGTTTGAGCCTAAGCTCAGAAGCGGAATTTTTATACATGAAATTTGATGAAAATTATCATATCATTTTGCCGACAGATAAATATGAGGATATGGTAAGACTTTGGATGCATTCTGACGGAGGTAAGATATTTAGACAGAAGCTTAATGATTTTGCTGGGCAGATGAATGTTCACTTTAATATGGTCAGGATAAAAAAAGTAAAGACTATATGGGGGAGTTGTTCTTCAAAGAAGAATTTGAACTTTAACTTTAAGCTGTTCTTCTTACCTGAGGCATTAATTGACTATGTATTCGTACATGAACTTGCACATCTAAAACATATGAATCATTCCAAAGCTTTTTGGAGTGAGGTGGAAAAGCAGATACCTGATTACAAGAAAAGAAGAGAAGAACTGAAAAGATATATTTGATATGGAGTAAGATATGACAAAAGAGGAATTTTTGGACGGACTGATGAAAGCTCTGGCTTCCACAGGTTCACAATCTCTTATAGCAGAAAATATAAGATTTTATTCATTATATATTGATGATGAGCTGTCAAAGGGAAGAAGCATAGATGAAATCATGGAAGAACTGGGAGAACCGAGGCTTATTGCCAATTCTATAAAGGTTGCAGCCGGATATGACGATGTATTTGTAGGCATTGACAATGAGACATATGAAAATACAGCCTCAAAAACCGGAAACTATGAAGAGAATGAAAACTATAGTGACAGAAAAGATAAAAGCTTTAAAACGTATAATTTTTCAGGTAACAGCCTGATAATACCTATAATTATTGCGATAGCGGTTTTAGTAGTGATTGTAGCTGTGGTTGCTGCGGTATTTTCATTTTTGGCACCTGTATTACTTCCTGTTATAGGAGTACTGCTTTTGGTGGCTTTAATAAAGGGGATTTTCGGAAAAGGAAATTATAAATTCTAAGTTGTTACAAAAGTGTTACAAAAATTAACTTTTGAAATAAAATCGAAATATAAAATTCGGTTGCCAAAATCCGGAATATCTTTGTTATAGTTGATAAAAACAAAAAATATAAATATTTATTTCAAACGAATAATTACTTCTTAACAACTTTGATAGATTTTAAAAACTTCAAAATGGACTTTTATAGGATAAAACTTGTAAGAGATTAACAAATAAAGGTTATAAATACGATGTTTACATGGTATTTATAACCTTTTTGCCATTATAAAAAGGTATAGGAAAAAAATATTAAAGCTTGAATAAAAAGCTTGACATATTCTCTTAGTGAGTTTATACTAAGTTTCGTAACATTTACTTAACAAACATAAATCGTTTGTAATTATTAAAGATTTAAATGCCGGACGGACCGGGTTTAGCATAGAAGAGATTTAAGGAGCCGAAAATGAAGAACACAAAAAGAATTATAATTGGAATATTATCAGCATTGACTATCAGCACAATTTCACCTGTTACATCCTTTGCAACAACATCAGTTAGAAAAGTTGCAAACTTTCATGAGGAAGTGTTGAGAGGACCGGCTCTTAAAAGCGGTACATATATAGTTACAGTACAGGCAAATACACTTGATATATATAAGAGCATGACATCAAACGATACAATCGGTAAGGCAAACAAGGGTGACGTATTCCAGATACTTGAAGATATGGGTGGCGGATACGCAAAAGTTTCATATAATGATGTAGAAGGATATATTTCTATAAAGGATGGAGACACTTCTATAGATGAGATGGATTCAGCGGAAGAGGCTGCCGCTTCAGCAACAAAGAGCATAGTTCAGGCTACAGCTTCAAATAAGAGAGAAGAGATTGCAAACTTTGCAAAGACTTTTGTAGGCGGTAGATATATCTACGGAGGAACAAATCCTTATATAGGCGCAGATTGCTCAGGATTTGTAAAATATATTCTTGCAAATGCTGCAGGTGTTTCACTTCCAAGAACATCTTCAGAGCAGTCAACCAGAGGTACTACAGTTGCAAGTGCAGACCAGCTTCAGCCGGGTGACCTTCTTTTCTACGGTTCAGGCAGATCTGTAAGCCATGTTGCTATGTATATCGGAGACGGTAAGGTGGTACATGCTTCATCTTCAAGAACAGGAATAATTATTTCAAACTATAACTACAGACCTGTAATTCGTATGGCTAATGTTATAGGATAATGTTTGTATAATAAGAACCGGCTACCCATTGTAAAAGGCTTTGGGTAGCTTTTTTCGTCTAAATTTAAGAAAGAGATTCATATTTTTACTAATGTTATTGTAGTATTAACCAATTCTTTGTGTTAAACTATGCTTATGAAAGATAAAAAGAAAGAGTAGGCGAGGAAAGGTTATGATTGAACTTGGTTTAAATGAGAGGGAAGGTCTGTCTGAATTGGCAACAGATGATATATTGGTCAGGCTTGCACTTGCCGGCAAATGCGGAAAAGTATGGATACCGGCCACAGGCACAGCTTCATACTGTGTTATAAAGGTATATCACTATATGTATATAGTAGGAGTTACTCCAAAGAAGGACAGAGCTGTTTCCTTGTGGGGAACTATTGCAAGACATGGAGAAGGAGCCTATATAATTCCAACTTCGGAGTCATGGATAGACTGGCTTGTAGAAAATATAGATTGCAGATATAGAAATTTCTCAAGATATCTTTTAGCTTTTAAAGGTGTTGAGAACAGAGCACTGTTGGAAGAGTTAAACGGGGCGCTTGAGGAAGGTTTGAATATTGATAATGTCAGACCGGATGATTATGATGCCTTGTTAAAGGATATGTGGAGCGAAGATTTCGCCGCATGTTTTGACAACAGAGATGAATTTGCCAAAGATGCGACAGGATATATGGTATATAAAGACGGAGTCGCATTAAGCGGTTGTGCGGGTAGAGCATACGGCGACGAATTTATGGAGCTTGTATTTGCTACAAATCCTGAGTACAGGAGAAGAAATCTTGCTCTGACAGCAGCATCAAATGTATCGCTTTATCTGGACGATGAAAAGATAAATCCCTATATAGATGTTAGAAATCAGCACTCTGTAGAGTTGGCTTCAAGACTTGGATTTGAATTTATAAAAGAATATCAGGTATACCAAATTTATAACACAGAGGATGAAATTTAAGTAAAAAAACTATAGAATATAGGGGTGGCGAAAGTCATCCCTATATTGATGTAAAAAGGTGGTAGTATGGACAAGATAAGCCTTGCAAAACGTCTTAATAATAATAAGAGAGGCTATTTGATAATTAATGCAAATCAGGGAAAGCATAAGATTGCATTGATCGGGGATGTGAAAAATGAGTATGATACTCTTGCGAATTTATCAAGTGAAATTTTAAAGAACTCACTTGTAATCGGATTTGCAGAGACCGCAATAGCGATAGGTGCCTCTCTTGCAAGCAGTGCGGGGGCCTTTTTCATGCAGACAACCAGAGAAAATATATGCGCTCAAAATGAGTATATACATTTTACAGAGGCACACAGTCATGCTATGGAGCAAAGACTGGTACTTGCGGATATGGAAAAGATATATGGTCAGGTAGACAGAATAGTATTTGTTGAAGATGAGATCACCACAGGAAATACTATATGGCATTGTATAGAGGAGATAGAGAGCATATTTAAGGGTGGAAAAAAATATGCCATAGCACCTCTTACAAACACATTGTCAGAGGAAAGAAGAAAATTCTTTAAAGAAAAGAATGTGGATATAGTCTATATAAGAGATATAGATAAAGAAGGCTTTGAAGATGAAGTGGTTGATACTTTGACCAATGGTGATGTGTACACAATCAACTCTACACCAAGGAATGATGATGTAAAAATAATAAATTTCAAGACAGATATCAGGACCAGAAGACTTTTAAATATAAAGGATCTGGATGCAGAGACTGATAGGCTTGGAGAGTTTTTAAAAGAAAAGATTGATCTAAAGAATTTGTTGAAAGATAAAAAGAGTGTCACCGTACTTGGGACTGAAGAATTTATTTATGTCCCGATAAAACTGGCAGAGTATATAGACACTTTTTCAGATGCAGATGTATATGTGCACTCATCCACAAGAAGCCCCATTGAGGTGTCAAGGTTAGAAGATTACCCTCTTCATACCAGATATGAGGTCAGAAGTATATACGATAAAAACAGACAGACCTATATATACGATTTGAAAGAATCGGATGTATTCTTTCTTGTTACAGACGGAAAAGAAGCGGAGGGAGAGGCTGATATCTTGGAGGCAATCAGAATTTCCGGAAATAAAAATATATATTTGATCAGGTGGGATAATGAAGAGTAGTTACAAAGAAAGCGATGTAAATTTTCTCTTAAAGGATGTTACAGGACTTGTAGAGCCATTGCCAAGTTTGGATAGGGAAAAGCTTATACAATCAGGAATGCATTACAGTGAAATGTTGCCGATAGAATATATACCCACCGAGGAATATATGAAAATATATTTTGATTCATTCAAGGTCTTCGGACAGAAAATGGCGGATGCTCTTGCATCTTTGGCAGATAAAGTAATAGAAAAAAGAGGGAAAGATGTAGTTTTAGTCTCTCTGGCAAGAGCCGGTACCCCGATAGGAGTGCTGCTTAAAAGATACATAAAATGGAAGTATGAAACCGATGTGGCACATTATTCGGTTTCCATAATAAGAGACAGAGGCATTGATGACAATGCTATGAAGTATATACTTGCACGTTACAAAGCAAAAGATATCCTGTTTGTTGACGGTTGGATAGGTAAGGGCGCAATACTTAAAGAACTAAAAACAGCCTGTGAAAATTATGAAGGGGTATCTGAGGAACTGGCAGTGGTATCGGATCCTGCAGGTGAAACTGAGTTGGCAGGTACTTATGATGATATCTTTATTCCAAGCTCCGCACTTAATGCTACGGTATGCGGACTGGTCAGCAGAACATTTTTAAGAGATGATATAATCGGTAAAGATGACTTCCACGGTGCTATATACTATAAGGAATATGAAGAAAATGATTTGAGTTATCATTTCATTGACAATATAGAAAAGCTCTTTAAAAAAAATGTAAAGGACGAGAGCATTAGAGGAGCAAGAGGAATTATTGAAGTAAAAAAGCAGGCGGAAAAATACGGTATAAAGGATATAAATCTTATAAAACCGGGCATAGGTGAGACTACCAGAGTGCTTCTTAGAAGAGTTCCGTGGAAGATACTTATAGATGAAAGATATAAAGATGATAAAGAACTTAGACATATAATAAAGCTTGCCGGTGAAAGAGAAAGTGAAATAGAATATACATGCTTAAATAATTATAAATGCATGGGAATAATAAAGAAAATGAAGGACATTTAAAAAATGTGTGAGTTGGAAAGACTCACACATTTTTAATATTTTTTTACACCGAAGTACTGCGCAAGTAAGATAACTTCCATCGCCCAACTGTAATGAATCTTCGGCTCATTTATTCTGGTATTGTTAACATTGGGACAGGAACGATACATTTTCTTGTCATCAAGTACACTTAAAGCATCATCATAGTCAATACTGGGAACTTTATAGGCATCGTTTACCACAAGTATCTGTTTCGGATGCACAACCGTTTTACCGACAAAACCGTTTAATTTATCAAGCTCAATTTCCTTTCCCAGACCTTCCTGCCAGCCGATACCGGCATAGTATTCATAGGCAGGTGCCGATATTATATAATCACTTGAAAGAGCTGAAATAATGTCGGACAGAAGTCCTGCAACCGGACCGCTTTGATATATGCTCTCATCAACTCTGTGCCTGACGCAGAGTATATTGAGTATACTGCCTGCCGCAACCAGAATATTTAAAACATAGTCCTCATAGGTGGCAAGTTTTTCTTTAATTGCATACAGATAATTATATCTGTTTCGAAGGTCAAGAAGTGATACGCAATCAAGCTCAGGTAATATATACACAGGAGTGGAAAGAACCGAATTTATTCTTTGCATTTCATAAATATATATATCGGCATTTGATACGGAAAAATCGGGTAAAATAAAGCCGGTAATCATATCCAGTAAGCTGCCGAATTTTTTATATAAATGGGCTATATGTGAGGTGGAAAGCACTTTTATAAACAGTTTGGGTATATAGAATTCTCTCTCTTTTTTTGAAACAAACAGTTTATCCAAGGTCTTTATAAGTAAATTCTCAGCTTTATCCGCTTCGGCATCATTGCTTGCCATGTCAAATGAAAAAGCTAAAGAAAATGGAATATTAAATCTTTCAAACATTATATCGTCTATAATACCCGTGTTATTTGCATCGGTATAAAGCAGTGCGCCCACGCTATAGTAAATACTGGAATCTTTCATGACTAACCCCTGTCAAAAAATATTGAATATAGGCTTATATTTTTCGCTAATATTGATATAATTATACCATATAATATATAATAAAAGAAAGACAGATTTTAATGGAGCAAGTATGCCAAAATACAGATTGAATCCTATAAATATAAACAGTATTACAGAGTTTGGAAGAGTAAGGGGTAACAGAGCAGGTGAAATAAGAAACACCTACATGGTAAAGTTTACAGGTGCAAATGCAAATACAAATAAGGAAATAAATGAATTAAGAAAATATTTGAAATCTGAGATGAAGCAGGGAAGGATATACTATAAATATCTTGACTCGCCGGATATAAAGGGTGATTGTATGGAGCAAAAGAGGGCTTATGAAGCTTTTATATCCACATGTCATTTTGATACGGCTTTAGTAAGACAAAATAATATAAGCGAAGATGAGCTTATAGAAGCGGTAAAGGAAATGCAAAAACTCCTGCAAAAGTACAAGAAGAATATTTCTGATACAATAGAAAAAAATATAATGGTAAAGCTCTTATATTGGCTTGAAAATAATTTTTCAGATATCAAAATAAACGGAGATAAGAATATAAAGGTAGTAGCGGAGAATATACAAAAGGAATCGGAAATCTATTTTTTTATTTTTCTTAATTTACTCGGTATGGATGTATGCCTGCTGCAGTACTCAAAAGATATCTCTGTAATGGATGAATATTATTACACAAAAAAACTTGGTGATTTTTATGACGGCAAGATGATATATGAACCGGATGAACCTACACAAAATCATCAGATACAACAGCCTGCCGATACCGGAGCAAACGGAATGAATGCAGCACCGGTAAATACCGGAGGCGAAAGAAAAACGGTTACCATAAGTCTGGAATCCACCAGAAGAAAAGACAGAGATTCTAAAACTAAAGCGGTTAGTGTTTCACCTGCAGTCGCACCGGTTAACAATCAGCCGAATACAGGTACAAGGTCTTCGGGGAGCGCTCAGATACCGGCGGTAAATGTGAGCAGAGATAGAGAGTTAAGCTATGTGGAGCTTGCAAGACTGTCAACATCAATTGTAATGATAGCTGTATTTGACAACCGTAAGAAGCTTCTTGGTACAGGCTCGGGTATAATGATCGGAAGAGACGGTTTTATACTTACCAATAATCATGTTATAAGAGGCGGATATTATTTTGAGGTAAGAATAGAAGATGATGAGAGAATATATGAGACAAATGAGGTTATAAAATATCATAATCATCTGGACTTGGCAATAATAAGAATTTCAAGAGTGTTAAATCCGTTGAGGCTGTATAGCGGAAAAGAAAGTCTTGTAAGAGGGCAAAAGGTAGTGGCAATAGGAAGTCCTCTGGGTCTTTTTAATTCGGTTTCAGACGGTATTATATCAGGCTTTAGAAATATAGATAATGTGGATATGATACAGTTCAGTGCACCTACATCGCCGGGGTCATCAGGAGGAGCGGTACTGAACATGTACGGAGAGGTAATTGGCATAAGCACTTCAGGTTTCAGTGAGGGGCAAAATATAAATCTGGCTGTACCGTATGATGCAGTATATAATTTTACGAAGAGCTTTATAAGATAAGAAAAGTTTTGACTTGAAAGGGGATGAATGCATGTTATTGCATCAGAAGATAAAAGGGCTTGAAGACTTTTTTAAAAGGCAAAGTGAAAGAAAGCCGAAGGGAGTATATTTTTACAGAGTAAATTCCTATGATGAAACAATACTTGAATTTATCAGAAAATACTATGAATTGGCCAAGAGAGAAGGGGCAATCATAGATAAAAATATAGAAAATCCTACTGCGGACAATATAGCATATTTTAATGAAATAATCGGAGATAAATATGTTCACGGACCGGGATTTATGGCGGAGGCTTTAAAAAAATGGCTTCCGAGAATTAAAGATTATCAGAGGGCATCCATAGCCGACGGAATCTATGATACCTTGGAAGTTTTAAGGCGTCAGGGTAAGAATATAGATATCTTGAAGAATAATTTTATAAGGATAATGTGCTGGCTCTACTATAATTTTTACAATATTATGGAAAAACTCGGAAACGACGATGTACCTAAGATTATATTCTGGGGGAATGTAAATTTTTCAGAGCTGTCAACTTTAAAAATACTTTCAAATGCCGGTGCGGATATTATTCTGGTTCAACCGGGCGGTGATTCAAAGTATATGGCAATAGATCCGAAGTCCGAATACTCTATAGATTTGGGAATGGGAAGTGAGAGCTTTCCGGCAGGATTTGATTTGCAGTGGCTTTTAAAGCAGTATGAGGAAGATAAAAGTAAAAAGCTTTTGTACAGCAATAAATCAAATGCCGTTGCCAATACAAATGCATGGCTTAGCGGAGATCTCTTTGAGGATCTAAAGAATACAAGAAGAGGCGAAAATACAAGGTTTTTCTACAATATGTTTGCAAGAATAAACGGTTGTGACAATAGAAACACCTATGTAAACAATCTGTATTTGCTGTATCAGGATTTGAAAAAATCAAACAGAAGCATAAAGGTGATAAACAATAAAATCACAAATCCGAGTGTGGACGAGATTTCAAAAATAAAAAGAGGCAATTATGCCAATGAAAATCAGCTTATAACGGATCTGAAGAAAAATATCAATCTAAAGAGCAATACCTTTGTGGATGTGGCAAGGGATGCCTTTGTGGATACCATGATAGAGACAGGTAAACTGATGAATATGGATCTCAATAAAATGATGAATAAGGGAATATATATTCTATGCTGGTTCCAAAGATATATACCGGATCTGCTTGGAAATACCGATATTCATTCACCTGCTCCCATACTTATATACTTCGGAAATGTGGAAACCGATACGGAGAGTCTGTTCTTAAATATGGCGGCAAAGTTGCCGATAGATGTAATTATCTTTAATCCGGAAAAGAAAGAGGATAAGCTTACCGGAGAAAGATTATATGAGGTACATTTTGAAGAGACTTTGAAAGTAAATGAATATCCTACAGACGGAAACAATCTTTCAATGGGTACAATGGCATATAATGCCGAAAGAGATCTGGATACTATGATGTATTCGGATACCGGAATGTACAGAGATATGCAATTTTCCAAGGCCAATATTATAAAACTTTCAACTACTTATGAAGAAATAGGTATTTATTGGAAGCAGGAGGCGAGGTTTAGACCGAATTTTTCCACAGTCGATGATGTTGTAAATATTCCTGTAATGTTTGCCAAGATATCAGGTGTGGCAAACTCGGATACGGATACATATTTTAAAAATATTAAAGATCTTCTGACAGATACGACATTGATATATAAGAATGAAAATATTTATGATAGAAACTGCACTGTGGCAGCCGGTGTACCGTCTTTTTTTAAGAACGGAAGACTTGACAGAGAGGGCATAAAGCATTCACAAATCTACAAATACGACTATTTAAGAGCTGAGACTCAGGATTATATTCTTGATAAATTATCGGAGCTTTTAAGAAGGAAGACTATAGCGGGAACAGGACAAAATGGTACAGAATACAAGATAATTACAATTGTTTTAGATTTACCTAAGGAAATTTTAAGATTTATACAAAGCTTTGATTTTACAAAATGTCCGCCAAAGCTTATAATAGTAAATACAACGGAAACAGTTATTTCGTTGGAAGACAGCATAATTGTTGCTTTTTTGAATCTGATAGGATTTGATATAGTATTTTTTATACCTACGGGATATGACAATGTAAATAAATACTTTAACAATCAGATAATGGAAGAGCATATAATCGGCAATTATCTTTATGATATAGCCATACCGGATTTCAATAGACTGAGGTCTGTGAAGGAAAAGAAAAAATCGTTTTTTTCAAGACTTTTTGGTTAATGAAAACTAATATTGAGCCTTTGTGACATTTTGGAACAGGGCATAGGAGGAAAGATGGGACTTGATTTTTCAAAAGCAAAAACCGTAGAAGCTGAAGCGGTGACAAGTGATGTTGCAGAGAATGAAGCATTACCTACCGTTCAAACCTTTGATATTGCAGTAGAGTCTGCAAAAATCAAGAATGAATTGGCGGATTCGGCAGAGGTTGATGCACTTGTAAGCAAGATAGAACTTGACAATCTTGACAGTATTGTTACATTTGGTGGCGAGGTTGCTACAGAGATATCAAAATCTTCAGATTTGGTACTCAACAGTATGAACATCGCTCAGATTGAAGAAACTTCAAAGATGTTGGGTGTCCTTACCAATATCATGAGCAAATTCGATATTGAAGAGATCAAACAGGAACCGGGTCTTTTTGACAAACTATTCGGCGGTATAAAAAAGCAGCTGGATAAGATAATGACAAAATATCAGACCATGGGCGGTGAGATTGACAAGGTGTATGTGGAGCTTAAGGGCTATGAGGGTGAGATCAAAGAGACCAATAAAAAGCTCAATACCATGTTTGAATCAAATGTAAATTATTATCATGATCTTTTAAAATATATCATGGCAGGTGAGCAGGGATGTAAGGAACTGGAAGGTGCTATAGCAGAGAGAACTGCCGAGATGGAGCGTACAGGTGATAAGTCAATGCAATTTGAGCTTACAACTCTCAACAATGCACTTATGATGCTTGAGCAAAGAACACAGGACTTAAGAGTGGCTGAGAATGTAGCTATGCAGACTATTCCTATGTTAAAGACTATGGAGTTCAGTAATATAAATCTTATAAGAAAGATAAATTCGGCTTTTATTATTACATTGCCTATCTTTAAGCAGAGTCTTGCACAGGCTATTATGCTCAAACGTCAGAGATTACAGGCTGAGGCATTATCTGAGCTTGATAAAAAGACCAATGAAATGATATTAAAGAATGCCACAAATACTGTTGAGCAGGCAAAGCTTACAGCTCAGATGGCTTCAGGAAGTTCTATAAAGGTGGATACTTTGGAGAAGTCTTGGAGAACTATTGTAAACGGTATCGAAGAAACAAAGAGAATTCAGGACGATGCCAGAAGACAAAGAGTTGAAGATAAAGCTAAACTTGAAAATATTAAAAACGAATTTTATAAGAAATTCGGTGTATAATAAAGGAGGATTTTATGCCAATAAATTTATCTAAAGGACAAAAAGTAGATCTTACAAAGACAAATCCGGGACTTAAGAAAGTTATCGTAGGTCTTGGATGGGATGTAAATGCATTTGATTCAGGTGCGGACTTTGACCTGGATGCTGCGGCATTCATGGTAGATGCAGGTGGAAAATGCCCTACAGAAAAAGATTTTATTTTCTACGGTAACTTGGCTCATCCGTCAGAGAGTGTTACTCATATGGGTGATAACCTTACAGGAGAAGGTGACGGTGATGATGAGCAGATTAAGATCGATCTTTCAAAGGTACCTGCAAATATTGAGAAGATTGCATTTACAGTTACTATATATGATGCGGATTCAAGAAGACAGAACTTCGGTCAGGTTTCAAATGCTTATATCAGAATTTTAGATGAAGTGACCGGCGCTGAAATCATCAGATATGACCTTGGTGAGGATTTCTCTATCGAAACAGCGGTAGTTGTAGGTGAGCTTTACAAGCATGCGGGCGAGTGGAAGTTCAATGCTATTGGAAGCGGATTCGGTGGCGGACTTGCCGCACTTTGCAATCATTACGGTATAGCGGTAGCTTAAGCCCTATACGCAGACATTAGGAGGATATATGTCTATCAGTTTACAAAAAGGACAAAAGGTAAGCCTGTCAAAGGAGAATGCAGGTTTAAAGAGAATAGTAGTCGGACTCGGATGGGATGAGGCCCCAAAGGGAGGAGGAGGATTTTTATCATCACTCTTTGGCAGCGGTCAAAGCCAGGAAGGCAATATAGACTGTGACGCATCAGCTTTTCTTTTACAGGGAGGCAAGATAGTAAATAAAGGTGATGTGGTTTATTACGGAAACCTTCGCCACTCTTCAGGCACCGTTATGCATATGGGTGATAACCTGACAGGTGCGGGTGACGGGGACGACGAGCAGATAACTATCGATCTTGAAAACATACCTGCAGCTTATGACAGAATCGTTATTGTTGTAAATATTTATCAGGCGGTACAGAGACGTCAAGAATTTGGAATGATCAGAAATGCATTTATAAGACTTGTAGATGCTTCAACCAATAAAGAGATTCTTAAGTACAATCTTACAGAAAATTATTCAGGAATGACTGCAATGATCTTCGGTGAGGTATACAGACATAATGGTGAATGGAAGTTCTCAGCTGTAGGACAGGGAACCACAGATCCGGGTCTTGGGGAATTGGCAAGTAGATATATGTAATAAATATTACGGGAGAGAGCGGCTGCTTTCTCCCCAAAATTTTGAAAGAGGAAATTATATGAAATTTACCGGTTTGACTGAAAAGGAAGTTGAAAAGTCAAGGCAGGATCATGGCTCAAATGTAATACCTGATTCGGAACCTACCACATTTTGGCAGGAGTTCAAGGAGACATTCAATGATCCTATGATCAGGATACTTCTTGCTATCGCAGTACTGATGATAGTGATGTTTTTCTTTGGCTATGCTGAAATTTATGAGCCGCTTGGAACTATTATTGCGGTAATAATAGTAGCCATTGTATCTGCAAAGACAGGTGTGGCAAGTGATACAAAGTATCGTGAGTTAAAGGACAACACAAAGAAGGATACTTGTAAGGTCTACAGAAACGGTCTTGTAACTGTTATAGATGTGGATGATGTAGTAGTAGGAGACTTTGTACTTTTACAATCGGGAGATAAGATACCTGCTGACGGTATTTTAATAGACGGAGATTTAAGAGTAGACAACTCAGCCCTAAACGGTGAGGCCGAGGAGTGCAAGAAAACTGCAGCAAAAGAGGGATTTGAGTTAAAAGAGGATATCACAGGTGATACATTTGTGGATGCTCATTCACTCTTTAGAGGTGCTGTAGTATTTGACGGAGAAGGTGTTTTAGAAGTTAAGAGAGTCGGACTTAAGTCAATGATGGGTAAGATGGCTCTTGAAATGAACGAAGACGATCCTGATTCACCACTTAAGGTAAAGCTTGGAAAGCTTGCGAATCAGATATCAATTTTCGGATATGTGGGTGCTACAGTAATAGCGATACTTTACTTTGCTTATTTTATAGTAAGAGCGGGGGGATTCGGCAACTATTTTGCTCTTGGAGCACAGACAATCGTGCAGGATCTTATAAGAGCTGTTACTCTTGCAATAGTTATTATCGTATGTGCCGTTCCTGAAGGATTGCCTTTAATGATATCCTTGGTACTTATGCAAAATACCAGCAGAATGCTTGATCATAATGTACTTGTAAGAAAGGCGGAAGGTATCGAGACTGCAGGTTCACTGAATATACTTTTCAGTGATAAGACAGGAACTATTACAAAGGGAAGTCTTGAAGTAGTGGATTTCTTCCTTGCAAACGGAAACTCTATTGCTATACCTGACTTAAGTGACCACAGCAAAGTAAAAGGTCTTATAGATATCGCAATCGGTAAGAATACTCAGTCATTGTTTGATGACAGAGGCGTGGTAATAGGTGGTAATGCAACAGATCAGGCATTGATGAAATTTATAGGACATGCTACTTTTGATGCATTACAAAATGAAAAGAGTCTGGTAGTAGGAGCACATCAGGGATTTAACTCAACAAATAAATTCAGCCAGGCAAGAATAGATTCTCTTGATAAGACATTCTATAAGGGTGCGCCTGAGAGACTTCTTGCAAAGGCTAAGAAGTTCTTAGATGAGAACGGAGAAGTAAAGACAATTGATAAGGCTGTTCTTGACAGAAAGATTGACGAGCTTGCAGCAAGAGCTATGAGAGTTTTGGCATTCGGATATTCACAGAAGGCTCTTGTAGAAAATACTATAAATGATGATATAGTTATCATAGGTCTGGTAGGTATCAGAGATGATGTAAGACCTGAGGCTAAGGATGCTATAGCTGAGGTTATGGGAGCAGGTATCCAGGTAGTAATGATTACAGGTGACAGACTTGAAACAGCTATTGCTATCGCAAAAGATGCAGGTCTTATACAATCTAATTCAGACAGAGCACTTTCATCGGCAGAACTCAATGAAATGAGTGATGATGAAGTAAAGAAACTTATACCTCATATCAGAGTTATCGCAAGAGCTCTTCCTACAGATAAGTCAAGAATGGTAAGACTTTGCCAGGAGATGAACCTTGTTGTAGGTATGACGGGAGACGGAGTAAACGATTCACCTGCACTTAAGAGAGCAGATGTAGGATTTGCTATGGGTAACGGTACAGAGGCTGCCAAGGAAGCAGGTGAGATAGTAATTCTTGATGACAACTTCAGATCTATAAAGGACGCTATACTCTATGGTAGAACTATCTATCACAATATCCTTAAGTTCTGTAAGTTCCAGTTGGTTATAAATGTTACTGCGGTTATAGTAAGTGCTATTGCCCCGTTCTTCGGAGTGGAAGAGCCGCTTAAAGTAACTCACCTTCTGTTTGTAAACCTTGTAATGGATGGTCTTGGCGCAATAATGCTTGGAAATGAGCCGGCTAAAGAAAGCTATATGATGGAAAAGCCAAGAAGAAGAGATGAGAATATCATCAGCAAAAATATGGCTGTTCAAATTTTAAGTATGGGACTCTGGCTTACAGTACTCAGCTTTATATATCTTAAGGTTCCGTTCTTTGCAAATCTGTTTGACGGAAAAGAGGAAGAACTTCTTACAGGATATTTTGTACTCTTTATAGCAAGTGCACTCTTTAACGGATTTAATGTAAGAGATGAAGGCTTCGGAATATTTAAGGGACTTAATGAAAATACAGGCTTCCTTAAAGTGTTCTTTGCAATCATCATAGTACAGGCGCTTATCGTAAATGCAGGTGCCATACCTTTTGCACCATTCCAGTTTATCGGAAAGATGTTTAGCTGTGTACCGTTTAGTATACAGGGATGGATAGTAATATTCATACTTGCATTCACAATGATACCTGTAGATATACTCAGAAAAGTTGTAATGAAAACATATAAGGATGCTTAATAAGTAATATGGGGCTGTCGCTTGCGACAGTCCTTTTTTATTGGAATATAAGTATATCCGTTATTGTATTTTAGACATATATACGGTAAAATGAGATTATTATATACAATCTAAATTCTAAAAGTTCTAAATTTCAAAAATGATCAAAGAATAATCCAACAGTAAAAATTTTTGGTATAATAAGGAGGAGATATGCAAGATAAGGATGTAACAGAGAAGATGCTTGAAAAGTACAATGACGTTTTTGCGGATATTCTAAATGTACTTTTATTTGGCGGTAGAAACGTGGTAGATGAAGCCGCGCTTAAGGATGCATTGCCGATGAGTATGCTGAAGATTGACGGCAGGGTAAGATCACAGGAAAGAGATATAGCAAAGTATTGGCATAAAAACAAAATAAATGTAGCATTATTCGGACTTGAAAATCAGACAACAGCGAATAAAATTATGCCACTTAGAGTATTTGGATATGATGGGGCGGAATATGTAAAGCAAAGCAGAAAAGAAAACATTGACAAGGCAAAGTATCCGGTGATTACTTTGGTTCTGTATTTGGGATATGAAAAGAGGTGGAACTATCCAAAAACACTTTTTGAAATACTGGATATAGATGAAGAAATAAAGCCATATGTAAATGATTTTAAGATAAACTTATTTGAGATAGCTTATTTAGATAAAGAAAAGATAGACTTATTTAAAAGTGATTTTAGGATACTGGCTGATTACCTGTATCAAATGAGAAAAAACAGAGATTATATAGCTGATGAAACTGCCATTGCCCATGTGGAAGAACTTCTAACATTAATGTCTGTAATGACAGGCGATAACAGATTTGAAGAAACTATAAACGAATTGAAAGGGAAGGAGAAAGTTAATATGTGTGAAGTGCTGGATAGAGTAGAGGCCAGAGGCATTGAAAAAGGAATAGAAAGAGGCATTGAAAAAGGAATAGAAAAAGGCATTGAAAAAGGTAGGGTGGTAGGACGACAGGAAGGTGTTATAAGCATACTTGCATCTTTGGTCAATGACGGAATACTAAGTATTGATGAGGCTGCTGTCAGAGCAAATATGAGTGCCGAAGATTTTGAGAAATTTATAAAGTGATATTTCTAAACACAATTTGTATACAATCCTTACCGACTTTACTTTTTGTTCATTTTTTGTTAAAATTAAAATGTTGTTTTGAACAATGAAAATTGAATAAGGAGGTGCTTTTATGTCACAACTGGGAAGTATAATAATAGCGGTATTACTCTCAATAGTTGTTGTGGCGCCTCTAAGTTGGAGTTTAGCGATTGCTCATCGTAAGAAGTCATATGAAGATAAGATCGGATCAGCAGAGATTAAATCCAGAGAAATAATAGAGGAAGCCTTAAAAACAGCCGAGACAAAGAAACGTGAAGCTCTCTTGGAAGCGAAAGAAGAGTCAATAAAGACAAAAAATGAGCTTGATAGAGAGGTGAAAGAAAGAAGGGCAGAGTTAGCCCGCTATGAGAAAAGAGTACTTAGTAAGGAAGAGAACTTGGACAAGAAGCAGGATTTACTTGAAAAGAAAGAAGAGAGTGTTCTTGCAAGAGAAGAGAAGATATTAGCAAGGAGCAAGGAAGTTGAATCCCTGTATGATAAGGGAATCGCCGAGCTTGAGAAAATATCCGGACTCACAAGTGAACAAGCTAAGGAATTTTTGTTACAATCAGTTGAAGATGAAGTAAAACATGACAAGGCAAAGCTTATTAAAGAGCTTGAAAATGTCGCAAAGGATGAAGCCGAGAAAAAGGCTAAGGAATATGTGGTTACTGCGATTCAAAGATGTGCAGCAGACCATGTGGCTGAGACGACAGTTTCAGTAGTTGCGTTACCGAATGACGATATGAAAGGTAGAATCATAGGTCGTGAGGGTAGAAATATACGTACACTGGAACAGCTTACAGGAGTGGAGCTTATCATTGACGATACCCCTGAGGCGGTAGTTTTATCCTGTTTTGATCCTGTAAGAAGAGAAGTGGCCAGAGTAGCACTTGAAAAGTTGATTGTTGACGGTCGTATTCACCCTGCAAGAATTGAAGAGATGGTGGATAGGGCAAAGAAAGAAGTTGACGGTATTATGAGAGAGGAAGGCGAGAATGCGGCACTTGAGGTTGGTGTTCACGGCATACATCCTGAGCTCATAAAATTACTTGGAAGAATGAAATTTAGGACCAGTTATGGTCAGAATGCTTTAAAACATTCTATTGAAGTGGCACAGTTGTCAGGACTTTTAGCAGCAGAAGTTGGAGTGGATATTAGATTGGCGAAGAGAGCCGGTTTACTACATGATATTGGAAAAGCCATCGACCATGAGGTGGAAGGTTCACATGTACAGATTGGTGTGGAACTTTGTAAGAAGTACAAGGAACATCCGGTTGTAATCAATTCTGTAGAATCACATCATGGAGATGTTGATCCGGATTCACTTATTGCATGTTTGGTACAGGCGGCAGATACTATTTCCGCAGCAAGACCGGGTGCAAGAAGAGAAACACTGGAGACATATACTAACAGACTGAGTCAGCTTGAGGAAATCACTACATCATTTGACGGAGTTGAGAAGTCATTTGCTATCCAAGCAGGACGTGAAGTAAGAATCATGGTATTGCCTGAGAAAGTAAGTGATGACGATATGGTTATTTTAGCCAGAAACATCTCAAAGAGAATAGAAGAAGAGATGCAATATCCGGGTCAAATAAAAGTAAATGTGATCAGAGAATCAAGAGTGGCAGATGTTGCAAGATAATAATAGGGCGATAGCGAGTAGCTGTCGCCTTTTTTAATGTAAAATTATAAATTTTGATTGTAACCTTTTGGTAAGTATTTTAAAGAAAATATCATATAATAGTAATTGACTGAAACTAGAATATAGTATTTAATAGTATGGAGAGAATATTATATAAACATATAGATATGAGTGAAAGGAAATATATGAAAAATTTCGGGAAAAAATTTGCCGTAGCGGCAATAAGTGGAATAATAAGTTTGGCGGCTTCTATAACTGCATTTGCGGCATCGGGAATCAAGTCTGTAAAGATAAATATAAAATCTGATGCTATTACAGTAGGTAAAGACAGGGATATAAACGATATTACGGTAAATGTATCAGGAAGCAATTACTACATTGACGGTGTCGATTTTATGGATATGGGTACTACCTGGGAGATTACAGATACTCCTAAGATTACAGTACATTTGTCTGCAAATGAGAATTATTACTTCAGTGTTTATAAGGCTGAGGACTTTAAAATAACAGGTGGAGAGCTTATAGAGGCGAGAAGAGAGAACAGTTCAAATGATTTATACGTAGATGTACAGTTACCGGCGTTGATAAATCAGGTATCACCTATAGAAACGGTAAATTTAGGTAGTAACGGTCAGGCTGCATGGAGCATATCACAGGGGGCTTCAGGTTATCAGGTGAAGCTTATAAGAGATAATACATCTACAGTCGGCGGAGTACAGAGTTTTACTACAAACAGTGCAAACTTTAAGTCACTCATGACAAAGTCAGGTACATACACATTGAAGGTTAGAGCTGTAAACGGTGACGGTACAAAGAGCAGTGCATGGGTATCATCAAGCACAGTAACAATAAGTCAGGCTGAGGCTGCAAATAATTACAATGAGAGTAAGAATGCTACAACACTTCAAGGCACATGGCAGAGAAATGCTACAGGTTGGTGGTATGCATTCTCTGACGGTACATATGTAACTTCATCATGGAAGCAGATAGGCGGTGAATGGTACTACTTCAATGCTGACGGGTATATGCTTGTGGGATGGCAGAATATTGGTGGCAACTGGTACTATATGGATCTTAACAGAGGAAACATGCTTTCAAATACCACAACACCTGACGGATACTTTGTAAATGAGTCAGGCGCATATGTTGCAAGATAATAAATAATATAGTGTATATAAAAAGAAACTCCGAACTGTAAGACAGTTTAGAGTTTCTTTTTAAGTTAATGTAAATTTACTTTAATATCGACAAATCTTTTTGAGGTATTTAGATTCCCTTTACAACAAAGCTGAATTTCAAATTACCTTTACCCTTTATCAGGTAATCTTCAAGAGTAGGTGCACCCCAAGTATCATCGCCTCCGATACCCATCTGTGCAAGATTTACACGAAGTACAGTCTTTGTGACAGGCGGCAATTCAAAGTCATGTCTTGCCTCTTCAATCTCACTCGGAGTATAGGCAAGAGCTGAAACATTAATACAATTTCCTGCAACTATAAGGCCTCGTCCCTTCTTATCGGTAATCTTTGCAAATCGTACATGAGATTTATTTCCACTCTCCTGTGGTGAGAGATATTTAGCGAGCTGATCCGCTACCTTTCCTTCGAAAAGATCGATCTTTGCGCCCGGAAGTCTGTCGGAGTAAGTTTCCATAGGACCTGCACCATACCATGAAATATTTTCATATTCAGGCTTTAACTTAAACATTGTACCGAACTCAGGTAAATCATATTGACCTGTTTCACTCTTATAGTCCATATTTATCTTGATGCTGCCGTCACCAAACACTTCATATTCCACAGTTAGCTCATCGGCACATTCAGGCAGGGCGTATTTATAAGTTACAGATACATAAGTATCATATTCCTTTATAACAGGTCTGAATGCAGGCCAATAAGTACTGTCTTCACGTGGAACTTTTGTAGTGGCATAAAGTGAAGCCGTTTTCCATTTGGAATATCTGAAAGGCATACTGTTGCCGTAATCATTGTCTGTAGGCGGTCTCCAGAAATTAGGTCTGGGTATAGCTTTAAGCAGCTCCTTTCCGGCATATCTGTAGGACACAAGTCCGCCGAAATTCTGAGAGAACAGAGCTTCAAAATTATCACCCTTTATTCCGAAGTTTACAACTCCCATTGTGAGCTTAAACGGTTTTCTCTCACAAAGCGGTGTATCACAAATAACAGTCTCATCAAATTTTGAGAAAAGAGCATCATATGCCTTTTTACCTTCTCTTAAAACAACTTCCGTAAATGAAACTTCGCCAAGGTTATATAAGGTATCAATATCAAAAACGGCCTTAACACCTAAAACAAGCTCATCGCCATATATATTAAAAAGCTTTCCGGCCTTTTCTTTGATATTTAGAGAATGCTCAGTCTTTGACAATCCTTCACCTTTTAAAGAAAAACTTCTTTCATATAAAGTTTTTCCGAATTTCTTTATATAAATAACAAATTTATAGTCATTCAAATCTCTGAAAAGATTTCTGTTGTGTACATATAATAAGTCTTTGTCAAAGTCTATCTTTAAATCAACAGGTCTGTAATTATATCTTACCGCCTGAATTTTAGGAGATATATCTCTGTCGCCTCCGTATACTATACCGTTTCCGCTGAAGTTATAGTCGGTAGGAGAGTCATCAAAATCTCCTCCGTAGTACTGAGTATCATTGCCGAAAGGATCCTTACCGGTAATGCTTTGATCGATATAGTCCCAGATAAATCCGCCTTGGAAAAGCTCCTCTTCCCATGCAAGCTCGGTATAAAGTTGCATACCTCCACATGAGTTACCCATTGCATGAGTATATTCACATTCAATAAAAGGTTTGTCTCTATGAGTTTTCAAAAATTCCTTTACATCAGCTACCTTGGCATACATTCTGCTTTCGATATCTGAGGTATCATTGTAACGACGGTCATTGAAAACACCCTCATAATGAACAAGCCTGCTTGAATCTTTTTGCCTGAAGAATTCGCTCATCTCATATATATCGCTTCCTCCATAGCTTTCATTTCCACATGACCAGATAAGTATGGAAGAGTGGTTTCTGTCTCTCATATACATGGAGTTTGCTCTGTCAAGTAAAAGCGGCATCCACTCCTTCTTATCGCCGGGAACTACCATATCATAGTCGGAAACACCGCTAAGAAGTCCGTCCCAGCTACCGTGAGACTCAAGATTACATTCATCCATAAGATAGATGCCGTAGATATCACATAGCTCATATAGTGCAGAGCAGTTTGGATAATGGCTTGTTCTTATAGCATTGATATTGTTTTCCTTCATGGTAACTATATCTTTTTTGACTTCCGCATAGCTGATTGCACGACCGGATTTAGAACTGAAATCATGTCTGTCCACACCGGCAAACACGATTCTTTTACCGTTGACAGTCATTATATTAGATGAATTTTTTTCAAATAATCTAATACCGATTTTTACAGAAGTTACTTCAAGTAAATTATCACCGTCATATATTTCGATATACAGAGTATAAAGATTTGGAATTTCCGCACTCCAAAGTTTTGGCTCATTTATCTCAAATAAAACATTATTTTCACCGGAAACCTGATCCTTATCAAGCTCTGATACAAGAGTTTTATCAAAGAAACATTTAAACTCATTAGACTTTAAAGTCATATCAAAAGCGTCATATAATCTGAGTTTGACTTTGGCACTTTGGCTTAGAGTCAATGATATATTAAGTTTGACTTTATCAAGATTCTTATTTTCAAATATCTGGTTTACACCTATATCTTCTAAATGACATTTAGGTTTTGCATAGAGACAGATATCTCTAAAAATTCCTGAGAATCTGAAGAAATCCTGATCTTCAAGCCAGCTGCCGGAACACCATTTTGTAACCTGTATTGCAAGTTTGTTCTCACCCTTTACTATATATTTACTTAAATCAAACTCGGAAGGAGTAAAACTGTCTTCACAGTAGCCTATATAATGACCGTTTAGCCATACTGCGGCCGCACTCTCAACACCTTCCATTCTCAAAATAATGTTCTTTCCGGCAAAGCTTTCAGGTAATGTAAAGTATTTTACATAGCTTGCAACAGGATTAAAGTCAATAGGAGACTGCCCTGATTTAAGCTCCTGTCTACCGTCCCAAGGGTATGCAACATTGGCGTAATGAGGTCTGTCATAGCCCTCCATTTGTATATGTGCCGGAACTCTGATATCCTCCCAGTTTTTGCAGTCAAAGCTTAAAAGCTCAAATCCGTCAGGAGTGGAAGCAGGATTGATTGAGTAGTCAAATTTCCATACACCGTTCAGATTGTAGTATAGGGAAGACTCACCCTTTATAAGTTCATTCCTATTTGCAAATAACTTATGGTCTGAATGTGCCGGAAGTCTGTTTTCCTCAAAAACAGTAGGTTCTAAAATGTTTTTTAAGATATCTTTATTCATTTTTACCTCTCTTAAAATTATATTTTATCAATAAAAGGTATGAAATCTTACCACAGTTTATCCTGTGTCAGGTTTCACACCTTTTAAAAAGAATACGTATATTACTTTACCGCACCTGTAATTCCTTCAGCAAACTGCTTCTGGAGCACGAAGAATATGATAACTGTAGGTATACTGCAAAGAAGTACCGCAAGCATAAGTACACCGTAGTCGGTTACATAGCCTTCCTTTAAGTTGGCCACCAACATAGGCATTGTAATGGATGTTTTTTCAGTCATTATTACTTTTGGCCAAAGATATGAGTTCCATGCACCCATAAATGTAATGATGGCTGCTGAAGCATATGTAGACTTCATGGTAGGGATAAAAATTCTAAGGAATATATTAAATTCATTTAATCCGTCAAGTCTTGCAGCTTCAAGAATATCATGTGGGAATGATCTGGCACTCTGTCTAAAGAGCATTATCAAAAACGGGGTGGACAGTGTGGGAAGTAAAAATCCTAAAGTTGAGTTTAAAAGTCCCCATTTTGAAAACATCTGAAAGAGCGGGATCATAATAGCCACAAAAGGAACCATCATAGCCAACAAAAGTATAGCCATAATAGCGTCCTTTGCCTTATCATGATAGATTTCAAAACCGTATCCGGCAAGTGAGCAAATAAATAGTGCCAATATAGTCATCATTATAGAGTATTTAAATGAGTTTATCATAGCACCGCTGACATCACTTGCACCAAGCAGGTTTGAAAGGTTTTTAAAGAGATAATTACCCGGAAGGAGAGCACCTCTTATTACATCTATGCTGGTATGAGTAGCACTGACCGCCATCCAATATAGCGGGAAAACCGATATAAGTGAAACAATGGTCAAAAATACATATTTTGCAACAGTTCTTATCTTAGTCACGCTTATCACCTACTTTCATCTGTATTGTGGCAAGTACTGCCACCAAGATCAAAATAAAGAATGACATGGCGGCTGAATAGCCGAAATTAGGTACATACTTAAATGAAGAGTTATAAATATAATGAGACATTGTGATAGTTGCATTTGCCGGACCGCCACTTGTAAGATTGACAGACTCATCAAACAACTGCAATGTACCGTTTGTTGACATGATAGCTGTAAGTAAAATCATCGGCTTTAAAAGCGGGATGGTTATTTTTCTGAGTATCTGGAAATATGTTGCTCCGTCAATCTTTGCCGCTTCATATATGGAGTACTCTATATTTTGAAGTCCTGCAAGATAGAAAACCATATTGTAGCCTGTCCATCTCCAAAGCAGAGCAATTATAATAACAATTCTTGCTGCAAAAGGATTTGAAAGGAAATTATAACCGGTATGTAAAATTCCAAGATTTACAAGAACGGTATTTATATAACCGTCCACTGCAAAAAGTGATCTGAATATAATGGCATATGATACAAGAGATGTAGCACATGGTAGAAAAATACAGGTTCTGAAAAGCCCTTTAAACCTTAAATGCTTATCATTTAATAAAGATGCCAAAAGCAGGGCAAATAAAAGCATTATAGGTACCTGAACGATCAGGTATATAAAGGTGTTTTTCAAAGACTGCATAAAGATTGCATCAGCAAACATTCTCTTATAATTTGTCAATCCGGCAAAAGATATTTTTGCACCCACACCGCTTTGCATAGATAAAATTATGGCCCTTATCATAGGATAGAAACTCATAACGGCTATAAGCACGGTGGCAGGGGTCAAAAATATCCAACCTGATATATTTTGTTTTTGTGAGAGTGAAAGTTTTTTCTTATTCCCCATAAATTTCTCCTTCGATTAAACAAGGGGCAGACTTGACTATGGCCAAACCTACCCCCTGACAAAATCTTAAAAATTATTTACCCATTGCGAAATTAACAGTGTCCTGTACAGTTTTAAGCTCGCTGTCAACATCAGCACCGGCAATGATATTTGTTGCCGCAGCAGCTACAGCATCTCTTGCTTCATAGTAGTAAACACCTGTATTATTCTTTGGTGTCTTTGAGGCAAAGTCTGTAAGTAAGCTGTAAACCTGCTGTCCGCCAAAGAACTCTACCTTTTCTGCATAAGCTTCTGTACCGCCTGCAGGTAACCATGTAGCCAATGCACCGCTTGGAAGAATATTGTCATAAAGCTCTGTGCTTCCTGCAAATGTCTTTGCAAGGAAATCAACTGCCAAATCTTTCTTCTTTGAGCCGGCATTTACAGCCCAGCTTGAACCACCGTTATTTGAATAGTTTGTCTGCTCGCCTACACCTGCAAGTTTTGGAAGATTTGTTACAGCCCACTTTCCTGACTGATCCTTGGCAGCTCTTATAGAACCCATAATCCAGCATCCGTTGATAGTTCCGGCTACGGTCTCGGTATTCATTGTAGTGATATACTGATCCCAGTCGTTTACAAGGATCATAACACCTGATTCCTTAAGCTTTTTATATGTCTCAAGAGCCTTCTTCAATGTTTCGTTTCCTACGATATTCGGGTCACCCTTGTCATCAAAGAGTGAAGCACCTGTAGATTGAAGGATAATCATTATAATATCTGCTTCATTTGCCTGACATGAGAGCAATGGCTTTCCGGTCTTAGCAAGTACATCCTTACCGATCTCTATATATTTGTCCCAGTCGATATCTGTAAGATCGGCTACAGTATAGCCTGCCTGCTCAAGGATATCTGTTCTGTAAGCTGCGATAACTGTACCGTTATCAAAAGGAACACCGTAGTTTACACCATTTACGGTTGAGTAAGCCAATTTACCCGGTGCAAACTGTGTAAAGTCAAAAGCCTTTGTTTCAGTCAAGTTTGCAAAAACATCAGGGAATGAAATCTGATTCTTCCAGAAAGCATTATCCTGCATAAGGAAAATATCAGGTAATGTAGATAAATCACCTGCAACACCTGCAGTGTTGAGCTTTGTCTGTAAATCAGCCCATGGAGTTTCAACTACATTGAGTTTGAAATCAGGGTGATCTTTTTGATAAACCTTAGCTGCCTCATTCATCGCATTGATATTGAATGCAGGATCCCAACACCATACTGTAAGAGTATTGTCATCTGCAGCAGTTGCCGCATTATCTGCAGCCTGTGAACCGCTTGTTGAAGCTTCTTTGCCACCGCCACATCCTGCAAGTAAGCCGGTGCACAATGCACCTGCCATAAGAACACTTAAAATTTTCTTTTTCACAAAAAGTCCTCCTTATCGTTACAATCAGTTGAGTTGGCTATATAAAGTGGGTTGAAAGCCTGTAAAACTCAACCTGAATTGTCATCATTTTCAGAAATTATACAATATTGTGAAAATAATTGTCTATGGTAGTTTTATACTATTATAAAAGATATAATTGTTTATATTGTATATCAAAAAAAGTAAAAACAATAGAATGAGCTAAAATAATTAAGTAAATAAGAAATATGTATTTAATACATAAAAAAGCTCTTTGAAAATTGAAAAAACTTTCAAAGAGCTTCAGTATTTGTAATTATAGAATATTAAGTAGATGCTTTGTCAGTTTTGCATAAAATTTCTAACTGAACTGTTTTATCAAATTAATGATATTATCAACACCGTTTGTGGCATCCGAGTTTGACATAGCATCTATATACTTTTGTCTGTTTTTATAAAGTTCTGATATTTCCGCGGCAAGTGAAATATTTGAAAGTGCCTCTTCATCTATTACTTTAGAATAACCGGCATTTTCAAAAGATTCGGCATTTAATATTTGATCGCCTCTTGAAGCGGCACCTGAGAGCGGTATCAAAAGATTCGGTTTTCTGAGTGCCAAAAGCTCGCATATTGTATTTGCACCTGCTCTTGAAACGACCACATCGGCAAGAGCAAAGAAATCCTTCAGCTCCTTATCCACATATTCATATTGAAGATAACCGGATCTTCCCATAAGCTTTTCGTCTACATTACCCTTACCGCAGATATGTATTACATTAAACTCTTTTAATATATCATCAAGAGATTTTCTGATTGCCGTATTTACTATAACGGAGCCGAGACTTCCTCCTATGATAAGAAGAGTCGGTTTCTTATCAAATCCTGTCAGTTTAAGAGCCTCTTCCCTGTTACCGCTTAAAAGCTCTTTCCTAATAGGCGAACCTGTAAGTACAGCTTTTCCCTTTGGAAGATACTGTAGAGTCTCCGGGAAATTGGTACAGACTTTCGTAGCAAACTTGGTTGCTATTTTATTTGCAAGTCCCGGTGTAATATCAGATTCATGTATGATAACAGGAATCTTTAAAAAAGCCGCAGCCATAACTACAGGAACACTGACAAAGCCTCCTTTTGAGAAGACTATATCGGGTGCATACATTTTTATGATTTTCTTTGCTTCAAAAAGTCCTTTTACCACTCTGAAAGGATCACTGAAGTTTTTCAGGTCAAAGTATCTTCTGAGCTTTCCTGAAGATATACCTTCATATGGAATATTTTGAGCCTTTATAAGGCCTTCTTCCATACCGTTTTTACTGCCTATATATTTGATATCAAATCCGGCTTCTTTTAATGCAGGCAAGAGAGCAATGTTCGGTGTGATATGTCCTGCGGTACCGCCACCTGTTAATATTATTTTTTTCATATTATTTCCATTCTTTATGTTATAATTAAGCCTATATATTAAGTATAATTTAACAAGTATAAATATTCAAGTGAGGAGAATGCAATGATTGGTATAATCGGTGCTATGGAAGAGGAAATTTCAAAGTTGAAAGAAATTATGGAAAATAAAGAGACAAAAGTCATAGCCGGTATGGAGTTTGTACAGGGAAAGATAAGTGGAAAGCCTGTTACCGTAGTACGCTCAGGTATAGGTAAGGTTAATGCGGCGGCATGTACTCAGATACTGGCGGACAGATTCGGAGTGGGAACGGTGATAAATACCGGAATTGCCGGTTCACTGAAGAATGAGATAAATATAGGAGATATAGTGCTCTCCACAGATGCCGTAATTCATGATATGAATGTTGAAGGCTTCGGATATCCGAGGGGACAGGTACCGAGAATGGATGTATTTGCATTCCCTACAGATGACGGTTTAAGGGTACTTGCAAAGAAAATCTGTGAAGAAGAGCTGAAAGATATTTCTGTTTTTGAGGGCAGAGTCTTAAGCGGTGATATATTTGTGTCAGATAAAGAAACCAAGGAAGATTTGAAAAACACTTTTGGCGGATGCTGTACTGAAATGGAGGGTGCCGCAATAGCACAGGTTGCATATTTGAACGGAATGAAAGCGCTTATAGTCAGAGCCATATCCGATAAGGCGGATGACAGTGCAAGTATGGACTATGCCGAGTTTGAAAGAAAGGCAATAGAAAATTGTGTGAAGCTTACTACAAGATTGATAGAAACTATTGATACTTCCCACTATTGCCAATAGTATATAGTTGTTATAAAATAAAAACAATATATTGTTTTAGAACATTATGGTTATATGACCGTAACAAATTATAAACACAGAAAGGCGTATAATATGAACAAGACAGTAAGTTTTGATTATTCAAAAGCAATGGCATTTTTGGGGGAGGATGAGCTTCAAAATTTTAAAACAACCACATTGAATGCCAGAGATACATTATTATCAAAGTCGGGAGCAGGATCCGATTTCTTAGGCTGGATCGATCTTCCTATATACTATGATAAGGAAGAGTTTGAGAGAATAAAGACTACAGCAAAGAAGATACAAAATGATTCCGATGTACTTTTGGTAGTGGGAATCGGAGGCTCATACCTTGGTGCCAGAGCTGCGATAGAGTTTTTGAGTCACAGCTTCTATAACTGCTTGGATAAATCACAGAGAAAAACACCACAGATAATATTCTGCGGAAATTCAATATCATCAAAGTATATAGCAGATTTGAAGGATGTTTTGAAAGATAAGGATTTTTCTATAAATATAATATCAAAGTCGGGAACTACAACAGAACCTGCTATCAGTTTTAGAGTATTTAAAGAACTTCTTATAGAAAAGTATGGAAGAGAAGAAGCAAATAAAAGAATTTATGCAACTACAGATAAGGCAAGGGGTGCACTTAAATCACTCGCCAACGAAGAAGGATATGAGAGCTTCGTAGTACCTGATGATATAGGTGGAAGATTCTCGGTACTTACAGCTGTAGGTCTGCTTCCGATAGCTGTTGCGGGAATAGATATTGATGAGCTTATGGCAGGTGCCGCAGCTATGAGAGAAGAAGTAATCGGAAAGCCTTTTGAGGAAAATCCTTCACTTTTATATGCAGCAATCAGAAATATATTCCTTAGAAAAGGAAAGAATGTGGAAGTTACGGCAAATTATGAGCCGAGTCTTCACTATGTATCGGAATGGGTAAAACAGCTCTTTGGTGAGAGTGAGGGTAAGGACGGCAGAGGTATTTTTCCTGCAGCAGTTGATCTGACAACAGACTTACACTCTATGGGACAGTATATCCAGGACGGTGGAAGAATGTTGTTTGAAACCGTACTTGATATAGAAGAATCACCTGCAGAGATTTTATTGAAGGAAGAAGAGACGGATACGGACGGTATGAACTATCTGGCCGGAAAGAGTGTGGATTTTGTAAATAAGTCAGCAATGAACGGTACAATACTTGCACATACAGACGGTGATGTTCCGAATCTTAAAATAAATATACCTAATGAGAGTCCTTTCTCACTTGGAAGTTTATTCTATTTCTATGAGTTTGCATGTGGTGTGAGCGGATACATACTCGGTGTAAATCCGTTCAATCAGCCGGGCGTTGAAAGTTATAAGAGCAATATGTTTGCATTACTTGGAAAACCGGGATATGAAAGTCAGAGAGAAGAACTTCTAAAGAGGCTTAACTAAAGATGTTCAGGCTTTGGGGAAAGATATTCAAAGACAATCGATTGTTAAAAGACCATGTTGCAACAGATGTCGATTACAGTAAAGACAGAAAAACAATGATATTTGATGCGATAAGAGAGATATGTCATAAATTTGATATAGCAGAACCTATATGGCTTTTGCCTAATATAGATGACTTTGCTTATAGAGGTAAAGTAAGATTTAATGCTGACAACTTTATAGAACAAATAGATTTTGACTATCTGGAAATACAAATAATAGAAGAATAATAAAATGGAGAGTGTATTATGGCAGAACCTATTTTAGACTATGACAGTTTTTTTGAAGGTGCAAAAAGTGCCCTGCTGGAGCTTGACACATTGAGTACAGAAGAGGAAAGACTCAGAGCTGAGGGCGACAGAGTAACCAAAGCTATAGAAGCTGAAAAGAAAGCCACAGAAGGCAGAATAGCCGAGACCACATCTAAAAGATTAAAAGAGATAACATCCACATATGATGCCGAGATTAAAAAGGCTGAAGATATCCTAAAATCTTTGGAGGCAAAGAAGGGTAAGGCAAAGAGTAAAAAGGTAAGTGAAAGAATTGCCGATGAAACTAAAGAATTGCACGATCATATAGCAAATACAAAATCTGAAATAAAAAGCGAGATAAAAAAAGAAAAATTGCCGGGATTTTGCGGAGGAAGATTATATCACACATTTTATTTCCCGCACAAATTCTTTGATTTTGTAAAGATAGTTTTAGCTGTACTTGTAATATTCCTTGCAATACCTATGGTAATTTATAAGCTGATACCGAATCACAGAACTATATATTTACCTTTTATTTGCTTTGCGGTTATTATTTTGATAGGCGGATTGTATGTATTGATAGGAAATCTTACAAAAGCAAGACATAGAGACAGCCTGCTTAAGATAAGAGCTATGAGAGATACTATTGACAATGATTTTAAGAGAATCAAACTGATAACAAAAGAGATAAATAACGACTCGTCAGAGGAAAAGTATGATTTGGGAGCTTTTGATGCCGAGATAGAAGAAGCAAAGATTAATGTACAGAGTATAAAGGATAAGAAAACTGCAGCTGTAAGCGAGTTTGAAAACAGTACAAAGAAAATTATTGCAGATGAGATAACGGATAATTCAAGAGAAAAACTTGAGAGTCTGAACAATGAGCTGGAGGTGACAAAGCAAAGCCTCGGAAGTATAGCTTCAAGAAGATCGGAGATAAACTTAGATATATCCGATAAGTATGAATCATATCTTGGAAGAGACTTTTTACAGCCGTCAAAGATAGAGGCTTTACAAAAACTTATAAGTGACAAGGAAGCGTCCAATCTGATTGAGGCTATAGATCTGTACAAAAGAAGACAAAACGGATAAGAGATGATAGAAGATAAGGAAATAAAGAAGCGGGAGCTTAAAGACAGAATAATAGTAACTGCCGATCTTGATGAGAAAAATGCTCCAAGATCCAGAAGAAGACAAAATGTCAACTTTTTTGTAGAAAGGGGGAGGTTTATCCTCCTCCTGCTTGCTTTAATAACTGCTTTCACAGTTGTATTTACATTAATAAAGCGGTATAAGAGTTATGATAAATTTAAACTGAAATGGATTCATGAACTCAGTGAGGGCAGTCTTGTAGGTTATGAAAAGCTTGGTAACGGTTTTTTAAAGTACTCAAAAGACGGTGCATTGTATTTAAAGCCCGGCGGAAAAGAAGTGTGGATAGAAAGCTATGAGATGTCAAATCCAAAGACCGATAATAACGGTAAATATGTGATAATATTTGATGTCGGAGGAAATGATCTTGAAAGCTATACAAAAGACGGCAGGGTGGCGGCTATAGGTACTGATTTACCGATACTTAAGGCTGTTGTATCAAAAACCGGTATAATTACCATATTGGTAGAAGATTCAAATTCAACATATATATTTTTCTACAATAAAGAGGGCGAACAGCTTAACATAAGTATAAAGTCAAAGCTTGCCGGAGACGGCTTTCCTACAGATATAGCATTGTCACCTGACGGAACCGCACTTATGGCAACATTCCAGTACTTAAAGGGCAGTTCAATGATGGGAAGAGTCGTTTTTTATGATTTCTCGGAGATCGGACAAAATATGCCGAATAGAGTTGTAGGCGGTTTTGATGAAGAGTTTGTTTCTTCAATGGTGGCAAGAGTAAGGTATTTTGATAAAATAAATTCGGTAGCAATTGCATCTGACGGACTTTATTTCTTCTCGTCAAAGAATGTTGCTTCTCCAAAGCTTATTAAGACAATAAAGGCCGAAGAAGATATTGAAGCTGTGGACTTTGAGGGAAATAAACTTTGTGTAGTATATAAAAACACATCGGAAAAATTTAATCACACATTATATATATACTCAAAAGAAGGCGATGTTATTTTGAAAAAAGAGTTTTTGGGAGATTTTTCAAATCTTGATATGCAAAAAGGGTATATTTATCTGACAAAGGATGATAAGGCGATAATAATGAACACGGCAGGTGTAATAAAATACAGCGGCAGCCTTGATTCAAATATACATAAGATCGTAAAAAGAGGTTTGTTATCAGGATTTACAATACTTGGAGATAATGACTTTAGAGGAATAGTACTTAAGTAATATAAAGGAGAAAATATGGAACAGGTATGCGTAGGAGTTGACATTGGAGGAACAAGTGTAAAGCTGGGTATATTCACACTTAACGGAAATCTTTTAAAAAAGTGGGAAATACCTACGGAGCCTAAAAACGATCCTAAGGCACTTATCGAAAAAATAGGAAAGTCTATAAAAGAAACATTGAAAGAGGCAAGACTTACTCTTACAGATTGTGTAGGTGTAGGAATGGGGGTTCCGGGACCTGTAATGCCGAACGGATTTATAGAGGTAGTGGTAAATATAGGATGGAGAGAAGTTTTTCCTGCCAGAATACTGTCAGATTTACTTGCAGGTATGCCTGTGGCACTTGGTAACGATGCAAATGTGGCGGCACTTGGAGAAGCATGGATGGGAGGCGCAAAGCATCAGCAAGATTCCGTAATGGTAACTCTTGGAACCGGAGTAGGTGGAGGAATTATAATAGACGGGAAAATTGTTCCGGGAAAGCACGGTCTTGGCGGAGAGATAGGGCATATGCATGTCAGAGAGTCTGAGACTGAAAAATGCAATTGCGGTGGAAAGGGTTGTCTTGAACAGATATCAAGCGCTACAGGAATAGTAAGAGAGGCAAAAAGACTTCTTGCAACAAAGAAAGTTGCATCAAGACTTGCCCTGCTGGAGGATATAACTGCAAAGGACGTACTTGATGCGGCCAAGGCAGGTGATGCTATAGCGCTTGAAGTTGTGGATACAGTTTCAAAATATCTGGGAATAGCGCTTTCACACTTGGCAATGACTGTAGATCCGGAAATATTTGTTATAGGTGGTGGAGTATCAAAAGCCGGAGATTTCCTTATAGATAAAATAAGAGAAAAATTTGAATATTATACACCTATAACAAAGAATAAGGCGGATATAGTTCTTGCAAAGCTTGGAAACGATGCCGGAATATACGGTGCGGCAAAGTTGGTATTAGGATAAAAGAATATAAATCATTTCTTAAAAAATACTTTCATATTAAAAACTTGTTTTTATAAGGTTCAAGTGATATAGTGTCAGATATCAAAATGATGTTTAAATAGCATAAAGTCATTTGACTTAGGAGGAATTAAATATGAAGAAAAGATTTTTGATAACAGTTTTAGGATTGACAATGGGAAGTGCTTTATTATTCAGCGCATGCGGTTCAAAAAAAGAAACTGCACAAACAACACAGTCAGTTGCAGAGACTACTACAAAGGCTGAGGAAAGCACCACTGCAGAGACAACAACAGCTGCAAGTGTAAAAGTAGATATAAATTATGATATAGCAAATCACCTTGATGAGTCATTTGATGATGTCGGAAGTGCATTCGGAACAGCCGCATCCGATGAGAAGGCCGAAGCCGGTGAGAGAATTGTAAAGTATGCAGATCCTGAGAGAGTTTTACATTACTATGATGACAAGTCGGGCGGATATGTACTTGAAGCTGTAAGTGCAAAGGCCGGTGACCTTTTAAGCTTTACTGCAGACAGCGTTAAGCTTGATGATATTTTGGAACAGATGGAAGGCGAGAAAGCCACAGGGCTTGAGTCAAATGATGCATACCTTACAGTAGGTGTGAAGGGAGACAGCAATATCGTATTCCAGTCGGAAGGATATTACTTCATAGTATCTGTGGGCAAGGACAATGTTGTTTCAAAGGACAGCGCCGCAGCAATAGTAACGGAGGACAGAGCGGGAATTGATACTGCAGGTGAGACAACAAAGGCACCTTCAGAAATCAAGACACCTGAAACAACAGCGGCAAAGAAATAATTTATTTTCAAGAAAAATATAAAAAGCAAACAAAAAGTCGAAGGAATATTACAAGATATGTCAGAGAAGTATCGTATATTCTTTCGGCTTTTTTTGTTGCAAAAAGTAATAAAGCAAAAACTCAAAAAAATACAATTAGTATAAATGAATTTTATCGTTGATAAATAATAAAAATATGAT
>NZ_ALJL01000014.1 GCF_000287675.1 Lachnoanaerobaculum sp. ICM7
CTTTCATATAGCGCATTGTTCTTTTCATTATTGATAGGATAATATGGCTCCTCACCCTTTTGCCACTCCGAGGGATATTCTTTTGAAATAATGGTAAAGTTCTGATTGCCATACTCAAAATGTTTATGCTCTATAATTCTGGTGAACTTAACATCTCTTTCAGTGTAATTTACCACTGCATTACCCTGATAGTTATCGGTATCAAGTCTTTCATCCTCAAAGTATACTCTTCTATACTCCAGCACGCCAAGTTTATAATCAAAGAACTCATCAATCATTCCGGTATATACAGTTTTATCAGCTATATCAGGATTTTCCTTTATGAAATCAATTATATTAAAGCATAGCCATGCATATATTAAAATTATATAGAATATATCTAAAACAGGCTGAAATTTCTTCAAATTATTTTCTCCGTACTTATTTACACAAGATTATACCTAAAATCTATTTACCAAATAAAACGACAATACCAATGCTGTTATGCTAAATGTAAAAATAGCAGTCACAATAGCCAATCCCCTTCCTCTATTCCAATACTTTATGCTTATATACAATCCGTCTATAATATCCAACACCGGTATCATCTGCAATAAAAAATGTATCGTTCTTTCCGCAGAAGATATACCGTATTTTTTTTGTGTAATACCTAAGACATACTCAATTGATATAAAACACGGCAACCCTATTACGGCAAATACTATCAACGAATATGGAACTATCGTAACAATAAAAGTAATAATAGAAGAAATTATAAGAGTTATAATAAACACAAGTAAGGTAGCTACAAGCCTATCTTCCGGCCAATGAATTATTATTCCGAATATTGCAAAAATAATAGTACCTATTATTCCTGCAAAGGTTAATTCAATAGGCATAGTTATATATTTATATACAAAATATGTTTTCAGACAGTAGTCTACATCTTCCTCCTTTTTAGCAGATGAAATATTTCTCATTTGTGATATCAAAACAAATACAAACAGGATACACATAGGAATAATTAATACCATTGCAGCAGCAACTCCTATAATACACAATATAGCTAAAACTATTGAACCATATATTGCTGTTGCATACAGTATACCCAACAACAAAGGGTGTTGTTTTTGATCATACTTCATATATTATAAATTCTTCTCCACACAATCAAGTGCCGCTTCAACTACCTTGTCCATATCATAGTACTTATATGCTCCCAGTCTGCCACCGAAGATTATCTCAGGTCTGGTTTTTGAAAGCTTGACATAGCTTTCATATAGAGCATTGTTCTTTTCATTATTGATAGGATAATACGGTTCCTCACCCTTTTGCCACTCTGTAGGATATTCTTTTGAAATAATAGTGAAGTCCTGATTGCCGTATTCAAAATGCTTATGCTCTATAATTCTGGTGAACTCCACATCTCTTTCAGTGTAGTTTACCACTGCATTTCCCTGATAGTTATCAGTAGCAAGTCTTTCATCCTCAAAGTATACTCTTCTGTACTCAAGCACTCCAAGTTTATAATCAAAGAACTCATCAATCATTCCGGTATATACAGTTTTATCAGCTATATCAGGATTCTCCTTTATGAAATCTCTGTACTCGGTATTTGTTCTTACTTCTATACCCTCAAGAAGCTTTTCAACTATTCCGGTATATCCTCCTATAGGAATACCCTGGTATCTGTCATTGAAATAATTATTGTCAAATGTAAATCTCAGTGGAAGTCTCTTTATAATAAATGCCGGAAGTTCCTTGGCATCTCTGCCCCACTGCTTTTCCGTATATCCCTTTATAAGCTTTTCATATACATCCTTGCCCACCAAAGATATAGCCTGTTCTTCCAAATTCTTAGGATCTGTGATACCTGACTCCTTTCTTTGCTTTTCTATAATTGCTTTTGCCTCATCAGGTGTTTTTATATTCCAAAGCTTGCTGAAAGTATTCATATTGAAAGGAAGATTGTAAAGTTCATCCTTATATATAGCAACAGGTGCATTGATATAATTATTGAACTCTGCAAAGTTATTTATATACTCCCAAACCTTTTTATTTGAAGTATGGAAAATATGAGCACCGTATTTATGTACATTTATCCCGTCCACATTCTCAGTATATATATTTCCGGCTATATGATTTCTCTTATCAATAACCAAAACACTCTTACCACGCTTCTTTGCCTCATATGCAAATATTGCTCCGAAAAGCCCCGCTCCAACTACCAAAAAATCATATTTCATATACTACTCCTTTTCTATATCTTCCCAATTATCAAATAAATTACAATAGTTGCAATCATCATACATTCCTGTATATATGTGTATCTTTCCACCTTGCTTACAATTCTGTATTTGCCTGGATCCTTCTTATATTCAATAAATTTCATTGAACACCATACGGTATTTGCAAGCAATGCCACTACAGATATCTTATTTAGATTCCATACAAGTACTATATTTGTAAGTATATCAAGCCATGTCAAAATAAATACAAAATTAACGCATTTCTTATATCCGAAAAGCTTTGAATATGTGACATATTCGGTTTCCTCTTTAGGTGCACGAATCTTTCTTGAGATCTCCCAAATAAGTGCCGGGAAGTAAAGTGTCATTACAGCCATCAAATTTGTAATATCAAATATCGGAAGTTTATACTTCATTATCGCATATGAGATAACATAGATATTCAATATGATCTGTACAGGATTGTGTGTAACCAAGGCAAGTGGCAATGATTTTGCTATCTTATGTCTTTGGAAAAACCATACCGCCATCAAACTTCCATAAGTGTAGAGTATCAGACAGAATATGAAATTTCTCATAAACAATACATTTATGAAAATAGTAATTCCGATAAGTATTGTTGCAAAAATCCTCAAATCATCCTTATGTACTCTACCTGATGGAAGCGGTCTGCTTGCAAAAAGTCTGCAATCCAACTCATAATCTTTAAAGTCATCTGCAATACGAAGCCAAAGTAAAAAGCTGAATATTGTGAATCCTCCGATTATTACACCTCTTACATCATGCTGTATTAAATAAGATATCAAATCGGACTGACCTTCAACCTTATCAAATAAAAGCAGTTGCTTTCCCGTTACTCCATGATTTAGAAGTACAATAAAGTATATTTCCAAAAATACAATGTATCCAAGGCATAATCTTGGAATCAGCGGAAACATTTCATTAAAATAAATCCTAAGTCTCTTTAATCTTTCCATATCCTATCCTCTCCCCGATTCGGATTTTAGTTTCAAAATTTCTTTTACTGTTTTCTAAGATATCTTCATCTATCTCTATTTCCTTGCCGACTATCTCAACTATACTTGAACCGCCATACGAGAAAAATCCCTTTTCCTCTCCTCTGTGAAAGTAGCGTTTGTTATGGTTATGAATATGTCCGACAAGCATTGCTCCTATCTCAATATGAAGCATATCTCCGCTCTTAGTCTTCCAATATTCCATTATCCTTTTATTCTCTGCAAATGCTCTCCAATAAGCCGCATCTCTTCTTACACTTTCAAGTCTTCCGGAAATTTCTTTTCCTTTCTCACATCTTCCTGTTAGCGGATAAATATACCTGTGATAATCACAAAGACTCAGTCTGTATAATAAAAGATATCCACCTTTTGCCCAGTCAGGCAATGGTGCTTTCAACAATTTATCTGTATTATAAACATTGCCCTTTATCATTATACTAAGTTTTTTCTTTCCAAGATAGAGTTTACCGTCTTCACCTATTTTAAATACTCTAAGTTTCCCACTTGCAGTTGCAAGAAAGCCTTCATTGTCCACATTTATCTTTTCTTTTCTTGAAAAAAAATCAGCAAAGCTCTTGAAATTTCTCTGTAACAGCCCTCTATCCAAGTTGTATTTTTTTATAAAGCTTTTTATCTTATTTTTAGACATTGAACTTTTATAATATATTGACAGCAATTTTGAAAAATATGGCCTTGCAAAGAAAAGTTTTAAAAATATCCTGCCGATAAAACTGTGATACAAAAATTCTATAACTTTTGCCGAGTCTTCCTCTTCTCTTATTATTTTACCGCTTCTTCTATCAATTATTTCCAAAGTATCACCTATATCAGCAATAAAGCTATAAACACAATGGCAAGAAGTAAAAAAGCTATTCTGATATAAAGATTCGGCTTTCTTATTTTCTTATTCCACAAAAATGCCAAGATCAAAAACACATATAAACACTCTATAGGAAGAACAAAAAAGCTTTCCACATACTTTGAGATAACCACATACAGCGATACAAAAAATGCAGAGTAGGTTACCGCAAGTCCTGTAAAATACAGTTTATCCTCACTTCCCTTGCAGTTAAAATATGCCAGTCTGATAATCACAGCCAGAATATAAAGACTTACAATCACAAATGACATATAGATATTTTTACCAAAATAACTTATATATATCTTTGCAGGAAATAATCCAAATGAGATCAGATCTGCAAATGAATCTATCTGTACTCCGAAGTTTTCTTCAAGCTCAGTTCTTTTATACATTCTTGCAAATATTCCGTCAAACGCATCACAAAGCCCTGCAAGCATAAGCAAGATGGTGGCAAGATATAAACTGTCTGCAAAGAAAATTCCGAATATTGATATCAATACTCCTATATAGGTCAGTATAACACTTGGATGATATACTCCCAAAAATATCTTTTTCATATTACAAATACTTTCTTACTTTAAATAAAATCAAAATCATATTTACAAGTACATGGGTAATGCCTCCAAGCATAACAGCCAAAATATATTGCATGAAGCTTAGCCTTGCAAGTATTGCAAGCACAAGCATCACTCCAATCATGGAATCTATCTGATCATATACAAATGTAAATACATTTACCGGAAACCTTCCTCTTGAACCTGCATCAATATCAAATCTTCTTTTTAAAAAGCTGTTTGGTAACTCAAAAATCATATATGCAAATCCAAATAATGCTCCGGATAAAAGATTAAAACAAACTGTATTGGGATAATTTTTATAGATCAGATTGTAATGCTCAAGTTCCATATACTTTAAAAACACTCCCCAAAGTATGGCTGCAATGGCAGTGCCAAGCATCATTCCTATAAATCCAAGCAAGCTCTTACTGTCACCAAAAATTCTTTTACCGTTTAAACTTTTGCCTCCGTCTACCGGAACCTTTAAAAATGATAATGCCTTTATCTTTACAAAGAGCATATTGAAAACTCCGCCGATAATTACCGGAAGCATACTTGTATATAGTGATATTATCATAATGCCACTCCTATGTAATTTAGAAGCTCTATAATTTGTACGGCAAAGAATGCGATACCAAAGCAAAGTACTCCGGCAGCACCCATATCTTTAATAACCTTTATCTCAGGATGTACATCCTCTGAAATAAAGTCTGAAATATGTTCTATGGAAGTATTTATACATTCCATACCGTAAACAGCCGCAGATGTAACAACAAATGCCAACCAACCGGACTTATCTATTTTAAAAACAAATAAATCCAAAAGAAAAAATATAATATTTATCACAATATAATATTTATAATTTTTTTCTGTCTTTAGAGCAAATATAAGCCCTTCTATGGCACAGTATATACTTTTTAAAAATGTTTTATTCTTCATCCATATCCTCAAATTCTAAAGCATTTTTTCAAGCATAACATACTTTCTTTGCTCTTTTATCTTATCCTTAAAATATCCTCCGCTCGCTTTGCCGCTGTGAATAAGTGCAGATATTCCGCTCGCCTTTTTTTCTTTCAACCTGTCCACCACTTGCTGTGAAAGTGCCGAGCCAAGTCCAAGGCAGTCTCTTTTTACTCCCATATACAAAAGTACATATCTTTTTGCATGAGACTTTACATTCATCACACTGAGTAAGAGTGCCGGTGTTCTTGATTTACAAAGTAAATTTCCGTAATCAGGCAGACATATTAAAAATCCCTTTAAATCTCCATCCTTGTACGCAAGAAAAACCATCTCCGGATCTATTACCATTTTTAGTGGTGAATAGAGCTTTACAAAATCCTCTTCAGATATCATCTTAAATCCACAAAAGTCTTTATAACCTTCTATTAGAACAGGATATATATCCCTTAAGTATTTTTCAAAATCATCTACATTCGGATGTGTAAATACATATCCCTCATCTTTTGCACTCTGAAGCCTCTTTCTTGCCTTTTCGCTGTCAAAGCTTTCATCAGCAACATCAAAGAAATTGGAAAAGTATTCTTCAGATATTTTAAAACCGCTTTCCTCCCAAAGTCCCTGATAATATGCCTTATTTGCAGGTTCTCCTATATATGGCAGATCTTCAGAGGTGCAAAAGCGATACCTTGCCCAAAAGGAAAGATCTATAGGCCCCAAAAGTTTTTTCTTTCCCTCTTCCCTGGCCAGATTTTCACCTGCTGCAAGTAATTCTTTTGCCGCCTCATTATCATTGATACATTCAAAAAAACCTATATAGGCCGTATCGTCCTCATAAAATGAAAGTACGCAGCGACCTACTACTTCTTCCTTTTTATTCTTTGCTATAAGCGGTATTATCTTTACACCCTTACATAATATATTGGTGTTTTCTAAAATCTCTCTTTCAAAAACCTTATCCTGCATTATATGTTTATCATCATAGATTTTCGCAGGAAATCTAAGGAATAATTCTTTATCCTTATTCTTTTTCACTATGCTTACATTTATCTCACTCAATTTTACTCTCCCTTATTACCTTACAATAACCCTTATCACCATCCAGTTCCACTATATCACCGTTTTTTATATGATTCATCAAATCCGAAATTCCAACCACTGCAGGTTTTTTTAACTCTCTTGCAACTATTGCAGTATGTGAAAGCAAGGAACCTCTCTCTGCAAGAATACCCTTTGCTACATCAAGAAGAAGAAACCATCCGGGATCTGTGGAATATGCGACTATTATCTTATCCTTCACATCCTTTATTGATACAGTCCTCATATCAGTGATCTTTATAACTTCACCTCTAAGTTTTCCGCTTGAAACTCCTCTTCCTGTAAGAAAATCCCTACCGGATTCTTCATCATAAATACTTCTGTCCATAAGTGAAAAATCAATAACCGGATTACCCAAAAGCACAACTTTTTTAACAGTCGGAAGCTCATTATATACAAGCATCAGCCTTTTTTCCTCTTTTATATCCTCTGTAAAGTCTACTCCTGAAAATATCATATCTCTTATTTGTGGAAGAGATAAATGATAAATATCTTCGCCTACAGTCTTTGAACCTATTTTATCTATAAGTTTTCTCATGAGCCCAAACAATCTGCTTCTGTTCATTCTTGATATCTCGCGGTAATTGGTTGAACTTCTTGCCAAAGATTTCTTTATATTTACAGGACTTTCTTTTGTATCCTGTATAGGTAGTGCAGCTCTTTCTTCTACCACTTTGTCCAGAAGTTCCGGATTTGTGGCAAATGTCCTTGTTTCAAGTTTTAACTCCCCTATAGTTCTGTCACCATAGTATTTGATATAATCTGTTTTCTTTTCTTTGTATTCATCTGAATCTACACCGAATTTTGAATATGTATACACCAATTCATTTAATGCTTCTACCGGCTTTTTACTTTCAAGTGCCAATGTATTTTTCACCTTGCTACCTACAAAATGTGTGGACAAAAATGAAACCATATCATTTATCAAGGTCCAGTCCCATTCTTTAAAAAATACATCTTCCATTTCCAAAAAAAGACTGTACAGTTTCTTTGGATCTTCTTCATTTTCAACTTTTGAATTGTAATATTGGAATTCTTTTTGGAAAAATACAGACAGATCCGCCATCTTTTTTTGCGAAATCAAAAACAGATAAATAGTTGAAAAGAGAAGTTTTGTTTTTACAAATAAGCTTGGGCGTTTTTTAGAAAAGTGAATTTTTTCATCCTCCACACCCAGCATCTTTTGCCAAATAGGAATAATCTTTGAAGAGAATGGTAATAATCTTAAAATATCGTACCAACTGCTGATCTCATAGTACATCCTTCCCCCAAAGTCACTGACCATATGCGTAAACAAGTCTTCATACCTGTTTGCTGATTTTCCAAGCACTCTTCCTATAAGTCTTGTAAAAATCCTTGTATATACCTCACACGCAAAGCTTCTTGTCAGCTTAGAACTCACTCCGGGGTAACTTTCCGCAATATTGCTGTTATCTAAGATACGAATATTTTTTGTAAAATCAAGACTCGTAATCTCTCTTGCCTGTAAAATATAAATTTTCCTGTCTTTGACGGCAAACTCTATATCCATCGGCTTTCCAAAAAGCTTTTCAATTCTTGCTCCGGTTTTTTCAAGTTCTTTTACAAGGTTCTCAGGAAAGTTCAAGGCATTTCCCTCTTTATATGTAGCTGAGTCTCTGTAGTGATGATAGGTAATTGTTTCGGCTTTATCCTCCACTATACTACTTCCAAGACCTTTTCCTACTACAATCACCATCTCATTTAAGATGCCCTTGGGATTTGAAGTAAATAAAACTCCCGAGTATTCTGAATCCACCATTTCCTGAATTATAACACCGGATAGTTTATCTTCAGACTTTATACCAAGTTTTTCTTCGTAGTATCTGTTTTTATAACTGTCTACCACTGATTTTACAGCCTTATCCACTTCTGATTTTGGAACATTTAAAACAGTCAAAAACTGCCCGGCATAGGAAAACTTTTCACCATCCTCATGTGCATCATTTGAGCGAATGGCAAAAAGTTCCGAATCAAAATATGAAAAGTCGATTTCCTCTCCCGGATATACTATTTTAAATTTAGGAACTTGAAAGCCGTTTTCTTCTAAAACTTTTAAGTTCTTTGCTTTCATAGTTCTCTCCGGATCACATCACATATTCTCTCAACCTGAGCCTCTTCCAAGTCAGGATATATAGGTAAAGTCAAAACCTTTTTTGAAATATCAAGTGCAATAGGTGTTTCGTTTGGATCAAAGCTTTCACTATAACATTCATAGGCATTTGTACATGGATAAAAATACTTTCTTGCAAAAATATTTTCCTTTGCCAGACTGTCATATAATTCATCTCTGCCGCCCTTTTCCACCACTATCGGAAAGTATGCATAATTGTATGTAGTGTCATCATTATATTTATTGAGTCTAAGAGACTTTATATCTGAGAGCCTATCTGTATAGATCTCACAGATTCTCTTTCTTTTTTCTATATACTCAGAGAGATGCTCCATATTGCAAAGTCCCATAGCGGCCGCAAACTCATTCATCTTTGCATTACTGCCCACATATGGCACATTTTCTTTATCTGCAATACCGAAGTTCTTTAAGAAATCCAAAGACCTTCTTCTATTCTTATCTCTAAGAGCTATAGCTCCTCCCTCTATGGTGTTAAATACCTTTGTTGCATGGAAGCTGAATATACTCATATCTCCAAAATCTGCCACGCTTTTTCCTTTATATCTCTCACCGAAGGTATGTGCCGCATCATATACTACGTATAGTCCATGCTTTTTTGCAATGCTTTCAATGGCTTCCACATCACATACATTGCCATATACATGCACAGGCATTATAGCTTTGGTATCTTTTGTTATAAGCTTTTCTATTTTTTCAGGATCTATTGTAAAATCATCTTCCTTGATATCACAAAAAACAGGCTTTAGCCCGTTTCTTACTATGGCATGAGTTGTAGAGGCAAAGGTAAATGGAGTTGTAATAACTTCTCCTTCTATCTTTAGAGACTGTAATGCAAGTTCCAATGCCAGATGCCCGTTTACTGTAAGGACTATATCCATATCATCCATGAATTTACTTAAAGTATTCTCAAGCTCATTGTGTACATCGCCCATATTGGTAAGCCAGGCACTCTCCCATATCTTATCTACATACTTAAGGAATTCCTCTTTAGGAGGCAATGTAGCCTTCGTGACAAATATTTTCTTTTCTTCCTTCATACGCCTCCTTATAATCTGCTGGATTGTAAAATAAAGCCTATTTAACTTACAATACAGCTATCAGTCTCTCCACATCCTCATTCTCTGTTGCCCAGCTTGTGCAAAATCTTATAACATGCTTTCCGTTTTGAAGAGTCTCCATGAATCCGAAACCTATATCATTTGATAATCTGTCTCTTGTAACATCATCCACTACAATAAACTGTTGATTGGTAGGTGAGTCTATATAAAGTTCATATCCCTTCTCAATCAAAGCCTTCTTTATATTCATAGCCGCATCTACACCGTTTTTTCCAAGTCTTTTGTACAAATCATTACTGAACAATGTATCAAACTGTATTCCAAGAAGTCTTCCCTTTGCCAATACAGCTCCAAAGAGCTTCATATTGGTAAAGAAATGTTTACTGAGCACTTTATTTGTAAATACTATCGCTTCACCTATCAATGCACCGCATTTCGTACCGCCTATATAAAATACATCACATGACTTTGCAATATCTTCCAAACCGGTATCGCATTCATTGCTTCCAAGTGCATATGCAAGTCTTGCTCCGTCTATAAAAAGAGGAATATTATATTCATTACAAACCGATCTTATCTCTTCTATTTCATTCTTTGAATACAAAGTTCCATACTCTGTAGGCTGGGATATATATACCATTCCGGGATATACCATATGCTCATGATTTACATCTGCGTAAAAGTCTCTGCAGAATCTTTTTACAGTATCTGCCGCCAGCTTGCCGTTCTCAGACTTCAATCCAAAGACCTTATGTCCGGTGTTTTCTATAGCTCCCGCTTCATGTACCGATATATGTCCGGTATCTGCCGCAATTACACCCTCATAGTTTTTTAAAACGCTTCCGATAACTATTTTGTTTGCCTGTGTACCACCGCTTACAAAGAAAATTTCGGCATCAGTCTTTATAGCTTCTTTTATTTTTTCTTTTGCAAAAATACAAAACTCATCACTTCCATATCCTGCTTGTTTGGTTAAATTGCTTTCCCTTAATTTGTCTAAAATCTCAGGTGCTGCACCTTCGCTATAATCATTTACAAAATATAACATACTTCCCCTTAGTCTTTTAATCCAGTAAAAAGTCGGACATAACCATATTGCTGAGATCAAGCCCCTTTTCGGTTAGCCTTAAGTATGGTGAATTATATTCCATAAGCTTTAACATCATATTTCTCTTTATCTGTCTGTCGAATACCTCAAACATATCCACACCGAATCTCTCGTTGAACTCGTGTCTGGATACACCTCTTGTAAGTCGTAGACCGAGGAACATAAATTCCTCCATATTTGCCTTGATGTCAAGTTCTTCCAAATCACAGTAAAGTGGTGTAATATCCTGCTGCATCTTTACACTCATATATTTTCTGTAATCTGATTCCACATGGAAACGTCTGTTCATCACATAACCTGAAGCGCCTACTCCAAGACCAAGATAAGAAACTCCTGTCCAATAGCCTATATTATGTCTGCACTCTCTTCCGGGCTTTGCATAATTGCTTATTTCATATCTCTCATATCCATGCTCTCTTAAAATATTTTTTGTAAGAGCATACATCTCTCTATCTATATTCTCATCCGGTAGGAGCATACTGCCCTCTTCACTTCCGTACTTGTCAAAGAATGGAGTGTCAGGCTCGATTATAAGTGAATATGCACTTATATGCTCAGGTTTTAGAGCACATACTCTTTTTAATGTAGTCTTATAGCTGTCAATTGTTTGATTCGGCAAACCGCTCATAAGGTCTACATTTATATTTGTAAACCCATACTCTCTTGCAAGCTGATAGCTTTGTAAGAAATCTTTATAAGTATGTATTCTTCCAAGCTCTTTAAGCTCCTCTTCAATACTGCTTTGCAAACCGAAACTTATCCTGTTAATTCCGGCCTTTTTTATATGGATTATCTTGCTCTTTGATAATGTACCCGGATTACACTCTATAGAAACTTCCGCATCGGTTTCAACTATAAAATTCTCACGGATAGCATTCATTATATCCAGTATCCATATTCCGCTAAGCGTAGTCGGTGTACCACCACCGATAAAAATTGAACTCACAAGATATTCACTGTAATTTTGTCCCTGCGCTTTTATCTCCTCTATAAGCTGATTAACATAGGCTTTCTTTTCTCCTTCATCAGCTCTGAAGGATAAGAAATCACAATACCTGCATTTTTCTTCACAAAATGGTATATGCACATATAATTCCAACTTTTTCATTGACATACTTTATCAATCCTCATCCAATTTAAGTACACTCATAAACGCCTTTTGAGGGATTTCAACATTTCCGATCTGTCTCATTCTCTTCTTTCCCTCTTTTTGCTTCTCCAAAAGCTTTCTCTTTCTTGAGATATCTCCTCCGTAGCACTTTGCCAAAACATCTTTTCTCATGGCTTTAACAGTCTCTCTTGCTATTACCTTTGAACCGACTGCCGCCTGTATAGGAATCTCAAAAAGATGTCTCGGTATCTCTTCTTTAAGCTTCTCGCACATCTTTCTGCCTCTTTCATAAGCAGAATCCGCATGCACTATAAATGACAGGGCATCCACTTCTTCCTTGTTTATCAAAATATCCAGCTTCACAAGCTTTGAAGGTACATATCCCTTTAAGTCATAATCAAGTGAAGCATAACCTCTTGATCTTGACTTTAATGCATCGAAGAAATCATAGATTATTTCATTCAAAGGTAAATCATATTTCAAAATCGCACGGTTTTCCTCAATATATTCCATACCAAGATAAATACCTCTTCTCTCCTGACATAGATTCATAATAGAACCCACAAATTCCTTTGTAAGCATTATCTCGGCTGAAACTATCGGCTCCTCCATATGCTCTATCTCTGAAGGATCAGGCAGATTTGAAGGGTTGGTAAGTTCTATAACCTCACCGTTAGTTTTAAACACCTTATATACAACACCGGGTGCTGTAGTAACAAGGTCGAGATTATATTCTCTCTCAAGTCTTTCCTGTATTACTTCCAAATGTAATAATCCAAGGAAACCACATCTAAATCCAAATCCAAGTGCAAGTGAAGTCTCCGGCTCAAAGAAAAGCGAAGCATCGTTTAACTGCAACTTTTCAAGTGCCTCTCTAAGGTCATTGTACTTTGCTCCGTCTGCCGGATAAAGTCCGCAATAAACCATGGAGGTTACCTTCTTATATCCGGGCAATGCCTTTTCACAAGGATTATTGTTTAATGTAATAGTATCACCGACTCTGGTATCCTTTACATTCTTTATACTTGCTGTAATATATCCTACCATACCTGCAGAAAGCTCGTCACATGGAATAAACTGGCCTGCACCGAAATACCCTACCTCAACGACCTCTTCCACGGCACCTGTTGCCATCATTCTTATAGGATCACCTTTTTTTACACTGCCCTCTTTGATTCTGACAAATACTATTACTCCCTTATATGAATCATATATTGAGTCAAATATCAGTGCCTGCAAAGGTGCATTAGGATCCCCATCAGGTGCCGGAATCTTTGCAACTATTGCTTCCAAAACATCTTCTATATTCAGTCCTACCTTGGCTGAAATTCTAGGTGCATCATGTGCCTCTATTCCTATAACATCCTCTATTTCACTTGCAACCAAGTCAGGATCGGCACTTGGCAAGTCCACCTTATTTATAACAGGAAATACTTCCAGGTCATGATCAAGTGCCATATAAACATTGGCAAGTGTCTGTGCCTCTATACCCTGAGCCGCATCTACTACAAGTATGGCACCGTCACAGGCAGCCAAAGATCTTGAAACCTCATAGTTAAAATCTACATGTCCCGGTGTGTCTATAAGATTAAATATATATTCATTCCCGTCATTTGCCTTGTAAACAGTTCTTACCGCCTGACTCTTTATAGTAATTCCTCTTTCTCTCTCGAGGTCCATATTGTCAAGAACCTGAGACTGCATCTCCCTGCTGGTCAAGAGTCCTGTCTTTTCTATAATTCTGTCTGCAAGTGTAGACTTGCCATGATCTATATGTGCAATAATACAAAAATTTCTAATTTTACTTTGATCAACAATCATCTTTTCTTCCTATCGTTAAACCTTGAATAATAATGCTTATAATAACATTTTTTCAGCGTTCTTACAATAATAGGGGAAATGAACTCATTACATACTCTTCATTATATTCATATATAACTTACATGAATCAAAGAGCTGTGAAAGTTTTACATATTCATTTTCCCTATGTACCACCGATAAATCTCCCGGTCCTATAATTACAGGTATAAGTTCATTTTTTATAAGCATACTTGCATCTGTAGAGCCTGTAAAAGTGTCAAACTCAGGATCAATACCGAGTTTTTTTAGTGTGTCTTCTATAGTCTTTATAATTTTGTCTTCCCTTGATGTATCCCATGATGTTCTCATATCAGCTATCTCGTATGTGGCATCAAAATGAGGATTTTCAGCTTTTATTTCATCTATAAGTTCATCCAACTCTTCCCATATATGCTCAGGCTTATGTCCTACCTGTAGTCTGGCATCCACTGTAAACACACATCTGTCAGGCACTACCTGTGGCTCCACGCCTGCATTTATAGCCAATGTTCTCCAGAAAGTATCAGGATACTCTTTAAATTCAGTGTTCTTTATCTTTTCTATAAGCTTTATAGCAAGATATATGGCATTTTCACCCACACCCTTTTGTGAACCGTGAGCAGTCATACCATGTACACAGACATCAGCCCATGTTCTACCCTTTTGACGATTACATATCTTCATATCGGTAGGCTCACATACAATAAGATATTTTGCATTATCAAATACCTTATTTTGATATAATGCCTTTGATCCCTTCATAAAGTTTTCTTCATCTATGGTAGCCGCAATTATTATATCTCTTTCAGGAATAATATTATTTCTCTTCAAAAGTATCATAGAATATATAGCACTTATCAGTCCGCTTTTCATATCGGCACTTCCTCTGCCATATAATTTTCCGTCCTTTATAGTGGATTTAAACGGCGGTGTATTCCATCTTTTTATCTCATCATCAGATACCGGAACCACATCCATATGACCTGTGAAAACAATAGCATCCTTATTTGTTTTTCCGTTAAGCTTTGCTATGATATCATATCTTCCCTCTTCCACCGGTACGCTAAAATACTCAATACCGTTTTGCTTTAGCAGACTTTCCACATACTCACACATAGGCTTTTCATTTCCTTTTGGGTTTGTACTCGGTATATCCACTGTTTTTGAAAATATGTCTACCAGTTCTTTTTCATCTATCAAATCAAAAATACTTTCCATAATATTTATTCCTTTAATTCATCAATATTCTTATTATACAGATTAAAATATATTCCCTCTTTATTCATCAGATCTTCATGTGTACCTGACTCTTCTATACCGTTTTCTGTAAGCACTAAGATTTTGCTTGCATTTCTTATAGTTGAAAGTCTATGTGCTATTGTGATTGTAGTTCTGCCCTTACTTAGTATTTCAAGTGACTGCTGCACTATGGCTTCAGAATTATTATCAAGTGCTGAAGTCGCCTCATCAAGTATAAGTATCGGCGGATTTTTTAGGAATACTCTTGCTATACTTATTCTCTGCTTTTGTCCACCTGAAAGCTTTGTACCACGCTCTCCTATATATGTATCAAACTTATCCGGAAGTTCCATAATAAAGTCATAGGCACCCGCCATCTCGGCAGCTTTTTTTACATCCTCAAAACTTGCATCTTTTTTTCCGTAAACTATATTTTCATATATAGTTCCTGAGAACAGATACACTTCCTGTTGTACTATTCCTATATTATCTCTCAACGACTTTTGCTTAATATCTCTTATATCTGTGCCGTCTATAAGTATTGCACCTTCACTGACCTCATAAAATCTCGGTATAAGATTAGATATGGTTGTTTTACCTACACCTGAAGAACCTACAATTGCAATATTTTCACCTTTATTTATTGAAAAGCTGATATCATCAAGTACCTTTGCATCACTGTCAGGATATGCGAAGCTTACATTCTCAAATTCTATATCTCCGGATACATCTGTTAATACTTTCGCATTTTCCTTATCGACTATATCGTTCTTTACATCCATTATCTCAATAAATCTTTCAATGCCTGTCATTCCCCTTTGGAACTGCTCCATATAGTCAACTATTTTCTTTACTGTATTTAAAAGCATATTTATATACAGTGTGTAAAGAAACATATCTCCCGCATTTATTTTCCCGACCTTCATATAATAGCTTCCAAGTACTATAACTGTCAGATACATAATGCCGTCAAATATCCTATATACCACCTGAAAATTTGACATATGCTTGTAGAACTCTTTTTTAATATCCAAAAATCTCAAATTTTCTTTATGGAACTTCTTTACTTCCAGCTCTTCATTTGCAAATGATTTTACAACCTTTGCACCCAGAATATTGTTTTCAATACCTGAATTGATCTCGCCTACATGATTTCTTTGTTCCTTTTGTGCCTTTCTCATATGGTTATTGGCGGAAGACATAAAGAAGACCATTATCGGTATCATAACAAATATGGTAAGTGTAAGAGTTATATTTATATTTATCAGTATTACAAATGAAACTACAAGTTTTACAACTGCTATAAAAAACTCTTCAGGACAATGATGTGCAAACTCTGTAACATCAAACAGGTCGGTAGTAATTCTTGATAATATCTGACCTGATTTATTTGTATTATAGTAGGAATAGGGGAGTTGCTGTATATGAGAGAAAATATCATATCTCATATCCGTTTCTATCTGTGCCCCCATCACATGACCTATATTTTGCATATAGTAGTTTGCTATGGTATCCACTACTCTGAGCAAAACAAATATTACTCCCAGTGTCAGTATAAGTTTTACTGTCAGTAGGCTTAAATCCTGTCTGGCAGTATTTGTCAGATACCTGAGTATTATCGGCAACACCAAATCACACATGGTTGAAAAACCTGCACATATAAGATCAAGTATCAGCGTAGGATAATACTTTCCGTAGTATGGTAAAAATCTCTTGAACAAATATGAATTTGTATAAGTTTTTTGCATAAGATCTCCTTCTTTAATTTATAGTTATATAATTAGTATACACAATAATAATTTCACAACATTTTTAGTATAACACCTTTTAGAATAAGAAAGAACTCTAATTTTATACGAATATATTTGTCCTTAGACCTATAAAAAAGGCAGCCTATGCTGCCTCCATTAAGTTTCTATTTTATTTTATATATTTTTTAAAATCTTTGGCACTCATATCTGCTCTGGTTGCCGCTTCATCAAGACTAAGTATTCCATCCTTTACCAAGGATATAAGCGTATTTATGGTACCTTCCTGTCTTCCTTCCAGCCTTCCTTTTTCTATCCCTCTGGCCTCTACTCTATCCAGCACTTCACACATATTAACTTTCTCCTTTCCCTTAAAATCGTTTATGGTTTCTTCAAATCTGTTATCTCCGGTCATTGCAGACATTAATGTTAAAAGTTCTTCCACATGAGCAATATTTGTATCATCAGCTATATAATCTCTATTTTCCCTCATTTGATACAGGTAATCAGCCAATATCCTAAAATCACTTTTAAATAAGTCTATCTTTTCTCTTTCAAGATAGGCTATTTCAAATAAGTTTATCTTAAAATCATTTACATAAGGACGAACATCTTCATCTATATCAAGAACTTCAAAAAGTCTTTTCGGATAATTCCATCTCTTCTCATATCCCAAGTACAATACCAATGTAATCACAGGATACTTTGCCCTGTCACTATTTTCTTTTCTACTTTGCTTTACATACTCTGCACCGTCATAACCAAATACTCTAAGAGGCATAAGTTTATTTGGTACTGTCTGATTTTCAAGTCCAAATAATGCGACATTAATTTTATTTTTACGCCAATACTTTGCTATATCTCTTTCCTGTGTTCTGACTCTGCCGTCAATCTTTAACATACTCATCGGCAATGCATCTATAAGTGCAGATTCATCAACCACATCTCCACCGGCAAACAAAAGTACATTTAAGATATCAGCAAATACATCATTGTACTTTTCAAGCATCTTCTCTGTTATGTCTTTACCTTGCATATCTCCTCCTTATTATACCAAAAAAATTTACTGTTGGATTATTTTTTGAAACTTAGAAATTTAGAAATTAAAACCATATAAGATACTTTAATTCTAATGTATATATCTTCAAAATACAATAACAATCTTGTCATTGTGCTTGCCAAACCGCTTTCAATATTCTTACAATGTTGAAATATAATTTATGTAAAGGTAGCTTGACATAAATTAAAAAATTATTTATACTTAATGTAAAGTAAGCTTTACATTAAGAGGTGGTGTATTTGAAGACTAACTTAGATAAATTAAGAAAGCTCAAAGGTTTAACCCAAGAAGAATTTGCAAAAGAATTAAAAGTATCAAGGCAGACTGTCAGTGCAATAGAAAACGGCAAGTATAATCCGTCTTTGGATTTAGCTTTTGAAATAGCTTTATATTTCAACAAGACAATAGAAGAAATATTTATATATGAAAAGGAGGAAAACCATGAAAAGGAGTAATATAATTTATGGGCTGACTTGTATTATATTATCCGGAATATCGTTATATATAGCTATTATTTTTGATGCTAATAAAATGTCAGGAGTATTTTACGGACTCACAGGTGCGTTAGGAGTCGGCGGCATTGTCAGTATAGCTCAGTATTTTTATTGGAAAAGGCATAATGAAAAATATGAGGAAAAATTAGAAATTGAAAGAATAGAACAGCAAGATGAATTAAAACAAAAGCTTAGGGATAAATCTGGAAGATATGCTTATTTTATTGGTATGTCTATCACTGCTCTATCTATCATGGCATATTCTTTACTTGGAGTTTTAAACATCATGGATACAGAATATATCGTGACCTATTTATCAATATACTTGATTAGCCAATTATTTATAGGAATAATAGTATTTCATCACTTATTGAGAAAGTATAACTGATAAAATATTAATATAAAAAAGGGGATGTGAAAAAACTCGTTTGAGTTTTTTCGCATCTCCCTTTTTGCATTTATTGTGTATAAATGACTAAAATCATACGCAAAAAAAGCGCAGTTCCCCTACCCCATAGAAATTCTTTTTTTGAATCTATGCGGCAGTTCTGTTTCTCATCTTTTTTTTCTGATATTTATATAAATTATGGCCTATCGCCACGAGTAAAACTTCCAGTTTGACTGAATGAATACCTCTACGGACAATTCTCTTGTACCAACGGTCGTTTTTCATAATTCCGTAAGTGCCTTCTGCTTGTATCGAACGGTTCATTCGTAATAACGCACCATGGATACTTTCTAGGTTTTCAATTACTTCCTGATGCATGGAAGTTAGTTCCTGATTGATCCGAACGGTTCGATTCTTATCTGTATTCTTACATTTCTTTGCATATGGACAT
>NZ_ALJL01000015.1 GCF_000287675.1 Lachnoanaerobaculum sp. ICM7
GAAATATAGAAGGACTCTGCATTTTTTGATTTTGATGTAGTAACTTTCATAGATAACCTCCACACCTTATTATATCATAAAATACTAGAAAATACTATATATTAAAACGAATATTTTGATAAAAAAATTGATTAAGAAAGATAGGATACATGCGGGTTCTAGGACTTTTCTAATACTTATTTAGGAAAACAAAGTGTCAAAGACCCGGGTACTATAACTTGCAATAGTACCCTTTTATAATAATATATTCTCTTAATTAGCTTATATGATTTTATTATTAATTTAAGTATAAAAGCGTTATTGCAGTGTGTATTTTTGTATTTTTTGACAAATCCACTTTTTTAGTATATACTATTTTACAGATATATATTTTAGTTTTTTAATATTTTTTGAAATATATATTATATATTTTTAGAAAGGTGGTTAATTTATGATTTGGTCTATTATTGTAGGCGGATTTATAGGTTTCATTGCAGGTGCACTTACTAAAAAAGGTGGTGCAATGGGAATTATTGCTAATATAATTGCAGGTTTATTAGGATCATCTGTAGGTCAATCACTATTTGGTTACTGGGGACCTACTATGGCAGGAATGGCATTGATTCCATCTATACTTGGTGCCGTAATTGTTATTGCTGTGGTTTCGCTTTTATTTGGTAAGAGGTAATAAAGGTTTTTGCATTTAAGAGTACAATTTAATAACAATATTTTATTCTAAGGGGGCTATATTATGACATTTAAAAAAACAATTAAACAAGCTAAAGATACGGCAAAAGAGGGATTAGATAAATTAAAAAACAATAAAAATATAACTGTAATATCATTAGTTTCCTCTGTAATAGTTGCAATCGTTGTTATAGGTGTTTTTTCCTTTTTCTTTTTTGATAATGAATAAACATATTTAGGATTTAATACACATTTTTTAATAAGCTATATAAAACATAATTTAAACAGAAGGGGTATTACTATGGCAAAAGAAGAAAAAGTTGAAGAGAAGGTAAAAGATACTGCAAAAGAAGTTAAAGAGAAGGTTGAAGATAAAGTTGACAAGGCAAAAGATGCCGTAAAAGATGTTAAAGAGAAGGCTGAAGATAAAGTTGATAAGGCAAAAGATGCCGTAAAAGATGTTAAAGAGAAAGCTGAAGATAAAGTTGACAAGGCAAAAGATGCTGTAAAAGATGTTAAGGAAGATATAGAAGATAAAGTAGAGGAAGTGACTGATGAGGCTGAAAAAGAAAAAGAGGAAATTTCAGAAAAAGTAAAAGAAGTCGCTACAGATGTTAAAAATAAGGTGGAAGAAAAAGTTGAAGAAGCTAAAGAAGCCGTAAAACAAGGTGTAGATAAAATATCTACAGATAGAGATGTAGCTATAATAGCTTTAGTCTCTTCTGTAATATCTTCATTAGTTGTTGGAGTCGTACTATCATTTTTCTTTACCAGAAAAAATAAACAATCTTTTTTCAGTAAAAAATACGTTATGAAAATGATTGACAAAATGCTTTAATATTTAAGAGCATCAAATAATATAATTATATGAGGAGGTTATTATGTCTTTAGAAGAAAAAATTGACCAGGCTAAAGGTGCGATAAAAGAGAGTGTAGGTAAGGTAACCGGCGATAAGAAAATAGAAAAAGAAGGTGCTGCGGAAAAAGCCGCTTCAAAAGTTAAAGAGGTTGCTGAGGATGTTAAAGACGCTATAGAAGGAACTGTTGAAGGTGTAAAAAATATCGTTAATAAAGATAAGAAATAATTTTTATATTATTTACAAGAGTATGGCGCGTAGATTTTAAAATTTACGCGCCGTTTTTATAATATTTTAATTATTATTAGTAAATTGATTTTCACAGATCATTTATATTTTTATCTCCTTACCAAGTGCAAATGAATATATGAAAATATCATTTACAGTTTTACCTGTACTCATTTCAAGTGATTTTTTATAAAGCATGAGCTGAGTTTTATACCTCTTTATAAGACTTTCTGCATCTCTTACATTATCAGTCTTATAATCCACCAAAATAATATTATCATCTTTTTCAATATATGCATCTATAATTCCCTGTATAAGTATGGTCTCATCGCTCTCACCCATACCTGCTTCCTTAGCCGGGATTCCCATAATGAATTGATTTTCTCTTTTTAAGCTATCATTATACTTTATAAAATCAGCTCCAAGTTTACTGTCTAAAAACTTTACTATATCAAGTGGATTTATAAGTTCTCTGTATACATGATTATTTAAAAGTGATATCTCTTCTCTTACAAAGTCCTCTCTGCTGCTGAATTTATCAATATTTTCATAGTGAATCTTTTGCATCAGCTTATGATATGCATTTCCTCTCTCACTTGCATTTCCGGCATTTATGGTAGGCTTTTTATTTTCCTTAACCTCAAACTCTTCACTCTGTGACATTCTCTTTATCTCGGATACCGAAAATTTCGTCTTTAAATCTATATTTTCAGCATATGGATAGCTGTATTCGAGCCTGTTTTTTAAATCATCATACTCATTTGTACTCGGCTCTTCAAACACCTTATTAAGATCTCTTACCTCTTTTTGAGTTTCCACCTCTTCTTTTAAGAGCATATTATAATCATATGTTTTAATATCAAAATGTACATTGTCACGTCCTAAAAGTATCATATCGAGGTATGAATTACATGTTCTTATATCAAGAAAACTCGGGGATTCTTTCATTTTTTCAAGTTCCTTCTCTGCATCATTGCAGCTTCCTGAAATGATCATCTTTTCCATAGCTCTTGTAAGCGCAACATACAATACTCTCAGCTCCTCGCCCATAAGATCTACATTAAGTTTATGTTTTATTACATTCTGCTTTATAGAGCTGTCTTTTATATTATTTTTACTGTCAACATATTGCACTCCCAATCCGAAGTCCGTATCTATAACCATTCCCTGCCTTAAGTCTGTTTTATTGAATTTTTTATGTGCACATGCAAGGAAACATACCGGAAATTCCAGTCCTTTTGACTTATGTATAGTCATGATTCTTACTATATCGTCATTTTCAGAGAGAATACTTGCTTCACCGAAATCATTGTCAAAGTCCTTCAGCTTGGCAATATATCTGATAAAATTATAAAGTCCGCTATATCCCGAGTTACTGAATGTCTTTGCCTTATTTATAAGTAACATCAGATTTGCTCTTCTTACCTGTCCTCCGGGCATTGCCGCTATCAGATTTAAAAAGTCGGTCTCATTATAAATATCCTGCAAGAGTGCCGCAATATTCATATATGCGGACTTTTTCCTGTATCTATTTAAAAATTCCAGAGCATTTTTTATCTTTTCTCTTGTTTCAAGCTCAATATTGCTTTCACTTCCCTCATACAAAATGGCATCCATCATTCTAATTTTTTCAGATTTTTCTATATTCTTTGATTTTCTATAAGCTGAAACAATATTTGCAAGCTCCAAATCGGTTATTCCAACCAAATTTGAGTTGAGAAATGCTGTAAGGTCCACATCTGAATAAGGATTGTCGATTGCAGCAAGTATAGCAAGTATCTTTCTTACCTCAAAGGTTTTAAAATATCCCTTATTGTTTTCAGCATATGCAGGAATATTTTCATCATTTAACACCTTCGCAATACTCTCACCAATATTGTTGCGGACAAGGATCACAATATCGCTATACCTTAAATCTCTGCCATCACCCACCTTAAGCTCTACCTTAAGTTCCTTAATTCGCTTTGCTATGGCTCTTGCTTCAAGTTCTATTGCATTGGTATCATCCTCAATATCAGAAGTCTGTGTCAGCATTATCTCGCTGATATATTCTTTTCCCTCTTTAAAATCCGCACCGAGATAAAGCGCCGCATCATCATCATACTCAATTCCACCTGTGTTTTCTTTCATAATCTTTTTGAAAATAACATTAGCACAACTAAGCACATTACTGCGGCTTCTGAAATTTTTACTTAGAATTACCTTCTTTTGTGTTTCATCATCAAAATCAGCCTTCTCAAAGTGTGTAAACCTCTTATACTTGTCCATAAAAAGCCCCGGTGAAGCCTGACGAAAACCGTATATAGACTGCTTTACATCACCTACCATAAATACATTGTTCTTTTCAATAGCCTCCACAATGGCTTCCTGCAAGTAGTTTGAATCCTGATACTCATCAATATATATTTCACTGAATTCTTTTCTATAACGTTTTGCAATCTCGGTAGGATTTTTATTCTCATCCAAAAGTATTCTTAGTGCCATATGCTCTATATCCGAAAAGTCTACAATATTTTTGTCCCTCTTCTTTTCATTGAAAAGCGCAATATATTTCTTTGTCAGATCTACAATTGCTCTGATCTTCGGTTTTTCTTTTTCTTCCTCTTCTAAAAGTCTTTTTTTATCAAAGCAATACTCCTCCGAAAGCTTTGATATAGCTTTCTTATATGAATCTCTGAGTCCCTTGGCCTTTTCCTTTAATTCTTCATTGCCACCCTTTACGGACTTTAATCTGCCGAAACTTACATTATTCAACTTTTCAGACAGCTCAAATATATCTTTAGCATTTTTTATATTGCCGATACTTGATTGCTCTTCCAGGACATTATCAAGATATTGCACAGGACCTTCATCCTCATTACAAATCTCTATTATTTCCTCTATATCGGACAAAATTGAATCGATACTTCTGATTATCTCTTTGAAAATATATTGCTGCCACTCATCTCCCTTTTCATTCAGTGAATTCAGCCATTCTTCCGGCCATGGCTTGCTGATTGCAAAGCGATACAGTTTTTCAATAAACTCCGATATGCTTTTATCTCCTTTGGTATTTGCAAAGGCATCTGAAAGTTCAATAAAGTCTTCACTTCCTAATTCATACTCGCTTTCCAAAAGCTCCTCCATCGTGTCAGCTCTTAAAAGTGATATTTCACTCTCATCAGCCACGCTGAATGCCGGATCTATATCTAATTTATCTATATTTTCCTTTAATATTGAAAGACAAAAGCTGTCAGTGGTCATTATCTTCGCTGATGAAAGAAGTATTGACTGCTCCTTAAGTCTTTTAAATTCTTTGGAGTTATTTTCATGCTTTTCCATTTCCTTTAAGAGAGCATTATAGATTTTCTCCTTCATGGAAGCGGCTGCGGCTCTGGTAAAGGTCATCACCAAAAGAGAGTCCACATCTATAGGATTTTTGCTGTCTGTAATCTTTTTTATTATTCTCTCGACCAGTACTGCGGTCTTTCCGCTTCCGGCCGCTGCAGATACCAATATACTTCCCTTTTTTATATCTATTGCCGCCTGTTGTGCCTCAGTCCACATTTTTTTCACTCTCCATCTTTTCCCAAATTTCATCATCTTTTATAGGTGTCAAGCTATTGTATGAAAATCCTTCTATTCCCTCATCAAAACCGCATATGGCAGTATATGGGCAGTAATCACATTTTGCTAAACCTCTCCTTAATGAAGGCTTTATACTTATCTCACCGCTTAAAATATTTTCAGCAGTATCCTTTGCCTTTTGTCTTACATACTCCCTAAGAAAATTTATTCTTTTGGTACTTGCAACACTTGCGAATTTTGCAAAACTTCCGTCTTTTTTAGTTGAAACGGGTATTACATCACTCTCTGTTTCAAAACTTCTGTCCAGATTTTTTATTATATCAAGATCCGTATTGACTATACCGCTTGGTTTTAGCTTGTTTAAAATGGCATTCTCATTTTTTGCTTCATCTCTGGTCAGGAAAGGTGTATCTATATGATAATAGAAAAATGCCGCAGGTAATATCTCTTTACCCGACTTTGCGAGCTGCTCCATTACAGCATCAAGGTATATCACCAGCTGCAATGCTCTTCCATAATATGGCATATCTATTTCCCATTTCGTATTTCCGGTCTTGTAATCTATTATTTTTACAAGAGTTTTTCCGTCTGTATCACAGGTATCCACTCTGTCAATCTTTCCTCTGAGATACATTTTAGCTCCGTTTTTTAAATCGATATTTAGGGCTTCAAGATTGTCCTTTTCTCCAAAGATTCTTTCAAAATCAAAAGGTTTAAAGTTTCCGGCGGCAAGTTGCTTTGCAAGTACCATCATTGTAAGCTTTGTCATTCTTACTATCTTTTCAAGCTGAAACTTTGACTTTTTACTCTCTTCAAATATAGTACTTTTCTCTGATACAATACTTTCTTTTACAGCTTCATCCACAAGAGAGTAAAGTTCTGTCTCATCCATAGTTGCAACGGTTTTCTTTCTTGTTTTTGCATATCTGAAGCATCTTTCAAGCATCTCATGTACCAAAGTACCTATATCGGAAGCCTTAAATGAATGTACCTGCCTTTCTTCAACTCCCAAACCGTAGCTGATAAAATGCTCAAAAGGACAGCCGTTATAGTTTTCAAGTCTTGTTACACTTACACGAAGCTCCTCACCGAACAATTCCCTTGCGGCACTTTCTCCGATACCGGAGTCACGGTATATGTACATAGCGCAAGATATAAGCTTTCTGATAAACTCCTTATCAAAAAATGTAGCTACATACCTTAAAAAATCCTCATCAACATTCTCTTTCGCTCTTAGTTTTCTAAGATTGTCGGTCAAATATTCCTCGGCTTCAAATCTTGAGTATATTTCAGTTTCTTTTTGATTTTTTATTTCAATATTTGGGAAAATATTCTTGATCATATTTATAAGTATTGACGGTCTGCATGTCTTACCGTCAAAATCCATGCCTGTAAGACTTACAAAGAGCTTGTTTGAAGGCTTTGTAAGCACTTGGTATAAATAAAATCTTCCTGTATACAAGTCTTCTCTGACAGTATCTGAAAGATTAAATCCGATAGACTTAAGCTCTCTTTTTTCCCTGTCATTTATAAGTCCGCCCGCATCCTTTACTGTGGGCAAGGAACCGTCATTTGCTCCACATACAAATAATGCCTTTATGCTGCTAAGTCTGGTCCTTTTTAAATCACCTATAACCACTCTGTCAACCCTGTCAGGTATCATACCGAGCTTTATCTCCTCAAAGCCTGTATGCAAAAGATCTGTAATTTCCTTTTTAGTTATACTCTCCCCTTCAAGTATCAGCTCAAGTCTTTCAAAAAGACTTAGTACCTCATCAAGTACACCCTCATACTCTCTGGCTCTTTTTATATCATTACAAAGTTCAAGCTCTTTTTTTACATTCTCAAGCTTTTCCTCTATCCCCAGCTCATCAAATATTTTCCTGAAGGCATCACATACATCATTTATATTTATTTTACTCTTACTCATCGCCTTATAAAGCGGAGATATTTTTTTAAGTGCAGTATTTTTAAACTCGTTTATCTCTTCAAGTTCAGTCTCTGAAAAGCTCTTCGGCAAATAAGTAAAATCCGTATGCAGTCTTTTATATCCTCTTATTCCGGTTTCCAACAGATAATTATCAAGTAATGATACCATCCTGTAGTCAAAATTTAAAAGTCCAAGTCTTAAAAACCTGTTGACCGCATCATATGAAAAGTTCTCACTTATTAAAGCAATAAAGGCATTTATAAGCTCCACCAGTTCATTATTGTTTATATCCATCTTTTCATCAAGATAGTACGGAATTTCAAGCTGATGAAATCTATTGGCAAGTGAGCCTGATACACCTTCCAAATCTCCGTATATTATCGCAATATCTCTGTATCTGTAGCCCTCATCTTTTACAAGTTTAAGTATCTTATTTGCCACAAAATCAATCTCATCCAAAGGGTTCAGCAGATGATTTATCTCAATATCTGAAACCCTTTTCGCCTTTTTTCCGTCATATCTTAAAAAATGCTCTCCAAAAAATGCCAGATCCTTTGAATTTTTGAACCTGTGTACTTCACCTATATTTAAATTTATATCAGACAGCCTTTTGATATCACATCTCTTAGCCATATCATTGATTTGAGAAATCATCTTTGTACTGATAAAAAACAAATCACTTTCAGATGTCTTTAAATCAGGATTTATGCTCTTTCCCAAAGTTATTGAAAACCTCACTTCATCCGCCACCTTCATAAGATTTTCAACTATACGATTTTGTACCGGAGTAAATCCTGTATAACCGTCAAATAATATAACTGCTTCCTTTAGTAATTCACTATTTTCAATATTTTTATTTAATATATCAAGTACCTGTTCATTGGTAAAATACTTTCCGGCTATATATTCTCCAAAACCCTCTTTCAACTTATAAATATCTTCAAGTTTTATTTTTAATAATGAGTTTACTTCATTATTTTCCTGCTGCTCTTTTATAAATTCGTCACTTATATCATATTGCATAAACTCCGATATAAGAGATTTTATACTGTCTATAAAACCTGATTTTTGAAACTGCTTCTTCCACGCCTTTAACTCTACCTGATTTGCTATCTTTCTCAGTATAAGTGCCTTATCAAGCTCGTCAAGAAGCTTCGGATTTTCAATATCCAGTTCTTCAAAAATTCTGTATGCAAGTCTGTTAAAACTTAGTACATCTATATTATTGCTTGCATGATTCGGATGCATCTGCACTATATCCTTTTGAGTCTGCATGGTGAACTGCTCAGGTACAATAATAAAATATCTTTTTTCCCTGTTCTTTATAGACTCATTTATAATATCGCCAAAAGCTCTATAGGTTTTTCCGCTACCCGATGCTCCAAAATAAAATCTGTATCCCATATTTCTCCTAAAAATGGCAGCTTCCATAGGAAACTGCCATCCATTGTTATGTATGAGGTAAACCCTCAGTCAATACCACATTATTGCAACTTCTTTGCAATCTCATGTATAAATTCTTCACTGTTTAAAACTTGTATATTCTCCAGGCTTGAAATCGCACCGAGATCACCTGTCATCTTGCCCGACTCTATAGTGTCAAGTGTTGCCTTTTCAAGTCTGTTTGCAAAATCAACCAAATCAGGAAGATTATCAAGCTCTCCCCTCTTTCTCAGCGCTCCGCTCCAGGCAAAGATGGTAGCTACCGAATTTGAAGAAGTACTCTCACCCTTTAAATATTTATAATAATGTCTTTGAACCGTACCATGTGCCGCCTCATATTCATAGCAACCGTCAGGTGAAACAAGTACTGATGTCATCATTGCAAGAGATCCGAATGCAGATGAGAGCATATCACTCATTACATCTCCGTCATAGTTTTTACATGCCCAAATAAATCCACCCTCAGATTTCATAACTCTGGCAACCGCATCATCTATAAGAGTGTAGAAGTATGTGATATTCGCCTCTTCAAACTTCTGCTTATATTCCTTTTCATATATTTCCTCAAAAATATCCTTAAAGGTATGATCATACTGTTTTGAAATGGTATCCTTTGTAGCAAACCAAAGATCCTCTTTTTGACTAAGAGCATATTCAAAGCAGGCTCTTGCAAAGCTTTCAATAGAAGCATCCAGATTGTGAACTCCCTGTGCAATACCGGCAGCTTTAAATTCATGTATAAGACTTCTCTTTTCATTGCCTTTGCTGTCTGTATATACCAGCTCCACCTTGCCCGGTCCGTCAATAATCATCTCCGTATTTTTGTATACATCACCATAGGCATGACGAGCAATAGTAATAGGCTTTTTCCAGGTTCTGACATTAGGCTCAATACCCTTTACCAATATAGGCTTTCTAAACACTGTTCCGTCTAAAATAGCTCTGATAGTACCGTTTGGAGATTTCCACATCTCCTTTAGGTCATATTCCTTAACTCTTGCGGCATTCGGAGTGATGGTAGCACATTTTACAGCTACTCCAAGTCTTTTTGTAGCATTGGCCGACTCCACAGTTACCTTATCATCCGTTTCATCTCTGTGCTTTAATCCCAAGTCATAATATTCACTCTTCAAATCTACAAATGGAAGAATAAGCTCATCCTTAATCATCTTCCACAGAATCCTTGTCATCTCATCTCCATCCATCTCAACAAGTGGAGTAATCATCTGTATCTTAGCCATATTTACCTCTGATTCTATAAACTATTATTTTTTAGGCACTATCTCTATCCAATATCCGTCCGGATCACTTATAAAATATATTCCCATACCCGGATTCTCATAGCATATTACGCCAAGCTTTTCATGTAATGTATGAGCGGCTTCCATATCATCTGTTTCAAGTGCAAGATGATATTCAAGTTCTCCTAAATTATATGGCTCTTTTCTGTCTCTCAAATAAGTAAGTTCAAGCTGAAATCCTGTTTCCTTATCTCCAAGATAAACCAAAGTGAATGATCCGTCTGCTGCTTCCTTTGTTCTTACAGGCTCAAGACCAAGCGCTTCCTTATAAAACTTCAAACTTCTCTCTAAATCAAGTACATTAAAATTAAAATGTGCAAATGAAAATTTCATTTTTATCCCTTTCATTACAATATACACCCTGTATATTCTACAGGGTGTAATATTTTTAACCTTTTATAACTTCTTTTCCACCCATATAAGGTCTGAGTGCTACCGGTATTCTTATGCTTCCGTCTTCATTGAGATTGTTCTCAAGGAATGCGATAAGCATACGAGGTGGTGCAACCACTGTATTATTGAGTGTGTGTGCAAAATATTTATTTCCGTTTTCATCTTTTACTCTGATTCTAAGTCTTCTACTCTGTGCATCTCCAAGATTTGAGCAGCTTCCCACCTCAAAATACTTCTTCTGTCTTGGTGACCATGCCTCCACGTCACATGATTTTACCTTGAGATCTGCAAGATCTCCCGAACAACACTCAAGTGTTCTTACAGGTACATCAAGGGATCTGAAAAGATCAACAGTATTCTGCCATAATTTCTCATACCACATCTTTGACTCTTCAGGCTTGCAAACAACTATCATTTCCTGCTTCTCAAACTGGTGTATACGATAAACACCTCTCTCCTCAATACCATGTGCTCCCTTTTCTTTTCTGAAACATGGTGAATAAGATGTAAGTGTATATGGCAACTTAGCCTCATCATTTAATGTATCAATAAACTTTCCGATCATAGAGTGCTCACTTGTACCGATAAGATAAAGGTCTTCTCCCTCAATCTTGTACATCATCGCATCCATTTCCGCAAAGCTCATTACACCTGTAACTACTTCCGATCTGATCATGAAAGGAGGTATACAGTATGTAAATCCTCTCTCAATCATAAAATCTCTGGCATAAGATATTACAGCTGAATGGAGTCTGGCAATATCTCCCATTAGATAGTAGAATCCGTTTCCTGCTACCTTTCTTGCGCTGTCAAGATCGATACCGTTAAGTTTCTCCATAATATCTGTATGATAAGGTATTTCAAACTCAGGTACAAAAGGCTCTCCGAATTTCTCGATTTCCACGTTCTCACTGTCATCCTTGCCTATAGGTACACTCGGGTCAATGATATTTGGAATGGTCATCATGATCTTCTTTACTTTTTCTTCAAGTTCAGCCTCAAGTGGCTCCAAACCTGCCAATGTCTCACCGATACTTGCTACAGACGCCTTTATCTGCTCAGCTTCTTCCTTTTTACCCTGCGCCATCAAAGCACCAATCTCTTTTGAGATCTTGTTTCTCTTTGATCTGAGTTCATCAGCCTCGGCCTTTGTCTTTCTAAGCTTTTCGTCAAGTTCTATAACTTCGTCAACCATTGGAAGTTTAAAATCCTGAAATTTGTTTTTTATATTCTGTCTTACAATATCCGGATTTTCTCTTAAAAATTTAATATCAATCATGGCTTCCCCTTTTTCTCTATATCTAAATATTTAGACGATATCTTTTGATATCTTACATAGAGAAAAGTATACATCAAATGAGCTTTTATGTCTATTCCAAGTTGGTATTGAGTTGCACGCAATATCGGCTTGATAAACCTTTTTCGGTATTGTATTATTCATTTATTATAAATAAACGGAGGTTTTCATGGATACACTAAAAGAATTCCAAAGAATCATGACTACACAGACTGACCTTGCTTTGTCAACCGTCGGAACAGACGGCAATCCAAATGTCAGAATAGTCAACTATTATTTTAATCCTAAAAATAATATCATATACTTTGCGACCTTTAAAGATAATAAAAAAGTACAAGAAATAGATCAAAATCAAAATGTAGCCTTTACAACAATCCCCACGAATGGCAATGAACATATAAAGGCAAGAGGAATTGCCGTAAGAAGCAAAAAAACTGTTTTTGATTTGGCAGATTGCTTTTGTGACAAGATACCCGATTACGAAAACACTATAGAACATGCAGGAAATTTATTGTTATTATATGAAATACACTTTAAAACAGCTACTGTTACTTTAGATTTGTCCAATATTCAAACGATTACGTTATAAAAGAGGGGCTGACTGTCAGCCCCCTTTTTTACTATTCTACATATTTGCTTGTATAAGCATAATATACTTATTATTACTCACCAAATTGTTTTAAACTGTCGCTGACTTGATACTCGTATAACTTTGTACGGTTGCTTATTATTTTATTGTACATCTCATTGCCGTCTATAAAACCTCTTGTAGTATCATAGGTATTTGGAAGAGTTGTGTAGTTAAGGAAAACACTTGTATTATTGGCCGCGGTAAAATCATTATCACTTAATTTCATTATATAGGTATATTCTACCGGATAATAAATTGTGGTAGTAGGAAATTTACCGTTTGCATCCGACAAATTAGCCTTAAACACTACAAAGTATATATTTGTACCGTTAAACTGACGCTTGTCATCTGAGGTATACTGTAAATACTCTCCGGCAAATTCAATATCGCTTACCTGCATGTTCGGCTTATAATCTTTTGCAATATAGGCGTCCAGAGTTACTCTTGCCTCATCCTGCAATGCTTTTCTGTATTCATCGGTCATATCTTCAAGTTTGTGTACATATGACTGCTCCTTGAACTTTTCAAAACCGTCTCCGGCTTCTATGACTGTATTCTTATAGTTGCTGTTATAAAGCTCACTTGGGAACTTAAATCCCTTTGTATCGCTGTTATCTCCGACTCCATAGGATTTGCCGACCAACTCCGGACCTGTCTTATAGCTTATTTTATCACTAAGCATTAAGGTCCTAAATGCCACAGGATAGTACATCTTAGTAGTCACATATTTATGTTCCACACTTGTAAGTACTCTGCTGTAAATGATGTATAATACATTATATCCGTCCACATTTGTTTTGAAAAGATAGCCTTCATACTTCAAATCTGAAAGTGTAGTACCCTCACCGTATGCACTGTCTGTATATTCTTTTATAACCTCCGTTGCTTTATCATTTGCTTCTTTTATAAAATCTTCCGGAAACTCGCTGTATTTTGTTACATAAGTTTCCAGTCCCGATACTGTATAACTTTCGCTCATTTTCTCAGGTACTCTTCCGTATCTTGTTGCCAAGAAGCTGATTTCATCTTCATCAAGATCAAGACTTATTGTCACTACATCATCGTTTTTCAGGTTATCATGCTTATCAATTTTAAACTTGCCTTTATGTATTATATCGTCACCGCTGTAAGTAAACTTAGCTTCTCCCTCCGGTGCAATCCCTGAAAATTCAAGCTTTATATCTTTGAATGGATCAAACTTACCAAGTTCATATAAGTTTGATATTGAATATTCTCCATTCTTATACTTTAACTTATAATTTATACCCTTGGCTTTTTCATCGTCCACCGTCCAAGTATACTTAACCTTTTCACCATTGCTTAACTTTTCAGTCTTTTCAAGTTCTACTCCCGATACGGCATCATGAAGGACATATACAGGCTCAAAAGCATAGGTCAAAACACCGTACTCCTTTTTACCCTTACTGCTGTACTTTATCTTTTTGCCATAATCCTTTTCAAGCTTTTCCCAGTCAATATTTATACTTGCCTGTCCATAACCGTCATATCCGCTTGACTCAAAAGTGATATATTTATTTAAATCAATAACTTTACTTGAATTCATAGCCAAAACAGCTATCAGAATAATAAGAAATGCAGCCATAGCACCTGCTATACCGAAGATAAGATTTTTCGGTAACTTTTTTTGACTGCCGGGGGTACTACCGGTATTAGATATCTTTGTTCCGGTATCATTTTGATTCTGCTTCATGTTCACGTCCTCCATGGTAACTCCACAACTCTCACAAACCTTTGCTCCGTCGATGTTCATAGAACCACATTTTTTACACTGCATGCCTAACCCTCCCGAGATATTTTATTGTTGCCAATACCTTAACATAAATTGTATTGTTTTTCAATCTATTTTATTGTTATATGACAATAAAATATTTATCTAAATGTGAGTTTCTTCCATATTAAATGTAATTATTGTGTTTTTCTTAATCATTATTAAGGTTGATTTAATTCGTATTTTTTTGTATACTAGAGCATGGAGGTGTATCGAAGTGGTCATAACGAGCCTGACTCGAAATCAGGTTGTCACTTTTTGTGGCACGAGAGTTCGAATCTCTTCGCCTCCGTAAAAAGAACTGTAGTAGAAACAGTTTAAACAAAGGGAGTATGTAACTCATAGTAGGTCACATACTCCCTTTATTTTGCTAATTAAACATTTTATAGCTCTATCTTAGCTTTGTGATTATTTAAGTAAAATATCCTGAAAACTATAATTTTCCTTACCTCCAATTTTAAGCGTTATACTATCCTTTTTTCCAAAATCTTTCCCGGGATAAATAAGGGTCATACCTTCATCCGTAAACATTGTATTTGGAACTGTTTCTTTCCCAGTAGTGTCATCTACCAGAATAAAAGCTTCGTGAAAAGCATTCTTATCATTGGGGTTTGATAGATATAAAACTATAGAATTTGGGTAAATCTCACTTTTATCAATTTTTGCAGTATAAATATCATAGCTGATATCGTAATTTAAAGTAATTGTTTTTGGAGAAACCTTGGTTGGTGAGTATAAATATTCATATCCGTCAAAAATTATACTAATCGGCAAATTTTCCTCCAATGTATTTAATTCCATTACAAGATTTCCATCTTCAAAATTATATGCAACTAAATTTTGCACTGAAATATCCAACTGATGATCTTCTCCTTCAATTTTAATTATCTCACCATTAGTAGTGTCCTTTTTTCTAAATGTAAGATAATGCATCGGTGTCATATCTATGTCTGAAACAAGTTCAAGACAAACTCCATCCTTTATTGTTCCTTGAGATAAACTATTATCCACGCTGACAGGAATATTATCGATATTAGCCTCTCCGGTACTTTCTTTTTCAACTATAGACATATCTACAGAACTCATACTGCCTGAATCCTGTTTAACACTTACACTGCAACCAACAAGTATAGTTGTTATTACAACTAAGCTTAACATGTACTTTTTTATGATTTTCATACTGCTATTTAACTTTAATTTGTTTCCATTTTTATATCTCATAGTATTTAACTCATTCATAGCCAACACCATCCTTTAATTCTTGTATATTATCACTTATTATACACACCAATATTACTATATGCGAAAAATGTAATAAGTTGTATGGTTAATTGTAATAAAATGTCCTAAATCAATTCCCAAGTCTACAAAATCAAAACTTCTTTTTATTCTACCGGCAATATAAAACCGCTTCTACTATAAATACCCTTTTATCACAGTTAATTTGCAGAACTCCGTTATACTTGCTTAATACCTCTTTTACACTTTCCAGACCTAAACCATGCTCTTTCTTATCTTTTTTTGTTATTAAGAAATTTTCTCGAACTAAATTTACATTAAGATATGAATTTTCTATTCGCAATATAAGCCTACATTTTGTGTAATTTAGATTTAAATGCATTGTCTTTAGTTCACTACACACATTTTCTACATCATCACAAATGGCAATTTTAAACATAGTATATTCCTCGCATATTAGTTAACATTATATAAACATATCGTTGAATAAATATATTATATCAAATATTTATAAGCATAGGCAATATATCCATATTTTTTTGTCATAATATTATCTAAATTATATAAGTAATTGCATATTTAGTTGTGTTTTTATTTTTCTACAAAAATCATCATGTTAGTAAATAAAAATATCCTGTAAAAGTTACTTAGTTAAAAACTTGTACTTTACAGGATACTTTTATTTTGTACTGAAGAAATTACAATAATTTTCCACTTACAGTGCAATTAATATAAATTATTTTTACCCATATACTGAGTAGCTATTCTGTTTTCCGGATGAACATCAATCATATAAATCACCATCAAGAATATCCATTCCAAAGGCTTCATCAAAATATATATAATATCTGCAATCCATTTGCTCTTTATAAGCCTTGCAACTGGGAAGCCGTAGCTATCATATAATCCTCTTACAAGTTTGTGGAAGCGTGGAGTTTTCTCCTCTAAAATCTGTTCAAAGGCATTTGCTATGCATAGCTGTCTGTTTACAATGACCTCGTGACCATGACGGATTCCTTTTCTTACAGGCTTTACCAATTTCCTATGTCCGCCTGCCGCTACGGTGCAAAGGTAATGCTCATCATATTCGATATTTTGAGGTGCCTCCTTTAGTGACAATGTCCAATCCGCAGTTTCGGTCCATGCTTTTATAACAGAATCCGGTGCCTGACCGAAAAGCAGCAGTATTCCTATTATTATTCCAAGTAAAGGAAACATAAAAACGATTGCGTATATAGGCCAAAGTTTTGAGTTTGACAGTATTTTATCTGCAAAATTTAAAAAATAATTGCTTTGTATTTTTGCTCTTTCCATTTCATATTCCTGCCATTCATGAACCTTTGAAATCACTGTTCTTGCAACAATGCAGATAATACAAACAGGGTAAACAAGTAAGTATACATCAAGCAGGTTGTCACCCGATAAATCACCTTTAAAAACCTGTACTGTGAAAACAAGAACTTCAATTACCCAAAGATACATTGCAGACATTGAAATAATTGCCATCAAAGGTGGTATTTTCTTTAACGGCCTGACTCTCAGATACAAGTACCCCGCAATACCTATTATAAAAATAAAAGTAATTGTGGGGGCCGCTTCTGAAAAAATCGGTGTATGCATTTCCAGATTCTTTAGCTGTACACTCCAGTCAGAATCTGTGACATATTTTCCTTCTGTAAGGTAGAGGAATTCCAATATCAAGCCATACCATATAGCCACCTGATCAAATCTGATAAAAGGTTTTAAAAGATGCTTATTTGCCTCCAGATATAAAAGTATAATATGATACCCCGTCAAAACTATCGGGTACACCAATATTATAGATACAAAGAAACTCCACATAATTAAGCCCGGTATAAATTCCTGTAAACTAAGCCTATTTAAACCATAGACATATGATCTTAAAGACTCCGCCAACTGATACATTACAAAAAGTATCATTGCGATTATGTAACTTATACCCATGCTTGATATTAACGAAATTCTAAAAAGATATTTTTTCATCTATCTACAACCTTTCTGTTATTACAGCTTATATAGTACCTTGTAATTAATCGCATCTTCCTATAATTGTTCCTCCACCAAGCACAAGTCCGCTCTCATCATATAAGACTACCGCCTGCCCAGGTGTGATAGCTCTTACCTTTTCATCAAAGTCTATTCTTATCCTGTCTTCTCCAAGCACCTTGACTGTACAGTGTTCGCCCTTATGTGAATATCTTATTTTTCCTATAGCTCTCATGCCGTCAAAAAAGCTTTCCACCGCCATTGCATTAAGATTATTTGCCTCCAGACTGTATCCGAAAACATCATCATTTTCACCTATTACAACTTCATTTGTTTCAGGTCTTATCTCGGTAACAAATATGGGATGCCCCAGCGCTATACCAAGTCCTTTTCTCTGCCCGATGGTATAATGCAGTATTCCCCTATGCTTCCCAAGTATCTCTCCGTCCGCAGTTACAAAATTTCCCTCAGGCATTTTTTTGCCTATTTCATTTTCTACAAATGAGGCGTAGTCATTATCTGAAACAAAGCATATCTCCTGACTGTCAGGCTTATTTGCCACTCTGAGATTAAACTTTTTTGCAATCTCTCTTATCTCATCTTTTTCATAATCACCTACAGGCATCAATGTCTTTGAGAGCTGATCCTGAGTAAGATTATAAAGCGCATAGGTCTGATCCTTGGCACTTGTTTTGGACATTCTGAGTGCATATCTTCCATTTTCAAGCTTTTCTATTCTGGCATAATGACCTGTGGCAATATAGTCAGCTCCAAGCATCATACTTCTCTCTAAAAGAGATTCCCATTTTACATATCTGTTGCAGGCAATACATGGATTGGGTGTCCTTGCCTGTACATATTCATTCACAAAATAATCTATTACCTTATCTTTGAATTCATCTCTAAAATTCATTACATAATATGGTATGCCGATATCCCTTGCCACTCTTCTGGCATCATCTACAGCAGACAGACCACAGCATCCTCCACTGCCTGACATATCCTCTTCATCTTCACTTTGCCATATCTGCATGGTCACACCTGTGACATCATATCCGGCCTCTTTTAAAAGATAGGCTGCCACTGAGGAGTCTACTCCTCCCGACATACCTACCACTACTTTTTTCTTTTCCATATATTCTCCGATTTTTTAAATTCCATGACAGACAGTATACCATATACTTAATTGATTTGTATTAATATACTATAAAGTTTTCGGATCAAGACAATGCCAAATCTCTGACCATATTTCTTTTTCATATATCCTGTCAATATCTTCTTTTGTATATAAGTAATCTGCTGCGCCTGAGAAAATATCATCCGGAAACAGTTTGAAATACTCATGCAAAAAATTCAAATACATAAAGGCTCTGTCTCCGTACCCTTCAATATATATGTATCTGTAGTAATCCGTCTTTTGTCCTGAAGCATCTTCTACTGTATAATTTGAAAATCCATCTTTTATTATATGTACATACATAACTGCCCATGAAGAAGCGTCATCCAAATACCATCTTCCATCATCATCGTAACCGGGTTTATTTACGGAAAACGAATAATAATCACCATAATCACTCAAAAATTCATTGGTAAATCCTCGCGACATCAGTATATTTACAATATCTTTTATATCTCTACAACAATTATCACCTTTTCTTCTTAAAATTTGTACATCTCCTGCCATTCTACCGACTTAAAATTGCTCCTCTCTCTTTCTTTAAATATCCATTTTTCATTTTTATCTTTATTATTAAATATTTCATCAATCTGTGCTTTTGTAAAGAAACAGCCGTTATCAATATAGAAAATATCCTCCGGAAACTTATTTAAATAGTTATGTACTATTTCAAGCACCTGCATCTCTTTTCCGATAAGATCGGTAATCCTAAAATATGTCTCAAAGCTCATCTGCATTATTTCATCTGTAGGGATATCTATCATCTGAGTGTTACAATATATTTCAATCACTTTGTCATCGTCATAATAAAAATAATCGTCTCTATTAAATTTTGTATATAATATATTATAACTTTCTCTTTTAACGGTAATTGTATTTCTTCTATTCATTTTCCTCAATATTTGTGCCATTCTGTAAGGAATACCCTGCTTTGATTGAAGTCTTTTTCCGATTATTCTTCCCTCATATCTAAGCTCGACGCCTTCTGTAATATTTTTAGAGTACAATGTCTTTAGCATACCTTTTGTAAAAGCTCCGATTGTCGTAAGACATATATTTATATAATAATCCATACTTCCTACGCTGTATGGTGATTTATAAATCCAATTCTTATCAGGCTTTCCCTTATAAATACTGTCTATCATTGCTTTATTATAATATCTTCCATTGTCCACATAAAATATATCATTTGGATTCTCCTCTAAATATCTGTGCAACAATTCAAGAATAATCAGTTCTTTTCCATATATATTTGAAAAACGATAATATGTCTCAAGCCCCAGTTCCTTTGCTCTTTCGGTCGGTATTTCAAGATTCCTTTCATAACTGTACACCTCTATCATATGCTCCGCATCATTAAAGAACAAAATATCATTTTCCTCTTTCATATATGATATACTGTACACATATTTATCAAAAGAAAATCTCATGCTATAGCCCATATCCATAAGGATATGGCCCAATATATATGTTGTCTGCAACTTATTAACACCGGCTTTCCCCAGTATTCTACCTTCAAATCTCATAATCACCTCTATATCATTGCTCTAGAATCGGTATATCACCTCTTTTTAATTATAGAATTTTTATACAATACTCATATTGTACTTGTCAATTCAAATTCAATCATTTACTATTTTATTGTTAATATTATTTATACTATATGGCAGAAACGCTCTGCCATACCTCTAATAAAGAACAGGAGTACTATGATATATATGGACAATGCCTCTACCACTGTTGTAGATAAAGAGGCTTTTGATATAGCAAAAAAATATTTATTTGAAAACTATGCAAATCCTTCATCAAGCTATTCTATGGCAAATGATGTAAAGGCCTATATGGAAGATGCCAGAGAAATGATTGCAGATATCCTCGGCGCAAGATATAATGAGATCTATTTTACCTCAGGCGGCAGTGAAGCAAATAACTGGGCAATACTAAAAGCTTGTGAACTTATGGAAAATAAAGGAAAACATATCATCAGTTCAAAGGTTGAGCATCATTCTGTGCTACATGTTCTTTCCTATCTTGAAAAAAGAGGATATGATGTCACTTATCTAAGTACTGATGAAAAAGGGATTATTGATATAAATGAGCTTAAGTCTGTTATCCGAGAGGATACAGTCCTTATAAGCATAATGTTTGCAAATAATGAAATAGGTACAATACAACCTATTAAAGAAATCGGAAAGATTGCCCGTGAGCATAGTATTTTATTTCACACTGATGCAGTACAGGCTGTAGGGCATCTTGCCATTGATGTTAATGAGCTTAATATTGATTTACTCAGTGCAAGCGGACATAAATTTCACTCTCCCAAGGGAGTAGGCTTCTTATACATACGAAGCGGTATCAAGCTTACTTCATTGATACATGGCGGCAGTCAGGAAAGAAATCGCAGAGCGGGTACGGAAAATACATTCGGTATAATCGCTATGGCAAATGCTTTGAAAAATTCCTATAAAACTTTGGATAAAGACAGTTTATATGTAAAATCTCTAAGAGATAAGTTATTTTCTTTAATACTTGAAAATATAGAGGGCTCTCATGTAAACGGTGATATAGAGAGTAGGCTTTTTAACAATATAAATATCTACTTTGAAAATATAAGCGGTGAACTGCTCTTAATTTTATTAAATCAAAACGGTGTATGTGCTTCTCTTGGCTCAGCATGTACCACCGGAAGTATAGACCCTTCACATGTAATTATGGCTATTTCAAATGATAAAAAAAGAGCCTCATCTTCCCTTAGACTTACATTGAGCAAGTACAATACGGAAGATGAGGTCAATAAAACCTTTGAAATATTAAAAGCGAGTATAGATAAACTTAGAGGATAAAAGGGCTTTTGCCCTTTTATCTATTCTCACAAACCTCTTTTACTGTCTTTATAAGTCTTTCCATTAAATTTACCCTGTTTAAAACAGTTATAAGATAATATCCGTCCACCAGATCATAGATCTCATTTGCTATCTCTTTTGACATTGAAAGTGCGATCTCTTCGGCTTCTTCCCTTTCTTTGCCTATATACTTTTCCACGATATCATCAGTAATATATATACCGTTCACTTCACTTTGCATATATCTGGCGTTTCTCTCACTTACGATAGGAATGATTCCACCCATTATCTTAACATCAAGATTCTCTCTGGCTTCTTTAAGATTATCAATAGCTCTTTTTGTCAAAACCGGCTGAGTAAAGAGTACCTTTACACCATTTTCTTGTTTTCTTTTTGCTTTTCTAAGCTCTGCACTGAAGTTCTTGGAATTTACATTTAAAGCACCACAGATATTCATAGGGCTTTCAAATACTTCATCATTCAAAGAATTGATAAAGTTTGCAAACTTCACTGAATTAAACTCAAATACGGATCTGATCTCATCTCTTTGAGCATTCGGTATCGGATCTCCTGTAATTACAAGTACATTGTCAACTCCCATTGCGCTTGCACCAAGTAAGAGTCCCTTTGCAGCATTTACATTTCTGTCTCTGCAAGTCATATGTGGAAGCACATCAAAGTCAAGTTCATTTCTGACTTTACACGCAAGCAAACAGCTGTCCATCCTTGCTCTTGCTATAGGATTATCCGCTATGGTTACTATATCCGCACCTGCCGATTTTAATTTTGCTGCATTGTCTATAAACTTGGAAACATTGGTATCTATCGGTGAATCAAGTTCTACAGCTATAGGTTTTTGTCCGGATATAAGCTTTTGCTCAAACCTGTTTAATCTTACATTCTGTGAGACATTCTTTTCTTTCTTTACAGATTTTCTCGGCTTTATAAGCATTCCGCTCATGCTCTTTTTTAAAAGCTCTATATGTTTCGGAGTTGTTCCGCAACATCCTCCAACCACATTTACACCCATATCAAGAATATCTTCTATCTGAGCCGCAAAATAATTTGCCAATGATCCGTAGTATATTTTATTGTCTCTTACTATAGGATATCCGGCATTCGGCATAGCTGCAAGGTATAATCCTTCAGTGTCCACATCCTTTAAAAGCTTTGCCATATGATTTGCACCTGAAACACAGTTAAGTCCCACTCCGTCAAAAAAGCCGGACTCACAGATTTCTTTAAACATTGTTTTATAATAATAACCTTCACTTGAATAACCGTCAGGCATTACTGCAAAGGATGCTATTATAAAAGCTTCAGGTGATTTTTCCTTAATGTACTCACCTATAGATTTCAAACCGATGGAACTGTTTCTTGTCTCGAAGTAAAAGTTATTTATGCCTTTTTCAAGGAATATATCCGCAATGATTTTATATTCTTCAAATGCCGCGCTGTTGCTGTCGGCATTTATTGAAGCCATATCCGCAAATACATATGCTCTGTCTTTTGCAACCTCAAGCGCTATATCTATCCCTGAAAGTATCACTTTTTTTTGCAAATCTCTATCACCTAAGAATGCATCTATACCTGTAGAAAAGGTATTTGTGAGTATCGCCTTTGCTCCTGCTTCAATATACTCATTATGTATACCCTTTATAAGCTCAGGATTTTTAATGTTGGCAAGTTCACATCCGATACCGTCATCTGTAAGCTCATCATAGTATGTTCCCATTGCTCCGTCAAAGAGCAATATATTGTTCTTTAAATAATCTCTAATATTTTCCATAATTTATCATCCTAAAACTGTCTTTGCAATGTCAACTGAACTTCTGGCATCAGGCGCATAGAAGTCTGCACCCATCTCATCCGCATATTCTTTTGTCAGTACGGCACCGCCTACCCATACTTTACAATCATTTGACACTTTTCTAATCTCTTCAATAGTCTTTTTCATAGCCGGCAATGTGGTAGTCATAAGAGCTGAAAGTCCTACAAGTTTTACATCCTCTCTTATTACCGTATCCACCACTTTTTGAATATCCACATCTCTTCCAAGATCGATCATTCTGTAACCGTAGTTTTCTAAGATTACCTTTACTATATTTTTTCCTATATCATGTATATCGCCTTTTACGGTACATACAACTATCTTACCCTTGCTGACATTGTGCTCACCCTTGTTTGCTATTCTTTCTTTGATAAGCTCAAAGGCGGAGCTGGCAGCATTGGCGGCATTGATAAGCTGTGGGAGGAATATTACCTGCTTTTCATATAAATCTCCCACCGTATCAAGTGCCGGTATAAGGTATTCGTTTATTATTTCAAGCTCTCCGTGATCTTCCAAAAGCTTCTTTGCATTATTATAAGTCTCTTCCTTAAGTCCTTTTAATATTGCATCCTGCACAACTTCTTTTGTAACTTCACCATTGTCGGATACCGCTACAACCTTTGTCTCAACCTTTGCAGTTGCAAATCTGTCAATATATTTTACAGAGTCCTTATCCTCGCCTGAAAGTACCTTAAATGAGTATATTGCGTTCATAATGCCTTCAATATTCGGATTTACTATAGGCAGATCAAGTCCTGCATACATTGCCTGTATCAGGAAATTCTCTGTAATATGACTTCTTGCAGGAAGTCCGAAAGAAATATTGCTGACACCAAGGGTTGTATGTAATCCAAGCTCCTTTGTTACTCTTCTTACAGCCTCAAGTGTCTCTTTTGCCTGATCCTGCTGTGCGGAAACTGTAAGTGTAAGGCAGTCAATTATAACATCCTCTTTCTTTAAGCCGTATTCAAGTGCCTTATCAAGTATATGCTTTGCATTATCAACTCTTTCCTGTGCTGTTGTAGGTATACCGTTCTCATTTAGAGCCAGTCCTATAACCGCCGCACCATACTTTTTAACGATAGGAAGTATCAGATCAAGTCTCTCATCTTCGGCATTTACAGAGTTTACTATAGCTCTACCATTGTATACACGAAGTCCGGCTTCTATTGCCTCAGGATTTGATGAATCTATCTGCAAAGGAATATTAACCACAGACTGTACCGCCTTTACAGCCTCGATCATAAGTGCAACTTCATCACCACCCGGAACACCTACATTGATATCCAGAATATCAGCTCCTGACTCTTCTTCCTCTATTGCAACCTTACATATATATTCCATCTCATGGTTTAAAAGTGCTTCCTGGAATCTTTTCTTTCCTGTAGGATTTAATCTCTCACCCACAACTCTTACACCGTTAAGCTCCACCATTTCATTGCCTGAACATATACCTGTTTTTGCCTTTGTAGGCTTTAACTCTGGGAACTCTCTGTTATCAAATGCTGATTTTAATTCACTGATATATTCAGGAGATGTGCCACAGCATCCGCCTGCATAATCTATACCTATTTCACCAAAATCCGCCATCAGATCCGCAAAATCACTTGCAAGCAGATCATATTCTCCTGTTGAAGGATTTGGAAGACCTGCATTTGGCTTTATTATTATAGGCAGATTAGTCCATTCTTTAAGCTTCTTTGCAAGGGGCAGTATTTCCTTCGGTCCAAGTGAGCAGTTAAAGCCTACAGCATCCACTCCCAGTCCTTCAAGTGTCACAGCCATTGATTCTATCTTTGTGCCCGTAAAGGTTCTTCCTGTAGTCTCATAAGTCATTGTAACCCAAACAGGAAGCTTTGTATTTTCCTTTGCGGCAAGCACACCTGCTCTTACATCATAAAGATCTGTAAATGTCTCAAATATAATAACATCGGCTCCGTATTTTTCACCTGCTGTTACCATTTCCTTATATATTTCATAGGCGTCCTCAAATCTAAGCACACCAAGCGGCTCCAAAAGCTCTCCTATAGGTCCGATATCAAGAGCTATCTTTACATCCCTTTTACTCTCCGCTATTGCTTCCTTTGCAGACTTAATTGCAGTCTCTACAGCTGTATCCACATCTATCTTACAGCCTTCAAGTTTATGTGCATTTGCACCGAATGTATTTGTATATATTACATTACTGCCGGATTCTATATATTTTAAATGTATGTTTTTTACTATATCGGGATTGTCAAATCCGAATACCTCAGGATGTTCTCCGGCCTTCATACCTGCAGCCTGAAGCATTGTTCCCATTGCACCGTCAAGTATCAATAATTTATGCATAACATCTGACTCCTATCTTTCTGTATCTGCAGGATTTTAAAAGATTGCATCCTGCGCAGGTCTTTTTTAATGTCTCCAATTTTTGATCGCTGACTCCTATTATGGCGGTTACCGACTTTCTTGGTAACATTATTCCGCTGTCACTGACATTTACTCCTATTCTTCTTGTCGCATTGACCACATTTACAAACTGCCTTTGTATGGTTATAGGCAAATCACCGTAACCCGGCGAAAATCTGAATGTCAGATAGTTATTTTCCTTTAAATACTGCTCTCTAAATCCTGCTTCTATACTGTCACACACAGCCTCTATAAGTGTTGAACCGCATGAATCCATAATAAGGGCATTTGCTACATTCTTAAGTTCTTCTTTTCTTATGGCATTGTCAACTCCGACTCCGATTGTAGCCGCCATCAAAATAAGCTTATGGCAATCTTTTATATGCTTTTTTATACTGTTTCCCACAAAAAAGTCAAGCTCCGCCGGAAATTCTCCCTTGTTTTCAAGATCCCATTCTCTGAAAACAAAATTCGGCTTTGCTACGGCATTTATTTTATCCATGCATTCGAGCACCTGTGCATGTAGGTTTTCATCTATTTCTTTACCGTTGTGTTGAAGATACCTAAGTACCTCCGATTCATCCTCCGGTGTAAGTTTTACATCTATATTAAACATTTCTCTTCTCCCTAACATATATATTAAAAGTCTGTCGACTTGTTTCGTTTTACTATAGTAAGATAATTTATAAAAAAAGTAAAGTTTTACATTATACATATATCTTATAACCGGTTATGTAAATGATGTAAGAAAATTTTAAGTGGCATTTTTCTTTATATATGTTAGAATATCATATGTAAATTCTGTATTTACATATGATTTGGGGATGTACCGGTTTCGACAGGGAACATGCAGCTGGTGAAGCTATTCGTATGCAATGCGTTAAATGGCAAAATTAAATATAAACGCTGAAAATAATTTAGCATACGCTGCCTAAGGCAGTTGCAGACCTGTAAGCACTCACACTTACAGAATCTGTATCGACTTATGTGAGAAACCTTATATACAAAGCTTTGAGTATATAGATGTATCATGAAGCTACTCTTTCCTACAGTTTGTTGTTTGACTGTTTTAAAGGGGAATTTTGACAAGCAACTATAATAGTAGAAGAACAGGGAATTGTTCTTTGGACACGGGTTCAACTCCCGTCATCTCCATCTTAGAAAGTCTTGATTTTCAAGGCTTTTTTTATTTCAATTTTATTTCAACATCTTTGTAATCGAACTTTTGTTTGCATTTTAATCGAACATATGTTAGGATAGTAGTAGAATTATATCTGAAAAACAAAGGAGATTCGATGGATACATTAACACAAAAACAGGAAGAAATATATAATGTTATCAAGGATTCTATCTTAAGTAAGGGATATCCGCCGTCTGTTCGTGAAATCGGAGAACTTGTGGGACTGAAGTCCACATCTTCAGTACATGCCCATTTAAACACTCTTGAGAAAAAGGGATTTATAAGAAAGGATCCTACTAAACCGAGAACCATAGAAATTACAGATGATACTTTCAATCTGACACGTAGAGAAGTGGTCAATGTGCCGATGGTCGGCACTGTTGCCGCAGGTATGCCTATACTGGCCACAGAAAATATTACGGACTATTTCCCTATTCCAAGTGAATTTCTGCCAAATACCGATATATTTATGCTGAGAGTCAAAGGTGAATCTATGATCAATGTCGGCATACATGATGGCGATCAGATTATTGTATCCAAGCAAAATACGGCAAAAAACGGCGATATTATCGTAGCTTTGGTTGAGGATTCAGCTACTGTAAAGACATTCTATAAAGAGAAAAATTTCTATCGACTCCAACCTGAGAACGATTCTATGGAACCTATTTTGGTAAAAGAGGTTACTATTCTCGGAAAGGTTATCGGATTGTTCAGATTTATGTAAAAAATGGCTGCTACATATGTAGCAGCCATTAAAAATATTAAGTTCAGATTATCTTGATCCTGCTTCTTTAACCTTAGCAGCCTTACCGACTCTGTCACGAAGATAATATAATTTAGCTCTTCTAACTTTACCTTTTCTTACAACTTCTACTCTGTCAACAGATGGAGAATGTAATGGCCAAGTCTTCTCAACACCGATACCGTTTGAGTTCTTTCTAACTGTGAAAGTCTCTCTTGCACCACCGTTTTGTCTCTTGAGAACTGTTCCTTCAAATATCTGGATTCTCTCTCTGTTACCCTCGCGGATCTTGTTGTGTACTCTTACTGTATCACCTACACTAAAGTCATCAACACTTGCCTTAAGCTGTTCTGCCTCAATACTTCTTATTAAATCGTTCATGTGAAACCTCCTATTATTTTGATGTTCTTAAAATTTCTTCCAGAGGACCATCGCCTTATTCACAACTACAGTATTGTATCATATGTTCTTTTACAAAGCAATAGATATTCTCGCTCAAATGTTTTTAAATAATCATCTGTTTAGTTTATTTTTTATATAGGATGGATAATATGACCCTTCTCATACTGTATTATTTTATTATTACATTATTCTTTATAAAACTTTACAATTATATTTATAGTATTTACTATGTCATATTTTTTTGTTAAAATCTTCTCGAATTTAACAAAATGGTACATGTATGTTTGATTTCTCTAACAAGCTTACATGTAAAAATACCATTATCTTGAAAGGAGTATTTTTATGAGTACTTTACAAAGTAAAAATATTGTCACATGTATAATTTTATCTATCGTAACATGTGGTATCTACGGTCTTTATTGGCTTTATTGCATCGCAACTGATATCAATGCAATATCAGACGATCCTAATGCAATGTCACCTGTACTTGTTATTGTTCTCAGTTTTGTTACTTGCGGACTTTTCTTCTTATACTGGGTTTATAAATCAGGTACTATTTTGGATCAGAAGATGGTAGAGACAGGAAGAACAGCAGAAAGCCGTCCTATTCTTTATGTTGTACTTGCATTCTTCGGTCTTGCAATTGTAACATATGCTTTAATGCAGGATTCTATCAATAAGCTTGCAGAAAGCGACAGCAACAAGTCTCCATTCTAATATGCAAGACAGAATTAAAAGAGTAATAAAAAATACCATTGCAATTTCTTGCCTTGGTATTTTTTTATATATACTGTATTTTATTCATATCCGTATCCCATGCGCGTTTAAGACTATAACTCATTTGGATTGTCCAAGCTGTGGGGTCAGCAGAATGTGTGTATCACTTTCTCACGGTGATATAAGGTCCGCTTTTTACTATAATCAGATACTTGTATTTCTTTTTCCTTTAATCGTAATCTACTATATTTTTTATCAATTACGATATATAAAAACCGGGCAAAGAAAAATAAGTAAATTTGAAAACAATATCATGATTGTTATAATTGTTATATTATTAATATATGGAGTAATAAGGAATCTTCCTTTTTATCCGTACAGACTACCATAAAAAGTCGGGAAAACCCGACTTTTTTATATTTCACCGTCTCTGAACTTTTGAATCATTTCATGTCCTACGCTTATATGGAAAGGCAGTACAGGTACATCTTCCCTCTCAAACCACCTTGCTTCGGATAACTCTTCTTCCTGCAATGTGATCGTGTCATCTCCGTCCAAATCTGCAATAAATGCAAGCATGATGGTATCTGAAAACGACCATGGTTGTGATTTATAAGGTCTTATATTTTTTACCTTAAGTCCGACCTCTTCTTTTACTTCTCTGGCAACAGCTTCTTCAAGTGTTTCACCTACCTCAACAAAGCCTGCAACTAATGCATAATATTTATAAGTACCTTTTGCATTCTTTGTAAGAAGCAGTTTGTTTCCGTTTCTGATCGCTACTATAACTGCAGGAGATATCTTAGGGTATTCTATGTTCTTACACTTCGGGCAAATCAATGCCCTTTCAGTCGCAGACTTTTCAGTCTTTGTACCACAGTATCCGCAATATTTTCTGCTCTGCATCCATCTGTATACCTGTGAAGCACTTACACTTGCAAAAGCCTGATAACGAGGCTCAAACTCACGCAAAGCTTGTATGCCCTCCATATAGAATCCGCCAAACTCAGGAATACTTATATCATCTACCAGATAAAATTCCTCATCATCTACAGAGTTTACATAGTAGGATTTTTCATATATATTTTCATCTTCGTCTTCCAAATCTTCAAATCTCGGAATACTCAATGCTCCTGTCAATGCATCCTTTATAAGCATTATCTTATTGTACTCAAAATGTAAAACAAATGATTTTTTATTATTTTCCTTTGTGGCTTTCTTTCTCCTATATTCAGGATAAAATACTTTCGGATATATTTCCTGTATCATACTACTCTTTCTTTACTGCTTAAATCTATAACTCCTGATAATTATACTTTTGTAACAGCTCGTATCTCATATCCCATAGCTTCTGTGAAAGGTCCACATATGTCTCATGAGGATATGCAAGTCTCTTTGACTCATCCCAAAGGGTATCAAGCTCTTTTTTACAAAATTCTCTTAATTCCATTACCGAAGGGGATTTGTATACACATTCACCTTTTTTAAATATCGGTACCAAGAGTTCCTTAGTCTCAAATGAACCTGCATTAAGCTTTGTTCTCTTCCATGTCTCAACCGGATCAAAGAGCATAAGCGACTCGTCTGTAGACAGATTCTCCTCTTCCAAACAGATATAATCGGCTATTATCTTGCCTGTCTTTTTATTGTAAATTCTGTATATTTTCTTATTTCCCGGATTTGTTATCTTCTCGGCATTCTCTGACAGTTTTATCTTAGGAATAAACTCTCCTGTTTTTTCATTCATAACTGCCGCAAGCTTATATACTCCTCCAAATGCCGGACAATCCTTTGATGTAATTAGGTTGGTACCTACACCCCATCTGTTGATTGTGGCGCCCTGCAATTTCAATGAAGATATAATATTCTCGTCCAAATCATTTGAAGCCGATATAACCGCATCCTCAAAGCCTGCTTCATCAAGCATCTCCTTGGCTCTCTTTGAAAGGTATGCAAGGTCTCCGCTGTCGAGTCTGATACCGTAATTCTTTAGAGGTATACCGGCAGCCCTCATCTCCTTAAATACAGTTATAGCATTCGGTACGCCTGATTTTAGGGTATCATATGTATCTACCAAAAGTGTACATGCTGTCGGGAAAGTCTTTGCATAGGTTCTGAATGCTGAAAGCTCATCAGGGAAACTCATTATCCAGCTGTGAGCATGTGTTCCAAGTATCGGTACGTCAAACATTCTTCCGCAGAGAACATTACTTGTTCCTACACAACCTCCTATCACAGCCGCTCTTGCGCCGTAGATACCTGCATCAGGTCCCTGTGCCCTTCTGAGTCCGAACTCCATTACTCCGTCACCGTCTGCGGCCAAAACCACTCTGGCGGCTTTTGTCGCTATAAGTGACTGGTGATTTATGATATTTAAAAGTGCTGTCTCTATAAGCTGTGCCTGCATTATAGGTGCAATGACCTTTACAAGCGGTTCTCTTGGGAATATAACACTTCCCTCAGGTATAGCATAGATATCACCTGTAAATTTAAAATCTCTGAGGTACTCAAGGAAATCATCTCTAAAAAGCTTTGTCTTTCTGAGATATTCAATATCTTCATCGTCAAAATGCAAATTTTCAATATAATCTATCACCTGATCAAGTCCTGCACAGATAGCATATCCGTTTTTATTCGGATTTGATCTGTAGAACATATCAAAGATAACCGTTTCGTTTACATTATTTTCCAAATGGTAGCCCTGCATCATTGTAAGTTCATACAAGTCAGTCAACAGTGTCAAATTTCTTTTTTCCATTATTCTATTCCATCCTTTTTTCCGGCAACTACACAAGCCTTATCTCTATCAATCTATGCTTTATTTAATGTATTGTCAAGCTAATTAATTTTAATCTAAGATAAATCAATTGTTTTCATTAAACAATATAAGTCCGCCCTTGCGTTTATGCCCTGTATTCCACAGCTCTTTAAAGTCAAACCATCTGTAACTTCCATAGCTTACAACTTTAACCATAAATTTTTTGCCGTCTTCCTCATATCCTGTAAGTAAGAACCAATGCCACACGAAATCTTTGAATTTCGGATTTTTATGCATCAGTACAAGCATGGGTATCGGCATTTTTTTATCTATCTGAGATTTTACAATCTTAACAGCATCCTCGATATCATTATCACCTGAAAACTCAGACAAACTTATACTGTGTTCATCAATATCTTCCAAGAAATCACTTATACCGTCAACATATATCTCAAGTCTGTCTATGCCTGTCCACCTTGGCCTCAGATAAGGCTTTACATCATTTGAAAAATCCACATAATCAAGTGAGTTCACATTCTCTATATGATATGGGTAGAGATTATCTTTACCCAAATACTTTCTCATATAAACAAAGCTGTCACAGGCTGTAACACAGGCGCATCCGCCCTTATTCATCCACAGATTTTTGAAATCTTCCTGATTCCATCCGTATTTTCCGTCAATATAAAAATAATCCAGTTCTTTTTTCATATTCTCTCTAAAATTTTGGAGCAATATAATACAACAGTACTACATTGCTCCATATTAAAAACTATAAATCTTCTTCACCAAGCAGGTCTTCAAACTCTTCTTCATCAAGAAGCTCGTCAAAAGCATCTGCAACTATCTCATATTCTTCATCGGTCTCTATATTGGTAAGCTCAGGCTGTCCGTCCTCGGTCTCCGAGTATCTGTAAAGATATACAGTCCCCTCATCATTGTCATCCTCAGGCATTACCGCAATATACTCTCTGTCTCCGGCACTGAAAATGTTGAGCACAACACATTCAAGTACAGTATCATCCTCAAGTGTTATAGATACTGAAACATTACCTTCTTCCACTATACCGTTTTCAAATAAATTCTTATCGTCCATAGTTCTCCTTTATTTTACTTGACTGTTAAGGAAGTTTAAAACTTCCTGTTTATCATTACTTATTTGGTTTTTTAATTCCTCAAGACTGGCGAATTTCATCTCAGGTCTTATATATTTATAAAGATATACCTCTATTTCTCTGCCGTAAAGGTTTGCTTCAAAGTTATACAAGTATGTCTCGACTCTTGAAATATGATTTTTTTTATCATTTTCAATACTTGGATTTGATCCGACATTTGTAAGTCCGAGATAAAGAGTATCATCATCACCGATTCTTACTCTGGATGCATAAACTCCATACTTGGGCAGATGCTTCTGGTTTGAAGGGAAAATATTTAAGGTCGGAAAACCTATGGTCGCCCCTATCTTATTTCCCTCCTCAACAACTCCGCTTATAGAATATATTCCTCCAAGAAGCTTATTTGCTTCTTCCATATCGCCCTCATCAAGCTTTGATCTTATAAGTGTTGAGCTTATATCATTATGGAAATCATCCTTTTCCTTTTCAATTATCTTTACATCATATCCCAAAGTCTTTGACAATCTGTTCAAAAGCTCAACATTTCCGCTCTTTTTATATCCAAAAGCCGCATCAGCTCCTGCAACTATCACAGCCATACCCAGTTTTTTTATAAGAATATCTGTCAAAAACTCTTCACCTGACAGCTTTGCAATGTCCATATCAAAAGGATATTCTATATAATAATCAATTCCAAGTTCTTCCAATTTTTTTTGTCTTTCCACATTTGTAAATATCTGTGTGGTATGATTATTTCTTACAATATTTGACGGTAAAGTTTTGAAAGAAAAAACTACAGTCTTTAAACCCTTTTTATTAGCCTCTTCCTTCAGTGTTCTGAATAATTTTCTGTGTCCCCTATGCTCACCGTCAAATTTCCCTATGGCAACAGCTGTTCTCTCTGTTATCTTTATGTCTGTAGTATTTATAAATGTAATCACATTATCACCTATCTATAAAAACATCTTGAATGGCTTTAATTCATCCGATTCTTTTTTATATATTGCAATAAATATGTCATTAGAATCATAGACTCTATATAAGTCACTGTCTTCAAAATCTTTTTCAAATTTTAATTTATTTCCGTTATGCAGATATTTATCAAAGTCAGGGGAGGTATTTATTTTGGGCAGGAAGGAAAAATACTCTTCCACGCTCATTATCCTCTTATCTATATTATCTCTCTCTGATTCCAGTTGTTTTAGGGTAATGGCCCCGTCTATATCAAATCTGTCCACTCTCTTTCTGACAAGAGACTCCATACAACCGCCTACCGAAAGTTTTTCTCCTATATCATGGCATAATGTTCTGATATAAGTTCCCTTAGATACTTTGGCCGTAAACTTTACTCTCGGCAAATCCATATCAATTATATCAATATTGAAAATTTCAACTTTTCTCGGTTCTCTCTTTACTTCCTTGCCTTCTCTTGCCAGATCGACAAGCTTTTTTCCGCCTACTTTTAATGCCGAATACATAGGTGGAAGCTGCATATACTCTCCAAGAAATGAATTTATTACCTCTTTAACTTCATCCTCGGTCAAATGTGAAGTGTCTTTTTTTTCCGAAATTTTTCCTGAAGTATCCTGTGTATCTGTAGACACTCCTAAAAGCAGTACCGCCTCGTATTCTTTTGACTTATCGGTTAACATATCCGACAATACGGTAGCATTACCTAACAATACCGGAAGTACACCGACAGCATCCGGGTCCAATGTTCCCGAATGCCCGATTTTCTTTTGCTTAAGAACTCCTCTCATTTTTGCTACAACATCATGAGATGTGAATCCTTTTTCTTTGAATATATTTATTATTCCGTTATAAGCATTCTTAGCCATTCAATTCTTTCTCAATCATAGGCAATAGTGTGTTTTTTAAAATTTCATCGGCCTTGCCGTACACTGTAGCACCGGCGGCTCTGATATGACCGCCTCCACCAAGTGCAGCCGCAATACTGCTGACGTTTTTATTTATAGAACGCAAACTTACTTTGTATTCATCTTTAGCGGTCTCATACATAAATAATGCAATCTCCACACCGTCTATATTTCTCAGATTGTCTATGATTCCATCCATTTTCTTTTTATCTGAAATATACTTACTCCAGGTATCATAATCCAGAACACCGTAGCAGCACTTACCGTCAAATTCCAATTTTGCATTTGTAAGTACCAGTCCCAAAAGTTTGCTTGCATTAAAATCTTTTTTAAAATATGTATCATCTATGATTTTTGTGAAATCAAAACCTTTTGAAATCAGCTCTCCGGCTATATCCATGGTTTCCTTTGTGGTGGATTGATATTTAAACACTCCGGAATCATGGACTATACCTGTATATAAGCATTTTGCAGTCTCTACACTTACTTTATCACTATCCAGCAAAGTGTACAAGAGTTCACAAGTAGAACTTCTGAAATCTTCCACTATATTAAATTTTGCAAACTTTGTATTGGTGATATGATGGTCTATGCATATGCTTTGTGCGGCACTCTCAAGCATTACACCTCTGCTTCCAAGTCTTTCTCTGTCTGACGCATCTAAAGAAACAAGTAAGTCGGCCTCCATAAACGGGTCCTCACTTATCAGCTCAAACCCGTTCATAAATGAAAACTTCATTGAAGGCTTTTCAAGGCATACTTTTACATTCTTATCTTCAAAATTTTCTGTTATATAGTTATACAATCCCAAGGTGGATCCTGTACAGTCTCCGTCAGGGCTTACATGACCTGTTATAGCTATATTTTTTGCATTTTCAATAAGCTCTATTAGTTTATTCATTGCCCTTCTCATCTTTTTTTATTACTTCATCTATCAGCTTATCCATTTTCATGCCGTAAGCCAATGACTCATCCAAAACAAATTTTAATTCAGGAGTATTTCTTAAGTTTAATCTTCTTGCAAGTTCTTTTCTTATAAATCCTGAAGAAGATTTAAGACCTTGTAATGTCTTCTTTGACTGCTCATCATCACCCAATACGCTGACATAAATTGTTGCGTATTTTAAGTCTGTGGTAACTTCCGCATCTGTTACACTTGTCATAGGTGCGACTCTTGGGTCCTTTACATCACCTCTTATGATTTCAGATACTGTCTTCATTACCTCCGAGTTGATCATAGTAGACTTTAAACTGTTCTTTCTCATACATTCCTTTCTTTATTATGATCTTGGAACCTCTACCATAGCATATGCTTCTACCTGGTCAAATTCCTTAATATCATTGAACTTTTCAAATACAAGACCGCATTCATATCCGGTTGCAACTTCCTTAACATCATCCTTGAATCTCTTAAGTGATGCAAGATTTCCGTCAAAGATCTGCTCTCCGTCTCTTGTAATTCTTACCTTACAGCCTCTTACAAACTTACCGTCAAGCACATAGCTTCCCGCGATATTGCCTACGCCTGAAGCCTTAAAGATCTGTCTGATTTCAGCATGTCCGATAACCTTCTCCTCATAGATAGGCTCAAGCATACCCTTCATAGCGCTCTCTATATCTTCAATTGCCTGATAGATTACTCTGTAAAGTCTAAGGTCTACATTTTCTCTTTCCGCTGTAGCCTTTGCCATCTGATCCGGCTTTACATTAAATCCGATAATAATCGCATTACTTGCAGCCGCAAGTACAACGTCACTCTCGTTAATTGCACCTACACCGCCATGGATTACCTTTACGGCAACTTCTTCATTTGAAAGTTTTGTAAGTGACTGCTTTACAGCCTCTACAGAACCCTGAACGTCAGCCTTCACAACTATAGGAAGTTCCTTGACATTTCCCGCCTTAATCTGACTGAAGAGATCGTCAAGTGAAAGCTTGGCCTTTGTATCTTCGATAAGCTTATTCTTGCTCTCCGAGATAAATGTAGCCGCAAATGCCTTTGCTTCCTTATCGTTTTCTGTAGCTACAAATACTTCACCGGCATTCGGTACGCTGTCAAGTCCCAAAATCTCAACAGGTGTTGAAGGTCCTGCCGACTTTACCTTAACTCCCTTATCATTCATCATGGCACGAACCTTACCTGAACATGATCCTGCCGCTATGAAATCTCCTACATGAAGTGTACCCTTTTGAACAAGTATTCTCGCTACAGGTCCCTTACCCTTGTCAAGCTCCGCCTCTATTACAAGACCTCTTGCTTTTCTGTTAGGATTTGCCTTAAGCTCCTTTACTTCCGCTGTAAGTATTACCATCTCCAAGAGATTTGATATACCGTCACCGTTCTTTGCAGATACAGGTACGAAAATTGTGGAACCGCCCCAATCTTCAGGTATAAGCTCATACTCTGAAAGCTCCTGCTTTACCTTGTCAATATTTGCGGCCGGTCTGTCTATCTTATTGATAGCAACTATTATTTCAACTCCTGCCGCCTTTGCATGGTTTATAGCCTCTACAGTCTGCGGCATTACACCGTCATCTGCAGCTACTACAAGTATTGCAATATCTGTAGCCTGTGCACCACGCATACGCATTGCTGTAAACGCCTCATGTCCCGGTGTATCAAGGAATGTTATAGGTTCTCCGTTTATTTTTACCATATAGGCACCGATATGCTGTGTAATACCTCCGGCCTCTCTGCTGGTAACATTAGTTTTTCTTATAGCATCAAGAAGTGATGTTTTACCGTGATCGACATGGCCCATTACAACCACTACAGGCGGTCTTGACACCAAAGTCTCTTCAGGATCCTCAGCCTCCGCCAAAAGCTCTCCGATAACATCTACCTTCTCCTCCATAGTACAGATTACATCATACTCAAGAGCAATCTCTTCAGCCTGCTCGAAAGTAAGCTCCGTATTAAGTGTAACTATCTGGCCTTTTAAGAAAAGCTTCTTTACAATTGTTGACGGCTGAAGCTTAAGCTTTGAAGCAAACTCCTTGATTGTAATTGTCTCAGGAATGATGATTTCTTTGATATCATCCTGTACCTCTTCAACCTTTTGCTTTACAGGCATTATAAACGGATGCTTGCTCACCTTGCCCTTTGCAGGACCGTCCTCGGTTCTGTGCTTCTTATCGTTCTTGTTATTATTTTTGAAATTATTCTTATTAACTCTGTTGGAAGTTTTCTTTCCTAAACCGTCAAGTACAGGAACTCCTGCTGCAGCATCATTTTTCTTAAATCCCTGCTGCTTGTTGTTTCCGAAACTTCTGCCTGTATTCTCATCCTTGGAGAAATCCTTATTTCTGTCATTTCTGTTGTTTCTGTCATTTGAACCCTGGAAGTTTTTATTGTCTTTTCCGGCAAAGTTTCTGTTTCTGTCATTATTTCCGGCACCGTCTCTGCCCTTTGAGTTTCTGTCGTTCTTAAAGTTTCCCTTTTGGTCCTTATCTTTATTAAAAGGCTTTTTATCTCTGTTTTGCGGACGGGAATCCTTACCTCTTGCCTTATCTCTTTCTTCTCTTTCTTTGAAGATATTTCTTATAGGCTGAGCACTTTCCTTAGCCTTTTTAGCGGCTTCCATCTCCGCATATACATTTCTAGGTTTAGCAGGCTCTGCACTCTCTAAAACCGGAGCTTGTGCCTTCTTCTCCTCTGTAGCAACAGGTGTTTTACTCTCTACATTTGCTACAGGCTCTTTTGCTGTAACAACTTCCTCTGTCTTTACAGTCTCAACCGCCTTTTCTTCTTTCTTTATTTCTTTTGAAATATCGGATTTTGAAACATCGGTCTTCTTCTCTTCAGTAGCCTTCTTTTGAGGCTGCTTTGCTGCTTCCGCATCCTTTTTTGTATTCTTCTTAGGAGCTGCGGCTGTTTTTGAACCCGACTTTTTTGCAGGCATCTGCTGTGCATTCTGCGGTCTGAATACTACAACCTTTTTCTTAGGCGCTTCCTCCTTCTTTGTTTCCGATACTTCCTGTGTAGTCTCTACCGTTCTGTTGTTTTCCATATTTTCTTTATTATTATTCACTACTTTATTTCCATCTATTTTATTGAATTTTTCTCTAAGCATTTTTTCTTCATCAGCTGATATATTTGACATGGCCACCTTTGATATGCCTTTCTCCTTCAAATATGCTGTCAACTCATTATTATTTTTGCCTAATTCTTTTGCCAGATCGTTTACTCTCAATTATCATTCCTCCGTGATTTTTAATATTGCATTTTTAAATCCGTCCTCAGTTAATGTTATTGATGATCTAAGCCCTTTGCCCAAAATCATTCCCAAATCTTCCTTTGTGGAATATATTAATATAGGAACATGATAAAATTTACATTTATCTTCAAATTTCTTCTTCGTGTTTTCAGATGCGTCCGATGCTATTATTACCAGCCTCGCTTTACCGGATTTTATGCACTTTTCAACCGAAAACTCTCCCGACACCACTTTACCTGCTTTCATAGCAAGTCCGATTAAATTTAATATCCTATCTCTTGCCAAGTTCCGCCATCTCCTCACTAAGCTTTAATAAAACATCATTATCAACATTCATCTTAAATGCTCTGTTAAGTCCCTTGGTCTTTATTGCTTTTTGCAGACAATCTATATTATTGCATATATAAGCACCTCTTCCGTTTGCTCTGCCGGTGCTGTCTAAAAGCATCTCTCCTTCAGGTGTCCTTACTATTCGTATCAATTCTTTTTTAGGCTTTGACTCATTACATCCGATGCATTTTCTTTGAGGTGTTTTATTCTTCAATGTCGTTGTCATCTTTTGTTTCTGCCTCAGCATCAAATTCTTCAGTATCCGGTGTATATCCCTCGTCAACAGGCATATCATCAGACATATCTTCACTGCCGTCCAAAGAATCAAATACTCCCATTTCTCTTGCCTGGCTCTCACTCTTTATATCTATCTTATATCCTGTAAGTCTGGCTGCAAGTCTTGCATTCTGTCCTTCCTTACCGATAGCAAGTGAAAGCTGATAATCAGGAACTATTACATCAGCTTCTTTTGTTTCTTCATCCGCCACAACAGCAATTACTTTTGCAGGTGAAAGTGCATTCTCTATCAAGTATCCCGGATTTTCATCCCAGTTTACTATATCGACTTTCTCTCCTCTAAGCTCTTCCACCACAGCATTTACTCTGACACCGTCAACACCTACACAGGCACCTACAGGGTCAATATCAGCTTCATGGCTGCATACGGCAATCTTTGTTCTTGATCCGGCCTCTCTTGAGATTGACTTTATCTCTACCACTCCGTCTCTGATTTCAGGTACTTCAGACTCGAAAAGTCTCTTTACAAATTCGGGATGTGTTCTTGATACAGATATTCTCGGTCCCTTGGGATTGTCCTTTACCTCCAACACAAACACCTTCAATCTGTCTCCGAGTTTTAATTCTTCTCCTTTTACCTGCTCACTCTCTGCAAGCACGGCATCTATTCTGCCGAGATTGATTGCAATATTCTTACCCATAAATCTTGTAACAACACCGCTTACTATATCTCTTTCTTTCATATAGTAGTCGTTGAATATCACTTTTCTCTCTTCTTCTCTTATCTTTTGTAAGATAACATTTTTGGCAACTCCTGCGGCTATTCTTCCGAATTCCTTTGAAATAACCGGTACAAGTACTGTATCACCGATGCTTAAATTAGGATTTTGCATTCTGGCATCTGCAAGTGATATCTTTGTTGCCTTGTCTTCTATAGTAGGCTTGCTGCCCAAAGTCTCTACAACTTCTTTTGCCTGTATTATGGAATAATCACATGTGTTAGGATTTACACTTACCTTTACATTATCCGCTGTTCCGAAATTGTTTTTACATGCGGAAATTAAAGAGTTCTCAATAGCTTCCAAAATTGCCGCCTTACTTATATTTTTCTCTTTTTCCAGGAGATCAAGTGCCTCCAGTAATTCCTTATTCATCCTTAGTATTATCCTCCGTTAAAAATCTATCTTTAATCTGATATTTGCAATCTCTTTTTTTGTAAAGACTTCGTCTCCACCTTCTGTTTCTACGGTAATATTTTCACCGTCAAAAGCCTTTAATATTCCTTCAAAATCTTTAACACCTTCTCTTGCCTTATAGAGCTTGAGTTCCACTTCCTTTCCAAGTTCTCTTATGAAATCCTTGTCTTTTTTCAGTGCTCTTCCAAGTCCCGGAGAGGAAACCTCCAGAATATATCCCTCTTCAATAAAGTCCTTTTCATCCAGCCAGTCGCTAAGATGCCTTGAAATTTCGACACAGTCATCTATTCCTATGCCGCCTTCTTTGTCCATATCACAGTATGCTCGTAAGTAGTACTCTCCCGCCTCTTTTACAAATTCGACATCCACCACTTCAAATTGAAGCTCACCGCTAAGTTTTTCCAAGAACTCTTCCGTTCTTTTTACATAAGTTTCACTTTTGCTCATTTCTATCCTTTCATATGCATAAAAAAGTGGACCCATCGGCCCACTTTCCTGTCAAACATATTTTAATCACTATAGCACATTTCTTACATAAATGCAAGGGGGAAAATCAGATTTCATACTTACAGGGGGAAAATCAGATTTCATACTTACTTGACCCAATTACATACTTCTAAATTTGGTACTCTCATAAACTCTTTAATATTGTTGGTTACTATAGAATAACCTAGCGACTGTGCATGAGCAGCTATCATCATATCAAGAGGACCTATCAGTGTTCCTTGTTTTTCCAAATATGTCCTTATCTTTCCATAATTATTTGCTGCATTAATATCAAATTCCAATACCTCTATATTCGACAACAGCAATGTTAGCGCAAGTCTGTTTTTATCAACTACCATACTTTTCTCGACACCATGTATAAGCTCTGCATATGTTATAGCGGAAATACATATTTCCGTAGGATCATGCCTTTTCAGTTCTTTTACTACACTCTCAGGTTTATTCTTTATTATATATATGCATATATTTGTATCCAACATATATCTCATAGTTCTTCTCTCTTTTGATCCGAGATTTCTCCTCTGTCAGCCATAAAATCATCTGAAAACATATCTATGGCTGTAATAAATGAATCCCACTTACCGTTTTTCGGCAATAAAATCAATACATCACCAATTTTATTTACCATAACTTCATCACAGCAAAATCTATACTCCTTAGGTAATCTTACCGCTTGACTTCTACCATTTTCAAAAATTTTTGCCGACAACATAAAATCACCGTCCTTTCACAAGTAGTATATACCACGATATATATCTAGTCAATATTTATAATACTGATCCTTATACCAAATAATACAGCTTACTGAACAATAGAATATCAATATGCATCAATATATCCTGCCAATGCATAGCCTTCAAATCCGTCATAATCTATATAGTAAAATCCGTTATCCGCTCCGCTATAAACTGTAACTATAGCTCCAAGCGGAATCTTTGTAATCTCCTCTCCCTTTGTGCTTGGAGTCCTACGAAGTGTTATATATTCATTGCATCTTACCACTTTTCCTGACCATACCGTACTTGCTTTTGTAGGTGCAACATAATGATCGTACGGGTCGACACTTAAATATGATGCCAGTGCATAACCTATGCTTCCGTTGTAACTTACTTTATAAAAACCGTTTGCCGCATTCTCCATAAAGCTTACCGCCGCACCTAAAGGTATCTGCTTTATCTCCTTTGAATTTGTGGAATCTGATACACGAAGCGTAATGCTTTCATTACAATTCACTACATAAAGAGTTGTCAAAACCTGTGCCTGAGTAACAGCTACAGTTTGAGGCTGAGTTTCCTGCAAAGATTCTGAATTTGCAACCTCTGCTACCGTTTCCTGAACAGCAGACTTCTCAGCTATGTTACTCTCCTCTTCTGTTCCGGACTCAACTTTACTTTCTTCTACGGTTTCAGTATCACCTCCAAATTTTATGGTAACACTTTTTGAACCGCAACCTGACAAAACACATATACTTACAAATACACAAATTAAATATATTATTTTTCTCATAAAACCTCCACTATTTATTAAAGTACTGATCTATAGCATTTGCCATAGATTTTGCAATTTCATCCTTTTTCGTTGAGAGTATCTTGGCATCAATAGCGTTATCGGCAAATCCTACCTCTACCAAGCAAGTGGGAATAGATGAATATGAGAATATTCTAAGAACTGCAGTATGCGTTCCCTTATTCTTCAGACCTGTAGCAGCAGTAATATTGCTTTCCATATTTTCGGCAAGTTTCTTTGACAACTCTATATTTATCTTTGTCAGTCCCATTATACTTGTATATCCCGGATAATTACTACCCGAAATATAATCATTGTCTCCCGGATAAAAGCTTAGAGTACCTGAGTTTTTACCTGTATTTGAGTGAATTGATATCATTATATCCGAGGTCTCACCGGCTAAAGCACTTCTGGCACCGTTTGAAATATTTTGATTAAAATCAGTCCTGCTCAACACCACACGATATCCCTTATCTATAAGCAAATCCTTAAGTTTCAGTGCTACTTTCAAACTGAATTCAGGCTCCGTCTCTGTTTTGTCATAGATATTCTTACTGTCTCTTGCTTCAACACCTACTCCATAACCCTTATCACCTACCATAGAAGTCTTCATGGGCTTTAGCATTGAATCATCAACAGGATAATATTTTTCTCTTTTTTGATTGGCTTCAGGTGCATTATTGTCACCATGTCCGGGGTCTACAAATACGGTATGTCCGTTGAATACAGCCGGCTCAAATACATAGGCCTTATAGTCGGGAGCACTACCGTCGGCATTTTTCCACAAATATGGTCTGTACTTTGAGTTTTCACTTAGATGATACACGCCTTTATCTGTAATTATCTTACTATTTCCCTTTGAATTCTTATCCTCCTGCTGATTAACTGCCTGAGTAGCAGCTGTAGTCTCTGCAGTACCGTATCTTGTAACCGGAGTTACTTTTCTTTTTGCCAAACCCGCACTTACACTTATACTTGTCGCTGCAGATATAACCAATACACATGTACATAACAAATTATACTTTTTAATTCTTTTCATATTCACTCCTTACTTTGTATATCCCATCTCCTTTTCAAAGGCGATTATCAAATTTCTGTTCTGTATCTCAATATCACTTAACATATTGTCGTTAAATTGTTTTGCAGGTATGGTGCCGTGATACCAGCTGCGGGAATTGAAATAGTTTTGCAATCCTGCATCATCAAACATTCTCCCGTGTTTTGCATAGATTTCATTTCTTGCAAGACGACACTGCTCGGCACTAAATCCTGACAATTCGCTTTTATCAAGTACTCTTACGCTGCTGTCAGGCAAAATAAATTCATTATTTATTGCGACTGTACTTGGCATTGTAGCAGGCTGTACGGTCTGTGCCTCTGTAGAAACGGGCTCTGTCTGTGCCTGTGTTGTTACATCCCCTTCTTCACTCTCTTTTTCCTTGGCTCTTCTCTCCTTTTCCTTTTCTCTCTTTGACGACTTGCTTTTTTTATCAAGTACACTTTCCTGATTTGTACTGTCATCAATTGATATGCTGATAATTCCTGTCTGAACTAAAGCAAATAAAATCAAAAGAAGTGCAAGGATAATACCCGCTATTGTAATAAATACAATTTTAACACCTTTATTTTTCTTGGTTTTTTTAGCCTTATTACCCTCCGTATTACTTTTACCCGAAACATTACCGTGAGGTAAAGTGGCTGCCGAACTTACCTTATCATCATCTTTTTTAAGATTTACTCCACCTTCATCCTTTTTTACAGGCTCACCGCAGTTTGTGCAGTAATTCATTCCGTCTCTGACTTGCTTTCCACATTTTGAACAAAACATGCTCATTCTCCCTTATCTTCTTTATATAATAATTTTACCATAAATTTTTCCTGAATACTATATAATCGACCTCTGTTCCTGATTTACACTTAATATTTTAAGATGTATAATATTAATAATAAAGTAAGGAGTTTTATTGAATATGAAAAAAGTCATAATTGCTGTTACTTTCTTGACTCTGTCGATTTCTTTGACTGCATGCGGACTTGTTGACAAGGGCAGTCTGAAAAAGATAACTGAAGGTCAGGAGTTCAACGCATGGGAAATGGACCTGGTGGAAAAACTTGAATCTTACGGTCTGGAGGAGAATGAAAAAGAGAGGCTTCACAAGATTGATGCTGAATGTGATGATATCGGAGACAATGATTACAAGAATCAGCTTTTGATTGCAAAAAAGCTTGTCAAACTGACTTCACAAGTAGAATCCAGAATCGAGACTTCAGCTAAAGAACTTGTAGAAAAATTAGATAATGCCGATGTACCCTATGCTTCGGAAGATGAAAAGAAAAAACTTGCAGAATACAGTGAAACCGTTTCTGAAATGCTGAAGAAACATGATTTTATCAATTACAAGGAGGTTTCAGAAAACTGGAGCAAACTTGTAGAATACTCAAGTACAAAACTTACCGGTCTGGATGTAAATATAGTCCAATTTGACTACACCAATTATCCTACAGTCAGAATGTATGTGGATGTAAAGAACTCTTCGGGTGATGTTGTCACAAATCTCTCACCGAATATGTTCTATGTATCACAAAAAAGTGTTGCAAACGGTGACTTTCAATCTGTTACAATTAAAAATATTTCAATGCTTGACCAAAAGGATGCATTAAATATTGATATGGTTGCAGATACAAGTGCAAGTATGGAGGGAGAAAGACTGAGCAGTGCAAAAACTGTAATGTCCACCTTCCTTAATACGGTTCAGTTTAATGTAGGTGATAAGGTAAAGCTTACAGAGTTCAACTCATATATTGATAAAAGCGGTGTATTCACTTCCGATGTAAACGCGTTAAACCAAAAGATTTTTTCATATATCGCATCAGGACAAACTAAACTGTATGATACACTTATCTATGCCGTTCAGGATGTATCCGGAATACCCGGTGCAAAATGTGTCCTTGCTTTTACCGACGGCGAAGATGTCGGAAGCTACAATAGTGCAAGTGATGTTATAAATGTGGTATCGGCATATAAGATTCCTGTTTACATAGTCAGAATAGGTGATAATTACAGTGCAAATGACAGTGATCTTATTCAGATTACTTCCGCTTCAGGTGGTGAATTTAAATACTTCAACTCATTCGGTATGGATATGGGCAATTTCTACAGCAGCATCTACAAAGGTATGAAGCAGTACTATGAGATAGAATATGAAATGCCTGACGCAAATAATTATACGGATAAGAGAGATATCAGTGTATATGTGAAGGGAGACGGAGTCGGAGGAAGTGCGGATATAGAAACAAACTCAGGAAATGACTTCTTCAACACCCTTCTCGGCAATTTCCTAAGAAGCTATATTGAAGATATGAATGCACACAGCTACAATCAGATGGCTTCAAAAATTGACGATACAGTAAGTCCTACAGATGAAACAGGACTTAAATATCAGATGACTAAACAGGTTACGGGTGGCTTTGCCAATGTAGTAAGCGAAAGTCTTATGTCCTACAATGTAAGTTCTATAACTGTGGTGGATGAAAACACCATAAAACTTGCTACCAACGAAGATTATGATGTTATACTTGACAGAAAATACTCTTCATTTACAGGCGACAAGCTGACTCAAGTCAATACCGCTCTATATAAAAACTCATGGAGTGCAAATGCAGACAGTCAGATACGTATCTGGGAAAGAGTAAACCAAAAGCCTGAATATATTCTAAAAAAAGGCAGTGACGGTATATGGAGATTCTCACAATACTCTGTAGACCCGGGATCCAATGCAACCATTGCAATATATGATGCCATGGTTATTTACTAAAATAAAAACTCCTCAGTCGGTTCACCTGCTGAGGAGTTTTATTTGTAATAACTCTTATTTATGTTAATTTTTAAAATCCGAAACCTGAAGCTATAGCCTTGGCATCCGCATCAACCCATTTATTTATCAAATCGGATTGCATTGCCTTTTTTCTGACTTCAGGCACCGAGTGAAAACCATGTTCCACTATCATTCCCGGCACCCCGGCTACATTTGCACCTCTAAGTACACCGTAATAGTCTCCACTTTCTCCCATTCTATAGTATACACTGCCATTAATTGTAATACTGTCATTTTTAGCAACAGTCCACTCACTTAAGGAACCTTTCTTAACGGAATCAAATTCCTTACTCTTTGCAAGTCCTTCATTAAAGTTTACAACAGATAAATTCTCACCTATCTTATTGGCAATATTTATACATATCTCATTCTCTTTTGCAAGAGAATTTAATATTATAAGCGGCTTATTAATTGTAACAGGCTGTGAATTTGTAGGATATCCGTTTGCATGTGAATTGTTTGAATTAGTATGCAATGATATAAACAAATCCGAACCGCTTCTTCCCGCCATTTCTCCTCTAAGTGAAATATGACCGCCATCGAGATTTTTATCTGTAAATCCGTCAATAGTAATACTTTCCGTTGTTCTTGTGAGAACAGAAGATATACCGTAGTTTTTCTTTAAACTGTCTCTTAAGGCCAATCCAAGCTTTAATACCGCCATAGATTCAGAGTAGCCGTAACCGTCCTCTCCTTCTATCGCATTCTTTGTCTGAAAATGTCCCGGATCAATACATATAAGGACATTACTTGCAAATATTGATTTACCCTTTACCTGCTTTCCGTTTTTTAAATATGCGTCCACTCTGTACTCATATTTTACATATCCGTTTGTACTTATTTTATCGGTATAAGAAATATTTCCTGTTTTATTTACATCCTTGGATGAAATTCTCTTTATCTCTTTGAAGTCCTTTGAAGATGCATCCTTTCTAAGTATTACATATCTTCCGACTTCATTTATACCGTTGCCTGAAAAAAACAGATTAATCTCATTTTTTGACTTTCTTTCAAAATCAATACTGTCAAGAGCCGTCTTTACACTTGTCTCTGAAGCAAATGTAATCCTTCCGACAGAAACAAAAGCAAATACACAGGCAATCAGAGTAAATATAATCTTTTTCCCTGTAAATCTACTCATAGATTAGAACATCGGTACAACAGCACCATTGTACTTACTTTCGATAAATTTCTTTACAGTATCGCTTTCAAGAGCCTTTATAAGTGCAAGAATTGCATCGGATTTCTCATCACCCTCTCTTACAGCTATAATATTTGCATATGTAGTAGCCGCAAGTGACTTGGAATCCTCTATAGCGAGTGCATCGCTTACCTTTAATCCGGCCTCGATTGCATAGTTTCCGTTTACAACGGCAACATCAACATCTTTAAGTGTTCTTGCAACCTGTGCAGCCTCAATTTCCTGAATATCAAGATTCTTAGGATTTTCTACTATATCCTGCTTTGTAGCATTGATTCCTGCACCATCTTTTAACTTTATAAGTCCGTTTGCCTCAAGTAAGAGCAATGCTCTTGCCTCATTTGTAGCATCATTCGGCACTGAAATCTTTGCACCGTCTGCAAGAGCATCAAGTGATGCAGTCTTTCCGGCATAGATACCGAAAGGCTCATAATGGATTGCACCTGCTGAAACAAGAGTTGTATTATGCTCTTTATTAAAGTTCTCAAGATATGGATAATGCTGGAAGTAGTTTGCATCCAATTCCTTTGTATCAAGAGCCACATTCGGCTGAATATAATCATTATACTCAACTATCTTTAAATCATAGCCTTCTTTGTTCAGCTCTGCTCTTGCAGCCTCTAAAATTTCAGCATGTGGTGCAGGAGTTGCTCCTACAGTGATTGTCTTTAAATCTTTTGAAACTGCACTTGTTTCTGCCGACTCGCTGACAGACTCACTTGCGCTTTCACTTGTATTTGTATCTGCAGCCTTCTTTCCACATCCTGCAAGTGCAAGAAGTGATACCAAACCTAATGCTAATAATATTCTTTTCTTCATTTATTATTCCTCCTTAAATTTCATATACAATTTATAGACCATACAATATATTATGTCAATGATTTAGCTCTCATATCTTTATAGTCTTTTTTTATAACCTGTTATATTACCTTATTCTCTTATCGGAGCTCTTTGAACTTCTCATAAAAATCTCCTGTATTATTTGAACCAAAATTACAAGGATTGCTACGGTAATAAACATTATATCTGTCTGATATCTGTAATATCCGTAGTTTATGGCGATTGTTCCAAGACCTCCGCCACCTGTAAATCCTGCCATTGCCGAATACCCGAGTATTGTTGTAACTGATATTGCAGCACCTACAAGAAGAGACGGCTTTGACTCCGGTAAAAGCACTTTAAATATTATTTGTGCATTACTTGCACCCATTGACTTTGCCGCCTCTATTACACCTGCGTCCACCTCTTTTAGTGAAGACTCAACCATTCTGGCGATATAAGGTGCTGCCGCTATAACAAGTGGAGGTATAACTGCAACAGGCCCTATTGATGTTCCCACTATAATTCTTGTAAGAGGTATTACCATAATAAGCAAAATCATAAAAGGAACCGATCTTATCAGATTTATAATCATTCCCAAAACTCCGTTAAGCTTCGGCATGGGCTTTATACCTGTATTATCTGTAACAACCAAAATAACCCCGAGCGGAATACCTATAAGGTATGAGAAGAATGATGAAGCAACAGTCATTAATAAAGTCTCAAACAGACCTTTTAAAATCATTGATGTCATATTAATCTATCAGCTCCTTTCCTTCGGTTAATTCCACCTCATGGTATACCACACCTATACTGTCAAGATATCTTTTTGCCTTTGCGGCTTCTTCTTCACCTGAAATCTGAACTATCATATGTCCCACAGCCGAACCGCCTATATCTTTAGTCTGAGCATAAAGAATATTTACGGGAATTCCACAGGATAAAATCATATTTGAGAGTACAGGCTCAAAAGAGCTTCTGCCGTCAAATTCTATTCGAAGTTTAACTCCCGATACAATTTCTTTATTCGGCAATACATCACCGAGTATAAGTTTCTTACCGATATCAGACTGCGGATTGGCAAAGATGTCCTCAACTCTGCCCATCTCGGCAATACGGCTGTTTTCAATAATTGCAACTCTGTCGCATATACTCTCAATAACTTTCATCTCATGAGTTATTACTATCACCGTAATTCCCATATTTTTATTTATATCTTTTATAAGATCAAGTATCTGCTTTGTGGTCTTAGGATCAAGTGCCGATGTAGCCTCATCACATAATAAGAGCTTCGGATTGGTGGCAATCGCTCTTGCTATAGCCACTCTTTGTTTTTGTCCTCCCGAAAGCTGCGCAGGATATGCCTTTTCTCTGTCCGAGAGTCCCACCAGCTTAAGTAACTCTTTTGCTCTTTTTACAGCCGCAGCCCTTGGAACACCGCTTATTTCTAAAGGAAAGCACACATTATTCAGTATATTTCTTTGTGAAAGCAAGTTGAACTGCTGAAATATCATTCCCATATTCCTTCTGATATTTCTTATACCCGGCTCACCCATTTGCTTTAAAGGCTTGCCTTCAAAATACACATCTCCTTCAGTAGGTACCTCCAGATAATTGATACATCTGACCAAAGTAGACTTACCTGCTCCCGATAAACCTATTATTCCGAATATTTCTCCTCTGTTTATATCCAGATTTATATCATCCAAGGCCTTTACATCTCCGTTCTTTGTATGAAAGACTTTGCCCATGGACTTTAAGCTTACAATAGAATCCATACTCCCCCTTAATTACACAACTCCACTATGGACTGTGCAAATATTTTTGCTGAAGCAATAAGCTCATCTATTACAACAAACTCGTCAGCTCCATGCATTTTTGTATCTGTACCCGGGAAAACCGCACCGAATGCTACACCGTTTTCAATATTGTGTACATAAGTACCGCCTCCCATGGCAATGCATTCGCCTTTAAGACCTGTATAGTCCTCATATATTGATATCAATGTCTTTACAAAAGGTGAATTTCCATCCACCTCATGTGGTGCCAGAACCGAATCATTTAAAAACTCCACGTCTATGCCTGTGAATTTTTCCCTGACGGTTTTTAATATCTTATCTCCGTCACCGCTTACAGGAATTCTGCTGTCAAAGAATCCGTGCATTATATTATTCTTTAAAGTGAGCATTGAAAAAGCAAGTGTAAGTGCACCGCTTTTCTCATCCTCTACGGCAATGCCCATTGCCTCACCCTTTGTATCTCCATGCGGCATAAGAGCATACAATTTCTTTATAGTCTCTATCTTCTTTGAAGGTGAAAAATCAAGTCTGCAAAGTAATTCCAAAAGTCCTGTAATGGCATTATTTCCGTTCTCAGGAGTTGATGCATGTGCATTTGCACCAAGTGCCGTAATCTCAAAAACCGGCACAAGATCGTACTTAAACTGTATACCTGTTTCCTTAGTCACTTCCTTGGCTTTTGCTTCAACTTCTTCTATATCAAATCCCTCTATGACCGCCTTTGCCTTTGGAGGTACTACATTTACCTTTGTACCTGCTTCAATACTTACAAGTCTCTTTTCACCGGCATCCTCAAGAGCGGCTGAAAACTCACCCTGCAGCTGTCCCTTTTCAATATTTACCACCGGAAATTCTCCGTCAGGTGAAAATGTCATAGGAGCTTCTTTTTCCTTGGTATAGTAATACTTTATACAGCTGCTTCCGCACTCCTCATCCGTACCCAAAACAAGTCTTGTATTCTTTTTTACAGGTATGTTCAAATCCTTAACCGCACGAAGAGCAAAAAGCGCAGCAACCGCAGGTCCCTTATCATCAGAAGTTCCTCTTCCGTAGATCTTTCCGTCTATTTCCTTAGGTTCAAAAGGGGCTGTAACGCTCCATCCTTCTCCCTCAGGTACTACATCCAAATGAGCAAGTATATCAAGCCCTTTTTCTTTGTTGTTAAGATCTATCGCACCCGCATAATTATCATAGTTTGTTATGTCAAAACCGTATTTTTCTGCAATGCTGAGTGCCATGGTAAGTGCTCTTTTGGGACCTTCACCAAAAGGTGCACCCTCCACATACTCGCCTCTTGTACTGTTTATAGAGCAGAGCTTAATGATATCGGCTACCATCTCGTCTCTGTGCTCATCTATATATTTTTCTATTTCCTGTCTGTATTTTCTCATAATGTTCCTTTCTTAGTTCTTTCCGAACTCACTTAAAACCAATCCTTCATTTCTTTCCTCAACCATTCTCACACTCCAAGGGTGTGTAAAAATAAGAAGCGGGCGGTCTTTAAGATCTTTAATCTTTTTCATATCACTTGTTCCCTGTATCTTATCTATATCTACAGTAGATGTTTCATCTATCCACCTTATATGCTCGTAAGGCAGCTTATCAAGTTTTACATCTACATTATATTCATTCTTCAGTCTGTATAATAATACTTCAAACTGGAGCACACCTACAACTCCCACTATTATCTCTTCCATTCCGGTATTATACTCCTGGAAAATCTGGATTGCACCCTCCTGAGCTATCTGATACACCCCCTTTAGGAATTGCTTTCTCTTCATGGTGTCCACCTGACGTACTCTGGCAAAATGCTCAGGTGCAAAAGTAGGTATACCTTCAAACTCAATATCATTTACCGTGGCAAGTGTATCACCTATACCGAATATACCCGGATCAAACACTCCGATAATATCTCCGGCATATGCCTTTTCAACTATCTTTCTCTCATCCGCCATCATTTGTGTTGACTGATTGAGCTTTATCTTTCTGTTTCCCTGTACATGGAAAACATCCATACCTGCATCATACTCGCCTGAACATATTCTCATAAATGCGATTCTGTCTCTGTGGGCTTTATTCATATTTGCCTGAATCTTAAATACAAAGGCGGAGAAGAACTCATCCTTCATAGGATCTACCACTCCGTCATGAGTTTTTCTCTTAAGAGGTGATGTGGTCATTTTGAGGAAATGTTCAAGGAAGGTCTGCACTCCGAAGTTTGTAAGAGCCGAGCCGAAAAATACAGGACTCAGTTCACCCGCAGACACTCTCTCCATATCAAGGTCATCACTTGCACCGTCTAAAAGCTCTATATCTCCTCTTAATATATCAGCATAGTCAAATCCGATATAATCATCCAGCTTACTGTCCTCAAGATCGATAACTTGAGTATCAACTTCCTTCATTCCGGCATGATTTGCAGTAAACTTATTTATAAGCTTCGTCTGTCTGTCATATACACCCTTAAAATTCTTTCCCGATCCGATAGGCCAGTTTACAGGACATGTTCTTATGCCGAGCACATTTTCTATCTCATCCAAGAGCTCAAAAGGATCTCTCGCCTCTCTGTCAAGCTTGTTTACAAATGTAAATATAGGTATCTTTCTCATTACACAGACCTTAAAAAGTTTTATAGTCTGTGCCTCAACACCCTTACTTGCATCTATTACCATGACTGCAGAATCTGCCGCCATCAAAGTTCTGTATGTATCCTCTGAGAAGTCCTGATGTCCCGGTGTATCCAAAATGTTTATACAAAATCCGTCATAGTTAAACTGCATAACAGATGAGGTTACAGAGATACCTCTCTCCTTTTCTATCTCCATCCAATCACTTACCGCATATTTGGCAGTCTTTTTTCCCTTTACACTTCCTGCCAAGTTAATAGCACCTCCATAGAGCAAAAACTTCTCGGTCAATGTTGTTTTTCCGGCATCCGGGTGTGATATTATGGCAAATGTTCTTCTCTTACTTATCTCTCCAAAGTTCACTTAAAAATTCCTCACTATCTCATCAAATATCTTTTCTGCCACTTCTGTTTTTGACAGCTTATCAAGTCTTATCTCATTATCCTTTGTAAATATGGTAACCACATTTGTATCGGTTCCGAATCCTGCTCCATCAACCTTTACATTATTTGCAACTATCATATCCGCATTTTTCTTTGCCAGTTTATTCTTTGAGTTCTCTTCCATATTTTCGGTTTCCATGGAAAATCCGCAAATAAACTGTTTTTTAGGATTATTTTCTTTTCTCTCACCAAGTTCTTTTAATATATCTTTGGTTCTTGAAAGTTCAATAGAAAGATCTCCATCTTTTTTCTTTATCTTTTCATCACTGTAGTTTGCAGGTGTATAATCCGCAACGGCCGCAGCCTTTATAATAATATCCTGTGAATCTGAGATCTTCATTATCTCTTCATACATATCCTCTGCCGATTTTATATCTATTCTGTTTATGAAATCAGGTACAAAGACATTTGACGGTCCCATTACGAGGCTTACCTTTGCACCTCGATAAGCCGCCATCTTTGCAATCTCCACTCCCATCTTCCCTGTGGAATTATTTGATATATATCTTACAGGGTCTATTGCCTCTCTTGTAGGTCCCGCACTTACACATACTTTCTTTCCTGCCAGATCCTTTTTAGCATATACTCCTCTTTTGATATATTCAAGGAGCATCTCAGGTTCAGGCATCTTCCCTGCTCCGCTATCTCCACATGCCAGATGACCGCTTGCAGGCATGATAATATCCATACCATAGGTTCTAAGTTTCATAATATTGTGCTTAACCACCTTGTTTTCAAACATGGTAGTATTCATAGCGGGTGAAACCAATATAGGACATCTCATTGCTAAAGCTGTAGTAGTCAGCATATCATCCGCAATACCGTTTGCAAACTTTCCTATAACATTTGCGGTGGCCGGTGCAATCAAAAATACATCCGCCCACTTTCCAAGCTCTATGTGATCCACTTTAAACTCAAAATTTCTGTCAAATGTATCTGTATATACTTTTTGTGCAGTGAGAGTTTCAAATGTCATAGGTGTGATGAACTGACAGGCATTCTCAGTCATTATTACTTTTACATTTGCACCCTGTTTTTTTAGCATACTTGCAAGGTTTGCAATTTTATATGCCGCAATACCTCCGGTTACACCAAGTAATATATTTTTATCTTTCAGCATAAAGCCTCCATAAATCTTAATTTTTATTTAGATATAATGCTTACACGATTATACGCTATTTTATTATTGCAAGCAAGAACAGAGATTAGTATACTTTATATAAAATAAAGCTTTTATTTGAAATATCGTTCTTGGGCGCTTAGACGGTATATATACTTTAAAAGCCTTAAATCTACTTACATAAGAAGGAAAATTTTATGATTTTAGCAATCGATATGGGTAACACAAATATTGTCATCGGCGGTATCGACAATACAAAAACATATTTTCTTGAAAGAGTCACAACCTATACTACAAGAACCGATCTTGAGTACTCTATGTATATAAAAGGAATACTTGATATACATGGAATAAAACCTTCTGATATAGAAGGTGCAATTCTTTCAAGTGTAGTTCCTCCTCTGAATGAAACCATCAGAAATGCAATCAAAAAAGTACTCGGTATTGAATGTATGCTTGTAGAATCAGGTATGAAAACAGGATTGAATATACTTATGGACAATCCGAAAACTGTCGGCTCCGATATGATAGTTGACGCTGTTGCTGCAATGGATGAATATCCGCTCCCTTTGGCAATCATAGATATGGGAACTGCCACCACCATATCTGTAGTAGATAAAAGCGGAAATTATATAGGCGGTATAATACATCCGGGACTTAGAATCTCACTTGATACTCTAAGTTCAAAAACCGCTCAGCTTCCACAAGTAAATCTTGATATGCCGAAAAAAGTTATAGCAAAGAATACAATAGACAGTATGAGAAGCGGTATCCTGTTCGGACATGCCGGTATGATGGACGGTATTATATCACGTATGGAAGAAGAGCTTGGTGAAAAACTTAATGTAATCGCCACAGGAGGTCTCGCACCTTTTGTAGCCCCTCTTTGTACACATGATATTATCGTAGATGACAATCTTTTACTTAAGGGATTGCTCAAGCTATATATCAAAAATCATATATAAGCACAAATAAGCCTTGGAAATTTCTTCCAAGGCTTATTAATTGCATTATTTCTTTCTCTTTAAGAAATCAGGTACATTTATCTTTGCATCACCTGTTCTTATAATAGTCGGGCGCTGTCCTGATATGTAATTTCCGTTGTAATTTTGATTATTCATATTCGGATTATTCAATCCCTGATTGTTTTGAGTATTCAAATTCTGATTGTTAAAGTCACTTTGATACTGCCCGAAGTTTCCTGTATATCCGCCGGTATAACCGCCTTCCGGATAGCTCTCTCCTGCATAGTTTGCTGTAGGAGCTGTAGGATTTATATAATTATTCTGCTCCTGCTGAGTCTGTACAGGTCTTTCCATACCCGCCGTATTCATTCCCTGCAAATATGCATCATTTCTTTTCGGAATATTATCGTTTTGATGCTTGGTATTTACATCTCTGATCAATTCTCCTACAGGAGTATCATTTATTGCATTGGTTACACCTGTAGCAATAACTGTAATCTTCACACTGTCCGGCTCAGCATCATTATATGATACACCGAAGATAATATTTGCCTCTTCACTCACAAGCTCACGTACATAGCCGGTTGCCTCATCTGCCTCAACAAGGCCGACATCACCTGATATTGAAATAAGAACATGAGTGGCATTGTCAATACTTGTCTCAAGAAGTGGTGATGAAACAGCAGCCTTCACAGCATCAAGAGCCTTGTTGTCTCCTGTTCCGTAACCGATACCGATATGTGCAAGTCCCTTGCCCGTCATTACAGTCTGAACATCTGCAAAGTCCAGGTTGATAATAGCGGTCTCACTGATAAGGTCTGTTATACCCTGAACACTTTGCTGCAATACTTCGTCAGCTTTTTTCAATGCATCAGGCATAGTAGTCTTTCTGTCCACTATCTGAAGTAATTTCTCATTCGGTATCACAATCAAAGTATCCACATACTGCTTCAAATTCTCTATACCTGCAAGTGCATTTTTCATTCTCTGCCTGCCCTCAAAAGGGAAAGGCTTTGTTACTACACCTACTGTAAGTATACCGAGATCTTTTGACGCTCTGGCAATAACCGGTGATGCACCTGTTCCTGTACCACCACCCATTCCACATGTAACAAATACCATATCTGCATTCTTCAGCTTATTTGTGATATCTTCAATATTCTCTTCTGCCGCTTTTTCTCCCACTTCAGGCTTTGCTCCGGCACCAAGTCCTTTTGTAAGCTTCTCGCCTATCTGTATAATACTCCCGGCTTTACAATTAACCAAGGCCTGTTTATCGGTATTAACTCCAATAAATTCCACGCCTTCTACATTTTCATCAATCATTCTATTTACGGCATTGTTTCCGGCACCTCCGACACCAACTACGATAATCTTCGCTGCATTCTCATTTACCGGCTTATTTATTTCTAACACAGATATATTCCTCCTGTACCCCTACACTTAAGCAAACTCTCATCTTATAATAAAGGTTTTTTATATAAATATCAACTTATTTTTCTTTAAAGTCTTCTGTAATAACTTAAGTATATCATATAGTTATCTCTTCTTAAAAGTATATGTTGTATTTTCTTTTATAGGATTATAATTATCCAGATAAAGTATCCCGGACAAATCCTTTATTTTATCCCATATATCTCTCAATTCGCCTATTTTCCCGTTTAATTCACTCGAATCTCCCAGATAGACTTCTATTTTTCCTATATATAATGTTATATTATTATCCGAAGAAATTGTAATCTTATCTACCGTTATTCCGTATCCTACCAGAACCTGAGTAATATTTAGCATTTCTTCAAAAACTTTTTCATTTGAGATTGGAAGTTTCTCATATAATACAACTCTTCCGAAATCCAAACCGTCTATTATAGGAATTCCGTCAAGAAGATTATTTGAACTCTCCACCACAATTCCGTCCTTATCAAAATACATATATGAACTCATATATTTTACACAGCCTACAACACTTTTTTCATATACTATGATATCGGCGCTGTTCATTCCGGTTACATATATATCAACCCCTTGAATGAAAGGTATATTGTAATCTTTTTTAAATTTACTTCGTATAAAATTATAAAGTGTTATTTTTGATAATTCATTCGGAAACAGCATTTCCTTCATTTCTTCATCAGTATACCTTGTATTTCCTCCAAAATTGAAATCGGTTATTTTGACCGAGAAAATTCCGACAATTATAAAGGCAAGGCAAAATAAAACAATGTAAAACTTCTTCATATCAGTAGTCCAGCTTTATTGATCTTGCGACACTCAGAACAATTCCCATCTCTCCAAGCAGTACCAAAATAGATGTACCTCCGTAACTTATAAATGGAAGTGAAACTCCGGTATTAGGCAACACTCCCGTTACAACCGCAATATTAAGTATAACCTGCAGAGACAAATGAATTAAAATCCCCACCACAAGATACACGCCTTCAGGATCCTTTACAGAAAATGCTATTTTTATCATTCTATATATTAAAAATACGAATGCACCCATTATAAGTCCCGCACCGAAAAGTCCAAGTTCTTCCACTATTATAGCAAAAATCATATCATTTTGTGACTCAGGAAGGAAAAATTTTTGCATTCCCTGTCCAAGCCCCTTTCCGAAGTAGCTTCCTGAACCTATAGCATAAAGTCCCTGTATTACCTGATATCCTCCGTCTCTGCTGAACTTCTCAGGCTCCGCCCAAACAAGCAGTCTTGTCAAATGATAGTCTCTTGCTCCTCTTTCATATATAAATTTTACAAAAGGTTTTGAGAAAAACAAAATCACACCCATTGCGATTGCACCTACTGTATGAAGTCTCTTATTTGATGTGCCTAAAAAGCTCATACAAAACGCAATTAAAAATATAATTATGGATGTGCTCAAATTTTCAACCATAACCAATACTGTCGGAACAAATACCACTATGAGTAAAATCCAAAGCTTCTTTTCAGCCACCTTTCTGTCTGTCGAATGTAAATCATTTTTATATTTTACCAAATAGTAAGATGTAAAAATAATAATTGCCACCTTTACAAACTCTGAAGGCTGGAATTTTATACCGAACAGATTAATCCATCTTCTTGCTCCGTTTGCATCCCTACCGATAACTAAAACAGCTCCGACAAGCCCGGTCGCAACCACATAAATAGGCTTCGACAATTTTATCCAAAGTTGGTAAGGTGTTAATGATACAATTATCATCAAAACGAGACCCCCTCCAACAAAGACAAGCTGTTTATTTACAAAATAAGCGGAGTTTTTAAATTTCAAATCTGCAGTATATGAACTTGCCGAATAAATCATTATCAAGCCCAACATGAGCAGAAACAAAATAATAAATACAAGACTGTAATCATAAAACCTTCTTTTCTTAATTTCATTTTTTTTAGTTTCATTTTTTTTACCGTCATTAACAACCGGTTTCTTAACTCCGACTTTTCTTATTTTATTTTCTTTAGCAGTATCAACTTTTGTTTTTTTCTGTCCGCCTTTTTCTACCTTTATCTTTCTTTTCACGGCTTGGTTTTGCAATTCTTTTTTTGCTACATTTTTAATTTTGGCTTTATTCTTCTTTATATCATCAGCCATATTATCCTAATTCCCTAACACAGTCCTTAAATATTCTTCCACGCTCCTCATAGTTTTTGAACATTCCCCAACTTGCACAGGCAGGTGAAAGAAGTACATATTCTCCCGTTTTTGCTTCATTGGCACATATTTTTACAGCCTCCTGCATGCTGTCGACCGTAACTATATCATTAAAGCCGTGTTTTTTTGCACACTCTTCTATCTTCCCTGCTGTAGCTCCCATAAGTACAAGTTTTTTAACCTTTGTACCGAAGCTCTCTATCCACTCATCATACTCTGAGCCCTTATCATAACCTCCGGCAATAATATATGTTGCCGCAGGCATTGCAAGTACGGCTTGAATAGCCGCATCCGGATTTGTACCCTTTGAGTCGTTATAATATCTGACTCCGTTAACTTCTTTTACAAATTCTATTCTGTGCTCAACGGCATGAAATGCATAACATGAATTTACAATACTGTCTATAGGTACACCGTATGAAGATGATATCGCTATTGCGGCCATAACATTCTCATAATTATGTCTGCCAAGTATATTTAACTTCTTTGTATCCAAAATTTCTTTTGCAACACCGTCTTTACTCTGCATAATAATATCTTTATCCAGATAAAATCCGTTTTCAAGCTTTCTCTTGCTTGAAAAGAATACGACTTTAGCTTTTACCCTGTCTGCAAATTCTCTTAAAGCCTCATCTTCATAGTTTAAAATACAAAAATCATCTTCAGTTTGATTTTTGCTTATATATTCTTTTACTTTGATATAGTTTTCCATAGTATGATGTCTGTTTAAATGGTCCGGAGTTATATTCAAAATAGCCGATATATTCGGTCTGAAGTCAATAATCGTTTCCAATTGGAATGATGATGTCTCAAGTACCGTAACCGAATCTTCATCCGTTTTATCTGCAATATCTGTATACGGTATTCCTATATTTCCAACCGTAAAGCTGCTTTTTGCAAAATTTGACATTATCTCGCCGACAAGTGATGTTGTAGTTGTCTTACCGTTTGTACCTGTTATAGCTATCAATCCGCCTCTATCGTATTTAAACCCAAGCTCAATTTCGCTCCATATAGGAATGTTATTTTCTTTAAGTACCTGTACAAAATCAGTCTCCAGATCTATTCCCGGACTTATAACAAGATATGACATATCCTCTAAATCCGACTTTTTTAATTCCCCGAGAATAATATCTATGTTTTTGTGATATGCCTTATCAAACTTTGCAAGTATTTCTTCTTTATTAAGTTCTTTATTACTGTCAAAGAGTACTACCGCCTCATTATTTTTTAAAAGTAATGTGGCGGCTGATATACCGCTCTTTCCTAAGCCCGCAACTCCAATCATATTGCCTCCTACATAAACAGATAAACTAAAATACCAAGTATTACGGTAACTATACCAAATACTGTTACAGTCCTTGTCTCAGACCAGCCACAGAGTTCAAAATGGTGATGTATAGGTGCCATCTTAAAAAATCTTTTGCCTTTTGTGGCTTTAAAATATCCAACCTGAATGATTACTGATATTACCTCTATCATATATATAAATCCGATAACTGCAATAAATACAGGTATCCTGCACATAAGTGCATATGATGCTACAAAACCTCCAAGTGCCAAAGAACCTGTGTCTCCCATAAATACCTTGGCAGGGTAAGCGTTAAATATCAAAAATCCCATAAGACTGCCTATAACCGCACCGGTAACAGGTGTAACCGAAAAACCGCCTTTTAATCCTATAAGCATAAAGAATAATGCTACTATAACTGTAACGCTTGAGCATAATCCGTCAAGTCCGTCGGTAAAATTCACACCGTTATCCGTTCCCAGTATTACAAACAAGGCAAAAGGTATCCATATAACACCAAGCTTTAATATTATACCTTTATCAAATGAACCTGTAAAAGGTATAAGAACACCGTAATCAAGTCCGTATATTTTATACAGATATATTATAAAAATCACACTGACTGCAAGCTGAAGTATAAATTTTTGTGATGACTTCAGTCCTTCAGACTGTTTTTTCTTTATCTTCAGCATATCATCCAAAAAACCTATTATACCATAGGATATAGTAAATAAGAATACTACCGCCACTTCTTTATACTTAGGTATCAAAAACAGGCTTGCAGCCAATATGCCGGCCAAAAATGAAATTCCGCCCATCGTGGGAGTACCTGTCTTCTTCAAATGTTCCTTAGGGCCGTCATCTCTTACCATCTGTCCGAATTTAAGCCTGTGCAAAACAGGAATAAACAAAGGACATGCAATTGCAGTAACAACAAAACCTATCAATAATGCAATCAATGTATCTCTTAACATAATATCTCCAAAATTTTATTCTTCTCCCTCTCCGGCAGGTACTCCGGGAAGTCCGTTTCCGCCGTCGTTAGGTATTACTTCTTCTGTAGAATAGTTCTTTGACTCCTCTTGCTTTTGAGTATTACCGTCTGTAATACCCTCTGCTGTCGGGAATGCACTTACATCTATACTTTCGTCTACCTTTGAATATATATTCATATATGGCAATACTTCAGTCATGATTTTTGAGAACAAAGAGCTTGCATATGCAGATCTTGCCTGATCCGCCACATGAGGAGTATCCACAAGAACATAGCATACAACTTCCGGTGCCTGTGCAGGTACGCTTCCTATAAATGAAACCAAATAATTTCCGTTTCCTCTGGGATACTTCTCTGCAGTACCGGTCTTTCCACCGACATCATAACCCGCAACCGCTGCGGCACTACCTGTTCCTTCAGCCACAGTTCTTCTAAGCGCTTCATTTATAAATGCAGTGGTATGTGCAGAAACCGTCTCTCTTACAAGCTCAGGCTCAATATTTTCTATTATTGCACCTTTTGAATTCAAAATCTGTTTTACAACATGAGGTTGATAATATGAACCTCCGTTTACAACGGATGAATACGCAGCCGCAAGTTGAATCATAGTTGTATTATAATTCTGTCCAAAAGAGTTTGTTGCAAGATCCGTTGCGCTTGCATTATCTGCAGTATGTATAAGTCCGCTTGTATCCGCTTCTCCCGGCAAATCTATTGCTGTCTTTGAACCGAATCCGAATACCTTTTGATACTCATAAAATTTCTGACTTCCTTCAGCTCTTGAAATATCCATCATGGCCACATTACATGACTCCATAATAGCCTCGGTAACATTCAATACACCGTGACCGTTTCTGTTGGCGCATCTTATCTTCCATCCGCCGACTTCTTCAAATCCCTTACAGTCATAGCTTTCATTGCCTGTTATAACCCCCTCTTCCATGGCGGAAGCTACCGTAAATACCTTTGACGGCGAGCCCGGCTCATATGTATCGCTGACAGCGTAGTTTCTCCATATATTACTGAGCGCGTCCACCTTTGCCTTATCATCCATCTCGGCCTGCTGTTCAGGTGAGTAATAATTATTCAAATCTCTGGGATTATTCAAATCAAATGTTCTGCTGGTAGCCAAAGCAAGAATTTCACCGTTATTAGGATTCATCACTATAGCCGCAGTCATATTTGAACCTGTAGAACTTTGCCATTCGGCAATATGTTTTTCTACAATCTTTTGGATATTCAAATCGATGGTCGAAACCACCTTATTTCCGTCTGTAGGATTTTTAATCACTCTTTCAAGAGACGATTCATCATTTAAATATCCGTATTCTCTGCCCGATACCCCGATTAATTGATCATTGTAATACTGCTCTATTCCGGAATTACCGCTCAAATCTTCATTATTTGCAAAGCCTATAACATTACATGCACTTGAACCGTAAGGATATCTTCTTACATAACTTTCTTCAAACCAGATACCGTATACTCTTTCAGAGCTTTTACTCTCTTTGTAAGACTTATTGTACTCTTCTTTTTTTTCGTCAAAAGCCGTTTTTTGCTCATAACTTATATCTTTAGCATATTTTACATATGAGCTGTCCGACTTTTCTGCAATAGTACTTCTCAAATCATCGGCGCTGTATCCGAAAACTTCACTCAATATAGATACTGTAGCATTTAGGTAATCTTCCTGATTGCCGTTTATTTGTTTCGGATCGATTATCAAATTATAAACCTTTTCACTTGTGGCAATATATGTTCCGTTTCTATCAAGTATATCGCCTCTTTTGTAAGGTATATCTCTTGAATCATATTTTTGCTGTGACAAAATCTTCTGATTGTATTCCTTAGCCTTACTTTTTTGTAACATAAAAATCTTAAAAAACAATGCAGCGAAAGCAAGTATAATCATAAACAGGATGATTACAAGCCTTCCCTGCAAATTATCTAAAGGATTGGAAGTACCTCCGTCCTTACCTTTGTTATTATTTCCCTTTTTATCTCGGGATATCTTCAAATTGTCTGACATATTCACTTTCCGTTTTTTCGTATGTTATAACCTGATTCTTCTTAGCATAAATCATACCCAACTTATTTGTAGCTACATCATATATATGATCCAAATCAACGTAAGTCGCAATCATATTCTCCAGCGAATCATTTTCATTTCTCAACTTTTCAAGATTTGACTCATTTTTTTGTGTCTGCTTTATAGTGGAAGTCAACTTTGACTGTATTGCAATGTAATTTGCACACAAAAACAACATGGCTATCATAGCTGCTGAAAACACAATAAGATAGGGGAAGTCCATGGATATTGCTCTTTCCCTGTTTTTTCTTATCATTCTGCCTTTTTTTGTTGCTTCACCTTCTGAAGACTTAGGTGCTTTTTTCGGAACGGCCGTTTCCACTTTTCTTACAACATTACCGTCTACATAATATTCTATCTCTGTACCCTGCTTTTTCTTCGTTCCTTGCCTTTTTCTCTTAACAGTTTCTTTCATTTAGACTCCCTTTTCAAATACTCTAAGTTTTGCACTTTTGGATCTGGAATTTTCCTCCAGTTCCTCCTCACTTGGCAGTATCGCCTTTCTCGTAATAACTCTTCCCTTTGATTTATTCCCGCAAACACAGACAGGAAACTTTTTCGGACAAACACATGGTGACTCGGCTTTTTTGAATGCCTGCTTTACTATTCTGTCCTCCAAAGAATGAAATGTGATAACAGACAACCTTCCGCCCGGTTTCAATAAATCAATCATTACATCTAATGAATCGGTTAAAACCTCAAGCTCTTTGTTCAATTCAATCCTTATGGCCTGAAATGTTCTCTTTGCAGGATGCCCTCCTGTTACCTGTATTTTCATAGGAATAGAAGCTTTTATAATATCTACCAGCTCAAATGTGGTTTCTATTCTCTTCTTATTCCTATACTCAACAATATGTTTTGCAATATTCTTTGCAAATCTGTCTTCACCATAGTCTCTGATGATATGAAAGAGTTCCGACTCCGAATAATCGTTTACAATATCAGACGCCTTTAACTCGTTTCTGTCATCCATTCTCATATCAAGCGGAGCATCAAATCTATAGGTAAAACCTCTTTCGGCAGTATCAAGCTGATATGAAGACACCCCAAGGTCAATGTATATTCCGTCAACCTTGCCTATGTTTTCTCTTTTTAATATATTTTCTATATTAACATAGTTGTCTCTTATAATAATAACATTATTAATGTAATCATTCAATCTTTGAGTAGCAGCCTTAATAGCATCCGAGTCCCGGTCAATTCCTATGAGTTTACCGCTTTCCAGTCGTTTAACCACTTCTAAGGCATGTCCTCCACCACCTAAAGTGCCGTCAACATAGTAGCCGTCGGCTTTTATATTCAAAGATTCTATCACTTCATTCAAAAGCACCGATTTGTGATTGAAAGTCATAATAAATCCCATCCCTATAATATCTGCGGAGGATATACCTAAGCACAACTCCACCACTATAAGAATATTAGACTACTCCGGTAAAAAAATCAAGTTTTTATATTCTTAAAATTAATATGCACCCGAAAATAAACTTTATTTCCCGGTGCATATCATTTAAATATTTAAAAATCCTATAGTTGACATTAAAAGCATAAACAAAAATAAAATAAACATTATTATTGCTTTTATAAAACTGTACTTTAAATGTTCCTCATTCTTGAAATATTTTATTGCATCCAACAGACAACTAACTGAAAACAATAAAAATATCAAAGGGAAAAATATTGCATACTTATTTGGTGATAAAAATGCGAATACCACCATCACTATGATAACAATCGCAAGTATCACATGCATTACATCCCTGAACAAAAGAAAACCCTGCTTCCTTCTACCTGTCATCTCCTTTACCCAATGTAGCCACCATCACCGCCTTAATAGTGTGCATACGATTTTCAGCTTCATCAAACACCACTGATTTTGCGCTTTCAAATACATCCTCAGTTACCTCGTATCCCTTTACGGCAGGCAGACAGTGCATAAATATTGTACTTTCCTTTCCTGTTTTTTTCATCAGTTCCTTATTTACCTGATAAGGTCTTAAAAGTTCGATTCTTTCCTTCGCTTTATCCTCCTCACCCATTGAAGCCCAGACATCTGTATATATCACATCCGCATCCTTAACAACATCTACATTTTCACTTATGATAAGTTTTGCTCCTGAACTGTTCGCATATCCTTCACATATTTTAAGCAGATCCTTATTCGGATGTAGTGATTTCGGAGCCAGAACCGTCATATTCACTCCAAGTTTTGTCATTCCGATCATAAGAGAGTTTGCCATATTGTTTCTGCCGTCACCGACATAAACAAAATTTAATCCTTCAATATTTCCGAAATGTTCCTTCATGGTAAGCAGATCTGCCAGAATCTGTGTCGGATGATACTCATCCGTAAGGCCGTTCCATACCGGTACGCCTGCATACTTTGCAAGCTCTTCCACTGTAGAATGTTTAAAGCCTCTAAACTCTATTCCGTCAAACATTCTTCCGAGAACTCTTGCCGTATCGGCAACACTTTCCTTATGTCCAAGTTGTATATCATCCTTACCCAGATATTCAGGAAATGCTCCTTCATCTCTTGCACCTACGACAAAAGCACATCTTGTTCTTGTTGAAGGTTTTTCAAACAGCAGTGCTATATTTTTGCCTTTCAATCTGTCTCCGGTAATACCTTTTTTCTTCTCCGCCTTAAGCTTTGCAGCCAAGTCCAGCAAATATTCTATCTCATCTCTTGAAAAGTCCTTCAGTGTAAGAAAATGTCTTCCAAATAAATTCATAAATATACTCCTTTCTCAATATTTTAACAGTATATCATATAAATATAAATTTGTCTGTATAAAAATTCACTCATTTTCTTCTTTGTCTTGCAGCCTCATACATCAGTATGCTTCCGGCAACCGCGGCATTCAAAGACTCCACCTCACCAAGCATAGGTATTTTAACCTTATCTTCCACTATATCTAAAACTTCCTTTGAGATTCCTGCAGCCTCATTACCTATTATAAATGCAATATCTTTTTTATAATCCGGAGCATCGTATTCAATTGCTCCTTCAAGACTAGTTGCATAAATATTAATATTTTTTGAATAAAGCTTTTCTATAACTTCTTTAAGATCCTTTACATAAATAAAAGGAACTCTGAAAATCGATCCCATCGTAGAGCGTATAACCTTAGGATTATAGATATCCACCGTAGTTTCATTCATTATAATACCTGAAATTCCCGCTCCCTCTCCGGCCCTAATCAATGTACCGAGATTTCCGGGATCCTGAAGGCTGTCAAGAATAAGCAAACTATGAGAAGTATCTCTTTTTTCCAATATTTTTTCAAGCGTATATTCTTTTCTTTTTACAACAGCCATTACACCCTGTGGAGTTTTTGTATCGGATACCGACTCAAATATTCTGTCACTTACCGTCTCATACTCCGGATAGATTTCAGACAATATTTTCACATTTTCAGCCTCAAAGCTTTCACTTGCAAATACGTCCAATATCTCATCCTTTTTAAGTTCTTTAAACATTCTGATGCCCTCAATAATATAGGCATTATATTTTTTTCTGGCATTGCTCTTTTTTATAAGTGCCGCCAGATCTTTTATCTTCTTATTTCCTGATGAAGTAATCATTAGCTTCTCCCATATCACCGACCTGTTTTTATATTTTCCAGATCTTTTATCCACAAAGCCTTACTTGCATCACTTGGCATTCTAAGATCACCTCTTGGAGATATTGCAATACTTCCGACCTTAGGGCCGTCAGGCAGTGCAGATCTCTTAAACTGCTGTGAGAAAAATCTTGAATAAAAAATATTCAACCATTTTAAAATTGTCTCTGCATCGTAGAGATCCTTAAATGCTTTCTTTGCCATTCTGTATATCTTTGAAGGCATAAAACCGAAACGAAGTGCATTGTATAAAAAGAAATCATGTAATTCATACGGTCCCACAAGATTTTCCGTCTTTTGTGCTATCTGTCCGTTCTCAGGCGGTAAAAGCTCAGGGGATACAGGTGTATCAAGAATATCATACAATATATCCGCTATTTTCTTATCCTCTGTGGTATCAGCATAGTAATTTACCAAATGTCTTACCAAAGTCTTCGGTATGGATGCATTCACACCATACATTGACATATGATCACCGTTATACGTTGCCCATCCAAGTACCAGCTCAGACAAATCACCCGTTCCTACAACAATTCCATTGTCTCTGTTTGCTATATCCATAAGAATCTGTGTTCTTTCTCTGGCCTGTGCATTCTCATACGTAATATTTTTTACATTTATATCATGTCCGATATCAATAAAATGCCTCTTTATGGATTCAACTATTGAGATTTCTTCCAAAGTTGCACCAAAGCTTTTTGTAAGTTCACAGGCGTTATTATATGTTCTGTCTGTAGTTCCGAATCCCGGCATTGTAACAGCCTTTATGCCGCTTTTATCAAGTCCCAGCATATCATAAGTCTTCGCACATACAAGAAGTGCCAGAGTGGAATCCAGTCCTCCCGAAATTCCAAGGATAACATTTTTTGCACCGATGTGCATGAGTCTTTTCTTAAGTCCAAGTGCCTGTATTGTGAGTATCTCCTCACATCTTTCATTTCTCTTTGACATATCATCAGGTACAAAAGGCTTCGGATCGAAGTTTCTCTCAAGTTCAAGCTCTTCATCCTCAAGCTCAAACTCCATAACCAGGTAATCTTTACGATCACGCTCTTTGCCTTCTGCTATTTTAAATGTAGTCTGCTTTCTTCTTTCCAAATTAAGCCTGTTTACATCTATCTCTATTCTTACGGCTTCATTTTTAAACCTTGTACTTTCGGCCAGAATTTTACCGTTTTCCGCTATTATTCCCTGTCCTCCAAATACCAGATCCTGAGTAGATTCTCCCTCTCCTGCATTTGCATAAATATAGCTGCATATGAGTTTCTTTGAATGATTGCTTATCAAGCTGTCACGGTATGCCTTTTTACCTACTATATCATTTGATGCCGAGGCATTGATAATAACATTTGCACCTGCAAGTGCATGTCCTATGCTTGGCGGATCGGCAACCCAAAGATCCTCACATATCTCACCTGCCAAAACAAGTCCGGGTATATTTGTACATTCAAACAATATCTTTGAACCCATAGGGATTACATCATCAAAAAGGTCTACCCATACCCCATTTTCAAATCCCTTATTAAAATACCTCTCCTCGTAAAACTCACCGTAATTTGGCAGATTTATTTTATTTATAAGTCCGAGCATCAATCCGTTTGATATAACCGCTACAACATTATAAAGCTTTCCTTTATAATCCCAAGGCAGCCCCAGAAAAATAATAGATTTATGTCCCTTTGTAAAATCAACTATTTCTTTCAACGCCTTCTTGGCTTCACTTATCAGTGTATCCTGAAAAAATAAATCATTACATGTATATGCACTCAGACAAAGCTCCGGAAATACTATGATACTGCTTTTATTTTCCCATTCTTTTTCTATGGCCTTTTTTATACTTTCCTTGTTATAGTCCACATCACATACCCTGATATCAGGTGATACACTTGCAACTCTTATAAAACCGTCTCTCATATTTTCTCTTTCACATCTCCAAAAACAAAATCACAGAGTTTCTCATATTCCTTATAAAACTCATTATCTTCCAGGTCTTTCAATGCATCAAGTATACCGTAATAGTACATTGCCTGCTTTACCTTATCTTTCTCATTAAACCTAAGTAAAAAATCATTTCCAAGACTTAGATAATCTCTTGCCGAGTTTCTGATATTTGACAGTTTATCTCCAAGAGCTATTATCTTTACTTCTATTGATTCATTTTTCAAAGTTTTTAATGTATGCATCTTTCTTTCAATCCATGTCTTTGACTTATCCTCAGATTCACTCCCTACAAGATCCGCCACTTTTTTTCCGAATTTTTTTTCTATCTCGGTTATGGTAACGGAAGTATCTTCAACTGTATCATGTAGTAATGATGCTACTCTTACTTCTTCATTGTCTGTAATCAAGGATACAATGGTACATACCTCCAAAGGATGGGTAATATACGGTATTGTGCTCCCCTTTCTGAACTGGCCCTCATGTGCCTTAATTGCAAATTTCACCGCTTTTTCTATCATAACAACTCCTTTAATTATTATATTTTTCTTAAGTCAATTTTTAACTTGAAGTTTTTTTTTAAGTCTGTTATTCTAGTCAAAGATTGCTTGTACAATTGAAAGTGAGGAAAATCCATGGCAGATGAAAATAATGTAAATGAAAAACCCAAAAAAAGGAAGTTTTCAAAACTCAAATATATAATAGCATTTATATTCTTAAATGTAATCATATTTTTTGCTGTAACCTCACAGCCTCATTTCGAAATTTCCACGGTGGCGGATTCCGATTCCAAATCTGTAGAAATAAGAGTGACTCAAAAGAGCTTTTTCCCATTGCAAAGTTTTACAATGACTCTTGACGACTCTCCGCTCTCATATACCAAGAACGGTAATACATATGTGGCTACAGCAACAAAGAACGGTACTCTGGAAGTAGTTGCTACAAATCTGAATACAATGTCTCAGACTATATATGAAAGAATAGATAATATCGACTCCACCGCACCTACTATATTTGCACAGTTGGTGAAAAAAGGCGTTCTTAATATAACATTTGAGGACGGACATTCAGATATTGACTATGACAGCATCTACGCAATAGACAGTGATGACAGAAAGTTAAAGCCTTCAAAAATAGATGAAGAAGAGGGCAGAGCTACATTTGAATTTGATACTTACTCTATAAAGGCGTATGTTTCCGATACGGCGGGGAATGAAGGAGAAGTTGAATTTAACAACAGCGAAGTCAACCAAACAAAACTTGTTTCTGCTGAAGGTACAGAAGTAAATGATATTCCTGTTGAAGAATCCGGAAATAATGAAAATGATATCTCCGATCAGACTACTTTCGATGTCGGAAATTTAAATGAAAAACCGCCCAAGAAAAATGATGACTATTTATACGAAAAACATTAATATAATTAAAATAATAAAAAAACTCCATTCCAAACGGACCGGAGTTTTTTTTATTATTTATATGTCAGTCTATGTAATTCTCCTGTAAGCTGCATTTTTTCAAAACCGTTTTGTGATAATGCTTCGTACAAGATAATTGCCACTGAATTTGACAGATTCAGACTTCTGATATCTCCCCACATAGGTATTCTTATACAGGTATCTTCATTTTCTGAAAGTATCTCTTCAGGTATTCCTGCACTTTCTTTACCGAACATTATATAATCATCCGGCTTATACTCTACGTCCTTGTAAGTATGATGTGCCTTTGTAGTTGCAAAATACATATGCTCTCTTGCCACAGGATTCTTTTCATAAAATTCATTTATATCGGAATATATTGTAACATCAAGATTCTTCCAATAGTCCATACCTGCGCGCCTTATCTCTTTTTCATTGATTCTGAAGCCCAAAGGCTCTATCAGATGAAGCCTTGTGCCCGTTGCTACACAGCTTCTTCCTATATTTCCTGTATTTGCAGGTATTTCAGGTTCAAGTAAAACTATATTCATGAAAGACTCCTTACAAACTTCTCAATTCTTGAGATTGCTTCCTTAAGTCTTTCCATAGAATATGCATATGATACTCTGACATAGCCCTCTCCGCTTGCACCGAATGCCGTGCCGGGAACTATAGCGGTCTTTTGCTCTTCCAACAATCTTGTTGCAAATTCTTCCGATGTCATATTAAATCTTTTTATACTCGGAAATACATAAAATGCTCCCTGCGGTTCAAAGCAGGTCATTCCGAGTTCATCAAATTTATGTAAGAGAAATCTTCTTCTTTGATTGTATGACTCTCTCATTTTTGCCACATCTTCATCTCCATGTGCCAGAGCCTCAACAGCGGCATACTGACTTGTAGTAGGTGCACACATAATGGCATATTGATGAATCTTTGTCATCTGAGCAATAATTTCCTTAGGACCTGTAGCATATCCAAGTCTCCATCCCGTCATGGCATAGGATTTCGAAAAACCGTTTATAAGTATGGTTCTTTCTTTCATTCCTTCTACCTGAACTATTGAGGCATGTTCTCCTTCATATGTAAGTTCACAGTATATTTCATCGGATATTACATACAAATCTTTTTCTATGCAAACTTTTGCTATCTCTTTTAACTCGTTTATATTAAGAATCGATCCTGTAGGATTGTTTGGAAAAGGTAAAATAAGTATCTTTGTCTTATCTGTTACTTTTTCCAGGATTTGACTTGCTTTTAACTTAAAACCGTCTTCAGCTTTGAGTTCAATTATTACAGGTTTTCCTCCTGCCAAAATTGTGCAAGGCTCGTAGGAAACATATGAAGGCTGAGGTATCAAAACTTCATCGCCTGCATCAAGCATTGCTCTGAGCGCAATATCAATACCTTCACTGCCTCCTACCGTAATTATAATTTCGTCTTTCGGATTATATCCTACATTAAGCTTTCTTATAAGATACTTTCTTATTTCTTCTCTAAGCTCCGGCAAGCCTGAGTTTGATGTATAAAAAGTTCTTCCCTTTTCAAGAGAATATATACCTGCATCTCTTATAAAATAAGGTGTATCAAAGTCAGGCTCTCCAACTCCCAAAGATATTGCATCTTCCATAGTATTGACTATGTCAAAAAACTTTCTGATACCTGAGGGTTTTATTGATGTTATTGTTTTTGATAATGGATTTCTCATGGTGTTATCAGCTGCCTCTCATCTTTTTTCTTTGCAGATAATATTGTTCCATGGTCTTTATATTTTTTCAATACAAAATGTGTTGCGGTTGAAAGCACTGAATCCATAGGCGCCAATTTATCAGAGACAAATTGTGCCACTTCTCTCATTGTTCTTCCTTCAATAAAAACAGTAAAGTCAAACGCTCCACTCATCAAATATATTGCATTTACTTCAGAGAATTGGTAAATTCTTTCAGCAATATTATCAAAGCCCATACCCTTTTGAGGTGTAACTCTTACTTCAATAAGTGCATTCACCTTTTCATTGGCTGTTTTTTCCCAATTGATTAATGTATGATAACCACATATCACACCTTCTTTTTCCATATCGGAAATCTCATTTGCAACGGCCACCTCATCTTCACCCAATAAAACAGCCAACTCCGCAATATCAATTCTGGAATTTTTTTCAATTACCGATAATATCTTCTCTCTCATCTTTTATCACCTTAAAAATTTCATCCTGCAAAGGCCTGTTCACATATTCTACAGATTCCTTATCTGTAATCACTTTATCAAGGCCGTCTGTAAGACAACCTATTACCTGTGCAGTAATCCCTCTTTCCTCCAAGTATTTACAGGCAGATATAGGGTCCTCACTCAAAACTATCTTGCCTTCGCTTAAAAGTCTATATATATTTATTCCGAAATATTCACAAATCTCAATACAAATCTGTATGGTACTTATTTTTTTTATTTCTATCTCAAAACCCAGTCCACGAGACTTTGCCAAATTATATAATACTTTTAGGATTCCACCTTCCGAAACATCTACCGTTTCACCGTTTACCTCTGAAAATATACTGTCTATATCTACAGGAGCACATTCAGATCTGTCATTATTTATGGGAGATGAATATCTCCCATAATAACCTTTTTCTTTGACATGCTTTTCTATACTCTCTATATATACTTTATTAAAATACCTGTTCAGATCTTCACGGTATTTTTTTGCCAGTATTAAAGAGCCCTTAAGTCCGGCATATCCGCAAAAAATTATATATTTTTTCATTACTGTCCTGCATTGATGTTCGGATCAAAACCCGGGCCCTGACTGACATCAACAGAATTATCTGCAGGTCCGTTATCTGCAGGAGCATCATTTGCAGTCTCTCCGCCACCTTCAGTATTTTCTACAGGTGCAGCTGTAGGAGCAGGAGCATCCACTCTGGTACCTCTGATATAAATATCGTCAGCCATTCTGTAAGTATCACTTGATACCAATTCTCTGCTTACCTCAACTCCGTTTTCCTTTACAACTTTCCAAAGTTTTGAAACTCTTCCCTTATGTCCGTCAGATTCCTTTCTGACATATCCAACCGGCTTTGAAGGATCGTCTTTATAAGTCTTTCCCTTAGGCGTTTCATTGATTACTTCAGAAACAAATTCAATAGTTCTGTCTCCGGATCTGTCTTCCTTACCCCAAATAGTGAATGTAACATTTCTTCCGGATGTCACAGCCTCTACATATATAGGAGTACTTCTGTTGTTTGTAACCTTTATATCCTTATAATCTCCGGCAATTGCAGCATCACCGCTTGGCTGTACATAACCTACAATCATTGAGTGATTTTTTCTCTCTGTTATTTTTACTTCAGCTCTCAGCGCAGCCTGATATAATGTTGTTGCAATCTGACAAGCGCCTCCGCCTACACTGTCTACAACCAATCCGTTTTGATAAGCCTTTGCCATCTTATATCCGTTTTTGATTGTGAAAGGTTGCATTCTTTCATAACCCGATATTGTTTCACCCGGCATCAAAAGCACACCGTCCATCTTCTCGGTTCCGACAGCAATATTTGTAGCTCTCTCAGATGTGGAAGATGAATAATTTGTTGTAAATGTACCAAGTACATCCTTTATATCTTTCAAATCCTCAGCCTTAACAGTTGCTGCCTGCTTCGTCACCTGTGCTTCTATGGTATCTTCTCCGCTTTTTAGAATCGCTTCCTTAAGCTTGTCTACAGTAGATTCCTTATCTACTGCATATCCGTCATGTTCAGGTGTTATCTCAAATGCACCGTTGACTCTTTTTATAGTCGCATTAACAGGTGCATTAGGATTCTTACTGTTGGCTCTCTTAAAAAATGCATTTAAAGCTTCTTCATTAAATTCTATATCGGGAGTAATGCTTTCAGGATTTTCTATAAGACCTGCACTTTTTGCAAATCGTTCAATCATATTTCCCGATGTATATTTGCCCGCTTCAGAGAGTATATACTCTTTATTTTCTATGCTTGCACCAAGATCCGAAAAGCTGCTCTCTATCTGCTCTCTGTTTACAGATAATATAAACTTCTTCTCATCAACTTTATTCTGAAGTTTTTCCAAAGCTTCACTAAGTGCAGTCATTGTCTTAACACCGTCATCCAAGCCACTTACACTGAATCCTTCAGGCAGTCTTCTCTCAGCTTTTATTCCTTCATCTTCAGTTACAGCCTCCTGTGTGCTCTCCTGTTCTTTGGTTGTCTCCTCTTCTTTAGCATCACTGTCTGTAGACTTCTTATCGTCGGCTTTTGCCTCCTGCTTTTCGGCCTTGACTTCAAAACTTCCCGCTCTGCTACCTATTCCAAACCCTGCAACAGCCATAAACACAGCCATTGCTGCAGTTATATTTCCTATATTCTTCTTCAACTTTCCCTTGTCCTCTCTAGACCGGCATACCTATATTGACAATGCTGACACTACTACAGGTACCACCATAGCCAGAACTAAAATTGTAACTATAACTATTGATATAATCTGTCTTTTCTTATTCTTCATATAAACCTCTTTTCTTTATGGGATAAACTATACTTGTATGATTTTAGTGAAATGTTTTCAGTCTACAGAATGTAGACTGTAATATTTGCGCTTTATCAGGTAAAATCCATGCTTCCTGATTTTATTTTATCCATCATCCTTTTAGCTTCGGATTCTGAAAGCAAGTCAATATTTACCTTGCATCCAATTCTATGACAGTTTAGTAATTTCTGCAAGTCCTCTTTTGTTCTTTTTCTGATCGGAACGAATTTTTTTATCTTAACTTTCATAGCTTCCGAGCTTATTTCAAGAGTTTTAAAATTTTTTATAATCTCCTGAAATAAAACATGAGTATAGTATGCATCACTAAATGCTCTGTGAGAGTTTTTTCTTTCAATACCAAAGTAATTGCATGCATCAGTAAGATTTTTTCTCACATTCTCGGGAAGTACCCTCTTACATAATTTATATGTATCAATACCTCTTTTCTCAAATTCCAAGCCTGCTCTGTTTGCTTCTTTTTTTACAAAGCTGTAATCAAAAATTGTGTTATGTCCAAGTAGAACATATTCTTCACAAAAGTCCACTATATGATTTATAACCTCATGTATCCTTTTTGCATTCTCAAGCTCGTTTTTACTTATTTTTGTCAATTCAAGTATTTTGTCATCCACCTGCATATCAGGGTTTATAACACAGGAGAAAGTATCAATTATATGTGAATCTTTCACTTTTAAAAGTCCAACTTCAATTATCTTATCTTTTGACAACCTTATTCCGGTAGTTTCAAGGTCAATAGCTATATAATCGGAAATTATCATACTTTGGCACTCGGACAATCGTCTCTTAAAAAACAAATATCACATTTTTCTCTTCTTGCAATACATATGGTCCTGCCAAGAGTTATCAAGTCCGTATTCCAGACTATCCAATGATCTTTTGGAAGTATTTCCATAAGTTCAAACTCTATTTTTACAGGATCGTCACTTTCGGTAAACCCGAGTTTTTTTGTAATCCTTTTTACATGTGTATCTACCACTATACTTGGCAGATCAAATATATTTCCTCTGATTACATTGGCGGTCTTTCTGCCCACTCCCGGAAGAGTTAGAAGGTCATCCAGATTGCTTGGCACCTCTCCTCCAAAGTCAGTCAAAAGCTTTCTTGCACAGGCAATTAAATTTTTAGCCTTATTATGATAAAAACCTATGGAATGTATATCTTTCTCCATTTCAGACAAATCTGCATCGGCAAACTTCTCAAGACTGTCATATTTTTTATACAAATCTCTTGTCACCATATTTACTCTGGCATCTGTACATTGAGCACTGAGTATGGTGGCAAACAGAAGTTGCCACGGAGTATTATACTCCAAATAAATTATTTTTTCCGTACCATATGTTTCATCCAATTTTTTTAAAATTCTTTCAAGTCTTTTATCAATCATACCGTTATCTCTATTTTTCTTCCGCTTGGCTGATATTCATAATATCTTACGCCTGCCGCATTCAACATTCTTTTACTGGCTCTTACGGAAGGGCTTGAGGCATATTTATCCTCCTCATATATTATAGTCTTTATTCCTGCCTGAATTATCGCCTTTGCACATTCATTACATGGAAATAAGGTCACATATATTTTACTTCCCTCTAAAGAACCGCCTCTGTAGTTTAATATTGCATTCAATTCACTATGTGTGGAATACAGATACTTTGCATTATAAGGATCTGTAAGTTCGAATTCTTTTCCCCATGGAAAATCTTCATCGGAGCATCCTCTCGGAAATCCGTTGTATCCCATAGACAGTATCTTGTTATCTTCACTTACTATACAGGCACCTACCTGAGTGTTTGGATCCTTTGATCTTCTTGCACTGAGCTTTGCAACACCTATAAAATATTCATCCCAGTTTATATAATCTTCTCTTTTTTCGCTCATAATCCACCTATAAATCTATTATATTAAAGCCTGCAGCTTTCTTCAGTCTGTTCATTACAGCTCTTCCGATACCGCTCTCATCAAATGACTCGGATATTATATTCTTTACCCCAAGATCATCACATTTTCTAAGTACGTCAAAGAGATTATGGGCAATACTGCTCATATCTTTTGAACTTCCAAGGCTTAAAAGCTTCACATTATCTTTTTTATTTTCTTTAATAAACGATAAAAGATCACTTTTATGTTCATCCACAGTAAGTATAGCCGTCTCAGGTTCCGATTCCATTATCTGTGACCTCAGATAATACAATACCGCACTTTCACTTCCTCTTAGCATCTTCATATCAGCCTTCGGTGCATAATGCTTGTATTTCATGCCAGGAGCCTTAGGAGCCTCTCCTGTTGATAAAAGATGTTCTATTGCCGGATCTATATTTACATTACCGCATACATCCCTAAGCATCTCAAGAGTAATTGCACCCGGCCTTAATAATGTCGGAGTATTTTCTGTCAGATCCACTATTGTAGACTCCACACCTATTCCGACTTCACCCCCATCTATTATCATCTCTATCTTTGAATTCATATCTGCAAATACATGAGAAGCTTTTGTCGGTGAAGGTCTGCCTGAAGTATTTGCACTTGGTGCTGCTATCGGCACTCCTGAAACTTCTATCAAAGCTCTTGCAATATTACTCTCAGGAAGTCTTATCGCAACCGTATCAAGACCTCCGCTTGTAGCATCCGGTATAATGCTCTTCTTTTTCAATACCACAGTCATAGGTCCCGGCCAAAACTTATTTGACAAAGTATAAAACAACTCCGGTATATCATTTGCAATATCTTTCACATCTTCCGTTTTTGAAATATGCACTATCAACGGATTGTCGCTCGGCCTGCCCTTTGCGGCATAAATCTTTTTTGCGGCTTCAGGCATCAGAGCATTTGCTCCAAGTCCGTATACTGTCTCCGTCGGAAACGCCACCAGACCTCCGTTTTTTATTATAAGTGCGGCCTCTTTAATATCTTCGTCCCTATATAATTCATTAATATCTTTTTTATCTATCTTTTTTACAATAGTTTCTTTTATTTCCTGCTCCAATTATGCCTCTTCCGTATCTCTTAAAAGCCTTCTTTTGCTCTTAATCAATCTTTTATTCTTGCTCTCTTCGTGCTTTTCTTTCAACTCTTCATAAGTGGCCGTATCTACCACCTTGGTTGTCTTTATTACATAGTATTCATCATCACTTTTTCTGACTCTTATCTTTCCCTTTACAAAGCCATGTTCCGGACAAATTCCTATACAATAATAGTTTCTTTGATTTGTTGAAAACCACTTTATTTTTTTCTTCAACATTCTATTACATCTGTCACAAATAAGATCTGAATTATGCTTATCGGCTATCGCATCTTCCTTTGTAGGAAACAAAGTGGATACAAACTTTGAATATCCGGAAAAATGCAAATATATTTCCTCTTCGCTGCTTCTCGGTACACGATAATAGTCGAGTGAATAATATTCACTTACAGGTCCGAAATCCATATTTTGCATTACTTTGGCTGTATATACGGCATCATCTAAAGCATGATGAAAAGGTCTGTTATTCTCAATATTAAGCATATTTACAGCTCTTTCAAGAGGTATCCTGTCCTGTTCTCCGTTGGGATATCTTATATTAAAGAGCTTTTGAATATCATAGTAAAACAAAGGATACTCAAATTTATTTTCCACATCGTAAAATTTCATATTTCTTTGAAGTTCCACCAAATCAAGATTTCCCCATGTACACAGTATGGTCTTTTTTTCCTTATTGTCAAGCTCACAAAACTCAAAGAAATCCTTTATAGCTTCTGTAAAAGGAACTCCTTTTTTCTTCAACTCTCCGATACCTATCTGTACCACCTCATGCACTTTAAAATGCATCTTTTTATAAACTGTGGGCTTTATTACTCTATGAAATTCATCGACTTTTTTAAGTTTTGAATCAAGCTTTACCGCTCCTATTTCTATTATTTCAAAGGGAAGATCTTTATTACTATATTCTCTACCGTTTGGGCTCTGATTCCATTCCAAATCCAGTACTATATAACTATCCATATCCACCTTTCCAAAAAAGCACATCCGAAGATGTGCTTTGATTTTGTCTTATTTTATAATGTCATCTTTTCGTTCTTTACAATGGCATCTTTTCTCATCGGAATACGGCAATTTTTATTGTTTCCAAACTCCACTATTACAGTATCATCTGTAATATCAATCAATACACCATAAAATCCTGATGCGGTCTCTACCGTATCGCCAACCTCCAGACTTGCAAAAAGCTCAGCCTGCTTAGCTTTTTCTTTTTTATTAGGTCTATAGGCCATAAAATAAAATATAGCTCCTATAAACACTACATACATTGCAATCGCACCTACTCCAAAACCACCACCTGCATTTGCAGTTGCCAAAATATTCATAGTCCTCCTATTTAGAACCTTCAAGCATGGTTCTTATTTTGTTATTTTTATATTCTGTATATCTATTTTCGCGTATAGCTGTGCGAATCTCACTCATCATTGTATTATAGAAATATAGATTATGCAATACACAAAGACGCATACCAAGCATTTCATTTGCTTTCAGCAAATGTCTGATATAACCTCTTGAATACGATCTACAGGCCGGGCAGTCGCATCCCTCTTCTATAGGTCTTTTATCAAGCTCATATTTCTTGTTGAAAAGGTTCAACTTTCCATAGTTTGTGTATACATGCCCATGTCTACCGTTTCTGCTCGGATATACACAGTCAAAGAAATCAACTCCCCTGTCTACCGCTTCAAGAATATTTATAGGGGTACCTACACCCATAAGATATGTAGGCTTATCCTTTGGCAAGTGTTCAACCGTTACATCAAGTATATGATACATCTCCTCATGGCTCTCACCGACAGCCAGACCGCCTATTGCATATCCGTCAAGATTCATCTCACTTATCGCTTTTGCATGTGAGATTCTTATATCGTCAATAACTCCGCCTTGGTTTATACCGAAGAGCAACTGCTCCTTATTTATAGTATCCTCCAGGGAATTGAGCCTGTCCATCTCTACCTTACATCTTTGCAGCCATCTGGTAGTACGTGCCACAGATTCCTCTATGTATTTTCTCTCCGCAAGTGCCGGAGGACATTCATCAAAAGCCATTGCTATTGTAGAACCTAAATTTGACTGTATTTGCATACTCTCTTCAGGTCCCATAAAAATCTTTCTTCCGTCAATATGTGAATTGAAAGCAACGCCCTCTTCCTTGATTTTTCTGAGTTTAGCCAATGAAAACACCTGAAAACCGCCCGAATCTGTCAGTATCGGCCTGTCCCAATGCATAAACTCATGTAAACCGCCAAACTCTTTTATAAGCTTGTCACCTGTTCTTACATGCAGATGATAGGTGTTTGAGAGCTCAACCTGACAACCTATTTCCTTAAGGTCATCCGTTGAGACAGCTCCTTTTATAGCGGCTACAGTGCCGACATTCATAAAAAGGGGTGTCTCTACGGTACCATGCACTGTTTCCATAGTAGCACTTTTTGCTCTATTGTCCACAGCCTTTATTTCATATTTCATAAAATACCTAAACTACAGCACCATTGCTGTCTTTATTTATTTCAACCTTTTTATCTTTTTTCTTCTTGTTCTTAGCTTTTTGTGCCTTCTCCTCTTCCTTCTTCTGCTCGATCTTTTTGTCAAATCTGTTGCTGAAGATGTACCAGAAGATACTTGATAAGAATACGGAAGAATATGTACCTGCCACAATACCTACCATGATCGGTAATGCAAATTCTCTAATAGAAGAAACTCCCATTATGAACAGTACGAAAATCATGATAAATGTAGTAAGTGATGAATAAATACTTCTTGTAAGTGTTTCGGTAACACTTGTATTTATTATTTCTTCCTTAGTAGCTCTTGGCAATATTTCCTTGTTTTCTCTTATTCTGTCAAATATTACGATAGTAGCATTGATAGAGTAACCGACTATTGTAAGGATACATGCAATAAATGTTGATCCTACACTCCAACGAAGCAATGCATAGAATGTAATAACAATCAATACGTCATGTACAAGTGCAAGCACTGAACTTGTTGCAAATCTGAAATCTTTAAATCTGAACCAGATATAAAGAAGCATAAGTATTGTAGCAATAACTGTAGCTACAACAGCATCTTTCTTCATCTCGGAACTTACAGCACCTGATATTGACTCTGCTGTGATCTTCTCAGCATCCACACCGAACTTTTCAGCAAGAGCACTGTTAAGTTTCTCTCTCTCATCCACTGAAAGTGTACGTGTCTTTATGATAACCTCATTTGAACCTTCCACCTTTTGTGTCTGTGTTCCGGCTTCACCTGTTATAGATTCTACTACAGGAACAACTTCTTTTGAAATTCTGTCAAGTGAATAATCCTCATTAAATGTAACATTTGTTGATGTACCGCCCTTAAAGTCTATACCGTAGTTAAATAAATTACCGATTTTTACCTTATTGTAACCTGCACCTACAACGCCTGCCAATATAATAATCACAGATATGGCGATTGTTATATTCTTCATTCCAACGAAATTAATAGGCTTTCTTTCAAGCTTCTTACCATATAATTTAGGATTATCAAGCCCTATATTGTAGAAAGCCTTCATTATAAATCTTGTAACGAATAATGCTGTAAACATTGACAGTATAATACCGAGTGCAAGTGTCTGTGCAAATCCCTTTACAGTACCTGAACCTCTAAGATAAAGCACCGCTGCAGCTATAAGTGTAGTAACATTTCCGTCAACAATAGCCGACAAAGCCTTCTTAAATCCTGTATTAATAGCTTCATTTACACTCTTACCAAGTCCGATTTCTTCCTTGATTCTGGTAAAGATAATAACATTTGCATCCACCGCCATACCGATTGAGAGTATGATACCGGCAATACCCGGCAATGTCAGTGTAATTTCAAATGCGGACAAGAGTAAAATCTCAAGTATAACATATAATGAAAGTGCAAGTACCGATGCAAATCCGGGAAGTAAGAAAACCGCCACCATAAATACTGCAAGGATAACAAATCCAACTGCAGCGGCCTTCATACTTGTAGATATGGCTTCCTGTCCAAGCTTTGCTCCTACCACATTACTTCTAAGCTCTTCAAGCTCAAGTGAAAGTGAACCTATGCGGATAGTAGAAGCAAGATTCTTTGCTTCATCGTATGAAGTCATACCTGTAATCTGTGCTGTTCCGCCTGTTATAGCAGTCTGGACTGTAGGATTTGAATAAATAACATTGTCATATATAATAGCAATTCTCTGTCCGATAAGTCTTGCAGTAGCCTCTGCAAAAGCCTTTGAACCCTCATCTGTAAATGTAAGTGATACAACATACTCACTGTTACCGTTATTATCAATAATACCGGCTTTGGCTGTTGCCACCTGATCACCTGTAAGTACAGTATTTCCCTGCGGATCCACAAAGATCAATGAACCAGGCTTTCCAAGTTCGTCAAGTATTGCATTTGCATCTGATACACCTGGGATATCAATATTGATTCTGTTTCCACCCTCTCTGTAAACTTCCGCCTCTGTTGAATAATTCTGTACTCTCTGCTGCAACTTATAGATAGTGTCCGCCATATCCTCATCTGACGGATTCGGCTCAACTGTTTGGTAAGTAATACTTACACCACCCGCCAAATCAAGTCCAAGTTTTATTTTACCTGTACTGAACTTGGAAGTTTTACCTGTTTCATCAGCCACATCACTGTCTGTCGCCGCATCTTCAGTCGCTTCACCGCTCTCATTCGATATAGTAGTCTCACTTGTTGCTACAGCACCGGTATTACCCTTACCTGCCGATAAAACATTGTAAGCAAGAAAACCGAAAAATACCAAAACCACAACTGTGATAAAGAGAGAGGCTAAGCCCTTTTGCTTATTGTCCTTCATTATCTTCTCCTATTTTACCCAGCTAACGCTGCTTTTATCATTATTGCACACTCAATTCTCTTTTTTTGAAGTTCGCAACCGATATCATAAGTATCCGTAATAGAGCCGTGAAAGCTATAAGAATTAGCCGCACATCCTCCACTACAATAAAATCTTGCATAGCAATCCTTACACTTTGGCTTAGCATAAACATTACACAGCTTAAACTCATTACTGATGTCTTTTCTCTCTAACCCGTCGAATACATTTCCAAGTAAGAACTCATCTTTTCCGACAAATTGATGGCATGGATAGAGGTCACCCCAAGGTGTAACCGCCAAGTATTCCGTTCCCGAACCACATCCTGAAAGTCTCTTTGCAACACATGGTCCCTGAGTTAAATCTATATTGAAGTGGAAGAAATTAAATCCTCTTCCCTCCTTCTTCCTCTTGATATACTCTACCGCAAGTTTATCATACTCTTCCATAATCTTTGGAATATCTTCTTCTCTGATTGCATAAGCTTCACCGTCTTCACCTACTACCGGCTCCATACTTGTCTGCTTAAATCCAAGGTCTGCAAAATGCAGCACATCCTTTGAAAATTCCAGATTATTTCTTGTAAAGGTACCTCTTATATAATAGTCCTTTGTACCCCTTGATTCAGCAAATTTTACAAACTTAGGAACTATAACATCATAGCTGCCTTTGCCTCCTCTTGTAGGACGCATAGCATCATTAACTTCTTTTCTACCGTCCAAACTGAGTACTACATTTGACATCTCCTGATTGCAAAATTCCATAATTTCGTCATTCAAAAGCATTCCGTTTGTAGTAATTGTAAATCTGAATTTCTTGTTATTGGCCTCTTCCAGGCTTCTTCCATATTTTACAAGGTCCTTTACCACCTGCCAGTTCATAAGCGGCTCTCCGCCAAAAAAATCTACTTCCAAATTTCTTCTGTTGCCGGAATTGGCTACAAGAAAATCAAGTGCTCTCTTTCCTACATCATAGCTCATCAGAGCTCTTCTGCCATGGTACTCTCCCTCTTCGGCAAAGCAATACTTACATGCAAGATTACAATCGTGAGCAATATGAAGACAGAGTGCCTTTACAACTGTTTCTCTCTCTTTAAAATCATTGATATAGAGCTCATAAGTATCCTTAGTATAAAGCTCTTCCGCATCTATAAGCTCCTGAATGTCGGATATAACCTCATCTATTTCTTCTTCACTGTACTTACTCTTTAAACCTGATTTAATATTGTCTTTAATCTCATCGCTAAGCTTTATAGGCGCATCAATCTCTCCTATAAGCTTTTCACCAAGTTCCATTGCATCATACATAAGCTCATCAACTACATGTACAGAACCTGAATTGACATCTAAAACTATATTGTATCCGTTATTCTTATATTGGTGTAACAAATTATTCCTCTTTCTATCATGAAGCAAATATTACAACATGAAAAGCCCCCTTAACAGTCTATGACCGCGAAGGGGGGTTTTTGATACAAGCGTCTTATCTGTTAGGATTCTCACAACCCTGGTTTCCAACTGTGCAAGAAGTCTTGCAAGCTGACTGACAAGAAGTTTGGCACTCGCCACAACCACCACGCTTTAAGCTCTCTTTAAGAGTTTTCTCATTTAAAGTAACAACATGCTTCATATACATTCTCCTTCTATGTCGTACTACGACAACAAGCTTTATGCTAACTCATTTTAGCATAAGTAAATATCTTTTTCAATAAATATATTTTTTGAATACCTCAACACTCATATTTGCTCTTTTTGCGGCGTCTTCAATACTCAATATCCCGTCTTTTACTAAGGATGCAAGAGTAGTTACAGCACCTTCGAGCTTGCCTTCACGTATACCTTCAAGTCTTCCTTTCTCTATTCCTTCACGTCTTCCTTTTTCTATTCCTTCAATTCTTCCTTTCTCTACTCCCCTTGCTTCAACTCTATCAAGTACTTCACACATGTTAACATTCTCCTTTCCCTTCAGCTCATTTACAGTTTCTTCAAATCTGTTGTCTCCGGTCATTGCACTCATCAGATAGAGCAGCTCCTCCACATGCTCAATTGTGGTTTTATCAGCAGTATAGTCTCTCTTCGTTCGCATTTGGTAAAGATAATCCGCCAATATTTTAAAATCACTTTTAAATAAATCAATTTTCACTCTATCCAGATATGCGATCTCAAAAAGGTTAATCTTAAAATCATTTACATAAGATTTGATATCTTTATGTACATTCAATATTTCTAATAGTGTAGTCGGATAATTCCATCTTTTATCATATCCAAGATATAAGACCAAAGTAATCACAGGATACTTTTCCTTATGCCTGTTTTCTTTTCTGGTCTGATTTACATACTCGGTACCGTCATATCCAAATACCCTAAGAGGCATTAACTTATCAGGTCTTGTCTGATTCTCCAATCCAAACAATGATAAATTTATTTTACTTTTTTTCCAGTATTTTGCAATATCTCTCTCCTGCAGTCTGACACTACTGCCTATCTTAAGCATACTCATGGGTAACGCATCTGACAATGAAGATTCATCAACTACTTCTTTGCCATCAAATAAAAGTACATTTAAAATATCAGCAAATACATCATTGTACTTTTCAAGCATCTTTTGAGTTATGTCCTTATCTTTCATACCTACCTCCCCCTATTATACCAAAAATATTATTATTAGGTTGTTTTTTGATTATAATTTTTAAGTAAAAGGGCCGTCACTTTTGTAACAGCCCCAATATACACTAATTTATTCTTCTTTTCTTTTTTTGTATACAAAGACTAATCCTAAGCCCAGTGCAATACCTAAAGTTATAACTGCTAAAGGAATATAACCTGCTGATAAAAGTTTTGCCTGTGGTGCTTTTATTTCAAAGCTTACAGACACAATATCGCTTAAATTACCCGCCTTATCTTTTCCCTGTGCTTTTACGGTGTGCTTACCTTCTGTATAAATACTTAAGTTTATTGTACCGTCATCCTTAATCGTATACTCACTCTTATCAAGTAATTTACCATTAAGCCAAACCGATTCAATAAAATCTCCGGGAAGTTCCGTACTTAAAATAATATTTACATTGCCCTCATAGATTTGCCCTTCTTCGGCACCCAGAATCATACTTACAGGTTTTGTGGCATCATATATAACTTCCACCGGCTTCATTGAAGACTTATTTCCTGCCGTATCTGTTACTTCAAGATTAAAAGTATATTTTCCGTCCTTATCTATTGAATTTAAAAACTTCAACTCACCGTTTACAAACTCAAACGGCTCATCCATTCCGTTTACAGTTGCCGACACAATAGAAATTTCATCAGTGTTCCATACCTCAATACTAGATTTAAAAGGTTTATTTGTATACTGTCCTACAAGTTCTTCAGGCTTAAACTTAAATGTAGCACCTTTTTTATTCACCGAGAAATTTACCTTCTTCTCAGTAACATTCCCCGCCATATCATATATGGTTACAGTAAGTATATAATTATCATCAATATATATAGGATCAAGATTTAATATATAACCGCCGTCCTGTTTCTTTGCCTTATATATAAGGTCTCTTGACTTTCCGTCAGCAACAGCCGTAAGAGTAATCTTTGACTTTAATAAATCTATGTTTACATCACTATACTTCACTACAGGTGAGACTGTTCTTGCATTTGCGGTCAAGTCTTCAACTCCGGTAACAGTAATATGTGGTGCTGTAGCATCGACATTAAACTTTTCTTCAAATCTTACTCTTTCCTCCCCTGAACCCTGATTATTTTTGACAACTGCGATTCTGTACTCTCCGTCATCATCAAACACTATATTGGCTCTGTGATTTCCACCCTCTGAGCTCCATGTGTATTTTGCATTTGAAAGTACTTCTTTTCCATCCACATTTTTGTAAACCGATACGGAATAATTGTTCTCATTAAAGTCGTTGTCGTCAACATTTACATATGTCGATCTTGTGTTCAAGAATCCATTCAATCTGTTATTTACTATATCTCTGTTTATGCTTACTGTATGTCTGACATTATTTATACTTCTGTCGATATCCGTTCTTTCGCTTACGGAATTTCCATTTCCGACAGGTTGGAAAAATTGTGGTACTTCATTTGATACATCTGTCACTTCTCCTGTTTGAACAGGTTGAGGACTGTTTTGTATTTCCGTCTCAGTAGTTTGACTTGTATTATTATCTACAATATCTCTGTTTGCAATATTATTTCTTATCACTGAACCGGATATATTTCTCTCAGTATTTACATTACTGCCGACGTGATCTTCTCTTCCAACACTATCTGTTCTTCCTGCACCTGTATCTTCCGTATTATTGCCGCCCTCAACTATAGTATCTACGGTAGTACTGTTTGTAATCCTTGGTCTTTCTATAAGCTGTATATTTTCATGTACTTCATGAGGTATTTCAGGCTCTATAACAGGCTGTGTCGCCAAAAAGAATATCTGATTCTTATTACCGTTTTTTGAAACAAACCGTCTCATATCTGCATTAACTGTGTTTAAGCTGTTTGTCCTTGTAATTTGTACACTGCGTCCAATATCAAAGTACACATTACTTCTATACAGAATTATATTTGCATTGCCGCTTTCTGCATTGCTCAAATTTGAAAATCCTGTTCTGATTACCAAATCATCTCTATTTGTATTTGAATATGTTGCAATGGAAGAGGTCGCAACAGATGATGTGGCAAGAACCGGAGGTCTCAAAACATCATAATCCTCTATCTCAATATTTCCTCCGTTTAAAATTATATTCTTTATATTTTCAAAAGAATTTTCTACCAAAACAGGACTCCAGTTAAAATAACTCTCATCATTTGTATCACCCAAATCTCTTGGTGTAGGCAGTGTCAACTTTCCTTCCGAATCTAAGAATGATGAAACATTTCTGATATGGTATCCTTCACCGTCTCTGAAAATCAATCCTATCAAAATGTTTGTAGACGATGCTGCGGAATCAAAAATAAAAGATCTGAAAATAATTTGAAATAAAAAACAAAAACAAATGACTACTGCAATTAACTTTCTTTCCATGCCTCTAACATTCATAATACTATTTGCCTCCTGCAATTAAATTAATCTCTTCGATAATTTCAAAATTTATATTTTCATTGTTATTATTTAGAATCTGACCATGATAATTTTTTAAAAGAATTGTTTCGTTCGTATCTTTATTATTTTTACCGATATCATATATACTTCTTTTTGCCGGTAATTTCCTCGAGTTTGTTTTCCTGAGAGGCATTGTTGTGTTTTGCATCTTCTGATCCACCGCCCATTTTTTCTTTGAACCATAACTTAAAATATCAATAAATGCTTTTCTTACCCCCATTTTAAACCATAATAAAATACTTATAAACAACATGATGACACCTGAAAAAATTCCGCTAAAATATAGTATTTTATGCATCAGATACCTCCGACATTTTTCAATTTATTCTTTAAGGAAACAAAGTTGGAATTAAATTCTATATCAGGTAATTGCCTCGCCTTCATATAAATCATAGCTGATGTATTCACGTCTTTCATATCTATCAATAACATAGTCGCAAGACTTATATAAGCCGTAGCATCTTCAGGATATTTTTCTATAATATCCTCGTACTCTTCAACTGCCCTTTTATATTCCCCAAGAGCTCTGTAAATATCTCCTATTCTGTTTTTAAATAAAACCGTCTGTGCAGTCGTAGCGAATATCAGGTATCTTTCATAATATGATACGGCTTCATACAAATCATTTCTTGATTCTTTTTCATCCGGTTCTACATTCGCTCTTCTATAGTAGGCATCAGCAAATCCGAAGTACAATTCCGGTAAATATTTATCTTTCAAATTCTTATCTGTATAGGAACTGTTTAATATCTCACCTGCTTTATTTAAAAGTTCCATCGCTTTATCAAAAGGTTTTTCGCCCACCTTCTGTATGGCAAAAGCATTTGCTCTGTAAATCTTTGACAATGTAATATATATTTCCGCTTTTTCTTCCTCATTTACTTCTGTATTCAGATACTCATCAACATTTTTCATATCTTTGACTATAATGTTCCAATCCATACCTATTTCCGATAAAGATTTTGACAATGAAGAATAATATTTTGCCTGTGGATATTTCTTTATATTTACTTTGTCAAAATATCTTGCTGCTGTCCCATAGTCAATATTGAACTCTGTATCCTTACTGTTGCCGAGAAAATAAATCTGTCCCATTCTCATCATAAGATCGTCATTATTGCTCAAATCACCTGTTCCTGATGCAATCATTGCAGAAATCGCCATAAGTCCGTTCCTTGTCTGCCCAAGATCACAGTAATAATCAAGCATCCTTATATAAGCTTCCGTACTGTTTGGGGATACATTTATCGCATCTTTGAAAAGTTTTAAAATATCAGTATCAACTACATTCTTACTTCCTGTGGAAGCAATTTTAAGAGCAGCTTCAGATAAATAATTGTTATAGACTTTTGATATTTCCCTTTTCTCCATTCCGTTTACAACAATAGCCATAGAGAAAAATGTAAAAGACAGAATAAGACTTGCTGCAAACAAAAATATCTTCTTTTTTTGTGTTGCTATGTATGAATCATCCAAATCTCTGAAATGTTGCAACGCATATGACATTTCTTTACAATCATTAAATCTTTTATCAGGGTCTTTTCTTGTAGCTCTGAGAATTATTTTTTCAAGACCGTTTGACAAACTCTCATCCCATCTTCTTATAGGATAAAGCTCATACGGCGGTTCTGAAGGATTAACACCGGTAAGAAGATGATACATAGTGGCACCAAGATTATATATATCCGTCCTGGCATCTGTTTGCCTTAAAGTCTCTCCGGCAAACTGCTCAGGTGCGGCATATCCTATAGTACCAAGACATGTTGTATCCGATACACTGTCGTAGTTATATTTTCTTGCCGTTCCGAAATCTATCAAAGTAATTTTGCCGTCCGGTCTTAACATTATATTTGCCGGTTTCAAATCTCTGTATATTATAGGGGGTTTTTGCGAATGCAAATAGTCAAGCACATCACAAAGCTGTATTGCATAATCCGCCACTTTATCTTCTTCTATAGTTCCTTCTTCAGTCAAAATATCGGATAAAGGCCTACCCTCTACATAATCCATTACTATTATTATGGTATCGTCACTTTCAATTATATCTGCGATACTTGGCAGGTAAGGATGCTTTAATTCTTTCAGGAGATTGGTTTCTGTTATAAGACTTTGTTTCATAATCTCATAATTTTTATTTTTCTCTTTTCGCATCTCCTTTATGGCCCATTGTTTATTTGCCTTTTCATTCATTGCCAAATAAACAACACTCATACCACCCTGTCCAATCTTATTTAAAATCTTATACTTTCCGTCTAAAAGGCTGCCTATTTCCAACATATTTCCCCTATTATTGAACTTTGACCAATGCTGCCGATATATTATCCTGTTCGTTTCTTCTAAGATTCAATGATATCAGTCTCTTAATCATTTCATTAAGTTTATTACTTTCGCATCTTCCAAGTAAACTCAACATCTCTTTTTCAGATATCTCATGCCTGAATCCGTCGCTGCAAAGCAGTAAAATATCACCTTTTTTTACTTCTCCACAAAACATATCAGGATTCACCCGTTCTGTAGCCCCGATACATTGCAAAAGTACATTTCTTTTCGGATCATTTTTTGCTTCTTTCTCTGTAAGTCTACCCTCTGCCACCTCTTTTGCAATAACTGTATGGTCATTTGTGAGTCTCTCTATTTTAGATGATGATATTTTGTATAGTCTGCTGTCTCCTACATGCCATACAAAAAATCTTTTTCCTGCCAAAAGAAAAGCCGTTATTGTGGTGCCGAGATATATACCGTGCTCTTTGCCATATCGGATTAAACCTTCATTTTCAGAACTTATGATACTTCCTATATCTTCCCTCATTTTGCTTTCATCCCAGATACTTTCATATTTACTGTAACTGTATAAAAACCATTCTGAAAATGCTTCCGCTATGCTCTTGCTGGCCAACTCACCACAGGAAAGTCCACCCATTCCGTCACAAATTATTCCGATACAGACTTCCTCACCCTTAAATTTGGCTCTCTTTAATATTACACTGTCCTGATTACAGCTCTTCTTTAATCCGACTTCAGTTTGTGCCGCCAAAAAATAATTCATATTTTATACCATGTGAAATTCAAATTCTTCATTTGATAAACTTATAATATCATTATCCAAAAGTTCAACTTCAACACTTGTTGATACTTTTTCACCGTTTACCATCGTAAAATTCAGTGACTTCAAATCTCTTATAAAAAAAGAACCGTCTTTTCTTACAATTTCCGCATGATTCCTACCGACTGATGAATTGTCATTTATGCAAAAATCAACATAGCTTTTTTCTCTTCCGATTCTAAAGCTTGACTTATCTATAAGAATTTTTTCACCTGTTCTCTTCCATATCAGAAATGCGTTTAATACGTTTACAGACAGTCCAAGTAATGTCGTCTCTGCGAAGCGGTCTGAATTTTGTAAAACAGTGGTTTCGGCAAAATTATTTGAATGTAATTTAGATGCTTCTGTCTTGTTATCAACAGCGTAAACTTCTTTTTCCTTCTTTTTCCCAAAAAGAGAAAATCCTTTTTTTTCATTGGATTCTTTACGGCTGACTGTAGCTATATTTACCGGTTCTTCTCTACCCGGAATAAGAAAACTGCTTTGTTTATGGTAATCATTTTCCCGAGTTTTTGAAATTTCCTCTTTCTTTTCAACCTTTCCAAAGCTAAACAACCCCTTTTTCTTTTCTGAATTTACCGGTTTCACATCCAATTCAATATTTGATAGGGGTTTATTATTAACAGATTTTAAAGTATTTACAGGAGATTGAATATTTGCCGGAGTCTGTGCTCTGTTATTGTATCCGTTATAATCCGATTTTAACGATCCGGGTGATTCTTCAATATTGTTTACCCTTCTTTCTTTAAAATCGGATTTATTTTCCGGCTTTATGATATCGAATTTTTCAATATATTTTTTTTGTTTTATTTGGGATATTAATTGTAAGAATTTATCACAGGAAAATGATTCTTCATCTGAGAGTTGCCTGCTTATATCCGCTGCAAAATTTGCAGCCTTATTATTTTTAACCATCATATAAAGCAGTAAATTTTTAAAGAATTCATGTATGCTTAGATTATTTCTTCTGTTATACAAAGGCAGTAGCATCATTTTTATATTTCCGTTATCTGTAAAAATATATTTATTTTCTAAAATCAGCTGTGCTTCACCAAGCATATATTCTTCTATATCCGTTACAACTTTACAAATGTTCTCAAATACATTCAGTAAATCTTCCTTTGTAAGTTCTTCACTCAAATATTTATCCAGATTTTTTAACTTTTCAGTTTTATACTTAAACTCTGTCATTGAATCATGCATGATTATATCTATAGGAAGCAAGCCTTTAATATCATTATTTCTCATTATACCTATGCTTACATTGTCAATCTTTTCATTTTCATCAACATTATATATAAGCTCAATATACTTTTCAGTCTCATTACTCTTAAACATATGGGCCTCCTATCTCAAATTTTCCAAAAATGAAACCTGTGACAATATCTCAGGTAAATCTTTGCCATCTGCACTATAATTTTTTACAAAGTCTCTTACAGACAAGTTTTGTGGAATTGAAATATTATTAAGATCTTTTACTTTATTGCATATAAGAGTTATTTTATTTGTTATATCAATAGCTCCATTATTTTCCATAATATGCAATGCCTCATTTAACTCGGACATTTTCTTGATTCCCTGCTTTGTATCATCGAAAACAAACACTATTTTATATGCAAACTTTGAAAAAGTATTCAATCTGCTTCCGGGATCGAAATTACAGTCTATAATTATATGTCTGTACTTCCCCATTCCCTTTATTTCTTTAATAAGTACAGATATATCCTCATCACTAAGTTCAAGCATATCCAAAGCCGTCCTTGATTTATTGAAGAAATTCAGCCCTTCACTTGTCTTTAAAACACTGCTTTCTATCTTTAATGAAACACTTTGTTTTTTACTCTTTATTGCATATATGATTTCATCAAATCCGATATTTCCATCTCCGTTTAAGAAAATATCGGATGAATTAAGTGTTTCAAAATTTAAATAGAGTGTAGGTATTCCTCTCCTTGCCAATCTCTTTGCATATGCTATAGCAAGAGAAGTAGCTCCGGCACCTCCGTTTACCGGCATAAACACCTCAACCAAAGTATTATTACCGTCATTAAATTTATATGCTATATCTCCATTTGTACCGTCTGCCAATACATTCAATATTTCCTTATATATCTTTTCAGGCTTTTTAAATTTGTTGATTGTCTTTATATTGTTTTTTCTCTCTATCAAATCCCTATCCGAAAGATATGCCAGACTCATCTTTTCACTGTATGAAGATAAGTCATCTTCTATATTTTCCGATACAAGCATTACATCTATAGACTTGTTACCTCTGTTATTTTCAAATGAAATTATTGAAGAAAATGTCAGAATTTCTATTCTGTCCTGATAATTTTTAATATAAAAATCCGACAATCTTTTTCTGTAATCCTCATCTGTGTCTATTAAAGCCAGTCTGATTTTCATTAAAAACCTCCTATTCTACAAGCTTAATAAATTTCCAAGTTCCCTTTTTCACAGCTGCTACACCGCTACTGTTAAAGCAGCCTGCTTCACTAAAGCCGAAATCAATAACTACTGTGGCTTTTTTATTTATATATCCCCACTTTTTCCCGTCATATACAGCGGCAAAACCGTTTGAAAAAGATTTTGCGTTCCTATATTCGGTCATTAACTCAATTTCACCGTTCTTATTTGCAAAACACCATTTATTATTCATTTTAACCGCTGCAATGTCATCAGATACAAAGGCTTTTGCATCATCAAAACCTTCGCTTCCCTTCATATTTCCGTCCAAATCAAAAATATGATACTTACCGTCAAGCTTTGCAATATATACATTCTGTGAAGTAGCAAAACCTAAATCATCCATTATCACATCATCATATATAAAATCTGTAACCTGTGAAAAATCATTTTTTATAACAGCCCATTTACCATCTTTTTTTACCGCTGCCCTCTTATTTGCAAATCCTCCTGCAAAATCATAGGTCAACTCAATGGCTTTTTTTGCATACTCATCCATATAAGAATACTTTTCCCCCGTCTTATAAGGAGCCAACTTGTTTCCAAATACACCAAGTAAATCCACTTTAAAGTCAGGTAAAAGCTTTTTATATCCGTTTTTTTCTATGTAATACCACTCACCGTCTTTACAAACAGGGGCATAAATTGGATCCTTACCATATGGTAATATATCATCATATTGAGACTTTATCTTTTCACTGCCATCCGACTTCATCAGTCCCTTTTTATCATTATTTGTGAATACATAAAATCCGTTGTAGAATTCATCTATAGAAGCTCCTGCAAAATAAATTTCCGTATATACGCCTCTAAGCTTTCCCTGCAATTCCAAAAACTCATCATCATTCGGTTGTCTTTCAAGATAAGCATTTACAACTTTTAGAGCATTAGCACTTTGCTTTCTTTCAATATAATAATCGACGACCTTTTTTGTTATTTCTTTCGGATAATTATAATCTTCCAAAATCATACTTCCCTGCTTCTCAAATTCTTTATATTTCTTTAAATTGAGATAATCATCAAGAATCGCCTCTTCTACCGGCAGCTTATCCTTAGTAAATTCCAGCGCCTTCTTATATTGATCTAGTGCATCTATATAAATTTCTTTTTCATCAAAAGCTTTGGCATTTGACATATGTTCATTATAGTTTTTACGTTCTCTTGCATTGCCGCCTATTATATTGCCCCAGCCAAGTACCAACAGTAAGATTATTGCAGGTACCAATATCTTTTTCATTGTCATATACAGCTCCTAAAATCCCAGTAACATACATGCAGTTACACCGAAAGCAATAAAAGGTGCAAAAGGTATTTCATCCTTTGTAGTTGCCTTTTTTGTAAACACCTTAAACAGACCGTATAATGCAATGGATACAAGTGATACTATCAATACGCCCATTAAAGTATAAGTTCGTAAGTAAAATCCCAGTGCACCTACAAGTTTTATATCCCCCATTCCGACACCGTTTTTACTGATTGCCTTACTTATGACAAAAAGACCGCTACCTATCAGCATTGCAACAGCAGAATCTATAAATATTGCCAATGCCTCAATTGTATTTGTAAATACATTTATCAAAATAAATATGCAGGAAACACTCAGTATAAATACAACCGCCTCATTCGGTATTATCTTTTCTCTGTAATCAATTCCGGCAATTATTAAGGAGACTGATATTACTGTCAAAGCTCTAAATGATTTAAAAATATCGTAAGCGTATATCCTATATAAGATACCTATAGTAATTCCTATCATCAAATATGTAATTATCAAAAGTACATTTTGCCCTGAATAAATATTGCCATACCTTTTCTTGTACATATACAGTGTAACAGCATACGTTATCAACATAAAAACTACGCAAAAAATCAAGTTCACCATCACATGTATCTCCTATTCTGTCGTATATAGTTTCAGTTCCATGCCGTTTTCTCTTGCATATTCCGTTGCAAGAATTATTGCCTTTTGCTGATCAATACTCAATTCCTTATTTCTTACTACAAGATAATAATATTTTTTATTGTATTTATCAGATGTAATGTCACCTTCCCAACTGAAGTTTTTAAGTATTTTCATATCTTTTTTTATCGCACTTAAAAATTTTTTACCGTCCTGATACTCTATTAAATCTGTATCCATGCTATGAGTTCTGGCTATGTATCCTTCTTCCTCATTAAATATACTTATACTTTTGTATATACTTGAATCAAGATTTCTCTTTACAACGGTATTATTGTAATTGCTTATCTCTTCGCCTCTCTCTTTGGTGCTCTTATCCCATACCGAAGCCGGTATATTCAGCCTGTTACTTGGTGTTACTACCGGAGTTACATTATCGAAGTCATCTGCTTCCCCCGGTATATCCTCTGCACCGTCTTCAAGTGCGGCACCTGCAACAGCTCCTCCTGCCTCATTAGGCTCATTAAAGCTTCCGTCTCCAATCCACGCTCTGGTGGATGCCGTATTTTTCAATATAAAATCAAATTTATCTATAAACGGTAAAGGTATTCTTATCTTGTATGTGGCACTTATTTCAATGCTTTGCATATCCAAAAAGAAGCTGGATCCCCAGTAATTTATCCCGTTTTTTCCACCCTGTACTCCCAACTTTTCCAAATATCCGTTTGGAAAACTCTGTAAATACTTATTGGTCACTGCTCTACTTATAGGCATTGCAACGGCCAGCTTTACAGCATCATATGCACCGTCTTTTATAACCGCCAATATTCCGTTAAAAATAGCTTTTTCATCAGAAAAATAGTTGGTAACGGAAGTGTGCATTGCCTGTCCTGTATCATATATCTCCTGTGCACTCTGTCCCACACTGTTCATTTGAGATAAAATATCTTCAGGATATTGCTCTGTTCCTTCATCCAATATGTTTGAAGTCACATCAGTTGCATTTTCCAGACCGTTTGCACTGGCATTGAAAAATACCTGTACAGTATTAAGCATTTTCTTTGTTTTATCGGTAAATTCACCCGCCTCACTTGATGCACCCTGTCCTATATTATGTACTCCAAGTTTCTTTGCTATATAAGCATACTCGGATACCTGCTTCGCAGTTTGGTCTATAGCATTTTGTATACTTGTATATGCCCTGTAAACATTAATCATACTTAAAATTGCAATATACGATGCAATAAAAATCATAAGTATAAGGCTTGCTTCCACCGTAATAAAACCTCTTTGCCTGTATCTATCCATTAGTTTGCTCCTTAGTGTGGCCGGATAAAGCTACTCAAATTAAAACTATTTATCCAGTTTCCAATAATCATCCAAGCTTATAAGTGTTTCCATAGAAGCTTTTGTTGATTTTTTCAGCTTTTCATAGTTTTCTTCCATAGTCTTTGCTTCTTCTTCATTTGACATATCAACAGGTCTTACACCCCATATTGCCATTCCCATTCCATAGCCTTGATTATCATCAGCCGGATATGCACCTGCTCCTTCCGGACTGAAATAGTAATATGCTATATATCCGGCTCTTACAAGTTCAGGAAATCTCGTATTGGAAGCGTCCTTTCTTGTTACATCTATATGACCTTCCTCTTTTATAAAATCTACACCGTTATAAGTAACCTTCTCTGTGTTATCTACTATAACTTCATACTGTTGTTCTGAATACATTTTGTACATTCTTCCATCTTCTAAAAAAGCATCCCATAGGGTCGTCAATCCTTTCATTATATGTGGTATTTTTTCTAAGTTCTCGCTATATTCTATGTCCCAAATTATTTCAGTATCTTCTTTACTTACACATTGCTGTTGAAAAAAGCATGATGCTAGTTCGCCTTTATTCTCATTAAACCCGAATATAAGCCAATTTGTTTCAAAAAAACCTGCCTTAGGAAACTCACTGTCTGCCATAAGATCTATGCCACCTATAGTTCCCAAAGTTATAGGATATTCAAACTTATTTTTCTTCACCTGTTTTTTTCCTGTTTCTTCAACTTGACTTTCTTTTGTTGTACTTTCAGCGGTCTCAATATTAGCTATACTTGTATTCGACTTACTACATCCGCTTCCGATAATACTTGTTGTAGCCAATACACCTATAAGTAACATTCTTTTTATATTCTGCATAATCTTTTTGGCTTATAGCCAACCTCCTTTTAATATCCCAATACACCTTTGTAATCTATAGGGTATCCAAATTCTCCTTTTAAATCGAATTTTTCATTTTTAAAATTAAATGCATCCAAGTGTATAAATACAGGTTTTATCTGTGTCTTAGCTTCTACCTGTAGTAGTACTGTAGCTTCCTGCATAGAAAATCCTTCTCCTGCATAGTAGAGTGATCCCTCCTTACTTGCATTTGTCTGTATAAGATTTCCCATCCTGCAGATTACGCTCGGCTCATCCAGTAAGTACTGTATAGCAAGAAAAACCATAAGATAATCCTTATAGCTCATATTAAATGTGCTTGCCTTTGTCTTATCAAAACCGTTAAGTTCAAGCTTATCCTTTCCTTCTCCTATACTAAGGGCATCTCCACCTGCACCTTCAAATTCTTTATTGAACTCATTTATTTTATTATTTATTGCTTCCTGTGCATTGCTGTTTGCTGCATCCAGAGCACTTCCTACACTGTTCTTAAGCTTTTCTTCAAGCTGAGTTTTATCAATAACAGAATTTATGGTATCAATTAATCCTTTTTTTCTTTTCTTAAAATAATCTTTAATATTTTCATTTATACTATCTGTTAATTGATTTACATTCTCACTTGTAATACCTGATGTCTGCATCACAGCCTCTATGAGCTTATCTCGACTGTCATTTGTATTAATAGTCTTAAATGCCTTAAGCTTTGCCTGTGCAACCAAACCTCCGGTTGAAACTTCAGCTTCCAAATCAGCCTGTATCTGGTCAAAGCTTTCCTTTAGTGCAGCTTTAAGTCTTTCTTCCAGCCCGTCTCTTGCATCTCCAACCTGTGCCATACACCATAATACTTTCTCCTGTATAGGTGTCTGTATCGACGTTATAATAGTATCTGTAGACGTATCCACCATATTGTCTACATAATCTTCCAGAGTAGTATTGAAATCCTCTTTCATATCATCCGTATACTCATTCATCTTCTTATATAGCTGACTTGCAGCCGTCTGTGCCACGGCTTGAGCCATACCGCTGAATCTTGATCTCCATACATTCGGGTTTTTATAAAGCGGTACCGATTTTCCCGACACCAAGTCATTGATATCCAACGCACTTTCAGTCAATGCTGCTGCAATCAGTAATACATTCTGAACTATCGGTACTCCAAACCCTGTCCAACCTGCAATGGCGGTAGCCATTGCAAATGTCTCATTTCTTAAAGCACTGTCACTTGTATACGCATATATTAAATTTAATAAAAGTCTTATACCGAATATTCTTGTTTGTACACCGGACACATTTTCATTCAATTTAGGATTACCAAGAAGTATATACTCCTGCTCAGCTCTGTAAGCTTCATTGTTTTTTTCACTGAAAGGCACTCCCGACAAAGTCTTTTCATTTGTGATACCGCCATCTTCCCTGTTTGTTGTATAGCAGCTGAACATTGTCGTAGTATATGCCATCAGATAAAGCTTATCTCTTCCGCCTACCAGTATGTCTCCGATTCTGTCAAATCCGGAAACAGCTTCTTTTGAGGCCTTCAAAGCATTGTCAGCCAATTCCTTATCACCACCGCTTTGAAGTGATTCCATTGTATTTGAATTCATTATCTGTGCCGCCTGTGCACCTATATTCATTACATCAGCTATTCTTACCGGACTTATTTGTACAGGTTCCGGAGTATTATCAACATGTGATCCGTTAATCATCTCATCTCTCTTGTTTTTCTGCTCCGAATCACCTTCCGGCTTTGTCGCCACACTGTTTCTTTCAAGGAATGCAAAAAGCGGATCTACATAATACTTTCCGTCTGTGTCTGTCATACCGGAAGTTACGGAATCCATATCATAGCACTCTACCCCAATATAGTTTCGCAGTCTTGGATTTATGTATCCAAATTCAGAGTCCACCACTTTATATCCCTTATCCTCTTCATTAGTTTCAACTACCTTTTGTATCTTGGAAGGAATACTGTTCTCAAAATCCAGAAATACAAGTCTACTGTCCTCTGTAGGAATATAAGCTCCCAATGTATGTATTGCTACCTGTTTTGACTCAATTTCACTGTTTGTAGCCAATGTATCCGTGTTTGTCAATCCGGATACATATGATATTATGCTGTTCACCCAACCGTCATCCGTATCACCTGATGTAGCCGGATGTATCCCCGCGTATTCAAATTTTTCCAGATTTGCTATTACTTTATTTGAATAGTCTATCGATCTCTCAAATATTTTTGTCATTTCATTGACATAGCCTTCAATAACCGCCTTTGTCTTGGTGTTATAATCCTGACGCATATCATTTTTTACACCCGACTCCGCCATATTACCGATATTGATATCCCAATTATTAGCTATATCTTTCAACTCCTTAGCCGCTGTCTTAAGTTTTAGGAGTTCTCCTCGAACACCTTCCGCTTTCTCCTTAAGTCCTGTAAACCACAGATAGTACTCCCTTGCAGTCCTCATTTGAGGTGTGGCAAGAAGTTTAATATCATTTTTAAGGTCGTTCATGTACTTATCTCTAAGATTGTTTACATTATAATTTGGACCTAAAGGAGCGCTTGAGAGTTCCGAACTGCCGTAATTGTCAGGTACAACCTCATTTACACCTGTTTGTTCCCAATCACCGACAAATTTTTTATCATACCATTCCTTAATGTTTTTCCAATCTTCCTCCAAAGCTTTCAATTCCGCTTTTAAACTTGCAATTTCCGAGCTGTAGTCGTTTTCTTCATCACTTTTACTTATATAACTTGCAATTTCACCGTTTATTCTTATTTTCTCGCTTTCATAATGATCCTGTGCAAGATTAAATCTTTTAACTACAGTTTGAAATTCATATACCTCAGTCTTATATAGATTATAATAATTCACATAATCACCGAATCTATTGTACTCTAAAGAAGCATTCCCTCTTGGCGTTGACATCCAGTCTCCATATGATAAAGAACTTGTAACCATATGAAAGTCTGTTTTTAATTCACTTATATCATTTTCAAAATTTTCCATTGAATAATGAATATCTCCACCTTGCGCATCATTGTTACTGTTACGCCAATATTTATCCTGCTCAAGTTTTGACAGCTTTTCCACCTGTACATATGCCAGTGCATCCCTTGTGGCATATTGAAAATTATTGTCTCCTAAGACATAAATATCATCCTTTATCTCCTTTGGAGTCTTAAAATTACCGGTCGGATTTATCAAATAATCCTCATACTCTCTTGAAAGAGCATATATCCTTAAGCAAAGATCCTGAATGTCCTTTAGCTTTTTTTCGTAATCTCTTTTGTTTTCCAATACCTTTTGCTGATCAGGTAAAGATTTTAAGATATTCATCTTCTCCAAAAATCCATACCCTATCACTGCCGGTGCTCTAAACTTCATATAATCAAGCACCTGTGCCCTAAGCACGTTTGCATTGGAAAGATTTGCTCCTGCCGCCTGACTTACCTCAAAACTTCCGTCAGTCAGCTTCATTTGCATAATATCTGAAATCTCGTTTCCACCGCTTCCTGATAATGCAATATCAACAAGCTCTTTTACCAGGCCTTGATCATGCAGGCCGTTGCTTTTTAATGTAGCATCAAAATATACTTCCAGATTATTTCGTAACTCAGTCATATTCTTAGAAATAGCAAACAGTCCGTATGTATCCTGTAATACCGAATTATAATATGTCAATCCTGCATTGAGTGCCATATCTCCGGCACCCGATACTATATTTCCGGCAAGTATTATTCTGCCGCCATCAACCAAAACAGTGGTAAATATTATAACCACTGTTAAGATAAGTGACATAAATATGGTCAGTGAACCATGTTTGTTATAAAAGATTTTCATATTGTCACCTGCCTGTTCCACCCAGTTTATCTCTTAATGTCTTTAATTTATTTACATAGACATCGACCCTTTCCTTTAAATTAAATTTCTCTAAAAGGAAATCTATGAGATCCGCTCCCAGGTCGATGTCTCTGACAAATTCCGTTGCATTGGAGGAGAATGCATAACTTGATTCCTTAAGCTCAATTTTTTCCGGAACACCTACACTTTTAAGTGCCTTACCCAATCCGGCAGGCAATTTAATTCCGTACTTGATATTGACTTTTACTGTAGGTGTTATTATCCCCGTGAACTCTATATCGGAATCTACACTCAAACCGCTAACCATGGTATATTTATATAAAAGCGTATTCAGTTTTTCTTCAAAACCGTCTCCGATTTCATCCTTACTTCTGAAAAAACCTGCGTAGAGTTCCCTATCCTTATAATAACTGTCAACTCCGTCCGTACCCGGAAAACTCATTACGTCTATATCTATACCACCACTTATCGGTGCGAGATATTTTTCGTATCCGGGATATGCTCCGTCTCTTGCGGCTTGCGAAGCAATCTTTGCACCGGCAAACTGTACCAAAGTCTGCTCAAGCTTTAAAAGCCCCAAGATAAGCATTGCAATTATAGTAAATATGAATAAAGGATATATTATTGCCGCTTCTACCATCAAAGTACCACGATTGTTTTCACCTCGCATATCTCCTCCTTGGCTCAATATTTTATGGTGTACTGTTAGTACTGACGAAACCGCTAAGTTTATCCAGTATTTGACCGACTATATCCTTTAGCCTGTCGTGAAATAAAGTTGCAAGTGCTATTATGATAACTATAAGTACCATAACCGCAACCATATCGGATGCTCCACGCTCTTCTTTCTTAAAAGCCTCAACAGCTCCGTTAAGTTTCATTGTCTGTGTAATAAAAAACAGATCAATAAGTTCAAACATTTTTTCCATCTTGTTTCTCCTCTCTTTGAAAGTTTTTAGTTATGTAAAAGCTTTAGTCGACTTTCAGCTCAAACATCAAAATCTGAGACCGGCAAACATAGGCACCATTATCAAAATGAGTACTCCTAAAAATATAAGACCTATCGGCATTATCAATTTACTGCTTGCCTTTTCACCCTTTCTTTTTACTTCATGCTTTTTCTCTTCCCAAGCTTCATTGCTCATATCTCTAAGAAAAACAACCACTTCACCGCTTCCTTTTTGCAGATTCTGTATCATCATTGTTGAAAACTTTCTAAGAGACTTTATAGAGCATCTCTCTCCGAAAGTCTTATAAGCTTCCACCTCCTGAATTCCGTTACTCAGCTCCAAGGCGGTGTTTCGCATTTCCTGATATAAAATACCTTCATTTGTAGCTGCCACCTTCATCCATGCCTCTCTTATAGGCACACCTGCATTTACAAGCAATGTAAGCTTTGAGAGCATTCCCGGATAATCCCTTAAAAGCTCATCCCTTCTTGAGTTTATCTTGTCATTTAACAATTCATCCAAATACCATATCATCATTGCGCTTACCGCCACTCCGGCTATTACCAGTTTAAAATTTCCGCTTATTCCCGTTATCATAAACATAAGTAGAGTTAGCACTATTCCGAATGTAATCTGTCCGCCTCGCAGTATATAAAAATAATAAGGTCCGTATTGTTTTCCGTATATTTCCGAAATAAGCTTGATCTTTCCTCTTGAATTTTTACTGTTCATATCAAAATGTATCAGCTCCATAAGTCCAAATCCGATATAATATATGTCAGACAACGGATACTCACCCTCAGGTATTCCCGATAATACATCTTTAAACTTTTTACTGAATCTGAAATGTAAGTAAAGTACAAACAATGCAAATATTGTTACCAATATCATTACTATCATATTTTTACATCCTTATATTCACTATTCTTCTTCCCATCATATAGGCTCCTGCAAACAATCCTATTGCAAATATCTTTACCATCACTGTAAAAGCCGTATTTGCCGCCGCAGACATAGTTCCCATTCCGCTAAGTGCAATCATTATTACAATAGGCATTACCATCATAATGTTTAATTCATTTTCCTTTTCAGTAAGAATGGTCTTTATTTCCATCTCTATTTCTATCTTGTCATTGATTATCTTTCTGCTGTCCCATACAACCTGCTTGATATCTCCGCCCTGTCTGAGTCCCGACTCAAATGTAGCCGCAAAGCTTGCAACATCATCAAGTCCGCATCTGTCCGCAAAGTCCTTTAACAAATCCTCAATAATTATATTGTTTGTCATTCCGGCTATTATTATTCTGGTTTCATTTACAATATCGGATTTTTCACCGTAAAGACTTAGTAAATCTTGATAACTTTCCGCAAATGCCTCCATAGTATTCTTTCCGGAAGAATAAGATGTTGTAAGTGCCTCAAGCAGATCTCTAAACTCAACAAGCAAGTCTCTTTGCCTTTTTTCTTTTCTGTATTTTCTAAAAAAATGTATCGCAGGGATTCCACAGATAATTCCCGATATTAAAGAAACACTGAATATTCTAAAGAAGACCATTATTACTACAAAACCAAGTGCAAAACCAATTGAAAATCCGACAAGATAATCTACCAATCTCATGTGATATATATGATAGTCATCGGCATTTCCCATAAGACCGTGATTTTCTATATAAGTATCCGACTTACTTTTCAGTATTCTTTTTATCATTAAATAACTCCTTTATATCCCATGAGCCTCAGTTTGAATGTATTCTTTAAAGGATTCTTTGTTCTCTTAAGCTCACCTACCACCTTATCCATGGTGCTTTCTTCACTTTCCTCAAATACATACAGGGGATTTAGTTCTATCTCACCGTCCTTTAATCCCATAACCTCCGATATTTCCATAGTCTTTCTACTATGATCTCTAAGCCTTGAAAGATGTATAATTATATCCACCGCCGAAGATATCTGCTGCCTTATAGCTTCAAGAGGTAGACCTTCAGCACCCATAAGTACCATAGTCTCCATTCTGCTAAGCATATCTTTTGTAGAATTGGCATGTCCCGTGGAAAGTGAACCGTCATGTCCTGTATTCATTGCCTGCAACATATCAAGTGTCTCGGCACCTCTTACCTCACCGACTATTATCCTTTCAGGTCTCATTCTTAAAGATGTCTTTATAAGATCTCTGATTGTGATCATTCCCTTTCCTGAAGAGTTTGAATTCCTCGTCTCAAGCTTTACAAGATTTTCTATACCGACTATTTGAAGTTCCGCAGAGTCTTCTATAGTGATTACTCTTTCCGTCTTCGGGATATAGTTTGATAAGGCATTTAAGAAAGTGGTTTTACCGCTTCCTGTGCCTCCGCTTATAAATATATTGTATTTTGCTTTTACCAATGTTTCTAAAACCTTGGCTATTTGTGGTGTAATGGATTTATATTTTATGAGTTGCTCCACCGTCATAGGTGTCTTTGAGAATTTACGAATAGTTAAAGTAGGCCCTTTTAATGCTACCGGAGGTAAAACCACGCTCACTCTTGATCCGTCCGGAAGCCTTGTATCTACAATAGGATTTGATTGATTTACCTCTCTACCGGCTCTTCCTACAATACGCTGTATTATATCTTCCAGTTTTCTTTGGCTGTCAAAACTTTGTTTCAGTCTTTCAATCTTTCCGTTTCTCTCAATGAAAATCTCGTCTGTACCGTTTATCATGACCTCCGTAATATCATCATCCTTTATGATCATATCAAGAAGCCCCAGACCTCTTATTGATGAATAAAGCTCATCTGTTAAATTTACTCTTTCTCTGATTGAAATATAGACATCGCCCAATTGCTCACTGACCAGCTTTTCTATTTTTGAATAAAGCTCTTCGTCCTTTAACCTGCTTAAATCGAAATATTTAGATATGTATTCTCTCGCTTGATATAAAAAAGCTTTTCGTTCCAAATCGTTCATGCTGCTCTCCTTTAAACATAATATACAATTATATCTAATCCATTCTACGTAATAACTACAATTTGCAAAAAAACTTTATGCCACGATTATATCGACCTAACGGTTTAGTGTCAATATAGCTTACTCATCTTTGTGAATATTTTTTTCTCATACCTTAATTCATTGTCTATACTGTATAAAAACATATTGTAAATTTTGGTGCTAACTTCTAAAAAACTACGCTCCGGCGTAAGAAAACCTTAATAATTTTTGACATGTAACACTAGATTAGTACAGTAAATTATGCTATACAATTACATTGTTGAGCGTTTTTATATTGCCTATTTTGCATTCTACAAACTATTAATATGCTATAATACAGATAAACAGGGAGGATGAAATGAATTTAATATTTGAACTTACTAATGAGCAAAGAAAATATCTGGGGCTTAATCCTGTAGAAGAGCACTGGGAACTTGTAAAGTTTGATGACAATATTTATCACTATTTTGAAGGTGATACTATTAAAAAAGAGATAACAGTCAGTGAAAACTATTATCATGAATCTGAACTAAATGAAAAGACGGCAGAAAACCGTACAATGATACTTCCAAAAACTAAAAGAGGTAAAATCAAAAAGTTTAATTATACCGCAGTTCAATCTTTTTCACCTTTTGGAACTTATTTTACCTTTTCTACAGCTCAGGTAATTATTGCAAATTATACCACACAGAGGACTTATTATTCGGAAAGCTTTCCGGAAAATGAAAATATAACAATTGATAAACTAAAGAAATGGCTGGATAAATGGATAGAGGAAACTACTGAAGAAGATTTAAAAGAAATAGAAGAATTTAAAAACACAAAAAGAAAACATTGCAAATTCAAAGAAGGTGATTTCTTTGCTTTTAAGCTCTCAAGAAGAGAGTGGGGATTTGGCAGAATCTTACTTGATGTCGCCAAGCTGCACAAGGATGAAAATTTCAAGAAAAATAAAAATTACGGCTTAGCACATCTTATGGGAAAGCCTTTAATAATCAAAGTCTATCATAACATAAGTGATACTAAAAATATTGATTTGGAAGAATTATCAAGGTGCCATGCTTTGCCTCCACAGGCTGTTATGGATAATATTTTTTACTATGGTGAAGCCGTTATTTTAGGAAATTTACCTTTGAGGCCGGAAGAAAATGATATGTTTATTTCAGTCAGCGAAAGTATAAGCGCTACAGATCCCGATATTGCATATTTGCAGTATGGACTTATCTATAAAGAAATTCCTCTGTCCGATTATCTGAAGCTTATCAAGGAATTAAACATAGGTCCTCAGACTCTTAGAAGAGAAGGCATCGGTTTTGTAATAGATACTTATAAATTAAAAGAATGTATCGAAGCAAAATCCAATTCTCCGTTTTGGGAGAAATACAATAAAAAGAATGTGCCTGATTTGAAAAATCCTGATCATATAGAACTCAAAAGAAAAGTTTTTAAAGCTTTCGGACTTGATGCGGATAAGAGTTATGAGGAGAATTTGAAAGAAGCTAAATTTAAAGATGAATTGGAAAAAGGATATGCGGATATGAAAGCCGGAAGAACGAAAAATGTGAATGAAGTCTTTGCAGATATTCGAAAAGATTATGGTCTATGATATATGAAATAAAATTATCTAAACAGTCTGACAGAGATTTGAGAGAAAACTTTGAGTATATTGCTTTTGATTTACAATTACCCACTGATTTGTTTATTTATATTAAATCCTATAATATAGATTTCAAAAGAAAAGTTTTGAATTATAATCTAAACTATCAATTTATGAGAATATTACAAAATGTTATTTAAAAAATATCCTGACAAAACCACAAAGCTAAAACGCCTTGTATTTGTCAGGATATTTTTATTTTGTACTATATACTCCAAGTTTCTTTGCTATATAAGCATATTCGGACACCTGCTTTGCAGTCTGGTCTATAGCATTCTGTATACAAGTATATGCCCTATATACATTAATCATACTTAGGAGTGCTATATACGCCGCAATAAAAATCATAAGTATGTTTGCTCCTTAGTGTGGTCAGATAAAACTGTTTAAATCAAGACTATTTATCCCGGATATTTTAATAGGCTTTTTTATGAATCTTCCAGTAATCATCCAAGCTTATCAATGTCTCCATAGAAGCTTTTGTTGATTTTTTCAGCTTTTCATAGTTTTCTTCCATAGTCTTTGCTTCAGCTTCATCCGACATATCTACAGGTCTTAAACACCATATTGCCATTCCCATTCCATAGCCATTAAGGTCATCGGCAGGATTTGAACCGGCTCCTTCAGGACTGAAATAATAATATGCTATATATCTGCCCCTTACCAGTTCAGGGTGATCAGTATCGGAAGGATCCTTTTTTGTTACATCTATATGGCCTTCCTCCTTTATAAAATCTACACCGTTATAGGTAACCTTTTCAGTATTATCTACAATCACTTCATATTGCTGTGCAGAGTACATGTAAAACATTCTTCCATTAGCTAAAAAATCCTCCCATACACCCTTCAACCCTTTTAAGATTCCGGGTATTTTTTCCAAATCCTCACTGTATTCTACATGCCATATTTCTTCCGCAGATGTTTTATCAGTACATTCACGTTGATAAGAACAGGAAGCAAGTTCACCCTTATTCTCTTCAAAGCCTAATATACTACCGGCACCTGCAGGAAAATAACCCGCCTTAGGAAACTCACGGTCTGCCATAAGATCTATTCCGCCTATAGTCCCAAGCGTCTTACCATATTCAAACTCTTTTTTCTTTGCAGACTTTTGTGTGGTTTCTTCCACCTTACTTTCTTTTGCAGTAGTTTCACTATTTGCGGTACTTCCTGTACTTCCTGTACTTGTATCAGACTTACCACATCCGGTTCCGATAATACTTGCTGTAGCCAATACACCAATAAGCAACATTTTTTTTACATTCTTCATTTTCTTAATTTCGCCCAAAAGGCATCCTCCCAATTACATTAAAAGGGGATGTGAAAAAACTCGATTGAGTTTTTTCGCATCTTCCTTTTTGCCTTTATTTTGTATAAATGGCTGAAATCATACGCAAAAAAAGCGCAGTTCCCCTATCCCATAGAAATTCTTTTTTTGAATCTATGCGGCAGTTCTGTTTCTCATCTTTTTTTTCTGATATTTATATAAATTATGGCCTATCGCCACGAGTAAAACTTCCAGTTTGACTGAATGAATACCTCTTCGGACAATTCTCTTGTACCAACGGTCGTTTTTCATAATTCCGTAAGTGCCTTCTGCTTGTATCGAACGGTTCATTCGTAATAACGCACCATGGATACTTTCTAGGTTTTCAATTACTTCCTGATGCA
>NZ_ALJL01000016.1 GCF_000287675.1 Lachnoanaerobaculum sp. ICM7
ATTTTATGTCCCCTGTTAATTAATTTCTTTTTCCATTTTAGGTCTTGTAAAAGTGTAAAATTTGGACTATAATACGAAAAATGATTTTTATAAAGGAGAAGTATGAGACATCTTTTAAACCCATTGGACTTTTCTGTTGAAGAAACTAATGCACTTTTAGAGCTTGCTATTGATATTGAAAACAACAGGGGAAAGTATTCTAAAATTTGTGAAGGAAAAAAATTAGCAACCTTATTTTATGAGCCAAGCACACGAACCAGACTCTCATTTGAAGCAGCGATGCTTAATTTGGGAGGTAGCGTACTTGGCTTTCATTCTGCCGACTCATCATCTGCAGCAAAGGGCGAAAGCGTTGCAGATACTATCAGAGTAATTTCTTCATATGCAGATATAGCGGCAATGCGTCATCCAAAAGAGGGTGCACCGCTTGTTGCAAGCAAATTCTCTTCTATTCCGGTAATTAATGCCGGTGACGGTGGACATCAGCATCCTACACAAACTCTTACAGACCTTTTGACAATAAAGAGAATGAAGGGAAATATCTCAGACCTTACAGTCGGACTTTGCGGCGACCTTAAGTTCGGTAGAACAGTTCATTCACTTATTAACGCTCTTATCAGATATCCGAATATCAAATTTGTTCTTATCTCACCTGAAGAGCTTAAAGTCCCCGACTATATCAGAGATGATGTACTTAAGGCTAATAATATCGAGTTTAGTGAGGTTACCAGCCTTGATGAGGCTATGCCTGAGCTTGATATTCTTTATATGACAAGAGTTCAAAAGGAGCGTTTCTTCAACGAGGAAGATTATATTCGTTTGAAAGACACATATATTTTGGATAAGCAGAAATTAAAGCATGCTAAAAAGGATATGTATATACTCCATCCGCTTCCAAGAGTAAATGAAATAAGCGTTGAGGTTGATAATGACCCGAGAGCCGCGTATTTCAAACAGGCTGAGTTTGGTGTATATGTAAGAATGGCTTTGATTCTCACTCTTTTGGAGGTAAAATAATGTTAAATATCAGTGGATTAAATGAAGGTGTGGTACTTGATCATATAGAAGCCGGAAAAAGCTTGGATATATATTTTCACTTAGGACTTGATAAGCTTGATATACCTGTTGCAATTATAAAGAATGCCAAGTCTAAAAAAATGGGTAAGAAAGACATTATCAAAATCGAAGGTGATGTACTTGATTTAATAGATTTCGACGTAATCGGATATATAGATCACAATATCACAATCAATGTTATAAAGAATAATGCGATAGTTGAGAAAAAAACAGTTTCATTACCTGAGAAGATAACAAATATTATCAAGTGTAAGAACCCAAGATGTATCACTTCGATAGAGCAGGAGCTTCCACATATCTTCTATCTTTCAGATAAGGATAACGAGGTATATCGCTGCATCTATTGTGAAGAGAAAAGAAATAAGAAAAAATAATACTTTAAACTACAAAACTGCCGGATTAAATTTTAATCCGGCAGCCTTTTTATACCAATATGGCTTTCTTTATTTCCACCTTTTCAGGTAATCCTTTAATTTCTCTTAGAATCTTCATGAACTCTTTTCCGGTAATAGTTTCCTTTTCTATAAGGAACTCTGCCAGTTTGTCCATTACATCCTTGTTTTTTCTAAGGATACTAAGGGCTTCATCATAGCTCTTTTTAAGTATTTTCATTACTTCTTTGTCAACTTCAGTAGCTGTATTGTCACCACAGTCAAGTATTGCCTGTCCTGAAAGATATTGATTTTCAACTCTTGCAAGTCCCATAAGTCCGAACTTATCACTCATACCGTACTGTGTAACCATTGCCCTTGCAATAGAGGTAGCCTTTTCAATATCATTTGATGCACCTGTTGTTACGGAATCAAATACTATTTCCTCGGCCGCTCTACCTCCAAGAGTACTTACAAGCATATCCTCAAGTTCTTTCTTGGACTTAAGATATGTCTCTTCTTCAGGTACATACATTACATAACCCAAAGCACCCATGGTTCTCGGTACAATAGTGATTTTTTGTACAGGCTCGGAGTTTTTTTGCAGTGCAGAGATAAGTGCATGTCCCACCTCATGGTAAGATACAATTCTTCTCTCTTCCTGATTCATTACTCTGTCCTTTTTCTCCTTACCTACAAGAACAACTTCAACAGCTTCAAAAAGGTCTTTTTGCTTTACAGCTTTTCTTCCTTTTTTTACCGCCAAAATAGCCGCTTCATTTATCATATTGGCAAGGTCTGAACCTACAGCACCTGATGTAGCAAGTCCTATTGCTTCAAGATCTACACTGTCATCCATAAGCACATCCTTTGAATGTACCTTAAGGATGTCAACTCTTCCTTTAAGATCAGGTCTTTCAACAATTACTCTTCTGTCAAATCTACCCGGACGAAGTAATGCAGGGTCAAGTATCTCAGGTCTGTTTGTAGCACCAAGCACTATAAGACCTTTTGATGAATCAAAGCCGTCCATTTCGGAAAGAAGCTGATTGAGAGTCTGTTCTCTCTCATCATTTCCTCCACCCATTCTGGAATCTCTGCTCTTACCTATTGCATCTATCTCGTCTATAAATATGATAGCAGGAGCCGCCTCCTGTGCCTGTTTGAATAAATCTCTTACTCTTGAAGCACCTACACCTACAAACATCTCTACAAAGTCTGAACCTGACAGAGAAAAGAACGGTACATCCGCTTCTCCTGCCACCGCCTTTGCTAAAAGTGTTTTTCCTGTTCCCGGAGGTCCTACCAAAAGAGCTCCCTTCGGAAGTCTGGCACCAATCTTTGTATATTTCTCAGGATTGTGCAAAAAGTCAACGATTTCAGTCAAAGACTCTTTTGCTTCATCTTCACCTGCTACATCCTTAAATGTAATACCGGTTTCCTTTTGAACATATACTTTGGCATTGCTCTTGCCGACTCCCATGAATCCGCCTCCACCCATTTTCTTCAGTAGGAAATTCATCATAAGTATGAAGAAAATAAACGGTAGAATAAAACTGAGGAATGACAGTATCGTAGATGTAGTCTCAAACCTTTCCATAGTCGCCGGAACATTAGCCGCATATAATCTGTCAACCAATGAATCGTCTTCTATTCTGACCGTCTTATACACAGTCATGGTTGAGTAATCTGAAAGATTAGGCTTTACCTTTATTTCAATGGCAGTTGCCATTACCTTTACCGACTCCACCTTCCCGTCATTTACCATTTGCATAAACTCAGTATAAGGCACTTCCTTCGTTGTGGCCTTCTTAAGCCTGTTTGAAAGTATGCTTACTGCAAAGAATGCTATGGCAGCTGCAATAATAAGTATAATAATCGTCCTGTTATTCAGCCCATTGGATTCATTTTTATTTTTTTTATCCATACACTTCCTTTCTATTTTATTTTACTCTTATTATAATTTATAAGAGAACCTGCCTCCACTATGGATTTTTCCGCATCAGTCATTTCCGCAATGCTTAAGCTTATTTCTTTTATATTTTCACCTATAATATAGGCAGGAATTTTTGACATATCACCTCTTAGATGCTTTTTGATATTCGGTACGAAGATATAATCTCCAACCTCAAAATCAGGTTCCGAATCTAAAAGGAACGGCAACATACCCCAGTTCATTACATTTGAGCGATATCTCTTTGTTGCATACTCTTTAGCAATGTTTGCAAGACCGCCGATAACTCTCTGGCAACTTGCAGCCTGCTCTCTTGCAGAACCGTCACCGGGTTTCTTGGCATAAATCATGCTGCCTATCTCAGTTTCATTTGCAATAATATCTGCAAATCCCGGTATAGTCTTTATCTTATCAAATATTTTGGCCAGCTCGGTATTATCTTTTAAGATATCCTCACCCTTTCTTCTTGACTTTTCAATAACATCTACCGCCTTACTTCTGCCTACATATTCAGGATCTCTTCTTGAAAGTGTAAACTCCGCAAGTCCAAGCGGATTTGATCTGTAAGATGATGTTTCTCCAGAAGGTATAAGCTCATCTGTAGTGGTTACCTCGTCAAGTATCTTTGAACATACCTTTAAAAGAATATTGTCGGTAAGAGCAGTCATCTCAGGCCAGTCCTTAATATTAGGACCGTAAACCAAAGCGCTGTCCTCTCTCGCATCTCCAAATCCCTGATATACTCTGTTTTTATATATTGTGTCATCATAATTATACTCGGGCACAATATAATCATCCGCAAACTCTGTAGCAGGTGTTAAAAATCCCTTGTTTCTTGCAGTTGCGGCTACAGATCTTGCATCCATAAGAGCTACAGCGGACATTTGACCTGATCCCGGCTTTGATCCCTCTCTGTTAGGGAAGTTTCTTGTAGTATGTCTTATAGAAAGACCGTTATTTGAAGGAGTATCTCCCGCACCGAAACATGGACCACAGAATGCAGTCTTTACTACCGCACCGCTTTCCATAAGATCTGCCACAGCGCCGTTTCTTGTTGTTTCTATAAATACAGGTTGTGATGAAGGATAAACATTTAAATTAAACTCATCAAATCCTGTACTATGTCCTTTAAGTATATGTGCCGCCTCCATTACATTTGAATATGTTCCGCCTGCACAACCTGCTATAATACCCTGTGAAACTCTAAGCTTTCCGTTTTCTATCTTATCTAAAAGTCTGAGCCCCTTTCCGGCTTCTCCACCTATCTTTATCGCCTCAAGTTCCACTTCATGAAGAAGATCTTTTAAATTCTCATTAAGGAAATCTATTTCATATACATTACTTGGGTGGAACGGAAGTGCAATCATAGGCTTAATTGTAGAAAGGTCTACATGAACAACTCCATCATAGTATGTAATATCGGCAGGTTTTAACTCCTTATAATCCTCAGCTCTTCCATGAACAGTAAGGAATTTCTTTGTATCCTCATCAGTTTCCCAAACAGATGAAAGGCAGGTAGTCTCTGTAGTCATAACATCTACACCGTTTCTGTAATCAGTAGTCATAGATGCGATTCCCGGTCCTACAAACTCCATTATCTTATTCTTTACATATCCGTTTTTAAATACCTTACCTATTATTGCAAGTGCGATATCCTGCGGTCCTACACCTGCTTTCGGTGCTCCCTCAAGATAGATTGCAATTATTTCAGGTCTGTTTACATCATAAGTATCCTGTAAAAGCTGCTTTACAAGCTCACCACCGCCTTCACCGATAGCCATTGTTCCAAGCGCTCCGTATCTGGTGTGTGAATCCGATCCCAGTATCATCTTTCCACAACCTGCAAACGCTTCTCTCATATACTGATGTATTACCGCAATATGAGGTGGTACATATATTCCTCCGTATTTTTTTGCGGCGGAGAGACCGAACATATGATCATCTTCATTTATAGTTCCTCCAACTGCACAAAGTGAATTGTGACAGTTTGTCAAAACATAGGGTATCGGGAATTTTTCCATACCGCTTGCTTTTGCAGTCTGTATTATTCCTACAAAAGTAATATCATGTGAAGCCATTGCATCAAACTTCAGTCTGAGCTTATCCATATTTCCTGAAGTATTATGTTTTTCAAGTATATTGTAAGCTATACTTCCCTTTCCGGCTTCTTCCTTATCTATATCTTTGCCTGTAACAGCTTTTAATTTATCTATATCGTTTTCTTCTATAAGAGTCTTACCGTTAATAAGGTAAGCTCCACCATTGTACAAATTAACCATATTTCCTCCTAGTTTTCCAGAATAGTATATACTATCAAAAAATTATTTTCAAGGCTGATGATTTTATAAGAAAAACCAAAATGAGGGCACTGCCCTCATTTATGATACGGTTCATTATATCTGATCCTGTATGCTCTGTAAATTTGTTCAAGTAAAATAACTCTCATAAGCTGATGTGGAAAAGTCATCTCTGAAAAGCTAAGTTTTTCATCAGCTCTGTCAAGCACGGTTTTATGAAGTCCTAAAGAACCTCCGATTACAAATGCCAGATTTCCTTTTGATAAAATATCATATTTTTCCATTCTCTTAGAAAAATCTTCTGAAGAATATTTCTTACCGTCTATTGCAAGTGCAACAACATAGCTGTTTGAAAGCTTTGATAAAATCCTTTCAGCTTCAACTTCCTTGATTTTCTCTTCCTCAAGCAAACTTGCATTTGCAGGAGTTTTCTCATCCTTTAATTCTATTATGTTTAGCTTTGCATACCTTGAAAGCCTTTTTGAGTATTCGTCTATAGCGTCTTTGAAAAACTTCTCTTTGATACTTCCGATAACCACAATATTGATATTCATAAACTATTCCTTAAAGTAATATCCCACGCCCCATTTTGTATGAATATACTTCGGCTCACTCGGGTTCGGTTCAATCTTTTCTCTAAGCCTTCTCACATGTACATCCACAGTTCTTACATCACCTGCTTCATGTAACTTATTTCCCCAAACAATGTTTAAAAGCTTCTCTCTGGAATATACTTTATCAGGATTTTGTGTAAGAAGCTCAAGTATATCAAATTCCTTTGCTGTAAGATTAAGCTCCTTATCCTTTTCAAATACCCTTCTGCTGTCAAGGTCAAGCTTAAGATCGGAGACTTCTATGATTCTCTCATTTTTTTGTGCAGCCTTAGACTTCTTTGAATTTCTTCTTATAATTGCTTTTATCCTTGCCTTAACCTCGAGTATATTAAAAGGCTTTGTAATATAATCATCTGCTCCGTATTCAAGCCCGAGTATCTTATCCATATCTGTACCCTTGGCAGTCAACATGATAATCGGCATTTCAGAAAACTCTCTGATAGCCTGACAAACTTCCATGCCGTCCATCTCAGGCAACATTACATCCAAAAGCACTATATCATATTCTTTTTCTTTAGCCATTTTTAAAGCTTCACTGCCGTCATAGGCTACATCAACCTCATAACCGTCCTGCTCCAAACTGAACTTAATTCCTTTGACTATTAATTTTTCATCATCTACAACAAGTGCTTTATTCATTATTTACTCCTAATTTATACAAATCTTATCTTTAATCTTATTAAATGCTGATTCTTTTATTCCCGATATATTCATTATATCTTCAATATTCGAAAAAGATTTAGAGTTTCTATACTTTATTATAGCTTCAGCTTTTCTCTCTCCGATACCCGGTAAACTCATAAGTTCTTCCTTTGAAGCTTTATTGATATTTACAAGGGAACTGCTGTTTAGAGCATCTTCACCCTGCACAGGCTTTAGATCTTTAACTTCATCCCGGCTTGGAATTATTATATGTTCACCGGATTCAATCTTTTTTGCCAGGTTTACATAATCCCTACATGCATTTTCACTGAAGCCTCCTGCCATCTCAACAGCATCTTTTATTATTGAGTCCTTTTTCAATGTATATACATCAGGTTTATTCACACATCCCGAAATAAATACATCGATATATTCTTCCACAGTTACGGCTTCTGATATACTCTCTTTAGTTAAACTCTCTGTAACAACTTCCTTGGCCTCGGTTTCAATATTCTTTCCAAACTCTATATCGGAATCTTTTTTACAAGATGTTAATAAAATCGTTAAAAACATTATTAAAAAAATCTTTTTCATAGCTTTCTCCTTAAGAAAGCCTTGTAAGTATAATTATATTCTAGCAAATAAAATGTTAAAAACAAGTATCTAAAATATTAAGTATTTAATACAGTCTCTTTTTTAAAGCTGCAATTACAAGATGTTGTGCCAATACGGATGTGGTCACAGCCCCTACACCTTTTGGAACCGGTGTTGCCATAGCTGCATTTTTTACATTTTCAAGGTCCACATCTCCACAAAGCTTTCCTTCAAAGAAATTTATACCTACATCAATTACTACAGCGTCTTCTCCGATATAATCGTCATTTATCATCTTAGCTCTGCCTATTGCAACTATTAGAACGTCGGCATTTTTACATACCTTCTTTAAATCAGCTGTTTTTGAATGACAAAGTGTTACTGTAGCATTTTTTTGAATTGCAAGCATAGCTACAGGCTTACCGATTACCATACTTCTTCCAAGTACCACTACATTTTTTCCCTCAAGCTCTATATTATTGCTTTCAAGGATTTTTATTACCGCCTTTGCAGTACATGGTGCAAATCCGCTTTCATCTCCTGCAAATACTTTTGCTATATTTTTATATGAAATACCGTCCAAATCTTTTCTCTCATCCAGTACCTCTATAACCTTCTTCTCATCTATATGTTCAGGCAATGGTCTGAAAAGCAAAATTCCGTCAATTTCATCATCTTCATTTATTTTCTTAAACTCGTCTATAAAATCTTCCGATGAAATGTTTTCATCAAATTCAAATACTTTTGTTTTTAATGAAAGAGATTCCATCTTTTTTACGGCGCCTTTTTCATATGAAATGTCAGCAGAATTTGATCCTATTCTTACTATTCCAAGAGTTGGAATATAACCCTTAAGTTCTGAAAGTATTCCTGAAATTTCAGCTTTTATTTTCTCAGCTGTATCTGCCCCATATAATAAAATCACAAAAGCACCTCCAAAACTTCTCTGTATATGACATCCGCCTTATTCATAGTGTTTTCAAGTAATTCACTTGCTTCATCCAAAATATTTTGAGCTTTAATTCTATCCTTCATATACTTTACATTTATTACTACATTCATCATAGCACCGCATACCGCACTCCTAAGCATACTTACCGCCACACCGGCATCCGATACGGCAAGCTTTGATCCCTTCTTTGCAAGAAAATCAATGGCACCAAGCATAGCATAAGCTTCTTTCATAATGTCAAGCGGTACCATAGCTGCATTAAAAAGAAGTTTTTCCATATTCTCTTCATGCAATTTCTTTTCCTCGTTATTTTGCGGTTTAAAGCCATATGCCTGTGAAAGCGGATAAAAAACTTCCGCATCCTTATCTGAAAGCCTTATAAAACTTTCCATATGCTTATTCATATCTTCCAATATTCTTTTCACATCATCTTCCACTGCAATATGGCTCTTCTTACCTACTGTAAGATTACAGACCATACCGGCAAGAGCCGCCGAGAGTGCGCCTGCAACGGCACTTGCACCTCCACCTCCCGGTACAGGAGCCTTAGAGCCAAGTTCATTTATATATTCATCTATTTTGTATCCGGCTGTATTCACTATGACCATCCTTTCCACACTTCAGGTGCATACCCTATAGTTGCTTCCTTACCGTTTCTTACTATCGGAAGTCTTAGAACCTGCTGATTTTCCAGAATTTTAGGTATTTTATCTTCCTCGGAAAGATATTTTATCAATGTAAGAGTTTCAATATCCTTGCATTTTTCATCAAGCATATTTTCAAATCCTCCTACCGCCTGCATTACTGAAGTAAACTCGCCCTTTGATAAGCCCTTTTCCTTCATATCCACAAGCTGAAACTTAATATTTCTTTCTTTAAAAAATCTGACAGCCTTCTTTGTATCTGAAGACTTATTAGTTCCAAATATCTGTATATTCATATTTTCTCCAAAACATGCCTTTTTAAAATAAAGGCCCTTATTTGGGCCTCGTTTTTATTTTCTTCTTATTTAACCAAAGAATCAATCCTATATAAAGAGCATAAAAAACTCTAAGTCTTCCTTTAAAAGATATATCCACTTCTATTATTTCATCATAAAACATAGGTACTATCTTAAAATCATCTCTGTAAAGCGGATAGAATATCGCCACCGCCTCAAGTACCTGCCCTGTTGTGGAAGGATCATCAAAACCGAATTTAAAAAATCCGACTATTCTTTTCGGCAATATATGTACCAAAAGATTTTTGGTCTTTTCAAGCATCAGTAAAAGAGTTTTCTTGTTTTCTTCTTCTGTAAGTAAGTAATGAATATCCTTTGCTTTATTTATAAGTTTATCAAGTTTACTTTCTTTCTTGGCTGTGCTTTTCTTTTTATTGGACTTACTTTTCTTCTTTTTTGATTGTTTCTTTTCTTGTTTATCCAGCGCTTTTATTTTATTTTCAGCTTCTAAATTTTCTTTTTTTTCAGTAATTACATTAGCTTTATTTGTATTATCTACTGAGATATCTTCTTTTTTATTTTCATTAACTGTATCTGCAGTTTCTCTAACTTCCGACTTGTATTCTTCTGTTTCTTCTTTTGTATCAGTATCATCATCATGATTTGAATATACTTTAAAAAGCCATCCCACCTTGCCTATAATATCAAGTCCGTCTTTATATGTAATATTTAAAGATAAAAACTTAAAAAACCATGTTACGCTTAAAGATATATCCGGTACTTCTTTAAAATACACTTTTCCCTTGTATCTTACAGGAATAAAAAGCACCATCAGTATAATCAGTAATGCCAAAGCAATGATTGCGAGTATGACAATACCTATTATTTTCAATACTGTGAGCAGTATACCGATCATACTCCCTCCATTTTAAAAAAGCTGTAATACTCAAAATCTTTTCTTGTTCTATAGGTATCTTCAACTATATTTGAGATAAGCTCTATTCCCGACTTTTTACCGAGAGCAAGACCCACTATAAGAGCATCTGTCTTTCTGTAATTATTCAGAAAAATGGAATTGTGCACAAGCGAGAGTGTCTCTTCTCCCTCAAGAAATACCACAAGGTGTAATAAAAAGCTTGATTTGTTAAATTTCAGCATTCTCATATATTTTCTATAGTCTTGTTTTATATCCGGTGAGAGATATATCTTTTTTGAAAATATCATAATCTACCTTGATACCTAAATATCTGTCCCTTTCTTAAGAGAAATGTTCCAAAATGCATTTTCTCAGTAATCCCAGTGCAGAAATGACTGTTTGCTCTCTGACATTTGCTCTGTCACCTGAGAATCTGAACTCCTCTACATGTACAATATCCTTTATACAAACTCCTACATATACAAGTCCTACAGGCTTCTCATTTGTTCCTCCGTCAGGACCTGCAATACCGGTTACAGATATACTTATATCTGTATCTGCCGCAAGAGCCGCACCGACAGCCATCTCTTTTGCCGTCTGCTCACTTACCGCTCCGTATTTTTTCAGAGTTGATTTATTTACCCCCAGAGTTTTTCTCTTTGCCTTATTTGTATACGTAATAAATCCCTCTTTATATACGTCCGAAACTCCGGGTACATTTATAAGTCTTCCCGCCAAAAGTCCGCCTGTACATGACTCGGCTGTAGAAATTGTGAGTTCGTTCTTTTCAAGAAGATTTACCACACTCATTTCAAGAGTTATTTTTTCCTTTGTTGAATAAATATATTTTCCGAATCTTCTTTTTATTTCCTTTGAAACCGGCTTTATCAAATCTTTGGCAGCCTCTTCGGTATCCGCATCGGCTGAAAGAATAATATAAGTTTTAGCATCAAAAGGCTTTATTTCAATTTTCACATCTTCATTATCAATCAAGTCTGAAATAGAAGTTCTTATATCCGCTTCATTCATTCCAATAAGTTTTATCGTCTTATTTCTGGTAACAGTATCCATTTCCACTCCTTTATAAATGCATATTACTTACTGCTCATTATAACATTCTTATTCTTGATAATATACTCACAAAGAGAAAATATTGTAAGGAAAAGCATCAAGATAATAAAAATATTTGTTACCAAGCTAAGCTTAGGTAGATTCAATATAAGCAAAATAACAGTAACCATCTGTACAACAGTTTTTAACTTTCCCGACATTGCCGCCGCAATAACCACGCCGTTGTCGGAAGCCACCAACCTTATACCGCTTATAATAAACTCTCTTGCTATAACAATAAGCACAATAACAGAACTCAACTGTCTAAGCTCCACAAAACAGATAAGCCCTGAGCATACCAAGACCTTATCCGCAAGCGGATCCATAAACTTTCCGAAATCTGTAATCAGATTATATTTTCTGGCAATCATTCCGTCCAAAGTATCTGTAAGCGCCGCAACAGCAAATATAATAAGCGCAATTATTCTGAACTTATAATCTTCTCCACCTTTAAATAAAAGGCTTGCTACAAAGAAAGGTATAAGCAGCACTCTTAAAACCGTCAGTTTATTTGGCAAATTCATATTGCATCTCCTATCAAATCATACTCGGATGAACCTGTTATGATAACATCACAAAAATCACCTGACATGAAGTTTTTGTCGGTATTTACAAAGACATATCCGTCCACACCGGGAACATCCATATATGTTCTTCCGATATATACGTTTTCCTCAGGAAGTCTACCCTCTATGAGCACCTTGAATGTCCTTCCGACCATTTTTTCAAGATTCTTTTCGGAAATTTCCTGCTGCACTCTCATTATTCGATCTCTTCTGGCCTCTTTTTCTTCTTCTGCGATTTGATTTTCAAAGCCTGCCGCAACCGTACCTTCTTCTTCACTGTATGTGAAAACACCCAGTCTTTCAAACTTCATATTCTTGATAAAATCAATTACAGTCTCAAGATCTTCTTCAGTCTCACCCGGGAATCCTGAGATTATTGTGGTTCTAAGTGTAATACCCGGTATATTCTTTCTAAGCTTACCTATAATATTTACCAAATCATCATGAGTTGTTCTTCTGGCCATTCTTCTTAAGATATTGTCTGAAGCATGCTGTATCGGTATATCCAGATACTTACAAACCTTTTCTTCATTTGCAATAACTTCTATCAGTTCATCTGTAATCTCTTCAGGATAGCAATAAAGTATTCTTATCCACTCTATACCTTCAACCTTTGCAAGCTCCTTTAAAAGTTTAGGTAAACTCTTCTCACCGTAGAGGTCTACACCGTAAAGTGTAGTCTCCTGTGCTACCAAGATAAGCTCCTTTATTCCCTGTGCAGCCAAATCCTTTGCCTGAGCAATTAAATCATCCATGGGATAGCTTCTGTAATTGCCACGTAATGACGGAATAATGCAATAAGTGCAGTTTTTATTACAGCCCTCAGCAATCTTTAAATATGCATAGTATCCGCCTGTGGAATTTGTTCTCTTATTTGAAATGGAAGGCAATCTATCAAGGTCCAGAAACTCATTTTTTATCTCTCCACCAAGTACATCCTCCACAGTTTCGACAATCTTATCAAAACTTGATGTACCAAGAAGAGCGTCTACCTCAGGAATTTCTTTTATTATCTCATCTTTGTATCTTTGAGCCAGACAGCCTGTAACTATCAATGCCTTAAGAGCACCTTCTTCTTTTAATCTTGCCGCTTCCAAGATAGCATTTATGCTTTCTTCTTTTGCTGACTGTATAAAGCCACATGTATTGATTATCATTATCTCCGCTTCTTCATCAATATCTGTGTATTCAAATCCTTTATCATTCATCAGACCCAGCATCATCTCTGAATCCACTGTATTTTTGTCACATCCAAGTGACACCATTGACATTTTCATATAAACCTTTCAATATAAATCCTAATATTAATAAAAAGCCATCATGAAAATGATGGCAAATCAAAATGATTCTTAAGCTTCGTTATTAGGATCATCATTTGTTATTCTGACCTTCTGCTCAAACAGCTCTTCAACCGCAATAGAAAGCGGTTTCTTTCCGTCAGCCTTTACCTCAGGTATTTCACCGTCAATAATCTGTCTTGCTCTCTTTGCACTTGCAATTACAATTGAATATCTGCTCTGTACTACAGGTGCCTCACCCGGATCTACGTCCGCATTTGCAACATTAATAAGTTCGCTATATGATGGGTGTAACATTTATTCTTCCTCCATAAAAATCCTGTTTAAATCTTCTTTTATCTTCTTAATAAAGTCTGTATTATTTGACTTCATATCTCCACGGTGTGAAATAATCTGATTGAGCTCTTTTACCGCTCTTTCCAAATCATCATTTATAACAACGTAATCATACTTGCTCATGCAATCAGCTTCTTTCTTTGCCTGACGCAGTCTTGCTTTTATATCCCTTTCACACTCGGTTCCCCTGCCTACAAGCCTGTCCCTTAGTGTATGAGCATCCGGAGGTGTTACAAAGATAAGCATTGTATCAGGATACTTTTCCTTAACCTTTAGAGCACCCTGTACTTCTATTTCAAGAATTACATTCTTACCGCTCTTTCTTTGCTCCAGCACATAATCTCTTGGTGTACCATAGTAATTATTGCAAAATGATGCGTACTCTATCAGCTCATCATTTTCTATAAGTTTTTCAAAATCTTCTTTGCTTTTAAAAAAATATTCTCTTCCTTCTACCTCTCCCGTTCTTGGAGCTCTTGTTGTAGCAGAGACAGACAATGCATACTTATCATATTCTGACAGCAGCTTTTTCATCAAAGTACCTTTACCTGAGCCTGAAAAACCTGATACAACAACCAAAATTCCGTCAGCCATAATTCCTCTATTCTATGTTTTGAATTTGTTCCCTTATTTTTTCTATTTCAGTTTTTAATATTATAGCATAGTTTGCTATATTTAAATCAGTTGATTTTGAAAGAATTGTATTTGCTTCTCTGTTCATTTCCTGAGCAAGGAAATCAAGCTTTCTACCAATTCCAACATCCAGTTTCATTTCATCAGACATAGCTTTTATGTGACTTATAAGTCTTACAACCTCTTCATCCACACATATCTTATCTGCAAAGAGTGTTACCTCTGTAGCAATTCTGTTTTCTTCTATACCGGACCCGTTTAAAAGTTCATTCACTTTTAAATACAACTTATTTTTATATTCATCCAAAACTGCAGGATATCTTTCCTTTATATCCTCTGTTGTAGAAGACAGAAGTAGAAGCTTTGAACTTATATCTTCAAACAGCTTCTTCCCTTCCGCTTCTCTGGTATCATAAAAAGATTTACAAGCATCTTCCAATACTTTAAATAAAAGCACCTTTATCTCTTCTTCATCAAGCTTAGGCTCGTCAATACTTATCACATCCGGAAGATTTAAAAGATGTGAAACCTTCAAATCATCAACTATTCTATACTCTTTACAAAGTTCCAACCCTATATCCAAATATTTTTTTGCAATATTTTTATTCAGATATACTCCGTTTGCTTTGTCTTTAAAGTCCAGATAATTGATAAAAAGGTCCACTTTGCCCCTTGAAACATATTTTTTTACAATATTTCTTATCTCTGCTTCAAACGGGAAAAATCTTCTGGGCATCTTTATATTCAAATCCAGATATCTGTGGTTTACTGACTTAATCTCTATAGATAATTTATAATCACCTGTTATTTCTTCGGCTCTTCCAAAGCCTGTCATACTCTTTATCAATGTTTTATCTCCATTCAGGTTTATGACATATACACTTGATTATACTGATTTCTCTTTTACAAGTCAAGAAACGGAATATAATAATTTAACAATAATTTAGCTCCAGACAAAAAGGATATTTAGAAAACAACCACATAAGACTACTGTATATACTTCCAAAGCAGACTGACTTAGCATCTCTTGGGTTAACTGATCAAGATGCACTTAACATTGTATTAAGCCATATAAACTCAGCACCCGTTGAAAAATTTGGTGGCAGGAGTCCTTTAGAGGTTGCATCTTTTATGTATCCTAATCTCTATGAAAAACTTATGGCATATGGTATAGAGGAAATTGAAAAAGATAGGATTGTTTTAAAACCCTATCTTCTGAAAAATAGATAACTCTAATTATAGGTAGCCACCGGGGTGTCTTATAATGGTATTTTACAAGTGGAAATTAGTCCTACACTTAAAAAATTCGATTAAAGTCCACTTATTTGTAATGCCATAAAATGGCATTTACACACCCAAACTTTCTTCCATAATACTTACATTGTAACACTTATTGCATCATTTTTGTACTATAAATGTTACATTTCCTTGCTTTTGTAATACTAAATGCAACTTATATAATCACACTTTTTTAGTTGCATTAAACTTTACACTTCAGCGATTCTTTAAAACTAAATGTAACTTAAATATTTTTATTTTTTAGGTTTCATTAACATTTACACTTTAGCCAAATTTTAAATTATATGTTCTTTATGTTTTTATTAAACCATATCCAAATCTATTTCTAAAGATCCCTCCAAATATAACCTATCTCCTATATTATATTGAACTTTTCTTTCAAATTCCACTAAAATATTTTTGTCACATATGTTTGTTCTAGCATAAATAGAATAATCATCCTCCACATTCTCTACTTCTATAATTGCTCTTATATGTGACGATTCTTTAATAGGTTGAATATACATTAATTTATCTTTTGTAATAAATGAATGAGTAACCAAATCTATTCTAATATCCCCCTCTAATACATCCCCAATCTTTTTTTTCTTTGATATTTCATATTGAGTAATATACTCACTGTATTCAAGAAAATGAACAGTTATATTTCTATTATCAGGGGTATTGCCTTCTACAAATCGCTCCCAACCGTCTACATAAATATTATTAATTTTTATCTTCATTAATATAACCAAATTATTGTATATTATTAAAGGACTTTATATCACTCGGCATCATTGACTGAAATTTACCATCCTTTACAATTACAACAACGCCTTTCTTTGGTTTTGCTGCACCGTCTATATAGTATATTGATTTCCCATTAATATTCCTTACATTTCCACTCAATTCCGCCTCACGTACAACTTTTTCTGCTTGTTCCGTAAAATTATTAAAACCTTCAAGCGAATTATTAAAATCTCCAGGCGCTACTCCCAATCTTTCTTCTAATGATGGAATTCTTTCAGGAAATTTATCCCAATATTCTGAAAAATGTTTTACGCCTTGATTTGTTCCATCCTCAAGCACTCCCCATTTTCTCGCATTATCACTTTTTTGTATCGCCTCTTTTATATTAGCAGCTTTATCCGTCGTTTTAGCTACATCATCAACTTTATCAGCCAGTGTTTTCTTATCTCCTGGTTTTACATCATCAACTACACTTCCCTTACCTGCTTTAACCGCATCAGAAGTATTTTCTCCAATTTCCAAAATTGGTTTTACAGGCTTAGTTTCGCTTATTTTATTAATTTCAGGAACTTCTATCTTAGGATCATTTGGTTTATTAATATCAGGAAGCTTTACCTTAGGCTCTTCCGCCATACCTGCGTTTGCAGCCTCATCAACATTCTTTGCTATTCCCTCCGCTATAGAATTATGTTTTACCACATCATCAGCATTATTCGTTATCTCTGCTACTTTCGCAGCCCTCTCAGTATCTGATACTTTATCTATAGCTTTACCCGCATCATCTACTTTATCAAATGCTTTAGCTATATCTATCGCAGTATCAAGTTCTTTTTCAACCTTTGCTATAGAGGAAGCACCTTTTGTTAAATATTTAGTTTTAGCAGCGGATCCCACCATAAACATTGCTACTTCGAACTTAAGTCTTCCTACAAAGTTTGCCCTACTTTCCATTGTTCCATGGATAAGTTTTTCATTAACATAGTTAGTTCCCGTCTGTAAAACCATCTCCGGATTTTCCATTACTCCTGCAATACCTTCTAAGGTATCTAAAGGATGTACTATCAGATTCCCGATGCCGTCCAAAGTACCGCCTAAGCCGTCAATAAATATTCCTCTATTATGAGCACCCCACATTGACATAAACCCTGCGTTTACAGGCATATTAGTTGCACCTAAGAAACTTCCTAAATAGTTTGATACTAAAGGAATATTTCTAGCATATATATCATTGCCAAGCTGTGTACTTCCTTTAATTAAAGCATTCCTAACATTGTCATAATATATTCCAGTATTTGGAAACTTTATAAAACCTGTGCTGTCCAAGACTCTAATGTTTTGTGTTATCCAACCAAGTCCTGCACCATATGCTTTTATAGGAATCAAGGCAGCTATGGGATTGTTGAGGAACTTATTTTGCAAATCTGCTGTATTTTTTTGTATTTGTGAATATGCAATATCCCACTTACTTGGTATCGTCTTAGGTTTATCAAGCATTCCATTTACATAAATTTTAGGTTTTAAGTCCATTGTGTTTACCGGTCTAAGAAGCCTTTGTGTTTTTATTTTGCCTGCATCAGCTCGTGCATAATTTCTTGCAGGAATCTTAGATTTTACAAGCTTTTTTGCTGTACTTGCTCTTCTTGTGATGACGGTACTTGAGCGAATCGCCCTGGCAAATTTATTTGGTGTGAATCTTCCCACCCTTTGAGGTAATCTCTTATTTGCAAGTCTGCTTGAATTTCTACTTCTGTTTAAGGTTGTACTCCTTGCTAGATTCCTTGAAATAGCTGAACTTTGCCTTTTGCTTGCCTTCCCTACCCGTTTACCTTCAAAAGTCTTTGCTTTCTTTGGAGCTGCACTTGACCTTTTAGGAGCCGACTTTTGACTTTTTAATTTTGGAAGTTTACTTCCTCTTGAAACTGGCTTTAAACCGGACTTTGAGCTTATCTTAGAGGATAGACTTCTACTTCCTCCTGATTTTGAAGTTGTTCTTTTAGAACTTGATCTGGATGAGCCTTTTGACCTACTTTTTCTATAGCCTGCTGGGTCATTATAATTAACAGGATCATTTTCTACAAAACTGTATCCGTTTAAACTTAAAGATTCATCCAATTCTCCTTCAAAGCTGTCTTCAGAAAGAAATACCCCATCACTTGGTGAATAATATCTGGCTCTAAGGTAATATAATTTGGTATTATCACTCCATTCCCCATCAAATCCGAAGTCTTCTTCATTACCATCTTTTATGCCGAATGGTGTATAAGCAAAGAAATCTTTGGAGACTCCAAACTTTGCCAATACGCTATCATTATTATCTGAAAAATAAAATGATTCAAAGTCATTTGAATACTTTGCAATTCTTTCATTTCCATATAGATAATTACTTTCATTATTCTCGCCATAAACCTTTAACACCTGAGTATTGTCAAAGCTTACATCATTTATAAATCTTTTCTCTTTTAAAATTCCAGTTTCAGAATCTAAACTTCTTGTAATAGTTCTCTCGCCCATCGCATCATATACAGCTTCGAATACTTTGATATCATTTTTCTTTACCTCAATCAGATTATCATTGTAGTCATAGACATATGTATATTTTTCATCATTACTTATTGCTGATATACGGTTTCCGTTTTTGTCATAAGTATATAATGTAATACCATCTGGTGAACTTTTTTCTATTAGTCTGTTATTTTCGTCATATTTAAAAATTGTATTTTCAGTTTTATCACCTGATGTATGTGTTTCACTAAGCCTGTTTCCAGCATTGTCATATGTATAGCTGATGTCTTCTACAGCTTCATCATTTATAATTATGCAACTGGAAAGTTCACCTCTATCGGTATAGGTATATTGATAAGTAATTTTTTGAAAATTATTTTCATCGTTTTGGTTTTGTTCATTACCATTTTCGTGACTTACACCTTCTCTTTTAAAAGCAACAGCCTTTTGAACAATTCTTTCATTATCGTCATAATAAATTGTAAGTTCGGCAATAACTGCCTCAGACGTATCTTTATATGACTTATTTACCAGTTCTCCATTTTCATTAACGGTTTCTGTAATAATTTCACCGTTTGGTAAATATGTGGCAGTTGTATTATCAGCATATTCATAGCGGACAGTTTTATTTTCTCCATATGTAACAGCTGTTATTCTACTCACTTCATCATAAGTATATTGTACAGGAGTTTCTGTATCAATCTGTACCTTTATTAAATTTCCAGCAGTATCATAATTATAATTGACTGATTTACCAAAGCTATCTGTATACTTTGTAATGTTACCAAATAAGTCATACTCGTATGTGGAAGTACCTGCCTCTCCAACGGCTTCCGTTACATTTCCAGTGGAATCATATCTATACCTTGCCAATTCTCTTTTTTCACCACCCATAACCCTGCTTTGAGCTGTAATTTGTCCCTCTTTGTCATAAGTGTACTCTAGTATTGTGCCGTCAGCCTTTATAATGCGTACAGGTGTGTCAAACTCACCATATTCATAACTTTCAATATCTCCCAAAGGATTTTTTCTTTTTATGACTCTTGAAAGATTATCTCTGATAAACTGTGTTATATGAAAATTTCCATCTGTAAATTCCAGTAAATCTCCACCAGTATTAGTTTTATATGAAATATCACCTACTTTAAAGCTTTGCACATTGGGCAAACCTGTTTCAGGCCTTTTTGTATTAACCTCGTTAGGTGTTACAGAGGTAACAAGATTTCTAGGACTATAGGTAAAATATGTATCATCTCCAGCTACTCCTGTAATAGATATCAGATTGCCATTTCCGTCATATGAGAATTTTTCAACGCCTGCATTACTTTCCTTTTTTACTAGTTGACCTTTGGCATCATAGTTAAACTTTACTTCATCCTTGTCATTTTTTATGTCTAAAAGCTGTTTCTTCGCATTCACTGTATAAAGGGTTTCTTCATTCTCTCCACCATATGAATGAATCTCTTTTATAAGATTACTTATCTTATCATATTCATAGCTGTAAGTATCTCCTGAGAATAAGTTCTCTTTTTTAAGCTGACCGCAGGAGTCATATTCATATTTGTTTTTTTCTCCCCAACTATTGGATTCTTCCAGAATATTTCCAAAGGTATCATAGGTATAATTAAATTCACCCTCACTATTGCTTTCGTTGACTATCTGCCCTATCTTATCATAACTGTAAGTGGATCTTTCACCCAAGGAGTTATTTTCCTCTATAATTTGACCGTATAAATCATAATTATATTTTATTTCATTTCCGGCATTATCAATAATAGAAGTGATATTACCAACAGCATCATATATATATTTTTCATATTCCCCTGTGGAATACTCTTTTCTTGTAATTCTTAGCAGTGAATCATATGAATAGGTAACTTTTTTCCCATCAACATCAGTTATTTCAGTTATATTTCCTAATGCATCATATTGATACTTTTCACTTGCCCCATTAGGATATATTATCTCTGTATTTCTTCCAAGGGCATCATAGCGGTATAGAATAGGATTATTGTTCCCATCAGTATACATGATAAGATTATTGTTTATATCATATGAAAATTTTTTGATATTTCCCAAAGCATCCACAGCTTGTGTTATATTCCCTTTTACATCATAGGTATATAAAACCGTGGCACCATCTCCATCTTTTTCACTTAAAACCTGACCTAAACCATCATATGTATACTCAGTAAAGTCATCTCCTGTAGTTTCTTTTGTCAAATTCCCAAATGCATCATAGGTATAAGTTGTAACTGTACCAAATATATCTGTACTGCTTATTAAGTTGCCGACTTCATCATAGGAAAAGCTTTCAGTTGTACCGTCGGCATAGGCTATATTAGTAATCCTGCTATCACTATTATATTTATACCTAATGATTTCACCTAAGCTATTGGTCTCTGTAAGTAAATTTCCTGAATTATCATATGTATATTTTTCATCCAGATCCTTATTATCAAAAATCCTGATTATTCTATCCTCGGAATCATATTCTATATTCGTGATCAATCCATTTGGTTCCTCCTGTGAAATCAATCTGTCAAAATCATCATATGTATAATTATAAACATTTCCGTCTGCTAATGTGACTGTGGATATATTCTCATTTTTTACATAGCTATACCCTGTTCTATTCCCCATGGCGTCTATTTGCGCTATAACTCTTCCTGACTCATCCCACTCGTATTTGGTTTCATCTCCAAGAGCATCTGTTATACTTGAGATATTTCCGCTATCATCATAGGCAATACTTAAAACTCGATTTCCATTAAATTTACTTCCTATAAAATTTCCTGAATCATCATATGAATTTTCAGTTTTTGCACCGTACTCATCAATAAATTCTACAGGATCTGCTATACCGTCTTTATAAGCATACTTTGTAAGCCCTCCATTAGCATCAGTTATAGATGTAATTCTTCCCTTATCATCATATGAGTATGCTGTGAAATTTCCAAAAGCATCAATTAATGCTTCCGGTGCATTAATCGCTTTGTCATATATTATTTTAGAAATAGTACTATCATTACTCTCTATGCCTATTACACGGTACTTTTCATCAAAAAAATAGGAATCTTTACTTCCCTTTTCATCTAAAACTTCTGTTTTTCCATCTAAATAGTTAAAAGATACTTCTTTATCATTACCAATTATTATATTTTTAACTCTTCCATCAGTGTTATATGATATTCGAAAAGCTTCTTTGTCTTCATTATCAAATTTATTTGCAAGCCTCTTAGAGACATCATATTTATAAATAATTTTTTCACCGGAAGTGTTTGTTACAGATACCAGTCTGTCATCATCATAATCATATTTCAGGTTTATATCCGCTGAACTTATTTCAGAGATAAAACCTGAATTATTTATTTGTATATCATATGTTTTTTCTTCATCAAAAATAATTTTAGATAATTTCCCGTTATTATATAGAAGCTGTGTTTTGTTGTTAGATAAATCTGAAATTTCCAGCAACTTTCCATCTTCGTCAAATCTTTCTAAAATCCCGCCGATATCATTTCTTAAAATGAACTCACCTGAAGGCTCTTTTTTTATTGAAAGTTCAGGATTCAAATTTGAATAATATAAACCTTCATTGTATGTAAAGTTAATACATGCCCCGTCATACCTTCTATAAATAATAACATTACTACTTTGATTTATAGATTCATCATAGACAAAGGACCTGCCAAATCCAAAAAGCCCTGTTTTATAACTCATTGAATTATAGTATACAGACAAATCTTCTGATAAGCTCACATCCTCATCGGCTAAAAGAAAATTTCCTGTTGTAACATTGACACCTTGGGTAAATTCAGTATTTGACATTTCTCCAAGTAGAGATTCATCAGTCACCTTATAATCTCTTATAGCTGATGCTATATCATTACTGTCACCACCTGTAAATCCGCCCTTTAATCTTGCAGCTTTTTCCAGCTTTACAATGCTCCCATTCGCCTCTCTAAGAGCATCCTTGTAATAATAATACCTTGTTATAGCCTCTTTATCAATATTTACACCAAATGCTGGAAATATTGACTCCAAAACAAGACTTGCACTCAAAATCCCTGTGACAATACTTTTAAATATTATTCTATTTTTCATTCCTATTCACCTTTTTCTAACACTACGAGTATTTAATTTATAAATACAAATTACACTGATTTTATACAATATATAGATAAGTTTTGTCAACAGAAAAATCCAATTTTTGGCAATAGTTTTCTCTTGTCCATCTACTATTTAGGTTTCAATTTTGTTTTAAAAGAAGAGTTATACTTAGCTTAATATTTATGCAGTCCTAGATATAAAATATCTCGCTTTTCAAAAATTAGTACTTTGAAGTCTCGAATTTTTTCATGCATACCTAATTCTACATGAATATTCTATACTCCATCTTGAATTCTACAATTTTTAATGTGTACTATATGAAATTTATCACATGAAAGATTTTGTATTCAAACGTATCTTTAACTACTTCATGCTTAACCCTTTTAAACAGCTTCAAATCTTTGATGCCTTTTCTTTAAATAGTTTTTCCTAATATTCTTTTAAAGACACAAAGAGCTCTTGCTCTTAATTCATGAATTATATGTGTTCAGTACTTTTAATTTCAAATATCAATCAAATGAAGGAGGCTTTGAAGAGTTATTACTGTCTCAAAAATCTCTTCATTAACTCTTAATTACTGATTTTCCTTTGCTGTTTTACGATTATATCTCCACTATCTTAGTTCCATGTGCTGCAACTATATTAGGGAGCTTCTTTATTAATTTATCCAGATTTTTAAAGCTTACACCACCGCCCGGCATTATATCCACATGGCATTCATTTCCACATTCAATATATGCCTTAAGAGTATCTATATTGTCAAATATATCATTATTTTCATGATAACCATGTGTAAGGATCGTATCTATTCCAAGTTTTGATAATGTCTTTATTGCCTCCAGTCTTTTTTCAAGGGCTTCCTCAGGATTTAATCCGACACCTATCTGATCAAAGGCCATATGGAATGTAAAGTCCATATCTTTTCTGAAAAACTTAGGTGCACCCACAAGTTCTTTGATAAATTCCTTGTCAAGTTCTCCGTCCTCTTTCAAAGCACCTATTACGGCTCTTTTTATACCCTGTTTTGCCATATCCTTTAAATCATTATACATAACCGCTTTTTCAATATTGTTATATACAAAGTTTCCGCCTCTGGCTCTTATCATGACTGCAAGCTCTACATTATTTGAATCACAAAAATACTTGGCATAGTCTCTTACTCCGACACTTACTGTAGTTCCTCCTACAGCCAAATTGTCACAAAGCTCAATTCTTTTTGCACCGGCATTTACCACTTCCTTCAAATAAGTAATATTTTCAATACAAGCCTCTAAAATCATATTCTCTCCCTATTTCAATTCTATCTCCACCACAGAATCTCTATCATCCGGAAGTGGATAACAATCGCTCGCAGATGTATCAAAGAAGAAGAAAGCATCCTTTGCAAATTCTTTTAAATTCCAGTAATTACTTTGCAATATTTCACTTCCATCTCTTAAAAGACGCATCTTCTTTATTTTACCGACCATATCACATAAAGCTATAGCACCTGCCTGTTCCTCAAACACATGTGCATATAAAAACTTTCCGTTTTGAGTAAATCTACCCCACTCAGGTTTATTATATTCCGAAATTCCGCATCCGTAAATACTCTTTGAGTTTTCCTTCATCCAATCACCAACTTTTTCGAGTATTTCAACAGATTCCTTCGGTATTTCTCCATTTGCCTTAGGTCCGACATTTAAAATAAGATTTCCGTTCTTGCTTACACATTCCACAAGCATTCTGATTATAAGCTTGTCGGATTTAAAATGCTTATCATGAGCGTGATATCCCCAGTTATTATTCATAGTGATACAAGCCTCCCACGGTATTGAGTTGCCTGCTTCATCCACAATTCCCTCAGGTGGTATCATTTGCTCCGGTGATGCAAAATCACCTGCATAAGTACTTGGGTTTAATGTTTTGATTGTACCTGCATATTCCGCACTGCCCTCAAGTCTGTTATCTGTGATAATATCCGGCTGATACTCTCTTACCATCTCCATAAGTTCCTTTGCCTTCCACTTATCACAGTTCATAGGACCGTAGGAAAAATCAAACCACATCAGATCAAGCTTTCCATATCCGGTTACAAGTTCTTTTATTTGAGCATGCATGAAATCAAGATAATTATCAAAATTGTGATTGTACCCCTTCCACTCCTCATTATCTCTCATAGGGTGGTGCATATCACCATAGTGGGGATAGTCCTCATGTCTCCAGTCAAGCAGTGAAAAATAAAGACCGACCTTTATACCCTCCGCTCTGAATGCATCCAAAAACTCTCGTACCAGATCTCTGTGGCATGCGGCATTCATGGAATTAAAATCACTCACCTTACTGTCATAAAGGCAGAATCCGTCATGGTGCTTAGCTGTCAACACCGCATATTTCATACCGGCCTTTTTTGCAAGTCTTGCCCATTCCTTAGGATCATAATTCTCACATGAAAACTCATCCATCAGATAATCATAGTCCTCTTTTTTTATCCTCTCTCTTGAACGCACCCATTCGCCTCTTGCAGGTATTGCATAAAGTCCCCAGTGTATAAACATACCGAATCTGGCATCCCTATACCACTCGGTTCTTCTTGTTCTCTCTTCAATAAGTTTATTCATTACTTCTCCTTTATAAGATCACTTATCTTTTCTATCAGATTTCCGCTTCCTACCTGATAACCGCTAAATGCATATACAGCCCTATTGCCCTTACAAAGAGCAACTATCGGCAAAGTCTCATGATTTACAAAAGTACTTCTTCCGAATGCCTCCTGCAGATCCTCACCAAAGTTTGTATGAATATTATTATACAAGCTTTTTTTCAATAGTTCATTTATTGCACTGTCTTTATTTTCAAATTCATTTGTAAAAATAAGGTCTAACTTCATATTCTTTAAAAGATCTTCTTTTATCAAAAGATCATTTGCAATATGTTGTGACGGTTCCTCTTCTTCCTTCATCCACATAATAAGTCTTATCTTGTCATCGGAAATATTTAACCTCTCCTCCAGTTCCCTTGGCAATATAAAGGCGGAAAGCATATCATTTATATCAGCCTGCATATATTCCAATTTAACCTTATTTTCAACGGCAGGTTTTAGATTCAATATATTATATTTTGCACATATGTTTCCGTTCGGCAATCTGTTTTGAGTAGCCAAAACATACTCTCCGGCAGGCAATTCCATATGTTCTTTAATACTGCTCTTATCAAGAGATATAAGATTATTTTCAAAACTGTCATATTTTGAGATTGAAAACGATTCTCCAAATCCGCTAAGATCTCCCTCAATATGTAAATGAGATATTTCTGTATTTGTAACCTCTTCCCTGATACAGCAACTGTCTATATACTTTAAAGTATCAAGTATCTTGGAAAGTTCAGACAGCAATCTGAATTCTTCATTCTCATATACATATACATCAGCATTTACAAGTTTAGAAGCTATTCCCATACTTCTTAGTACATTAACAGCAAAAATCTTTACAGAAAGCGCATTTGAAATCCTTGTTTTATATACTCCTATTGCTCCTGTAATCGGCTTTTCTCTTGTAAGACTTATTCCTTTAACAAATTCCAGTAAAGATTCTATATCTGTAAATATATCTCTGAAAACATGTCTGCATGGGGTAAGATGTTCAAAGTAAACTCTTGGATTTTGAATATAGTTTAAATATATTTCTACATTTACATTATATATATTCTTTGAATCAAAGCAGTCCCTAAGCACTTCTATACTTATATCTCTCTTATCCTTCTCCGAGAGTATATCCCAAAGCTTTTCCATTCCTTCAGATACAGCCGTTTTTCTTACCGTATCATTTGGAAATTCCTTTATTTTGTACTCGCTTTCTCTCTTTTTTGGAGATTTCTTTCTGTTTCTTGTACTTGCCTGTGGAACATTAATAAATATTTCCTGATATTTATTGTACTCAGGCTCGAAATCATTTATATCAATATAAAAAGCACTTTTATCCTTAAGGTTTAAAGGTATTATATAGTTCTTATCGATATACATGCTTAGGAAAACATCTCCTATTCCTATATCTGTCTCATACTCTCCATATACATCTGTTTTTGCCTTTATTATAGGCGAAAACATCGAATAATTCATAAGACAGATATTAAAATCAAAATTTGAAAGAATTTTGTCACCGGCATATAAATATATCTTTATATGCTTTGTATCAGCATATCTTTTTGTTTGATTTATCTCATAAAGTCCGGCATTACATCCAAGATAGTCCTTTTCCTCTTTTTTTATATTTCCATACAATATGTTTTTTACTATCATTGATCTGGCTGAAGCATCATCAAACCAGCCTTTATCAAGTATTTCTTCAGGTTCACATGCTCCAAGATAATGCCAGTCATTATCCACATACACCTCTACCCATGCATGATTGTCATCACAATGGGCCCAAAGCGGTACATAAATCTGTCTTGCCGGTATACCTGCCGCTCTGAAAACAGATACTGCAAAAATTGATTCTTCACCGCATCTTCCAAAAGAGGACTTATATATTGTTATCGGATCCAAGGTCCTTATATCCGTAGTTCTGTAGGTAACATTTTTGCCACAAAAATAGTTGAGTTTCAAAACATTTTCCGTCTCAGATTCTCCAAGCATATCCTTTATAAGATCATAGAAAAAAGTCCTGTTTGCAACTATTTTTTCACTACCTATCCTGTGGAATAAAACATAGTTTAAAAATATATCTTCATCCAGATTTTTACATCTTGTATTTCTTAGGTACACACCTGACTTTGCATAGTCTAAAATCACTTCCTTATCTACATTTGCTATATCCGCATACGGCATATGTAAATATAAAAATGACAAATATTTTTTAAGTTCTTCATCTTCAAAACTTAAAATAAAGTTCTTTATCGAATCTGCAAAAGGATGATTTTTAAGTCTGTCTTCCATCTCAATAAAATATTCACACATATTTACTCCTTTACAGCACCTGCTGCAAGTCCGCTCTCAACCTTTTCCTGGAATAAAAGATAAATTGCCAGAGGTACTGCAACAGTTATAACTATACCTGCCATCATAAGACCGTATTCAGATCCTCTTTCACCGTTGAAATTTAAAAGTCCGAGTGAAATCGGGCGAAGTCTCTTATCGTTGATAAAGAGAAGCGGGAAAAGTATATTATTCCATGCGCCCATAAAGTTAAATATGGAAATAGTGGATATTGCAGGTAATGTAAGAGGTATCATTATCTTAGAATAAATCTGGAAATAATTTGCCCCGTCTATAATAGCCGCCTCTTCCAAAGAACGGTTAACTCCCTTCATAAAGGTAATCATTACCATAATACTGAAAGGAAGATTAAATGCAACATATACCAGTACCAGAGCAAAAATATTATTCTTTAAATTAAATAGTCCTATAATATAAGATACCGGAACCAAGATAGTATGCATCGGTACCATCATTCCAAGCATGAATACCAATACCAAAACCTTATTAAGTTTAAAATCAAATCTTGCCAGAGCATATGCAGCCATTGTGGAAATCAAACTTGTTAAAATAACGGTTGAGCCTGATTGTATTACAGAGTTTATAAAGTAAGCACTCATGTTTGCATCTTTCCATGCTATAACATAATTGCTCCACTGCGGATTTTTAGGCAGTGCAAAAGGATCTGAAAATATATCCAACTTTGTTTTCAAAGAAGAAATAATAGTAAATAACATGGGCATTACAAATATTATTGCCATAATAATTAGGAAAGTATATGCTATTACCTTCATACTTATATTTGATTTTTTCATATCAGTCCACTCTCCTTCCTCTGTTTAATAATGTATTACTTCCAACGGTTCCTATAAGACATATAAGCATTATAATTATACCTATAGCGGAACCTACTCCATAATGGCTGTACTTAAATGCCTCACTTATCATGAGAGTTGTAGGCAGGTTTGTAAGTCCGTTCGGACCTCCGCTTGTCATTGCATACACAAGATCGAAAACCTTCACACTTCCTATGATATCCATAACTATACACATAATCAAAGTAGGCTTTAACATAGGAATTGTAACATTAAAAAACATCTGTACAGGATTGGCACCGTCAATAGATGCCGCCTCATATAAGTCTTTCGGAATTACTGTAAGTCCTGCCAATATGATTACCATATAATAACCTATTCCTGCCCAGACATTTACACCTACTATTGTATTCATTGCGGTTGCTTTATTTACAAGCCAGGGAATGGCAAATTGCTTTAATCCTATATTTGTAAGCAAAGTATTAAGTGCACCTGTAGGCATGAAAACAAAGTACCACATAAGACCTATCGCAGTCATAGGAAAAACTGTGGGTACAAAAAATATTGTTTTAAACACTCTGTATCCTTTAAGCTTTGCATTTACGGCCACAGCCAAAAGAAGCGCTATCGGTGTGTGTAAAAGCACACTGAATACTACCATCCTTGCCATATTTGAAAGTGAAAGTATAAACTGCTTATTGTGAAATGCACTTATATAATTATCAAAACCTACAAATGTCAGCTTGGTACCTGCCAGTCCGTCCCACTCTACAAAGGAGAAGTATATTCCTCCGGCTATAGGTATCAGCTGAAATATCGTATATAGGAGTAATGCCGGTAAGATAAATAAAAAAATCGTGAATTTTGCTTTGGTGGTTTTTAACTTTATCATTCTTGTCTCCTTAATATTTAAAATAGAGCTGTTTGCTAAATCAAACAGCTCTAATACCTCTAAAAGCTTAGCCTATATTTCGGCTCTAAGCTATTCTTATTTTGCATTATCTATTTCAGCCTGAATCTCGGCAGCTGCTTCCTCTGCACTTGATCCTGTAAATAAGCTCATAATTGAGTTTCTTGTTCTGTCCTGCATAGATGTAAGTTCATCAAAGTCAAATACATCAACTCCGATACCCTCACTTGTAGCACCAAGCTTCATGCTTTCCACAAATAAAGGTGTTACCTTGCTCTCATCAATATCAACGCCCTCTATAGGCATAATAAACTGTGCTTCTTCCGCGTATTTCTTTGCCGCTTCTTTGCTTGTAAGCATCTTTACAAGTTCAATTGTAAGCTCCAATTCTTTTCCTTCAAGCTTTCCGTTTATCATATATGGGCTGATTACCTGCATATCATAGTTCTTATATTCCGGCTTCTCTTTAAAATAAGGGAATTTTGCAAGTTTGATATCTTCATTTACAGGTGTCTTCTCAGGATCTGTAAATCTACCGATCATCCAAGGTCCTGTAACAACCATTGCAGCCTCACCGTTTTGGAAAGCTGTCATCGCCACATCATCCTGCATACCTACAGCATTAGGATCAAATGCCTTAGCATCAATTAAATCCTTGATATACTGAAGTGTCTGTACAACATCAGGGTCTGTCCACTTCTTGCTTCTGTTTCCAAGTTCTTTTGCAGCCTCTGTTCCAAGCCACTTATAGAAAATCTGATCATGTAAATGTCCACCCATGTAGTTTGAGCTCTCGCCTAAAGCAATAGGTGTAACACCGTTTGCATTTAACTTATCAATTGCTGCTAAAAGCTCATCCCATGTCTCAGGGAATTTCTCAACTCCGGCCTCTTTTAATATATCCTCATGATAATAAACACCTATAAGACCCGACTCCATAGGAATTGCATAAGTTCCCTCTTTACCCGGAACACTGTAGTATGACAATGCTCCCGGTGCAAAACTCTTACCCCACTCAGGGTCCGCCTCAAGGTATGGTGTAACGTCCAACAGGAATCCGTTATCAATATACTTTTGAAGGTTTGCAACACCCTGTACACGATAAATATTAGCCATTTTACCTGAAGCCATATCTGTTGATAAGATATTGTTAAATGCGCTCTCATCTCCCTGTGAGTCGTCAATTATCTCAACTTCAGGATGCTTCGCCTTAAATTCATCTATAATACCGTTGTAGATTTTTACTATATCTGAAGTTCCTGCCATACGGGTAAGTAGTCTTATCTTAATCTTTTCACTTGAATCGCCTGAACTGTTTGCGGAATCGGCTGCCTTTTGTGATTCACCGCCTCCGTTTTTTCCCGAACCGCAAGCCGCAAGTGCTCCGATTGATAGTGCCAATGTCATACCCAGCATCGCAATTTTCTTTAACTTCATAAACTCCTCCTTAAAAAACACGATACAAAATTTATGCTCTGATTATAGCAATTTAGATTCTTACATCCCATGGAATTTTTATAGATTTCTTGTCATTTTAAACTCACCCATGTATAATTATTTCAATGAATTTTTGATTAAAACGCATATCAATAGTTATATTTTAGTCAAAGTTAAAAATATAAGGTTATTTATCGCTATTTTTAGGAGTTGAGTTTGAAAAGTAAGAGTATTTATCTGCAACTGTTTGACGGCCTCAGGCTTATGGTGTTACTTCCTGTAGGTATACTGTTTTTTATTACAAGTATTATATTTATGTTCTATTATACAGACGATAGAATTGAGGCTTCCGATATACAGCTTAGCCATATAGAAAATCGTCTGGATCACTACTTTACTTCAGCTACACACTATTCAAGACTTCTTTTAAACAATGATGTTATACAGCATGGCTTTGACACTTATTATAATAATACGGACGGTTTTTCAGCTCAGAAAATCAATATGAGTCTGGAAATTTACAAACTTATATATCCTGCACCATATATATACGGTATCAGTATATATGATAAGGACTACAGTATTATTATGAGTTCTGAAAGGAAGCAGTATCCAAGTGATTTTAAAGCTATCCTTGTAACCGGCGGAAAATGGTTTGCAACAAAAAAGTATGATATCTCCAGTGATAATCTGATCGATACATTCTCATATGTACATCCGATATATGACTACAGGAGCGGTGATCTGTACGGCTATATAGAACTTATTATCTCGGAAAAAAGTATATCAGATATATACGCGGTATCCGATACCTCAAGTTCTCTTTATCTGCTTGTAGATAATGAGTATGATATTATAAGTAAATCCGACTATCTGAATGAGAAAAATACTCTTACGGATACTATAATAGGCGCGGTCAAATCGGGAAAATCAGGGCATATTTTTTCAGGTTACGGCTTTATAAATACAATGCCTTTAAAGTCCTATCCTTGGAAGCTTGTACATTTTATTCCCCTTTTCTTTTTTATAAAGCCTGCGCTTACTATAGGAATCGCTTTTTTTATAACTGCATGCTTTTCTCTCGGACTGGCACTTTTTATGTCAAAAGATATTGCTAAAAACCTCAGTAAGCCTATTTATGCTTTGGTAGAACATACAAGATTTGTAAGTAAAGGAAATTGGAAAGAATTTTCATATGAAGCCGACTCTCCTGAGATGAAAGAACTTATAGGAGATTTTAATATAATGTTGAAGTCTCAAAATGAACTTAAGAACAAGTTGATAGATATTGAAAAAGAGAAAAACCGTATTGAGATAGATAAGGTGAATGAACAGATTAAGCCTCATTTTCTTTACAACACTCTTGACAATATATATTCTCTTGCAAGTCTTGATGAAAAGCAAACTTTAATGGAACTTGTGATGAATCTTTCAAAATTTTACAGAGGAAGTTTAAGCCTCGGAAAAAGTTTTGTGAATATAGAAGAAGAGTTACATACTTGCAAGGCTTATCTTGATATAATGTCTGTAAGATACCATGACAAATTTGAATACAGCATTTCCTGTGACAGAAATATAACGCAATTTAAATGCCCGAAACTCATACTGCTTCCGCTTGTGGAAAACAGTATTTATCATGGTATAAAGGGTTTAAAGTATAAGGGAAATATAAATATAACCGTAAATCAGGACGAAGATAATATATTATTTACAGTATCTGATAACGGCTTCGGAATAGATATGGATAATTTAAATCATATACTTGAAGATGAAACCGATAATAACCACCACTTTGCTCTAAAGCATATAAACAGGATTTTAAAGCTGTATTACGGTAATGATTACAAGCTCGACTTTGAGAATCAAACTCTCGGCTGCAGTATTTCTTTTAAAATAAAAAAGGAGTTCTTATGATAAAACTTGTTATTGCCGATGATGAATATTTTATTCGTGCAAGACTTGAAAAGATTATATCCGACAACAGAACAAATATAGATATAGTCTCCTTATGTGAAGACGGAGAAGATGTTATAAAATGTCTTTCACTTACTAAAGTAGATCTTTTACTTATGGATATAAAAATGATATCTGTAACAGGTCTTGAAGTGGCCGGATATATTTTTGAAAATAAATTAAATACAAAAATAATACTTCTATCAGGATATAATGATTTTAATTTTGCCGTAGAGGCAATGCGCTACGGTGTATTTGACTATCTCACAAAGCCCATAAGTGAAGAAGCTCTTTTAGAAAGTCTTGATAAATGCATTGATGTTATTGAATCTTCAAAAAATATGCCAAAAGACCAAAGCATAGCTAAGTTATCAGTATTGTTTAAAAAAGAAAATGTAATCTTACAAGCTAAAGATATCAGTACTATAAGACCGTCTGTTATAAAATATATGTCAAATTCAGATAAAGAGTCTTATGTGAGTTTTATAAGTGCTAATACAAAAGATATACTGGATAATTATAATGCAACAACTCTTTATAAATTCATTCGTGAAATACTAAACAGTCTTGATATAAAGTATCATATACTGCAGAGCCTTACCCTGGTTCAGTTTATGCAGGAAAATATTTTTGAAAAGGATATATCCTGTATAGAAAAACTTGAGGATATTTTAATTGAAATCGGTGTTGACTGTATGGGATTAAACACTATCTTAACTAAGGAGCAGCTTATCGGAAAGCAGATACTTGAAGATATAGAAAGAAATTATTCGAATTATGATTACACTGTAGCAGAAATCGCAAAGAATATAGGTAAAAATCCGTCATATATCAATACGGTATTTAAAAAAGTATATGGAAGTACAATAAAACAAACTCTCTCGGATTACCGACTTGAAAAAGCGAAAAAACTTTTGCGAAACAGTAATATGAAAATAGTGGATATAGCCTCAGAATGCGGATATTCCGATATATTTTATTTCAGCAAAAGATACAAGGCAAAGTTTGGATATCCTCCAAGTGAAGAAAACTTGAAATTATAAGAAAAAACCACCATGTAAAAATTATAGAATTTACCGGTGGTTTTTCTTTCTCCTAAAAAACAGTAATATAAAAATACATGTTGAAACAAAAAACAGAGTTGTATAGAAACTAAGAGAGCTCTCATCTCCTGTCTTTACAATAGCCTTTTGCAATCTCTTTGCCACTTCAATCATTTTACCCTTATTATTATTATCGGGTTTGTTATTATCCGGCTTGTCTATGATAATTAAAGGCTCACCGTCTATTCTGTTATCAGGTCGACTTTCATCATCTGAGGGCTTTTTATTATTTTTATCTGTATTTTTTTGACCATCTTTTTTATTATCTTTTTTATTATCTTTATTATTATTTTTTCTATTATCCCCTGTATCGGAGCCGCCTTTGTTCTTATCCCTCTCGTTCGGATAAACTATTTCTACAAGATATTTTACATTAAAATCCACTGCAGCAGGCTTTGCCGTTTCATTCGGGTCCTCAAGATATGTATTTGTATAAATATCAGTTCCGTTTGTCAATACCTGTATATGAACAATATAATTTCTTCTGTCACAGGCAAATCTTTCATCATCTGCATTTACCAAACTGATACTGTATCTATACTCTCCAACATCGTCAAAATCTCCGAAATCATAAGTATATGTCCCGTTTCTTCGTAAAGGTATCGAAATTTCTTCAGTTGAAACAACATTATTCCTTGAATCAAGTCTGCTGATATTTACATCATATCTGTAGTAAACAGGGTTGGTTCCCGATACATTTATGTTAATAGGCAATTTTACATTTGCAGCCAAGGCATCCCTTGGCACAAATATAAAATATGTCAACAAAAGGAAAAATATGATTTTCTTATAAATTTGCTTCATATCATCTCCTTATAAGTTCGCCAAAAAGCACAATCCTTCCGTTTGTATAGGACTCTGTACATGTAGACATTGTAATAACCTTATTGTTACGGTTTACATCCCTCATATGTACCGCATTTTTCTGAAGATAATTATAAAAATCATCTTTGTTTTCATTTGCAAAATACGGGAAATAAATCTTCTCATTATAGGCATCTGTTTCCAAAACGGCAAATACCTTTACATCATAGATCTCTGTTTTGGTATATAGTATTCCGTCCACATGACTGTCAAAAAAGCCCTTATCAAGGAACTTTTCAACATCACCGAACATAGCTCCATTGTCCATATGATGTCCGTAGACAAGTGAGTAATGCTCATTTAGATCACCGCTACAAAGACTGCTTAAAAATATAGATCCGGCCAGAGAAAACTCACCGTCTATATCCTTATTGAGATACTCCGCATCATCAATACCCTGAACTATAGGGTAGTTTATATTGGTATCAAAAATATTGAGCCACGCTCTCATATCAGGATATTTGTTAAATAAAGCCTCTACATTTACGGTATCATCCGCATTTCCGGCAGTACCGGGGGCACTCTTTAAGATTTCACTTGACAGAGATGCCCCTTTATATACATGAAAAATATCATATAGTGAATATGCCCCGAATAAAAGCATTATCACAGCCATAAGAATAACGATTATATCTATAATCCTGTTTCCTATGTATGCACATTTTCCTATAAGATTCATCTTTTAGTTCTCAACTTCTTCTTTTTTTCTTCTCTTAAAGAATACCAAGATAAGTAAAATACCGAATCCTGCCATGATTGCAAAAGGCGCCACGCTCATTGCAACACCTGTAGGTGTAGGTGTATCACGGTAGTTCAAGAAGAATATTGTATCCGCAACTGTATCGTCTGCCTTTACAGGAGTAACTGCTGTTACAGCGGCCACATTGGCATACTGATTTGTAGATGTAGGTGCTGCAATTCTTGCAACATTTATACCATGAGTTGTCTTGTATCCTGCAGGTCCTACAGTAGTAACATCCTCGGTAACTTTGTACTTTGCTGTAGATGGAAGACCTGAAATCTTTATAGTCTGACCGCTCTTTAACTTAACATTAGTAAGTGAATATGTATTTGCTGTAACACCTGTAATGGCAGTCGGGTTTGCAGTATTTGTAGATGTTACTTTATAGTCCATACCTACACCGATATTGCTAAGATCTATAGTGAACTTAAACTCTTCAGTTGTAGAACCCATGTTACCCGCTACATCCTTTTGAAGGATAATATCTCTTGTTTTAAATGTACTTACATCATCCTTATTGTCTGTTGTAGTCGCACCGTTTAAATCATCAATATAACCTGTAGTCTTTGAGTTGTCAGTAACTGTAGTATCCTTTTTCATCATAACGGCTGTCTTTACTTCGAGCTTTCCTGCCGCATTGTATCCTACATATACATCAAGATATCTCTTCTCCTTACCGCCTGTAAGCTGGCTTACATCTCCTGTGTAGTCATGCTGGCTTGTAGTAAGGTTAAAGTTTCCTGTCTCTGTAATTTCATATCTATAGATACCCGGAACTGTTATATCGTTATTACCGTCCTCATTAAACTGCTCTGTAAAGTCTACTGTAACTTCCTTTTTTACAAGGTTGCTTGTAATTGTATCATTGTGGCTGAATTCAGCCGATGATATAGTAGGCATTGCTGTACCTGCAACTACTGTAAGTCCACCGTCGGTACCGCTGACAGGTGTCTTTCCGCCACCGCCGGTACTTCCTGCGATAGTATATGTATACTTTACATCAGGTGCCTTTGCACTTCCGCCTGTCGGATCGTCAACATTGTAGATTTTCATTTCCTTAGTGAACTTAATTTTATTAGGTGATCCTGCTGCAGGCTTTAACTGCTTTGTTGTCTCTGCAGCTATTGCACTTCCCGCCATTGCGATTGTCATGGCAGACACTGCCGCCAAAGTCATAATTCTTTTTAACATCATATATTATCCTTTCTTATAACGATAATTATTTTACCTTCAATATCTTTCTTTTTTATAGCGCCGAAATATCTGCTGTCTTTTGCCAGCGTTCTGTTATCGGCAAGTATAAAAAATTCATTTTCCCCCAGTACAATAGGATATGTTACATCCGTATCGTACTTATCTGTTTTGCCTCTGGTATCATCCTCTACCAACACGGCACCGTTTAGTATAACACTTCCGTTATCATCTATATCAATAGTGTCTCCCGGCGCTCCTATTATTCTCCCTATATACTTTTCACCGTCAAAATGATAGCATATGGCATCACTTGATTTGAGTCTGCTTTCCAGTCTATAGAAAAATAATAAATCCCCTGCTCTTACTCTCGGTAACATCTCATTATTCGGCGAAATCCTTATTCCGAATACTATGAATACCAAGACATAAATCATTGCGGCAAGTGTAAGAAACCTTATTATAAACGACTTTAATTCCGCTATACTACGCTTTTTGATTTTCTCCTTTTCCTCTATAAATCCATCCTCCTATATATGTGTTAACTATTGCTTTTTCATGCTCTCATATGGCACAGGTTTTGAATAGTTTAAAATATATTAACATCTCTTCCTCCTGTTAAAATAAAATATTCCAATCGAAAGAATCGACATTATTATAAAAATTACGGCATAAGATATATCAAACGCCACACCCGTAGGTATCGGATTTATGTATGGTTGGATAACAGGCTTTTTAAATGTTTCAATTATTTCCTGATCCTTATACTTGTATGTGAGTTTTGCCATATCATTGGAATAAAATCCCTTTTGGTTTGATGACTTCGATCCGGTTCCCGGATCTCCGACCACATCCGTTCCGTTGGAATTTTTCTGGAACTGCTTTGTGGCGGCATATTTTGCCTCGGCTAAAGGTGTAGTCTTTATCTTTGCCTTTATCATATAGGTATATCCCGTCTCTAAAGTATAGGCGGTCGGAAACTCCAATCTGATTGTTTTGGTAGCATCATTGTATGAGGATACAATATCCGCCATTGCATTTCTCGGAGTGGAAAATAATCTGTACGTACTGTTTCGCACTACATAATTTCCTGTATGAATTCCTGTAGGCCCTAAAACCTCAATTTCAAGGGGATATGGATTACCTGAAGGATCCTTTGCAATCATTGCATATTGACTGAGTTTATCCTCCAGCACGACATTACTCAGCCTTGGACTTTTTAGCACACTTACTATTTCCCTCATTCTATCTAAAAAAGAATTTTTACTGTCTGCTGAATATGGACTTCTACCAACCTCCACTCCCGGCGCAGGTAAGGTGATACCCTTATATCCTCTTACAGGGCTGTCAGAGTCATTTGAATTTGTCAAAAGTTTCAGCTTATCATAATCTCCCTGATTACCAAGACCTATTGTAAAGAAATAGTCCAAATCAATAGCATACAATGCAAACTGTCCGTGAAGCATCGCCATTGTACTGTACCTGTCAATTATATGTCCCTCATTCCAACCTGTATTGTGATTTGTGTAGTAGGTAGGGTTTCCGTCTGTAATAAAGAAAAGAACTTTTTGTGCATCGCTTCTGCCGTTTCTAAAAAGTTCATTTGCCTTAACAAATCCCTTTTCATAGTTTATTCTGCTCACATTATTCGGACTTACAGGAATCTTACTTATAACGGAATTTCCGTTACTTGTCCAATTTTGATAAAGATGCGGCTCGCTGTCAATTCCCACAAGCGCATAGTTTACATTATATTTACTGCTGTCAAAGTAATTGTTGCTTATTACATTTCTAAGTACACTGTAAACTGAAGATATTTTCGGATCTGTACCACGACCTCCAATACCCTCACTCATACTGCTTGTAGTATCGAGCAGGAACAGTACATCCATATTCGTTCTGTTTGAGGTACTTCCGGTCTGATTATTTATTGTAAGTGTAAGATCGTAGATTCCATCCTTATCAGGATCTTCTACAGTCTTACTTATATCAGTCCTTATTCTTCGGTTTGAAATAGTCCTTCCTTCAGGCTCATACACAAGTTCAAGAAATTTCATATCTTGTTGTCTAAACGGCACCCAATTTGTTCCATCAACAGTATATCTAAGCCCCTGTGATATACTTGTTTCTCTTTCTATCTGAAGTATATTGTCTACTACAGTCCCGTTCGACATTCTGGCTCTGGCAAATTTATATCTCATACCAACTATACCAGTATCCAGATGTATTGGTGTTATCTTTTCTTTTGGTGCTACACCAAAATTACCTCCACTAGTGTATAAATCTCCCAATTTTGCCAAATCGGCAGTTATTTCATCTCCATTTGTGTCAACATACTTTACATTTACTTTAAACTTGCTGGCAGCCAGCCCCCATGAAATTGTAAAGGTCGAAAACCCGTCCGCACTGAAGTTTGTGGTAATACTGTTGTCATCTTTATCCTCTATAAGAGCTATATCTTCTATCTTATTTACGGTATTATCATCCTTTATATGATAAACTTCCGTATCTTCAGGCTTTGCTCCTTCAGGAAGTAAATTATTGTCGATTTTTATATTTACATATACAGTTGTCAAAGGTTCTATCTCTACATTGTTTTCATCCTCAAAATGAATATCAAGAGAAATCGAATCTTTCGGAAACTCTTCATTTTCAGATTCAGTATTTCTTATTACCGCATCTTCTAAATAATTTGTATTCTCACTTACAGATTCACTTAATTTCTCTGTAACCTGATTGCTTCCGTCCGCCTGATTACCTTCATCAGATAATTTTACGCTTTCATCAGCATCATTACCTGCAAGCTGTGCAGTTTCAATCATTTCATCACTGTTTAGAGATAGAGTTGTCTCAGTTTCATTCAAAACTGTTTCAGTGCTTTCAACAGTTTCCGGAACATGTGTACCGTTTATGCTTTCAGTACTTTCATCAGGTTTCTGAACCTCTACAGTTCCCGAACTCTCAGAGGAGTCTTCGATATTTTCTATACCGTCCGACCCAACTGTGGTTTTACTTACTTTTTCTGAGTCACTGTCTTTTATATCATCTCCTTTTTCAGGAGTTATATTATTTTCAAGCTCGTTTACGGTTAATCTTTTTGCCTTAAGCGTTACCTTTGTATCAAAGGCACCTTCCGGCACATCAACAATTACACTTATGCCGTCAAGCTTTACTTCATGCCGCCTTGCATCGGAAGAGGTAGCCGTATCCATACCCGGTGTTATGACAATATCATTAAACTCGGCATTTGAAGGTGTGGCCATATCTGCCAAAGAGTCAGTGAACAGGTACGCAATTAAGCACATGAAAAAAACAAACAATATTTTTCTGAAATGTTTGTATACAAATTTTAAAATTATTACGCACCTCCTCTACTCAAAATTTAATGACTTTATCATAACATATGTTTATAAAATTTCAACAAGAAACAAAAAATACCGCCATAAAATATATGACAGTATTTTTCATAGAAATGTACACTTTTCTACAAATGTCCATTTATTGCTACTTCTTCCCTCTCTTCGACATTGCAAGTATACTTTGCAGTATTATAAAAAATGCAAGTATGGCAGCTATTATTATCTTTGTCCACCATGATGATAATGTTCCCTGAAAACTTACAAAAGCTTCTATAGTACCTTTTATCAGTACACCGAAAAGACTTCCGAATACATTACCTACTCCACCGGTAAGCAATGTTCCACCGATTACCGCCGCTGCTATTGCTTCCATCTCAAATCCCTTGGCCTGTTCCACAAATCCTGCACAGGTATTTAAGCAGAATAAAAATCCTCCTATCGAACATAACAATCCGTTCAGTATATATACCTGAAGTTTTATCTTTTTAACATTTAATCCAAGAAGCAAGGCTGACTGCTCATTTCCGCCTACAGCATATACACTTCTTCCAAACTTTGTATATCTTAACATAATAAACATCAGTACAAGTATAATAAGTGCGACTATTACTGTAGGGTAGATATATGGGTATACTACAGCTCCTTTTTTATTTACTATACCGAATAAAGGTATTGTTATTTTCTTATTCGCCCATGAAAGGAAGGTCTCATTTGTTATACTGATCATCTCTTGAGATATGATCGCCGTCATGCCTCTGGCAAAGAACATACCTGCCAAAGTAACTATGAATGGTTGAATATTGAGATATGAAATAAGTATACCCTGAATAAGACCGAATATCAGACCGATTATGATTACAAGTACTATCGCACTTAGCGCATTCATCTTGACTTTTTCCATCAAATAAGCCAATACCATACATGTAAGTGCTACAAAAGAACCGACTGAAATATCTATTCCACCGGATATTATAACCATGGTCATACCTGTTGCTATAACAATCAGTCCCGCATTAGATATGAAGAGATTTAAAAAAACTTGTGGTTTTTGAAATCCCTTACTTCCAAACATTATAATTCCTATACCATACATTATAATAAAAAGGAGAATTGTAATATAAAGTAAGAAGGTTTTATTATCTATATTTTTTAACTTATCTTTCATGTGCCACCTCGGCTTTCTTCTTATTTAAATTAAATCCTCTTATTATCTTTATAAATTCCTTTGACTGTAATGATACTATTATTACAACTACAATCGCCTTATATACAGGAAGCTGATCTGCCGAGACACTCATAGCATATAATGTTGTAGTCAATGCTTGAATAGTGTAAGCTCCTATAACACTTCCAAGAAGTGAAAACTTTCCACCTGCAAGACTGTTTCCGCCAAGGGCTACAGCCAGTATTGCATCAAGCTCTATATTAAGTCCTGCATTGTTTGCATCTGCAGAATATACTCTTGATGAAACTATCATTCCTGCAAGTCCTGCCAAAAGACCACAAAATGCATAAGCTATAAACTGTATATACACAGGATTTAAGCCCACAAGTCTTGCAGCTTTATTATTTATTCCCACAGTTTCAATGTAAAGCCCCAAAGCTGTTTTTTTGAGTATAATAAGTGTTATCAAAACGACCGCTAACGCCACAAATACAGGTGTGGGAAGCGGTATTCCATGTATAGAATTACCAAGCATCTTAAATGATTCAACTCTTATATAGGTTATTTGTCCGTTCGTAACAAGCTGTGCCATTCCCCTACCTGCTGTAAACAATATCAAAGTTGCAACCATAGGTTGAATATTCATCTTTGCAACAAGAAAAGCATTGAAAGAGCCACAAAGTAATCCAACAAATATTGCAGCAATAAATGCTGTTATATAAGGTGCCCGATATACATCTGTTGAAACTTCTCCACCTGCAAGAATAAAACATGCAACAGCGCCTGCAAGTGCACATACCGCACCTACCGAAATATCCGTACCTCCTGATGAAGCAACTACAAGAGTCATGCCTACAGCCAGTATTACAAGCTCGCTTGCACGGTTTATTACATCAATTATGTATCCGTAAAACACTCCGTTTTGTATAGTAATATTAAAAAAGTTCGGTGTCTTTATCATATTTATAATCAAGACTAAAATCAAACTTACTATAGGCAGAAAGAGTCTTGCGGATGTTATGTTTTTTATTTTAAATTCTTTCACTGTCATTCACCCCCTGCTATAGCACTCATTATATTATTTTGAGATATTTCATCAGATTTTAATTCACCTACTTTTTTCTTATCTCTCATTACTACCATTCTTTGGCAAGTTCTGATCATCTCCTCGATTTCTGATGAAATAAATATTACACTCATGCCCTCGGTCGCCAATTTTAAAACCAATTTTTGAATCTCAGTTTTTGTTCCGACATCAATCCCTCTGGTAGGTTCATCAAGAATAAGAAGTTCAGGATTTGTGAGCAGCCATCTTGCAAGAATTACCTTTTGCTGATTTCCACCGGAAAGCTGTTTTATAGGTGTTTCTCTCCCGGCTGTTTTTATCTGTAATATTTCGATATACTTATCTACAAATTCTTCCTGCTTTTTTCTCGGTATAAGTTTAAATATTCCTTGTTTTGCCTGCATGGCTATTATTATATTTTCTCTTACAGACAGATCCGCTATAATTCCTTCATCTTTTCTGTTTTCAGGAAGATATGCCATCCCAAGTTTCATGGCATCAATCGGAGCAGTTATTTTAACTTCTTTGTTTTTAAATACTATTTGACCGGTATCCGTTTTGTCGGCACCGTATATAGCTCTGACAAGTTCAGAACGCCCTGATCCCAAAAGACCGGTTATTCCTATAACCTCTCCTTTATTTAACTTAAGATCAAACGGTTTTATATTACCATTTGATCCGAGTGACTTTGTGCTAAGAAGTACTTCCTTACCGGTAGTCTGTGTGCTTTCACTCTTAATATTTTCAAGGTCGTTAAAATCCTTACCCATCATTTTTGCTACAAGCTGTACTCTCGGGAGATTATTCACTTCAAACTCTCCTACAAGAGCTCCATTTCTTAAAACAGTTATCTTATCACATACCGCATATACCTGTTCCAAAAAATGGGTAACAAATATTATTCCTATTCCGTCATTTTTCAATTTTTTCATTAAAAGAAAAAGTTTTTCAACCTCTCCCTCATCAAGTGATGAAGTGGGCTCATCAAGTATCAATACTTTTGCCGACATATCAACCGCTCTTGCTATAGCAATCATTTGCTGTATTGCAATAGAATAGCTTTCTGTAGGTTTAGTTACATCTATTTTGATATCCAATTTATCCAAAAGTTCCTTGGACATTCTATTCATTTTTTGCCAATCGATAAGTCCGAATTTTCTTGGCTCACGATCCAAAAATAAATTTTCAGCCACTGAGATATTCGGGCAAAGATTTACTTCCTGATACACAGTACTTATTCCATTTTCCTGTGCTTCTTTGGGGCTTTTATTTATTATACTTTTTTTACCTTCAAGAATTATCTGTCCGGTTTCAAACTCTTCCACACCTGTAAGTACCTTTATAAGTGTGGACTTACCCGCACCGTTTTCCCCCATCAGAGCATGTATTTCACCCTTGTTTAAATTAAAATCCACATTATCAAGTGCTTTTACTCCCGGAAAATTTTTACAGATTCCTCTCATTTTCAATAGATTATCCATAATCACCTCAAAAGGAGTGAGGAGCAAACAACTCCTCACTCCCGATATTTTCTTTATGCAAAATATAAAATTATGCCTTATTAATAAGCTCTTCCTGCCTTAATTTTCTCAAGATCCATACTTGTATCAAAATATGATTCATCAACATACTGAATCTTATCCACCGTTTCACCCTTTTCAAGCTTTTGAATGATTTCAGCCACTCTAGGTCCATGAAGCGGACTGCACTCAATACTTGCATTTAAATCACCTGCAATCATTGCATCAAATGCGGCCTTTACAGCATCAAATGATATAACTGTTATATCGCCTTCCGGTCCGCATGTTTTTCCTGCAGCCTTTATCGCATCAATAGCTCCAAAAGCCATATTGTCATTTTCCGCAACCACTACATCAATATCATCAAACTGCTTTAAAAATGATTCCATAACTTCCTGACCCTTTGACTGTGTGAATTCACCTGTCTGCTTTGCAAGCATATTCCAGTTTGCGTTCTGTCCTAAAATATTTGCAAATCCGTCAGTTCTGCCAACCTGTGCGGATGCACCTATTGTACCTTGAAGAGTAACAATATTTATCTTCTCGTCAGCAGCTACATTCTTTGATTTCAAATAATCTTCAAGCCAATGTCCTGCAGTCTCACCCTCTTTTATAAAGTCACCGCATACAAGTGCTGTATAAAGAGAATCATCTGAAGTCTTTATCATACGGTCTGAAAGTATTACAGGGATTCCTGCATCCTTTGCTTCCTGTAAAACCGTATCCCAGCCGGTTTCTACAACAGGTGCAAGTACGATATAGTCAACTTCCTGCTGAATAAAATCTCTGATAGCCTTAATCTGATTTTCCTGTTTTTGCTGAGCATCGTTAAATATAAGCTCATATCCGTTTTCAGGAACAAATGTAGATTTGAATGACTCGGTATTTGCCGTTCTCCAATCAGATTCAGCCCCAACCTGTGCATAACCTACTACAATAACCTTTGAAGCATCCTTAGACGCTTCACTCTTTGCTTCCTCACTCTTACTCTCACCTGCGGTTTCTGATGATTCAACCGCCTTGCTCTCCTCAGGTGCTTTTGTACCTCCACCGCAACCTGTAAGTGCAAACATTGTCAGCATAACTGCAGATACAAATAAACTTAAACCTCTTTTACTCATAAACTCCTCCTTAAAATTATTTACGAAACATTTATTTGTTTACTATATTGTAATACAAAAAAATCTATGTAAACATAGATTTTTTTACGCATTTTTTATATTATTTTCATTATAAGAAATTTATGTATATTATTTTATGATATATGTTTAATATATTCAGATTAGATTAAATCACTTTCTACAGGCAGTATTATACTTACAGTCGTACCTATATTCTCGGTACTGTCTATATTCAGTCCATATTCATTACCATAATAAAGCCTTATTCTTTCCGCCACATTATAAAGTCCGAAGCTCTCTTTTGATGACTTTACTATATCAATTTCATCTATATATTCACTTTTTATAATATTTTTTAAGCTTTCAAGCTTTTTAGTCTCCATTCCGATCCCGTTATCTGTTACCTGTAAAATTATATGCTCATCTTTTCTATAGCCTTTTACCGAAATCTTACCGCCGCTTCTTTTATACTTTATACCATGGTAAAGTGCATTTTCTACAATCGGTTGTAATAAAAGTTTCAAAATTCTTATATCAAACAGATTATCTTCTACATCAATACTGTATTCCAAAATATCCTCATACCTGAATTTTTGTATCTTTAAATAATTTTCTATATGCCTTATTTCTTCTCTTATCTGTATAAATCTTTTTCCGTTATTTAATCCTATCCTTAAAAAGCCCGACAATGCGGTTATCATATCAACCACTTTTTTTGAATCACCTGCTTCAGCCATCCATACAACAGTATCAAGTGTATTATATAAAAAATGTGGATTTATCTGAGATTGTAAAAGCCAAAGTTCCGTGTTTTTCTTATTCTTTTGCTCTGTCTTTATATTCTCGATAAGCTCTTTTATTCTGATTATTTTATTATTAAAATTTTCCGACAGTTCATCGATTTCTAAAATACTGCTCTCCGGATTATTCTCCAATAAATCATTTTCACTTCTTTTTGTATAATTACAAAGATTTATAATAGGAGCCGCAATATGTCTTGATACCTTTTTATACATGTATAAAGTAAAGTACAAAATAAGAAATACACTGATAATACTAAGCATAAATATAACAGCCATCTGATTTCTTATCTTTATACTTACTATGTTAAGCTCTTTGGTCTCCTCATATATATAGTCATTTACAGTATCTTCTATCAGCTCGGTTGTAACCCTGATATCATACTCCAAACTGTCTATATTTTTATTATAGTCTTTATATATATCACTTTTACCGATATTATCTATTTGTTTCTTGAGTAAATTTAAAAGTATTATAAGGCCTTTCGGTCTGTTTATGCCTTCATCTTTATTGTTCGTTTCAAGCAACTTTTCAAATATTTTATTTGCATATTCAAGGTCTTCATACGGATTTTGATTTTCTATAGTATCCGCACCTATTACCACCCTGTACATCTTATGGTCTACATTCTCTTTAAATTTAAAATTAAATTCTGTTGCAATACTTATATTTTTTACTATACTCCCATACTTATCATTCTGCCATTTCATCACGAATAAAAGGTAAATAATGATAAATGCAATGGGTATAAAGGTTACAAACAACCTTTTCATAATATAATTTTGTATACTATTCTTCATTTTTATTTTCTCTGTATGACTTAGGTGTGTCTCCTTGATATTTTTTAAAAGCCGAACTGAAATAATGTTGATCACGATATCCGACTTCCATTGCTATATCAGATATCCTTTTATCCGTGCTTCTAAGAAGTCTTTTAGCTTCATCAATTCTGGTTTTTGTCAGATAGTCTATAAAGTTCATCCCTGCTTCCTGCTTAAAAACAGTACTGAAATATGTGGGACTCAGCCCGATATATTCCGCAACACTGTTTAAAGAAATCTCAGGCTCCATATATTTTTTCTCCACAAAGTCTTTTGCCTTATTAAGTAAAAAGCTGTACTGCCTTCCTGTAATCTGATCTCTTTTATCGATCATATATTCCAGTAATTTTAAAAAATATTGCTTCATAGTATAAATATCTGTAACAGCTTCATCAAATACTTCCATACTTCCGAATTTATTTCCCAGCTCCTCCTTATCATCAACATTACTGAGGAATTTTTCAGATTCTATAAAAGCATCCATTATAACATACTGTCTGAATATTAAAGATTTTAACTGTCCGTCCATATTGTCAGTATATTCTTCAACATAACTTTTAATATCCTGACTCTTTCCATTTATAATAAATTCCTTGAAGCTTCCTTTATTAAATCCTGATGTATCGAATTTCTTTATATCATATTCAATATTTTCCGCCTTTATATTTCGCAAGATACTGTGTCGTTTTGAATCTACAATCGGCTTTATTTTCTTTAAAACCGATATGAGCTTTTCTTTTGAAACCGGCTTTAAAAGATATTCGGATGCACCTATATGTATAGCTTTCTGGGCATAGTCAAAATCATCATAACCGCTTAAAAATATAATAACAGTCTCCGGAAACCTTTCCTTTACTATTCTTCCAAGTTCCAATCCGTCCATAAAAGGCATCTTTATATCTGTTATCAATATATCCGGTTTTGAAATCTCAATTAGGGGAAGTGCCAATTCACCGTCGGCAGCTTCCCCTACAAAATCAAATCCATATGAATTCCAATCTATTTCATTTTTTATACCTTCTCTTACAAACTTTTCATCCTCAACTAAAAAGACTTTTACCATCCCCTACATTATCTCCACCGGATTTGTATTTTTGAATTCAAAAACATTCAATTCACTATATTTTTTTAAATCATTTACAATTTTTTCTGTAAATACATGCTCTAAGCCATAATGTGTGGCATCTATAATACAGATGCCTTCATTAATAGCATCAAGTCCTTCATGATGTGTAATATCACCTGTTATCAGTACATCCGCCTCACCTAGAGCATACTTATACATTCCTCTTCCTGAGCCCGGGCTTATAGCAATCCTTTTAATATTCCCCTTTATATTCTCTCTTCCAAATACAGTTAATTTTTTTAAATCGAATGTTTCCTTTATTAAATTAAGCAATTCATCAAATGAAAGCGCCTTTTTTAAATCTCCTATCTTTCCGACTCCAAGCTCTTTACCGTCCACATTTGCCGTAACTTCAAGCGGTTTTGTATTTGAAAGTGAAAGTTTTTCCTTTGCAATATCTGCCATACCGCCTATTGCAATATCAAAATTTGTATGCATTGCAATCACGGAAATATCATTTTTAAGTATCTTTAAAATATAGTTTCCAAGGAGTGTGTCATCTGTAACTCTCTTTATAGCTGAAAAAATAATCGGGTGATGTGACACAATCAAATCAATACTCTTTGCGCCGGCGTAGTCAAGTACTTCATTTGTAATATCAAGTACTACCAAAACTTTTCTTACCTCTTTATCACTTCTTCCCAGTAAAAAACCTGAATTGTCCCAGTCCATAGCAAGCTCAAGCGGATATAATCTTTTTAAGTATTCAAAAATCTCACTGCATTTCATTCATTGTCTCCTTAATTATATCAAGTCTATGTCTAAGTTCTTTTTTTCTGTCTTCATTTAATCCGGTATTTGATAGAATACTTAGGTACTTTTCTTCTTCTTTTTTTAGAAATCCAAGTAATACCGGATGTTTATTTTCTATAAGATATTTACCGTATAAGAGCTCAGCCTCCGAATACATAACTGTATTTTCTGTATACCTTACTTCCATTACTGTATAAAACTTGCCCTCATCTATACACATATCTTCTTTTAATATTTTAAATCCTTTTCTTATCAGGTAATCTCTCACTTCATCTGTTTTTGTATGAGGCGACAATATAAAGGTATTTTTCTTATCAAAAAATGCTTTTCCTCTATTTAAAATATCTATAATGAGTTCTCCACCCATTCCGGCTATTATTATTGTATCCACCTCTTTACTTGACATTTTATCAAGACCGTTAGAAAGTCTCAGAACAATATTTTCACTTACACCGAAGTTTTCTATGTTTTCTTTTGCTTTTTCCAATGGTCCTTTATTTATATCACAGGCATAAGCCTTATCTATTATATTATTTTTTATAAGATAGATAGGTATATGTGCGTGATCCGTTCCTATATCCGCTACCACTGAATTTTTCTTCACAAAATCAGCAATAGTTTGCAATCTTTTTGACAGTTTCATTTTTTCTATTCCAAAAAATCTTTTAATCTTTTTGTTTTTGACGGATTTCTAAGCTTTCTTAGAGCTTTTGCTTCAATTTGCCTTATTCTCTCTCTTGTGATTCCGAAGACCTTTCCTACCTCTTCAAGTGTTCTGGGTTTTCCGTCCTCAAGTCCGAATCTAAGGAGGATTACCTTTTGTTCTCTTTCGGTAAGTGATTTTATTACTTCAATCAATTGGTCATGTAAGAGCACATCCATTGCGAAGTTGACAGGAACTTTAGCATTAAAATCCTGTAAAAAATCTCCCAGATGTGAATCGTCTTCATCACCTATAGGTGTTTCCATAGATACAGGTTCCAGTGCAAAATTCATTATCTCCCTTACTTTCGATACCGGAAGACTCATTATCTTTGCAACTTCCTCAGGTTTCGGCTCTCTGCCAAGCTCCTGTACAAGTTTTCTCTGTGTCTTTATAAGCCTGTTTATTGTCTCAACCATATGCACCGGAATCCTTATGGTTCTGGCCTGGTCTGCAATAGATCTGGTTATAGCCTGCCTTATCCACCATGTTGCATAAGTTGAAAATTTAAATCCCTTTTGATAATCAAATTTTTCAACAGCACGTAAAAGCCCAAGATTTCCTTCCTGTATAAGGTCCAAAAGTTGCATTCCTCTGCCCATATATCTTTTTGCAATGCTTACAACAAGCCTTAAATTGGATTCCGCCATTTTTTTTGCGGCTTCCTTTCTTATGTTTTCATCAGGGTCGGAAATTTTCTGAGCAAGTACCATCTCTTCTTCCACACTAAGTAAAGGAATTTTGCCTATTTCCTTCAGATACATCTTTATAGGATCTTCTACGGAAACATAATCGTCCAAATCATCAAGTATATTTAAGTTTATATTTTCAAGGTCCTTTATATCCTCTTCATTGAACTCATCTTCAAATTCATTTTCCTTTAGAATAATGAATTCTTCCGGGTCTGCATCGCTGTCAAATTCAGTAGGCTCTTTCTCATAATCCTCATCAATAAAAATATCTCTCTTTTCAAGAAATTCAATAAAATCAGGAAGATATTCCTTCGGTATATCATTATCAGAGAAAATCTTTTGGATATTTGAAGCATTGATTTTTCCGTTAAAATCTTTCTTTAATATCTTTTCAAACTCATTATTTAAATTCTTCCCCCTCATACTTCCTCCACTAACCTAAATCAACATGAAGTTTTCGCAATATCGCCTGTTCCTCGATAATTTTTTGAAACTCTTCTATACCTTTTGCATTTTTACTTTTCTCGTCTAAACTCGCCTGTCTGATTTTAAGTATACTTTCAGTGACAGCTTTTTTCTTTTCGTCGTCACTGAGGTTAGTCCCCAAAGTTGTATTAAGTATTTTGGAAAGCAGTCTCTGTTTTTCCATGTCATCCGCATAGTCATCACATATATTTGAAAATCTCAAATCTCCGGTTCTAAGTTTTTCAAATATCTTTACAGCTACATCCCTATAGAAACCTTCGCTGAAATTTTCCGGAGAAATATACTCACTTATCTTATCAAAAAGTGACACTTCCTCAACCATCCATGTAAGCAAAAGTCCCTGTGCTTTTGTATATCCGTCATCAATTTTTTTATTTTCTTTACTCGAATTTTTATTTTCGGAAACTGTAGTATTTCCGAAGGAATTAACCATATCAAAGAGTGCATTATATTCAATCATCAATCTCTTTGCTACAGCATGAGTGTAATTTTCTCTTTCAAGCTTTTCATGAAATCCGCTTAGCATTCTTGCAACTTCCCTGTAAAAGTTTGTCCTTTCATCAGGCTCGTTTAAATTATAATCTTTCTTCAGTATTTCAACTTCCCAAAGAAAGGCATTATCTGCAGAATCTATCCTCTTTTGAAATTCCTCACTTCCGAGATTTTTTATAAATTCATCCGGATCTTTGTACGGAGCCATAGATAATACTTTTACATTTAAGTTTTCTTCTTTTAAAAGAGGAATAGCTCTCTTTGCCGCATTTATACCTGCACCGTCAGAATCATATGTAAGTATAACCTTTTTTGTATATCTACTTATAAGTTTTACATGCAGAGGTGTGAGTGCGGTTCCAAGACTTGCCACAGAGTTCTCAAATCCTGCATTGTGTAAAGCTATGACATCCATATATCCTTCACACACCAAAAAAAAGTCTCTTCTTGTTCTCTTTGCAAAATTCAATCCGTAAAGATTCCTACTCTTATCAAAAGCAAGGGTCTCAGGTGAATTTACATATTTTGGAAGTCCGTCGCCCAAGACTCTTCCACCAAACCCTATAACTCTGGAATTGACGTCTATTATCGGAAACATAACTCTGTTCCAGAATCTGTCTCTTGCACCCTTTTCATCAATATTTATAAGACCGCTTTTTTTCAATATATCATCACTGTATCCCATACCTTTAAGATATTGATACAGATCATTTGATGTTTTTTTTGCAAATCCAAGTCCGAAATGAGTAATATGTCTGCTCTCAAGCCCTCTGTCTTTGAAGTATTTCAATCCGATCTCACCGTCTTTTGAAAGCAAGTTTTCATAGAAATACTTTGCGGCAGTCTTATTTATTTCAAGAATAATGTTTTTTTCATCATTTTTTGCTCTGTCATTGTCACTTACCTGTGGCAATTCTATATTGGCTCTTTTGGCCAGCAGTGTTAATGCTTCTGTAAAAGAATAATTTTCATACTGCCTTATAAAAGCTATTACATCTCCCCCGACACCACAACCGAAACAATGGAATAGTTGCTTGCTCTGTGATACTGAAAATGAAGGAGATTTTTCTGCATGAAAGGGACAGAGTCCCATATAGTTAGCACCTTTTTTTTGTATTTTCACATAGCTTGAAACAACATCCACTATATCATTTGCAGATCTTACCTCATCTATTATTTCATTTGAATAATACAATTATTTCTCCTTAATATACATCCCAGGACTTTGGAACAAATATATCTTTGAATTTTTCTATTGCATATAAATCCGTCATTCCGGCAATATAATCACAAACTACCAGTTCTCTGTCCTGATTCAACTCTTTTATAAAATATATATATTCATCCGGAAGCTTATCGGTATGGCACATATAATAGTCAAATAATGACTTTATCATAGTCTTGGCCTTTCCCTCCTGTGATTTTGGAACTTCATTGTAATATACCTTTTTAAACATCCATGTTCTAAGTCCCATCATTGCCTTATATATCTCTCTATTCATAGAAATTTCAGGCTTATCAATGCTTCCTTCTATCACACCATGTACCAAATTGTTAAGTCTTTCTCTCACTGAATGGCCGAGTATATCACTGTATTCTTTTGGAATATCATCTTCTTCCATAATACGTGCTCTTATAGAATCGTCTATATCATGATTTATATAGGCAATCTTATCTGAAAGTCTTACAACATGACCCTCCAAGGTGGAAGGATTACCTGATGTACGATGATTTAATATACCGTCTCTGACTTCTTTTGTGAGATTAAGTCCACGTCCGGATTTTTCTATGAACTCAACAATTCTAACACTCTGCTCATAATGTGCAAAACCGAATGAACATACATCATTTAAAACATCCTCCCCCGAATGTCCGAAAGGCGTATGTCCAAGGTCATGCCCCAAAGCTATCGCTTCCGTCAAATCTTCATTTAATCTTAGAGACTTGGCTATAGTTCTTGCAATCTGCGCCACCTCAAGTGTATGAGTAAGTCTTGTTCTGTAATGATCTCCTTCAGGCGCCAGGAAAACTTGAGTCTTATGTTTCAGTCTTCTAAACGCCTTTGAGTGAAGTATTCTGTCTCTGTCTCTTTGATATACAGTCCTTATATCACAAGGCTCTTCATACCTGTCTCTTCCTAAAGAATTTTTACTTAAAGCGGCGTATTTACTTAGAGTCAATTCCTCTCTAAGTTCTATATCTTCTCTTATATTCATAATTATTTTAGTTTAAATAATGTTGAGAGTACTCCTCTTCCAAGGCTTGCTCCCAGATTTCCTCCCAGGCTTGAACCGAATTTTCCGCCTGATTTTCCTAAAGTCTTACCAATCTGCCTTCCGATAGTTCCTGCAGCCGTACCTGCCACAGCAGCTACCCCCTTCTTTATGGCATCCTTTTTCTTTTTTTCTTCCTTTTCGGCTTCTTTAGCCTGCCTCTCAGCTTCCTTTTGTGCCGCCTTTTCCTGCTTTTCGGCCTCTTTTCTTTCTATTTCAGCCTGTTTTTCAGCTTCTTTTCTTGCTGTCTCAGCCTGTTTTTCCTCTTCCTGCTTTTGTGAAATTTCCACTTGCAATCTCTGTAAGAATTCATATGCCGAGTCTCTATCCACCATATCTTTATATTTCTCTGCCAAATCCGACATTGAAATAACTGCGGCTCTCATCATATCATCAATTGCTCCGAGATATGACTGTGGCGGAAGTACATTAGCCTTTCTTACCATAGCAGGTGCACCGTCATCCTCTATAAATGATACAACTGCTTCACCTATACCCAAATTTGTTATAATTTCAGCCGTATCAAAATCAGGATTTGCTCTGTAACTCTGTGCTGCGGCCTTTATACCTTTTTGCTCTGCAGGTGTATAAGCTCTGAGTGCATGTTGAACCTTGTTACCGAGCTGCGCAAGTACCTCATCCGGTATATCGCTTGGGTTTTGTGTTATAAAGTATACACCGATACCCTTTGATCTTATAAGTTTTACTACCTGCTCTATCTTTTGAAGTAAAGCCTTTGGAGTATCTTTAAATAAAAGATGTGCTTCATCAAAGAAAAATACCATCTTAGGCTTGTCAAGATCTCCGACCTCAGGCATTATCTCAAAGAGTTCAGCCAACATCCAAAGCATAAAAGTTGCATATATTCCCGGATCGTTTATGATAGTTGTTGCATCAAGAACATTTATCATACCCTTGCCGTCCTTGGTAACAAACCAATCATTTATATCAAGTGCCGGCTCACCGAAGAATACATCTCCGCCCTTATCTCCAAGAGCTACAAGACCTCTCATTATGGTATTGACACTTTGAGGTGCTATATTTCCATACTCCGCCTTATAGTCTGTGGCATTTTCACTGACATAGTTGAGCATACTCTTTAAATCTTTTAAATCGATAAGAAGTAATCCCTCATCATCCGCTATCTTAAATATAATATTCAGTATGTCTGTCTGAATCTGATTAAGGTCAAGAAGCTTTGCCAAAAGCATAGGTCCGAACTCCGAGATTGTGGTTCTGAGAGGTAATCCCTTCTTCCCGAATATATCCCAGAAAACTGTAGGATATGCCTTAAAAGAAAAATCTTCTCCCATACCAAGATCGGCAACTCTTTTAGTTATACTTTCTTTTTCTTCGCCCGGCTTACACATACCTGATAAATCACCCTTTATATCAGATAAAAATACCGGAACTCCGGCGTCTGAAAATGATTCCGCCATTACCTTTAAAGTAACTGTTTTACCCGTTCCTGTAGCTCCCGCAATCAGTCCGTGTCTGTTTGCATATTTTGATTTTATACATAATTTGGCATCACCGTCACTTGCCACCCATATTTCATTATCTTTATACATAGTATCTCCTGAAATTTCACTTTATACTTCTATTCTATCCCAACTTTCATATTATAACAAGTGAATAAAATATTTTAATACAAAAAGAGCCGATACTTAAAGTATCGACTCTCTTTGACCGCAAAAGCGGCTTCCGTCTGTACACTAAATAAACTTTCGTCTATTAATTCTATTTATATTAAATATAAGATTATATTATTTTGAATATAATGTTACAAGCTTCTCAAGATATGAGAATCTTTCCTTAGCATCTTCCTCATTCTTCTCGAAGAGTTTAGCTGCTCTCTCAGGATCCTTGAGTGCAAGAGATGAGTAACGAACCTCACCCTTAAGGAACTCTTGGTAATCTCCTGTAGGTGTCTTTGAATCAAGAGTGAACTTGTTCTCAGCATCGGGGTTGAATCTGAAGTTATTCCAGTAACCTGCCTCAACAGCAAGCTTCTCCTCTGTCATAGCCTTGCTCATACCCTTCTTGATACCGTGAGCGATACATGGAGCATATGCGATAACAAGTGATGGACCCGGATAAGCCTCTGCCTCAGCCAATGCCTTAACAGTCTGGTTGTAATCTGCACCCATAGCTATCTGTGCTACGTATACATAACCATAGCTCATTGCAATACTTGCAAGATCCTTCTTCTTAACATCCTTACCGCCGGCAGCAAACTGTGCTACAGCACCTGTCTTTGTTGACTTTGAGCTCTGTCCACCTGTATTTGAGTAAACCTCTGTATCAAATACCATGATGTTTACATCCTTACCGCTTGCGATTACATGGTCAAGACCTCCGAAACCGATATCGTAAGCCCAACCGTCACCACCGAAGATCCACTGACTCTTCTTTGATAAGAATTCCTTATTATCTAAGATATCCTTAGCTTCAGCTGTATTTAACTTCTCAAGTTCAGCTACAAGATTATCTGTTGCTGTACCGTTTAATGCACCTACAGTGAATGTATCAAGGTATTCCTTAGCTGCTGCCTTAAGTTCTTCTGAACCGTTCTCGGCAATAGCCTCTACTTTTGACTTAAGACCCTTTCTGATAGCCTCATTTGCAAGGAACATACCGTAACCGAACTCCGCATTATCCTCGAACAATGAGTTTGACCAAGCAGGACCGTGACCCTTATCATTTACTGTATAAGGTGTTGAAGGTGAAGAGTTACCCCAGATTGATGAACAACCTGTAGCATTTGAAATGTACATTCTGTCACCGAAGAGCTGTGTAATAAGTCTTGCATAAGGTGTCTCACCACAACCTGCACAAGCGCCTGAGAACTCAAGTAACGGCTTCTTGTACTGTGATCCCTTAACTGTTGTCTCCTTGAACTTAGCTATAACTTCAGCCTTCTCAGGTGTAGCTGCCGCGTAATCGAACCAAGCCTGTCTATGTACATTCTCAGGCATACTCTCCATTACAAGAGCCTTCTCGCCCTTCTTTCCCGGACATACGTTAGCACAAGAACCGCAACCTGTACAGTCAAGAGCTGATACGGCTACTGTAAACTTGTAGTTCGGCATACCTGTCATCGGAAGTACGCTCATTCCCTCAGGAGCATTATTTGCCTCATCCTCTGTAAGAGCAACTGTTCTGATAACAGCATGAGGACATACATATGAACAGAATCCACACTGAATACAGTTATCACTGTTCCAGATAGGCATATTTACAGCAACACCACGCTTCTCATATGCTGATGTACCTACAGGTGTTGTACCGTCAACATAGTCAACGAATGCGGATACAGGAAGATTGTTACCCTCTTGTGCGCTTACAGCTGTCTGGATAGTGTTGGCAAACTTGATTGCATCCTCTCTACCCTCTGTATGTACTGCATAGTCAAGTCCCTCATCCTTTGCATCAGCCCAGCTTGCAGGAACCTCTACCTTATGAACGTTCTTAGCGCCTTCTTCGATAGCCGCCCAGTTCTTCTTAACTACATCCTCACCTTTTCTTCCGTAAGTCTTCTCAGCAGCCTTCTTCATGAGGTCAATAGCCTGCTCCTCAGGAATAATTGCTGAAAGCTTAAAGAATGCTGACTGAAGAATTGTGTTAATTCTTGTAGGTCCCATACCTGTAGCAATACCAATCTTTACACCGTCGATTGTGTAGAAGTTGATCTTGTGGTCATGGATATACTTCTTAACCTGTCCGGGGATATGCTCTTCGAGCTCCGCATCAGACCATGTACAGTTAAGAAGGAATGTACCTCCGTCAACAAGTTCCTGTACCATGTTGTACTTTCTCATATATGCAGGGTTGTGACATGCTACAAAGTTTGCCTTACGAATAAGGTATGTTGACTTAATAGGCTTCTTACCGAAACGCAAGTGGCTCATTGTAACACCACCTGACTTCTTTGAGTCATAGTCAAAATATGCCTGAGCATAAAGGTCTGTGTTATCACCGATAATCTTGATAGAGTTCTTATTAGCACCTACAGTACCGTCTGCACCAAGACCCCAGAACTTACAGTTTGTAGTTCCTTCAGGTGTTGTAATAAGAACAGGACCGGGATCAAGTGAAAGATGTGTAACATCATCATTGATACCGATAGTAAATCTCTTCTTCTCTGTGTTGTGGAATGTTGCAACTATCTGAGCAGGTGTTGTATCCTTTGAACCAAGACCGTAACGACCGCTGAATACAGGAACAGCATCAAACTTTGTTCCCTTAAGTGCTGCAACAACATCAAGCCAAAGCGGCTCACCAAGTGATCCCGGCTCTTTTGTTCTGTCAAGAACTTCGATTCTCTTAACACTGTCAGGGATAGCGTCGATAAGTGCCTGTGCACTAAATGGTCTGTAAAGTCTAACCTTAACAACACCGACCTTCTCACCCTGCTTTAAAAGATAATCGATTGTCTCTTCTATTGTATCGTTAACTGAACCCATAGCGATGATGATTGTCTCAGCATCAGCAGCACCATAGTAGTTAAATAATTTATAATCTGTACCGATCTTAGCGTTAACCTTATCCATGTACTCCTGAACGATTGCAGGTAATGCATCATAATAAGGGTTGCTTGCTTCTCTTGCCTGGAAGAAGATATCAGGGTTCTGTGCTGAACCTCTCTCTACAGGACGATTAGGATTAAGCGCATTCTTTCTGAAAGCCGCTATAGCATCCATATCTGCCATGTCCTTAAGGTCCTCATAATCCCAAGCTTCAATCTTCTGAATCTCGTGTGATGTTCTGAATCCGTCAAAGAAGTTGATGAAAGGTACTTTACCCTTAAGCGCTGATAAGTGTGAAACAGGTGTTAAATCCATAACCTCCTGAACTGATGATGAACAGAGCATTGCTGCACCTGTCTGACGACAAGCGTAAACATCTGAATGATCACCGAAAATACTAAGCGCATGTGTTGCAATAGCACGTGCAGAAACGTTAATAACTGCCGGAAGCTGCTCACCTGCTATCTTATAGATATTTGGGATCATAAGAAGAAGGCCCTGTGAAGCTGTATATGTTGTAGTTAAAGCTCCAGCTGAAAGAGAACCATGAACTGCACCTGCAGCACCTGCCTCTGATTGCATTTCTGTAACTTGTACAGTCTGGCCGAAAATGTTCTTTCTACCCTCTGTTGCCCACTCATCGGTGTGCTCTGCCATGACAGATGATGGTGTTATCGGATAAATTGCAGCAACATCAGTATACGCATATGATGCATGAGCAGCTGCCTGATTACCATCCATGGTCTTCATTTGTCTCTTAGCCATTTAATTCCTCCTACTAAGTAATTCTTTATAATATTTATAATAATAAAATATTAGTTTTTCGTATCTCATTATACCAATTTAAAAAATATTTGCAAATAATTATGTATGTATTTTGTGTACTATTCTTAGTACAATAACTTTTGTTTCCGTTTTAAAACAATAAAACCTTCAATATCTTATTTTCAGGCCTGTTATTCATGGTCGTAGTGCTTACCGCCCCAATACATTGTCTTCGCAACTTCCGCCTTAGGTCCGAGAGTAACGCCTTCCATAATCCATTTATAAAACTCTTCAAAGCCGGTTCTGTCAACTATATATCCTATATGCTCTTTACCGTCAGGTGCATTCGGATCGATATATCTTTCAACATATGAATATGCATTTTTTACAATCTTAAGAATGCTGTCTTCATCCACCCATTTGATAAAGTCCTCGGCCATTCTCGGATTCTTTTTTCCGGTTCTGCCAAGTAAAACCAGTCTGTAGTACTTCTCCTTGCTTCTTGTCCATGCTCTTGTCGGGCAGACTGTAATACATACACCGCATCCTATACATTTTTCCGTGTTTCTTACTATCTTACCGTTAACAACTTTAAGGGCATCCACACTTTTAGACTTACATCCCTTTACACATGCCTCACAGGTAACACAGCGGTCAGAGTCATACTGCGGTTCCGTCATACCCATAATGCCGAAATCATTCATGCGAACCTTGGCGCAATCATTTGAACAACCTGTAAATGCAACCTTGAAATGCAGATTATTAGGGAAAATCTGCTTTTCCATTTTTCTTGCAAACTCTGTAGTGTCATAATTTCCATAAGGACAAAGTCTTTTACCCGGACAGGCAACTACATTTCTTGTTCCTGAAGCCGCATATCCCGTATCTCTCTTTTCCTGATTCGTACCTTCATTATCGATAATAAGCTGTATTTCTTTATTTACGGCATCCATATCCGATATTTTGATACCCGGAATCTCAACGCCCTGGCGATTTGTAAGAAAAATGCTTCCGTTTCCGTATTTATCTGCAACTTCTGCAATTCTCTTTAAACTCTCGGCATCAACATAACCACCGGGCATTCTTATTCTCGAAGCTGTCTCACCGCGTACCTTAGAAACACGAAAGGCATTTTTTTTAAGCTTTTTTACATTAATATCCATCTTTACCTCACTAATCAATCAAAGCCTTGCTGTCAACATAGTTAAATACCGGTCCGTCAAGACAAATATAAGTATCATTAACCTTACAATGTCCGCATTTACCGATACCGCAGCACATCTTTCTCTCATATGAAACCCAGATGTTCTCCTCTTTAAAGCCAAGCTTTAAAAGTTCTATTACGGAAAACTTCATCATCGCAGGAGGTCCTACTACCACAGCCTGTGCGGTTTCAATATCTTTTAATTTGAGTTCCGGAATAAACTTTGTTACAAGACCGACATTTCCGGTATAGCCTTCTGCTTCCTTATCCATTGTTAAAATAAGATCCATTTGAGATTCCCATCTGATAATATCATCTCTAAACAACATATCATCAGGGCTTCTGAATCCAAGTATCACATGCTTGTCCTTTGAGTCTTTACTTTCACCCAGTGCATTTATAACACCACGCACCGGTGAAACTCCTGTACCTCCGGCTACAACCACACATTCTCCATTAATATATTTATCAACATCAAATCCGTTACCGTACGGCCCTCGAAGGAGCAAAGTATCGCCGATATAATTTTCAAATACCTCATCAGTAACTCTTCCCACCTTACGGATAGTCAAATCTATACTGTTTTCCGTTATTCCGCTTACGGAAATAGGTGCCTCACCGAATTTTGGAATTGAAACTTCAAAGAACTGTCCCGGCTTTACATCACCTTTAAACTCAAGTCTGAATGTGTATTCTTTCTCTGTATGTTTAATAACATCTAAAATCTTTGACGGGAAAGGAATATAAGGATTATTTCTCATTCTGCACCTCCAATGTCTTAGCTGTTACTTTATTTATTATATTTGAAAATGAGATATACTCAGGACATACTGTGTCACACCTTCCGCATCCTACACACATATTGTAGCCGAATCTTTTTTTAAAATCATATATCTTATGCATAGTTTTAAATCTCATACGCTCACCATGCTTCTTCCTGTATTCTCCACCGCCTGCAACATTTGTATATCCGTCTACCATACATGAAGCATTGACTCTTCTTCTTTCTCCGACTCTACCGTTATCTGTATAATATACATCCTGCATTGTGTAACAAGTACATGTAGGACACACATAATTGCATCTTCCGCATCCTATACATCTTGTGTTATATTCCTCCCACATATCTGATGTAAATATTGAAAGAGGCACGCTGTCAGGCAACTTTACTCTTGTTTCATTTTCAGTTACAAATCTTGGAGTAATATCCTGCTCTTTTAAGGCGTTATTTGTAAATATATCTTCAAGAACATTATCTTTTAACTGACAGTGAAACTGATTGTCTATATAATCCACTGAAAAACTGTAATCCAAATCATCTGCACGATTTGTGCCCATATCTACACAGAAACAGTCCTCATATGAATGAGCACAACCCATAAGAACAAATTTCACTTTATCTCTAATCCTGGCATAAAAATAATCTTCTTCTCTTCCATTGTGAAGATATATCTGATCAAGCCTTTTTAACGCATTAAGATCACAGCTTCTTAAAAAGACCAAAACCTCTCTCTCATCTATTTCAGACTCCTTTACATCATTTTCCGTAAAGAAAAACAATGTCTGTGACAGAGGTGTCAAAATCTCCTTAAATGAATAATCGGATTTTTTATCAAGCTCAATCTCTGAAGCCTCTTTTACAAAATCATATCTTACTACATCGGTATCTGTAAATCTTCCTTCACCCACCTTGAGCACAGGTGCATAAATACGGTAGCTTTTTGATAATTCCTCAATTACTTTATTGAATCCACCGGGTAAAAATATATAACCCCTTTTCCCCATACTTTCTCCTTTATTTACTGCACTATCTTCATCGATATAGTAAAGCTTAATTATATTTAAACTTTAAATACCGATCATAGCCAAACTTCAATACATATTGATAAAACTTTATCACTGTATACAAGGAATTATAACACGAACTTTGAAAATATCAATTCCAATACCACAATAATTTGCACGAATTATTGCATATTTTTACATACAAAAAGACTCATACTCTGAAAACGGTTTTCAATAAGTATGAGTCTTATATTATTTAAATCTGCAAAATCTGTTTGCCTTATCATTACCTAATATCATACATGTCAAAAAAGAGATTGTTAAAAGTATAATCAATATAGTTATTTTACCAAATGCAGGCCATATAAAATTATCGAGTAACAAATGTGAAAAGGCATCTCTTATAATTCTGTGAAATGCAAATATCGGCAAACTGTATACACCGAATCTTTTGAATATATTTGTCAAGAAATTCTTCTTTAATGATGTTACTGCAAATATAAAATAAGAAGTACTCAAGGCATAAGGCATATATATAATTCTAAGCGGATTTAATACACCTTTAAATATAGGCAATATATTTCCTTTAGCTATGCGATATCCCCAAGGTCCATAAAAAATCCAAGTATAAAATCTGACATATTTAAAGAAAACAAAAAATCCCAATACACAAAAAGCTCCCATTGCAAAGAGGCGCATATTTGTTTCTTCAAAAATTGAAGTCTTACTTAAAGATGAGTATTTTTTATACAATACACCGATATAAAAATACGGAGCAAAAGATACTACCCTGTCTAAAGATAAAAAATCACGTATTTTCACCTGCCAATTCATGTTAAGCATTGAAAAAAATGTAAAAAATATTATCAATACCGTTACATATATTGTAACAGCATCAGAAGTAAATTGTTCTCTTTTAATTCGACTTGTTTTTTTCTTATTCAGCTTCAAAAATAACTCCAAAGGATATAGTGATAATCTGAAGAAAATAAGCGCCGAGATATACCAAGGTGTAGATGATTCATGTAAAAAATCGGGAATTATATTCCTGTCTCCATAGAATAACATATCACTTATATGCAATAATATCTTCATTAAAAAAAATAACATTATAAGAGGAATAACAGATTTTAATTTAGTCCCCCTACTTTTCCATGAATCATAATAAAGATATCCGGATAAAAATATAAATGCAGGCATATGAAAACTGTAAATGAATAAAAAAAGTTTATTAAAAAGCGTATATTCTCTTTCATTTACAGGCAAAAGAAAATGTCCGAATACCACAAGAAAAATCAATACACCTTTAAATATATCAAGGCTGTAATTCCTTTTTCTGTGATTGCCCGTACCAGTACTCATATCTCACCACCTTTCCGTTAAATTTGTTTAAAAAATCAAAAAGTATGTAAGCTTTCAGCTTTTAGGCTTACATACTTTTTATCTTACAGTTTCCTGTAATTATCCAATAACATTTTTAAATCGGCAATATCTTCAAGTAATTTCTTTCCTATATCCGTATCCTTTACAAACATTCGATATACATCCTTTTCAACTATCTCCGATTCCGATTTAATGTCGGTGTTGTTTATCAGGGCATCTTCTACCGAAGTAAAAGGTGTATGCGCTTTCAATCTCAGTCCGTGAGAATTAAATATCAAAGTATATCCTGCAATTCCCGTAGTTTTATTCATAGAGCGACAGAATCCTCCGTCTATTACAAACAGTCTTTCATTTGCACGTACAGGATGTTCACCGTCAATCGCATGAACCGGTGTATGTCCGTTTATAATATGTGAATGCGTATCATAAAGACCGAACTCGTGTAAAATCTGAATACAAAAGCTTTCATCATAGTACTTGCTGTAATATGGATTTGATTTTTCCTTCCAAAAGCTCTTATCTTCAATATAATCACGCTCAAAAGTCTTTACTTTTCTACCGCATAAAGGCGATTTCTCACCACCCCATAAAAACCACATAAAATCAACATCATCCTGACTCGGATTATCCGTGTAAGCGGCTCTGGCTTTTTCATCACATATATCAAACAATGCTTTTCCATGATAACATTTGCCGTTTATACAAAGCATATCAAATATTCCGTTTTCATCAACAGGAACACAACCGTGATATATAAGATTCCTGTTGTAAACATTGTACATACCGCCTTTATCATATAAAAACTTTATATGTTTATTTAATCTCTGACCGGATACAAAACTTCTATGCAGCTTCAGCATAATTTCATTTTCCTCAGAGGTAAGTTCATAAGGATTTTCCTTATTTAATGTCGGGAATATATTTGTTTTCAGTTTTACATTCTCTCCGTTAACAGTTACAAATCCTTCATCAAGGTCTATATGCTCTAAAAGCAGTCTGTCATCCATACCGTATTCAGGATGCCTTTTTATAAGTTGGCCTTCCAGCTTAAAAAGCATCACTTTTATTGCGGCAAGTGCAGCCTGTATTCCGTCTTCAATACCGTACTTTGACATTCCGAAAAGCATAAGCTGTCTTAAGCTGATACCGTAAGCATTCTCAAGAATTTCTACATTTCCGTACTTTAAATTATTCCGGATAACATTACAAATACATGCATCATTTCCACATGCGGCCCCCATCCAAAGAATATCATGATTTCCCCACTCAATATCAAGAGAATGATAATTCATAAGTAAATCTATTATCTTGTCCGCATTACCGCCACGGTCAAAAATATCACCTACTATATGAAGATGATCGACTGCAAGTCTTTTTATAAGTGTAGAAAGTGCAATTATAAATTCATCGGCATCATCAAGATCTATAATGGTCTGCAATATATGTCTGTGATAGCTTACTTTATTTGTGTCTTCATTTTTTTGTGCATGTAAAAGCTCATCAATGATATATGCATAATCCTCCGGCAATGCCTTTCTAACTTTTGATCTCGTATATTTAGATGATAATAACTTTGCAAGCATTATAAGATAATTCAGCGTCATCGAATACCAGTCATTATCTATTCTGTCAATTTCTGCAAGCATAGTCATTTTCTCTCTTGGGTAATATATGAGAGTACATAGTTCCTGCCTGTCAAACTCTGACAACGTTTCTCCGAATATAACATCAACTTTTTCTTTTATTACTCCTGAGCAATTATTCATTATATGCAAAAAAGCTTCATATTCTCCATGTATATCACTTAAAAAGAACTCTGTACCCTTAGGCAGATTTGTTATTGCAGACAGATTTATAATCTCTCTTATAACCGCCTGACTTGACGAATAATTTTGTTTCAGAAGCTTTAAATACTTTAAATTTTCCTTATCCCTATTCATAAATTATCCCCCCGTATTATATTAATTTTCCAGTTTCTCCACAGTCTCTTCAGTTTTTGCAGCCTCAGTTGTAGTCAGCTTCTCAACAGTAGGTTCAGCCGTGGTTTCCTTCGCCTTTGTACTCTCTTTTGCTTTAGTACTTTCCTTTGCTTTGGTGCTTTCTTTAGGCTTAGCCGAAGTCTCCGCCGGCTTAGCACTCTCCTTAGTTTCCTTTGCCTTAGTAGACTTTTCTTCGGTACTTAACTTTTCTACTGTGCTTTCACTGCTTCCTGAATCCTTTTTCTTTGTTGTACTCTCTGCAGTCTTTTCCCCGGTGCTTTCAGCCTGAGTTGAAACTGCACTTGTAGTTTGATTTACATGAGCACTTGATGTACTTTCCGTACTTGATACGCTACTTTCATTGCTCTTTGAAGCGGATGTTTCCTCGCTCTCTGAATTCACCTTTATCTTGGCAGGTTTTCCCTTATATGTTGAATTGTGGAAAGGCTCTTCCTTTACCAACACACCGTCTTTTTTTACAATATATGTAGTTGCCCATCTTGAGCCTTTTTTTGCCTCGGTTACAACAACCTGCTTTCCCTTTTTCAAACTCTTATCTTCAATATACTCAGGAACAGGAGGATTTAAATCCGATATCTTTTTTGATGACATTTCAATAGTAACACCTTCTTCCAAAATAGGTATTCCTATAATTGAACATGTAAGTGTCTGTCCGGTAAGTACTGCTCGAATAGCAATAGCAGTGTCGGATGTATTTATAAATTTCATATCCGGACCTGCATATCCGTCATAGCTTACCATAGCATCTTCACCCGGTGTTACATAACTTGGTTCAAATGAATGTGCATGTCTCTCAGTTGTCTTTAGTCCTGAGAAAATAACCGCATTGTAAAGAGTTGATGAAACCTGACATACACCGCCTCCGGGCTCTTCCGATAAAACACCGTTTACATAGGCTCCTGCAGGCTTATATCCTCTTTCAAGTGTTCTGTTACCTGTAGTATTGTTGAAAGAAAATTCCTCTCCGGGCTTTATTATAAGTCCGTCAAGTGCTTCGGATGCAAGTGAAATATTTGTATTTCTGTCCTTATTATCTGTAGTCTTTGTAGTAAATGTACCTATTACCTTGTACATCTCCTTTGCTTTTGCGGCCGAAATACTTGCTTTTACTTCATTTCTGACAACTGAAATATCAGCCTCAAAATTCTTACGACTCACATATGACTTAAGATCCGACTTAAGTCTCTCTTCATCAATAAGGTAGCCGTCACTTTCATCAGCATATGTAAAACTCTTTGTCTCCTTGTTAAATCCTGATATAGATCCGTTTACAGGATTGATATTCCATTTTTCCTTAGCTTTTTCCACCAATGAATCAATATCAACATCATCAAAGTTTATCTCGTAATGTGAAGCAGCATTGTCAACATCTGCATATATCTCATTTAAAAGTTTTGTTACCTTTGTATCCAAAATATTGTCAAGTACCAAACTGTCACTTAAATCATCACCGATATGTACAGTTAATTTCCACGGATATACTTTATCTATGGCCGCTTTTGCCTCCGACATTTTCATTCCGGTAATATCTATCTCATCAATAGTTATCTGTTTTTTTAATTTTTCGTCTGCAATTTCCGTAGTCACCTCAGTGCCGTCAACTTTTGATGACTTCAAAAACTTTCCGACTTTTTGTAATCCCGATATGGCAATCAATACCAATATAATAAATGCCGCAACAAGAACAGCTACCGCTCTCATATTTATATCAGCCATATAGCCCCTTTTTTGCGATCTCTTTCTTGCTTCTCTTACTCTTTCCGAGCCTGTTTTTTTACTGCTGTTTTGTTTATTTAACATTTCAATTCCTTAAAAGATGTATTAATAAAATGCCTTTATGCTTTTTTTGATAAAAACATACCTTGGAATTAAATTATACCAATAATATGATTTTAAAACAATTACATTATCTTATCAATATTTGCTTTACAAAATTTATTGTGCTAGACTTATCAGAGTAAATATGTAATATATGAAAAAAGTTTTTTAAGGTGATTTATGAAAGAAAATTTTAAATATATAGACCTTCATACACATTCTAGCGCTTCAGACGGTACATGCTCTCCCACAGAGGTTGCCATATCGGCAAAGAAAGCTTCTCTGAGCATTATTGCACTTACTGACCATGATACTATGTCAGGTGTAAAAGAATGTTTTAAAAAAGGATTGGAGCTTGATTTATCCGTAATAGCCGGAGTGGAAATGAGCTGTGTATATAAAGAAAAAGAAATACATATTCTGGGTTATCTGTTGCCTCCTTCAATTTCCGAGAGAGAATTGAATATTCCAAAAGAAATATTTGATGATTTGAGCTTTTTTGCAAAGGAAAGAGCTGAAAGAAATGCTGAAATAATCAGGAGATTTAAAAATGACGGAATAATAATTCTCGAAAATGATTTGAACAACTCAAATCAAAACGCCCAGATAACAAGAGCACATTTTGCAAATGCTCTTATAAAGCTTGGACTTGTAAAAAATAAGGCCGAGGCTTTTGATAAGTATCTTGAATATGGCGGTAAATATATACCGGTTAAGAATATCACGACAACAAGATGTATGGAATTTTTAAAAAAACATAATTTCTTTATTTCACTTGCACATCCTTTTCAATACAAATTCTCTGATGAGGATTTGAATGCTCTTATATCACATTTGATTGAACTTGGATTAAACGGTATAGAGGTATATCATTCCACCCATTCAGCTTCAGATATTAAAAAGCTTGTGCTATTGGCTGATAAATACAAGCTCTTTCCCACAGGTGGCAGCGATTTTCATGGAGAAAACAAACCGGGTCTTGAAATAGGTAGAGGATACGGTGATTTAAAGATTCCGTTTGAACTTTTAGAAAATATATTAAAAAACAAATCCGACTAGATAAAAAATGCGTATGGGAAAACCCATACGCATAAATTTTATAATTTTGCAGCTGCCGGCTTTTTCTTTGCCTTTGTTACAATATCGTCAGCACTCTTATAAATAGATGACTTGCCGATACAACCTCTTACACTTGACAGCGGATATATTGTAGTGTTCTTTCCTATAACAGTTCCCGGATTCAATATCGATCCACAACCTACTTCAGCTTCATCACCTACTATAGCTCCAAGTTTTCTGAGTCCTGTCTCAAGCTCCGCATCCTCTAAATGAAGTACAACATCCGACTTATCACTCTTAAGATTTGAAGTAATTGCGGAAGCACCGAGATGAGCCTTATAACCGATAATCGAATCTCCAACATAGCTGAAATGAGGTACCTGTGCTTTGTTAAAAAGTATAGCATTCTTAAACTCACAAGAGTTTCCTGCCACTGCACCTTCACCTATGATTACATTACCTCTGAAGAATGCACATGAACGAATACTTGCATCTTTTCCGATAATAAGCGGACCTGCAAGCGCAATTGTAGGCATTATCTTTACTGAACGATGAACCCAGATATTCTTTCCGATTTTTAAATACTCCGTATCAGGTAATGTAGCACCGATTTCTTCTATAAAACTTCCAAGTTCCTTAAATACTTCCCAAGGATATGTGTATTTTTCGAAGAGAGACTTTGCTATAGTTTCTTCCAAATCAAAAAGTTTTTTTGTTTTTACATCGATTTTTTTCATTTTCTATCCTTTCATGCCCTTATATTCTTTTGAAACCTCTTCAAATACGGCATTTAAACTATATTGGTTATTAAGTTGCTTCACATTAAGACATCGAATACCTACAAATCTTTCAAGCTTTGTCATATATTCTTCAGATGTAATATCACCGTTTGACACCATCGTAAGTCCCTTTTCCCAGCTGGCAGTCAGCTCCGGGTTTAAAAGTTGTGAAATAGAGCAATTTACTACTTCATATACAATTTCACCAAAAAGTGTAGGGGTAATTATTTGAGTCTTTTTATTTAAAGCCAGGTACTTTATCGAAAATAATTTTTTCAAAATATCGGCTCTTGTAGCGGAAGTACCTATCCCGCTTCCCTTTATTTGACTTCTAAGCTCCTCATCCTCTATGAGCTGTCCTGCATTCTCCATTGCAAGTATAATAGAGCCTGACGAATATCTCTTTGGAGGTACCGTCTCACCCTCTTTAATACTCAAAGAGTCAATTGTAAGCTTTGAACCCTTTCTGAGTGATGAAATCATCTTTATATACTCAGGATTTTGATCGTCACCGGTTTCGTCATCTTCGCCCTCTGTTTTTACCGGGCTTAATATATCTAAAAATCCTCTTTCAACACATACTTTTGTATTTGCAATAAATATCTCATCTCCTATACCGAAACGTATGGCAAACTTTTGATATATTGCCGGAGGATAAAATATACTAAGAAATCTTCTGCATATAAGTTCATATACAGACAATGACAATTTACTCAGTGAATTCATATTTCCAAACCCGGTAGGTATTATAGCATAATGGTCGGTGATTTGACTATCATTAACATACTTTGTTTTTGAAATATTTTTATATGCACCCTTTTCAAGAATATTATTTGCAAAATCCGCAAGTGCCGAAAACTTACAAAGTCCCTTTATATTCTTGTCTATTTCCTTTGCTACTGCGCCGGAAAGCACTCTTGCATCCGTTCTCGGATAAGTAACAAGCTTTTTTTCATACAATTCCTGAATTATTTTTAATGTTTCATCAGGGCTTATTTTAAATCTCTTTGAACATTCATTTTGTATCTCTGCCAGATTGAAAAGTAAAGGAGGATTTTTTGTTTCTTTCTTTTTCTCGTTTGAAACTACAACTACCTCCCTATTGTTTTCATCGGCAATCTTTTCTATATGTGATATAAGTTCTTCGGCATATATCTTTTCTCTAAAACCGTTATCCTTGTATAGAACAGGAGAATTAAAGTATTTTGACTTCTCATTTACCTTCCACTCTCCGTCTATACTCAATCCCTGATTTTCAAATTTACCCAAAACTTTAAAGAAGGGAGTCTTTACAAAGTTTCTTATTTCTCTTTCTCTGTTTACCACCATTCCCACAACACAGGTCATTACTCTTCCCACACTGAGTACAGCTCTGTCAAGCTTTAAAAAACTTGCAACATTTCTGCTGTATTTTAAAGTTAGTATTCTGGAGAAGTTGATTCCCATAAGATAATCTTCTTTTGCACGAAGAAATGCGGCTGCAGAAAGATTGTCATACTCAGACCAATCTTTTGCTTCTCTTATTCCTCTTAGTATCTCATCTTCGGTTTGAGAGTCTATCCATACCCTTTTTCTAATCTTTCCCTGCACATTCGCCATCATATCTACAAGTCTGTATATATATTCTCCCTCTCTTCCCGAGTCGGTACAAATATATATCGTATCAACATCTTCCCTGTTTAAAAGATTTGAGACTATGGTAAACTGATTTTTAACACCGTCAATTATCTCATATTTAAACTCTTTAGGTAAAAAAGGCAAAGTATCAAGTGACCATCTTTTCAGCCTCTCATCATACTTTTCAGGGTAGCTCATAGTTACAAGATGTCCTACACACCATGTAACTATAATATCATCGCCTTCCAGATATCCGTTTTTTCTTCCTGTAGGTACTTTCAGAGCCTTTGCAAACTCGGTCGCTACACTTGGCTTTTCCGCTATAAAAAGTTTCTTCATTAATCTCTTTCTACACTGAACTTATATACCGTTTCACTGATAAACTCTTCAAGTTCATCTACTACCGGCTGTATAAACTCCGGCATATTTACCGCATTAGGGAAAAACTGTGTTTCAAAACAATATCCGCTTCTCTTCGGATATGTTACACCTCTTTTTCCGACTATTTCTTCTGTCAGGTAATTACCTGTATAAAACTGCACACCCGGTAAATCGGTGTAAACTTCCATAACTCTCTTACTGTTCTCATCTTTTGCTTTTGCAGCAAGTCTAAGTTCACCGTTGTAGTCTTTTATTACCCAGTTATGGTCATATCCACCGCCCTGTATTACAGCATCATAATCAGAGTCGATTTCCTTACCTATCTTTTTGTATTTTCTAAAGTCCATTGCAGTATTTTCTACTTTTCTAATCTCACCTGTAGGTACGGAGTTTTCATCACATGGCAGGAAACTGTCTGCTAAAATCATAACTTCCTGATCATATATATTCTTACTGTCCTGTCCGGCAAGATTAAAATATGCATGATTTGTTAAATTAACAGCCGTTTTTTTATCACAAACAAAGCTGTAACCTATTGTAAGTGAATTATCATCAGACAAAACATAACTTACATTTACCCTTGCTTCTCCGCCAAATCCCTGATCACCGTCAGGACTTATAAGCATAAATGTTATCATATCTCTGTCTTCGTCTTCAAATGTACCCACTTCCCAGATTCTGTCATGCCAATAGTCAGGTCCTGAGTGCAGTGCATTGTTTCCGTTATTTAGAGCAAGTTGAAATTCCTTGCCGTCAATTGTAAACTTTCCTTCCGGTATACGGTTTGCATATCTGCCTATAATAGAACCGAAATGCGGAATATTATTCTCATATCCGGCTACAGTATCATATCCAAGACATACATCTTCAAACTTTCCGTCCTTATCAGGTACCATCATACTTACCCAAGTACCTCCAAGATCGATAAAAGATGCGCTTACTCCGTTTTTATTTGTCAGAGTATATAAATTTACAATCTTACCGTCTTTTGTTTTCCCAAATTCAGTTGTCTTAATACCCATGTTTTTCCTCACTTTACAAAGAAAAAGCCATCACAGCTCTACGTGACAGCTATTATACTATATTATACAAATTTTTCCATTCCCTTGCAAGACTTAGTGTAAATATTACCATAGCATGATAATTGCTTCAATATATGAAATTTAAAAAGGCATCTGCAATGCAAATGCCTCATTAATAATTATTTTGCTGTTATAAAATTCTTTGCTGTAAGGTACTCCGCACAAAGAAGTGCACCGCCTGCGGCACCTCTTAAAGTATTATGTGAAAGTCCGATAAACTTATAGTCATACATTGAATCTTCTCTAAGTCTACCTACTGAAACACCCATACCGTTCTCAAAATTAACATCAAGATTTACCTGTGGTCTGTTATCCTCTGTGAGATACTGTATAAACTGCTTCGGTGCTGAAGGAAGGTTAAGTTCCTGAGGCTCTCCCTTGTACTCTACAAGCTTCTTTATAAGCTCTTCCTTGGAAGCCTTATTCTTAAACTTTACAAATACCGCGGCTGTATGTCCGTTAAGTACCGGTACTCTTACACATTGGCAAGTAATCTTCGGCGAAGTTGCAGGAACAATCTCATCACCTTCAATATGTCCCCAGATTCTGAGAGGCTCTTTCTCACTCTTTTCTTCCTCACCGCCGATAAACGGAATAATGTTTTCAACCATCTCAGGCCAATCCTTGAAAGTCTTTCCTGCACCTGATATAGCCTGATATGTTGTAACTACAACTTCATACGGCTCGTATTCTTTCCATGCATTAAGCACAGGAGCATAGCTTTGTATAGAACAGTTAGGCTTTACCGCAATAAATCCTCTCTTTGTTCCCAGTCTCTTCTTCTGTGACTCAATAATTGCAAAATGCTCAGGATTTATCTCAGGAACTACCATAGGTACATCCTTTGTCCAACGATGTGCCGAATTGTTTGAAACCACAGGAGTCTCTGTTTTTGCATAAGCCTCCTCAATAGCCTTTATCTCTTCCTTTGTCATATCCACAGCTGAGAATACAAAGTCAACCTTTGAGGCAACCGCATCAACATCATTTACATTCATTACAATAAGGTCTTTGTAAGCCTCAGGCATAGGAGTTGTCATTTTCCAACGACTTCCTACAGCATCCTCATATCTTTTTCCCGCACTGCTTGGACTTGCTGCTACAACTACAACTTCATACCAAGGATGATTTTCAAGTAATGACAAAAATCTCTGTCCTACCATGCCTGTTGCACCGAGGACACCAACTTTTAATTTCTTATCCATATTATCTCTCCATATCTGTTTATTTTGAATAACAGTTCATAAATCTTGTGGACTATTATTTTTAACTGGTTGCAATCATAGTACACTATGAATAATATTGCAAGTCTTTTTTCGCATCAGGCGCACATTTGTACGTCTGTCAGAGACATTTCATTTTGCTTGTCTGTTTTCACAAAATATTATTTGATTTTTTGCCCCTTATAACCTCTATGACTAAGTTTAACTTTACTTAAATTAACTTCTTTTCCGGATACACTTGCAAGTCCAACCTCGTTTGTAAGATACAAATTCTCAACAAATTCATTATATCCAAGTGTAATTGCCTTCTCTCCTCTGGTACTCTTTTTAAATTCATTTACCTCTGAAACATTAAATCTTAAAATATATCCTGCATCACTTACAATACATAAATCTGTATTTGATGCCGCACCAAGCATTTTTACACCTATAAGCACATCATCATTATTCAGCTTTGTAGAGGCTACCTGTTTATTGTTGGTCTTAAATTCCTCTCCGGAAACTCTCTTTATATAACCGTTCTTTGTAAGCATCAATATAAAGCCGCCATTCATGCCGTCTTCACTTACAGCCAAAAGGATTTCTTCATTACTGCTGTCAAACTTTGTAAGATTGTCAACAGGTGTGCCCTTATCTCTAAGTTTTGAAATACCCAGATCCATAACTTTGAATTTGTATAAAATACCGGCATTTGAGAAAATACATATTTTGTCGGTATTCATCACAGGAAATACATAGATATTTTCACTTTCCACTGTTTCCGCATTCTTATCAAAAGTATTTCTGTCAAGTATCTTGCAATATCCGAATTTGTCCATAACAAATATAACCTCTTCACTTGCCATTGGTTCCTCAACATATACGGCTTCCTTTGCATCCTCTATCAAAGTTTTTCTTGGAAGGGCAAAATCTCTTTTAATCTTTTCCAGATCTTTTATAAAGAGCTTATCCATATTTTTATGATCTTTTAGGATATTTTCGTATTCCTCTATATTTTTAAGAGTGGTTGCATTGTCCTTTAAAAGAGCCTCTATCTCAAGACCTATAAGCTTATACAGTCTCATATCAAGAATCGCCTGCGCCTGCTTCTCGGTAAACGAAAGCTTCTTAGCATCCTTTTCAAGTGCCTTAACTTTGAAGTTTATACCTGTAGTATCACCTGAAGTAAGACATTTTTTTGCCTGAGTCAGATTTTTAGAACCTCGAAGTATGGCAATAATCAAATCGATAACGTCTACAGCCTTTATAAGTCCTTCCTGTATTTCCTTCTTTTCAAGTTCTTTATTTAAGAGTATATTGTATTTTTTTGTAGTGATTTCATACTGAAACTCAAGGTAGTTTTTTAAAATATCTCTTAATGAAAGTATCTCAGGCCTTCCGTCTACAATCGCAAGCATATTTACTCCGAATGTATCTTCAAGTTTTGTCTTTTTGTACAGGATATTCTTTATCTTTTCAATATCTGCGTCTTTTCTAAGCTCCAGAACTATTCTTGTACCGTTTTTATCGGATTGATTGCTTATATCCACCACATCCGGAAGTTTTTTACTCTCTACAAGATTTGCCACATCCACTAAAAACTTGTTTATTCCCGCACCGATCATAGTATACGGGATTTCAGAAATTATCAGCTTGTCCTTGTCGGCTTTTTTCCTTCCAAGTTCTACTTCTATCTTTCCTCGCAGCTTTAACTTTCCGTTACCTGTTTCATAGATATCGAGCAAATCCTTTTTATTTGCAATAATTCCGCCTGTAGGAAAATCCGGACCGTGCAGTACTTCCAAAAGTCCTTTAGTATCTATATTTCTGTTTTTAATATAGGCAATACAGGTATTACATACTTCAAGCAGATTATGTGTAGGAATTGAGGTTGACATACCTACTGCAATACCCTCCGCACCGTTTATCAAAAGATTAGGTACTCTAACAGGTAAAACCGCAGGTTCTTTTTCGGTCTCATCATAATTTGAAATAAATTCAACAGTCTTATCAAGATCCTTTAAATACACTTCTTCCGCAAATTTTGCAAGTTTGGCTTCCGTGTATCTCATAGCGGCCGCTCCGTCACCTTCTATAGATCCGAAGTTTCCGTGCCCGTCTATTAAAGGCATTCCTTTTTTAAAGTCCTGACTCAAAACAACCAAAGTTTCATATATAGAACTGTCACCATGCGGGTGATATTTACCCATGGTATCACCGACTATTCTTGCAGACTTACGATGTGGTCTGTCACTGAATATTCTCAGTTCACTCATATCATATAAAACTCTTCTTTGTACAGGCTTTAGACCGTCTCTCGCATCAGGTATAGCCCTTGCGGTTATAACACTCATAGAATAATCCAGATAGGATTTTTGCATTTCCTCCGAATATTCCGTTCGCAATATCTTCTCAGCCATATACCCTCCTATGCATCAATTACCGCTTCTCTTGCATGCTCATGTATAAAGTTTCTTCTCGGAGCCACATCGGACCCCATTAAAAGCTCAGTTACTTCACTTGCAAGTCTTGCATCTTCTATTTCAACTTTTTTGAGCACTCTTCTTTCAGGGTCAAGAGTTGTCTCCCAAAGCTGTTCGGCATCCATCTCTCCAAGTCCCTTATATCTTTGCAGAGTGAAATTGTCCTTATGTTTCTTTTTATAATCTTCCAATGCTTTTTCATCATATAGATAAATGCCCTCACCTCTTTTAGGTACCACTTTAAAAAGTGGCGGCATTGCAATATATACATGTCCGTCATATATAAGCTCAGGCATAAATCTGTAGAGGAAGGTCAAAAGCAAAGTATCTATATGACTTCCGTCCACGTCCGCATCGGTCATAAGTATTATCTTGTCATAACGAAGTTTTGAAATATCAAAATCATTGCCATAGCCTTCAGAAAATCCGCAACCGAAAGTATTTATCATTGTTTTTATCTCGGCATTTGCAAGTACCTTATCTATAGAAGCCTTCTCAACATTCAAAATCTTACCTCTTATAGGTAAAATAGCCTGAAAATTTCTGTTTCTTGCAGTCTTTGCTGAACCGCCGGCAGAATCTCCCTCTACTATAAATATCTCACATTTGCTTGGATCTTTTGACTCACAGTTTGCAAGTTTTCCGTTTGACTCAAATGAAAACTTTGATTTTGTGAGCATATTTGTCTTGGCTCTTTCCTCAGCCTTTCTTATCTTGGCGGATTTTTCCGCACAGGAAATTATAGCTTTTACCACATCTACATTCCTGTCAAAAAACCTTGTAAGCTCATCCCCTGTAACCGTAAGCACAGCCCTTGTGGCATCGGCCGATGCAAGTTTTGTCTTTGTCTGTCCTTCAAACATAGGATTCGGATGCTTTACACTGATAATGGCGGTCATACCGTTTCTGGTATCCGCACCGGTAAAATTGCTGTCCTTATCCTTTAATATACCGAGATCTCTTGCATAGGTATTTATAAGACCTGTAAACTTTGTCTTGAATCCGGCTATATGTGTACCGCCTTCTTGAGTAAATATATTATTACAAAATCCCAGTATATTCTCCTCAAATGCATCCACGAACTGTATGGCTATTTCCACATCTATATTGTCACATACTCCTTTGTAAAGTATAGGAGCATGCATTACTTCCTTGCCCTTATTTAGCTCTTTTACATATGCAACGATGCCTTCGGGTTCATGGAAAACTGTTTCTTCATGTTCATTATCTCTTAAGTTTTTGAAATGCAACATAAGGCCGGGATTTAAGTATGCACTTTCATGCATTCTGGATTTCAACCAGTCAGCCTTAAACTTAGTAACTTCAAAGATAGTATCATCAGGTAGAAATGTAATTTCAGTACCTGTATTTCTTGTTTTTCCTATAGTTGGCAAAAGTCCGTTTTTTAATTCTACTGTAGGTATACCCTTTTCATATCTGTCATGATGTATAAATCCGTCTCTTGATATTTTTATATCAAGGAAATTGGACAAAGCATTAACCACTGATGAACCTACACCATGCAATCCACCACTGGTTTTATATGATTCATTATCAAATTTTCCGCCTGCATGCAAGGTGGACAATACAACTCTTTCCGCTGAAATACCTTTTTGATGCATCTCAACCGGTATTCCTCTACCGTCATCCTTCACGGTACATGAGCCGTCCGCATTTAAAGTCACCCATATATTTTTACAAAATCCGGCCAAATGTTCATCGATAGAGTTATCCATTATCTCATAAATAAGATGGTTTAATCCCTTTACACCGACTCCACCGATATACATACCCGGTCTTACTCTAACAGCCTCAAGTCCTTCAAGTACTGTAATACTGCCTGCATTATAGTCCTGCATAAAACCTCACTTTTACAAAAATGTAACAGTCCGGCAAAACCAAACTGTTACATTCATACTTTATTTTACATCAATTGGCCGTTCGCCAATATTTTTTCAACAAGTTCTTCATTGTTTTTTGTTGAATTGAATTCTTCGATAATTCTTTCGGCCACTTCATCAGGCTTTGCCAAATCTGTGGACTTTCTGATTATACTTACCACTTCGGCCTCTTCCTTGCTCAATAATAAATCATCTCTTCTTGTAGAGCTCTTTAAAACATCTATAGCAGGGAAAATTCTCTTTTCAGAGAGCTTTCTGTTAAGTACAAGTTCCATATTTCCTGTACCCTTAAACTCCTCAAATACAACATCGTCCATTCTGCTTCCGGTATCTACCAAAGCTGTTGCAAGTATTGTGAGACTTCCGCCCTCTCTTATATTTCTTGCCGTTCCGAAGAAACGCTTAGGCATATGAAGTGCCGCAGGGTCAAGTCCTCCTGAAAGTGTCCTTCCGCTTGGTGCTATTGTAAGATTGTAAGCTCTTGCAAGTCTTGTAATGGAATCCAGCAATATCATTACATCCTTTCCGTGCTCCACAAGTCTTTTTGCTCTCTCAATAACCATCTCGGAAACTCTCTTATGTCTGTCAGGAAGTTCATCAAATGTGGAATATATAACTTCCACATTTTCTCCTACTATTGCCTCTTTGATATCTGTAACCTCTTCAGGTCTCTCATCTATAAGCAGAATAATAAGATGCATATCCTTTTGATTTGTTGTAATAGACTTTGCTATTTCCTTTAAAAGCGTAGTCTTACCTGCCTTTGGCTGTGAAACTATCATACCTCTTTGTCCTCTGCCTATTGGTGAGAGCAAATCAACTATTCTCATAGCTTTTGATGCGGAATCATCATTTGCCAAATGTATTCTGCTGTTTGGGAAAATAGGTGTCAAATCCTCAAAATTAGGTCTTGTTTCCAAAGTCTCAGGAGGGAAGGAGTTTACAGTATTTATATATAAAAGTGCCGCAAACTTTTCTGTAGCTGTTTTTATCTTTTTTATTCCTGATACCACATCACCCGTTTTCATTCTGAACTTTTTAATCTGTGCAGGAGAAACATACACATCATTATCACCCGGTAAGAAATTTTCACATCTTATAAATCCGAAACCGTCAGGCATTACCTCAAGTATACCCTCCGCAATCTCACCTGAATCCAGATCTCTTATGTCTGTAGGATAATCTCTTGAAAAACCCGCTCCGAAGCGATTATCATAGTATTCATTTCTATATCCCGGTTGATTTTGTAAAGGATATTGATTCGGATACTGGTTAGGATACTGATTTACATATTGATTTGAATTTACATACTGGTTTTGATTATTGTACTGGCCTTGATAATAATTAGGCATATTGCCTTGAGCACTTACCTGACTATACCTTTGTCCGTTTTGATATGTATTATTATATCCGTTATTTCTGCTTTGATTTGAAGTGCTTCTTTGTGCACTGTTATATGTACTTCTGCTTTGACCTGTATAATTACTCTGACCGGAATAGTTTTGTCCGGCATATCCGTCTCTTTGATATGAATTATCTTTTCCGGTCATATCAGGCGAGCCTCCTTCACTGTTTGAAACCTCTTTACTTCGGTTCTCGGAAAACTCCACTAACAACTCTATTATATTTGCCTTATTTAAATTGCTGACTCCTTTAAAGCCCTGCTCTTTTGCAATCTCTTTCAACTGTACCAATGATAAAGTTTGTAACTTTTCTCGCATATATTATCTGTCCTTTTTTATTTTATTAAAATAGTCCTTGATTGATTTTTCAAATCCCATATCTGTAAGATTAAAAAACACCTTATCTTTTATCTCATCAGGCAGGTATTGTTGTTTAACATAATGATTTTCATAGTCATGAGCATATTTATAGCCCACACCTATTCCTATATCTTTTTCCCCCGTAAAATTTGCGTTTCTGATATGCTTTGGCACTTCAAAATCACTGTTTTCCTTCACAAATCTTAATGCTTCATTTATAGCAAGATATGATGCATTTGACTTAGGTGCACAAGCAATATAATTTGCCGCTTGAGCCAAAATTATCCTTGCCTCAGGCATACCGACTCTTTCAATTGCCAAAAAGGCATTGGTCGCAATGCTTAAAGCATTCGGATCTGCAAGGCCTACATCCTCGGCCGCACATATTATGATTCTTCTGGCTATAAACTTTATATCTTCACCTGCATAGAGCATTTTTGCCAGATAATACATAACCGCATCGGGATCCGAGCCTCTCATACTTTTTATAAATGCCGATATGGTATCATAATGATTTGTTCCGTCCTTATCATACTTCACTATCTTTTTTTGAATACATTCACTTACGATATTTGTATCAATATGAATTTTTCCGTCTTCTGAAATATCTGTTGTAAGAATTGCCAGTTCTAAAGCATTCAATGCACTTCTTGCATCACCGTCCGCGCTTTTAGAAAGGAATTCTACAGCCTCTTTAGAAATTTCTACTTCATACCTTCCCATCCCTCTTTCTTTGTCTTTAATTGCTCTATCTAAAATGGTCTCTATATCCTGATATGAAAGCGGTTTCAATTCCAAAAGTCTTGATCTTGAAATCAAAGCCTTATTTACCTCAAAGAAAGGATTTTCCGTTGTTGCTCCGATTAAAATTACAGTACCGTCTTCTACAAAAGGCAGCAGGTAGTCTTGTTGAGATTTATTAAATCTATGAATTTCATCGATAAATAAAATAGTTTTTTTCTTATACATTGAAAAGGATATTTTAGCTTCAGATATTGCCTCTTCCATCTCTTTTTTTCCGGCCGTAGTGGCATTAATTTGCTTAAAATTTGATTTGGTGGTATTTGCAATGATCTTTGCAATAGTTGTTTTTCCACATCCCGGAGGACCAAAGAATATAATCGAACTCAGTTTATCAGCCTTTATCGCCCTATATAAGAATTTGTCTTTACTCAAAATATGTTCCTGCCCTACTATCGAATCTAAAGAATCGGGTCTTAATCTTGAAGCTAACGGGGCATCCTCTTTTTCATTAACTTCTTTCATATAATCAAATAAGTCCATTTTTTCTCCATGTAGGTTGTTACCACTACTTTACCACATTTTTTCCAAATGTCAAATATCGAGTTATTAATTTATAAAGTAATATGATAGAATATAGTATTATATTTAATTTATTGAGGATAATTTATGGAAAAGAATCGTGAACAGATTTTTTTAAGATGTTGCCTTGGCTATTTTTTCAGCGGCATGGCAACTCTTATCATCGGAGCAACTTTGCCCCATCTTATGAGCGAAATAGGACTTGACTACATAGGTGCAGGCAGTATACTGACTTTCTTTTATATCGGAAATTTTTTCGGAAGTTTCTTATATACCGCACTGTCTGCAAAACTTGGTGATAAATTCAGTATAACACTTATGACCTGTTTGTCATTCCTTAGTTTTGTTATTTTAATAAATACACCTCCCCTGATAATCATTAATATATTAATGCTTATCCTCGGGCTTACAAAGGGATCAATTACACTTTTTAATAATTACTATGTAAATAATATGTATGAAAATCCCGCTCCCAAGGGTGCAATACTTAACGCCATGTTCGCAATAGGTGCGTTTATATCACCTTTCCTGCTGTCATTTATTCTTTATCTGGGATTTAATTGGCGATATATTCTGGGACTAATAGCAATTATTGCAGCTTTGGTCGTAGCCGGATTTTTTACAACCGATAATGAGACTCTTCTTTTTTATAAAAATAATGCCAAAGGCTCGGTTGCAAACGGAACAAATAAAGATACTGAATTTTTTAAAGATAAAAAGTTTTATATAAATACCGTACTTTTATTTTTCTACCTGGGATTTGAATACAGTGTAAACGGATGGTTTATCACTTATCTGAAGGATACAGGTATTATGAGCGTTTCACTTGCAACCACCCTTGTTTCGATTACCTGGATTGCCATTTTGATTTCAAGACTTTTTATAGCAAAAATAAGTCAAAATATATCTCCGAAAAAAATAATGATATTTGACTCACTTGGACTTTTGATAGGGTTTATTATGCTTATCTCAACCAAAAATGTTTTCATTATTGTAATATCATTATTTATTTTAGGACTTTTTATGGCACCGGTATTTCCGCTAAGTTATGCTGTTTCAAAGGAATCACTGCACGGCTCAGCATTTGCAATGACAATGTTTACAGCACTTACAGCAATCGGCGGAATCATAACACCATATATCTTGGGCGTTATTTCCAATACCTTTAATATGAGTACTGCAGTATTTATGCTGATTGTAAATGCAATACTGATATTTATATTATCATGTATAAATTATAAATTTGAAAAATAGACATATAAAAAGGGCATCACAAATGTGACGCCCTAAAATTTTATCTTAATAAATCAAGCCTTATTTGCTGAACCGAAAAGCTCTATCTTCTCTCTTACAGTTGCCTTGATAGCCTCAGCACCCGGAGCTAAAAGCTTTCTCGGGTCAAATCCCTTACCTTCAAGGTCCTTACCTGCTTCAATATACTTTCTTGTAGCATCTGCAAATGAAAGCTGACATTCTGTATTAACATTGATTTTTGATACACCAAGGTTAATTGCCTTTTGAATCATCTCTGCAGGAATACCTGTACCACCGTGAAGAACCAATGGAAGGTTTCCTGTTTTCTCCTGTACCTTTGCCAAAACGTCAAAGTTAAGACCCGGCCAGTTTGCAGGATACTTACCGTGAATATTTCCGATACCTGCTGCAAGGAAATCTACTCCGAGATCTGCAATCATCTTGCACTCATTAGGATCTGCAAACTCACCTGCACCTACAACACCGTCTTCCTCGCCACCGATTGATCCTACCTCGGCCTCAAGTGACATTCCGTTTGCATGTGCCAAAGCTACAAGCTCCTTTGTCTTTTCAATATTTTCTTCGATTGAGAAATGAGAACCGTCAAACATTATTGAAGAAAATCCTGCTTCAATACACTTCTTACATCCCTCATATGAACCGTGGTCAAGGTGAAGTGCTACAGGAACTGTAATTCCCATCTCCTCTATCATTGCCTTTACCATTGCAGCTACTGTCTTATAGCCTGTCATATACTTTCCCGCACCCTCTGAAACTCCAAGGATTACAGGTGAATTCATCTCCTGAGCTACCGACAAAATAGACTTTGTCCACTCTAAGTTGTTGATATTAAAATGTCCTACCGCATAATGTCCGGCTTTTGCCTTATCAAGCATTTCTTTTGCTGATACTAACATATCTACCTCCTGTTGTTGAATAGAATATCTTCTACTTCTTTTTGCATATCTGCACTGTCACATTCTCTTGTATGTCGAATCTTTGCATCTTTTATCTCCAATATTGCCTTCGGAATTTCAGGTGCTCCAATCTCATGCAATTTGTCAATGACTTCAAAATCTCCCATATCCTGCTTTTGTCTAAAGATTGCTTCAAGTACACTGTCAGCAAACTTATATGGACTTGCTGTGGATGCTATGACCGTCTTTGTCATATCCTTTGTGGCGTTTTTATAATCCTCATATACTGAGAATGCCACTCCGGTATGTGTATCTATAATATAACCTGTACTGTCATACAGAGATTTTATACCTTCAAAATTTTTCTTTTCATCAGCAAATCCGGCGATGAAGTCTTTCATAAAATCCTTCATAGCTTCGGTAACTTCATATTTACCGCCTGCCGATAAATCTTTCATAAGCTTTGAAACATACTCTCCGTCACTTCCACAGCTTAAATAAATCAATCTTTCAAGATTGCTTGAAATAAGTATGTCCATAGACGGTGAAGATGTTAAAACAAACTTACGATTTCTATCATAAACCCCATTCTCAAAGAAATCAAATAAAACTTTATTTTCATTTGAAGCACATATGAGTTTATCCACAGGTAATCCCATCTGTTTTCCGATGTATGCCGCAAGTATATTGCCGAAATTCCCTGTAGGAACACATACATTTATCTTTTCGCCTGCAGCTATATCACCACTTTCCAACAGCTTTACATATGCATATACATAGTAAGCTATCTGTGGTACCAGACGTCCTATATTTATAGAGTTTGCACTGGAAAGTTGTATTCCGTTTTCTGAAAGTTTTTTCGCAAACTCTTTATCGGAAAATATCTTTTTTACTCCGCTTTGTGCATCATCAAAATTTCCGTGTATTGCTACTACATCCGTATTGTCACCCTTTTGTGTCACCATTTGCAATCTCTGTACATTGCTGACACCGTCCTTAGGATAGAATACTATAATGCCTGTACCCTCAACATCACAAAATCCCGACATTGCGGCCTTACCGGTATCACCGCTTGTAGCTGTAAGAATAACTATTTTATTCTTTATACCGTTTTTCTTGGCGGCTGTTGTGAGCAGATGAGGCAATATTGAAAGAGCCATATCCTTAAATGCTATAGTATCACCGTGGAAAAGTTCCAGAAAATACGCCCCTCCCGCCTTTACAAGCGGTGCAATCTCTTCCGTATCAAACTTTTCGTCGTATGCTTTTTCTATACAATCCGTCAATTCTTCCTTTGTATAATCACTCAAAAGAAGCTTCATTACCTCATAGGCAACTTCCTGATATCTTTTCCCCTTTAAATCTTCCAAAGAAAAATCGAACTTCGGAAATTTTTCAGGCATAAACAGTCCGCCGTCATCCGCCAATCCTTTAAGAATAGCTTCCGACGCATTTACTCCGGTCTCTTTGCCTCTGGTACTTTTATACTTTATGAATTCCATTCTAAACTCCTATTTCTAGATTGTCTAAACTATAACATATATATTAAAAATAATAAAGTTTATTTTCTGCTTTCTATTCTCGACCTTCCGATTATTCTTGTACCCAGGTCTATATCCTTACAATACTCAATCTTCTCAGAATAATTATTATTGAAATCTATCTGGTTTATACCACGGTTTTTTACACTTGCGGAAGTCATATTGTAGTCAGCCGCAACTTTGGATATATAGAGAAAATATCCCACTATACTTCCCACCAAGGTAAACCAAAAAATATTGCTCTGTAAATTATTTGTAAAATAAAGTATTGCCATGATTATTGCAAATATCGGTAAAACATACATAAGTCCGGACAGATAAAGTTTTCCCATATCAAGAGGCAATTTACCCACTACCTTTCCGGTCTGTCCGTTTACACTGAAGAAAAAGTGCTTATCACTGTCTTTATCATTATACGATATTGCCCAAACCGGCAACATGGCATATTTAAAGCTTCCCTGACCTATGGTGAAATCATTGTTTACCACATTTACACTTTCTCCCGTCATAGAATCTCTTACAACCTTTGCAGAGTATCTATATACATCATCTTCTATCGATGACATAAGGGCTTCTTTTTCTATATCCTTTTTTTCCGCTACAAATCCGCTTAAATATGAAGAATCAAAATCTATCGCACCGTTAAAATCAAAAGGATATACAGACTCTACAAGAACTTTGTTTGACTTGGCAAGTGCAAGCTTCGGGAGATTTTTAATATCCACATCTCCTTTTCTTATAATTCTGAAATGCTTTTCATAAGTCACCCTGTAATTTCCTTCAGTTCTTGAATATGTCCTGCTTCCCTCTCTGTCAAGATCTACAATTACATTTGTGTCATACAGCCAGTATGGGAAATATACTCCGTTTATTTCTTCGATTTCTTTTTTGTCATTGAAAAAACTCTTCGGCACAAATTTCTTTGTCTTCATCCAGTTTTCAAAAGATTCAAGGGCTCTTGTTCTGTCCACCTTAAAAGGTATAACTTTTGTAGGCATCTGTGATTTCTCAAGTTTTCCGGACATCACTATAGGATTTTTACAATAATAGCATGTGGTTGCTACGGTAGTCTCATCCGTTACAATATTTGCGCCGCAACTTGGACAGTGATATTCAAGATACTCACCATTGTCTCCGTCTTCCACCACATCTTCATCTTGAGACATAAGGCTTAAGTTTTTTACCTCTTCCTCCGTATAAACCGTATTACAATATTCACAATTAAACTTCCCAAGTGTCGCAGAATACTTTACCGGACCGCCACAATTTTTACATTTATAAATTACTGTTGCCATGCTTCCTCCAAGTCTTACCATGCGGTTTAATTTTCAATACAGACAATGCCAAAAATACAATTGACAATACCGAATCCAAAAACATATTTATGTAAAACCAATTATTATACCAAAAAAGGCTTACCAATATATCCAAACTGTCTTCTCCCATAATCTTCGATAACAAAAAATCTATGCTGACTAAAGGATTAAACAACAAAACAAACTTACTGAATCTGATAAAAACAATTCCGAAAAATCCGCTCTCATCCGTTACAAATGAATTTGCAGATAAAAAATATAATATCAATGTTCCTATAAACAGCCCTAAAACTCCCGAATACAGGAGAGCTGTTGCAACACTTGTCCTCATAGATATACTTGAGCAAAATATCCCCATTGAAATAATAAGTACTACAAACACAACAAAGTTTATAACAAGTTTTATAATATCGGGAACAGTTATTCCGCCATATAAAAATAAAATTGCCATAATCGGTAATTGTGATATCAGTATAAGCATAATCGAGGAAAATAAACTCAAAAACTTACCGAAGACTATATTTTCTGCGGTCATCTTTGTAGTCAGTAATATTTCAAGTGTTCCTCTTTGTCTCTCATCACTTATTGCACCTGCTATAAAACTTGGTGCCACAAATATAAGTAAAAGCGCAGGAACAAATATAACTATTCTGAATATTTGTAAAAAAGAAGTATAGTCTATAAACGATGTTTTCCTTGCAAAGTCTACAACATCATTCATCTCTATCAGAGTAACTGCCGCCACAATAAAGTTAAATACAAGAATAGCAATTGAGAGTTTCATACTTCTTGTACTTACTCTGTGTTCCCTTTCATAAATCGGATTAATATTCATTGCTAAAAATCACGCTTTCATTTGAATGGTTTGTAACCTTAATAAAATATGATTCCAGACTTCCCGGTTCTCTTATAAATTCACTTACTAAAACATTGTTTCTTATAAGTTCCGCCAACAATCCGGCTTCATCTATCTTTTTACCCTCAAAGTATACCATAAAATAGCTGTTATCTACAGATAAAAATCTGACATTTTTATTATTTTTTAATATTTCAAGTGCTAAATTTTCATTATTTAATACCTTTATTTTTATAGGGTTTGCCCCCTCAACTTTTGCCAGTATTTCTTCAACACTTCCGGATATTATCATCTTTCCGCCTTCTATAATTCCTATGTCCGTACAGATTTCTGAAATCTCCGATAAAATATGTGAGCTTAAAATCACCATTTTACCTGCGGCGTTTAACTCCTGTAAAAGTTCCTTAAGCTCGTATCTGGCTCTCGGATCAAGTCCGCTTGCAGGCTCATCCATAATGATAAGTGCGGGATCATGTATTAATGCTCTTGCTATACAAAGTTTTTGCTGCATTCCTCTTGAAAGCTCGTTCAAATAAAACTCTCTCTTATCAGTCATACCGACCTGCTCCAAAAGAATTTCCGACTTCTTTCTTGCAAGATACCCGGTCAGACCGTATGTAGAAGCAAAGAACATCATATATTCAAATACCGTCATATCATCATAAATTCCAAGCACATCCGGAACGTAACCTACCGTTTCCTTTGAATTTTTCCGATCGTCACATAGATTTATATCATCAAAAAATATACTCCCTTTATCAGGATATATAATTCCCGAAATAATCTTTATAGCGGTTGTCTTACCTGCACCGTTTGGACCGACAAGTCCGTAAAGTGCTCCATCCGGTATTCTTAGGCAAAGATTTGATAATGCCGGATGTCTTCCATATGATTTACTTATATTTTTTATTTCTAACATCTATTTTTCCACACCTAAAACACTTACCATCGGCAAAGCGGTTTCCAAATTCCCGTTTTCTATATTTGAATATCTTACTCTGATAGTATTTGTATCCGACAGATATGTCAATAACTCCAATATAGAGAAATTGTTCTTTGAAATATAATCAAAGTTTCCGGTTTTAAAGTTATACAAAGCAATATTTCCCTTAAAGACCTTCACACTGTCACTGTATCTTGCATCTGAAAATATATCTGATATCTGCTCAAATTTTACTTGTGCGATGTTTATATTTTCCCCCAAGAAATACTCAAGTACCGTAGCTTCATTGCTCTTTAGTGCATTGTCTATATAAGAATAATCTCCGCTAAGCACTATAGGCATCTTTAAAAGCGACTGTCTGTAAAGTTTTCCGTCTTCAATAGAATTTACAGGTATAACAGATGTAAGTAATGTCAGTCCGCTACCCTCCATGGTATTATTAAAAAATATAGGATTTGAGAGCGCCGTATCCGAAAATGCGATAATTCTTGCATCTGCAGTATATCCGTTGGAATTTTCTCCAAGATAAAATGAAAGGAAATTTGAGACATTTAAAAGCTGCATATATTTCTCGGTGTCCATACCGTTCACACTGCCGTTTTGATTTATCGTAGTTTCTCCAACCATTCCTGTAATAATTCTTGAAGTAATATCAAAGTCTGTCAAAGGTATATTTATAAACTGACAATTATCTATCTGCTTTGTCTCTCCCTTATCAAAATCTCCAAGCAGCGCAATTTTCCCATACAGAATAAGGGTGGCATTTTTTACCTTATAATCATAATTATTTGTAATTTCAACACTTAAACTTCCGTTAAAGAAATTTATTTCACCTGTAAATCCTTCGTTGTTCAAATTCTCTATTGTTTTATCCAGCTTCCAGATATTTGAAGCAAATGCACCTACATGATTTAGAGAAATATTTTTTGTGTACTCCTCATTATCAATATTTACAGATGTAGACTTATTTAAAACTCTTCTGTCGTCCACATCCGACCTGTCTCTTATTACCGGTATAACAGAGTAATTTGAATCTATAACCACATTGTAAGGCTTATTATAAGGGTTTCTAAGATTTACATATGTGGATTCCGATACATCCAGATCTCCGGCTTCATAAACCGTAACGTAGTTGTAGAATGTTGTGGTAAACCTTGTCCTGCCGTTATATATAATAATTACCGCAAGTAATAATAAGGACATAAGCACTACTATCTTCCTGTAATATATTGCAAGTCCATAGTCTTTTAAATATATAAAAGAAATAGGTCCTATTAAAAGTACATAAGCAATAAATATCAAGGTATAGACAGTCATAGGCGGCAACTTATTGGTTTCCGACGAATTTAATATAGGCTCAATATTTTGGAATGTATCATCTGACACTTCACTTTGCTTTGAAAAAGTCTCTATCCTCTCATCTCCCAGAACGGTCGAAATAATATATCTTGCAAACTGAGTGTTCTCTGCCGCAAAATCATTTAAATCACAAAAGTCAAAACCTGCAACCGCTATCAATCCTTTTTGCTTATTTACAGAAGTTATAAGAGGAAAATCTCCGTCTGAGAGAAGAACATTTCCTCCATGCATATTTATTGATGTAGTGTAGAGGTCGATACTTTTACTTTCATTGTTAAATGTAAAGTTCAAAGTATTCATCTTCGGAGAATCATATATGTCCTCCAAAAGCTCAGGAGCATATCTTCCGATCGTATCATCAGCTCTTTGACCTGTACCCATTACAAGGACTCCTCCCTGTTTTACCCAATTCATCAATGCTCTGGACTGTTCCGTTGACAAATCTCTTATTCTAAAGTTACTGATTATAATCATATCCAGCTGTTCAAGCCCTGAACTTGACTTCGGAAATGATCCTGCAGCCAAATTTACCGTATTCAAATTTAAAAGGCCGAAATTTATTGCCACATCGTCAAAGTAATCCAGCTTATTTTGACTGTCACTAAGTAAGCCAACCATTATTTTTGAACGGTTGGCTTCCATATTCAAAGATACTTCTTTTTCTATTATTGTTTTTTTATTTTCATCTTTCAGTACAACTACAATTTTATTCACTTCATTGCTGATTCTTACGTAATAATCAGCCAAATAACTCTTCTTTTGCTCAAGATTTACATTGTACTCATAAGCATATTTTTTATTATCCGCCTCATTAAATTCAATAGATACTTTTCCGGTAAAATTATCATTTGTGAAATTTTTATAATATACATGAATAGGGAGGTATCTCCCTCCCTTTGCTATATTCCCGTAACCGTAGCTTATATCTATAGTTATTTCCTTATTTTGTTCAGTTGCAGATAATGTGTTTATAGGAAATTGTACTGCAGACAGTAAAAATAATACCAATGATAATAAAAGTATTTTATTCAGTCCTCTTAAAATTTTCCCTTTCAACATCTAACTCCTTTGGTAATGTTACGCTGAATATTGTTCCGCTCAAATCACTGCTTACATCAATAATTCCATGGTGAAGCTCTGTGATATTTTTTGCTATGGCAAGTCCAAGTCCGGTTCCTCCCGTATTAGAATTTCTGGCCTGATCCACTCTGTAGAATTTGCCGAAAATAAGAGGTAACTCGTTTGCCGGAATAACTTTACCATAGTTAATTACCGCAATCTTTACTATTTTCTTTTCAACAGAAATTTTTATATCTATTCTTTTTCCGTCAGCACCGTATTTGATGGCATTATTAATAAGATTATCAAACAATCTTGCCAATAAAGTACCGTCTCCGTCTATTACACATGAATCCTCATTTGTATTTACACTGCAAGTAATACCTTTATTTTCAAAATTAGGATAAAATTCCTCCATAAGCTGACATAAAAGCTTTATAATATCTATTTTATCTATTTTCAATACAAGTTTTGATGAATTTGTCTTTGTGAAGCTGAAAAGACTCTCAATAAGATCCTGCAGCTTCTTTGACTTTTCATAAACTATTTTCAAATACTCTTTTTTGGTCTCCTCAGACAAATCTCTTTTATTTATCAAATCAAGATATCCGAGTATTGATGTCAACGGAGTTCTAAGATCGTGAGCAATATTTGTAATCATCTCATTTTTTGACTTTTCATTATGTCTCTCACTCTCCATCAAAACTCTGATCTCCTCAGCCATCTTATTAATGCTTGCGGCTATCTCTGAAAACTCGTTATCGCCTTTTACATCAATATTTGTATTCAAATCTCCGGCCGAAATCTTCTTTATTGCCAGAAGTATGTCATCTATATACTCAAATGACTTTCTTTGCAAAATCCAAAACGAAAGTGCAAATACTCCTATGCCGAATACAAGTAAAATCAGAATAACAACCAGGTCGCTTCCGTTACCCCTTATCAAAAGAGTATCATTTTCACGATTTATTATATGCAATCCTGAGAACATCGAAATATTGCTGAGCAAAAGAGTTTCTACCAAAATAGAAATCACCAGACTGAATAGTATGTTAATTATTACTTTAGTCTGAAATTTCTTTTCCAAATCATCTCTCAATTTTATATCCAACACCCCATACAGTAGTTATAATCTTGTTTTCTCTTTCATCTTCATTCATTTTTCCGCGAAGTCTTCTTATATGAACCATTACTGTGTTATTGGCCTCATATACCTTTTCATTCCATACTTTTTCAAAGATTTCATCTGTTGAGAATACTCTTCCGGCATTACTTGCAAGCAAATATAAGATATCGAACTCTATAGGTGTAAGTTTAACTTCTTTTCCCTCTATGACTACCTTATGATTATCTTTGTTTATAGACATTCCCTTAAGTCTTATCTCATTAGGATCGTCCTTTTCCAAAACTGTACTGTTCGGATTAAGCTGAGTATATCTGCGAAGCTGTGATTTAACTCTTGCCGTCAGCTCTAAAGTATTAAAAGGCTTTGTAACATAGTCATCAGCACCTGTTCCAAGTCCAAGTATCTTATCAAGATCCGCACTCTTTGCACTTAGAAGTATTATAGGGAAATTATGTGTTTCTCTTATCCTCTTACACATCTCCAGTCCGTCCATACCGGGCATCATTATGTCAAGTATTGCAAGATGTATATCTTCGTTCTCTATTATCTTCAATCCGTCTTCCGCACTGTTTGCTTTAAAAACTTTATATCCGTCACTGACCAGATAAATTTCAACAAGGTCAGCAATCTCCTTTTCATCATCTACTACTAAAATATTTGTATCCGCCATTATATTCTCCTTTTATTCACTGCTTGTTTCACTTTCACCTTCAATTGCAGCTTCAGTTATATTCTCTTCAGGTTGTGTATCTTCATGTGATTCTTCATGTGACTCATGTTCCTGTGTCTCATCAGGATGCTCACCCTCATTATTTTCATGATGCTCCTCACCTTCACTCTTATGAGGACTTATTCCTATGGCACCGTCCAAATTGGAATCCAGAGTTATATCGGTATTCTCTTTATCGGCTCCCATACCTGTATCCTTGATAATTCTATTGCTTATCTTGTTCAGCATTTCACTCGGGGTATAGCTGTATCCCGGTATCTTACCGTAAAGCATCTCATGAAGAGCTATAACATTTGATTTCAATGTTATCGGAATAACATAATCTCTCTTATGCATTTTCTTTGTATCTTTATCAAAAGGGAATCCTGTTGTTTCACTCAAATGATATTTTGATATATCCTTTGCAAAAGGTATAAGATTATCTATTCCTACATTAGTAGAGGTCTGAGGCAGAACAGCCACCAAAATACTGTACAAAGTAGAGAAATTCGCGTTCTTAGCCTTATCAAAAGCAAGGCTTACAACCTTTCTCTGTCTCTCCGTTCTGTTAAAATCGGTATCCATAAGTCGCAGCCTCGCATATGCTACAGCCTGGACTCCGTCAAGGTGATTCATTCCCGCATGCTCAAGCTCATATGATCCCACGCCTGTAGCCTCTACAGTCTTTGCAATAAATGAATTCATATATTTAAACTCTGCATCCGTTATTTCAAGGTCTACTCCACCGAGTATATTTATGGCGTCAATTACCGCCTTCCAGTTCACCGTTATATAATCCTTTATATCAAGGTCAAGATTTCTGTTTAGAGTCTCCAGCGCCTGCTCAGGTCCGCCTTCTACATAGGCCTGATTGAACTTATGGAATTTTCCGTCCTCATCTATCATTGAATACATATCTCTATAGATTGATATAAGCTGTATATCTCCGCTTTCTCTGTCTACATTGACAATCATATTCACATCACTTAATGCACCCTTTTCCACATTTCCGTCTCTTGAGTCCACACCGAAAACTGCCACGGTATAGTAACCCTTTTGATTTTTAACATAGTGGAATGCAAAATAAGTTCCTCCTCCGACTATTGTAAACAGTAATACCAAAAGGAAAAGCCTTGTCAAAAAACCTCTTTTCTTTTTAGGTTTTTTAACTTTTTCTTTTTCGACTTTTTTCACAGTCCTTGGATTCACATTTTTCGTAACTTTTTTAGTTTTAACGATCTTTTTGGTAACAGGCTTTGTAACCTTCTTTTTAACCACCTTTTTAGGTGTCTCTTCTCTTTGAACGGTCTGAGTTCTGTATACATCATCCCTTCTTACTACAGCTTTTTGACTGCTTTTTGGCAAAGGAATTTTTATTCCGCCGGTTTCCTCATCATCGTTAGTATTACTTTTTATATTTCTTCCGTTCTTTATCTTTGAAGATTTCTTTGAACCTATGATATTTATCTTATCCGGTTTCTTTTCCACTTTTCTTATATTCTGTCCGATTTCTTCAAGTTTCTTATTGTTTTCACTTAATGTTTTAAGCAGTTTTTTATTTTCTTCTTTAAGTTTTTCTTCTTCTCTAATTTTTTTAAGCTTAGCTAAATCTTTTAAGTATTTTTCAAGATCTTCACTGTCAGCTTCACTAAGTTCTCTGTAAAAATCATCATCTCTCATTTTGGAGTAATGCTCCTTTCAAGAAGTACTTCTATATATTCTATCATAGATGAAAACAATATACACTAAGAAAAATAGAATAATAAGTGATATTTCTATAAAAAAGGCGGGCAAAAGCCCACCTTAAAGTATTAAACGCTATCTCTTAATATTTTATTTAGAAAGTGATACTCCTTTTGATTCCGTATCATCTGATGCCATCTCTCTTGCAAGCTTTGCAGCCTCATCTACATAGGAAGATGTTGCTTCTTTAGCCTTTTTCGCATCTTCAAGGCTGTGCCCGCATTTAGTGCAAAAACTTGAAGTTTCAGGACACTCATTGCCGCAACTGTCACATACAACAGTATTTAATTTAACCTCATCCTTTGTTTCATTCACAACTTCCGTATCCTGTGTATTTTCAGGAGTTTTATCCGCTACTACAGCTTCCTTAACATCATCCTTTTTAATACTTACCGTATTGCTTGTTGTATTAACGGGTGCATCTGCAACCTTTACATCATTCTTATTCTTCTTGGATTTATTAAACAAAATCAGAAGAAGTATAGCTATTATCAAAATAAATACAAATGCAACAGCTGCAAAGATAATATATATAGTAAAGTTTGTACGAACGCTCACAAAGAATGGAGAACTGTAATTTGACATCATAACATTCTCACCCTTTACAATGAAGTTATTGCCCTTAAACTTTGCTTCTGCGTTTTCAAAACTTCCTGCCAAGTATAAATCCTTATCTACAGGCTTACCGGCATTTTTAACTATGTATTCATATGAATCAACATTTCCGGATGTGAAAATCTCAGGATTAAAGTCATCCATAAATGAAATTCTCTGCTTTGTTACAAAAAGGCCCTTCTTATCTACGTCCAAGCTGCTGATTGATCCGGTATATCCTGTAGTTTCTTCCCACATCTTGGCATCTTCTTCAATAGTACCGGAAGAAGATATCTTAACTTCAAGATCCTTACCGTTTAAAGACACTTTATCAAGCTTTATCTTGCTGTCAGAAAGAACATTCTTAAGTTTTTCCTCAAGAGACTTTGCATCATCCTCGTTGAAAGACTCACTGAAAACCACGGTAATATCTCTTTTTATCTTACCTGTAGGAGTAATCTCAACGATATGCTTGTATTTGCTTACATTTGGCAAAATATTCACATCCAGCTTTATATCAAAAGTTGAACTGTAACCGCTGTAAAGCAAAGTATTTGCGTCACCGCTTATTGCAGAACGTAAAACTGTAGATGAGTATCCTGTACCGTCTGTTATAGTTCCTTCATAATTATTCTCAGGATTTACATAATAATCAAAGCTTACGGCATTATTGTAATTACTGATATAGTCTTCCAAATTTATATACTCATTAAGAGTATAATTTTTAGAAAACAAATGTCTTTTATCTACAGCATCCGATGTATCGGATGTGGCTTCAGTGCTCTCCTCGGTACTTTCTTTACTCTCAGACTCCACCTGAGTCTCCTCTGAGACTTGAGTATCCTTTGCAACTGAACCGGTCGTACTGTCAAGACTTTTTCCGGTAAACTTTTCAGTCATCTTTTTACAGTCATCTGCACTTAAAGCCTTACCCTCAACAGTGAAAATATGTGAATTATTTGCTTCCGACCATGTTCCTGTTCCGACTTCACCCGATCTTTCAGCCATAAATTTATCTATATCATCTTTAGCCTGATCATAGCTGGTATTCGGAATATCTATAGCAATACTTCTGTCAATACTTCCGTCTTTGTTTATAACTGTATTGAACTCGATACCGTTAATAGGCAAATACTTTGTAGTATTTACATCTATTATGCTCATATTGGCATCTTTTTCATATTCCTCACCTGATATACTAAGGCTGACCTGACTTGTAGAGAATATATAAATCTCATATGAAGATGTAATATATTCATTATTCATCATTCCGTCACGCATCCATTTTAGAAGGTCTTCAGTGCCGAAATTTTCCTGAAATGCAACTCCCTTTGCAAATGCGGTATTTGATCTTAAAAGTGTTACCTTCGGTTCTATGTCGCTTCCGACAGCTTTTAATATATTTCCAACCTTTTTCTCATAGTCATCTTTTGATGAGAAATTTATAGTAAATACAGCAACAATATTTGAATCATCCTGTGTAACGGAAGTGATTTCAATATCTTCAGGACAAAGCGCCTTCAATGTTGCCGCTACGGTTGCAAAATCTTTTTGAACATATGATGTATAGTCCGAATTTGATATTGTATATGTCATAACTCTGCTTCCGGCAAAGGAATCATCAAAATTCATATCTGTTTTAACAACACCGCCACATGCTGTAAGAAGCAAAAATGCCAATATACATATAAGATATTTTAATTTATTTTTCATAATACTCCCTAAATTTTTGCTTGATTTTATCTTCCGAAATAACTGTCAATACCGTCAGCAAGTCCCTTTGACAGTTTTTTCAGTTCATCTTTTCCGTGATCCGATGTTTTATCTCCCAATTCAATATCAATCGACGGAACAGTTGAATAAGATGTCTGTGTAAGATCCATCTCCATTCTTCCCTTACTGAAAATCTTTGTTCCGTTTGAAGACAATCCGTTTATCAAAGACTTACCGAGGGCTTCATGCTTTTTCCAGTTTGAAGCTACAGGTTCCATACTTCTGTATGAGTCCACTTCAGGAACACCCATATAAAACGCCCCTTTATCTGCATTTGTGGAATCCCAATGCAATGCTATATGCGCAGAGGCAACATTATTTGCTATTACCGTTCTTGCAATATTGTCAAGCTGAACATCACTGCCGTCACGAATCATCAACACATTATATCCTCTGGATAAAAGCTCGTCTTTCAGTATCTTTGCCATCTCAAATGTTACGGTACTTTCAGGTGTGCCGTCTGCGAATGTCATACCCTCGGAAACGGCAATAGCTGTGGTGGCTCCGGCTTTTGTGGTACCGCTTGTTACCTTTGGGGTTCCGTCAGGATGACATTGTGTTTTTTGTGAAGAGCCTCCCTTTGTACCATGTCCGGCATTTACGGCTATAGTGATGCCGTTACCGTTTTCACTCGGCTTATAGAGCACGCTTTTACCTGAATTTATTTTTGAAAATGATGCATACTGCCAACTTGGATCAAGTCCTATTTCTCCAGCTTCTTTTACCTCAGACTTTTGTGCTTTAGTTTCAGCTTGAGCTTCCTTGACTGTTGTAGTTTCTTCTACAGCGGAGGTCTCCGACACGGTAGTATTTGAGGCAGCTGTCGAAGTAACTTCAGTACTGCTCTCAGGCTCTTTAGAGCTCTGTGCAGTTGTTGAATCCTTGTTGCTCCTTGTCACCTTTCTTACGACATCTGTCTGCACTACCTTTCCGTCCGCACTGCTTTCCACACTTACAGCGGATGAAGTTTCAACCGTATTCTTAGTACTTGAATTATTACCGCCACACGCCGTCAAAACTCCTGCTATAAGCATAGCCTGACAAATAAACTTTAATCTCATAATAAACCTTTTATCTTTGCAAATGTTTTAATAAGTTCTACACTTCCTTCAAGTCCGAGTGTTGAACTGTTTACAGTCAAATCATAACTTCTTGAGTCTGCCCATCTCTTACTTGAGTAATAGTTATAATAGCTTGACCTCTTCTTGTCTGTCTTTACCATAATATCCTTTGCTTTATTGGCTTCAATATTGTTGGTTTCCATAATTCTCTTAATCTTGTCCTCATCATTTCCTGTAATAAATACTGAAAATGCATTCGGATCGTCAGCCAAAGCATAATCTGCGCATCTTCCGACTATAATGCATGACTCCTCGGATGCAAGCTTTTTAATAGTGTCAAACTGTGCCAAAAAAATCTTATGATTTATAGGCATATCCATATAGGATGAAGATGTATATCCTAAAGAATAAGTATCCATCACAAGAGAGTATAAAAATGAACTTGTCGGCTTCTCATCATGAGTCTCAAACAACTCTGCAGCCAGTCCGCTCTCTTTAGCAGCCCTGTTGAGTATTTCTTTATCATAGCATTTTATACCCAATTGCTCAGCCAGCATCTGACCGATCCTTCTTCCACCGCTTCCGCACTGTCTACCTATGGTAATAACCAATCTATTGTCCATACCTACCTCCTAAATAATCAATTTCCGTCTACATATTTTTCACAATACTAAAAATGTAAACACAGATAATTTATATGTATTATTATATAACAAAAAAAGCAGAATGTATATATATCTGTCTTTCAATTGTCACTTTTTAGCTAATGTTTATGCTGTTTTATATTTAATTCTTTCTAAATTTTCTTAATATTTCATTAAAGTAATCCGGAACAGGCGCTTCAAATTCCATATATTCATTTGTTCGAGGATGTATAAAACCAAGTACCATTGCATGAAGGCATTGTCCCTCCAGCTTCATATTTTCTTTTTTTCCGGAATACACTTCATCACCAAGCAGAGGATGATGTATATATGACATATGTACTCTTATCTGATGAGTTCTTCCGGTTTCAAGTACACATTCAATATATGTATAGTTATTCAATCTTTCAAGGACTTTATAATGAGTCACCGCTCTCTTTCCGTCTTTGTCCACAGCCATCTTCATCCTGTCATTTTTCGATCTGGCTATCGGAGCGTCCACAGTCCCCTCATCATCTTTAATATTGCCTGTAACTATAGCAACATATTTTCTGGTAATACTGTGTTCGGCCAATTGTTTTGCAATATGCTGATGTGCATTATCATTTTTACATGCAATTATTATACCTGTGGTATCCATATCTATCCTATGCACTATTCCGGGTCTTAGCACTCCGTTTATTCCTGAGAGATTATCCTTGCAATGATATAAAAGAGCATTTACCAAAGTTCCACTGTAATGCCCTGCAGCCGGATGTACAACCATACCCTTCGGCTTATTTATAAGTATTACATCGTCATCTTCATATACTATATCAAGCGGTATATTTTCAGGGAGAATTTCAAGCGGCTCGGGCTTGGGTATGGCAAGATCTACAATATCACCGTCTCTAAGCCTGTAATTTGCCTTTACGGCTTTTTTGTTTACACAAGCCTTACCCTTCTTGATTAAATCCTGAATATACGATCTTGAAAAACTCTCAAGATTCATCGCAAGAAATACATCTATTCTTCTGTTAATATCAGATTCTTCCACTTTTATTTCAAAGTTATCCATTTATCTCCAAACTAAAATTATTTTTTATAAAATTCCAATTCGTTTTCTTTATATACAAATACGAGGCAAAGAAAAAGTACAAATGTACCCACTGTTACGCAGATATCCGCAAAATTAAATATAGGGAAATTAATAGGTTTAAAATAAATAAAGTCGACCACATAACTTCTTATTATTCTGTCAATAAAATTACCGATTGCACCTGCAAAAATCAAGTCTCCACAAAACAGCAAAGGATAATAACGCTTATCTGAAGGCAACTTAAAAAGCAGATAGATTATACCCAGTAAAACCGCTACGGTAATTATATAAAAGAAAATATGCATTCCCTGCAATATACCGAAAGCCGCACCGGAGTTTTCCGAATACCAGAAATACAATACATTATCTATAAGAGGATAAGCAGGAGCATCTTTTAATTTCATCATAACTTCATATTTACTCCACTGGTCAACTCCCACCAATATTGCAACCATAATAAAAAATGATGCAAACTTATAAACTATATTTCTTTGCATATGCTCTTCAACGCCTCCACCATATCTTCTTTATTAACACTTCTGTCTATATATGCATCTCCTATTTTATTTAATAGAATAAACTTTATTTGTCCGGCTTCCATCTTTTTATCATTAAATGTAGCTTCAAAAACTTTATCTACATCTATATCCGTTCCGGTTTCAAGCGAATAAATTTCCATCAAATCACTAAGAAACTTTCTGTCATCTACACCGAGTTTATTCTTTTTTATACAGATATCAAAAGCAGCAAGCATTCCAAGCCCCACACATGCTCCATGTGAAAGGCTGAAGTTCTTTTCTTTTTCAATAGCGTGACCCAAAGTATGTCCGAAGTTTAATATAGCTCTTTGACCTTTTTCATAAGGGTCGTTTTCCACAACCTCTTTTTTAATCTTCTGACTTGTAAGTACCATATCGGCCAAGGCTTTTATATCACCCGACAATATTTTTTTATGATTTTCAAAAAGACTGTAATAATAATCTTTGTCAAATATCAAACCATGTTTTATAACTTCGCCCATACCTGAAGAAAATTCCGCTTCAGGCAAAGTATTTAAAGTATTTATATTTACGTATACAAGCTTCGGCATATAAAACGCTCCAACCATGTTTTTGAAATGCTTGAAGTCAACTCCGGTTTTACCTCCGATACTTGAATCCACCTGCGAAACTAAAGTTGTCGGAATTTGCACAAAATCAATTCCTCTAAGGTATGTGGCTGCAGCAAATCCGCAGATATCACCTACCACACCTCCACCCAGAGCAAGTAAGATATCTTTTCTGTCAAACTTATTAAAAATCAAAGTATCATATATTCCTGAAACAGTTTCAAGATGTTTATTCTGTTCTCCGGCTTCGAATATATGCGTAAATACTTTTAGTCCGTCAAGTTCTTCTTTTACCTTATCAAGATATATTTCAGCCACATTTGAGTCTGTGACAATACAAATTTTTCTGTTTTCTATATCAAATTTACTTAATTCATTTTTTAAGTCAGAAAAGTCATCATAAATAACAATGTCATAACATGGCTTATTTTCAAATTTAACTTCTAATCTGTTTAAATACATTTGTTAATCCTTATTTAAAAATTTCCGTTTCCGCAAACAGTCTGCCTTTTTTGGATAAAGCACTTATGCCCAAAAATTTTGCTCTACCAAGCCCTCGTACCGTTATAATATCCCCTGATTTTATTTTTGATGAATGTGAAAAACATTGTCTTGAATTTATAAACACCTTACCGGCATCAATATACAAATTAACCTTACTTCGTGAAATATTGTATATCGAACCTATTATTGAGTCCAATCTCTCGGAAGGAATATTTATCTTTTTATATTCCACTCTGTTTACCGCCTTCAATTCATCCGCACTTTCTCTCTCCAATACGACTTTTGTGCGTTTAACCGTAGTAAGCTCGCTTATTATAGTTTCCGACATACTCTTAAACGTAATTATATGTGCTGTATTGTCTACTATACATATATCACCCACCATATGCCTTTCAATGCCCAGATTCATCAATGCACCCAAAAAGTCACGATGAGTAAGATCGTCTGCAAACTTTTTATTAACAGGAGAAATCTTAATATATTCCAGCATATCAAATTCAGGAATATTATCACAATAAAAGCAGACAATTTTTCTTTCCGCTTCAGAATAACCGCCAAACATAACATATCTTATATTCGGGAGATCCTTCTGAATTGTTTCAAAAATTGTCTGCTCATTTAAATTCAAGAACATGGAATACATAACAATGTTCTTAAAATATGCGTTTCTTGCTAAATCTAAAAACTTATTTCTTAGAAATAGTTCTTCTTTTTCCAAAATTATAACCTCATACCATATCCTGAAGCGTCTGCACTGCTGCGTTCTATACTTCCTGAGCCACCAAGTAAATCGACAAACTCACCTGACAAGCTTATATTTGAAGGTGTAACGATAAAAATACTGTCAGAGATGCTCTGAAGATTTCCTTCCATATCGTAAGCAGCACCGCAAATAAAATCTACTATTCTCTGTGCAACAGCAATTCTTACATCTTCAAGGTTAAGAACAACCGTCTTACCTTCTTTAAGGCTGTCAACCACATTTCTTGACTCTTCTACAGATGTAGGTCTGAACATAGTAACTTCCATATCTTTTCTGATAGGAATAACTTTGTTAACCTTAGTATTTCTGCTCGCAACTTTAGGCCTCATAGGCTCTTCTTCTTCTACCTGCTCGCTTGCGTTTTTGATGTCTGTATCATCTTCATCATCTTCATACTCATCGACTTCGATAATATCATCATCATAAGATTCATCATCGCTATCATTCACTCGTAAATACCTTTTGATCTTATCAAAAAATTCCATCTTCACGTGTTCTCTCCAATCTTTTTTATCTTTTCCCAAATATTCCTGTACCAACTCTTACCAAATTTGCACCCTCTTCAAGCGCTACAGTATAATCGCCAGACATTCCCATTGATAAAAATTCTACTTCTATATTATCATAGTTTTTCTCAATTATGTCAACAGATATTTTCTTTATTTTCTTGAAATTTTTTCTATTTTCCTCCGATTTTTCTACATTTGGGGCAATTGTCATCAATCCTTTGATATGTAAGTTCTTATATCTTGCAAATATCGGTAATATCTCATCGAGTTCTTCTTCCAGGAAACCGTATTTTGAAGCCTCTTTTGCGATATTGATTTCAAGTAATCCGTCAACATGAATGCCTTTTTTTCTTGCCTCCGTATCTATAGTGTCGGCAAGTCTTATACTGTCTATAGAATGTATCAGTACGGTATTACCTAAAAGTTGTCTGACTTTATTTGTCTGAAGATGTCCGATCATATGCCATCTGATATCTTTTGGCAGTTCCTCTTTTTTTCTTAAAAGCTCCTGCACCTTATTTTCTCCGAAATCTCTTACTCCGCTTTCATAAGCTTCCATAATAAGTTCATTCGGTTTTGTTTTGCTTACAGCAATAAGAGTTACATCATTTATATTTCTGCCGCTTTTTTCACAGGCGATTTTCATATCGTCTATAACATTTTGTAAGTTTTCCTTAACCATAGTTTCTCCTATTGATAAATAAATTCTCCTTCTTTAAAACCGTCAGGATTCAATAAAATATGATCATATACCTTTAAACCGTATTTTGTACCCTTATCTACAATATAGAATTCCTTATTCGATCCAAGTATATCTATATTCTTAAATACTGTATACCCTTTATTTATATTGTATACCCCCAACAATTTTTCCTTATTCGAAACCTCAAAGATATCATTTGAATCAGGTTTTATCAATTTATCACCGGATACTATATCTTTATTTTCTGTACTGATATAGCAATTTGCATCCGTAATCTTGATTATATCTTCCGGCACAAAAACCGTTGAAGTCGTACCGTCTTTATCCACCTGCTTATAAAATCCGTCGCTTACACCGTCTCCACCCTTTGCCATATATTCAACAGGTATAGTATAGAAGTCTTTTTCAAGCACACATTTGGACGGAATCTTTAAGCCGTTTACAACTGATGACTGTATATCAAACTCCGCATATCTGTTTGAAATAAATTGTACCATATATTTATCAAATGTCAATTTTCCCAGACTATATCCGTCTTTTGTTTCTACAACAGAGTAATCTCCTGTAAGTGTCAGACCATTTGATTTAAATTTTACAGTCAAAGTTTTCTTTTCAGTATATAGCTCTTCCTCACCTTTTTCAAATTCAAAATATATACTCCATGATTCACTGTTTACAATCCTATAAACCTTTGTTTCCGCCTCTATAAGCTGTTCATTCTTTATATAGCTTATAGGATGTTTTGATGTATCAAAATCACTTTTTGTAAGATCTTCCTCTTTTTTCTCGGCAATATCATCTATAGCATACGATATTTCTCCGGAATAAGGTGAGGTAATCACATTAAGACTCAAACCGTTTTCATTTGAAATATTATCAATATTTTCTATGTTTATTAAATTCGAATATTCACTTGCGGCATTGTCCAATAAGTATTTTGTATCATAGACATACTCAAAATCAGAATCCGAATAGTTCGAAGCGAAATTTGAAAGCTTCTTTTTCATTTCAATAACACTCGAATCCGATATGGTATCTTCTTTTCCTGCCGAAGCCTCCATAAGTTTCTTTAAATCTCCGGTAGCATCAAGAGAGTATACTCTGCTTCCTACAGCCGCCCTTTTACCGTCTCTCATATATATATTTATATATCCTCCATCCGGTGAAACTTGAACACTCTCATCTCTTAGTATAAGTCCGGTGTGCGTCTTATTCTCGGACATGCTTCCCTCAACCACTTCATTATATCTTATCTGTTTTCTTGTAGCTCCTTTGAAGGAACTGAATATTATATAAATCAGCAAGGACAGGAATATTATAACACCCACATTAAAAGTTCTTTTTTTTCTATAGGGAATAATTTTTTTAGAATCAGCCAATTTTATTCTCCTTAAAAAAGCAAGCAATCATTGCCTGCATAAATACAATTCTCTACATTATACTGCACAGTAGTATTTTTTTCAATTAAATTTAAAAAGGCAGACCTCAAAATCGAGTCTGCCTTTATCTATTAAATCAGATAATTCACGTACAAAATTATATGATATTTTCTTTATTATAATGCTACAGAAACATTCTTCTTTGCATTTTCAGGTAGATTTGATGCATCCGTTGAAACACTTAAAACGAATGTAATTCCATATTTCTCTCCCAATGTCTCTATACGATCGATTGTTGAAGTAATGTCTGCTCCTTCAAGTACTGCCAGTTTTAAAAAGCTGTCCAGGAATATAGCTTCAATATCATGATCGGATGAAATGAGTCCTGCCAGGAATCCTACAAAACCGTCTGCTGACATGATAGGAAATTCACTAACATTAATAAGTCTTATCTTGTTATTAAGTTCATACATATGCTTAGAACTCTTGTCAAGATAAATGACTGAGCCGTTTGCCTTTGAAACAGTTTCATTGGCTCTTTCAAGTAAAATCTTTGTTTTTCCCTTACCCTTCTCTCCTGCAATAATAGAAACCATGGTAACGTCCTCCTTAAACTTACTGTTATCAAATATAAAATAATATAATGATATTATAAAATATTAATAGGAATAGTGCAATGCTATTTATTGATTTTTGAAAGAAGTTTAGACATATTGTCGTACAAGTCCGCTCTGTTTTTTGACTTCAATACAACAGAAATATATCTTTTTCCCTCAGCATTCTCACTGCAAATCACAAGACAACTACCTGCCGCCAAAGTAGTTCCGGTTTTTCCGGCATCTACCACTATACCTCTCGGTGCGGCCGCTTGACCTGTTATATATCTGTTTCCGTTTTTCCAACTTTTTGTAATCTGAGTTCCGTCAGCTGCCGTATATGATACATTATAAGACGGAGCCCCCGCATAATTTATAAATCTGCTGTCTTTCATAGCTTCATTAAATATTAAATAAAGATCATATGCCGTTGTATAATGATTGCTGTCGGAAAGACCGCTGGGATTAACAAAATTGGTATCCACAGCTCCAATTCTCTTTGCCTCATCATTCATCATCTTTACAAAATTATCTACACTGCCTCCGATATGTACTGCGATGGCATTTGCCGCATCATTTCCCGAAGGCAACATGAGTCCGTATAGAAGTTGATCAAGTGTCAACTTATCTCCGGGCTTAATTCCTGCCAGACTTGCTCCGGCCTCAGTTATAACACTGTCGTCAGTCACAGTTACCTCATCTGAAAGATTTCCGTATTTAAGCGCCAGCAATGCTGTCATAACTTTGGTTGTACTTGCAGGATACATCTGTTTTGTAGCGTCTTTCGATGCCAAAAGACTCCCCTCACCTCCTGCCAATATGACACTTTCCGAAGAAATATCATCTACGTCAACATTGTCCTCAACGGGCAATGCAAGATTTGCCGCAAGCGGTGAAATTTTTGTGTCAATATCAAGACTTGAAAGTCTCCCGGAGAAGTCGTACTCGGTCATCATAAACTGATAATAGTATGCTCCTCCAAGAAAAAGCGCTATCACTATAATAATAGGAATAATTAAGTATATTTTATTTACCGGCTTTTTTCCTCTTTTGGTATAATCCGCCATCAGACTATCTATATGCCTCTCTAAACTCAAAGTCACCTCTGTCAAGTGCCATTATAAGAAGCTCTGCTGTAGCAAGATTTGTTGCCAAGGGTATATTATGTGTATCACAAAGTCTCATAACCTTGTCGGCATCCGGCTCATGGCTCTTCTTTGTGAGGGGATCTCTTAAGAAGATTACCAAATCTATATCATTATTTTCTATTTGGGCACCAAGCTGCTGTTCACCGCCAAGATGTCCGGCCAAATATCTATGTATATTAAGATTGGTAACTTCTTCCACCAATCTTCCTGTGGTTCCTGTCGCTGATAAATTATGTTTTGATAAAATACCTCTATATGCAATACAAAAATTCTGCATGAGCTTTTTCTTAGCATCATGTGCGATCAAACCTATATTCATCTTTACCTCCAAATTTTAGTTCTTACCCTGTCTTACAGCCACACTTGCAACCAGTCCTACACCTAAAAATAAGCTTAAAAGCGAGCTCACCCCATAACTTATAAATGGAAGCGGCAATCCGGTATTAGGAAAAAGTCCTGTTGCAACCGATATATTTGTGAAGCTCTGAAATCCGACCAATGCGGCAAAACCTACACAAACCAACTTACCTTCTAAATCTTTTGCTTTAGAAGCAAGGTGAAAACATTCAACAACTATAAGCGCAAAAAGCGCTATTACCACCATACTGCCTACAAATCCCAGTTCCTCTCCAATAACCGCAAATATAAAATCCGTCTGCTCCTGGGACAAAAAGTTTCCGTTCTTAACCGAAGCAAAAGTGTTATTATTCAGTCCCTTACCCATCAACTGACCTGATGAAATAGCCATAATCGAGTTATCCTGCTGTACATTTATGTCTGCATACTTATCCGGATATATCCATCCAAGTATTCTATTTGCTTGATATCCCCTTAAGAAGGGAACTGTGTTACTTTGTAATAAAAATATAAATATTACTGCTGATGGTATTAAAAATGCAAGACTGCCAAGTACCCATTTATAGCTGATTCCTGAGATAAACAGCATACTTATTATCATAACAAAAACTACAATTGTAGTTGATAAATCAGGCTCTTTCAGTATTAAAATACATGGTATAGCAGCAACTACGGCAAATACAAGTAAAAATGAAATTCTGTCGATATCCTCCTGATGTTTACCCAAAAAAGCGGCAATAAATAAAATCATACCTATTTTGACTATTTCAGAAGGCTGTAACTGTCCAATAACCGGTACCTTAATCCATCTCACCGCTCCTGCACCCTCCGGCTCATAACCGAAAAGTAACACTGCAAGCAGCAAGATAATACATATTCCATACACTATCCACATCAGTTCCATCAATTTTCTGTAGTGTATAAGTGATATCAATACCACAAGCACAAGTCCGAGGACCACGCCAAATATCTGCTTGGCCACCATTCCTTTGTCTCCGCCTGTGGCACTGGAAATAACCAATACACCTATAGTATTTAAAACTATAATATAAACCAACAGTCTGAACGGATAATATCTAAGCTTAAAACCGTCTAACATTCTCTACTCTCCAAATTCTACACGAATTTAGCAAAAAAATCCAGTGTTTTTTGAAAATTAACATATTTTCCTCTAAAATCAGTCGCCAATTCTTACATCACTTACATCAAGTGCACTATTATTCAATATATAATCCAAACTAATTTGATTATAATAATACTTATAAATATTCTTAGCGATAACTGCCGCATTTGTAGAGGAATATCCGTAAGGGATATTTACCGTAACGGCTATCTCAGGACTTTCATAAGGTGCAAAAGAGATAAAGAAAGCATGATTTCCTCTCGTCTTTGACTCCTGTGCAGTACCTGTTTTTCCCGCAATATTAATATTAAGATCGGTAAATACTTTCCTTGCTGAACCTTCTTTTATAACCCTGTACATACCCTCTCGAACATTATTCCATGTATCCTGACTGATATCCACATGAGAATTTGAAACAGGGGTGTAATCCTGTACAACATTTCCGTATTGATCACAAACCTTATCCAAAAGACTCAGTTCAAAAACAGTTCCCTGATTTGCAATAGTCGCTACATATCTTGCAAGCTGAATATTTGCAAATGAGTGATTACCCTGACCGATAGATGACTGTTCAGGGTTGATATCTGAAATCTGTGGTTCATTTTCCACTATTTCAACTCCCGATTTATGATCGAGTCCGAACATTGTAGCATATTTTTTAAGTCTCTCTATACCAAGTTCTGATGAATACTCACCGTTACCGTCTGTTGAAAGTCTGTGTCCCGTCTCGGCAAAATATACATTACATGAATCCTGTATGGCTTTTACTACAGAATCGGGGCCGTGACTTCCCGGATAAATCCAACATTTTATAGCAGGATTTATAGTATCGTAAATACCTGTACACACTACCGTGTCCGTTGCATTTATAACATGCTCTTCAAGACCCGCAATTGCTGTAATAGGCTTGAAAGTTGAACCCGGCGCCTTCTTGGTTTGAGTCACATTATTATATAGCGGCAAACTTTCGTCATCCAGTAATTTGTTAAAGTATGCAACATCCATAGAGTTTGCCAATCTGTTATTGTCATAACCCGGATACGATACCAACGCCCTTACTTCACCCGTATTTACATCTGTAACCACCGCTCCGGCAGAACAAGGATCCAGCGCAAGCTGTGCCGGCGTTATCTCTATCCTTGAAATCTTATCAATAAAGAAAGGAAAAGCAAAGCCTTCATTTCCTGCAGCCAATTGGGCATATGCGGCTTCATCCATATTGAGTATTCCCTGATCGAAAAGTGCCAGACAAAGTTCTCTTCCTGTGACCACATTGTTTCTGATCAAATATTTATAAACAAGCTTATCAAAATCAGCATCATCCTTAAGCATATTTTGAATATCCTCTACAAGCTTGCTGTATATATCTTCAGCACTTGAATAATTACTGTCGTTAAAGAATATCGTAGTATCAATATAACCGCTTGATATTCCTATAAACAAATAATCTCTAAGCGAAGTGGTCTCATTCTTCCATGCCTGATAAACCTCTGATTTTGTATCTATATTATCCTTCTTTATTATACCCTTCTTTGTAAGTGCGGAATGTATATAGTTTAAATATGCCTTTGTATCTTCAGGCAATCCACCCATTACCGTAGGGGCACTTGAAGTCAACTCGTTATTTATTGATACTAAAATATTTTCCTTTTGTGCTGTAAGCTTTGCATTCAAGCTTTGCTCCGTTGCGGATGCATCCGCTTTTGCAAAGTGAGTCGTATCAAGTACATTGTTACCTATAAGCTGATAGTAAGCATCTTTTACAGGTATAAGTCTATGTGTTGAATCTGTTGAATCCGTATTCGGATTGTCCTCATTTACAATCTTGCTTGCCAAAACACCTGCCAGCTGCTGCTCAACCAGGCGATAGGTAGCTATTTGCAAATTCTTATCAATAGTAAGATATACATCATTTCCGGCACTTGATTCAACTTCACTTATGGTCTCTATAATCCTTCCCACATTGTCAACTATCATAGTCTTTGAGCCCTTTGTACCCTGCAATGTGGTCTCCATGCTCTCTTCTATACCGATTCTTCCTACAATATCGTTTAATGTATAATCAGGTCTTTCCTTTAAAAGTTCATCAAGCTTTTCATCCGGAACTTTTCCGGTATATCCGATTATATCTGAAAAATAAACCGCATCATTGTAGACTCTTAGGGTGTCATTTTCTACATCAACACCTATCAAGGATGCTGTATTTTCCATAATATCAATCTTTGCTTCCTCAGATATATTTGTAGATATAATAGTGGGCTCATACCTTCTGTAAAGTTTTTTACCCATCTCATATCTTATATTTATCAAATCTATTTTGTCCTGACCGGACAAATTGTAAATATTACCTTCACTGTCAGTCATTTTATCAAGTCCGTAGGTTTTAAGTTTTTTATCAACCATCTCCTGCGCACTGATATTTGAAGGATACTTTCCGGCCTTATCATCAAGTTCATCCAATGATTTCAAGCCGTACATATCTGCAATAAATCTCAGTCTGGCACTTTCTGATTTTGTGGTATAGTAGAAATCACCGTTTTCATCTACCGCTACCAAAAAATCTCCTTCGATATTCTCGTTATGTTTTCTTAAAATCTGCACCAGCCTGTAGTACATATTATTTTTATCATTTACTTTTTTATAGTATCCGCCATCTGTGATAGTTACCGTATATGACAACTTATTATAGGCCAAGAGATTGCCGTTTCTGTCATATATATTTCCTCTTGCACCTGTAGTGGCTACCGTTTTCTTTATTTTTTGAACATACTTATCCTGTGCCTCTTTTCCGTTTACCATTTGCATGGTGAAAAGTTTAGATCCAAGGATAAATACCATGAAGGCGTATATTACACTAAGTATAAATAGTCTGGAGGATTTTATCTTTTCAAAAAAGTCCCCTAAAAAATCTTTAAAATCCCTTATCACTAATTAATTCCTCTACTGTCCAATATCCTGAGTTTTTTATTGTACCAAAGTAAAAACCTGTATAATAACAATGTAAATATAAGCGTTATTATTACCTCGGGTATTACAATATTTTTCAAATAGTATAGAACCTCAAATTTATCCCTTATCAGGAATCTGAAAACATAAATAAACACATTGTACATAATTTCGCTTATCGTACACACTATGAAGGGTAAAACTATATATTCATCATAAAAGAAGACTGAAAGCCTACCGTTAATATACCCTATCCATATAAATAATAAAGTAAAAAATCCGAAAGGACCTGCAAAGTACAAGTCCATCAAAACTCCGCATAACACACCGTAGAGCATTCCTTCTTCCACACCGAGACTGAATCCATAAGTGAATGTAAGTATTATAAGTAAGTTCGGCGAGGCATATAAAAACGGTATGAACGGGAAAATGCATATCTGAAGTGCAAATGCAAATATAATAAAAGCTATATTCACTATTATTCTTCTCATTTAATCACTCACTTCCTTCTTTTTGGTTATTACAAGAACTTCAGATATAGTATCAAAATTCACTATCGGTATTATATATCCGCTCTTTGTAAGCCTTGAAGAATCTTCCTTTAAATCTCTGGCATAGCCGATTAAAATATTCGGCAAATACTTGGTTGATACATTTGATGTAACTATCATATCACCTTCGGAGATATCCGCATCCGACTTGACATCTTTTAAAATCAATCTTCCGTCATTATAAAGTTCAAGATTTCCGTCAACTCTGCAAAGTGAACCTGTTCTTAGAGACATTGCACTTACTCTTGATATATCATCTATAATTGAACGTACATTTGCATAATTTTTCCCTACATCAGTCACTATTCCGATCAGTCCGCCATAGCCTATAACATTCATGTCTACCGCTATTCCGTCATCACTGCCTTTGTCGATAGTAAAAGTAGAAAACCACTTTGTACTGTCCTTTGCCACTACTCTGGCTCCAACCTTCTCATAGTCCGAATAACTTTCATCAAGCTTATACAGTTCTCTGAGTCTTGCAAGTTCTCCGTTATCCGCCATCAACTTTGTATTTTCCTCCGTAAGCTCATCGATTCTTTTATTGAGCAAGGTATTTTCATTGATTGCGTCATGTAACTTTCTTTGCTCTTCTATATTGTCATATATCGCCCTACCTGCAGTATTTACGCCTGATTGAACCGGCAATAATACAATTCCTACAGCCTGTCTTAAAGGCGAAATAATAGAATCATTGAATGAAGTTATTCCTATAAGAATGATACTAATTATACTTAAAATTATCAGTACAAGTCGGTTTCTAGAATCCATTAAATAATCCCCTGTTCCTTAAAGCTGTAATAGCAGTTATCGCCTATAACTATATGGTCTATAAGTTCTATCCCTATACTATCCAACGCTTTATTAATATCCTTTGTTATATCTATGTCCGCCTTACTCGGCGACGGGTCACCACTTGGATGATTGTGCAGTAAAATAACATTTACCGCCAAATGCTTTAAGCTTTCTATCAAAATCTCTCTGACCGAAACCAACGAAGCATTCACAGTTCCAACAGAAATCACCATATCTGAAATCGGCCTCTGTCTTGTGTCAAGGAAGATTATTCTAAGTTCCTCAACTTCCAAGTGTCTGATACTCTCCTTATAATAATTTGCAACCACATCAGGAGAAGAAAAAGAAATACTTTTTCTTGTGTTTTTTCTCTCCCAAGCTCTTTTACAAAACTCTCCAAGTGCAAGTATCTGTACAGCCTTCACCTTGCCTACGCCCTTGATGGCCATCAATTTATCAATATTATGATGAAAAATACTATGTATTCCAAATCCTTCACCATTACCCTCAAGAATATTATATGCAAGATTTACTACATTGACATCCTTTGTACCGCTTCTAAGAAGCACAGCCAAAAGTTCCACATCTGTAAGCGATTCCACTCCATACTCCAGCGCTCTGTCATATGGTCTTTGTTCAAGTGGTAATTCCTTTATTTTTCCCATAAATCCCCTTCCGCTCTCCAAGCATGAAAGGTAATTTTATTTTATCACAAAATATAAAAGTAATTAATTAATATTTTGTAAAGTTCTAAAGCAATCCTGCATCAAATATCTTCTGCAAAGACAGCATTATTCCAAGTTTTGCATGATACCATGTAAGTCCACCTTGGAAAAATACCGAATATGGCTCCTTCATAGGTCCGTCTGCACTAAGTTCTATAGAAGAACCGCCTACAAAAGCACCTGCCGCCATTATTACATCGCTGTCATAACCGGGCATCGCCCATGGTTCAGGTTTTACATAAGAATCCACCGGTGCCGCCGCCTGTATACCCTCACAAAAAGCACACAAAGCTTTCGGATCTCTTAAAGTGATCTCCTGAATAATATCAAATCTTGGCTCGGTAGCATTCGGATGGCAGTCAAATCCTAAGCTCTCATAAAGATTTGCCGCAAATATAGCACCCTTTAGTGCTCCTGCAACTACAGTAGGTGAAAGGAAAAATCCCTGAAACATGCTTGTATTCATTCCAAGACTTGCACCTATTTCTTTTCCAAGTCCCGGAGCCGAAAGTCTATACGAAGCATTGTCCACGCATTCCTTAGTTCCGACAATATACCCGCCTATAGGAGCCAATCCGCCTCCGGGGTTTTTTATAAGAGAACCTACTATCATATCTGCACCTACTTCAATAGGCTCTATCCTCTCTACAAACTCACCGTAGCAGTTGTCTACCATACATATGATCTTAGGATCTATTGATTTTACAAATTTTATAAGTTCACCTATCTGCTCCACAGATAATGTTTTTCTTGTGGCATAGCCCTTTGATCTTTGTATTGTAACAAGCTTGGTTTTTTCATTTATAGCTTTTCTTATTCCTTCAAAGTCAAATGATCCGTCACTGAGCAGATCCACCTGTGAATAGGTAACACCATATTCTTTTAGCGATCCTCTTGAATCTCTTATACCGATAACCTCTTCCAAAGTATCATAAGGCTTTCCTACAGGTGATAAAAGTTCATCACCCGGTCTCAAGTTTCCTGAAAGCGCTACATGAAGTGCATGTGTTCCACTTACCAGCTGTGGTCTGACCAAAGCAGCCTCAGCCCTAAATGCTGTCGCATATACATCTTCCAAGACATCTCTTCCCAAATCATTGTATCCGTATCCGGTAGTAGCCGCAAAATGTATATCACTTACCTTATGTTTTTGCATTGCAGCAAGCACTTTCATCTGATTAAACTCGGCATTCTTATCTATCTCAAGAAATCTTTCTTCTAAAGATGCTAAAACTTTCTCTGACAGATCTACCACTTTTTTTGAAATACCGAATTCCGCATAAATATTATTTAAATCACTCATTATCTATTCTTTCTAAATTAATTTTCTCAATCATATAATCAACTATTTTTTCATTGCTCTCAAATGAGAAAGGATCCACATAGATCACATCTTTTTCTCTCTTAAACCAAGTCACCTGCCTTTTTGCCATATGCCTTGTATTTTGCTTAATATTCTCTATAGCAGTCTCAAGAGTGGTATCACCTTCCAGATACTCAAGTATTTCCTTATATCCAATGCCCTGCATGGATATATTCGCCATTGAGAGGCCTCTTTCTTTTAATGATTTTACCTCATCCACAAGACCTTTTCTCACCATTATATCTACTCTTTGATTAATTCTTTCATATAGAATATCTCTTGGCGGATTCAGCACAAAAAATCTGTAATCATATGGAGAAGACTTTTTTCTTTGTGCTTCATTATGTAAAGAAATAGGTGTATTATTTATCATAAAATACTCTATTGCACGAATTATTCTCTTTTTATTGTTCTTATGTATACTATCCGCAGAAACCATGTCAATTTTTTTTAGTCTCTCATACATAAAGTCCGCACCGAAAGTATCATATTCTTCTTCAAGTTCTTTTCTTATAGAGCTGTTATCATCCTCATTATTAAAATCAATATCATAAATAATAGATTGTATATAGAAACCTGTTCCTCCAACCAATATAGGTATATGTCCGTTCTTTACTATTTCCTCTATAGAACATTTTACCATGTTTTGAAACTTTACGATATTGAAATCTTCCTTTGGATCCAGTACATCTATTAAATGATGTTTTACACCCTGCATCTCTTCTACTGATATTTTTGCAGTTCCCACATCCATATATTTATATACTTGCATGGAGTCCGCACTTATTATCTCTCCCCCAAGTCTTTTCGCCAAATCAATGGATACTGAGGTTTTACCCGATGCGGTAGGTCCTGCAAGAATGATCAATTTATTCTTTGTCATACTATCCTTTTAAACTTCTTTTCAATTTCCTGCCTGCTCATTTTTATTATAGTCGGTCTTCCATGTGGACAATTGTATGGATTATCCAGTGACAGCAACTCATCAAAAAGATCATTTGCCTCAACAAGAGAGATTCTCATATTTCCCTTTATAGCCGCCTTGCAAGCCATAGATGCCGTCTTTGCCAAAATAAGCTCTGACGGGGATATAATATCATAATTTGTGCTGTCTGCAAGCATTTCATTAAAAAGCTCCGCCTTTGGTATTGAAGGAAAAATATTTGGAATCGAATTTATCTTATATTCTTTTCCTCCAAACTCCTCTATATCAAATCCTGCAGCTTTAAACTCGTCCATATGCTTATTTAAAACATCCTGCTCCAAATCAGTCAAAGTAACTATAATAGGAGGATTTATCATCTGTGCAGAGATCTTATTATCCCTACTTTCTTTTAAAAGTCTCTCATACATTACCTTTTCATGTGCCGCATGTTGGTCTATTATATACATCTCATTCTCCAGCTGCACTATCCAGTAAGTATCAAAAACTTGACCGATTACCTTTATATACTTTTTTGCTTCTGTATCAAAAAATGAAAGCTGTGATGCCTTGTTTTTTTGACCTACAAGAGTTTCTTCAGTATCTATATTAACAGCATTTGAATTATCCAAAAACTCTTGTTCCCGGTCCATTGCAGGAGTTTTTTCGTCATCTACCAGGCTTGCAATATTATTATTTAAACTGTACAAAGCATTAGAACCCTTATAATATTTTGATTCATCAGATGAATCTCTTGAAATATCATCCTTTAAAAGTGCATAGTCATTTTCAGGATTGTAATTGCTCTCCTTTGGTATAGTCCACTGTATTTCATCACTTGAATTATCTTTGGGCTTTTGCGACTCAATATCCCTTCTTCTGTTCTCAAAAGGCTCAGGTGTATTTGTAAACACTTTCTTTTCATTGGCAGCAGCTTTACCCACAGGCACTTCTCTGATACTGCTCTGTAATTTAAAAATCTCCTCCACAGCCTCTTTTGTACAATTGTAAATATGATTTCCGTCAGAGAATCTTACTTCCATTTTTCTCGGATGAACATTTACATCCACACCTTCCAAATAAAAGCTGAGAGCACAAAAAGGATACTGATGTTGCATAAGTCTGTCGCCGAAACCGTCTTCAATAGCCTTTGATATAATATTGTCCTTTATATATCTTCCGTTTACAAAAATATTTTCAAGGCTTCTGGAACTTCTTGTAACTTCAGGTCTTGCAATAACACCTTTTATTTTTACTCCATCTTTTTCGTAATCAACCGCACATAAGGCCTTGGAAATCTCCTTTCCATAGAGCTGATATATAATATCCTTCAGATTTCCGTTTCCATTTGTCTGTAGCTTCACCTGATTATTTGATATAAACTTAAAGGCAATGTCTGTATTTGACATAGCCATCTTCTCTACAAGCTCACTTATATGTGCCCCTTCTGTAGATGAGGTTTTCAGGAATTTTCTTCTGGCAGGAGTATTATAAAAAATATCTCTGATAATTATACTGGTGCCATCCGGTGCTCCGATTTCCTCAAATTCAACCTCTACACCACCTTCCATATAGTAGCGAACACCTGTAAGCTCATCTCTTGTCTTTGTGATTATCTCACATCTTGAAACCGCAGCAATACTTGAAAGTGCTTCACCACGAAATCCCAGACTCTTTATAGAGATAAGATCTTTATCACTTACTATTTTTGATGTGGCATGCCTTAAAAAGGCCGTTTTTACTTCTTTTGAGTCAATTCCACAGCCATTATCCGTTATTCTTATCAGGTCAATTCCACCATTTTTTATCTCTACTGTAATGGAAGAACTTCCCGCATCTATTGAGTTTTCCAAAAGTTCCTTTACTATTGATGCAGGTCTCTCAACCACCTCACCTGCCGCAATCTTATCAATAGTCCCCTTATCCAGTATGTTAATCATATACTTATATCCTGTTCTTTATCTTATTCTGCAAAGCATACAATGTGTTCAAGGCATCCATAGGAGTCATTGAAGTAATATCAATTTCTGAAATTTCCTTAATAATCGTATCATTATTTATTGCATCAAATAGTGAAAGCTGGCCCGCCTCCACTTCACTCATCTTCTTTACAGGTTTTCTCTTTGAAACCGCCGGTGTGGCTTCTGCAATCTCTCTGGCTCTGGTCGCAATATCAGCGCTTGAAAGCTCCTCTATAAGCTCCTTTGCTCTGTTTGTCACACTGTCGGGTACTCCTGCAAGTTTTGCTACCTGTATACCGTAGCTCTTATCAGCACCACCTGTGATTATCTTTCTAAGAAATACTATATTATCACCGTTTTCCTTTACGGAAATACAGTAATTATTTACACCCGGAAGTGTACCCTCAAGCTCAGAAAGCTCATGATAATGTGTTGCAAAAAGAGTTTTTGCACCTATCAGCTTTATATTTGAAATATGCTCTACAACCGCCCAGGCAATAGCAAGACCGTCAAAAGTAGATGTACCTCTTCCTATCTCATCTAAAATAACCAAAGAGTTTCTGGTAGCATTTCTAAGAATATTTGCAACCTCAGTCATCTCCACCATAAAGGTTGACTGACCGCTTGCAAGGTCATCTGAAGCACCCACTCTGGTAAATATTCTGTCACAAACACATAAATTTGCCTGTTTTGCAGGAACAAAGCTTCCAATCTGAGCCATCATACAAATTAGAGCTGTCTGTCTCATATAAGTTGACTTACCTGCCATATTCGGTCCGGTAATAATAGACATTCTTTTCTTATTCTGATCAAGATATGTATCATTTGCAATAAACGAATCATCATTTAGCATTGTCTCTACTACCGGATGCCTGCCATCCTTTATGTCAATAATGCCTGTAGTATTTATTTCAGGTTTTACATAGTTATTGTTATAAGCAACTGTGGCCAATGAACATATGGCATCTATATAAGCAACCGCCTTGGCACTTGATTGTATTCTGTTTACATTCTTTGCAATCTCATCTCTGATTTCAACAAAAACTTCATACTCCAGACTGTTTAACTTATCCTCAGCTCCAAGTATTATATTTTCCAAATCTTTAAGCTTATCTGTGGTATATCTTTCAGCATTGGTAAGAGTCTGCTTTCGTATAAAATAATCCGGCACCATATCTTTGAATGAATTGGTTACCTCAAAATAATATCCGAATACCTTATTAAACTTCACCTTCAAATTTTTTATTCCGGTTTTTTCTTTTTCTTCAGACTCCAAAGAAGCCAGCCAGTTCTTACCCTCGGTTTTTGCCTGCCTAAGCTTATCTATCTCATTATTATATCCGGTATTTATGATATTACCCTCTTTTAATGAAAGCGGACTGTCCTCATTTATAGCCCTGTCTATAATATCAATAATATCTTCAAGCCTGTCGAGATTATTATTTGTCTTTTTAATCTCTTCAGACTCGAAAGTCTTTAAAACCTCTTTTATCGGACTAATCATCTTCATAGAAGCAGATAATGATAGAAGATCTCTGGTATTGGCATTCTTTGTTACAACTCTTGACATCAGTCTTTCCAAATCATAAATCGGATTTAAATATTCTCTGAGCTCTTCTCTGTCAATATATCTGTCAAAGAGTTCCGCCACGGCTTCCTGCCTGTTTATTATTCTTTCTTTATTTACAAGCGGCTGCTCCAAAAAACCTCTAAGCATTCTGGCACCCATAGCTGTATTTGTCTTATCAAGTACACCCAAAAGTGAGCCGTTTTTCTTTTTCTCTCTCATAGTTTCCACCAACTCAAGATTTCTTCTTGAGCTTGTATCCACTATCATATAGTCTCCGTTTTTATATGCACTTATTCCAACTATCTGTGCACAGGAGCTCTTTTGCATCTCATAGAGATATCTAAGCATTGCTCCTGATGAGATGGTCGCATCCAAAAACTCTGAAAGTCCCAATGCTTCAATACTTGAAACCGCAAAATGTCTCTTTAATATATCTATACTGTTTTTCTCACTGAAATATGTATTATCAAGAGATGTTATTGTAATATTATATTTTTTCTTTAGTTCCTCAAGTGAAATACCGCTGATCTCAAAAGCATGATTACATATAATCTCTGTTGGCTGGTACTTTTGTATCTCATCAAAGAGTTCTCTTATGGAAACCAGCTCTGTAACAAAGAAATCTCCGGTTGAAATATCACATATTGCAAGCCCGAATCTCTCATCAATATAGAAAATAGAAATAATATAATTATTTTTATCATCAGCTAATACTCCGGTACTTGTAATAGTACCCGGAGTAACAATTCTAACAACTTCTCTTTTTACAAGTCCCTTTGCAAGCTTAGGATCTTCCATCTGCTCCGCAATCGCAACCTTATGACCGTTTTGTACAAGTCTGTTTATATAAGTTTCCGCAGCATGATATGGCACACCGCACATAGGTGCTCTCTCTTCAAGTCCACAATCCTTACCTGTAAGGGTAAGTTCAAGCTCCCTTGCCACTTCAGTAGCATCCTCAAAAAACATTTCATAAAAATCGCCCAGACGATAAAAAAGTATACAATCCGGATACTCTTTCTTAGTCTCCAGATATTTTGACATCATAGGAGATAGTGCCATTTATGCCTCACTTGTCTTTATATGTCCCATATAGTAGAATCCCTTTGCTTCATCCAAGATAACATCCACTATTTCACCTATAAGTCTTTCTTGACCTTTGAAATGTACTGTTAAGTTATTCTCAAGCTTTCCGCTAAGATAACCCTCAAGATGATCATTCTTGCCCTCTACCAAAACAGGCATACATTTTCCTTCATTTTTCTTTGTATTTTCCGCCGCAATATCCTGTACGGTTTTTAAAAGTCTGTCAAATCTGTCCTTGATAACCTTAGGATCTATCTGATCCTCCATCTTTGCAGCAGGTGTTCCTGAACGCTTTGAATAAATAAATGTAAATGCAGAGTCATATCTAACCTCTTTTACCACATCTAAAGTATCAAGGAAATCTTCCTCAGTTTCTCCAGGGAATCCCACTATAATATCTGTTGTAAGTGAAATATCCGGAATAGCCGCCTTTATTCTTCTTACCAGGTCAAGATAACCCTCTTTAGTATATACTCGATTCATTTTTTTAAGAATCGCAGAGCTTCCCGACTGCAGCGGGAGATGTAAATGTTTGCAAATCTTTTTATTATTCTTCATCACCTCTATGACTTCATCTGAAAGATCCTTAGGATGTGGTGTCATAAATCTTAGTCGCTCCAAACCGTCTATCTGTGCAATTCTATCTAATAGAGTCGCAAAACTTATCTCTTCTTCCAGTCCTCTGCCATATGAGTTCACATTTTGCCCAAGCAGCATAATTTCCTTTACACCGTCAGCCACCAAACCCCTAATCTCATCTATTATCTCCTCGGGCTTTCTTGATCTTTCCCTGCCTCTTACATATGGCACTATGCAATAACTGCAAAAGTTATTACAACCAAATGTGATATTTACACCTGATTTAAAGGCAAACTCTCTCTTATTCGGAAGTTTCTCCACAATCATCTCGGCGCTTTCCATAACATTTACAACCTGCTTTTTAGTCGTAAGATGCTCAAAAAGTATCTCTGCAAGTTTATATATATTGTGGGTTCCAAAAACAAGATCCACATGTCTGTAGGATTTTTTGATCTTTTCAACCTCTTCAGCTTCCTGCATCATACATCCGCAGATACCGATTATCATATCCGGATTTTTTTCCTTGCTTTTTTTGAGCTGTCCCACTCTACCATAGAGTCTGTCATTTGCATTCTCTCTTACAGTGCAGGTATTAAAAAGTACAAGGTCTGCATCCTCCTCATTCTCAGCTTCCATATATCCGATTCCTGTAAGTATTCCTGAAAGCTTCTCGGAATCTCTTGCATTCATCTGACAACCAAAGGTCACCACCTTATAAGTCGGATATACTCCCCTTTCAATTGCCTTTGCATGTATTATATCATTGACCTCAGACATGAAATATTCCTGTCTTAACGGTTCTTCATTAGGTATTAAATTCTCCATAATCCTCTTTCTAATATCTTTAACTTAGAATACGTCACGCAATCTCCCGATAACTTATCCAACTTTCGCCATAAATATATGATCCATTGCAATATCATATTCATTTACTTCAAAATCAATATTCATCTGAAAATCATAAACTAAACCATACAATTTATTATCTTTATGTTTTCCAAAATATTTATCATAAAATCCGCCGCCAAAGCCAAGCCTTCTCTTATCTTTATCAAGTCCTATAAGAGGAACCATTACATGAGCATTTTTTGCAATGATTTCTTCACTGTTAAGCCTTGGTTCCATTATACCGAACTTCGATTTTTCAAGATTATCAAGTGAATCTATCTTAAAAAATCTCATTTCCTTACCGCATACTCTTGGAAGTCCCAATATAATATCTATATCAAAATTTTCCTTGTAGTATCCGGCAAGTATCTTTTTGTATAATGCTCTTAGGTCTATCTCATTTCCAAGCGGCATAAATCCTAAGAGTACAATACTTTTATTTTTCTTTATTAAAGCATCTATTTCTCTTATTATACTCTCACTTGCAGATAAGACTTCCTCTCTTGAGAGTGAATTTCTCTTTTCCAATAAGTACTTTCTAAGCTCAGCCTTATCCATTCTTCTTTCCAAACTTCTCCCCAAGGTCTGTTATACTACCGTCAGCCTCTTGTATTGAAATATTATTAAGATTTGCTCTTAAGCTTGCTCTTATTGATTCGATATACTCTTTTCTGAGCTCTGCCTGCTCTATCTTTTCTTCTTCTGTAAGTCCTACACTCTTTTGCTTATTAGCCAATGTATTTATTCTATCTATTTTTGTATTATCCATTTTCCACCTACTCTTCCAAACAATCTAACATGTCAAAATCCTTATTGCTCTTGGCCGGAAAATAAGTCCCTATCTCCTCACCATTTGCAATATTTTCTATTATACTCATATCCTCTGCACTTGCAATTACCATATCGCAGCCTGAATTGGTTGCAATCTGTGCCGCCAAAAGTTTTGTATACATTCCACCTGTTCCAAGACCGGACTTTGATGTAGCTTTTCCCATATCCATATATTTGTCTACATCCTCTACAAAGCTTATAAACTCTGCATCCTTATTTGTATTCGGATCATCGGTATAAAGTCCGTCAATATCAGATAAAAGTATAAGAAGGTCAGCCTCCACAAGTGCACTTACAAGTGCCGACAATCTGTCATTGTCACCAAACTGAATCTCATAGGTAGATATGGTATCGTTTTCATTTACAATCGGTACCGCACCATATACAAGCAGCTGAGTAAAAGTAGCCTTTGCATTTTCACGGTAAATCTCATTGGTTATAGTTGATTTTGTCATCAAAATCTGAGCTATTCTAAGATTGTACTCTGAAAAAAGCTTTCTATACTCCATAATAAGTCTGGCCTGTCCTATAGCTGCAAGAGCCTGCTTCCCTGACAGTGTGGAAGGTTTTTCATTTATACCAAGAGAATGTCTTCCTGTTGCAATAGCACCTGATGAAACCAATACAACTTCCTTTCCGGCTCCTCTAAGATCTGCTATCTGTCTTATCAGTTTTTCTATTTTTGAAAGATGAAGCTCGCCTGTCTCAGAATGAGTGATACTTGAAGAACCGATTTTTATTACAATTCTTTTTGCATCTTTTACCTTTTGTCTTATATCCATACTACTCCTTATACTTTTCAATAATTCTTTCCGCAACCTTTAATCCGTCCATGGCAGCACTCATTATGCCGCCCGCATATCCGGCACCCTCACCACATGGATATATTCCGGAAATATTCGCTTGTAAAGACTCATCCCTGTTTATTCTTATCGGTGATGAAGTTCTTGATTCTATGGCTGCTACATAGGCATCTTCATTTATAAATCCTTTTATCTTACGGTTAAAATCTGAAAATGCCTCTTTCATACTCTCGTATATTTCTTTTGGGAAGAGCTTGTCCACTCTGGCAATAGTAGTATTTCCCTTTATCTTTAAATTTGTATTATCAAATCCGCTACTCTCTCTTCCTGCAAGGAAATCTACCAGTTTTTGTACAGGAACTTTTCCTTTACCCATATTAAAGGTTTCTTCTTCAAGTCTTCTTTGAAACTCGATACCTTTTAGAGGATCTTTAGAATCTGCGTATTTATCAAAATCTTCTTCAGATACACTTACAATAATAGCGGAATTTGCCTCTCCCGAATCTCTCTTATGATAGCTCATACCGTTTATAGCAATTCTTCCGGCTTCTGTAGAAGCATTTACTATAAATCCGCCCGGACACATACAAAATGAATACACACCTCTATCAAAGCTTGACTTAAATGTAAGTTTATAAGGTGCAGGCGATAAAAACTTTGCTTCTTTATTGCCATACTGTGAGACATCTATCAAATGCTGTGAATGAGAAACTCTTATACCAAGTGCAAAGGACTTCGGCTCCATATAAACTCCCATTTCCTTTAAAGCTTTAAAGGTATCCCTGGCACTATGTCCAAGTGCAAGTATTATATTTTCACATTCTATTATTTCATGTTCACCATTTCTATTGTTTACTGCTTCTATCTTCTTTTTATTATCTTTTATATTTTCTATATTTATAAGCTTGGTATCAAATCTTACCTCTCCGCCAAGCTCCTTTATTTCTTCTCTTATCTTTCTTACTATGCCTGTCAAAAGGTCTGTACCTATATGCGGCTTATTATCATACAAAATTTCCTTTGGTGCTCCATATTCCACCAAAGACTTTAATACAAATTTATTTCTACCGAAAGTATCTTTTACCAAAGTATTTAATTTTCCGTCCGAGAATGTACCTGCTCCTCCTTCTCCAAAAGAAACATTGGACTCTGTGTCAAGCTTTCCTTCACTCCAGAATTTATTTACACTCAGGGTTCTGTCTTCAACACAGCCACCTCGCTCTATTACTATAGGCTTTAAACCGTATCTTGCAAGTAAAAGTGCGGCAAATATACCCGCAGGGCCAAATCCGACCACCACAGGTCTTTTACTCTCTTCCTGTATTTCAAGCTTCCCGGCATCTTCATAAGCATAAACTACCGGCTTTGCAATGCTCAAAGCTTTATTTTTGTTTAAATATTTAGCCTCATTTAAAAGGCCGACATCTATGGAATAAGAATAAGAGATGTCAGGCTTTTTTCTTGCATCTATTGATCTTTTCCTTATTTCATATTCTTTTATCTCGTCTATATTACAGCCAATAGTCTTGGCAATTTTTTTCTTTAAATCATTTTCATCATGATGTACATTTAGCTGTAAAGAATTTATATGTAACATTTTATCTTCCTTATCTTGTGACACCGGCTATATATCCGGATGTCCATGCCCACTGCAAATTGTAGCCTCCGCAAATTCCGTCAACATCAAGTATTTCACCTGCAAAGTACAAGTTTTTAATATCCCTATACATCAGATTATCATCCACATCATCTAAGGCAATACCACCTGTACAAACTTGAGCCTTGTCAAAATCTCCGGTACCTTTAACATTAAAATTTATCTCTTTACAAATAGAAATTAATCTTTCAAAACTCTTATTATCACATTTTTTTATTTTTAAATCGGCACGTATATCTGCCAAACCAAGTATTCCAATCCAAAGTTTGGAGTTTATAAGTCCGTTTCCTATATCCTCCATAGTAACAAATGAAGGTATTTTCCTTCTCGCATTTAATATGTTTTCTATACTTCCAAGATGTGAAAACATATCAAGAGAAACTCTAACTTCTTCTTTTTTATCAAGAGCAATACTTACATATCTGCTTACTTGAAATGTAGGTATCCCGGATATACCTGTATCACCAAACTGTAGTTCTCCAAAATCACTTGCAACTTCCACATCCTTAACAGAAACCGATATTTTTCCCTTTGCCCTTACACCTGATGTTATCTTAAAGAAGTTTTTACCCTCCAAACTGATACCGCAAAGTGCAGGCAAAACAGGCTTATATTTTATGTCAAGTTTTTTTAAAATATGGAAAAAGGATCCGTCACTTCCAAGCTTCGGTGCGGCTTTTAAACCTGTAGCAATAATAATCTTATCAAAATAAAGCTTTGATTTACTTTTATCATTTGCATTGCAAACACAAAGTGTAAATACATCTTCATCCTTAGATATATCTGTTACATAGGTATTTAAAAGTATATTCACATCATATCTTTCAAGCTCCATTAAAAGTGAGTTTCTGATAGAAGCCGCCTGTTCCGAGTTTGGATAAGTATACCCGTCTCTTATATACTCTATTACCCCTATACTGTTAAAAAACTTTATAGTATCAAATTGATTAAATCTCTCTATAAACTTTATTGCCCTTTCATTATTGTGATAATTTGAAGGCTCTAATTTTGTATTTGTAAAATTACATTTTCCGTTTCCGGTAGAAAGTATCTTCTTTAGAAGCTTGTCATTGTGCTCAATAACAGTAACTTCATCCTTTCCCTTACACGCAAATAGAGCAGACATAATACCTGCTGCTCCACCGCCTACAATCCCAACTTTCATTTCAAAAGCCTGACTTTCTGTAAAATATTTACTATTTTTCTGCCCTTTGGCATCTGCAATATCTCATTCTTTGATATGGTTCTTGTACCGATCAAAAGTATTGCATAAACAGGTGCTCCAACCATAATAGGTATCAATGTAAGTATTACTCTACTGCTGCTGAATTTTAAAATAAATGTGTATACAATATATACAACTATTCCCATTAATCCCGCACAAATAAAAGGCATAAGATAAGTCTTTATAAGCTCCTGTTTATAGGATAGATTTCTTCTTATACTTCTCGCATTTAGAACACACATCGAAAGAGCAAAGACCATATTTCCGAATACCAAACCTATTACATTTGATTTAAATGTAAATAACAGTATATACAGTATAATAAAATGTATTATAAGTGATATAAAAGCATTCTTAACCGGCTTATTTATGAGACTGGTTCCCTGAAGTACAGCATTTGTAACTGTTGAAACGGAATACAATACAACAACTCCAGATCCCAATATCATCAAATATGCAGCCAACATGGCATCTTCCATCGAATTAAACAATATCCCCATTACAGGCATTGAAATAACTGCAAGTCCTATTGCACATGGAAAACTTACAATGGTGGCAAATCTTATAACCATTGATATCTTTGAGTTTACATCACCTCTTTCACCCTTACTGAAACTCCTTGAAATCGTTGGAATAAGAGATGAAGACATTGCATTTGCTATAGCTACAGGAACATTTACAAGTACAAGATAACCTCCTGTATATATTCCGTAAAGTCTTGAGGTCTCTTCTTCAAGTCCTAAGGCTTTCATACTCTGTCCGAATACCATACCGTCAAGAACAGAATTTATATTATAAATAGCTGTAGACGCTATTACAGGTATTACCGTAAGTATCAATACTCTTGTAATTGTAGAAAAACTTTCTTTTCTTAGAGTTTTATCATTTACAATATTCTTTCTTCTCACATTTGCAGTCACAAAAAAGAATGCAAGCATTACAAGCAAGGCTATAACTGTACCTGCGCCTGTACCTATTGTACCTCCTGCCGCACCGTAAGCCGCCTTTACATTTTCTCCCTTTGCCTGCTTTAATGCCATCTCACACAAATAATAAGCAGCACCTACCGATACGGCCGCATTTATTATCTGTTCAAAAATTTGAGAAAGTGCAGTAGGCACCATGGTGGAGTGACCTTGGAAATATCCTCGAAGCACTCCCAGATATGCCATGATCCATATAGTAGGCGCCAGACTTTGAAGCGCATACTTTGCTAAAGGCATTTGATAAAGATTACTTGCAAAAAAGTTTGCTCCGAAAAAAACGATAACAAAACCAAGGCCTCCCACTATTGTTGCATATATAAGGGCAGCCCTCAGTATTTTATTTGCATTCCTATATTCATTCTTTGCAATTCTTGAAGAAACCATCTTACTTACCGCAAGTGGCAATGAATATGAAGAAAGCAAAAGAATAATCGCATACAGATTATATGCAGTGGAATAATATCCCATACCCTTACTTCCTATTATTCTAAGAAGAGGTACTCTGTAGGCAAGTCCAATAAGTCTGACCAAAATTCCTGCAACAGCCAATATGGCTCCCTGCACCAAAAAATTATTAGATTCTTTCTTTGTTGTTTTTTCCGGCATTATCTGCTAATCCCCTCAAGCTCTAAAATTTTTCTTTGTCTATCTTCCATAACCATTCTTTCGTCATCTTCCATATGATCGTAACCCATTAGATGAAGCATAGAATGTACCACCAAAAAAGCCAGCTCTCTGGTCTTACTATGTCCGTACTCCTTGGCCTGTTCCAGTATATGCTCTGTAGAAAGTATAATATCTCCAAGAAGTAATTCTCCGGTTTCCGGATTGAATGCATCTATATTTTCTTCAATATCATCAAAATTTCCGGGGGCGGAAAACTCATTAAAAGGAAATGAAAGCACATCTGTAGACTTATCAATGCCTCTGTACTCATTATTTATCCTTCTTATTTCCTCATCATCCACAATTGTCACCGAAACTTCCGCCTCATAAGGACAATCTTCAAAATCAAGCGATGCTACTACCATCTTTTCTATTATCTCTTCATATGGTATATCCAGATTTGTTTTAGACTCATAGCTTATCTCTATAGTCATACTCCCTCACCATTATAACATCCGCCAAAAAGGCTGTATTTATTTCCTAAATCTCTTTTTATCATCCTTTGATATATTTTTCTTTTCATATATATCATAGGCTTCCACAATCTTTTGAACCAAAGGATGTCGTACCACATCCTTATTGGTCAACATACATATACCTATATCATCTATATTTTTTAAAATCTTAAGTGCACTGTCAAGTCCTGAAGTCTGCCCCTGAGGAAGGTCCTTTTGACTTTGGTCTCCGGTCACTATCACCTTTGAACCGAATCCGATTCTTGTTAAAAACATCTTCATCTGTGCAGGCGTGGTATTTTGTGCCTCATCAAGAATTATAAATGCATTATCAAGAGTTCTACCTCTCATATACGCAAGAGGTGCAACTTCAATTAATCCTTTTTCCTGATTGTGTAAGAAGCTGTCGGCACCCATTATCTGATACAGCGCATCGTATAAAGGTCTTAAATACGGATCAATCTTACTTTGCAAGTCTCCCGGTAAAAATCCGAGTTTTTCTCCGGCTTCTATTGCAGGTCTGGTAAGGATAATTCTGTTTACACTTCCTTCTTTAAAAGCCTGTATCGCCATTGCCATAGCAAGATACGTTTTTCCTGTTCCTGCAGGGCCTACACCAAAAACTATCATCTTTTCTCTGATAAGATCTACATACTGTTTTTGACCCAGAGTCTTCGGCTTTATCGGCTTACCCAGGATAGTTCTTGCTATCACATCCTGATCGATTTCAAGAATCTTGTCATCTTCAAGTGTAAATGACAATGAAAGGGCATAATCTATATTTTGCTCGGTGATTTGATTCCCTCTTTTAGAAAGTTCTATAAGATTGTTGAAAACAGATTTCGCCTTATCTACATAAGGTTTCGGGCCTATTATCTTTATACTGCCGTCTCTGGCAATCATACTTACCTTCAGCGTTCTCTCTATTTTCTTCAAATATACATCAAACTCACCACAGACATTCCTTTCATGCTCCATAGGTATATCTATAATATTTTCAATTATACTCAAATTGTTCTCCTTAAAAGTTTTCTTTAAAAAGAAAACCCCGGTCAAATGACCGAGGTTGTGAAAACACGCAATTAATTAAACTTACGCTTTCTAGCTGCTTCAGACTTTTTCTTACGTCTTACGCTTGGCTTCTCGTAATGCTCTCTCTTACGAATTTCTTGTTGAATGCCTGCCTTAGCACAATTTCTTTTGAATCTTCTAAGTGCACTGTCAAGACTCTCGTTTTCTTTCACAATCACGTTTGACATCTAAGATCTAACCTCCCTCCGGTTGTGAAATTCAAAATCTATATCATTATACCATAAAGTACAGATTCGTCAATATGTATTTCAAATAAATATACGGCAGCAGCGTGTAAAATTTCAGTGTATTTATAAAACAGAAGCGCAAGAGCATTTACATCCATTACTTACAGCTATACAAATTTCTACTTTGAAACCGCCTGCATCATAGTCCATAGTTTCTTATTATCTTAGTCGTTTATCGTATATCTTGCTCTTCTTGGTCTATCATGGTCTAATTATAGGCAACATAGTCTTCACTCTTTTATCTTATTCTATATCTTGCGACTATGATATCTTTCTGTACTTCTGATACCTGCTTCTTGGTTTGCCCGGTACGGTCATCTCTACCAATCCCATCTCTATTGCAGGATTTAGATAATTTTTTCTAAAGGTAGGCTTATGTGTCATGCCAAGCCTAAGCATTATCTCATTTGTTGTAAGAACTTCATTCCCAAGTACATTTACAAGTCTTTTTGCAAATGTATTCTCACTTGTCTTGTTATTTGTACTCACAGCGGTATTTTTACTGTCACCTGATACGTCTATACCACCTGATACTTCTTTTCCAACCGTCATTTTGGCATTACCTGTCATACCGCTACCTAAAGAATTTTCCCGCTTTATACTGTCTCCATTTGTAAATGAAGCATCGGATTCCATCCCCCAAACCGGTATTTTCTCTTCTATCTGTGCTTTCTTTAATGTAAAAAGAATAGTCTCAAGAATAAATTCTATAAACTTATTACTTTCTCCGGGTCTTCCTATACTGTATGTAAGCTCCTTATATTCCTGTATCCTATTATAAAGCTCGCTCTCAACAGACATACAGAAGAAAATATCCTTCCACTTACAAAGCAAAAGATCCAACCATAATCTTGAAAGAGGGCCGTTACCTGCCGCAAAAGGCTGTAAAAGTTCAAATTCATGATATACTATTGCACATTTTATTACAGGATGCAGATTGTCTCTTTTATACCATTCAAATATATCTCTTACAGCTCCCGGAATAAATCTTGAAGGAATTATATTACTGTCAAATATTCCGTTGCCGTTATTTTCTATCTTATCTTCTCTAAACTCAGTAGACTCTATAGTAAATCCGCTAAGTATCATTTTTTGTGCAAAGAACAAGTCATTTATTGAATACGGATTTAATTTAAATGACATATCATAGGCCTCATATAGATTTTTTACAACTCTCATATCCTTGTGATTATCAATAACATTTTCTCCGTATATAAAACCTCTTATCTGTTCAAATGAAATATCACTTTCTTCCATTGCCAAAGAGGCATATACTTTTTTTATTATGTTTTCCTTTCGGAGTAAAGGATTCATCTTACCTGAAAGGACAACACTGACCCTTCCGACTTCTTCACTTATCTCCGTCAATAAATTTATCATTCTATCGCTCATGTTAAAAAGCGGACTATACTCTCTCATAACCAACTCCATAAAACAAAGTTTTTACTTACTACTTATACTATATCTTATTTTTTCTTTTGTTCAAGTTTTATTCTTATTTTTTCAAGTAATATTTGATTTTTTTCTACCAAAACCGTCATATTTCTAAATAATGATTCCGCAGCAAAACCAAAAGTAAACATAAGAAGAATACTTATACCCGAAAGATCGGTAAGTGCAAACAATTTTCTAAGGAATATACCTGTAAATATAAGACCTGCAATATTTAAAAATATTATTATATATTTTCTAAGATCAAGTGGATAGCTTATCTTGATCAAAATCATGAATCCGACTACCGACATAACCATGGTCGCAACAGTTCCGATGCTGTCTGTGGATATCTCAAAAACTTCTCCACATACCACAAGTGCAAATACCGCTATAACGTCTGTTAGTCCGCCCGGCAATGCTTTTATCAGCACATTTTTAAGAAAACTTCCCTTTATCCTATTTTTATTCGGCTCAAGAGCCAATAAAAATCCCGGTACTCCAATCGTAAACATACTTACAAAAGAAATCTGTGCAGGCTCAAGTGGATATGTAAACATAAAAACCGCCGATAATACGGCTAAAAGCAATGAGAAAATATTTTTTACCAAAAACAAACTTGCAGAGCGCTCTATATTATTAACAACTCTCCTGCCCTCATATACAAGGTCAGGCATATGTGCAAAGTCGGAATCAAGTAGTACAACTTGTGCGGCATGAGTGGCGGCTTCACTTCCTGATGCCATTGCCACACTGCAGTCTGCATCCTTCATTGCCAAAATATCATTTACACCGTCACCTGTCATGGCAACAGTATGGCCGTCTGCCTGTAAAGCTTTTACAAGCTTTTGTTTTTGTTTAGGTGTAACACGACCGAAGACAGTATAAAAAGATATTGCCTCCTGTATCTTTTTATCGGTATCAAGCAGGCTTGCATCAATATAATTTTCGGCATTTTCAATTCCTGCCTGAGAGGCAATTTGTGAAACAGTTAAAGGATTATCCCCTGAGATAACCTTTATATCTACACCTTGAGATTTGAAATAGTTAAATGTATCTACAGCATTCTCACGAATAGGATTTTCAAAAGCTATAAAACCTATAGGAGTTACATTTCCGTTTATACCGTCTTCAATATCACTTCCGTCATACTTTGCAAAAAGTAAAACACGACTTCCTTTCTCAGTATAGTCTAAAATCTCATTTTCAAAAGAAACAAAATTGTCTTTCAAAATAATTTCCGGCGCACCAAGAATGTAACATCCGTCTTCAAATGTAATACTACCGTATTTAAGAGATGAAGAAAAAGGCAGTACCTTTACAGTAGCATCTACAGCCCCTTTAATACCTTTCTTATTTGCATATTCTTTTAAAGCCTGCATAGTTGCATTATTATCTTTTGAAGCAAGAGCATATGAAAACAATAATTTTTCAAAATCCGAATAATCTATAGAACTGTTTGCACCTTTACATAAGAACACATCTTCCACTTTCATATCAGGTTCTGTAATCGTACCTGTTTTATCAACACAGAGCACATCAACTCTTGCCAAAGTTTCAATACTTTTCATATCATGAAGCAGTACCTTTTTTGTTGCAAGTTTCATAGTACTTATGGCAAGCGCAACTGTGGTCAGCAAATACAATCCCTCAGGAATCATTCCAAGTACGGCAGCAACTGTTGAAGTTACACTTTTTCTAAGAGTATCCCCATTTACATAAAAGCTTTGTAAAAATAAAACCGCACCTATAGGTATGATCACAATACCTACAACCTTAACAATCAAATTGATATGTCTTATCATCTCCGATTGTTCTTTACTTTTCATAGTTTTTGCTTGTGTACTGAGTTTTGAGATATATGACTCTTCTCCCACTTTCTCAAGTTTTGCATAGCATTCTCCGGATACTACAAAACTTCCGGACAAAAGCTTACTGCCTGTATTTTTTTCTATTTCATCAGACTCACCTGTAAGTAGTGATTCATTAACCTGAATGCTTCCGGATATGACAAAAGCATCGGCACAAATCTGTTTACCGGCTGTTAAAAGAATAATATCATCTTTTACCAGTTCCTCTGACAAAACATTTTGAAGTACTCCGTCTCTTATCACATCACTATGAGGTGCACTTAAAAATTTCATCTTTTCAAGCGTCTTTTTTGCACGCAATTCTTGTACTATACCTATAACTGTATTTCCGACAATAACAGGCAGGAATGTAAGATTCCTAAACGAACTCACCACAATCAGTAATATCGAAATAATTAAAAATATCAGGTTAAAGTATGTACATACATTTGACAATACTATTTCCAAAGTTGTTTTATCAGTGTTTGTATTTATTTTATTTGTTAAACCCGGAGCAATTCTTTGTTCTACTTCACTACCTGTTAATCCGATAATGTTATTATCTACCTCTCGTATCTCATCCATAGTGTCAACTTAATTTTTACTTTCCAATTCCCATCTGTAGTGTCCGACTATTTCATCAGACTTACTTTTCAGATATTTTTGCTCATATGCTCTTTGATATTTACTTCCATGATGAATAATATATGGAACTCCGTTTTTATCTCTTCTGTCGGATACTATTCCGATATGCTTTTTAAAAATAACAATATCTCCACCCTGCCACTCTTCTATTTCAGAAAGATCTGTAGTAAGACTTTTTGTATTATTTTTAAAATACACCTGCAGATTTCTTACTCTACGGTAGTCAATATTTTTATCAGGGGATTGTATATCATAATTTTGCGGATGCTCATTTATATCCTCAGACACAAGTTTTTGTAAATCATATCCTGCGCCGAAAAGTGCCGCAGCTACAACATCCGTACAAACACCATAACCGTCATTTGGTGTTCCGCCAATATAGTATCTGCTCTCATACTTCGGTTTTGTCTGTATATAGTAAAGAGCACTGTTTAATATATCGCTTTGATCATCAATTCCGTCTTTATCCATATCAACACTGCTCTTAAACTGCTCTATATGTCTTTTATAAGCATTCTTAGGTCTCTTTACAGAAGTACCTCTATGATAAAGTCTTGTAAACATCAGTAAAATCATTACTGCAAGCAATATACATGCAGCAATGATTCTAAAAAGTTTCTTTGATTTCATTTATATACCTATACTATTCTAATTATTATTATGGCTGCAACAATTGTTATTAATGTGACAACTGCTGTACCTATAGCTAATATCTTTCCACGCTTACAATATTTATTAGTAATATACAATGTATCAATTATATTTATTCCCGGTATAAATTGAAGTAATATATGCATAGTAAATTTAGCCAGTTTTACTTTATGTCTATCTTTAATATAACCGATAAGGTAACATGCCGCTAACATCCCCGGTGACAATAAAGCGAAATACAACAATATTAATATCACCAAAAATATAATAAATATTATTCCAATGAACGGTGCCATAACAATTGTTGCCGGTACCACCATACATGCAATAAATAAAGCTAATTCACCTATAGCTATAACAAAAATACATATTGTACACAACAGAGAAATCGGAAACATAGTGTATCTATAAAAAAGCGCTCCATTGATGCAATAATTTATATCCTCCCTTTTTATGGCTCTATTCACGCTTATGATTTGCAATATAAGCAGTATTAAAAGTAAGATAAAATATACTATATGAGGTAAAATACCAAATTCCTTTTTTTCTGTGCTGTTCAACTGAGATATAATAACATATGCCCATCTGTAAACCACTATATTATATATTATACCCAAAATCCAAGGAAAATGCTTTTGTGTAGATTCCTCATTTATAATACAGTTTTTTTCTAATATAAAATCATTTTCCATATCACTATATCTCCTTTTAAGAATTTTTATTTCTTAACCTATTATATATAAAATAATACATGCAGCAATGATTCTAAAAAGTTTCTTTGATTTCATTTATATACCTATAATATTCTACTGATTGCTATTGCCGCAACGATTGTTAGAATCATCAATATTAAGGAAACTGCTATAATTACGGTTTGTGATTTTCCTCTATCCCTGTATTTATTTGAAATATACAAAATATCAATTAAATTTACTCCGGGTATAAATCGAAAAACCTTATGCCTGTTATATTTGTTGTTACTTAGACCATATTCATCTTTATAACAGCGGACCAGATAACCGGCCATTAACATTCCCGGTGACAATAAAACATAGTACAACAATATCATTATCATCAAAAATATAATACATGGTACTGCAATAAACGGTACGATAAAGATCGTTGCCGGTACTACCATACATGCAATCAATATAAATATTTCGCCCACAGCTACACCAAGAATACATAGTGCACATAACAGAGAAACCGGAAACATTGCGTATCCGTAAAAAAGCGCTCCGTCAATACAATAATTTATATCATTTCTTTTTATAGCTCTGTTCACGCTTATGATTTGCAATATAAGCGGTATTAAAAGTAAGATAAGATATACTATATGAGGTAAAATATCAAATTCCTTTTTTTCTGTGCTGTTTAACTGAGATATAATAACATATGCCCATCTGTAAACTACTATATTATATATTATGCCTAAAATCCATGGGAAATGCTTTTGTGGAGATTCCTCATTTATAATACAGTCTTTTTCTAATATAAAATCATTTTCCATATCACTATATCTCCTTTTTAGACTTTTTATTTCTTAGCCTATTATATGTAAAATTATACTTGCAACTATAAGTATACCGGCAGAAACAGCTGTAATTATAGCCAATTTCTTTGCCCTATTCCAATAATGTAGCGAAATATATAATGCATCTATCAAATCCACTACCGGAACAAACTGTAGGAGTATATGTAAAACGCAGCTACCAAGTTTCATCTCTTTTTGTTTTCTACTTATAATTACAGTGCCTACTGCCAAAACAAATCCCGGTAAAGCGGCTATAAAAGAGATTGCCAACAATATCGGCGGCAATATAAAAGCCACCATAAGTATAAACGGCGCAAGAAAAAGCATTTGAGGTAAAACAAGGGCTAAAATTGAAATACTCAGTCCACCCACAAATATAACAAGTGCCAGAAAAATAAAATACAATGTAGAAGGTAAAATGGTATATTTAAAAAACAAAAATCTCTTTATACAATAGTCTATATTCCCACTTCTTATCTCAGGCAATACTCTACTGATCTGAACTGTCAGAAGTGTTATAAACGCCATAAGAAATGCTATATTAAAACCTAGAAATAACCACTTGTTCAAATTAAAGTACTTCATTCCGGAAATAACAAAACCGATCCACCCATACAATACCAAAATATAAAGTATTGATATTAGCCACGGATATTTTTTCATACTTTTATTTTCACTATCTACAGCCTCTTTGCTTATACTGATATCTTCTTCTAGATTGTAATTTTTTCCATCACCCATAATATTACCTCAAGTTTATTTTTTTAGCCTAAATCTTTCACCCTCATATACTCTTATCGGGTTTCCTCTAACTATATCCGTATGCTTGCTCCATGCATTATTCTTACTTTGTTCAATTTGTGAAGTATTTTTATTTTTTAAAACAATGGCGAGTTTTCTAAGGGCATCCTTCTTATTCATAAGCTGACTTCTTTCCCTTGTTGAACTTATCCTTATTCCTGTAGGTATATGTATAACTCTCACTCCGGTTTCCACCTTGTTTACATTTTGACCTCCCGGTCCACTTGCATGAAATTTCTCCACTATAATATCCGCTTCAGAGAAGTTATCATCTACATTTACCGTTTCCGGAATAATACTCACGTCTACAAACCAGTTCTTTCTTTTATGCTCTGTTCTGTACTGACTTTTACAGATCCAAAGCATAGTACCTTCAAGATATGATAAATTTTCATCAGATGAGAGCATCACTGAGTAAAAAGTTTCTTTTCTCTCCCCCTCTACATAACTTAAAATCTCTAAAGACTGAAATTCCCTCATTAAAGCTTTACATATACCAAATACAGCCCTCTGACATTCCACCGGACCCATACCTGCACTTATTTGTAAAATCATTTTCTGTCCCCTCCCTTATAGTTAAATATAGGAGTAAGAACATTTTCCACCTCTACGGTATCTTTTATGACTTCTTTTATATAGTCAATTCCTCTATATGCAAAAGGTGCTTCGTCCAAAGTATCCTTACATATGCAGCTTGTATAGATACCCTTCATCTCTTTTTTGAACTCGGAAACCGTATGCGAAGAATTTACTTCTCCTCTTGAAAGTACTCTTCCGCTCCCATGCGGTGCCGAATTATTCCATTCTTCGTTTCCAAGTCCCCTTCCAAGTAAAACACCTTCCTTCATATTTATAGGAATTATTACCCTCTCATCCAACTTCGCTGAAATGGCACCTTTTCTTAATATAGACTGATTTCCTGAAAAATCCACATAATTGTGAGAACATGAAATTTCTTCTATTGCCTTCCACTTCATCTTTTTTATAATCTCAGCAGCAATTATTTTTCTGTTTAATATTGCATACTCTTCAACTATTTTTAGATCATGCAGATAATCTTCCATCAAATTACCGCTAAGGTAGGTCATTTCAAAAGGAATATCATTTATACCTTTTCCTTTCAGCTCATCCTGTCCGGCTTTCATATAGTACTCAGCCACTTCTTTTCCAAGATGTCTGCTTCCCGTATGTACTATAAGGTAAACTTCTCCGTTCTTTGCTACATCCAGCTCAATAAAATGATTTCCACCACCTAAAGTACCAAGACTGAGCAACGCTTTTTCAGATCTTATATGTGAAAAGCATTTAAGATTATTTAACTCAATTCTGTCTGCATATGCATGTACATCTTTTCTTAAAGCAAATCCTACCGGAACATTATCTCTGATTACGGTATCCAGCTTCATAAAATCATTCCTTATTTTACCAAGTTTTACCGCAAGCATACCGCAACCGATATCTATTCCCACTAAAGAGGGTAAAATCTTTTTACCCACAGTCATTGTAAGACCTATAGGACCTACCTTTCCCGGGTGAACATCAGGCATTACCCTAATCTTTGCTCCCTGTGATACTTCATTATCACAAATCATTTTCACCTGAGACTTTGCCACTTCTTCCACCATGGACTTTTCCATAGTTTCATCACACATAATATACGCCTGTGCGTATTTTCCATTTAATTGTATCAAAATAAAAACCTCTGTTTTCTTCTGTTTCAAAGGCTTTATCGTTCATTCTCTAATAAAAAAGTTTTAGAATAATAGACAGCGAACAACTATGCCTCTGTAGTTTATAGTTCCACTTATTGTATTATTCATTGTATTCCTCATAGTCATTCTCCTTTCGATCGCTATTATTTATTTTAACTTTATAATTATATCATAGCATTTTTAAAAACACATCTTAACTTTCTTCTACATATATCTTTCGTGAAAATAACGCAACTATTATTGAAACCACACCAAAGATAAGCTCTACAAATATCAAAGGTACATGAAATCCGTTTAATATAACTATCAAAGTATCTGCCAAAAAATGAATCAAAAGTGCAGCAATAAATAAATATCTTTTCCCCTTAACACTTGACCATACAAGAACCGAAAGTGATATCTGTAATATCACTGCAAATATTCTCTCAACTATACCAAGTAAAAATACATATGGAGGTGACATGGTCAATGTGTTTACAGTGTCTTTAAGCTGTGTAAGATCATTTCCTCCTACATTGTCCAAAATAGTTGATATAAGTCCACTGTTTATTGAAACCGAAAGAGCCAGACTGCCTATCATAGTCAATCCCAAAACAGATGCGGCCTCAAAACCTCCATGCCCGGCTCCATACATACATGCATTTATATTTTTATCTTTATTCTTCCCGAGAATAAATTTGAATGCAATCAATCTTCCCGTTTCTTCAAATATTGCAGCCATCAGTCCACCGTACAGTGCGTAAAGTATTACATTATTTTTTATAGTCTCGCCAAACGGTAAAGCAAAAACAGCTCTGTGAACCGAGCTTTCAAGAAACATTACAAATACAACAAATACAATACCGCCTATAAAAAACGGAGATATATCCGCACGCTTCTTCTTTCTGAAATAAATAAAGAGTATAATTGGAATTGCAAATCCGGCTATACAGGATATAACCATAAATACCATACTTAAAAAAGGAACTCTATCCATTGTCTACCTCCTAAAAATTATTTCCCTATAAAGTTGCTTCCCAAAAAAGGTCTGAGTCCCAAATCTACAATAAACATAATACCAAGTATTACAGTAAATATATTTACATTTTTTTGATTTGATTTTTCAATACAAAATCTGATTGCCGGTTCTATCAGGTATATTATTATCAGTCCTCCAAGTCCGAATTTCACACTGCTCCATAGAGCAATCCTTCCTTCAAAATTACAGAAATAATTACTGTAGTCCCACAACCAGTCACCCATTATAAGCTCCATAAAATAGCTACCGATAAGTTCAAGTATTGTAGTTATAAGCATAGTTGACAAAAATACCAAAACAAAAGATATACTTATTCTTCCTAAATGTATTTTCTTATTTCTTATCGGCATCAAAAGTGTTATTAATATTATTCCCCCAAAACCATAAATCGGCAAATACGGACCGAATAAAAATCCACGATTTACATATCCGACATGCGTTTCCAAAAGTCCAACCAGTACTTCATAAATCCATCCAAGGAATGCACATGCCATAAACATAAGAAAGATATCTCTAAGTCTTTTTAATTTCATGTATTATCATCCTCCTTTTTTATATTGTATCCTAAAATTTCAAAAATTTCATTTATTTTATACATTGATTTTTCATATATATAGTTTATATTATTCTAGGTACCAAATGTTCAAGCAAATATTCTTGCTTTAGAAATATATTATATAGAAGAAAGAGAGATATAAAAATGAATTTTTTAGAAAAAATCAGACCGAAAGAAAAGCTTAAGTATTTGAGATGGTTTGATATCCTTATTGTTACCTGTATTATGTTCGGTATATTTATCATAACATCGACACAAATATTTATAGGATTACTTCAGTCTGATCCACAGGCTATACAAGATTCAGCGGAATCTATGGATATTGCCTCAGACGGTGCGGCCTATACCGGAAATTTTACATTACAGTCTATTCTTTTAATTATTGCGTTACTGTACTTACTTATCAGAAATTTTGATTTTAAGCAATTGAAAATAAGATTACATTGGTCTGTAATTATTTGGGTTCCGGTACTATTTTCAATCATTGGTCTCTTCGGCGACCTTGTTACTACAGTGAGCGGCGACTACAACTATTTTGATCCTTCATTGCTTCAAGACATAAATCCGATGGAAGCATTAAATAAATTCCTGGCACTTTCACCGCTTGCAATCGGATATGCTTTCTTAAACGGATTTTATGAGGAATTTTTCTTTCTCGGTCTTTTGACCTCTGTAAAAGATGAACATAAATGGTATGTACTTGCATTTTCAACTTTGGTCAGAGTATCATTCCACACTTATCAAGGCCTTCTTTGGTCATTGGTAATAGGTGTGGTATACGGACTATTCTATTATTTCATGTACAAGAAAGTAATAAAGAATTTGTTGCCTTTCTTCCTTATGCATGCACTTACTGATATGTTCGGTTCATCACTGATATATTTGCTTATAAACTGGAATTATTAACAAACGAAAGCCTTTAGGTGTTTTTGTGTACCTAAAGGCTTTTTTATTTACTTTCCTATAATATAATTTACAATATCAGGTAAAACTCCTGCATTTTGCTGCCAAATTGTTTCTATCTGTGTTTCAGGTACCGGTGAAGTTCCGATTCCAACCTCAACCGTAACACTTGGAATACCCTTCTCCCAATCAAGCCAGTCTTTAAAGCCTGTACCGTACTTTGATCCGTCTGCTTCAGGTGAGACAAGCCTATAGCCTGTATGAGCAGCCACTATATCAGCCATAGCCTTATCCATTGTCAAAACTTCTGCTGAAGCATGTTGATTTGACCAAAAAATTATCTGTCCCTGAGTATGATAGTTAAGAACAGCCGAAAAATTCTCATTATTTACAAGTTTTATAAGATCTTGTGTTTCACTTTCAGAACCTGCACTTGCTCCCTTATAATATTCATTTGAAGGTTTTTTCCTACTGTCTGCTCTTTGATTCCATCCTTGAGTAGGGAAATTATGGTTGATATCAACACCGTTTAAATTATTCTTCCATTTATTTAAAAACCAGTTATACTTATCCTGATTTTCTTTAAGTCCCCATTCTGACCAGCTGTCAATTATCTCCTGTAATTTCTTCTTTGACTCTTCTTTATTAAGTCCTGCCATACCGCTTTGTGATATTGCTACTCCATCAGGATTTAATATAGGAATATATTGTATACATACTGAGTCCAGACTCTTATCTCCCTCCGCTCTCTTATCAAGCATTTCCTTTACCTGACGCATTACTACTGAAGCTGTAATATATTCTCTGGCATGAATTGCTCCTATTACAAGAATCTTTTTTGAAGCATCTTTGTTTCCTATTACTATTCTGTATATATTTCTTCCGTCAGGTGTAGTTCCTATTGAATCTGATTTAACACCTTCGTACTTTTGCTTAAATAGATTTATATCACTTTCCATCTTTTGATATGTATACATATCTGTGCTTAAAAATGTAAAATCTGTAGTTTGTACTACACTTTCTGTCTGCGCGGCCTTATAACTTGCCGAACTGTGTCCTATTATTCCTGCAAAGGCAGGTATTACCTGTGTCAGTATAATACATGCTGACAGTGTCATTACTCCTAAAACATATTTCTTTTGCATATCTTCCTCCGTTGAAAAACTCTTTCACAACTATACGATACTTTGAAAAAAATTACTAGTTACAAAACATTAAACAGATATAGAAAATTTGTCGTACTTTTGAAGAATATCCATTCATAAGTACCATATTATAATTATTTTTTACAATGTCTTGTAAATAAAATTTATCAATCCACTATGTTTCTAAATAAAAACAAGACGAATAAATCAGTATTATAATCGTTTTAGATGTAATAATTGTAACCATAGGCAGTTGAAATCTGTAATCTTATTGTTAAATTATCTACTTTTTAGAAAAATATAGCAATTTATTTTCTTTTATGCTAGAATCAATCTATAGTATTTTACTATAGATTAACAACTCGAAAGGAGTAATTTAATTATGGCAAAGAAACCGGACGAAAAATATGGACTTTTTATAAATGGTGAGTTTAGAGATTCAAAAGACGGTAAGTTTTTTGATACATACTCTCCTGCTACCAAAGAAAAAATCGCAAGTGTAGCCGAGGCTACTAAAGAAGATGTAGATGATGCTGTAAACGCTGCTTGGGCAGCTTTTGATTCTTGGAAGAATCTTGATAAAATAAAAAGAGCTGAAATTCTTTTAAAAATCGCTGATGTTATAGATGCAAATAAAGAGGACCTCGCTTATATCGAGAGTCTTGACAACGGTAAGCCTCTTCGTGAGACATTAAATGTAGATATACCATTTGCGGCAGATCATTTCAGATATTTTGCTTCCGCTATTCGTACAGAGGAAGATACTTCAAACTTCCTGGATTCAAAGACACTCTCTCTTGTATTCAGAGAGCCTATCGGTGTAGTTGGACAGATAGTTCCATGGAACTTCCCGTTCCTTATGGCGGCATGGAAGCTTGCACCTGTACTTGCATCAGGATGCTGTACAGTATTAAAGAGCAGCTCTTCTACTCCTCTTTCAATACTTGAGCTTGCAAAACTTGTAAAGGATATTATTCCTAAGGGTGTATTTAATGTTATCTCAGGCGCAGGAAGCAAGTCCGGACAGTATATCCTCGATCACAACGGATTTAGAAAGCTTGCCTTCACAGGTTCTACCGAGATAGGCTATTCAGTAGCAAAGGCTGCAGCTGAAAAACTTATACCGGCAACACTTGAGCTTGGTGGAAAATCAGCAAATATATTCTTTGACGACTGTGATCTTGACCTTGCCATTGACGGTGTTCAGCTTGGTATCCTCTTTAATCAGGGCCAGGTTTGCTGTGCAGGTTCAAGAGTTTTTGTACAGGAAGGTATCTATGATGAGTTTGTAAAGAGAGCTGTAGATCAGTTTAACAAGATTGTTGTAGGAAATCCTCTTGATATTAATACTCAGATGGGTTCACAGATAAATGAAGGTCAGGTAGCAAAGATTCAGGCATGTGTAGACAGAGCCGTAGCCGACGGTGCTACTGTTGCATGTGGTGGTTCACGCTATACAGAAGGTGAGCTTGCAAACGGATCATTCTACAAGCCTACACTTATAACAAATGTAACCAATGATTCTTATGCTGCACAGGAAGAAATCTTCGGACCTGTAGCAGTTATCATAAAGTTTAAGACTGAAGATGAAGTAATCAAATATGCCAATGAAAGTGTATACGGTCTTGGCGGCGGTGTTTGGACCAAGGATCTTAACCGTGCATTCCGTGTTTCAAGAAGTATTGAAACAGGTAGAGTTTGGGTAAATACCTATAATGCAATCCCTGCAGGAGCTCCGTTTGGAGGGTATAAGACATCAGGTATCGGTAGAGAAACACATAAGGTAATCCTTGATCACTATACACAGATGAAGAATATGCTTATCAAGCTTGACGAGAATCCAAGCGGATTCTATCCAAAGAAGTAATATAAAGAAAAGTATTGTAAAGAAAAACTCTCATTCCGGCAAAACCGGTTTGAGAGTTTTTGTATTTTTATATATGTATTACATTTGGGTTTCTACCCTTACTCAAGTTTTCATGCCTTAGGTAATTTCCATATTTCATGTTTGTTATTTTTAACATCACGATAGGAAATATAATAGACTTTATACAGTATAATGCTAAAAAAGTAAGAAACAACTCAGGTTTTACCCTGATAGTAAGTATTTTTGTAGTATATCCTATATACAATACACCTACATTCAAGACCACATTAAATAATGTAGTAAGTACCGGAAATACTATATCCACTTTGGTACGTGGTGAAAAGCACTTAACGGCAAATAAAGACAGTACTGAAATATTCGTAATACATATGGGCTTATAATCATATCTATAAATTACCATGGTTTTTACATTATAAAATGAGCATTCATGTTGATATAAGCTAAATTCGTTTATCCATGTATATGTAATATTTGATATATCCTCCCATGGAACCGTCAAATCTATCTTTTTTAAATAAATACCGTCCTTTGAGATAACACATTTTGTCACCACAAATGAAAAAACAACAAACATTACAAGCCATACAATGTTCAGTATTGTACAAAGTTTTTTTGAATTAAATAAATGCCCTTCAAAATACATATCTTTGCCTTCACCTATGAAATAAATCACCATAGTGGCAAAGATAAATATAAACAATATCCATCTATAATATATGCTGTGAAATCTTATACCGTTTTTCATATCATACCTCATTTGTACTTACAATGCATCCTTAGGACAACTCCTGACACATTCCATACATAGAATACACTCCGTGCCATTTTTTCTTTTTCTTGAATTGTCCGTCATATCAACATCCATAGGACATACCTTTTTACATTTATTACAGGAAATGCATTTATCTGTATCACATTTTATTCTGACCAAAGAGAAATAACTCATAGGCTTTAAAAAAACTGTTATCGGGCAGATATATTTGCAAAATGCTCTGTTATCTTCAAATATATAGGCAAGTGCTATACCTACTATATAATAGACTAAATTACCTATTATAAATGATACGAACATAATTCTATCAAGATGCTTTACCTTTGCAATAAAGAGTGTTGCAACAAAACCTAATGAAAGTAAAAACACTATATATCTTATCCATTCAATATTTTTTCTTTCATGCTTATGAATCTTATATGGTAAAAAATCCAGTATCATTGCCGTCCAACATGCATATCCACACCATCCTCTTCCAAATATGATCGGCCCAAATATCTTTGCCACCACATAGTGAATAGTTGCAGCCTCAAAAACTCCTGTAAAAAGATAGTACCAAAAACCTTCTATTTGCATATTTTCATTCTTTATGATTCCTAAATATATAAGTATATAAAGCCCTACAAGCAATTGTACCACTCTTCTTGCATACTTATATTCTTTTATAAACAAAAAAATACCAAATGATATTGATATTCCTATATAACTGAAATTAAAAAAATAAAATAAATTATCCAATGCCAACCAAAGCACGACAGCAATTGTTTCAAATATAGAAAACATCAGTATAGGCAGTAAGTACTTCTTCAAATTATTGTCCTCGATTCATTATATATATTTCTAAAGTTTATAAATGCTTTGTTTTTATTTATAGTATATGTTAAAATTATATCACAAGGAGGGACGACATGAAAGTAATATTGAGTAGAAAGGGAATGGATAGCGAATCCGGAAGAGTGGCAAGTCCAATACTTCCTGACGGTACTTTACTATCACTCCCTATACCCGATCGAAAAAGCAAGAAAAAATACGAAGACATACAGTATAAAGGACAAAACTATAGAGATATTATAACTCAGCTTCATCCGGATTTTGATTTTGAAAGTTATCCTACCTGTCATCTGGATCCTGATATATATGAAGATATTAATGATAGACCTGTTGACTGGGTTCCGGCATTTGGACAATGGGGAGTAGCGGCAACACATCTTGATAAATCATGCGTTGATGTCGGTGATATTTTTCTTTTTTATGGAATGTTTAGACAAACTGAGATTAAAAATGGAAAGTTATCCTACATAAAGGGTGCTCCTATCCGCCATATAATCTACGGGTATATGGAAATTGGTGAAGTTATAAAAGATGACAAAGAAATTGCAAGCAAGTACAATTGGCACCCACATAGTATAGCACCTTTCTATACCAACAATCGTATATATATTTCAAAGAAATGCTCTACCTTTCATTATGATGATGCACTGGTACTTACGCAAAAAGATCAGCCACGCAGGAGTGTGTGGCAATTGCCTTCATTCTTTGCAGAGAAAGGTATTGCTATTTCTTGGCAAGGTCATACTCATCCCGTTATCAAAGGTGATTCATCAATATTAAAAACCGCCTCCCGTGGACAGGAGTTTGTTATAACAACCGATACAAAAGAGCAGGAAGAAAATCTTTCTGACTGGGTAAAAGAAATAATAAGCCATAAGTAATAATAAACTTGATTTAAGCCGGATTTTGCCGGCTTTTTTATATTTGCTCTAAATATATTCGTATTTATTCATTAAATCGAATAATGCCATTCACATATTGAAAAATCAAATCACTAGATATATTGAGGATTTAGCCTATTTTTTATATAATTTACCTATATATTTTATTGAAATAGTGATATTTTATAAATTAGGAGGATTTCATTATGTTACGACTTCCGGATAACTTCGAGTCTTTTACAGATGCAAGAAAAGCCGGCTTTATAAAAATGAAGGAACACAAAGACAATGGTGGAAAAATTGTCGGAACTTATTGCTCATTTGTTCCCACAGAGCTGATTATAGCTGCGGGAGCCATACCCGTATCGCTTTGCGCAACCAGTGAAGAACCTATAAGTGCTGCAGAAGCACATCTGCCCTCAAATCTTTGTCCATTGATAAAGGCAAGTTATGGTTTTGCTCTTACCGATACCTGCCCATATTTTTATTTTTCCGACTTTATAGTAGGTGAAACCACCTGTGACGGAAAAAAGAAAATGTTTGAGCTTATGAATGATTTGAAGGAAACCTATGTTATGCAACTTCCGTCTTCAAGAGATGAAATTGCCCTTAATATGTGGGAGGCGGAAATACATAAATTTTGGAAAAAGCTTGAAGACTTTTATGGTGTAACAATTACCGAAGAAGATGTTAAAAAAGCAATATTATTAAAAAATTCCGAAAGAGATCTGGTACTTGAATATCTTGAACTTGGAAAGCTCAATCCATCTCCTATCTCAGGATATGAAATCGGCACAAAACTTGATACACTTAGTTTTATACCAAGTATGGAAGAGCGTTGTAAGCAGATAAGGAAAAGAATTGATGAAGTAAAGGCCGATTGGGAGACAAATTATAAGGGTAAAATCGCAAGAAAACCGAGAATATTGATAACCGGATGTCCAAACGGCGGCGTACGAGATAAAACTATTAAAGTTTTGGAGGAGCTTGGTGCCGATGTAGTTGCATTTGATAACTGCAGTACAAACAGAGAAAAAATAGAAAAAGTAGATACTACTCTACCTGTAGCGAGAGCACTTGCAAAAAAATATCTCAATATCAATTGCTCCGTAATGAGCCCAAATGACAGCAGACTTGGCTTTATAACAGATATGATAGATGAATATCAGGTGGATGGAGTCGTTGAAATAATACTTCAGGCCTGCATACCTTCTCCATAGAATCATATAATGTTAAAAAGGCTGTAGTTGCCAAGGGTGTACCTTATCTGAAGATAGAAACAGATTATTCAAAGGCTGATGTCGGACAGATTAACACAAGGCTTGAAGCCTTCCTTGAAACTGTAGCTGTATAACGAGAGGACAAACTTAACAAATGGATAAACAATATTATGTAGGTATAGATATAGGATCCACCGCTTCAAAAGTGGTAGTACTTGATGATGAAAAACTTGTCAAATCTTTTTGTATACCTACAGGTTGGAACAGCAAGGAAACTGCAAAAAGCATATTACAAAGGCTACAAGATGACGGACTTTCTGAAAATATGAGCTGTGCCGCAACAGGATATGGAAGAATCTGTGTGGATTATGCCGATAAAGTTATAACAGAAATAACCTGCCATGCAAAAGGTGCCTATGCACTGTTTGGAGTTGACGGAACCGTAATAGATATAGGTGGTCAAGATACAAAGATAATCAGCCTTGAAAACGGTATGGTAAGAGACTTTCTAATGAATGATAAATGTGCGGCAGGTACAGGTAAATTTATCGAAGTTATGGCAAACAGACTTGGCACCGACTTTGAAGAGCTTTATGCCCTCGCATCCATGGGTGATTCACTTTCTATAAGCTCCATGTGTACAGTCTTTGCAGAATCAGAGGTAATAAGCTATATAGGATCCGGTGAAAAAAGAGAAAATATAGCTGCCGGAGTAATAGATTCAGTAGCCAATAAGGTTATAAATCTCGCTCAAAAGCATGGTCTCCTGGGTGAAATCATGCTTACAGGCGGACTTAGCTACACTACGTATTTTATAGAATTGATGTCACAAAAACTTGGCAAAAAAATCCATACACATCATCTCGGAAGATATGCCGGTGCCATAGGAGCCGCAATCTCTTTAAGACCTAAAAACAGTGCCCCTATAAATTTTAATTAAAAATATAAATGACTTTCACATTTCACAAGGCTAAACTTGTATATGTGAAAGTTATTTTAATTTACCATTCAAACAATAGCCACTGATGAGTGGATGCGTCACCAAAATCCCTAAAGTAAAACAAATCACCAAAGCCTATCATCATAAAGGGAATTCTTGAATAGTCTTCATTTTCAAGGCATCTTATACTTCTCCAACCACAACTGTCTCTTCAAGAGTTGTAAGTATAATCTCAAGTATTAATTCTACAAAAGCATAACTGTCAGCTTCTTTGTCCGACTTTCCAAGTGAATCATAATAATCTTGTTGTCTGCTTCGTATCAACTCTTCAATTGGCAGCCAATAAAACAGTTCATTCCATTTACCAAGTAATAAACTGTGCCACATCCTTCCAATACGCCCATTTCCATCCGCAAAAGGATGAATAAACTCAAATTCATAATGAAAAACAGCACTTTTAATCAGTGGGTGCATTTCTGAATTTTTATACCAGTCAAACAGTTCTTGAATTTGCATAGGTACAAATTTAGCAGGTGGAGCCATATGTACAACAACATCACCATCAAAAATTCCTACTCCACCACTTCTAAATGTTCCATTCTCAGGAATCAACCCTTCCATCATAACCCGATGTGCTTTGAGTAAATCTTTTACTGAATTAGGATCCAGTGAAAGCATTAACTCATATGTTTCATAAGCATTCTTAACTTCACGTATTTCATTAGGATTTCCCAGAATTCTCTTTCCGTCAAGTATAGCAGTAACCTGTTCTAAAGAAAGTGAATTTTGCTCTATAGCAAGTGAAGAATGAATTGTTCTTATTCTATTTTCTTTTCTTAAATGTGGATTCAGCTTTCCATGTGAAAGTACTGTAATTCTTCCAACCTGCTCACTAATTGCAGCTACAAGATTTGTAATTCTGTCCGTCATATGAAACGGTGGTTTATATTCTCCCATTTTGTGTTTCCTTTTATTCTCAAAATATCAATAATATTTCTAAATTTATCCTGCTAAAACAAAATGCTCCGCCTTCAACTTCTGCATCCTTATTTCCTCAATTCGAGATAACGCTCAATATCTCCAAGCAGTGCATCCAGACTGAAATAACCGCTCTCTCGTGCAACAAGTTGACCGTCCATATATACCAGCACAGTCGGTGCGGAGAAAATGCCCATCTGTGAACTGATTTCCATGTTTTTTTCTATATCTACATATCGGGCTTCTACCTCTTTATGCTCACTCATCCACTGTTCCAGCTTATACCGAATGGCATGGCAGGGGCCACATGTATCCGAACCAAACTGGAGGATAAGCACCGGTATTTTCTTTATTAAATCATTAATATCTTCTCTAAGATCATTCATAGCTCAAATTCCTTTCTTATTAATCATATCAGTCAGAGAACATACTGTATTATACCGGACTTTTCCCATGACCGATTAAACTTCCTATCGCCTACTCAAACATTATCAGTTACATTCGTTTAGAAAATCCATATGTTTTGTTTAGACTTCCGAATCCCACTTTTTCTCTTTCATTTTTGAATAATTAAAATCCCTTTATTTTTTTTAAACTATAAAATTGCCTTTATTCCCCTTGCACTGCGAATAACTGTATCTGTGAAATGATTACCCGGATTTAATTCAAATATTACCTCACACCCAAGGTTCTTAAAATATTCTGAAAGCTCTCTTGTATTATACTCTACAGTTTTTAATACAGGATTGCGTGTATTTGCCTCTTTATCCCCCAGAGAAAAATAAATTTTATCAGGCAACCTCTTATAATCATTACTTTTACAATATTCCATAAAGTCATAAAACCAAAGTGAGCCCGACACACTTGCCACTCTGTCAAATACATCAGTTTTATACATAGCATAAACAGCAAAAAGACCTGCAAGTGAATATCCTGTTATTCCTGTAAATCCCGGTTCTCCATCTATCATCTCCTTTGCCTTTGGCAAAATCTCATCTATAAGCAATCTCAGATACTCATCTGCACCGCCGCTAAAAGATTTTTCTTTAGAATAGATTGAAGGCATATACCATGGTGACATATCATGATTCCAATCAATATTTCCAACAACAAGTAAATTAAAAGAAGTACAGCCCATGTTATGCAATGCCTGATATACATCTTCGCCATCACCTTCAAAAGTATTAAAAACAATCAAAGGAGCATTTGTATCAGGGGACTTGTATAGGGTGAATTCTTTATCTTTTATATTGAATTTTTCTTTATTATTATTTGTTATCACCTATACCTCCTACCACAGGCCTTAAATTATATTTATCCTGCTAAAACAAAATGCTCCGCCTTCAAAACCCATTCCTTTTTTAACTCCCAAAATGTTGCTTGAGTAGATTTCGGTACATACCAACAGTCGGTTACTTCATCTATACAAAAAACATTTTCCCAGCTTTTCAATATTTCATCTTCACTTGGATCTTCAATATCATCTTTTTCATATAACGGTAAATATCCGTCATTTAATATAACATGCCACATATCAAAGTCTGACAGTAAAACCATATTGTCAGGTATATCTATAGTTAGCAAAACTACAGGTGTTCCCTTCTTACCTCCATATCTATGAATCCTCATATCAGGACGTTTTCTTACACCTTCCCATTGATACCAAGCCCATACAGGGTATATTACATCATTTGGCGGCATTCCGATACGTTTTTTCATCTGTTCGGCAATCCATTCATAATAATAACGTAATCCACCATCAAACGATAAATATTTTTCATTTGCTATAAGTCTACCTGTCTCAAGTAAAATATCATAAGCAGCCTTATGTTGAATAGCCCATAAAAGCATTTTAACTCCATAAAATCAATTAATAATATTACCAATTATACATTATCCGTCTTATAAATTTATACTTTAACTTCACTGTACATAATAATAGCATTTTCTCACATATAATTAAATCTCTATCTTAAAATTTCATGCTTCATCCAAATGAACAGTATTATAGTATGTTATTTAATATTGACTTTTATATCATAAATACATAGAATCATATTTATACAGTTCATATAGGCACTTTATCTAATGCTGTTTTGTGATTTGAACCTTAATTTAGAAATTTTTACATGCAATTCAAAATATTAATGTTTATAATCTGAACTCAAATAATAAGTGCTTTATTGTATGAAATATAAGGAGAAACGGTAATGAAAACTATAACAGCAAAGCCTGAAGATATCAGAACAATATTTTCTAGGGAATATCAGATTCCAATGTTCCAAAGAGAATATTCATGGGAACAGGAACAATGCGAGACTCTTTGGGATGATCTAATTGATTTTCATAATGAAAACGATAAGAAAGATAAATATTTTTTAGGAAATATTGTAGTACATCCAATTGATGAAAATGAGAAGTTTTCAGTTATAGATGGGCAGCAAAGACTGACAACACTTCTTTTACTTATCAGAGCACTTTTTGATAATGCTGGTACAGTAAAGGCATTGGAGGAATGTTTAAAGACAAAAGACAAGCTAAGTTCAGAGCTCACAAATAATATAAGATTAAATTCAGATGTTATTGAAAATGATAAGAAAAATCTTGAACAAATTATCTTACAAGGCCATTGCGATGATAAAAATTCAAGACTTTATATAAATTATGATATGTTCAAGAATAAAATTTCAGATTGGAAACAAGGAAAAACTTCTGATGAATTAAATAAACTTATTTTGACATTTTTAGATAATGTAGTATTATTACCGATATTATGTGAAACTGAAGATGATGCTTTAAATATTTTTGAGACTATAAATAACAGAGGTCTATCATTAAGCGATGCAGATATATTTAAGTCAAAGCTTTATGCCGGAATTGATAGTTCTAAACGTGGGGAGTTTATTGACGAATGGAATGACTTAGATGATCAAGAAGACCTGTTTCGTATTTTAATGTACATCTGTAGGGCTCAAGAAAATGATATTTCTAGGGAAAAGGGACTAAGGTCTTATTTTTCGTCTAAAACAGGTAGACTACAGAATACAGGCAATGTAATGGCTTCTCTAAAAAAAATAAATGCAATAATAGATACAAAAACAGGTATCTATAATGATTCATTATGGAATATTTTGGAAAGTTACCCTAATCAATATTGGAGATATCCTTTATATGTATTCTTGCATAAATATCTAATATGGAAAAAAGACGGTGAGTTATTCTTACCTGAAGAACATTATGAAGAATATAAGAAGCTGGTAATGTTAACGACAGCATATTATTTTATAAAGGGTGTTGTATATAATTCTGTTAATACTGTAAAAGATACAACATTTAAGGTATGTGCAAAAATAGAACATTGTGATAATTACCTATCTGAGTATATGGAAAATATGTGTAATGATTTAAAAATATTCTATAATAAACTTGAAAGTGCAGATTTGGGTAGATGTAAAAGAGGAATTATCTTACTAAGTGGATTTTTAAATGAATCACAGAGTGTTGAAGATTTTTATGACTTAATTTTAAATTCTAATATAGAAATAGAGCATATCTTACCAAGAAAGTGGTCTGATAATAATGACTGGGATGAACAGAAAGCAAAAGAAGTAATGGAAACTTTAGGCAACCTTGCACCGTTTGAGAAAAAACTAAATATAAGTGCAAGTAATGAATTTTTTAAAAAGAAAAAGAAAGCCTACAAAGAGTCAAAGTTTGCGGATATCAAAGATTTATCAAAGCTTGATAAATGGGACTACAATGAAGTAAAGCTGAGAGAAAAAAATATTATTAGTAGAATAAAATCTTTTATAAAAGAAGTGTCTGATTTTATATAAATTTTTCCTATACCCTAACTATTATTAGGGTATAGGTTTTTCATTGATTTCTAATATGCTATAAAGATCTATTTCAAGTTGATCGTCTTCAAATTGCTCTTTCGATATCACTCTCTTATAGGCTCCTTATTAAAATACTTTTTTAATTGTTGACAAAATTCTATTGCCACATATCCTAAGAATGCCCCCAAAATAATAGTACTATTATTTTGTCAAGTAAAAAAGTAGTTCTACCTCCACAACCACCGATTTCCAGTAGTCAATACCATTATCAATCGCTCTAAAATAATAGAGTAAACCAATTTTACAAACTTCTGTATTTTTTATCTAAGCCATTTACTCTCAAGACTTTTCTACACTTTTTCTTATTACTTTCTTGTCATCAATCCCCCTCCAAATGAAAATACAACTCCCTATAAATTTCAGATTTTGCCTTAGTATTTAAGGACATATTCATGAACCCTTTTAAGATTGGTCTAAGCTATCATTAAAAAGTTTAAACATTAGGTAGTTTTTATTTTCTTATTTTTTAAGTTTAGGCAGATTAATACCCTTTACATTTACTCCTAGTATTACTGCTCCCAATAAAAGTGCACCTGCAGTTAACTGAGTTCCGTATTTGACAAGATTATATATAAACTGTTTATTTTCAGTATCTTTTGCAGATATTCTATCTGCTACCTCAAGCATTTGCTCAATTATACGACTTCTTTCCAAAGGCGTAACTTCCTCTTTCTTTAAAACTTCGCCCAAGTCATCAAGGATTTTTTTGTATGCCATGATTGCATCCTTCTGACTATCTTTATTATTTTCCAGAGCCTTATCACACACATTCTTAAACTGTTCCAACAATTTTCTGCTAGACTCGGCATATGCCGGAAACTGATTGATGATACTTATTGCAACATCTTTATCCATATTAGGTATTAAAGAAGCAAACTCAATGATTTTTTCTTTTGATAAATTTCTAAATGAATCAATTTGCAGAGCATCTTTTACTTGTTGCTCAGTTAGTATTTTAGACATTTTGTATTCTTACCCCCTTTACTTTTGAATCGCTTCGATAACATAAGTCTTTCCCTGGAAGGAAACCTCATCGCCAATTCGGCAACCTAAAAGACTTTTTGCCAATTGAGGAATCTTTGTGGAGTTCTGAAGATAATTTACCAGTATCTTTTTTGGTTCATCAGTTTCCTTAATACGAACATTCACTTTTTGACCAATAACTATATACTCATCTTCAGCGCTGTCTTCCGTACTTTCATCTTCTGGCACTTCATTGCCATCAAGATCCATATCTTCGTACTCTTCTGGTTCATCCTCGATCTCTACACCTTGCTCATCACCTTGTAAGATGCCATAAATATTATCAATGAGCATGTCTGCAATCTCGTCCTCATCGAGACAATCGAGAACTACTCCGCCACCTACTGCGTTCAAAAATTGCAATGATGGTCTTATATGCTCCTTGAGTGAAAGCTGTGTATTTTCCTCTTTAAAGTTCTTGAACGCCTTAACAATGCCATTCAAAATAATCGGATTCGCAGAAAAATTATTACTGTAAAAAATGTCTGAAATCTTACTACTAATATCGTTGCTGCCTATAATATCCAGTTTTTCAAATGGATTTGTTACATTACTTGGATCATAAGTATTTCTTCCAACCCACCAACACTTGGCTACTGAATTTCTAAATAATCCGGCTCTTGTACCACCTGAAAAGAAGAATCTCGATTTTATATTTGATACAGCCTCTTTCTGCGTTTTAGGTGATTTTGCATTATAATCCCATCTTTTTCTAAGGTAACCATAATAAACCGAATGACATAGTCCCGCCCACAACCTTTCGTCACAAGCCTGCGACTCTGTCAAAAATGACAAGTGCTGATAAATAATCTTGCAGTTTGCAAACTCAACTTCACCTTTTGACAAGTCAGAATCAATTGGAGCCAACTGGAAATCTTGTATCTCCTTAAATTCGATAAACGGATCTCCTCCACAGACTTTCCAAAGCCATTTATTATCCTTTTCCGTGAAATACATGTTGTAAACAATATCAAGATTGGATTTAAGGATGTCCAATGCTTCTTTTTTCATAAAATATAATTTCATTTAAGCATCCTCCTCTTCCTCACCAGCTTCGAACAGATCTGCGAATTTTCTCAATGCAGCATTCAACGGTAATTCCATTGCTTCTTGTGCTAACTGCACAGAAGTCTTATCAGAATATAACAGTTCATTTTCCAAGTCTACTCCACGTTTCTCATAAGCCTTTGATAAAGAAATATACCAATTTCTACCTGCGTAGTTGTCAATTCCATTCTCTTGTTTTAACTCTTCAAAAACGTATACCAATGCAGGGAATACCATCATAGAGTTCAATATCGGTTGGAATTCTTCTTTAGCACAGAAACGAGAATAAATCTCATATTCTTCCAATCCTAAGCCGATACCAATTTGCGGAGTCGAAAGTTCCACTTCCATTGGCTTTGGTTCAGTTGTTAATCTCTTATACACCTTAAAAATAGAACTTGTGCTGTTAAATTCCTCGTAATTCTTTACAATCTCAATTGCTGGTATATTTTTATACGCAAGAATACTTCCTTTCGACAGTTCAAATGACAGCCCCTGGTAATCATCGTTCCAATTAGAATTCACAAAATGATTAACATATTTTTTTATCACTATTAAAACTATAATTTCTATTCTTCCGTTGATTCTTCCAATCGGAATTTCTTTGCTTACATGATTGGAAATATCATGAATCGTAGTTCTATATGATGTGTTTGCACATTCAATATGAATCACATATTCAGCATTACCTTCCAGAATCATTTTATGAAGTTCTTTGTTATCCATTTCTATATCGAAATCAAACAACAGATTATTAACACCATTCATTTTATACTGCACATCTGCATCAAAGACAGAATCCATGTAATCATCTCTTTCTTCACTTAGAACCGGATATGTATATAATCTTTTAGTTATGTTCATATACATTTACCTCCATCGCATAATCCCGGTTATCCAACAAAGCAATTTCAAACTGGACTTTTTCATTTCCCTTCATACTGGAAAAACTTACACCTTCAGAACTCTTTATTATTCCTGTGCATCCCATCAACTCAGATGCAGAATCGATTGCAAGTCGATTCGATTTACCATTTTCACCGACTGTAACAATCTCAACATGTCCTGTACGAATATCGCGTGGCAAAATAAAGGAAACTCTATAGGTGTTTCTCGATGTCTTAATAACTCTGACATTTTTAAGTTCCTGATTTATATCTCCACCATACCTTTTATGTACGGTATCATGTCCACCTGCAGTAACTCTGCCTTTATGAGTATCCTTTTCGCTTCGATGCCTAGTACCGCCTAAATTACGTGTTGTTGGATCACCACCATCAATTCCAATGGTTCCTTCTGTATCCATCTTCTTCGACTTTCCATTCCCTTCACTTCCGTAAAACAACCCTTTTAGCTTCGTTTTTGATGTTCGAGATTGAATTGTAATGGATCCAATTGTATCCTGGAGACTTTCCTTATTGCTGTCATCTCCTTGCTGATCAGTCTTATCTGATTCCTTCTGAAGAACACCTGCCAAACCTGCGACTTCAATTTCATCATCACTAGAATGCTCACCCAACGTTTGAACACATTCTCTTATCCAATCTTTTAACTCATTGTTATATTCTTTTGCTAGGGGCACGTTAGTTGAGTGTCTGCTTGGCAACCATTTATCATGTGCCGGAGTTTCCATTTCTCTAAAGAACTCATTAAGCTCTTTACCTTCCATTTCAAGCACACCGGAAAATGAAATAATTCTCGACACATTACCTAATGCAAATAATTTCATTCCCGAAGATCTCGTAATCAGAATTTTTCTATTCAACTTCTCCGAAGGATCGACTAAAACGCTAAGTTTTAGAGTCCCCATCCCATAAAAGTCTCTTTTGAATACTTTTGTTTCAGGTCGAACAAGCACTTGGTAGTACCAATATGCGTTTTTTATTTTTGCATTATATGTGCTGAGATAACTTGCAAGCGTAGAACTATTGATTGCTTTATTGGCAACCGTTACACTTAATAAATTTTTGTGAATAGACATTAAGAAGTTTTCCAGAACCTCGTTAATTACATCGATATTCCATTCATATCCCGCATTAAATCCATACACAAAAACATCTGTACCAATCTCAGATCTCTGATATAGTTTTTCCAACTCACTGATAGAATCAACAGGTAAGTTACCTTCCGGATTTCCATAGTAACCAATTCCGGTTGTCATTGTATTCATACTATTGCTTAAATTCTCCGGAAAAGATATAAATCGTGACATTCCCTGTGCAGCAGTCTCTTGATCTTCATTCAGAGTTCTATAAAAGACCAGTCTATAATCCGAATTTGTAAATGGTGCATTCTTTCCTATCCCAAAGGCTCCAGCTTTATCACCAGTTTTTGTCGCACCACCATCAAGTTTTGTCAATGCATTCCAGCCTTCGTCACTATCCTCATATGGATGACTAAGTCCAGTTGTGTTAAAATCGCTAATTCGCAAAACAACTGTAGTAGGCATCTTAATTGCATTTAATGCCTTTTTCAGTACCTTAATAGTCTTTTCGCTATTCTTTTTCGACCAATAATTATAAGCTTTCTGAATTTTAGAAACATACTGCTCATATCCAGGAATATCAGAAGAAGGAATTCTATACTGTTCAAAATCAACTTTAATGGTTGCATTACTGCCTTCCACCGTTGCATCTAATGAGTTCTGACAAATTTCTCTTGCCAATGACTGAATCTCTGTTCCTGTAAATGTTTCAATACCTGCATCTGACACTCCACGCACTTGTCCAAACCCATTATGCGGAAATTTCCACTCTATAGTCATCTAAATCACCTCAAAGTAAATTTATTTTCCTTATTGCTAATATCTTGATACTTACTTTTGCAAGCTTTTAATTCTGATTCTAATGCAGAGAAAATCTTTTTTACGTCTTCATCTGTGTATTCGTATGTTGCTGTATTAGAGCAGTTACTTAAAAGTCGAATCATATCGATGATTTTATTTGTTCTAGACTCAGCAACTCTAATAAATTTATCATGTTTTGATTCAGCCATATTTTTCTCCTGATCTTATATTTTTATTTTATTTTACATATTTTTACTCTATATGTCAATATATCGTATTTATTTCAATATTATTTTTTATATATTATAATTATTTGCAAATTAAAACGCCCGGACTTTCCTCTGGACGCTACTGATTCTTTAAATTTTACCTTAAAACATTGGTTTCAATCTTTGCTTTAAAATAGACCATAAGCTTATCATAATAGATCTGTATCTGCTCGATATATTTTCTAACTAGCTTATCATCATACTCTATTATCTGAGTATCATTCATTTTAACATAGGCTGCAAGTTCATTGATTCGTTGTCTAGTGCCTTCTCTGAGCATGCTCTACCAAAAGTAACTGCTTGTGCTGTCTAAGATCTCCCCTTTCATCAGAGCATTTAGAATAGTCTTTTTTCCATATGCCAAATCCAAGAGTTTCTTCTGTTTTTCTGCAATAGTATTATTAATTTTCTCTATTTCAACAGAATTATCTTGTCTGATAACTTCCAGAATATTCTCTTCCAGGATATCTATCATATCTTGGAAGTTTTCCAAAACAGCATTCATGGCATCGATAACTGCATGTTTAAGTTCTTCCTCCTGCACTGTCGGTGCAGAACAATATGATGCTCCCCTTTTCTCCCTTGTGTGGCATCTCCATACAATTGATTTCTTTCCTTGGTTATTCCAAGCTATTCGTATGTAAATATTCCCACATTTCATGCAGGTACAAATACTTGAGCGTACATACTAATATGCAATAATATTAGTATAATTTAATACAACTCTTGAATAATTTCTTTGTTCTTTTAATAAAAACTATAAAATTGCCTTTATTCCCTTTGCACTGCGAGGAACTGTATCTGTGAAATGATTACCATTGTTTAATTCAAATATTACCTCACTCCCAAGTTTCTTAAAATATTCTGAAAGCTCTCTAGTATTATCATCTACAGTTTTTAATATAGGATTGCGTGTATTTGCCTCTTTATCCCCCAGAGAAAAATAGATTTTATCCGGTAACTTTCTACAATTATTCCTTTTACAATATTCCATAAAGTCATAAAACCAAAGTGAGCCCGACATACTTGCCACTCTGTCAAATGCATCAGTTTTATACATAGCATAAACGGCAAAAAGACCTGCAAGTGAATATCCTGCTATTCCTGTAAATCCCGGTTCTCCCTCTATCATCTCCTTTGCCTTTGGCAAAATCTCATCTATAAGCAATCTCAGATACTCATCTGCACCGCCGCTAAAAGATTTTTCTTTAGAATAGATTGAAGGCATATACCATGGTGACATATCATGGTTCCAATCAATATTTCCAACAACAAGTATTTCTTTTATCCAAATTTAATTTGACAATTCATTTTCATTGTGCTAGAACTTGATACAAATAAAATATTGAAAGTGTGATGATATGGAATTTTATCGTAATAACGGAGAAAGAATCCATTATGAAATCATAGGAAAAGGCTTTCCGGTTGTCTTCTTACACGGAAACAATCTGGAAAGCGGTTATTTTAAAAAGCAAAGGGTTTTGAGCAAGTACTATAAGCTTATTTTTGTAGACAGCTTAGGACATGGTAAATCAGGAGATATTTTGGGGAAAATAAGCTTTTCTTATCTGGCAGACAGTCTTGATGAGCTACTTTCATATCTTAATATAGAAAAATGTCTGCTGGTAGGACATAGTGACGGTGCAAACCTTGCCATAAAGTATGCGGCGCTTCACCAAGAAAGAGTTGCCGGTATCTTGGCAAACAGCGGTAATATTGCTTTTAAAGGTCTGAAATTTCTCCCGGGATACGCTTGTTATTTTGAAGAAGTCTTATATAAAACTCTGGGTATAATCTTCCCCTTTTTTAAAAGGAGAGCAAAAGTTTCTCCACTCTTGCGTGAAGATTTGAATATTCCTAAGGAAGTTTTTTCTAAATCAAACTATCCTGTAATAGTTCTGGTTGGAGACCATGATATGATCAAAAGGGCGCACAGCAAGGCTATTGCCGATCTTTTCCCTAAGGGAAAGTTTATAGAGAGAAAAAACCAAGGACACAATATTCCAAAAAAGGACAGTAACTACTTTAACAAGACTATTTCAAAAATGGTAAGCTATATACAAAGTTGCACTATGTGATTTGCATTCTTCAAGGAGGTAAAAATGCAAAAGATAATCTCTTTTTTTAAAAAATACAAAAATGTTATTAAAGGCATTTTGTTTGTCAGTATACTTATCTTGGTTCTGATAGAATTTTCACATATGAGAAAGACTGTTTCTTTCAGTGCCGTAAAGGATATACTTCGACATTTGTCTGTTTTACAGATTTTTAGCCTTTTTATTTTCGGTATTCTTGCAGTCTCTCCTATGATGCTGTATGACTATATACTGACAAAAGAACTTGGAAAGAAAATTTCTGTATTTAAGCTTATTGAAAACAGTTGGACTATAAACAGTTTAAATAATCTTATAGGCTTTGCGGGACTTGTGGATGTCGGACTTAGATACAGCTATTTTTCGGAAGAAGAACAGGAAGGTAAAACAATGCAAAGTATATCAAAGGTAATGCCGTACTTTATGTCGGGCCTTTCTTTATTGTCGTTTGTATCATTGTTATTGCTGTTTTCTCATGATAAGAATAATACTTTAAAGACATACAGTTTTGTACTTGCACTTGCCTCTCTTATACTTCCGGTACTGCTTTTCCTTTCTACCAGAAAGAATCTGGACTACTTTGGCAATTTAAGCATGAAGAAAATACTTGCTCTAATAGGTACCTCTCTTTTGGATTGGCTGTTTGTATCCGGTTTTTTCTTCTATGTAGGCAAAGTGCTCGGTTACAATGTTTCTTTTGTAAATATAATTCCTTTATATTGCATCTCCATTTGTATAGGTATCGTATCAATGATACCCGGCAGTCTCGGAAGTTTTGATCTGATAATGATTGGAGGTCTGCTACATCTTTCATTAAACCATAATGAAGCTGCAAGCTGGCTTTTGCTTTTTCGTATTTTTTATTATTTTATTCCTTTCTTTATAGGATTGATTTTATTTATAAAAAGTATGGGAGGACAAATAAATGACAAGTTTCTTGGCTTACCCGGGAAGCTCTCAAATATAATGAGCCGTGGAATGCTTCACTTTATGGCAAACTTCTTCGGTTTTTTCCTTATGGCAAGTGCAATACTTCCCGATGAGATTCATAATATACCTATTATAGGAAAAATGGATCCCATACACGGACAACTGCTCTTTCAATTTCCAAGTTTCCTGCTTGGAAGCCTTTTCTTCCTGCTTGGAAGATTGATAAAAAGACATTCTGCATTTACAAAACCATTTTCAATTGTACTTTGCCTTATAAGCCTGATTTATATTAATCTTGGCGACTACTCCGTTTTTGGCAGTCTTTATATACTTGTATTTTTAATGCTTTTATATATTGAGAGAAACAGCTTAAACAGAAAGGCATTTTTCTATCCTTTGGAAGACAGAATAAAAGATATAGGATATATAGTTTCCAGCTTTATAGTCACTGTATTTCTTTTGTATGTATCAAGGGGAAATACAGCTGGCAACAGTTTGGGTTTTCAGCTCTTTCATCATAACGGTTTCCTCTCAAGAGCTTCTATGGGAATCCATTTTTTTAACGGCTTTTTCATTCATTTTTTACACCTTTTTGTCTACTTACTGATTATTGCATTCTTTTATATTGCAGTAGAATCTATGGCAAAGGACAGACATTTTACATTTGGAGAAAAATTTGAAAAATCTCGTTATAAAGCGTTTTTGGAAAGTTTTGATAATACCAATTTAAATGCTTCTCTTGCATTTTTAGGTGATAAACTTATCTATTATTACACTGAAGATGAAAAAGATCTCGTAGCTTTTCAGTTTGCCTTAGAAGACGGTAAGGCTGTTGTTATGGGGGATCCTATAGGTAGAAGTGAATATTTTAATAAAGCTGTATCTGCATTTATAAAAGATGCCGAAGACAAAAATCTTATACCGCTCTTTTACGAAATAAGTCAGGATATCACTTTACTCCTGCATAATTTCGGCTATGATTTTATGAAATTTGGTGAAACAGCAAAAGTTAATCTTGATGAATTCGATTTGACAGGAAAAGCCGGAAGAAAGTTTCGTGCCATTACAAATCGTGGAGAAAACAGCGGATATTCCTTTAAAGTAGAGTTTCCACCTTTTTCAAATAATTTTTTAGATGAATTAAAAAAAATTTCTGACAACTGGCTTTTGGGAAGACAGGAAAAGGGCTTTTCTTTAGGGTATTTTGACAGAGATTATCTTTCACTTGCCCCCATTGCCTGTGTACTTGATGATTCCGGAAATATTCAGGCATTTGCAAACTTTTTGGTATGTAATAATGATAATGAGTCAAGTATAGACCTTATGCGCTACGATCCTAAAACGGAAAGAAACGGTATTATGGACTATCTTTTTGTCCGGATTTTTCTTTATATGAAGGAAAATAATGTCAGATACTTTGACCTTGGAATGGCTCCACTTTCAAATGTCGGTCAGTATGACCACAGCTTTTTAAATGAGAAACTTACATTTTTAGTTTACAGCTTCACAAATCGTTTCTATTCCTTCGGCGGTCTTAGAAAATATAAGGAAAAGTTCGCTCCTGCTTGGGATGCAAGATATTTATCCTACCCTAAAGACAGCAATCTACTCTTTGATTTACTTACTATATATAAGATTGATAACAGACAGGTAAAAAAGGTATAAAAATATAAAAAGTGGGTTGAAAAACTCAACCCACTAAAACACTTGACATAGTTATATCAGCTATAGCATCAAACAGAATTGGGAAAATTTATAATCGACTCCAGACACTCAAAATCCTCTTCAAACTCCTCATCTTTACACAAAAGCCTTGCTTCATGTAAACGTTTCCTTGCCTCTGTGGCGTCTTTATTAAAAACTACATACATGAACACATCAAGTAGTATAAAATACTCATAGTAATCATCCGTCTCTCTGTACTTGTCAAAAAAAGGCTTGCTGTCTGTATACAATTCCTGTGCTTTCTCATATTTTTTAAGATGAAAATAGCAAAGACACAAATTCAACCTTCTTGTCATCTCCACTTCAGGCATCTTTTCAAGCGAACTTCCAAAACACTCAAATATATATTTTGCCTCAACATAATCCTTCTTTTTCATAAATGCACAAGCCATGTTCAGCTTTGCCATATTTTTGATATGTTTTGATTTTGTAGTCTTCTCCATAGCATTCAATTTATCAATGCACTCATCAAACTTACCTTCATCAAACAGCGACACGAGCTTATTTATTTTCTTTATATGTACTACATTGTAGATTAGATTAAACAATATAGCTCCCACAAAAATGATTACAGCCGACACTATATAAATTACAAAAATTTGTCTGCCGTTGAGCCCAAGTCCTATCTCACAAACTAAGAGTATGCTTGCGTATACGATTCCCATAACCAAGATGCTTAGAAATCTCTTCATGTTCTCACACCCCGCAAAAATTAAAGCTGATATAATTTTGTATATTTGTCTTCTATATAATCAAGGAAATAATTTACATTAAATGCTTCTCCTGTTACCATCTTCATAAGCTCAGGCGCCTCATAACGGAAACCGTAGGTATGAATATTTTCCTTTAACCAGTTCATTACTATATCAAACTTGTTATTTTCAAGTAAATTATCTACATCCAAATCCTTTTTCATTGCATGTACATACTGTGCCGCAAATGCTGTTCCAAGTGCATAGGTCGGGAAATAACCAAAGCTTCCGTCTGACCAATGCACATCCTGTAAGATACCAAGCTTATCATTTGGTACATCTACACCAAGATATTCCTTATACTTTGCATTCCATGTTTTATCAAGGCCTTCTGTAGAAATAGTACCGTTGAATAATCCCTTTTCTATCTCATAGCGAATCAAAACATGCAAAGGATAGGTAAGCTCATCAGCTTCCGTACGAACAAATGAAGGCTTTGATACATTGATTGCTTTATAAAAATCTTCAAGGCTTATATTACCAAGTTGCTTAGGGAAATATGACTGTAACTTAGGATAATTGTATTTCCAAAAAGCCATAGTACGTCCAAGGTAGTTCTCACATAGACGTGACTGTGACTCATGCATTCCCGAAGAAACACCCTCTGATAAAATCATTCCGTCATACTTCGGATCTATATTGTGCTCGTAGTATGCATGTCCAACTTCATGTACTGTTGAAAGGATGGCTGAAGCTACATTATTTTCTATATATTTTGTAGTTGTACGACAATCATTCTCACAAGTCCAAGAGGTAAATGGGTGCTCAGACTCATTTTGATAACCCCATGAAGAATCAAAATGTACATACTTCAATAAATCATCCATAAACTTTTTCTGTTCTTCAATAGGAAAGCTTTGATGTAGGAAATCCTCATTGATCTGCTTTGCCCTTGTTACCTTTCCGATAAGCGGAACCAATCTCTCTTTTAAAGCATTAAAGAACGCATCATATTTTTCTTCGTCCATGCCCGGCTCATAATCATCAAGCATCTGATTATAAATACTCTTATCACTGCTTCTATAACCGTATAACTTTTTTTGGCTCTCTATTACTTTCTTCAAGTATGGCTCAAATATAGAATAGTCAGCCTTAGATTTTGCAAGTATCCATGCATCAAATGACTCATCGCAAAGCTTTTTAAATGCCACAAATTCTTCCTTAGGTATGCAAACGGTATCAAGTGCTTTCTTATAATAGAGCTCTATAGCACGTCTATCTTCATCATTTACCTCAGGATCATCTTTTAAATCTTTCAACAGCTCAACTATTTCTTTATCTGTTTCCAAGCTGAAAAGTTCTCCTGCCAAATAGGCAGATCTCTCATCTCTATAAGCAGCTCCTGCACTTGGTGCAACTGTCTGCTTATCAATTCCGATAATATTTAATGCCATTTGGTATGCAGAACACTTAAATAACCAGTCCTGATACTTTTTTAGTTTTTCTTTTGTATTCATAGTTTCCTTTCTTTAAAAACATTCACAAATTTTACAATTGCTACACTATTTATAAAATAAAAAGACCAGCCTCTTTAGCTGATCTTAAGTCTTAAAAATAATCAATAGCCTAATAGTGACGCCAACACATGACGCTTACCTAGAAAACGGCACTTAAAGAGGACTTACTGTTGATGTTACTATGTTAGCATAAGCAATCAACCATGTCAATATAATACCTTTATTTATACCGGAAATTTAAATAAACACTTTTCCTAGTATTCATATATGAAGTATTATTCTAAAATTTTTATACATTATTTGGAAGATTACTCCCTTGAATTTACTTTTCCAATGCCTGCTCTATATCTGCTATTAAGTCACGGACATCTTCTATTCCGACAGACATTCTGATAAGATCAGGTGATACTCCTGCCGCTTTCAGTTCATCATCATTCATCTGTCTATGTGTTGTAGATGCAGGATGAAGTACACAGGTTCTTGCATCCGCCACATGAGTAACGATTGCAATAAGCTCCAAAGAGTCCATAAACTTAACTGCCGCTTCTCTGCCTCCTGCGATTCCGAATGATATAACACCACATGAGCCGTTTGGAAGATATTTTTTAGCCAACTCATGCTGACTGTCATTCTCAAGTCCTGAGAATGATACCCATGATATCTTAGGATGTTTTTCAAGATGCTTTGCAATAGCAAGTGCATTCTCAAAATGTCTCGGCATTCTTAAATGCAATGTTTCAAGTCCAACTCCAAGATAGAATGAATTTTGAGGTGAAGGAATCGCTCCGAGGTCACGCATAAGATTTGTTGTCATCTTTGTAATGTATGCCCCCTTGCCGAAACTTTCTGTATACACTATTCCGTGATAAGTTTCATCAGGAGTTGTAAGCCCTTTATATTTATCTTTATACTTAGTCCAATCAAAGTTTCCTGAGTCTACCACAACACCGCCAAGTGCATTGGCAGTACCGTTCATATATTTTGATGTTGAATGTGTTACGATATCAACTCCCCATTCAAAAGGTCTGCAAAAAATCGGTGTAGGGAATGTATTATCAACTATAAGCGGTACACCATGCTCATGTGCAGCTTTTGCAAACTTTTCAATATCCAAAATTCTAAGTGCCGGATTTGCTATGGTCTCGCCAAATACAAGCTTTGTATTCGGTTTAAATTTAGTAGCAAGTTCCTCCGCTGAAATATCAGGATCCACGAATGTAGACTCAATACCCATATTTTTCATTGTGTTGGCTATAAGATTATATGTTCCTCCATAGATAGCTGAAGAAGCAATGACATGATCCCCTGCACCTGCTATATTAAGTATCGCATAAAAGTTTGCCGCTTGTCCTGATGATGTAAGTATAGCCGCTACACCACCCTCAAGTTGACAAATCTTTCTTGCTACGGCATCATTTGTAGGGTTTTCAAGTCTTGAATAAAAATATCCGCTTTCCTTTAAGTCAAACAAATCTCCCATCTGCTGTGAAGACTCATATTTAAAGGTTGTAGATTGCACTATCGGAAGCACTCTGGGCTCACCGTTTTTAGGCTCATAACCGCCCTGTACACAGATTGTATTTATATTGTATTTTGACATAGTATTTCTCCTTTTTATACATATATTTCGCAATGATTTTATGCAGGTATGCATCCCTTACTCTATACGAAAATGAGTATACTTTATTATCGGAATAATATCAAATATAATGTTTCTATCTATGTACAATATTTAATATTTTAATATAAGTAAGAGAACTTAAAATTATAATACTTGTTTTATCCTTTGTTTTTACTTATGGATATATTATCAATAACCGCTTCCCCACCTGCCTGCAATACACCGCTAAATGCACTTATCAATTCATCTCTCTTTTCCTTTGGAAGTTTAGCCAGGCTCTTTATAATTATCCCGACATTTTTTAATAAGTTCCCTCCAAATTCTTTAAATGTTTTTGCTTCTGTCTCTTCAATCAGAGCAAACACTGTAGAGACCAAAGACTCCCTCGTTTCATCATCAGTTTTTTCAAGCCATGTTCCCAATGAAACATTTATAAAATTGCTCATATCATCCAGTTTAGACTCAACAAATTCATCTCTCATTACTTCCCAGGTCATAGCATCATGCTGAAAAATACCTTTTGCACTGCTCTTTACTACCTTTTGCTCACCCTCATTTGAAAGTAATTGACCTATTATTGATGTCTGAGGTACTATACTGTATATTTTATTAACAATCTGTTTATATTCTTCTGTATTAATAATCTCCTCCCTAAATCCCGGGCCGTCATTATTATATATTTTAGTAATACGCTTCTTTATTTCATCATTACAAAAAGCTGCTGCATACATTGCAAAATTTCCACCTTTTGAATGTCCGCCAAGCATAAAATCACCTTTAATCAGCTTTGATACATCATTTAAATAATCAAGCGCTTCCTTTGTTCCCTCCGTTTCCGACATACAACTCATCATAAAATCTTCTTTCCAGCCTGTTATAGTGCTGTCAGTGCCACGAAAAGCTATATAATTAGTTTTATCAGGAAGAAAAAATGTTACTGCAGAAAATTGTTTTATTTTTTCTTTATCAAAAATTTCTCTATAATATCCAATCCTTGTCTCCCTAAATCGCTCCCCCGCTACCATCTGTTCAAGTAAAAGAGGCGACCGCTCTGTAAATTGTCCTTTATCTTTTATTTCATCCAAAGAATATTTCTCACAAAATGTCTTCAGTACTTCTTCAATACTGTATATTCCTTCAGTATCAGAAAACAACTCATCAAAATCCATATAAGATATATATGACAGTATTACATTATCTATATCATTAAAAGGTGATATCGATAAGCTTATATCATTTCTCCATTTTAAATAATCCAATAATTCCATATTTATATTTTCCTCTTTGATTATATAATTAAACTTTTATTTTATATAATACCATAATACAACTTATTGTTATTATTTACAAATAAGAGTGGATTAAAATCAACCCACTCTTACATTTAAAACCAATATTAAATTTCTTCAATCTAAGCCTCAACTCCCCGGACTTCAATTTGTGTAAGTGCCGGGAACGGAGATTCTCCCTCCGCCTTTATAAGATTCTCAAGCACAAGGCTTTTTATTTTTCTTTCCTTTATCAAAAAACACTGCGGCTTTTCGGATTTCTCAAGTTTTAGAGTTTCACTGCTGCCGTCATCAAAATTAATATCTGCACTTACCCAATAATTATCATGCGGATAATCCGCTCTAAGAGTAAGCCTTATTTCATTTACAAGTACTTCTCTTCCAAAATCTAAGGTAAGAGCTGCTTTTGGATCTCTGTTAATACCCCAACTCTGATAAGGATATTTACCATGAGATGAGTTTGCATACATTCCGTCTACAGCATTTCTTGCCGCAAATACCGCCTCACCTCTGGTTTCCACATTGGCTGAGGCATGAGGATAAAATGTATTATTCTCATGCTGGTCATAAACATTTAATGCAAGGTTTTTTACTTTACTTATCTCCTCATCGGTAGCATATCTTGCTTCAATATAGTGAGTCGCTCCTGTAAAGCTCTTCGGTGAATAATTCGGTCTGTTATTTGCAGGAGGAATGAAAAATTCAATACTTCTACCGGGAATATAGATAAATGCCTCTCTCATACTGTCCTCAAAACGTACTACACAGTATCTTCCGGCTTTATCCGTATCAAGTACTATTCTGTCTCCATCCATATATTCACTGCAATATACAAGTTCAGCCTTATTATCTCCCTCAAAGCCGCAGGCTCTTTCTATCTCTCCCTTACCTACTATTTTAAGTTTAATCATATCTACTCCTATTAAAGTACAAAAGTCACTGTTTTTACCAATACATTTTCCAATCAGGTCTTGAAAGTCTTGTAAGAGCCTCCATAAAGAAATAATCTCCCCAAATCACACACTCGTCTACTCCGCTGTTTTTACAGGTATTATAAGGTGTTTTCTTTGCATATGTTCCATGTAAAAGCTGACCGTTTGATATACTCTTATCTTTAACCTGATAATTATTTATAAGAGAATACATGATTTTCTTTGCAACAGAAGTATAGTAGGCTCTGCTTTCTTCATCCAGATATTTACTCATTTCCAAAAATCCGCATACAGCTATTGCAGCTGATGATGAGTCTCTTGGCTGTTCATTTTCATCTCCGTCACCGAAACTTAGATCCCAATATGGACAAAGATCTTTAGGCAGATGCTTTAGGAAATACTTTGATACTCTCTCAAAATATTTTATATATTCCTTATCTCCTGTATTCTTATAGGCAATGGCAGTTCCATAAATTCCCCATGCCTGTCCTCTGGCCCATGCGCTGGCATCCTTATATCCTTGGCAGGTTGCGCCGTGAGAAAATTCTCCGGTATCCGGATCAAAGAATATCGTATGCCAGGTAGAATCATCATCTCTTATTATATACTTCATTGTAGTAATTATATGGTTTTTGGCAATCTCGGCATAATGCTCATCCTTTGTCAATTCACTTGCCCGGTAGAGTAGCGGCACATTCAACATACAGTCTATGATAAGTCTGGCATTATCTCTTGCCCACATTTCTCCCCACGCCTGTATATACTTACCTTCAGGACGATATCTGCTGCAAAGCTGATCTGCCGCCTTTATTGCCGCCTCCTTTGCATTTTCATAAGAAATCAGGCTGTAAGCTGCCACACAGGAAGGTATATAAAGAAATCCCATATCATGGTGATCTATATAATGTCTTATATTTATTCTCTCTAAAAAAGAATCCACCTGTTTTTTTCCCGCCGTTTCAAATAATTCTTTGTCCTTCTCATTCTTTGCATTTTCATAGGAAAGCCACACTTCTCCTGTCCAAAAACCGCTTGTCCAGTCGGTATTAATACCCGGTGTATAAAAATTCCCCTCACTGTTTGCAGCCGGAAAATGCTCTTCAAATGCAGGTAAATTATTCTTTACCTGTTCCATGCACATATCAAGAGCCTCACTAATCATACTGTCTGTGGCTTCCGGGTATTTTTCCAATAAATTAATATCAATCCATTTATCCACTTAACTAATCTCCTTTTAATACTACCATTTAAGTACTGTCATATATTCGGGATTTTTATGTAATTCGGCAACCATAGTTTGTCCGAGTCCATATACTCCTCTTATACCGTTTAAGTCACTATGATTTCCAACATCATTTTTAATGAGAACCACACTGTATTTCTCCTTGTTTCTTGTAATTACATATCCTTGGGCTGTATCCTTTGAAAGCATAACATCATAAGCAAAATTGTATACATCTTCTTTTACGATCTCTATCTTTTTATTTTCTCTATTTTTTACAATCACTGTAGTTAAAAAGTATGAACCTGTTGTATTTACTTTAAGAGCAAACGTTTCTTCTATTTGATTATAATGTCTTGAAAGCAAAGAATTTGTAATTTCAGGTAATAATTCACCTTTTTCATCAAAGCACATTACACTAAACTCACATCTTTCCCCTTGCCCTGTTATCACATTATTTTCCTTTTTTAGACTTATATTCTTTCCGAAGGCAAAATGCTGCGATAAGTTATTTTCCTTATTTCCTATAATTTCATCACTTATAATAATGATATCGGATGTCGGTGCTACAACACGCCTTCTAAGAATTACATTCAAATCTATATACCCACAGTGAAAACCTTCAAATAACAGCCGGTTTTTCTTAAAAACAAAAGTATTTCCCATGGAAGGAGGTAAACTTTTATAAATCCATGAGTCCTTGCATTCCGCATATTCACTGTTATTTATAATTGGCACATTGTGGGCCTGACTACCTTTAAGTCTGTATCTTTCCTCTACATCTTTATATGTAAAACGTCCACTGTCCCTAAGTATTTCCTCACCTTCAAACCAAAGTTCCATATGAAGTTTGTCCTGATGTCCATGTCCTCCTCCAAGGCTTGTGTTTCTAAAATAAATAAAGTCTGAACTCTCATTATAGGAGTCTCTCCATATCGCTTCACCGCTTTCATGGCATGCTACAAGGCCTCCGGAGAGTCTTTTACTTTCTAATTTTTCATAGAATACTATTCCCTCAGTTCCAAAAAGCCATGCACTTTCAAAGTCAAGCTCCTTATAGCCTGCAAATTTAAGCGAACTGTCTTTAAATAATAATGCCGCCCTGCTTAACAGATCTCTTACATCGGTATCGTCAGAATCTCCTGTCAAGATTTGATGATGATTTGGATAAGTATGATATAAAGTAGCAAATGCCATATTTTTTATAATATTTTTTTCATCTTCCGAAAAAACTTTATCATTATAAAGCTTTGCCACTCTTAAAACTTCAAAATATGCATCCAATACTTCATTGTGATACATTGTAGATGCTTCCCATTGCATTCCGTCATCATGTATCTGTGTATGAAGTGCCATTTTTAGAAAATAAATTGCTTTTTTTCTATATTCATCATTTTTTAGCACCTGTGAAATTACATATAAACCTGCATACTCCATAACACCCCAGTTACTTTTTATGGAAAAGCCCTCTTTAGGATTTGTTGCCAAATGATTTGCATGTACGGATAATGCCAGGAAAAACTTTTCTTTTATTTCATCCGTAACAAGAGGATGAGATGTGAAAAAAGACATTGCCCTTACCCAGTAGTCTGCACGAAGACCTGTCTCAAGTGTTCTCCAAACTTTTGAGTCGGCATTTTTAATATCTATATTTTCATTTATCCAATCAAGTAACTGATTTAGAAAAGTCTTTACATATATATCATCTTGTTTAATCCAAAATGCCTGTCCCAAACATATAAAGTACCTGTGTCTGTTTAATTGAAAAATAAATTCTTCGTCTTCATTAAAGGAGTAATTCCACTTTATTTTCTCAGCAAAATTTACCGGTTCATTTGTGGCTTCCATATCCCAGGGTAATCTGAAAAGAAATGTATTCTCTGTCAGCTCATCTGCGGTTTGAAGAATAATATCCCTCATCTCTTTGCAGTTTTTATTACAAAAGTCCGCAATTTTTATATATTCGTCTTTTTTGAATGAAAAACGTTCTTTAAAATCATCCCACAACAAATCTAAATTATTCATAGTTTACTGTTCCAGTTCTTATAAAAACCGTCATTTTGATGCTTCATCCATTTAATAACTTCTTCTTCCATCGTTTTAGCAAGCTGTTTATTCTCTTCATTATCTAAATCAAGCGTATTTTTTTGCTGCGGATCATTTTGTATATCATAAAGATATCTTTTAGGATTACATATAACATCGTAACCCAGCTCCATAACATAGGTATATTTTCTTGTTCTAACCCCACGCCACCCATAATCGGCAGGATTCTTACCCGCTTTTTTAAATTTTTCCACAAAATCGGCTCTGCCCGGGCATGCCATAATAAAGCTTACTCTATCCTCATTCTCATCACCTTTAATAAATTTGGAGCAGTCATCTCCTTCAACTGTTTCCGGTATATCGCAACCCAAAAGTCCTAAAACTGTAGGCATCATATCCTGACTTCCCATACAGGTAGAACATCTTTTATTCTTGTTTCCCGGTAAATGTACTACAAAAGGAATTTTTATTGACTCCTCATACCAGACATGCTTGCCCATCAGCCCATGCGAGCCCATCATATCTCCATGATCCGCCGACAAGATAACAAGAGTATCTTCGTACAGATTATTTTCTTTCAGATAGTCAATCAACCTTCCAAACTGCTTGTCAAGACCGCTTATAGCCGCATAATACTGCTTTGTGGTAAGCCTTAGTTCTTCCTCACTCATTGCGGCATTTTCCCCGGTATGATGATGAATATTTTCAAAGATAACATTTTCCTTTAACTCCACATTATCATACAGTTTTAAATATTCATCCGGCACTTCACTGTATACGCTATGTGGCGGATTCCAAGATATATACATGCCAAAAGGCTTTGATTTGTCCCGTATTTTAGACAGATATTCTATTGCCTTATCAGTTTCATGCTCAGGTGACCATTTGTTTACTTTAATCATCTCATCACTGTCATGCCAATAATGTGGTGATAAATGCATATCGTAAGTACCATATGAATACCAATAGTCAAACCCATGCCTTCTTACTCCCGGCGGAGTATATGCATCCCAATCTCTTGCACCTGATTTTGGAAACTCATTGTGATTTTGTTCAGGTTCATCTAAATGCCATTTGCCTATATATGCGGTTTCATAACCGTTTTCTTTCAGCACCTGACCTACACAAATCTCTTCATCTTTTAATCTTAAAGATAATCCCTTCTTACAGTTTGTAAAAAATCCGGATGACAGTGGGTATTTTCCGGTCATAAGACTGGCTCTGTGAGGAGAGCAAACCGGAAAAGTACTGAAAGTATGATCGCAATAGGTTGATTCTTTGCAAAACTTATCCATATTCGGGGTTTTAACCGGATCTTCCTTTGCATATCCTATAGCTCCGGCTCTCCATTGATCTGCAAAAACAAACAATAAATTCATATTGTGCTTCCTTCCTATCCCTTTACACCTCCGGTTATTCCACCGATTATCTTCTTTGAAAGTCCAATATAAAGTATAAATGTCGGAATAAATACAATTATTACAGAAGCAAATAGACCTGACCAGTCACCACTGTATTTCATTCCGTTTATCATTGAGAATAACCCAAGCGCTACAGGTCTTAGTTTCTCTGAATTTACAAATAAAAGTGAAAGGAAATATTCATTCCATATTGCTATGAAATTAAAAATTGTTACCGTTACAACTCCGCCTTGAGCCAGTGGAAATACAATCATCCAAAAAGCCTTTATCGGATGACATCCGTCTATAGCCGCCGCCTCTTCATAGGCACTTGAAATATTGGCAAAGTATGCCATAAGGAAGGTAGTTGTATAAGGTACTTTTATAGCTACAAACAAAACTATAAGTACAATTCTGTTTGAAAAAGCATTACCAAGTAATCCGGCTCCCGCCACCAATGTATACAAAGGTATTATTACCATTATAAGAGGAACACCCATAGTTCCTGCCAGTGCGGAGGTAAGAAATTTTCTTCCCTTGAATTCAAATCTTTGTAAAACATAAGCATATGGGGCACATACCAGAATAATAAATACACAGGATAAAACCGCATAAATAAGTGAGTTTACAAAAAACACGGAAACATTTGATGATACCCATGCTTTAGCATAATTCTCAAAATGAAGTCCTGTTTTAAATCCTAAAATATCCCCTGAAAATATATCTGCGGTAGTAGACAAACTTGCAGCCACTACCCAGCCTAAAAGCACCGCAGTAAAAGCAACCCAAAGTATCAGTATTATATATCCCGGTAACAGTTTAATCTCTTTTGATAAATTAAAAGGTGCGGATTTTTCTTTGTTTTTCAGCATTTTCATAATCTAACCTTTCTTAAAATTCCAAATCATCATCTTTAAGAACCCTATTGGCAACTCTAAATATAATTATTACCAAAGCGCAAAGAATTATACCTATTGCCGCACCTGCACCCGCATCACGAGAAATCATATCGGCAGTTTCAGCTCCGAATACTTTGGTATACATATATACCATAGGAACTACTGTTGAGGTATCTGCAGTTAAAGGTGAGAAAAGCTGTGACCATATAAAGAATCCTGCAATACTTATTGACCACATAATAATATTTGTTCTTAAAATTCCTCTTAAAAGAGGCAGTGTTATATGAAAAAACTGTTGGACCTTATTTGCACCGTCTATTCCTGATGCTTCATAGTATTCCTTACTTATTCTTTCAATGCCGCTGATCCATATAAGCATATGATGTCCTATCATTCCGAAGCAGTAAGAAAATAAAAGTGCATAGAATTTGTGCTCCGCATCAAGCCACTGTATTTTTGCCAAACTCTCCAAACCGATCATTCTAAAGAAAGTTGTAAAAAATCCATAGGAGGAATTAAAGGCATATTGAATCCACATTGTAGCCATAGCTACCGCACTGATTACATTCGGCAAATATATTGCCGCCTGAAAAAATCCCTTTCCTCTTATTCCGCTTGTCAAAATGATAGCTATAAGTAAAGAGATTGAAAGTGTAACTATGCCTCCGATTGTCCATATCTTTGCTATATTAATAAGCGACTGTATAAACAACGGGGCATTAAACAGATCTACGTAATTTCCAAGGCCTCTAAATTCCCATTTGTTTATCGGATCCGTAATTTCCACTATCTTAAAAAAGCTCATAATTACGGTTCTTATTATAGGGTAAATAAATACTCCAAGAAACAATATTGTTCCGGGAATAGTAAATGCCCAAATCATACTTTTATTGCGTTTCATAAATATTTTCCCTTCTGAAACAGGCAAGAGCCTGACTTTTAGATTAGTATCTTAAAGGCAGCAATTTCACCGGTTAAAAAAGGCAGGTCAAATAACGACCTCGTTACCCGCCTGCCCTCTTTTGTTCATTTAGACTTTATTTTCCTGCTGCCTTTTTCATATTTTCAACAAATTCAGCACCTGTAATCTTACCTGAGTAAAGTTTAATTAAATTCTCCTTTAATGCCGGTGTGATCTCCGGATTGCTTTCCGCACCACCCATGATCTCTGTGCAGTTATCAAAGTATGGCTTTACATCAGCCAACTGCTCAGGCCATGAAGGATTCTGTGAATCTGCAGGAAGACTTATACTCTCCTTGGCAAGCTTCTCGTCATATTCACCTCTTGTCATCTTCTCAATAAATCCGAATGCAGCTTCTTTATTCTTACATACTGAAGTAATAGCAAAGCTCTGTCCACCAATCATCATAGCTTCTGTGCCGTTAATTCCGTTATTAACTTCAGGATATCCGAAAAATCCCCATTCAAAATCAGGTCCTGTAATATTTTTAACTTCGTTAACAACATATGTTCCTACAGCATACATTGCAACCTTACCTGTAGCAAATTCTGTATTCTGTCCTGTAGGGAATACATTTGAAGCCACAAGCTCTGAGAAATATCCCTTTGATGCAAGCTCTGCCAAATCATTAGCTGTTTGTAAAACTTCAGGTCTGTCCCATTCATTATTGTTAATAGTTTCCTTTAAGCCTTGACTTCCTACAAGTCTTCCAAGATGCATACCAAAAGCCTGTGGTACATATGCATCATCAGTAGTAATCGGTGTTATTCCGGCATCTTTAAGCTTTTGACATGTAGCAAGGAATTCATCCCAGTTTGCAGGTACCTTATCAATACCTGCTTCTTTGAAAAGCTTTTTATTGTAAAGATAAGCATTTGCCTTAAACTGATATGGAATCTCCTTAAGTACACCTTCATTATAGCTTCTGAAAAGATTCATCATTGTAGGGTTGGAACGAGACTCATAATCACTTTCTTTAACCAAATCCTCAAGACTTATAATACGATCACCGTAATTGCTCTTGTTTCCCTGTCCGTCAAAGAAGTCAACCTGCTGTTTTGCATCAAGTGCCGGAATCAAACCTTCTTTAATTCCTTTACGTCCCTTAAACTCTACTTCAATTTCTACACCGGTTTCTTTTTCATAAGCTTTTATGGCCTCGGCAATAACAATTCCCTGTGGCTCTGTAGCTTCCCAGTTTGACCAGTATACCAGCTTTACTCCACTGTAATCAGGACCTTTAGCCGTATCATCCTTTGATTCCCCGCTTGTACCCTCGCTTGATGCTTGAGCGGCTGTAGTACTTTCCTTGGCTGTATTGTTACCACAACCTGCCAGTACCGACATAATCATTGCACCGGAAATTACTGCAACTCCAACTTTTTGTAAAAACTTTCTCTTCATATAATCCTCCTTGAATATGAATATTCACATATAAATTTTACATATTTTATTAAACTGCATTCCGCTTCGGAAAACAGCAAATATAGTTCTAAAACAATTAATCCGCATAGAGATCCGCATTATTTTCAAGAGCGATATCAATTCTGCATGGTATAACATCAGGTACAGATATGTTTTTTATTAAGCAGTCCACCATGATCTTAAAAGCCATATATCCTTTATCATAAGGATTTTGGTCTATAACCGCCGACATTCTCTTCTTTTTTAAAAATTCCAAGGTTTCTTCATTTAAATCTGTTCCTATTATGGCAACTTTTTTATTATTACCATGTTTTTCAAGAGCTTCAACAAACGCCCTGTTATCATGAGAGGTAAGAGCATATATAAGACATATATCACTATACTTACCAAGTGCCTCACATGCATTTTTATAGAGTTCTCCTCTATGATCCATATTCCTTGTATATCCTGTCACAAGTTCTATTATCAACTCCGGTTTGTTTTCTTTTATATAATTACAAAAGCTTTCCAAACGCCCCTCATGTATCTTTGAATCTTTGCGCCCACAAGAAACAAGTATTCTTCCTTTACCTTGAGTAATAAGTGCTGCAAGCTCAGCCGCCACTTTACCCACCTGTATTTCCCTAGGTGGAATGCTTATGAGGCCTTCAGGAATTTCGATGTGATCATCTATAACCAGCACCCTCATATCCTTTGCCAACATTCTCTGAAACTGCATAAGCACCTCTGATGCTCTTGTAAAAGAAATTGTTATAACACCGCCATATTCACCGGGCCCCTTATCGGCAATCTCTTTTAACTGCGCAAGTTGCTCTTCTTCGTTATCGCATACAAAAGGACTTATTTCTATATTTAGCCCTTTAAGCTCCTGCGCACCTTTATTAATACCGAGCCATAAGTAATCAAAGTAAATTTTTTTCTCCCATTTGTCCTTTGGCAGTACTACCGCAACTTTACTGGTTTTTCTCTTAATGGAGGCGGCGGCATAATTTTCCACATACCCCATTTCTTTTGCCGTTTCCAAAATCTTAGAGCGAAGTTCACTACTTATCCCTTCTTTTCCTCTAAGTGCTCTGTGAACCGAAACAGCCGATATACCAAGTTCATTTGATATATCCTTTATGGTTACCTTGCCTAAAGCTTTTTTCATAAATAATCTATCTCCAATCTTTTAAAATCAAAGCCGGATATTAAGTCGAATTATCGTTTGCGTAACCGTTTACTTATGTGGTAAGTATATACCTAAATTGCTTTTATGTCAATATTTTTATTTAAGTTGTATAAAATGAATTTGAGCAAAAAAGCTGTCGCTTCACGATTTTTCAATCAATAAAACGACAGCCATTTTCAATCATTTTTATCTTAAACTTTCCACTATATCAATAATTTTGTCATAGCAGGCATCAAAAAATATCTTATATGCTTCACAAAAATAATTACTGTATAGTCCTGTATCAGGATTTAAATCTCTATTGCGCTGACATCCTCCTCTACATACTCTGTAATATTTGCATTCCATGCATCCGCTATCCAGCTTAAATGACTTTTCTATAAAGCATATTTCAGATCTTTTTTCGTCTATCTCACTTAAGTTGTTTTCATTAAAATTCCCAAGGCGATATTCGTCCATTGCATAGAAATCACATGGATAGACACTTCCGTCAGCTTCCACTACTGTTTGAATTCCACATACTCCATTCTGCTCACAGGATTCCGCCATATACCCTCCGGCAAGATTTATATAATTTATAAACTGCCTGTTATAGGGATCTTTTCCATTTTTATAATCTTTATACCACAGATCAAATAATTCAATTAAAAACTTTCCATAAACTTTTGGTGTTAAGGAATAAGGCTCAGCCCCACGCACTTCATTTATCGGGTCAAGACAGGCTATGTATTGTTGGTATTTCCATCCCTGTTTATTATAAAACCTGTAGATATCTGAAATATTCTTTGCAACCTTAGATGTAACTACAGTGAGAATATTATAATCCACCTTATGCTTATCAAGTAGTTTCGCCGAATTTATTATTCTGTCAAAAGTATCGTCTCCTGTTTTTGTATGTCTACAAGAATCGTGTATTTCTCTTGTACCGTCTACCGATAATCCTATTAAAAAATTGTTTTCTTTAAAAAAAGAACACCATTCATCTGTAAGTGCAAAACCGTTTGTCTGAAGGGCATTAGTTACTTCTATATTATTTTTATTGTACTGTTTTTGGTATGCCAATGCTTTTTTGAAAAAATCAATGCCACATAAGGTCGGCTCACCTCCCTGGAAAGCATAATGTATACTGCCCTCCGCCCTAAGCATTGTTTTTCTGATTGTATTTTTCAAAGTCTTTTCAGACATAAATCCATAGGAATGTTGCAAACGCTTACTTGCCTCATCACAGTAAAAACAATACTCACAGTACATATTGCATAGACCTGATGCAGGCTTAATCAAAACAGTTATTGGGGGCATGTAGTCTCCTTTTTTGTTGGTGTAAATTATAGGTCAAATTATTTTGCAAGTAAGATATCGACTTCATCTACAGAATACACTCTTTCTGCTTTTATAGAAGCATATCCTTTATTCAGTTGAGTATCGAGTTGCTCTCCAGTCATTGTAGCAACAGATAACAGTATAGATTTATCTGTCATAGTAGCACCTCCATTTTCTCATAAAACTATTGTATTAATTATTTCTCTACCACAACATAACTTCCGCCTTTATAATGTACCTTTGACTTATCATACCTAAAACCCTCATCCTTAAAGGCATTCAATAGAGTATGCATAAAAAATCCATGTGTTATGACTATAGCATCTTCCCCATCCCTACAAAGTATATTTACAAAACTTTTTGCACGTTTTTTAGTATTAAATCTGCCTTCAATCTGTCTTTCAATATTAAAAAACCACTGAAGCCGTCCTGCAAAATTACAAAACCACAATGGCAATCTAATCTTTGAATCAAAAGCAGACCTTAAAGGTACCTCATCTATCAATCCTGTTTGTCTAAGGTGGGTTTGTCCGAATATACTTATAGCAGTCTCTCTACTTCTTGATAATGTACTTATATAAATATTTTGATGATTAAAATGCGGGAAATTTTGCTCAGTGTGTTCGACAAAAGCCCTATCGTATTCTTTACAAGCATTATCAAATTCGTCTGAGGTATACCATTTTTTCCATATATATTCTACTTTTGAATGTCGCATAATAATTACTTTCATGATACCTCCCGAATAAGTTATAGCAATTTCGACCGCTCTACATTGTTTTTATGATAAAATTATGATAAAACAACGATATAAAAGGAGGTGGCATTATGATTAATATTCGCCCAGTGTCCGATCTCAAAAATAATATCAAACAATACTCTGCAATCATAAACTACATCGAGCATAAACTTGATGAAGCAGATGAGGTCGCAGAGAATTCCGACGTCCGTTATTCTGCTTCGAAGGTCTTTGGAAAAGTAAGGAGCAGGATAAATGCGCGTAAAAAAGAATAACCTGTTTTTTGGAGAGAGTAATCATTTGGCAAGCACCTCATACGCCTCGCGGTTCTTTTCAATGAGGCGCTTTGACAGCGCAAGAATATCTTCATCTGATACAAACTGTTCTCTCAGTACCTGATTATACTCAATCAAAAGGTATCGCGGAGAATTGTTTTTAAGAATCACTACTGAACCTTTCTCATCGACCATACGAGCTATACAGGAAAAGTTCCGGTTTGCTTCCATGATGGAAACCGAATTCTCAGTATTCACGTTCATTAATAGAACCTCCTGTCTATTTTATAATTTTATTAGGCGTTTGCGAAACGCCAAAAGCCTTATAAATACGACACTTTTTTGTTACTGAATATAAAAATCTCCTCTAGACTTGTGATATAATGGAGTTGCAACAAACATAAATCACATCCCTAAAGAAGACATTACTATAATATCACAAAAACAACTCTCTTTGGCAGATATTTTTGAAGATTGTAAAGATATTTTTGAATCTGACAAACCTCATTTTCTTACCCTGCTCGAAAATCACATTGACCTTGATGAAATTATTCCGTTTTCTTTTTACAATCATTATTATGCAGCCACAGGTAGAAATCGAAAATATCCTTTGACTGCTATGCTTTGAGCTTTAATCATTCAACGCCTGTTTTCTATTCCTACTGATTCTCTTTTACCGGTCTTCCGTCATTATTCCAGACATCTTAGAGAATTCTGCAGCTTTACCAAAGTTCCTGATGCCTCTAAAATAACTCGTTTTAAGCAGGATTTTTTATTGTACTTACAATCTGTTTTTGATAAGCTTGTTGATATAACTGAACCGATATGTCAAGCTATTGATAGCAACCTTGCTTCTATTCTTTTGTTTGACACTTCTGGTGTTGAAGCTTATGTAACCGAAAATAATCCTAAATATGCCAATCGCATTATCAAGCAGCTTAAATCCTATGCAAAATCTATGAATTTTGATAGTTCTTATGACCCTTATAAGGTAGCATACGCTTCTATGCCCACATCAGCTTCATCAAACCATGAGGTTAAACAGCAGTACATTAACAGACATTTCTGCTACGCTTACAAGTTCGGTATTATTACCAATGGACTTGGAATTGTTCGTTCCATTTATTTCTATGATAAGGATTATCTTGCTTACCATCCTGACATTGTAGTTGAAAAGAAAGCAAAGTCTCCGGATAAAGACAAATCGCTTGCTGATTCCAAAGCTTTACTTCCTACCTTAAAGGATTTTAAAACAAGGCATCCAGGTATTAAACCATATATATTCCTTGGTGATGCAGCCTTTGATACCATTGAGATTTACAAATCACTTTTTTAAGATTTAAATTTCCAAAAAGTATTTATTTCTTTAAAAGTTAAGCTCTCAATGGATAATATTAAATATACATTCAATGAAAATGGTATTCATTGTCGCCCTCCTGATTCTTCACTTCCGATGAAACGTGAAGGAAGTAAATCCCATTTAAGGAGCAAGCTGTCTACAATAAAGTTTGTTTCTCCAAAAATGAAATGGGAATACAACTGACAAGACAAGTCCAAATTGATATTTATTTCCGATATTTTTTGACAAAATATTGCAAATATAAAAGGGGTTTTCCTTATCATGATCCGTTCTACTTTTCACTGTTGTTTTTTCTTACTAATTATTCCTTCACTCTGTTCTTTCCATACAGATATTATTTATATTCAAAAAGGCCAAAATATATTGATAGATAAATGGCCTTTTCTTTGTTATTTATATTTTCTCATTCATCCAAGAAAAACGTTACATACTGACAAAACAGCAGAAATTATAGCTAGTATTTTGATTATTTGTCGTTCATTATCTTTCATAAGCTGATTTTTGTACACATTAGGTAACCACATAAATACTACCGTTATAAGCCATGATACACTTACTATTATTCTCAACATAATATCCCTAACCTTACTGTGGTTTTATCCAATAAAAAGTCGCTAATGGTTGTGGTACTAATGTGTATATTCCCCTTATAATTACACCTCTCCCCTCATTTTTTAAAGCAATCAACTCTGCAGATACACCTAAAGCTGTTGCTACAATTTTAGAAACAAGCGGTTCAGGTATCCAAGTAGACAATGCAACTCCAATACCTGTTCCTGCCACTACTTTATTACTTAAATTATTATCTAAATATATCTCAAAAAGGTTAAATGAAAGCCACTTTACTTTGGTTACACCACTATTTGAACTTCTCATAAACATTGCCGGAGTATTTTCAACAATTGTTATAGTGTCACCATCAGCTAAAACGCTAGCATAAACGCCTCTCTCTTCCATCTTTTTTTGTACATAATCTACATACTTATCAGTAATCCTAACGCTTCCATCTGAATTTAATTCCAAGTACCCGGAAGTCACCATCTCATAATTTTCCGGGACAAGATTGTAATTATCGTCACTCGCCACCATTAATTGGTCATTATTATCAGATTTATTCTCCATCGCAAAAGCTGAAAAGCTAAAACTAAATAGCATAACTAGAACCATCAAAACACTTGTAAAAAATTTAGTCAACTTCTTCATATTACTCCTCCTCTAATATACTTTTTATAATTCAAATTTAAAAACATTTCATGTCCTAATAACTCTGAAAATTTTCTCAGTTTTTATACCTCTGAGGATTGTTATAGTTCATAAATTCCACCTCCTTACTTTCTTTATAATGGTCTTCCACTATTGCAAGCGGAACACCTATAACTTTCTTTTCCATCCAAATCAAAAACTTGATACATACAAACTCCTAAAGCATTTGCTATATCGTTTGCAATTTTTAATGTAGGAATTGTTTTTTCAGTTTCTATTTTACTGACTCGTGATATTCCTATTTTCTTACCTATATCAAAAAAAAATTTATTCCCCTTACTGTAAACTTTCTACTATTACAGAAATTAATGCCAAACATCTCTTATAGAAATATTTATAATGCAATTCCTTGATGATATCTATTTTATTAATTTCATGATGCCTTATTCGATACGAGTTCCCTGTATCCGTCAATAATTTAAATTCATTATCAAACATTTTTTTGATATGTTCATTCCCGTAACTTATATCATTAATGATTTTTTCTGCTGATTTTTTCTTATCCAAAGTAGAATAATAAGTCTTAATTCTCTCAAACGCATCCCAGATTTTTTCAACAGCATAGGAGTACTCGCCTTTATTGTATAAATCTTCGGCTATCCTTATTAACTCTTCAATACCAGCTTCATTAATATTTGTTGAATCATCGAGTCCGATTGCTTTATTGCTTGTAGAATGTACTTCTCCATTTCTGAGCTCTACATTGATATTATTTAATTTAAAAATGGCATTTATCTCATTTCCAAATTGTGAAGATTTTGTAGTGTGCCTATTAAAACTTTCAATAACATCAAACACAGTGAATGGTGAAGTACCTTCTTTAAAATCACTAAATTCATTTATTTCTACAAGTTCACTTCCCACATAATGTTTTGGAATATAAAACTTAGTAATATCCTCTAAAACTAAGTCATTTATTGATTTGTAATAATTAAAATTGGTTTCAGATGTAAACATGAATATTTCGCTATATTCATTCATTACCTTAAAAAGTTGATATCTCGCTGCATTAGGAAGCTTAATACTGTTTTTTTTGCCAGTTATTAATGCCTTGTTCCTTTCTGAAAAAGGAATATACATACTTGGTTTCTTAATATATGTTCTCCAGCTAAACACATCTCTTCCTGATAATTTGCTTGTGGCAGCTATCTCATATCCATCTTCTTTGAGTAAAGCATTTATTCTTTCTAAATATCTTTCCCAAATCCCATTTTCATCTCTTACTTCCGGATGAAATACTTCGCAAATAAAATTAAGTAAAATATAATCTTCACCATCAAACAGTTGAAATCTTTCGTCTTCAAATATCCAGTTATCTGGATAATCGCCATTATGTATATGCATTGTAATTTCTTTTTCTGCATTATCAACTCTAGAATCTTGGCTTTCCCAATCTGCTAGGTTATACAGTCTTTTTAAAAAATCTACAATTTCAAAACGACCATAATAAGGATAATATATAGTCTCTGTTGTTAACCAATTATCTTCTGTTATTCCTTTTTTGAATAAATCAAAAATATCTCGTCTTGTAATACCTGTAATTTTATTCAAAATATAATCTCCTCATATTAAATTTTTATACATTCCACTATTTCTTCAATATCACAATCCAAAGCATTGCAAATTCTAAGCAAAACATCCGTAGTTACATTTTGCCCGTTCTTCATTTTGTAAAATGTACTTTTACTCACTTTTGCCTTTTCCATCAATTCATTATTTGTCATATCTAAATCAATGAGTTTTTTGAACAATCTTTTATAACTAAAAATCCTCATTCTTATCCTCTGTTTAAGAAAACTTTATTTATTGTATTATACCATAAAATATACTTTTTTCATAAATATATTCTTCTTAATCGAACTCAAACATGCAGAAAGGAAATATGCAGAAAAATAGCCGGTGTAGTCAATCATATAATCAAATTCCTCATGCAGTAAATTAAGGCTGTCATTGTACATATAAGCATCATAGAGTTTATCCAATGCACTAAGGATTACGCACGAAATCAGCGAGTTTCGCAATTACCTATTGTAGTATTTTTTAGCATAACACTTCAAGGATATATAATTGTCTGTATGTCTGCAATGGATCTTTTTCATATTCGACTAAGTGGTTCCATATTTCTCGGTAACTACCTTTCCCATAATACAATTACAAACTGCAATAACCTGCAAAATGTGGTTGTAATCACCTACATTTTAGGTCTGCAACTTTCTACATTTTTATTTTACAATAAACATTAATTGACTTCTAAAGTCATATCTCTGATTGTTTTCGACAAACTTTAAGAGCTTTAGATATTCTGCTTCACTACGCAAACTATCTTGTTTTACAAGCTACAAAATGTTATGAAAATCATTTATTTGCATTTTTACCTTCTTCTTTTCTCCAAACAAAAAAGGCGGTTAGATTTTACTCTAATCACCTTTTGATTCTATAACCTTGTTTATTCTATTTCATTACAACCCATTTACCTGATTTGGTAGAGCCTTCTCTTTTAATCTTACCGTCTGCTCTTAATTTTTTTATGTGATAACGAGCTCCGTCAAAAGAAACATTTAAATGTTCCGCAATTTGTTTTGCTGTAATATTTGGCTCCATCATCATCAATTCAATAATTCTATTCGATACGGATTTCTCAATTTTTATTTCTTGGGTAGTTTCTTGGGTAGTTTCTTGGGTAGTACTACCATTAAACACCTTTAAAAACTCTGAATTTATACCCATAACTGCGTTAGTATAGTTATCTTCTTCATTGTCCGGATAAAACTTAAGTTCAGGAGAACCATTTTCTAATAGTGCATCTTTTGCTCGCCTTATGCCCGATCCGTAAGACTCTATCAAATTTAATGAAAAGAACATATCTTTAAGTTCTTTATTAAGATACTGCCGTCTATCAAAACTTCTATCCCTATTAAGAGCTTCGATAGTTACAGGAGGAAGTGGTCTGTTATGGTTTACAAAAGAAATTCTATCCTTGTAAATATATATTCCTACATATTCAGGCGTATCATATTCTTTATGCAAAATAGCATTAGTAGCAAGTTCCTCAAATGCTGTGAGCGGATAGTTGTAGATAATCTTATGCTCAATTTTATCAGCTTCCCTTATGGTGTATGAAGCCATAATATTATCTTCAAAATACTTGCTGACTTGTTTTGCCTGTATCCAAACCGGCCCATCAAATCTTTTTGATTCCATTTTATCCGTTCCGTCAATTTCTCTTATGATTTCAACATGGGCGTTTGGAATAAATTTATTTGGTGTTTCCGCAAACATCAGCACAGCAAAATTTTTAGCTCTATAACCACCATACTCACTTTCACTGACAAGTCCCATACTCTTTGCCATATCCAGCTTAGACATTTCTCTAATATCTTTCTTCGCTCCCGTCTGAAGCAGATATTCTTTCATATATTCATAGCTTAAATCATCTATGGTAGCTGTACCGTTCAAATTGGAGCTAAAAGAAAAGTTTGCAAATTTCTTCAAAAGTTCAAATTCTTCGGTTGGGTTTGGTAGTCTTGAATCTCTGCCGACTCTGATATATCTTCCTGCCTTTAGCCTAATTTCTTTATCCTTTTCCGCCCTTTCACTCGTTTGAAACGGTCCGTTACTACCACTCTCTACTGCAATGACAATATAATATTCATCATCAATTTTGTCCGTAATAATGTGATAGTTTATTTTAGGGTGGATATTGGAAAGCAGAGATTTTAATTCATTTTCAATACCTTCAATTTTAGATTCTTTTATACCTTCTATCGGTCTTTTAGGAATTGCCTTTTCTCCCGTTTCTTTATTATAAACTTCTTCAATTCCAACAAACAACAAGCCTATCTCATTGTTCATATAGTTATTGGCAAAGGCACAAGCAGTTTTTAGAATTTTATCTTTAAAATTTGCCGACTTTTTATATTCGATAAAACTGCTTTCTATGTTTTGGTTTTCAAGAATGTTATGAGCTATTCTCTTTATATCTAAAAGCTGCATAATACCTCCTTTTCAAAAAACATTCCAATATATTATAGCACTTTTAGAGTGTTTTTACTATGAAATTAATTGTCTCTTACTTTATCATATATGGCTCCCTTGTATGATTTTATTGAGTTTTGTCACCTTGATTTTACCACAAATGGACGCTCTTTATCATTCACTTAATAAGCAAATTGTAATATTGGGTAAAAACACAGTAATAATGAACACTTTCATAGTGTTACTACGAACAATTTAGGTTAAATTTATATCAATTATAGCAGCTCTTATATCAAGAATAACTTTCCACCTGTTCTACCAAATCTAATATAAGCTCAGAAAAGCTCTCTGCAATTTCCTCAAAGTCAGCATAGTCATTATTATATCCACGTACCTTACCGCTTTCCAAGTCTATGAATACTATGCTTCCATCACCTAAACCTCCGATAGGAAATGCTTGCCCATGTTCACATTCGCTCATATACTCCTCGTATGCTTCTTCAAAGAATGTATAGTTTTCTTCAAGCTCCTTCAAGTCAAAAATCCACGGTTCCGCCAAATAGCAGCCTCCCAGATTAAGAAGTAGCCAACGATACTCTGACGGTATGAAAACATAATTTGATTCAAACTTCTTTATATTATCTTCAGGCTCCGGTCGGATACCATTGGTGAACACACATGCTTCGTAAGCCGCCTTGATCCTGTCAAAGTGTTTTTCTAAAACAAAATTACACATTTTTACATACCTCTACTCAATTTCTTGTCAGCAAGCACACCCCTTCCGCATGCCTCGTATGACAAAAGCAATCAAACACCATCCCCTTCTCAAATCCATACCTCTGCCTTTTAAAGCTTTCCAAATCCCTCGCCAGTGTCTCAGGGTTACATGAAACATATACAACCTTCTTTGGCTTTAACCTACCTATCGCAGCTATAAACTCCTCTGTAGAGCCTGTTCTTGGGGGATCTAAGATCACCACATCTATCTTCTCCCCTGCTGCTGCCAAATCGTTTATAAAGTGTGTTGCATCTGCATTATAAAACTTCACATTCTTTATATTATTTATCTTGGCATTGGTGATTGCATCTTTGTGGGCATCTTTGTTAAGCTCAACAGATATAACTTCCTTTGCAGATTTTGAAGCTATAAGCCCGATAGTTCCTATTCCCGAATAAGCATCAAGAAGTATCTCATTGCCCTGCAAACCGGCATACTCTATCGCTTGAGAGTACAGCTTTTCGGTTTGCTCTCTGTTTACCTGATAGAATGACTTCGGTGAGATTTTGAATGTAAGTCCACAGAGTTCATCTGTGATATAGCCCTTGCCATACATCACTATTTCCCTGTCACCAAGTACCATACTGGTGTTTTTATTGTTTATATTTTGAACTATTGTGGTTATCTCGGGATGTTCTCCTCTAAGTACCTTTATAAAGGCATTCTTATTTGGGAATATTACATTTGAGGTCACCAAAACCACCATGATCTGACCGCTTTTCTTTCCTACACGTATCAGTACATGGCGCAAGAAGCCGAAGCCGCTGTCCTCGTCATATGCCTTTATTTTAAATGAAACACACATCTTTTTGATGGTCTGTATGATACTTCCCGCCTTCTCATCTTCAATCAGACAGTTTTTTGTATCCACCACTCTATGCGAGTTTTTTTCATAAGTTCCTGCAATGATTTTCTTGTTTTCAAAGCCGAAAACCGCACTTACTTTGTTCCTATAATGATAGGGATTGCTCATGGAGACAATCCCGTCAAATTTGCCATATTTTTTTATCAATGAATTTGCTGTGTCAAGTTTCTCCTTGACATGCTTATTATATGAACTGTTTATATAATCGCAGCCGCCACATTTTTTGGCGACTGCGCATTTTAGCTCCTTAGAAGCTTTTATATTTCTTTTGTTAATTCCTTCAGCCATGCTTTCTCTTCTTCATTAAGTCCATAGGATATAGCCTCGTAGACTTCTCTCTGATATTTGTTATAAAATTCAATATCCTTCTTTGTCATCACTTCCACTAAGAGCGGCTCGCTGTCAATAGGTGCCATGGTAAGACTCTCAAATCCGAGGAAACCTTCCTGCTTTTCCACCACATTCATCAAAATTTCCATTCTGATACCATGCTTACCGCTTATATATACTCCCGGCTCATCACTCATTATCATACCCGGCTCAAACTCAAGATTTCTAAATAAATCTTTGTTTATCTTGTTTCTTATAGATGTTGGTGCCTCATGTACAGTATTTACAAAGCCAACACCATGTCCGGTGCCGTGATTATAATCAAGTCCATGCTCCCAAAGTGCTTCTCTTGCCTTTATATCAAGGCATAAACCTATAGCACCTCTCTTAAATGTAGTATTTAAAAGTCTAAGCATACCGATGGTTACCAAAGTATAATGAAGCTTCTCTTCATAGGTATTTTCTCCAAGAGAAATTGTTCTGGTTACATCTGTGGTACCGTCCTTATATGTAGCACCCGAGTCAAACAGATAAAGTCCCTTTGCTTCAAGTTTTTTTGCAGTCTCATACTCCGCTTCATAATGAACTATCGCACCGTTCTCTGCATATCCTGATATGGTTGGAAAGCTTAAATCAAGGAAGAGATTATCCTCTCTTCTTAAATTGTCAAGATAATCTGATGCGGTCTTTTCTGTGAGATTAGCACCGTTTTTCATCTGCTGCTTTATCCAATACATATACTTAGCCATATATACACCGTCTCTGATATGAGATTTCTTCATATTTGAAACTTCAACATCATTTTTGATGTTTTTCAGATATGTCACAGGGCTTAATACACTGTAAAGTTTATTTGCATTTTCTTTTTTGCTTATTGAAATAAATGTCTTATAGCTGACATCCGCCTCATCAAACATTATCTGCTTATTTTCGATATCTGCCACAGTTTCATCAAAACTGTCATATGGCTTTATATCTATTCCGTTACCTACCAGATATGTTCTTACCTCATCACTTAGCGCCTCTTCCTGAATAAATAATGTAGCCTTGTCACTCTCAAGTATAAAATAAGACAGGAAAAGCGGATTGCATTTTATATCAAAGGCTCTAAGATTAGTTAGCCATGCAATATCGGATAATGAAGATACTATCAAAAGATCTCTACCCTTCATCCTTTCTCTTACTTCACTAATCTTTTTTGCCGCTGATTTTCCGGCATACTTTTCTTCAAGTATAAACACTTTTGTATGTGGCCTCTCCGGTCTGTCAGTCCAAACCTCATCGGTGATTTCTTTGCCGATTGCAAGCTTAACTCCGTTTTTTACAACCTTGTTTGCAATGACCTTTCCTTCCGAGAAGCTTAGAAGTGAACCGTTAAATCCGAGTACTTCATCTTTTTTCATCTTTTCTTCCAAAAGTTCATCAAGATTAGCTACTCCCGGCTCTCCCATTTTCATAAGAGTTATTCCGCTGTCTTTGAGCTCACTTTCCGCCTGTAAAAAGTATCTTCCGTCTGTCCAAAGATAAGCTTCTTCCTTCATTACAAGGAGTGTACCCGCACTTCCTGTAAAACCGCTTAAAAATCTCCTGCATTTGTCATATTCTGTAGGATATTCACTTTGATGTGCATCAGAAGAAGGGGATATCCATGCGTCTATCCCCTCTCTTTGCATTACTTTTCTTAAATCAACAATTGTCTGTTTCATAATGCTCCTTTTGTAAAAGCTCTGTATATTACAGAGCTTTTACTTATATATATTAAGTATTTATAAAGCCAAATTTTGCCAATGCATTAAAGACTCCGTCATCCGCTATATTGTCGGTAACGTAGTCTGCATATCCTTTTAACTCCTCTATTGAATTGCCCATGGCTATACCCAGACCGGATTCCTCTAATATCTCTTTATCATTCATAGAATCTCCGAATGAAACCGTATCTTTTAAATCGATATCAAAGTAATTACATAGGCGTTTTAGTCCTTCCGCCTTGCTTGCAACCTTTTCTACAACATCGGCTCCGAACATTCCGGCAAAGAGAGGCAGTTTCAAAGTAGGAAATTTCTTTTCTATATCCTTTGCACCTTCAACCGGTCCTATATAAGTCAATGTTCTTATAGGCAGGTCAAATAATTCTTCAGCCGGATAAAACTTTCTGAAATGTTGTCCCCATCTTTTAATATCATATGCATCAATTATATGCGGATTGAAAAAATAATCCTTATCTTCAAGGGTAAGCCCTATAGAGCATTCCCTGCCTTCTACATATTTTGCCAGGCCTCTTAAAACATCCTTATCAAAGAAATGTTCAAAGATTTTTTCTTCTCCCACCTTTACCAAGGTACCGTTAAGACCGATCACAGCATCAGGCTTTACTATATCAACGAATTGCCTGCTGTCACTATTTTCCGGGTTTCTACCTGTAGCAAGGACTATGATATGCCCTTGCTCTCTTAAGCTTTCTATAGCTAAAAGAGCTGATGGGGTTATCTTATAGTCTTTATGATTAAGCAATGTCATATCAATATCAAAACTGAAAATCTTTTTATTTTGCATTATCCAACCTTAATTTACTCAAATGCCAAATATCTCTTACATATTCTTCTATAGTTCTGTCGGATGAGAACTTACCTACATTTGCAGTCTGAGTAAGTGCCATCTTTGCCCATCTCTTCTTATCTCTGTAAGCTCTGTCAACCTCTTCATGAGCCTTGGCATAACTTCTGAAATCCTTCAATATGAAATATGTATCGGCTCTGTCATGACCGCTATTCTTTAAGAGTGAATCATAAATCTCTCTAAACTCCTCAGTGTTGTTTGGAGAATAGAATCCGTTTACAAGCTGCATAAGTACTGTTCTAATCTCACTGTCACTGTTAAAAATAACCATCGGATCATATTCATGATTCTTCTCATATGCAATAACTTCATCTGAAGAAAGTCCGAAGATAAATGCATTCTCATGACCTACTTCTTCAACTATCTCAACATTGGCACCGTCCATAGTTCCTATAGTAGGTGCACCGTTAAGCATAAACTTCATATTTCCGGTACCTGAAGCCTCTTTACTTGCAGTAGAAATCTGTTCACTGACATCAGCCGCAGCAAAGATTATTTCGGCATTTGATACCTTGTAATCCTCTATGAATACAACCTTTATCTTATTATTTATACTCTTATCGTTATTGATAACATCAGCAACAGAGTTTATAAGCTTAATTGTCTGCTTTGCTCGTCTGTATCCTGCCGCCGCCTTGGCACCGAATATAAATGTTCTCGGATACATATCGAAATTATCATCATTTTTAAGCTTATTATAAAGATACATTACGTGTAAAATATTTAAAAGCTGACGCTTATACTCATGTAATCTCTTTACCTGTACATCAAAGATAGAATCGGGGTCTACATCTATACCGTTATGTTCCTTGATATACTTTACAAGCCTTAATTTATTTTGATACTTTATCTCCATAAACTCGGCCAAAGCTGTTTCATCATCCAAATAATCCTTAAGACCTGCCAAAAGCGGTAAATCAGTAATAAACTTGTCTGTTCCAAGCTTCTTTGTAATCCAATCTGTTAAGAGAGGGTTTGCATGAGCAAGGAATCTTCTTTGAGTAATACCGTTAGTCTTATTGTTAAACTTATCAGGCATCATCTCGTAGAAGTCTTTCAGCTCCTGATTTTTTAAGATTTCTGTATGAAGTCTTGCAACACCGTTTACGGAAAATCCTGCTACAATAGCCATATATGCCATTCTTACCTGTCCGTTATAAAGTATTGCCATGTTCTTTTCTTTTTCTGCAAAGTTGTGCGGATATCTTGCTCTTATCTGCTCTACAAATCTTCTGTTTATCTCATCTACTATTTGATAAACTCTTGGAAGCAGTGATTTAAACAAGTCGATAGGCCACTTTTCAAGTGCTTCCGCCATTATTGTATGGTTTGTATATGCCATACACTCTGTAGTTATCTTCCAGGCATCATCCCAGCTTAATCCTTCCTCATCTAAGAGGAGTCTCATAAGCTCAGGTATTGCTACTGTAGGATGAGTATCGTTTAACTGGAATACCACCTTCTTCGGTAAATCATGTATATCGCTGTGATTTTCTTTAAACTTGTCAAGCGCTCTTTGAAGGCTGGCTGAAATAAAGAAATACTGCTGCTTTAATCTAAGTTCCTTACCTGCATAGTGATTATCATTTGGATAAAGTACCTCTACCAATGTCTTTGCAAGATTCTCCTGCTCAAGCGCTTTTTGATAATCTCCCTTATCAAACTGCTCAAGGCTGAAGTTTGTAATAGCCTCGGCATCCCAGATACGAAGTGAATTTACCATTCCGTTCTCATATCCGAGTACAGGCATATCATAAGGAATTGCTCTTACAGAACCGTAGTTTTCCTGTATGAACTTCTCCTTACCGTCTACATTCTCTACTCTAACATTTCCACCGAATTTTACAATATAAGAATATTCACTTCTCTTTATTTCAAAAGGATATCCGTTTTTGATCCAGTTATCCGGCACTTCCTTTTGATATCCGTTCTCTATTTTTTGCTTAAACATACCGTAGCGGTATCTAATGCCGCAACCGTATGCAGGATAATTAAGAGTTGCAAGAGAATCAAGGAAGCATGCGGCAAGTCTTCCAAGACCGCCGTTTCCAAGAGCAGGGTCACTTTCCTGATCCTCTATATCTGTCAGGTCAAATCCCAGCTCATTTAAAACTTGTGCAACTTCTTTTCTTGCACCGAGATTTATTATATTGTTGCCGAGGGCCCTACCTATCAAAAACTCCATTGACAGATAGTATAGAATTTTTGCATCCTGAGCGTCATAAGCCTTATGTGTAGCTATCCACTCATCTATAATGGTATCTTTTATGGCGTAGGAAAGAGCATAGAAAACCTGCTCTTTACTCGCCTCATCTATAGTTTTTCTGTATAATACCTTTACATTATCCTCTATAGCTTTTTTTAATTCCTTAGCGTTCATCATCGTAAGTATATCTAACCTTTCTTACTTACTCCAAGGGATGTATTTTCTCCGTTCAAGTTCCAATCCTTAGTGTATCCCTCTACATTGTTATATACTATCTCATCTGCCAATGTGTCGTTCTTGATTACTGCTTCATTTTTCTTTATTATTTCAGCAATTCTCTCATTTCCTGTCTGTGAAAGCACGATATGATCAACTACCTCAAATCCCGCTTCCTTTCTCATTGTCTGAATTTTTGAAATAAGCTCTCTTACAAAACCTTCTTCAATAAGTGCTTCATCAAGTCTTATATCAAGTACAACTGTAGTCTTATTGTCTGCCTCAGTTACAAAGTCATCATTCTTTGCAGTTTCGATAAGCAAATCTTCTCTTCCAAGGCTTACCTTTTCACCGTCAAAATCAAAGTCTACACTTCCGGTTTCATTCAAAGACTTCATAGCCGCATGTCCGTCAAGTGAAGCAAGTGCCTCTTTTATCTTACCTAAGAGTTTACCGTACTTAGGACCTACTGTCTTTAACTGTGGCTTAAATGAGTAGCTAACAAATTCTTCAACATCATCCTTAAACTCTACAGCCTTGACATTTAACTCATCCTCTATAATCTCTACATAGAACGGATCAAGTACAGTCTCAGCCTTAACATACATATTTCCGATAGGCTGACGGTTCTTTATATTAGCTGAATTTCTTGCAGCTCTACCAAGTACTACTATGTCAAGTACTTCGTCCATGCTTATCTCAAGGTCATTGTCGATAAACTCTTCATTGACAGTCGGGAAGTCTGTCAAGTGGATACTTTCAGGAGCATTCTTATCTACGCTTCTTACAAGATTTTGATAGATTTCTTCTGTCATAAAAGGTATCATAGGTGCAGCTATCTTTGAAAGAGTTATAAGAGCTGTGTAAAGTGTCATATAAGCATTTACCTTATCCTGCTCCATTCCCTTTGCCCAGAATCTCTCTCTACATCTTCTAACATACCAGTTACTCATATCATCTGTGAAGCTTTGTAGTGCTCTTGCAGTCTCTGTTATCTTATAGTTATTTAAATAGTCATCAACTGTCTTTACCAATGTATTAAGCTTTGATAAAAGCCACTTATCCATTACACTAAGCTTGTCATACTCCAAGCTGTACTTTGTAGGGTCAAAGCTGTCGATATCTGCATAAAGCACATAGAATGCATATGTATTCCAAAGTGTACCGAGGAATTTTCTCTGTCCTTCCTCAACGGCCTTGTCATGGAATCTGTTTGGAAGCCATGGTGCCGAATTCACATAGAAATACCATCTGATAGCATCTGCACCGAACTTGTTAAGTGCATCCATAGGATCTACGGCATTTCCCTTTGACTTACTCATCTTTTGACCGTCTTCATCCTGTACATGTCCCATAACAATAACATTCTTGTACGGAGCCTTATTAAATATAAGTGTAGATATGGCAAGAAGTGAATAGAACCAACCTCTTGTCTGGTCTACAGCCTCTGAAATAAAGTCGGCAGGGAACTGCGCCTCAAACTTCTCATGATTTTCAAAAGGATAATGATGCTGTGCAAAAGGCATAGATCCTGAATCAAACCAAGCATCAAGTACTTCAGGAGTTCTTTTCATCTCCTTACCGCACTCCGGACAGGTGATTGTCACAGCGTCAATATAAGGTCTGTGAAGCTCTATATTGTCAGGACAATTCTTTGACATAGACTTTAACTCTTCAATACTTCCGATACTGTGCATATGTCCACATTCACAAATCCATACGTTAAGAGGTGTACCCCAATATCTGTTTCTTGATACTGCCCAGTCCTGAATATTCTCAAGCCAGTCACCAAATCTTCCCTTTCCGATACTCTCAGGGATCCAGTTAATTGTATTATTATTTCTTATTATGTCTTCTTTAACCGCAGTCATCTTGATATACCAAGACTCTCTTGCATAGTAGATAAGCGGTGTATTACATCTCCAGCAGTGTGGATAGCTGTGCTCAAATACAGGTGCATCAAAGAGTTTTCCGTTCTCTTCAAGATCTTTTAATACCAGTTTATCGGCATCCTTTACGAATACGCCTTCCCACTTTGTTTCCTTTGTAAGATTACCCTGTGCATCTACAAGCTGAACAAAAGGAAGATCATAGTTTCTACCTATTCTTGAGTCGTCCTCACCGAATGCAGGTGCTATATGTACTATACCTGTACCGTCTGTAAGAGTAACATAGCTGTCACATACTACAAACCATGCTTTACCCTTTACATTAAGTCCACTCCAAAGAGGCTCATACTCAATACCTTCAAGTTCCTTACCCTTGTAAGTTTCAAGTACAGTATAGTCCTCTTTTAAAACAGTTTCAACCAATGCACTTGCAAGAACATAGGTGTAATCGCCATGTTTTACCTTAACGTAGTCTTCTTCCGGATTTACACAGAGAGCCACATTACTTGGTAATGTCCAAGGTGTTGTTGTCCATGCAAGGAAGTATACATCCTCATCCTTTTTCTTAAATCTTACTATTGCCGATCTTTCTTTTACATCCTTATAGCCTTGTGCTACCTCATGGCTGGAAAGCGGTGTTCCACACCTTGGACAGTACGGCACTACTTTAAATCCCTTATAAAGGAGTCCCTTATCCCAAATCTGCTTTAGAGCCCACCACTCAGACTCTATATATGAGTCATGATATGTAACATATGGATCATTCATATCAGCCCAAAAACCTATAACATCTGAGAATTCCTCCCACATGCCCTTATATTTCCAAACCGACTCTTTACATTTCTCTATAAAAGGTGCAACACCGTAGTTTTCTATCTGCTCTTTTCCGTTAATTCCAAGCTCTTTTTCAACTTCTATCTCTACAGGAAGTCCGTGGGTATCCCAACCTGCTTTTCTTGGAACCTTATAGCCCTTCATAGTTCTGTATCTTGGAATCATATCCTTGATAACTCTGGTTAAGGCATGTCCTATATGCGGCTTTCCGTTTGCTGTTGGCGGTCCGTCATAGAACATATATGTAGGAGCATCTTTTCTGTCTTCAATACTCTTCTCAAAAATATGGTTTTCACGCCAAAACTTTTCAACTTCTCTTTCTCTCTCTACAAATTTAAGGTCTGTAGGCACTTTCTTATACATAAAAAATCCTTTCTTTGTAAGATGATTATATAAAAAAAGCCTGCCCTGTAACAGGACAAGCCAAAACTTATATACCACCTTTACAACATACTATCATATGTGTTCCTATAACGGGGAAACCGGCACATCCTACTCTTAATTCAGATTGCAACTCAGGAGTGATTTTCATCCATCGCTCCGTATCGGTCTCACACCGTCACCGACTCGCTGAAACTTCTGCCAAGGATTACTCTCTCCGTCTTCGTTTTTATTTTATAACCGGTTAATATTATAATCACTTGTATATATTATGTCAATGGCACAAAGGCTTTAAATAAGCTAAATCAGAGTAATGGCACAATAAAATTAGTCCAGATATAACTTACCGGCATTGCTATGATCAAAGCAGGTATCATATCTCCTGTAGGGAAATCTTTAAGTCTTAACATTCGAAATCCTATAGCCAAAAGTATTATTCCGCCTACGGCCTTAAAGTCATCTATCATTACCGGTGTAGTATATGGAACAATCAGACCGCCACATATAAATAAAATAATATATAGAATAAACTGAGGTATTGCAATAAATGATACCACAGGACCAAGTAGACATGCAAAAATCATTGCTGTAAAGATATCCAGTATTGCTTTAGCAATAAGTATTGTATGGTCACCGCTCATACCTGAGACCATTGCACCGTAAATACCGGTTCCTCCTGCACAAAACAATAATATAATAGTAAGTAAAGTGCTGTCAAATTCCTCATCGGATATATCACTTTCCTTTTCCTTCATAAACTTGAAAATAATACTTTTCATACCCATTCCAAGCTTCGTTACCAGATCACCAAAATGCATCAATATACCTATTATACTTCCTATTACTACAGCCAGTATAACTGCAGGCATATTTTTCATCAGTATGATACTTGAAATACTGATGGCAAAAGCACAAGCTCCAAAGATCATATTGAGCTTTTCCTTAAAATCCAAGCTCATATGCTTTCCAAAAACAGTTCCGATAATTCCGCCAATAAATACACATAAGCAATCGGTTATTATTCCTATCGGCATATTTATTCTCCTCTCAATTAATACTTTCATATCATAATCCATATATAAATATATGTCTAATTCATTTATAAAACATTGTGACAGCATAGCTATGCATATTAGTTATATCATCCATTCCATTTTTTCTGAATAATAAACAGAAATTTTTGTCTAAAATCCGTGTTTTTGTAACCTAAATTTTTTATAAATATATTAGCTTTGTTTTTTATTTATTATTTCCTTTCTTTATATTTTTTTTATATTTTTTCCATATTATAGACACAATTATTTTTTATATTATAAGAGCATTAGCGATGGCTAGTGCAGGTTTCAGAATTACTGGAACTACAAAGCTTTTTCATACTCATACCGGACAGTTTAACTGTCCGGCCCCCCTAAAAATGTTAAAACCACCTATTCCCAAGGTGGTTTTTTTATGTTTGAAGCATCAAATAAAGCTATTTTAATATACTAAATGCAGTAAAATATTGAAAGTATTTTCACAATTCTAATGCTGCACTAAAAAAGAGGAGCTTAGATATCTAAACTCCCCTTTTTAAATCAATATTATGCAGTCATTGCAATTTTGCCGTCAACAACTTGAATAACCTTAGTTGGGCACTTTGCCGCACACTTTCCACAATTTGTACATTTGGAATAGTCTATGAGTGCTACATTTCCGTTCATATGTATTGCGTCATCCTCACATGCCTTTACACACATTGTACATGCAATACAACCAACCTCACATACCTCTTTTACAGCTTTACCCTTATCCTGTGAATTACACTGTACAAAAGTAAATGTCTCATACGGTACCAAGTCTATAAGCTTCTTAGGACAGGCTTCAACACATTTTCCACATGCTACACATTTCTCTCTGTCCACCAACGCAATACCGTCCACTATATGTATAGAATCAAATTCGCACACCTTTACACATGATCCGAATCCCATACATCCGTAGCTGCAGGCTTTACCGCCCTGTCCCGGTACGTTCATAGCTGAATTACAATCTGTAATACCGAAATATGTAAAGTTTTGTTTTGCCTTATCGCATGTTCCCTTACACTTTACAAATGCAACCTGCTTTACAGACTCACCTGCACTCACACCCATTATCTCTGCGATAATATCTGCAACCGGCGCTCCTCCAACAGGACATTTATTTACAGGTGCTTCACCTGCCGCAATAGCCTTTGCAAGACCGTCACAACCGGGATATCCGCAACCACCGCAGTTGTTTCCGGGCAATGCATCTCTTACGGCTATTTCTTTTTCATCCACTTCAACTTTAAACTTCTCACTGGCAACACCAAGTAGGAGACCAATAAGAATACCGACTATACCAACTACTGCCGCCGCAATAATTACTCCATTCATATTCTTTCCTCCTAAATAAGTCCCGAGAATCCGGTAAAGGCAATTGCCATAAGACCTGCTGTAATAAGTACAATAGGCATACCTGATACTACATGAGGTATATCATTATTTTCAATTTTCTCTCTGACACCTGAAAGCAATACTATCGCCAAAGCAAAACCGCTTGCAGTACCTACGCCGTATACAAGGCTTTGTGCAAAATTGTATTCCTTTGCAACATTGTCAAGAGCAACACCCAAAACCGCACAGTTGGTTGTAATAAGAGGAAGGTATACACCTAGAGCCTCATAAAGTGAAGGCATATTTTTCTTTAATACCATCTCAACAAACTGTACCAAAGCCGCTATAACAAGAATAAATACAATTGTCTGTAAATACTCAAGTTTAAGCGGAATCAAAATATGTGTATAAATAAGGCTGGCCGCCATACTTGAGAGAGTGATAACGAATATAACCGCTGCTCCCATACCTACAGAAGTCTCAGTCTTTTTTGATACACCGAGGAAAGGACAAAGTCCCAAAAATCTGCTAAGCACCACATTGTTTACCAGTGCCGCACTAATTAAAAGTAAAATCAGTTGAGTCATTATTTACCCTCCCCTGCATTAGCTGCATTTTCCTTCTCAGTCTTTGCCTTAGCAAGAGCCTCTTCTTTCTTTCTCTTTGCCTCAAGTTCCTTTTCTTCTATATCCTTATCAATAGCATTGTGATTGTGTGCCTTACTTTCACCAAAGCATGCCGAACAGTTTCCGCCACAAGCTATATCGGATGACATACCTGTATTTGTTGCACTGGGTGCCTTAAAGTAATTTTGTAAAGCAGATAAAAGTGCAAGTACAAAGAACGCACCCGGAGCAAGTACAAGTATTGAAATAGTAAAATCGGTAGGTATTATCTGATTGTTGTTAGGTAAAGCAATAAGTCCCTTAAATATAGTTCCGGCACCGATAAGCTCTCTTACAAAAGCTATGCAGGAAAGTGAAAGCGTAAATCCGATTCCCATTCCAATTCCGTCAAAGAAAGACGGAATTGCAGGATTCTTTGAAGCATAGCTCTCCGCTCTACCAAGAATAATACAGTTAACAACTATAAGCGGTATATAAATACCGAGTGATTTATAAAGTTCAGGTGTGTAACCCTGCATCAAAAGCTGTACCACCGTAACCAAAGATGCAACGATAACTATAAACGCAGGGATTCTTACTCTGTCGGGAATTATATTTCTCATTGCAGAAATAATTAAATTTGAAAACATCAAAACGGCTGTTGTAGAAAGTCCCATACCAATAGCATTTACTACAGATGTTGTAACCGCAAGTGTAGGACACATACCTAACATCAGAACAAAGGTAGGATTTTCTTTGAATATACCGTTATATAAACGCTCTAAACTCTTGTTCATATTTCCTCCTTATTCCAATATTGAGTTAAAGTAAAGTGCCGCATTGACAGCATTGGTAACAGCTGTACTTGTGATGGTAGATCCGCTTATAGCCGATATCTCATCATCTGCACTTGCAGCACCCTTTACAAGCTTGAATTCTTTTGTGTTTTTATTTGCATACTGACCGTAGAAAGACTTTTCCGCCGCTCTCATACCAAGACCCGGTGTCTCTTCCAGTGTGAGGAATGTTATTCCGACCACAGTACCGTCAGACTTTATACCTACGGATATTTGTACTGTACCGTTATATCCGTCTTTTGATGTTGATGTTATAACTCTGCCTATATTGTTTCCGGACTCATCCTTTGCGGTAACAACCTCATCAATATTTGAATGTCCGAAGCCCTTACCTGCAATCTCATCTGCAGTTTCTGCAATCTTTGCCGTATCGGCCTCATTTTCTTCAAAGTCTTTGGCTTCCGGGAAAACAACAGCATAAGCTTCATTCTTTGCCGCTTTTGCCGCAGCCGCTATAGGAGCCTTTGTTATATCGTATACAAATCCCAGTACAAGGCCCGAAATAAGGGTTATAGCAAATAAAATAATCGCATCTTTTACAAATCCTGATTGTTTTTTCATGCCTTCTTTGCCTCCCTTCCAAATGCCTTCGGCAATGTTGCCTTCTCTATAAGCGGAGCCACCACATTACCTATGATGATAGCGTAGGAAACTCCCTCCGCATTGCCGCCGAATAATCTGAATAAACCTGTAAGTATACCTATAAATATCGCAAAATACACCTGTCCCATTTTTGTAACAGGACTGCTTACATAATCTGTTGCCATAAAGAACGCACCGAATATAAGACCTCCGCTGAGCACATGGTATAAAACAGTTGTAGGATTATGATCACCGAATAAGAATACAAATACAGCCACTGTCGCAATATATATAAGCGGTATTCTAAGAGAAATAACCTTTCTTACCACAAGATAAATTGCACCGATAAGTAAAGCGATAGTTGAAACCTCTCCTATTGTTCCGGGTATCCTACCGAGAAAAATATTTACAAGATTATACTGCTCAAGTGCATCTGTAATTCCCTTTGCCTTTAAGAAAGCAAGAGGCGTAGGTGTAGATGATGAATCATATTTCATAGCCACAGAGCTGAAATTTGTCATACTTCCTGCAAATGATATAAGCATAAAGCATCTTGCAGCCAAAGCCGGGTTCATAAAGTTTTGTCCAAGTCCGCCGTAAAGCTGCTTTACAACAATTATTGCAAATACACCGCCAAGTATAGGCATCCAAACAGGAATCTGAGGCGGCATATTAAGAGCCAATATAAGTCCGGTAACCACAGCGGAAAAATCTCCGATAGTTACAGGCTTATTCATTATTTTTTCGTATAAATATTCAGCAAGTACACATGCAAGAACTGTACATATAACCACGATAAGCGCAGATAAACCGAACTGGAAGCAACCGAATGCCAAAGTAGGTATCATTGCAATACAAACATCCTTCATGATATTTGCTGTGGATGAATTATCCCTTACATGAGGAGATGATGAAACATTAAATTTGCCTGCCATTATTTCCCCTCCTTCTTTGCCGCTTCAGCTCTTCTCTTTGCTGCAACAGCCTGACGCATATATTTAAATCCTTGAGTAAGTGGTCTCTTTGCAGGACATACATAAGCACATGAGCCACATTCAACACATTCCATACCGTTTAACTTTTCAAACCCTTCAGTATCGTCATTTAACGCCTTATCCATCATAAGAACAGGCACAAGATAGCTTGGACACACATCAATGCATCTTCCACATTTGATACATGGTGTTTCAGGATTTTCCTCAACTTCATCTTCCACAAAAGTTGTAATTGAAGATGATGACTTGGTAACAGGAATATCAAGAGTAAACAAAGCCTGTCCCATCATAGGACCACCTGAAAGCACCTTTTTAGGCTCGGTCTTAAAACCTCCTGCCGCTTCAATAAGCTCCTGATAATTTGTACCGGTTCTTACTTTAAAGTTCTGTGGAGTAGTAACGGCATCACCTGTTATAGTTACAATCCTTCTGATTAGAGGTGTAGACTCGGCTACCGCATTATATATCGAAATGACCGTATCCGTATTGTCGACAATACAGCCTACATCTGCAGGCAAAAGACTTGAGTTTAGCTTTCTTCCTGTACAAGCAAAAATCAGTGAACGCTCACCACCCTGCGGATACTTTGTATACAGCTCCACAACCTCTATTTTTGATTCGTTTTGTACAAGTTTTTTAATTTTTGCAATAGCTTCAGGTTTGTTATTTTCAATACCTATAATACCTTTTGCATTCGGGAAAAGCCTGAGTATAATCTTTAAGCCTTCTACCAGTTTTTCAGGTTCTTCCATCATAAGTCTGTAATCACTTGTAAGATAAGGCTCACATTCCGCACCGTTTACAATGATGTAATCAATCTCATTTTCGTTCTTTGGTGAAAGCTTCACATGCGTAGGGAAAGCGGCTCCTCCGAGTCCGACAATACCTGCATCTTTCACTATTTTTCTGATTTCATCTTTAGAAAGTTTTGTATAGTCTCTTTTTTTCCCAAAACCTTCTACGGCACGATATTCCTTATCATTCTCAATGATAATAGAATTTACCATTGAACCGTTTGCCACTCTTCTGGGTTCGATCTTTTTCACTTTTCCGGACACCGAGCTTACCACATTGGCTGATATGAATCCCCCCGCCTCTGCGATGATTTGTCCGACCAGCACTTCATCTCCGACAGCCACCAAGGGTTTTGCAGGTGCACCGATATGTTGGCTTAACGGGAACACCATTTCAACTCCATTTGGTTGTAGTACCGTTATCGGATGTTCCATTGAGAGTTCCTTGCCCTCATATGGATGTACACCACCAATAAATGTAGCTAATCCCATATTTTTCTCCTCTTCTATCCGGGTAAACAAATGTAAGAAACCAGGCAGTAATTTGTGTAAAACAAGTCAAATCAATTGTCAATTTTCAGATTATTTTAAAGCGATACATAATCTCCTGACGCACAAATAAACCAAGAAACCAAAGCAATTCTTAGTCTTTCGGTATACTGCCGTTTGAAGCATTTTTCCACCCTTATTTTCTTTTATTATACCATATTTGTACAAAGTTACAGACGATTTTCAAGAATTTATATTGTATTTTTTTGTATACATCCTTTTGCATTACGGAAAGCAAGGATTTTTTACAAATATTTATTAATAAAATTCTCTCTATCTCTGCATTAATATGTTACTTCCAGTCTATAATTTTATACAGAAAAATTCAATCTAAATAAAAATAATATAGCAAAAATATTTTTTTTGCCAAATAAAAAAACTCCTACCAAATTCAGAATTCGGTAGGAGCAAATGTTACATTTTATCCGGTGCTTCTATTCCAAGCAAATTTATAGCGGACTCCAACAATTCTTTTGTAAGAAGAATTGTTGCAAGGTATCCTTTTTTCTTTTTCTCATCAGCCTCAGAAAGTATCTTTATTTCATGATAGAATGAGTTAAATGTATTTGAAACCGCATAAATATACTGACATATTTTATGTGGTGCAAGTTCATTCCATGCAGATTTCATAACTTCATTAAACTGCGACAATTCCATATAAAGCTTTTTATGTATATCTTCTACCGGAACACTCAAGTCATTAAGACTGACCTGCCTTGAACCGCTTTCATAATACTTTTCAAGTATGGACTTTATTCTGACTATTGTATACAAAATATAAGGTCCGGTATTTCCTTCAAATGATATAAATCTGTCGATATCAAATATATAATCCTTTGCAGCCTGATTGCTGAGATCTCCATATTTAATAGCCGCAAGTCCTACGATTTTGGCGGTATTTCTTGCTTCCACATCGGATACGTCTCTTGATTCCTTTATCTTTGCAAATACTGCATCCTCAATATCCTTAATTACAGTCTCAAGACGAACCACACCGCCGTCTCTGGTCTTTAAAGGCTTTCCGTCTTTACCGTTTATTGTACCGAAACCTATATATTTAAGCTCGTGATTTGGAGGAACTATTCCTGCAATTCTTGATACTCTGAAAAACTGTGTATAGTGAAGTTCCTGTCTCTTATCCGCAATATAGATATATTCATCAGGTGAATAAAGCTTTTCTCTTTCCACCAAAGTACCGAGATCCGATGTGGCATAAAGTGCCGCACCGTCTGATTTTCTTATTATACAAGGCGGCAATTCCTTCTTATCGCCTTCCATAGCTATATCCACTACCAAGGCACCTTCAGAAATTCTTGCAATTTTTCTGTCTTCCAGATCTTTAATCAAATCCGGTATATAAGGATCTGCATCAGACTCACCCTTCCAGAGATCAAAGTCTACCAAAAGTGAGCTGTAGTTTTTCTTTAAGTCTTCTACAGATACGTTAATTATATGCTTCCAAATCTCCCTATACGGTCTGTAACCTTTTTGAAGTTCCAAAGTAGCTTCCTGTGCTCTTTGCTTAAAATTATCATCAACCTTTGACTTTTTTGAAGCTGCAGGATATATTTCCTCCAAATCGTTTAAACCAAAAGGCGCTTCCTTTGGGTACTCTCCGTCATAGTTTTCCTTAAAATAAACAAGCTCAGGTTTTCTCTCTCTAAGCTCTTCTATTATAAGCCCCATTTGAAGACCCCAGTCACCTAAGTGCACATCCGCAATTACCTCATTACCGAAGAATCTTCCCATTCTTTTTAAGCTCTCACCGATTATAGCCGAACGTAAATGACCGATATGAAGCGGCTTAGCAACATTTGCACCGCCGTAGTCGATTATTATTTTCTTTGCAGGATTATCAAGTTCTATACCATACTTCTGTGAGTTTGACATTTCTCTCACATACTTCTCTATAAAAGTATTGCTTATATTTATATTGATAAATCCCGGCATAATAGCCTCAATTTTTTCAAAGCTCTCACTTTCCTTTAGAATTTCAACAACCTCATTTGCTATATCAATAGGTTTTTTCTTATATTCCTTAGCTGCCGCCATTGCGCCGTTGCATTGATACTCACATAGGTCAGGTCTGTTTGAAATATTGGCCTTTCCGTACTTTTCATCATATGACAATTTTGCAAATGCAGACTTAAGCTCATCGGAAATCAATTCAATAATTGTCTTCATATATCTCCAGTCTGTATAATTTATTTTTATGCATTATACTGTGCAACTCAACTACAAAAAAGACGGTCAAGATGACCGTCAAACATTGAAAATTTTAAACTCTTGATAAATACTCACCTGTTCTTGTATCAATCTTAATCTTATCACCAAGATTTACAAACAATGGAACATAAACAACTGCACCTGTCTCCACTGTTGCCGGCTTTGTAGCGCCCTGTGCTGTATTTCCTGCAAATCCCGGCTCTGTATCTGTAACCTCCAACTCTACAAATAAAGGTGGCTCTACAGAGAATACATTACCGTTGAATGAACATATCTTAACCATCTCATTCTCTTTTACGAACTTCAACGCATCTCCAACCTTGTCTGCATTAAGTGCGATCTGATCATATGTCTCAACATTCATAAAGTTGAACATATCTCCGTCTGCATATAAATACTGCATATCGGCTCTGTCTATTCTTGCCTGTGGGAATTTCTCAGTAGGTCGGAAAGTTCTTTCAACAACGCTACCTGTAATTACATTCCTGATTTTTGTACGAACGAATGCAGCTCCCTTTCCCGGCTTAACATGCTGGAATTCAAGAATCTGAAAAACCTGTCCTTCCTCAATCTCCAATGTCAAACCATTTTTAAAATCACCTGCTGAAACCATTAATATTTCCTCCTAAAAACTTTCATGCGATACTTGAACTATTTTATAACAATTTTGATGTCAAATCAAGACTTAGTTTGCTCTATTATGTACTCCATTGCAAGAGTATATCCGCTTAGCCCAAGTCCTGCTATTTGCCCTGTGCATACAGGCTGTGTAAGTGACTTATGCCTGAACTCTTCTCTTTCTGAAATATTTGATATATGTACCTCTACCTTAATACAATCAAGACTTTCAAGAGCATCTCTTATAGCTACACTTGTATGCGTAAATGCTGCAGGATTTATAACTATTCCTGCAGGTTTTTCAAAATATGCCTCTTGAAGCTTGTCAACTATGGCACCCTCGTGATTACTCTGAAAGCATTCCACATCTACGCCAAGTTCTTTTGCCTTTTTATCAATCATTTTCAAAAGATAGCTGTAGTCCTTGTTTCCATAAACCTCCTTATTTCTTATTCCGAGGAAATTCATATTCACACCGTTTATCACCAAAATTTTCATTGCATTCTCTCTCTAAGTTTCTCTGTCAACAATACTTTTACTTTTTCTATAGTATCTTTTTTCACTTTAATATTATTCCATATCTCAAAGCTTGCAACGCCTTGAAGAATAAGCATATCCAGACCGTTTATACAAATCTTTCCTTTTGATTTCATCTTCTTAATAAATGTAGTCTCAAAAGGCGTATAGATAAGATCGATACCCGAGTTGCATTTTTCATAAAATGCCTCTTCTTCTATTATACAATCTTCAACATTCGGATGCATACCTACATTCGTGGTCTGAAATACAAAATAATTATCCTTATCCAAAAGATTTATATTTGACTTCAAATCATCCAAAGAAATAACGGAAATATCTTTAATACCGACCTCCGCCCTCAGTTCCTTTGCCTTTGAAATATTTCTGTTTACAAGAGTAATTGATTTTACACCCTCTTCTATTGCCAGATAAAGTACAGCCTTTGCGGCACCTCCCGCACCCAAAATAATTATGTCCTTACCCTTTATACTGAGACTATTATTATAAAGGCTCATTCCAAGCCCGATAATATCCGTATTGTATCCCTTATAACCTTTTTCAGTCTTTATAAGAGTATTTATTGCACCTATTTTTTTAGCCCTTTCATCAATATCGCTAACTATATCAAGCATGTCCTTTTTATATGGAATAGTTACATTAAAACCCTTAATATCCAATGCAAAAGCGCCTTTTATGGCCTCTTTGATATTTTCAGTCACATGAAATGCCGAATAGCTCATATCTATATTCATTTCTTTAGCCAAAGTATTTTGTAAAATCGGAGAAAGGCTGTGTGAAACGGGATTTCCTATGATGCCGTAAACTTTTGTATCAGCACTAATCATTCTTTTTCACCTTATCTATCTTAATTTTATAAAAGAAAAGTACAATTCTTTCAAAGAACCTTTTTATGACTATCTGTATCTCTTCTTTCGGGCTTATCGGATCCACCAGAACAGAGTAAACCCCTGCATTATTTGCTCCCCATATATCCGTAAAAATCTGATCTCCAACAAAAAAAGTCTGTTCTTTTTTTACATTCAAAGTATTTATTGCCTTTATATAGCCCTTTTTTGAAGGTTTGTCAGCCTTATATATATAAGGCGATCCGACCGCCTTTGCAAACGGTGAAACTCTTTTTTCTTTATTGTTTGAAATAAGACAGGTCTTAAATCCTATTTCCCTAAGAGATTTAAAAAACTCAACATTTGACCTGTCAGCCTTTGTTCCATGAGTGGTCAAGGTATTGTCTATATCAAAAAGAACAGCTCTGAATCCCTTATTATAAAGCCCCCTATAGTCTATCTCATATATATCTTTCTTGTGTAAATCCGGAAAAAGTTTATTCATAAAAATCATTTCTTTAAAAGCTTTGATATCTCATCTACAAAAGTATTTACATCCTTAAACTCCCTGTATACAGATGCAAATCTTACATATGCAACCTCGTCCAGTTCCTTTAATTTTTCCATCACAAGCTCACCTATCTTTCTGGTAGGTATCTCACTGACTTCCATAGAATAGATTTGGTTTTCTATATCATCCACCGTTTTTCTTATTACAACAGTGGAGACCGGTCTCTTATGACAACTTTGGATGATGCCATACTCTATCTTTGACCTGTCAAAGTTTTCTCTACTGTCATCCTTTTTAATTACCATAAGAGGAATAGTCTCAAGTTTTTCATATGTGGTAAATCTCTTATTGCAGCTCTCACACTGCCTTCTTCTTCTTATTGAAGAATTGTCATCCGCAGGACGAGAGTCAATAACCTTTGTATCCTGCGCCTGGCAAAAAGGGCATTTCATAAGTTTATTCCTTATCCATATTATAGTTCATTTATTTGTTCATCTTCATTTTCATCAAAATAGTATGGAAGATTCTGATATTCATCACTGTCATCATAATCCAATGAATCACCATACTCTTCAATAAAATATTCAAAAGGATTACTGTTATCACGATAGCTGCTGTAGTCGTTATCATATGAGGATAACAATCCTATTATTATTATAAATGCCGCAACAATTGAAAGTATAAAGCCCAGAATAGATAAAGCAAGTCCTATACCCGCCTTTACATCTATTCCATGTCCGTTCCTTGTCGACAAAACAAAAAGTACTATACCTACTATTCCAAGCGGAAGTCCGAAACACATGCAACAAAGTACACAGCTCAGTATTCCGACAATAAGACATGCTATCGAATATTGTTCTTCGTTCATTTATCCTCCTTTAAATCATTTCATCCAAACATATAGACCCGTAAGGTCTGATTTTCATCTTATAACTTGATCCTTTCCCAAGGAATTTATCCATATATGAAACATACTCATCACTGTAATTTTCAGGAACCATCGCCATAATAACCCCTGCAAATCCTCCACCGTGAACCCTGGTTGCCCCAACATTCTTTTCTTTAAGGAATCTCTCGGATAAAGCCAGTGCCACTGTAATCCCCTGTTCATTCGGTGCGGCATTTGTATATACATTTTGAAGATATTTCCATGACGAGTTTCCGCTGTCTGTTATATTCTTTAAGAAAGAATCGAAATCACTGCTCTTTAATGCTTTTATCTCATTATCGACTCTCTTATTCTCATCAAAGAAATGAATACTTCTAAGTACAGCTCTGTCACCTGCAAAAGCTCTTATTTTTGGAAGATTTTTATAAAATTCATTTTCATCCACTTCAGATAATGTAGACTTTCCGAAAAACTCCGCCACCTTTTTCATTTCTGCAGGTATTGAAGAATAGTCGGCTGAAAGATCTGCATGTCCTCTTCCTGTCTGTACGATTATAAGATCATGCTTTGCTCCCGCAAAGTCAAAATCAATCTCTTCAACCTTCGGTAAATCGGGATTTGCAAAGTCTATGCTTATAAGCCCTCCATAAGCACAACACATCTGATCAAGCAGTCCGCTTGCCTTATCCCAATAATTGTTCTCCGCATATTTTCCGATATAGGCATAATCTGTTTTTGAAAGTTTTCCTTCATTAAATAAAGTATTTATTATTTGACAAATCAAAGTTTCAAATGCGGCTGAGGAACTTACCCCTGCACTTGAAATTACATTGCTTGTAATATAGGCATCGAAACCGCCGATACTTGCACCCCTTTGTTCAAATCCTGCCAGTATTCCCTTCAAAAGTTCTATTGTACCTATCTTATCTGTTCCCGGCTCAATATCCTTTATATTCACTCTAAACTTCTGTGAAAACGACTCACTTATTATATTAACAAAGTCGGAGTCGTTTTTTGCCGCCGCCGCTACACAGTCAAGATTTATGCTTCCTCCAAGTACCTTGCCGTTGTTATGGTCCGTATGGTTTCCTGAAATCTCGGTTCTTCCGGGAGATGAAAACATTTTAACATCCTTTTCTCCAAATTCCTTTAAAAATCCATTTAAAACAGCTTCATATCTCTTTAAATTATCATCAACTCCGGATTTTCCGTAAAGTTCCTCTAATAACTTTTGACCTCTTTTCTCCAATACATCCCTTGCCTCAAGTAAATTCATATACCCCTCGCTTAATATTTTAATTAAAGCATACATATCGTTCTAATATCTATACATTATAAAGTAAGTTTATCATAAATCCAAAAAAAGTACACAATTTATTATTGTGTACTTCAGTTTATTTTTGACCTATCCGATTGCAAGAACTATTCCGCCGTCACCTGCGTACAAAGTGGCAACTCCTGCACCGTTTACAACCTTAACATCCTTAAATTTATTGCTGTCACGGAAAAGCTTAGCTACACTCTCGCCTCTTTCTTCATTATTTATATGAGTAATGCATACAACCTTTTCAGATGTGTTTTCCCCCGCTTCAGATATAGCAAGCTCAACCATTTTTGCTAAAGCTTTCTGCATACCCCTTTGCTGGTCTTTTTTTACTATCACACCGTCTACGGCACCCATAATAGGCTTGATATTTAAAGCTGAGGCTATAAATGCACTCACCGCCGAAAGCCTTCCGTTTTTTCTAAGTGTATCAAGAGACTCCAAAACAAAATATGTCTTCATCTCATCTCTAAGCTTAATCATTCTCTTTGAAATCTCTTCAAAGCTAAGACCTTCTTTACATAATTTATCAAGCTCAAGCATAAGTCTATACTGCCCTGCAGATGCCGACCTTGACGAAAGCACTAAAATATTCTTTTTTTCATATTCCTCTTCGTAAAGTTTCTTTCCGATCTCGGCACTCTGATAACTTCCGCTAAGATGCTCTGAAAGAGTAACGATAAATGCCATATCCGTATCACATTCCAAGGCCTCTTTAAAAGCATCCGGTGACGGGCAGGCACTTTTTGGTCCTATTTTCGATTCGGCCATTCTCTTTATAAAGTCTTTTTGATCAAACTTCTCGTCATCTATAACCTGATAGTCCCCGATTTCAAGTGTAAGCGGAACAATTTTTATATTTTCATCCTTTTTTAGATTCTCATCCAAATCCGTACAACTATCCCCAATTAATCTATATGTCATATTTTTCAACTCCGTTTAATGTAGTTTTTAAAACTACATCCATTATAGTAATATACTTATTATAAGTCAAGTATGCTGACATACTGATTATGAAAGTATTGATACATTTCTCATCTCACTCACCTATCGCTTCATTTATCTCCTGTAATGATGTATAAGGCATTTTTATATCTTCTATATTTTTTTGATAAATTCTCCATTTACAAGCTTATAAAGCATGCTATCATAAATAACTACCTCATCAAATGTTCTGTACATTATATATATCGGTCTGTTATATGAATAATATATATGATATGCATAGTATTCTTTTAATATTGTTACATATGTATAACCATCTATAAAATAATATTCTGAAGTTAATTTTTCATCTTCTCCGTAAATTATTACAGTACATCTTGACACTTTATTATTTGCATCTATATATTTTACTACTTCCCCATCCCAGCCTATTATGTCTTTATTAACAACTGTTATCTCTTCATTTAAATAATCAGTTGAAAATTTTTTATAAAATCCATTTAGATCACTTTTTATATTATTGATATTTATTTTTTTATTAAATGAGGAGCCCATACATCCTGATATTAATATACATAATACTAAAAATAACCCCGGAAATTTAATATTACTCTTCATATCGATCTCTATCCTTTATTATTTCCATGTCTTTGCCGACTTTAAGAAGGTTAATGCCTAGATTTACATCTCCGGCAAGGTTTGTTTAAGATAATTCTCAAATAATATCCCGAGTGATAATACTTACACTAAAATACATCAAATAATTTTCTAAAATATATTTTCCCATATTCTTTTATTACTTTTTCTTTTCCATTTCCGTAGTCATAGATAGCCATAATATATTTCATTTTATTCTAACTATGCCATAGTTCATATCTGTTCCATTCTTTATGTCAGCAACTATCATATATTCTCCATATATATCTTCTATGTAATCAAATATTGGTTTTAATACTTCCTCTCCCTCTAAATTCAAAAGACCGTACTTTCTAATCTTCATACTTGAATCTGAGTAAATGTAGCCAATCATTGCTGAATGTTCTTTATAATATTTTGCTTTTGAAACAAAAAACAAGGAATTACCTCGAAAAATATTTTCTCCAGTCTTCCCTATAACAGATACTAAATCTTTTGTTACAAAGGCTTTTTCATCATGAAATTCACCAATAATTAAAGAAACTCCACTTATAGCACTGTATGAGTAAAAAGGAATCACAATGTCTCCCGTAGTATCTATGTAGGCCCATGCAATATAACCGTCATCCAAATAATTATTAATTGCAACAGCAGCAAGACCTTCACTAAAATTATGTGCATCATCATATTTGCACTCAATGACCTCTTTACCATTTTTGTCTATATAGCCCCATTTATCTTGCCTTTTTACAGCAGCAAAACCTTCATGTAAATCACTAATTTCATCATAAAAAGTATTTGTTACTACAATTCCTTTATTGTTTATAAAAGTCCATTTATCCCCCTGCTTAACAGCTGCCAAGCCCTCATGAAAATCCATTACTTCATCATATTGAAAGTCTATTACTATATTTTCATTTATATCTATAAACCCCCATTTATTATCCTTATCCATAACCGCAGCATAATTTTCATAAAATAAATGTACATCATAAAAATTAAAATCAATAACCTGATTGAAGTTTTTATCTATGAATCCCCACAAACCCTTAAGCTTAACTGCTGATAAACCATCTTTAAAAGAATATATGTTTTCATAAGTTTTATCCGATAACTTGTTACCTGCTTTGTCAACATAGAAAAAAGAAGAATTTTTATTCGCAATAAATACATTTTCTCTATCAAAATCAATATCATCAAAAAGCGGATACTCATAGATATCTTTGGTACTTGCATCAATAATACAAACTTCTCCACTGTTCTTATAAAATTTAAATAAGTTCCCCTCTAAAAAACTTATATCTTTATATAAACTTGGTTTGATTACCCACTCCCATTGAGTATTTGTTTTATTAATCAAATTTGATACCATAGTACTAGAAAATATTAGAAACAAAGCAAATATTAAAAGTGAGATTTTTTTTCTATTTAGTAAATAATTGTGCCTCTCCTTCCCTTCTGTCCTTATAATCATATTTAATATTACCCCCTTTGCTATTTATAAATAACTCTTTCATCTACTATAGCCTTTACTCCCCCTTCATCATATATATTCTTAAGTTCTTTCAGTCTTGTATCACACTCACTGTCATCCTTTGCATAATAACCTGCCACCGCCCAAATATCTTTTACATCACAATCTGTCGGTATATCCACCAAATATTTAATCTCATCTATACTGTTATATCCGGTCTCGTCCCTATTATATCTCTTGCCTTTCCATATGATTTGGTTTGCATTTGCGTTTTTGCTTGTACTACACATCTCATAGAATCCTGTCAACACATTGACTACGCATACAATAAGTATAAACCTAAGCAACCAATATATACGCTTTTTATACTCTAATTTCATCTATGTCTCTCCTAACCGTAAAAACTAGTCTATAAAAACTATTGCTCTCGGACATTCGTTCTTCACACTCTTATCTGCGTTCAGATGATATAACTATACCCTTCTAAGCTTATTAAAATCCCTTACTTTATTTAGATTATCAAGGACATGTTCCTCATCATACATACCGATATCTTCCTCATTATCGCCAATATATGTCAAGATAATTGTCTCAACATTCTTAAAATATTCAAGGTCACTTACATCCTTAACATGGTAATCATTAAAATTGATTGATAAGAAGTTCATATTCTTTAAATCCTTTTTCCAAATGATACCCTTGATAGGCTTCTCTCTTTTATATGCCAGAGACATACGATTTTTACCCATAGTATCTCTTACAGCTCTGAGAAACTCCTCATCCTTAAAAAAAGCTATTCTGCTTACCACAATCATGCATATTATTGTAAATATTCCCAAGTAAAATGATAATGTATAATTCATTTCCATATTTTCTTTCCGTTAAACTTCTCTTGCAGACTTACCATATTATTTTAAATGCTTCTACTATTTTTTCTACATACTTATTTACTACTGTAGCCTCATAATATATGTAGTTATCTAATTTATCAGAGTCATGTATATACCTTGCAATCTCAACTACCGAGGTACATCCTGTAAGCAAACATACTATTAAACAAACTATAATAATTTTAATTCTCCTTCCTGTTTAAAATCACGTACATTTCAGTTATTATTATATATTTATTTTATAAATATTTTTGCAATATTTCAATATTTTTATATATTAAAAGAACCCCCATGCCTTTTCACATAGTGGCTCTAAATAATAGTATTACTTTTCACTTTCTGTAGTCATAACATCATCTGGGTCTACATAGTCTGCCCAAAACGGATTGTCTACCCAAAGATAATATCCTCTGTTGCTGTCATCCATAGTGATCTGCCAAATCTCAGGTGAAAACATCATAAAGCTGATACCTATCTCATCCGTATCCTCATCATCCTTGGCAACAACCTGAAGGTACATAAAATCTATATTACCATAATTTTAATTCTCATTAATTCCTATTACCTCCTTCCCATTTCATTACGGCATTGCGAAACTTTACTTTTTTATATCATCCATCCTCAGATTATCACTACTTTCAAGAATAATATATGACCCTCCTGCATCTATCGGAACACTTATAATTAACCCTATCTTATTATCTGTAAAATAAAAATCATAATTATGAAGTTCATCACCAGATATCACATGATATTCCAAATAATGATCAAATAGTTCTCCCCATCCACTCTCATCTAAAGGAATATTTTCATCAAGCCCCTTTACTACTGTAAAATTATCTTTTTTAAATTTAACTCTCAATTTTTCTATGTCTATTACATCTTCCAATCCTATTACTTCACCCTTTATTAAATCTATATTTAAACAAAAGCAATCATAATTAGGTCTTCTCGCCTCTACTGTAGTAAAACCTTCATACTTAACACTGATATACTTATCATCATTATGAATAATTGTATAATTACTATTTGTTTTAAGCTTATTATGTACATATGTATTATAATAAAGTCCCACTGATGTTAAAAAAATCAGTTTATTGATCCGCTCCTGCTTTTCAATGTCCGACATATCAGAAATACTAGGATATTCTATATGCATCTCCATATTAGTAGTGTTTAAAATAAATTTATCTTTTATTATCCTATATTTGGAAACACTATTAATAGCCTGTTCTTCTTTTGATATATATGTATCTCTGTTTATATTGCCATTCTTACAAGATGTACTAACTATTATCACTAAAAATATCACAGTTATCTGTAGTAACCTACTCTTTAATCTTTTCACAGCACTTTTTATAAGCCTTTTTCCTTTCGTCTAAGGCATTATCTCCTCCATTTACAATTTTTGTTACTTCTTCAACAGAAAAATCTGGATTTTCATTTATCTTATTATTTATTTTTTTGAGTTTACTCCAATACCATCCTGCAGATTCCCATGGATAATTGTTTGACACATAACTACAACCTTGATTTAATATATCATCATCACCTATATATTTTGCAAATTTATAATAGTCCTCTTTCCATGTTAATTGTATATATCCTGCTCCTCTGTATTTAGCACCATCATTTTCCTTAGCAGGACTTCCTGGAGCATTGTTTCCTTCTTTAAAATCTCTTGAGCTATAATATTCTTCAGGCGATGAATAATCCCTACCATACCTTTCCACTAAAATTTCTCCACAACCACTTTCAACACTACATTGAGCTAAAAAATGTCGTATACTATTGATATTGGTAATATCATATTCTGTCATTGCTGAATTTAATTTAAGAATTATATTATCAGTAATCACATTTTCACTCCAACCTATATCTATTAAATTTTTCTTTGTAATTATATTTTTAATTTCTCCACAGATGCCATCACTTTTTACATAGTATGATTTTCCTTCCCATTCAATCTCACCTCTGGTAACCATAGCACCGTCTTTTCCAAGATAATAGCTATTTCCATTTGTTACTCTCATTTGAGATACAGCCAATTCCCCACTACTTCTTAAGTAATACCATTTTTTACTTGTTTTATCCTGTATCCATTCAGATTCTGCCATATTACCGCTGCTATAGAAATAATGAATTTTTCCATCTACAGAACGCCAACCTGTTGACATATAACCACTACCGTCAAAATAGTACCACTTTCCATCATGTTATAAGCCTCATCATCTATTCCATAACTTTGAAAGTCAAATCTGTGTATGATGACATCTTTTTCCACGTCTTCATTTTCTTCAAAAAACTCATAACTTGGGTTGGCATTTTTTATAATCTGTTTTATAAGTCCGGTTGCCAGCCTTGTATCTTGGTCATTTCCATAAATTCCAAGATCTGTAAAAGTGAAGTTTACAGACATATCAAGACTTGTATAAATCTCATCAGGTCTTTTTCCTGAGAAATACTTAACCTCTACTATCTCGGGTAACATTGGAACAAAGTTTTCCGGTAACATGACACTTACTCTGTCATTAAAAAGCAGGGTTTTATTAAAATGAATTAACTCATTATTTATATATAAACCCTCATCTATACTGCCGAAAGTATCCCTCCTTTATATTTGAAGTGCCTCAACTATATGCTCATCATAATATTCCATAAGTTCTATTACCTCTTTTAGTAAATTGTTTAATTCTTTTGGATACTTACATCCCCGTCTGCATTTATTTCCACCATTTCGAATTTAATTTTTACTTTCTTTCTTGCTGACATTATCAATAAATCAGATGAACTAAATGTCATGTTTTTGCCGGATGTACTCACCTTATTATCCGCTTTTAATTCTACTCCGTTATCTTTTATATACATTGTTTTACCGTCTTTTGTAACTATACCCTTTATTTCATTGAAAAAAACTGATATATTTTCACACTCTATGGCAAATACATTTTTACTTTCATCCCTGTCTCCAAAATATACTTTTGCTTTTGCTCCTACTTCAGGTGTACAATACATGACGTTGCCTGTAACGGGTAGCCACTCAAGTCTATATCTTTTCTTTTCCAAACCGCTGTCCATGGAAAACTTTATAAATACATCCTCAGCTTTTACATCTACATATACAATTATTGAACCGGATCCACCGGTTTCATTACGACTTCTCCTGTATAATCTACAACAAGCATCGGATTTTTACCATCCTTATCAAATCTTGTTATACGTTGTTTATCTTCTCCTGCTATATAACTATATTCATATAAAAAAACATAGTTATCACTACAAAATAATTGTGGTATGTAGGCACTTTCAGAATCCTTAATTCTACTGTATATCAATCTTATAGTGCCTGTGTTCATATCTGTAATAAAGAGCTTAGTTCTTTCTTCTTCATCCATAATTGACTCTCCATTAGATACACTATATAAAAAGTTGTCATTTACTTCATAATTTTCTATATAAGCATCATAATCTATAGGATACCTTGGCGTATTGATTATTTCATAGTCAATATTTGAGCCGTCTTTCGCCTTTTCTATATCTTCTGCTTTTATCCTAAGCATCACATACATATGAACCATAAACTCTACTTTATCTTTTTCTTCTCTACTTACGCTTCCTGTATCGTTAAACTTAATTTTATCTATATAATTCTTATCTCTGTACAAAAACTCCATAGGTTGGTAAAAGTATATATATCCGTTTAATACTCTGTAATAATTAGGATTTTCTCTAAATAAACCTATACTTACTAAATCATATTCCCCCATATCTCTGTCTTTCATTATATCCCACTTGTCTGAATTACTCCTTATTTTATCATCCAGATTTTTTGCCCATATATCATAAGTCTCTACTATATTAGTTGTATTGTTACGATCCCAGCTTGAAGCTTCTTTATAATACTTAAATGTAGTCAGCTCTTTTTGCTTATATTTTACTTTATTCCATCCAAGCAGATAATGATATGGGACATCTACTCCTATACCTGGCCCATAACTTGCCTCTCTTATTATACGCATGCTGTATTCATTAAATACAACACTGCCGACTCCTCCCAATCTTATTTGATCATAATAAATCTTAGATGAATAAATCTTTATACCATCTAAAGTATATTTACTAAGTATATCTCCATTAAATAAGTATATATACTTGCCATCTATATAGTTTCTGTCTCCCTCTCCATTAATTACAGGCTTTATCCCACCATTTATATTTTCCAATTGCTTTTTATCTATATCTCTACTCATCTTGCATATTCCGAATATATCTTTACAAAGGAAAAAGATATCCGAATTATTTTCCATAATTGAGCCTATATAATTTGAGCCTGAATATACCTCATCTACTGCTTTGCCCTCATTATCCATATACATTAGTCTACCATGATACACAAAATATATACCGTCTTCCACCTGACATACATTACCCATACTCTTTACAGTAATATTTTTATTATCTGTAAAAAATTTTTTCCTAATAACCGCCGGATATTTGTCAGCAGGGATATACATAAAATCACATAATGAAAGAACAAAATATGCTATAGCAATTATACTTACACATATAATCCATTTCTTTTTCATATTGAAAGTCTCCATTCCATCCGATTCTGTTGTTAATATAAATTGTGATGAAAAATTTTTTCAAAAAATAAATAAAAATTTCCATATATTTATTGAACATGTTTCATAACAACTTCACCGTTTTCATCCATTACTAATACAGGGTTGCTTCCGTCACGATTTATCCTTGTAATACATTGTTTTTCACCATAATCACCATACTCATATATGAATATGTATTTATCTGTAGCAAATATTTCAGATGAGTCATTCCCAAGGAAAAACCTCTTCTTTTTATAAACTTCCTTATTCAAGCCGGTGTCAACATCTATAGAATAAATATATAGATTTCTATATGCTTCTTTATCTGTATATTCATCCTCATTTATTACATATACATTGTTTTTGTCAACAATAAATCTGCTCCAATCTCCCGATATATCCGGGCTTTCACTTACTCTCTCATAGTTTACATAAGTTTCATTAGAGCTGTTTTTTATTTCATCTATACTGATTCTAAATACCGCTTTTACATTAATTTGGTAGGTAAACTTCTCTCTGTTATTATCTTGTTCTTCCAACGTAATTTCTTCCGACTTTCTTTTATATTCCTTGTCCAGATAAGTGATTTTCTGGTTTCCATAAAGATAAATATATCCGTCTACCTCATCCGAAAAATTCCAAACAGATAATTCTATACTCTGTAAGTCATAATTATCCGGATCTTTCCCATTTACTTGTCCATACATTCCTCCGCTTCTTACTTCTTTATCCACTTCTTTTGCCAAATCATCATATTCTATAACATTTTCTCTATTATATGAGTCCCATTCCTCCGGTTCTAAATAGTACCTTGAAAACTTTACCTCATGTAGAAGATACTTTATCTTATTTACATCAAGTCTGTAATATTGCGGAACACTAAGAGCTATACGTTCATTTTGATACCATTTATAAAAAATGTAATCATCAAATATAGTATTACTTGTCGTAAAATCCAATGCCTCTTTATTGCTAAAAATCATCTTTCCACTGAAATCATATTTTCTTAATCCGTGTCTCACATTTAATGTATATATATTTTCACCTTCCATATACATCTTGCCTGAATCATTGGCAATTTTTACTATTTCTCCATTTGAATTCACCTTATAAATACTCGCAATATCATCACATTCACGCAAAAAAACAGTATTATCTTTTGCTAAAACACCCACAATTTCACTTGGTATTTTGCAGATTTCATTTATATTTCCATCAGAGTTTTCCATATACATAAGTCTGCCTTTATATACAAAATATATACCGTTTTCTGACTGCTCCACTTTACTGATTACTTTTACACCGTTTTTTCCATCCTGATTTGATTTATTTTTCTGTTTATATGTATCTGATGAGATATACATGGAGTCAATTTTAGGCAATGTGTAAAATATTAAAACAAATATAGGCAATACTATAGCAACCACTACTACCCATGTGAATATTATTTTTCTCATAATTCTATTTCTCCAACGCTTGCATTACTACTTCACCGTTTTCATCCATTACCAATATAGGGTTGTTACCATCTCTGTCAATCCTTGTAATGCATTTCTTTACGCCATATTCACTACCTTCATAAATGAAAATATATTTATCTGTCACAAACATTTCACTGTAATAATTTCCGATAAAAAATCTTTCTTTTCTATAAATCTCCTTATATAAACCTGTATCAACATCCATAGAATACACATATATATTTCTATCCTCTTTGCTACTGTCAAAATATTCGTCTTCTTTTAATACATATGCATTCTTATTGTTAATAATAAATCCTCCCCAATTTTTATTCAGATCATAACATACCAATTCATAATTAATGTAAGTATCCTCAGAAGTATCTTTTATATCCTCTATATTAATTCTGCATAGTACTCTTGCTATGGTTGTATATGTTACTTTTTTTATTTTTTCACTTTCCCATCCTTCTTTAATAACCGACATTTTTTCTTTATAATTCTTATCTCTATAAGTAACTCTCTGTTCTCCATAAAGATAAATATATCCATCTTGTACTTCTGAAAAAGACCAAGGAAGCAGCTCTACGCTTTGCAGTTCATAATCATCCAAATTTTTCTCAGTAGTATCATCAAATATTTCCCCTTCCCTTACTGTTTTATCCACTTCTTTAGCAACAGAATCATAGGGTATAACATCCTCTTTCCAATACGTATTTCCGGCTTCAGGTTGCATATAATATCTTGAAAGTTTTAATTTCCTTGTCTTATAATTTATTTTGTTGGCATCAAAAAGATAATACTTAGGTATACTAACTTCTACACCATCATCACTAATATCAAAATTATATCTTATGAAAAAAATATAATTATCAAATATCATTCCACTTGATATAAAACCGGATTTAACTTTATTTTCAAAAATTTTTCTTCCATTAAAATCATATTTTCTTAAACTGGGTTCTCCATCCAATATATATATATTTTCCCCTTCAATACTTGATGTTCCTGAAGCATCAAAAAGTTTTACTATTTTCCCACTTAAATCAACTTTATAAAAGCCATAATCATACTCATCCCGTTTACGAAAAAAAACAGTATCATCTTTTACTATAATACCTATAATTCCACTTTGCAGTTTGCACATTTCTCTAACCTGCTCATTCGCTTCATCCATATACATTAGTTTGTCTTTATATACAAAGTATATGCCGTTTGTCCCCTGCTTTACTTTTTCTTTTTCAGTTCCACCTGTCTTTTCATCCACGTCCCCAATCTTTTCCTTCTGCCAATGCTTGTCTGCGGATATATACATAAAGTCGAATTTAGGCAATACAAAAAATATCAATACTGTTATAAAAATAATAATGAAAAATAATGTGAATAATATTGACAACCTTAGCTTGTTTTTTTTCCTCATTTGTATATAATCTCCTTTTTCATAGCATCATACAATTTCTTCAAATGACTGGATAAACTACACATAAACTTTAGTCTACTCTTTATCCGGACCATAAGCTTCTCCTTATGACCAATCTTTATACTTGTCTTTAAATAAATCAAATCAGCCTATTCTATTAGTTGATATTTTTTTAATTTTTCCATTTCCGTAATCATATATAAACTTTCCCGGTCGACCTGTTCTGTCATGTCCAACTATGTCAAGTTCATTAATATATATAATGCCTTCATCATTTCGCTTATTCATATATTCCCACACAGCTCTTTCATTTTACATATCTCTTCTTTTAATAATATATATTTTTCAGGTTCATCCTTTTTATGATCGTAGAGCTTGTACATAGTTTTCTAGTAAAATACAAGTTTAGGTGTCTTAATTCCATCGGTCTCAATCCAGTGATATTCACCCTTCAATCTCTCAGGCAATTCAATCTCCTTTAATGAATAGCATTCTCTGATAGCGAATGAATCCAGATATTCTACATTTTCAGGTATTTTTATTTTAGTGAAAGAACAATCTCCAAACGAGTATGCATATATTGCTTTTAAGCTGTCGGGTAAATCAATATTTTCTATCTTTGAACACCCGACAAATGTAAAATAATTAATTTCTTTCAATTTTATATCATCTTCAAAATCCACTTTTCTTAAATTTGAACATAGAAAAAATGCCTCTGAACAGATTATTTCTACACTTTTAGGAATATAAATCTCTTCAATATCCTTTCTATTTTCAAAAACCTGTTCAGCAATTAATCTGGTTCCTGCTTTAATATGTATTATTGAACTTCCATTATTATTTTCAGAAGCTAAAAGTATATTATCTACATACTTACATCCACATTCGTCAGGTTTTATATTATTTAGATACTTTGTATTCTCAAAACTGTACCCAGCAATACTTTCTATTCCTGACGGTAAATTAATATCGTACAAGTCCTTGCAATTATTAAATGCTCCATTGCCAATTTCAATTATACTTTCAGGCAATTTAACTTCTTCCAAACCTGAATGAGAAAAGGCATTTATTCCGATTCTTTTCAGCCCTTCTTTAATATTTATCTTTTTCAATGCAATACAATTCTCAAAACAATTGTCTCCAATTTCAATTATTCCTTCAGGCAGTTCAATCTCTCTTAGCTTGGAATTATTTATAAATACAGCATTTGCAATTACCTTTGTAGAATCTTTAACTATGACAGTACTATTTAAACCTTTATTATATAAAAGCACTTTTCCAAGGTATACCGATCCATATTCATCAGCCATTCCGCTTTTTAAGAATTCTGTTCCCCAAAACGCATTTTCTTCTACTCTTTCAATTCCTTCTGACATTCTCACTGTAGATAAACTGCTGCAATTATAAAAGGCAGAGGCACCGACAATCTTTAAACTATCCGGTAAATATATGCTCTTTAGATTTATACAATCACTAAATGTTTTTTCTTTTATTTCAGTTATAGTATTGGGTAGCTGTACGTTTGTCAGAGAACTACATTCTGAAAATGCACCTTCCTCTATTACTCTAACATCATTAGGAATATCTATTTCTGTTAATGATTTACATTTTAAAAATGCACCATTTCGTATAACTTCTAATCTTTCAGGTAATTTGATATCTTTTAAATTTGGGCAATTATAAAAAGCTCCCATTTCAATTTCTTTAATTCCGTCGGACAATGTAACCATCTCTAAATTCACGCAGTCTGCAAAAGCAAAAACTCCAATTTCACTCACGCCATACGGTATTTCCACTACTTTTAAATCTTCTTTTTTTTCAGTAATTCCACTTTTTATACCTATAAAAACATTGTCTTTAATTATTATCCTACACTTCCAATTAATAAATGTAAGATAAGCAATCCAAAGCACTAAAAAAAATAGTAATATGACTAAGTATTTTTTAATATTCTTCATTTTTATCCCAATTTAAACTCTTTTATTCAGTTGCAACTTAAAATTAACCACGATTATATACTATAAATATTTTCTAAAATTTTTATATAAATGTCAATATAAAAATACATATTTTTATATTTGGTATAATTGTAATAACTATCATTTAGTGTTTTTTATAGAACAAGTGATTATTTTCATTTAATAAATATTATTATTGAAAGTCTAATTAACTACAAGCTCTCAAACCTTCTCCTACACCTCCTCTATAAATACCGCTTGCTATAATTAAAATTTATGCTAAAATCTATAGTATTGCTTAAGTTTTTTAAGCAAAATATTTTTGACCGGAGGTTTTTACACAATGAAATTAAGTGCAAGAAATCAATTCAAAGGAATTGTAAAGAATGTTAATGAAGGTGCTGTTAACGGCATCGTTACTATTGAAGTAAACGGAGAGGCTGTTTCGGCTACTATTTCAGTTAATGCTATCAAGGAGCTCGGCTTAAAGGATGGAGCTGCCGCAATCGCTGTTATCAAAGCTACAGAGGTTATGGTTGCTACAGAGCTTCCAAAGATTTCTGCAAGAAACAAGTTCCAAGGTGTTGTAAAGAGCATTAATGAAGGTGCTGTTAATGACATCGTAGCTATTGAGACAAAGCTTGGTGTAGTTTCAGCCACAATTTCAAAGAATGCTGTAAAAGAGCTTGAACTTGCCGTAGGTAAAGAAGCTTATGCTGTCATCAAGGCTACTTCAGTAATGGTAGGCATTGAGTAAAATATTAAAAAGCCGGCACTTACGATTTTAAGTCGTTAAGTGTCGGCTGTTTTTATTTTATTATTTTAACTTAAGCATAAGCTCATTGCTTCTTTTTATAAATGCACTCATTCTCTCAGGTGAAAGCGGGCTATGTGATATTGAAGCAAGATCATACAACTGTTCACAGATCATATCAAACAACTCTTCATGATTGTTTTCAAGAAGTTCCTTTACAAGCAGATGATTTGCATTGAGAACCAAAGTCTCACCCTCTCCTCCAAACATTGAAGGATCCATACCCATCATTCCGTACTGCTTCATCATCTCCTGCATTCTTCTGCTCTCTTCGGATATTGTAATCACCGATGAAATCTCATCACTCTTTAAAAGCTGTACTGAAACTTTTAATCTGTCATTATGAAGAGCAGTCTTTACCTTTTTTGACAACTCATCATATGAAGCCTTTGTATCTTCAGCTACCTCCTCACTTCTCATATCATCCGTCATATCGGAATCTATTCTAAGGAATTTTACATCATCTCTTTTCATCTCAAGAGTTGAGATAAAAGGTACATCAATGCTGTGTGGCAATACTACAGCATCCTTTCCGGCAGACTTAAAGATATTTACATACTGGCTCTGCTCTTTTACATCATTTACATAGAATATCTGAGTTTTTTCAACCTCTTTTTTCTCTTCAGAGTTCTCAATATTCTCATCTGCAGAAGTTTCAACCTTATCCTCGGAATTTTTACTTTCATCAACAAGCTCGTTTAATGTAAGGTATTTATCATTTATATTTTTAAATAATATATAATCCTCTACCTTTTTACCGAACTTCTCATCTTTAAGATAACCGTACTTTATAAACGGAGCAATATCATCCCAATATTTCTCATACTTATCTCTCTCTGTCTTGCACATTCCTGAAAGCTTGTCTGCAACTTTCTTTGCAATATACTCTGAGATTTTTCTTACAGAACCGTCATTCTGTAATGCGGATCTTGAAACATTAAGCGGAATATCCGCACTGTCTATTACACCCTTTAACAGTAATAAGAACTCCGGAATAACCTCTTTTATATTATCTGCTATAAATACCTGATTATTGTAAAGCTTTATAGTTCCCTCTATAGAATCATACTCCGTGTTTATCTTAGGGAAGTATAAAATTCCTTTCAAGTTAAAAGGATAATCCATATTTAAATGAATCCAGAAGAGCGGTTCCTTATAATCCATAAAGACTTTTCTGTAGAAATCGATATATTCTTCATCACTACACTCATTAGGATGCTTAGTCCAAAGCGGATGTATATCATTTATCGCTACAGGACGCTTTTTAATCTTTATCTTTTCCTTTGCAGGCTCTATTTCAACTTCTTCCTTAGTGCCGTCTTCTTTTTCTTTTTCCTCTGTCTTTGCAGGCTCAATTATAGTCTCTATTACGGTATCGCTCTCTAAAAGCTCATCCTTTTCTATGATTTCAGTCGCTTCCTCCGCATCTATATCCTTTAAGAATATCTCTACCGGCATAAATGAACAGTACTTGTTAAGTATTTCTCTTACTCTGAACTCGTTTGCAAATTCATGACAATTATCATTAAGGTATAATGTAATAGCAGTTCCTCTTGAAGCTCTGTTGCCTTCTCCCATCTCAAACTCAAGACCGCCGTCACTTACCCAATGTATAGGCTTTGCACCTTCTTTGTATGAAAGAGTATCAATACTTACCTTATCCGCTACCATAAATGCGGAGTAAAATCCAAGACCGAAATGACCTATTATCTGCTCCTCATTTGTCTTATCCTTATATTTTTCTATAAAATCAACTGCACCTGAAAAGGCAATCTGATTTATATACTTTTCCACCTCTTCTTCAGTCATACCTATACCGTTATCTATAAAACGTATAAGTTTTTGTTTAGGGCTGACTTCCACATTTATCTTATATTCATCTCCTTCAGGCTTTGTAAACTCTCCTGCAAGGCTTAATTTTTTCAACTTTGTTATAGCATCTGTTGCATTTGAAATCAATTCTCTTACAAATATATCATGATCTGAATACAACCATTTCTTTATAATCGGAAATATGTTTTCACTGTTTATTGATAAGTTTCCCTTTTTCATTTCATCACCTCTCTAATAAATTTGCAAATATATTATTTGCTTTGCTATAACTATTATAACCATGAAAATATAAAAGTCAATAAAAAATTGGCACTCACCTAATATGAGTGCCAACAATCTTTTTTATATGTATTATTTAACCAACTTATCAAGCTCTTTTACAGATTCAGTCTCAATAGCAATACCATGTGTTGCCTTAGCCGCATACTGATTTACCGCACCTTGGGATTTCTTGATATTCTGCATTGTTCCCGGTCCTGCCACGCAGCCTCCCGGACATGCCATTCCCTCAAGAAGATATCCCGGATACTTTCCTGCTTTAGCCATTGTCATCATCTTTTTGCAATCTGCAAGGCCTTCCGCATTCATTACCTTTACTTCTCTGTCAGGATACTGACTCTTAATAACTCCTACAACCGCCTTTGCAACTCCTCCGGATACCGCAAAGTTTCTTCCGTCTGTAGATGCATCGTTGACACCGTTCGGATCTTCTTCAAGGTTTTCAATATCTATATGTTTTGCATCAAATATTCCGGCCATCTCTTCAAATGTAAGCACAAAGTCCACTTCACTTCTTACCTCTGTCCACATAGCCTCAAGCTTCTTTGCGGAACATGGTCCGATAAATACCACTTTTCCGTCCGGATGCTGTTTCTTTATAAGTCTTGCCGTAAGTGTCATAGGTGTAAGTGCCATTGATATACATTCAGCCTGATCCGGGAACACTTTCTTTGCCATCAATGACCACGAAGGACAACATGATGTACCCATAAAAGGTAATTTCTCAGGCACTTCATCAAGGAAGTCAAACGCCTCTTGTGTGGCACAAAGATCGGCACCGATAGCAACCTCAAATACATCGGCAAATCCGAGCGCTTTCATTGCCGCACGAAGTTTTCCGGGAGTAACCTTAGGACCGAACTGACCTACGAAAGCAGGAGCAATAGCCGCATATACTCTGTCTCCAGACTGAATAGCTCTTATAGTCTGGAAGATCTGTGATTTATCTGAAATAGCACCGAACGGACAGTTTACAAGACACTGTCCACATGATACACATTTATCGTAGTCAATATCGGCTTTGCCGTTTTCATCTGAAGATATTGCATCCATACCGCATGAAGCCGCACAAGGTCTTGTCTGAATAATGATTGCATTATATGCACAAACATTTGCACATCTTCCACATTTGATGCATTTTTCCTGATTAATACTTGAGAATCCGCTCTCTTTATCTATCTTTACAGCACCTGTAGGACAAACCTCCGAACATGGATGTGCCAGGCATCCCTGGCAACCGTTAGTTACATATACTCTCTTTTCAACACAACCATGGCATGCAAATTTAATTATATTGATTAACGGTGGTGTATAATATGTCTCCGCCTTATCCGCAAGTTCTATTCCCTCAGATAAGGGAGCATGATTAGCTGCACTTCTGTAAGGCAATCCCATAGCAAGTCTGAGTCTTTCACCTACTATAGCTCTTTCCAGGAAAACGTTGTTTCTGAAATTTCCCACTTCACCGGGAATAATCTTATAAGGAAGCTCCTCTATTCTTTTATCTACCGGCCACTCTGTGTGATAAGCCATTCTGGCAACTTCTCTAAAGATTCTATGTCTTATTTCCTGAATTCTTGTTTCAACACCTCTCACAATTTTCCTCCACTAAAAAAATTTTCCGTTTATAGTGACAATAGTTTCAGTATTTCTAAAACCGTCTTCTATACTGAGCAATGATATAATACTATATTTAAAAAATAAAATAAAGGCATATTGTTATTTTTTTATCAATTTCTTGTTTTTTATAAGAAACATACAAAATTGCATTAAAAAAAGCGCAAAAACGGCAGACTGTACAGCCTGCCGTAAAATGTCTTATTTAATTTAACTTAAGATTAGTTCTCTTTCTTCTTTGTTGCAATTACAAATGCGCCTGCTACAGTTGAAAGACCGAGTAATGCTGCATAAAGTCCCATTGCTGAAGCATCAGCTGTCTTAGGTACATTTAATTTTCCGCGCTTAGCTGCTGTCACATCACCCTTAGTAGAAACATTTGTGTTTCCTGCTGCAGGACCTACATTAGTTGCAGGAGCAGATGTGTTTGAAGGTGCAGGACCGTAGTTTGAAGCAGGAGTATTTGTAGGTACTGTTGTTGCAGTAACAGCTCTTGAACTTCCACTTCTTGATGAGCTGCTTGATGAACCGCCTCTAGATGAACCGCCTCTGCTGCTTGACGCTGTAGAGTTTGAATAAGTAGCTATAGATGGTGTTGCATTAGATGCTGTTGATCTTACTACAACTGTAGAAGTACCCGGTATAATAATCTTTGAAGGTGCCTTCTCTCCCTCTATTCCTATAATACGAGTTACGTTTCCCTCATTAATAACCTGTGCACTTGCAGCATCTGCAGGTTTTCCCGGAACAATTATCTGTGAAGGTGCGGCAAAAGCAACTATACTACCTGAAACTAAACCTAAAGCCAATGTTAATGATAAAACTGTTTTTTTAATTATTGATAAATGCATGATATGATATCTCCTTTTTCATATAAGTTTCTTGATGAAGCTAATATATAACCTTATGAAAAAATTTTCAAGCACTTTAGTCAATATGTAAAACTATAGTAAGATTTCTTACAATTGAACATATTTTCTTAATAATATATTTATTACTCTGTATCATTCTCAAGCTTACTTGCTCTTGCTTCCACTTCCTTCTTTTGGATATCTCCGGGTGTCTGCTCATATCTTGCAAATTCATAGCTGAATACACCCATACCTCCGGTCATTGAACGAAGCTCGGTATTGTATCCGAAAAGTTCCAACATAGGAACATCGGCTCTTATAAGCTGTTTTCCGTGATTGATTGACTCCATACCGAGAACCCTACCACGTCTCTTGTTAAGATCTCCCATAACATCACCTGTGAATTTATCGGGAACTATTACACTTACTGTATAAATAGGCTCCAAGAGTACAGGAGCGGCCTTCATAAATCCGTCCTTGAATGCGATTGTGGCAGCCATCTTAAATGCCATTTCGGAAGAATCAACAGGGTGATATGAACCGTCCAAAAGTACTGCCTTTACACCTACTACAGGATATGCGGCCAAAGGTCCCTTAACACAACACTCAGCCACTCCTTTTTCAACTGCAGGGAAATAATTCTTAGGTACAGAACCTCCGAAAACAGTCTCTTCAAATACATATGGCTTCTCAAGATCTCCTGAAGGTTCAAAGCTCATCTTTACATCACCGAACTGACCGTGTCCACCTGATTGCTTCTTATATCTTCCGGCAGCCTCAACCTTTTGTCTGATAGTCTCTTTGAAAGCTACCTTAGGTCTTGAAAGTTCTATCTTTACTTTATATCTATCTAAAAGTTTGCTAACTACGATTTCAAGTTGTTGATCACCTATTCCGTAAATGAGAGTCTGTCTGTTTAAAGTATCATTCATATGCTTTAATGTCAAATCTTCTTCCATAAGCTTTGACAGACCTGATGAAAGTTTATCCTCTTCTCCCTTGTTTACTATCTTATATCTCATACATGTATATGGTGATGAGATTTTTGGTCCATGATAAAGGATAGGTGCATTCTTTAACGCAATAGTATCACCTGTAGTTGTTACATTAAGCTTAGCCATAGCGCCGATATCACCGGCAACAAGCTCAGGTACTTCTATAGCGTTCTTTCCTCTGAGTACATAAATCTTTCCGGATTTCTCCTCTGTTTCCTTACCTACATTGTAGATTGCACTGTCAGGCTTCAGTGTACCTGTACAAATCTTAACTAATGAGTATTTTCCTATGAAAGGATCCACGATTGTCTTAAATACTCTTGCAGATAATGAAACCTCTTTATTATATTTTGCTGTAAAATGCTCACCGTTGCTTACGTCCACTCCCACACACTCTTTATAATCAGGTGACGGGAAATACTTTTCAATTGCCATCATAAGTGCCTTAAATCCCTGTGCGTCCACTCCTGAACCCATCATTACAGGCACAATATCTCCGTTGCAAATATTTTCTTTGAGTGCTGTTGAAATTTCATCATCGCTGAATTCCTCACCTGAAAGATATCTTTCCATGTATTCTTCGCTTGTCTCGGCAACGGCCTCCATCAAGGCCTCTCTTGCAATCTTTAAGTTGGCTTCAACATAATCAGGTATCTCACACTCTACATAGTCTGAAAGGTTTGTAAATCTTCTACCCTTCATCTTCACAACATTTACAAATCCCACGAACTTTTCATTTTCTCTGATCGGAAGATGGAAAGGTGCAACTTTTCTTCCGAAGCGTGTTTCAAGCTTCAAAAGCAATTCACGATAGCTTGCCTTGTCATCGTCCATATTTGTTACAAAGAATATTCTCGGTAAACCGTATTCTTCGCACAACTCCCATGCTTTTACCGTACCCACTTCAATTCCGGCCTTGCAATTGACTACAATAATGGCAGCGTCTGCAGCTGATACGGCTTCTTCCACCTCGCCTACAAAGTCGAAATATCCCGGAGTGTCCAAGAGATTTATCTTTACACTTCCGGTATCTCCTTCATATTCTACCGGAACTAAAGATGTACTGATGGAAAAACCTCTTTTAATTTCTTCTTTGTCATAGTCGCTGATGGTATTTCCGCTTGAAATACTTCCCATCTTTGAAATATTTCCTGCAACAAAGCTCATGGCCTCTGCCACTGTAGTCTTACCCGAGCCTCCATGGCCAAGCAGTACGACGTTACGAATCTGTTTAGTTTCATAAACCTTCATAAGAGTATCCCTCCTTTTTAGTCAATAGACTTTTCTGATAAAGATATTTTACTAAACATACGATAAAATTTCAAGTTTTATATTCAATTTAGACAATGTAATTTACACTTTTATTATAGTTAAATCGTAATATATTTTTATAAAGTTTTTGTATAAATAGACTGTTTTAGTAAAGATAAATAGTCATAATAAAGCCGTATTACTATGTCGCTTTAAATTATTAAAGCAAAAGTAATTGACTAATGACACCAAATGTACTAGACTTTTTATATTTAAAATTGACGTAATGTCGGAACGGAGAATTATGCAATACAATAATATGGCTTTTATAGGCTTTGGACTTATAGCGGGATCGATTGCCAAAGCAATAAGAAAATACAGACCCGAATCAAGAATTTATGCCTATACAAACAACCGTTCCGAGCTGTTAAAAGGTAAAAGCGACGGGATTATAGACATTATTCTTGAAGGTATAGACAATACTCTTTCAGACTGTGATATAGTGTTTTTATGTACTCCGGTAGAGTTCAATGATAAATATCTCAAAGATATAAAGCCTTATATAAGGAAGGATGCGATCATAACGGATGTGGGTTCTACAAAGTCCTCGATTCACAGTCTTGCAAAAGAACTTGAACTTGAGGATGTCTTTATAGGCGGACATCCTATGGCCGGTTCTGAAAAAACAGGATATGACGCTTCGGATGCACTCCTTTTGGAAAACGCTTATTATATGATCACTCCGTCTTCAAAAATAAATGTCGAAAAATTAAAGGTATTTTCAGGAATAATCGAATCAATAAAGGCTATACCCTTTGTAATAGATTATCAAAAGCATGATAAAGTTGTTGCCACTATAAGCCATTTACCTCATATTATTGCGGCTACACTTGTAAATCTGGTAAGTGAAAATGACTATGATGACGAAGTAATGAAAAGAGTTGCTGCAGGAGGATTTAAGGATATTACAAGAATAGCCTCGGCCTCTCCAATCATGTGGGAACAGATATGTATGCTTAATTCCGAGCCTATAAATATGATGCTTCGCAAATATATAGATACTTTAGAGGATGTATACTCACATTTGTCTGCCAAGTCAAGTACATATATCAACAATATGTTTGCAAAATCCGGTGAGTATAGAAACTCTCTTGATACAAACTCTCAGGGACTTATTATTTCAAAACATGATTTAAGCGTGCATATTCAGGATAAACCCGGAGCAATTTCCGTTATCTCCGCCATCCTGGCCGCAAATTCTATAAGTATTAAAAATATCGGTATCAATCACAACAGAGAAAAGGGCGAAGGTGCATTAAATATTTCTTTCTATGATGCCGATTCCTGTGAAATGGCAGGCAAATTATTGAAGGAATATAATTATAAAATTATTTAACGGAGGAAATATGATAAAAGGTAGATTAAGGGTTCCCGGCGATAAATCAATATCTCACAGAGCTGTAATGTTCGGAGCCATATCAAAGGGTATTACAAATATAAAAGGTTTTTTAACAGGTGCCGACTGTATCTCAACAATATCAATTTTTAAAAAAATTGGAATTGATATAGAAATACAAAATACTGCCGTTACAGTAAAGGGGAAGGGGCTTTACGGCCTAAGTAACCCGGGAGAAATACTTGACTGCGGCAACAGCGGTACTACAACCAGACTTGTCAGCGGCATTTTATCCGCACAAAATTTCACTTCTGTCCTTACAGGTGACAAATCCATACAAAAAAGGCCTATGAACAGAATTATAGCTCCTCTGACATTGATGGGAGCCGATATTAAAAGTAATAACGGTTTTGCACCTCTTACCATCACAGGAAGCTCACTTCACGGAATTGAATATAACTCTCATGTTGCAAGTGCGCAGGTAAAATCCGCCATACTTCTTGCAGGATTATATGCAGATTCTCCGACTACTGTGATTGAGCCTGCAAAATCAAGAGACCATACCGAATTGATGCTAAAAAAATTCGGTGCAGATTTATATACGACAAAAACTTCCGCTACAATAAATCCATGTAAGGAACTTTTTGCGACCGATATAGACGTTCCTTCCGATATATCATCAGCGGCATTTTTTATGGCTGCCGCCACTTTGGTTCCGGATTCCGAGCTTATACTTGAGAATGTAGGTATAAACCCTACAAGAGACGGTGTAATAAAAGTTTTAAAAGATATGGGTGCAAATATAGAAATAATCAATTCAAATGATGAGTTTGAGCCTGTAGCCGATATCAAAGTATCTTATTCAAGGCTTCATGCAACTACTATAGGAGGAGATATTATACCGACTCTTATAGATGAACTGCCTTTACTTGCCGCCGTAGCTTCAATGGCCGAAGGTAAAACGATTATAAAGGATGCTACAGAGCTTAAAGTAAAAGAATCCAACAGAATAAAGGTAATGTGTGAGGAACTTTCAAAACTCGGTGTAAATGTAGTTGAAACCGAAGACGGTATGGAGATTGAGGGAACAAACAAGCTTTTGGGAAATGTCACCATATCTACTCATGACGATCACAGAATCGCAATGACATTTGCAATTCTCGGGCTTATTTCAGACGGTGAAATAAAACTTGATAATAAAAACTGTGTTGAAATATCATATCCGGGATTTTTTGACGATTTAAGAAAAGTAAATATTTAAAAAAAGCCGCCATCGATATATAGCTGTAAGTATATACCTGTGGCGGCTTTTTTTATTTCTGATGTCCGAAAAGCATTGCTACATAATAAAATCCGTTGCTGTAATAATATCCGACTCCGGCATATATTGTAGATGCCGGCAGATTTTCTATAAACCCCTCACTTTGAAGCATAAGTTCATTATGCTTTGGTGAATTCTTAAATGATGTAATCTTTATATCTGTAGATGAGGAATTGTCCATTGTCAATATCTCAGATACTCCGATATAATTATTCGTTATATTGTTCACAGTATAAAAAGCCTGTCCGTCAGGTCTGGTATGTGCAAACGATACCGCACTCTCCTTTGCTCTTTGCTGTGCCGCAGCCATAAGTTCACTGCTTATCACCATTTCAGGCAATCCCTTGCTTTTTCTGTACTCATTTAACTTAATGAAAAGCTCCGCTCTTTCACCTGTATTCTCTCCTGTGATATGCATTGCCACATCAAGTCCTGCCTGTCCGGATTTTGTCATTACAATTCCGTTCTGCGTCCAGGCACCCTCTCCGTTTAAATCATATCCGTCAGGTGATTTGGTATTCCTTAGCATTGCACTTTGCGGAAAAGTGCTGTTTCTTCCGTCATTAAAGAAATAAGCTTTACCGTCCACCCACTGCCAGCCTGTTAAAGTATATCCCTTTGTATTGAAATAATACCAGTTTCCGTCGATATTTTTCCACTGTGATACGGGATATTTGTAATCATCCGTCAAATACCATGTCCCCTTTGAATCATGCTGCCAACTTCCTGCATACGAGACCATGGAAAGTCCCATACTCATTGACAAAGCCGCCGCCAAAACAACTAATCTCTTCTTCATTTTTTCTCCTACATCTCATCCGAAATCCATTAAAATATATAGTAATCAACACTGTAAAAATATATTTTACATATGTAAATTTCTTGGGTATAATACAAAAACAAGTATCTATATAACTTTTATACAATATAATTATATCAGACACATCAGGCAATTCAAAGTGCCTGTTTGATTAAACCAAATGAAGTATATTGTAAGAAATAGACAATGGAGAAGAAAATATGAGTCAAGATAAATTTGATTTGGAAGAGGCTCTAAAAAACCTTAACAGCGCCCCTTCATCACACAAGAAAACCGGTACAGTCAAAAAGAAAAATGCCGTAAAGATAGAACCCGACTACAGATATGAAGCATGCAACGACTCTTTCCCCTGTGCCAATTGCGGTAAGATGATAAATCCTGAGGGTGCAGGTACACATCACAGAAACCATTGCCCCTACTGCCTATCTTCCATTCATGTGGACAATGAACCCGGCGATAGGAAAAGCGATTGCAAAGGCATTATGGAGCCTATTTCTATCTGGGTTAAGGATAAGGGTGAATGGGCAATAGTTCACAGATGTAAAAAATGCGGTAAGCTTAACACTAACAGAAGCGCCGCGGACGACAATCCTGTACTTTTGATGTCGATTGCCGTAAAACCTTTGGCCTCACCGCCTTTCCCGCTTCATTTATTGAAAAATGCACTTGATAAACAAAAATAAAGAGATGGCAAAGATCTTTTAAAGGTCTTTGCCATCTTTTAAATTCACATTTTATTCAGTTACTTCTTCTTTTCTGATTTCTTTTGTTCTTATCTCTTTGCAGATCATATCGACGAAATCTGAAAGCTTTTTACTTCCCTCATCTCCTGCAAATCTGCTTCTTACAGATACGCTTCCTTCAGCTTCTTCCTTTTCACCTACTACAAGCATATATGGAAGTCTTGAAAGTCTTGCATCTCTTATCTTAAATCCTATCTTCTCCGTTCTGGTATCAACAGTAGCGTCAATACCGTTTCTCTTAAGTTCTTTCAAAACGGAGTTTGCATAGTCTGCATACTTGTCTGATATAGGAAGAATTCTTACCTGCTCAGGACATAACCATGTAGGGAACTTTCCCGCATATTTTTCTATAAGCCATGCAAGTGTTCTCTCATAGCATCCAAGAGATGTTCTGTGTACAATATAAGGTCTTACCTTTGCACCGTTTTGGTCTATATAGTAAAGGTCAAAGTTTTCTGCAATAGCGGCATCGAGCTGAATTGTGATCATTGTATCCTCTTTGCCGTAAACATTCTTTGCCTGAATATCAATCTTAGGTCCGTAGAATGCAGCCTCACCGTCAGCCTCTGTAAAAGGAAGTCCCTTTTCTACCAGAATATTTCTAAGTGCAGCCTGTGTTCCTTCCCAATACGCCTCATCTCCAAGGTATTTTTCCTTATTATTCTTATCCCACTTTGAAAGTCTGAATGTTACATCATCTCTAAGACCAAGTGTTTCAAGTACATATATTGCAAGGTTAAGACAGCTTTGAAGCTCTTCTTCAGCCTGATCCGGTCTTATTACATTGTGACCTTCGGAAATAGTAAACTGTCTTACTCTTGTAAGTCCGTGCATTTCTCCCGAATCTTCATTTCTGAAAAGTGTTGAAGTCTCACCCATACGATATGGAAGGTCTCTGTAGGATTTTTGAGTATTCTTGTATACATAGTACTGGAACGGACATGTCATAGGTCTGAGTGCAAGGATTTCTCCGTCATGCTGAGGATCTCCCAAAATAAACATACCGTCCTGATAGTGATCCCAGTGTCCTGAAATCTTATAAAGATCCGACTTTGCCATAAGAGGAGTCTTTGTTCTTACATAGCCCCACTCATTGTCCTCAAGATCTTCAATCCATCTTTGAAGTTTCTGAATCATCTTTGTACCCTTCGGTAGCATAAGAGGGAGTCCCTGACCCACTACATCTACAGTTGTAAAGAGTTCCATCTCTCTTCCAAGCTTGTTGTGATCTCTAAGCTTAATATCCTCAAGATGTTTTAAATGTGCCTCAAGCTCCTCTTTTGAATTATAAGCTGTAGCGTATATTCTTTGAAGCTTTGCCTTATTTGAATCTCCTCTCCAATATGCCATTGATGATGATATAAGTTTAAATGCCTTTATATCCTTTGTTCTTTGAAGATGAGGTCCGGCACAAAGATCAGTGAAGTCTCCCTGCTTATAGAAAGATATCTTCTCACCCTCCGGTAAATCTTTTATAAGCTCTACCTTATAAGGCTCATTTTTTTCTTCCATAAACTTGATAGCTTCTTCTCTTGGAAGCTCAAATTTTTCTATACTAGCACCTTCTTTTATAATCTTTTTCATTTCGGCCTCAAGCTTGTCAAGATCTTCTCTTGAGAAAGGCTCATGATCAAAATCATAGTAAAATCCTTCCGCAATGCTTGGTCCGATAGCAAGCTTGGCATCCGGGAAAACTCTTTTTACAGCCTCTGCAAGTACATGTGATGCTGAATGTCTTATAACTGAAAGTCCTTCCTTATCCTTTAGTGTAATAAGATTGAGCTCACAATCAGCTTCAAGTTCATCTCTTAAATCATGCATAACACCGTTTACTTCACCGGCAACCACATTTCTTGCCAAACCCTCACTGATGTCCTTAGCAATATCAATAATACTTTTTTTGCTCTCATATTCTTTTACTGAGCCGTCTTTTAATGTTATCTTCATATTTCCTCCATTTCCAATAATAAAAAATCGCCCCTAAACTTTCGTTTAAGGGCGATTGACGCGGTTCCACCTTAATTCAGATATATAAATATACCCCTCATTTGATTATAACGTAATCAACGTGCTGTATTAAAGCCACTCCGAGACGGTCTTCACATATATTTCCATAAGTTGCTCTCAGCCTCCAACTCTCTCTGTAATTTCCAAATATGCTACTTTTCTCTTCTTCGTTTATGCACAATATAATATTACTTGATTTTACCTTTGTCAAGGTCTCAGTATATTTTATTTATAAATTTTATTTATAAATTCTCCAAATAATTGAGCATACCTTCTACGGCAACCTTGGCCTGAGCGACTGCATCAACTACAGTTTTTGAGCCGTGAACCACATCACCTGCAGCAAAAACACCTTCAACAGTTGTCATACAGTTTTCATCTACTATCAAAAGCCCTTTATCAGATGCTCTAAGTCCGTCTGTTGTAAGAACAAGCTTATTCTTAGGTCCGTTACTTACCGATATTATTGTGGAATCGGCATCTACATAGTCGAGTTCTTTTTCATAGTCGATTACATTGTCTTCTTCATCAAATATTGCAGTCTTAAATACAGGACCGTCATATGTAATGGCTTCAATCGCCTTACCGAAGATAAATTCTGCACCTTCGTATTTGGCAGCCTCCACCTCTACAGAGTTTGCTGCAACTCTTTTACTTCTGGCATAGAGCTTTACCGTTCTTGAACCTCTCCTAAGAGCTGTTCTTGCCACATCCATTGCGGCATTTCCCATACCGATTATAGCAACACTGTCTCCAAGCTTATGTCCGTCAGGATTTGCCAGATAATCCACACTGAAATGTACATTCGGCATACTCTCACCTGCAATACCAAGAGTCTTGGCTCTCCACACTCCGGTACCTACAAATACGGCCTTGTAACCGTCTCTGAAAAGATCCTTTATTTCCAAGGCCCCACCTACCGCAGTATTATTCCTTATCTTTATCCCCATTTTTTCCATCCTGTCATAGTATCTTTGCATTAAAGACTTAGGCAATCTGAAATCAGGAATACCGTACTGAAGCACTCCACCTATTGTATTTTTTTCATCAAAAATAGTTACATCATAGCCTTCTTTTATCATCTTAATCGCTACAGTCATACCTGCAGGACCACCGCCTATGACTGCGACCATAACATTCTTTCTCGGCTTTTTAACAAATTCCATTCTGTCCAGATAGAAGTCCGATATAAACTTTTCTATATCGCAAAATCTTACCGGATTATTTTTTCTGTTCATTATACAATTGCCCAGGCACTGTGCTTCATGGTCACAAACTATGGAGCAAACCAAAGATAAAGGATTGTTTTCAAAAAGAATTTCTCCGGCTTCCATTATCTTTCCTTCTTTAAAAAGTGATATAACCTGTGGTATTGATGTTGTTATAGGACAATGACTGCTGCACAGCGGCTTTTTACATTGCAGACATTTATTGGCCTCATTTACTATATGTAATCCCATATTTTACCTCTTACTTCCAACTAACTTAATATAAATCGGGTTAAGTTTACAGTGTAAATAAATATTTTTCAATAAAGTATCTGATAAAATACATTTAGATATTTTTTTGACAAAAGCCTATAAATCTGTAACAGATTTATAGGCTTTACTTAAATTACTTATCTTTAAAATATTCCTTAAAGCATTCAAATGTCTCTTCACTGATATAATGCTCTATTCTACATGCATCCTCTATTGCAGTTTCCTTGCTTACACCCATCTTTTGTAAAATCTCACCCAAAGCTATATGTCTTTCAAGTGTAGATTCTGCAATCTCCAATCCCTTTTCAGTCAATGTGATATGTCCATCATCGTCCACTTCAATATATCCGTTTTCTCTGAACTTTTTCATTTGCTCACTTATTGTAGGTTTTGAATATCCCATCTCTCTTGCAATGTCAACTGCCCTTACCACGCCTGTCTTTTTCTTTAAACTTAAAATTGTCTCCAGATACATCTCGGCAGCTTCCTGTATAACCATAATTACCTCCTTCTTTATTGAATTCCCACTTACTGTTTATACTGATATTATACATAAAAATGTCACAATTATCAAATATTTGCAACTTTTTTGGTTATCTTTGTAAAAATCGGACATCAAAAGATGTCCGAATATATTAAAATCATTTTTCTTAATTCTCCGGTAAGAGATTTGTCATACTTGAAAGTGATATACCTACAGTTGACAAATTGTGAAGCAGTGATGATGTTCCCGGAGCAAGTATTCCCAAAATACCAAGACCTATCAGAGAACCGTTAAATCCCATAATAAATCTGAAGTTTGAGTGAACTCTTCTTGTAAGCTTATTTGAAAGTTCTTTTAATCTTACAAGATCATTTAAATCATCAGCTGATATACATACATCAGCTATCTCTCTGGCAATTGCCGCACCTTCACTGATTGCAATACCGCAGTCTGCAGCCGATAATGCAGGTGAGTCGTTTATACCGTCACCGATCATTATTACGGTTCTGCCCTTTGCCTTTTCTTTCTCCACATAGCTTGCCTTATCCTCAGGCAATACTTCCGCATAGAATTTATCTACTCCTACCTCTTTTGCAATAGCTTCGGCCGTGTGGATATTATCTCCTGTCATCATAACTGTCTTTTTAATTCCGAGAGCTTTTAATTTCTTTAAAACATCTTTTGCTTCAGCTCTTAGAGGATCTGCAATCTCAATAATAGCTGCAAGTCTTCCTGCAATAGCCATAAACAGATGTGAATATCTGTGATCAAGCTCTGAAAGCTTTTTCTTAGCATCTTCACTAAGAAAAGCTTTTTCATCCTCAATTACAAAATGATAACTTCCTATTACAACTTTGTCACCTTCTATTTTACTTGCAATACCATGTGCAACTATATACTGCACCTCTGAATGCATCTCTTTATGACGAATCTTTCTTTCTTTAGCCTCTTTTACCACAGCATTTGCAATAGAGTGAGGATAGTGCTCCTCAAGACATGCAGCAATCTTTAAGAGCTGATTCTCATCATCTCCGTCAATTCCGATAATTCTTTCTACCTTTGGGCAAGCATAAGTCAGAGTACCTGTCTTGTCAAATACTATAGTATCCGCATTTGCAATTGCCTCCATGAACTTTCCACCCTTTACAGTGATTTTACTATTTCCGGCCTCTCTCATTGCAGAAAGTACCGCAAGAGGCATGGAAAGCTTCAATGCACATGAGAAATCCACCATAAGAACAGACAATGCTCTTGTTACATTTCTTGTAAACAGATATGTAAGTCCTGTTGCAAGTAATGAATAAGGTACAAGTCTGTCTGCAAGTCTGTTTGCCATATTTTCAGTATTTGATTTAAGCTTTTCACTCTCCTCAATCATAGATACGATTTTATCATATCTGCTCTGTCCTGTAGTAACAGTTACCTTTAACAGACATTCTCCCTCTTCTACTACTGTTCCTGCATAAACTCTTGATCCTGTTCTTTTTTCCACAGGAACGGATTCACCTGTAAGAGATGCCTGATTTAACATAGCCTCACCACTTACCATCTCTCCGTCAACAGGCACTACATTTCCTGTATGTACTCTGATTATGTCACCTGACTGAATCTGTGAAATAGGAACCGAAACCTCGCCGTCATCTGTTACAAGCCATACCTTATCTACATTTAATGACATACTTCTCGCAAGGTCGTCTACAGACTTCTTATGTGTCCAGTCCTCAAGCTCATTACCTACACCAAGCAAAAGCATAAGTGAACCTGCTGTTGAGAAATTACCCTGTGCAATAGATATTCCTATTGAAAGTGCATCAAGCAAATCAACCTCAAACTTTAACTTAAACAAACACTTAAGTCCTTTATATATGTAAGGAGCAGCCTTAACAATTGTATAAATATTGTTGATTATATTTGGGAAAAACATATTTCTCACGCCTGTAAACATGAGCATTCCCACCATCTTCTCCTGAAAATCTCTTGTTATCTGTCTTCCTGAAGTACTTGGCATACTCTCAAGGAGCTTAGGATTATTATAATCAAATTTTTTAAGTTTATTTATAACTGCATCTCTTGTATTATCCTTATAATAAATAGCGACATCGCAGGTTCTTTCATATACAACGGCTTTTCTGATAAAATCAAAGCCTTCCAAATAATACTGAAGCAAATCCGCTTCTTTTACCGACATTCTTTTTTGAGCCATGCGCACACGCATTCTTCTGTTTGACTCATGCAAAATTCTACAATTCACTTTTTATCCCTCTACATCTTCTTATAACTTAAGGAAGAGTCAGACTCTTCCTTATACTAAAAACTTTATATTACTGATAAGAGAAATTACTCTTCGATGTTACCTTCAGCTTCCTTTGCTGCACGCTCTTCGTTGATATCCTTAGCCTCTGCTAAAATATCACTTGCATTCTCCTGTACACATGAAACTGTATCCATTACACATTCCTTCATACGAAGCACTGCTGCTGTACCCTGTGCATATGCCTTCTTAGCATCCTTGCTTGAAAGCAACTTAATTCCTGCTGTACCAAAGAGTGTACCTGCTGCAAACAAACCGAACTTCTTCCATCCAAAACCATTAAGTAAAAACATATTAACCTCCTTAAGTTAGCTTTAACTAAATTTAACAATTATATTTTATAAAATTTATTACGGTAATAATATAGCATAAACTTAAATTCTTGTAAATAGAAAATTTACCCCAAAACAAGGCTTTTCCACGTGAATATTGTATTTTATTAAATACTTTTTAGTTAGTTTTTGCTAATATTTGGCAAATTCAGTAAGTAAACTCTAACTTTTCCTTAAAAAAATCTTGCATTTAATGTTAGTGTATGCTAACCTATAGAATGTATTAGACATGTTTCATGAAAAGGAGGAGTTATGATGCCATTACTTATGGCTAACTTAGGTGAAGAATACACAATAAAGCAAATTGGAGGTCGTGAAAAAGATAAGACTTTTTTAGCAACCCTTGGCTTTGTTGTAGACGGCAAAATCACTGTTGTCAATGCTATGGCAGGAAACTTGATAGTTAATATCAAGGATTCAAGAGTAGCAATCAGCAAGGAATTGGCCTCAAAAATAATGATCTAAGTTGCCTGACAATTTTAGGTAGTAGAATGTAAGCAGCTTATTTACATTCGCCAATGGAATTTCCATTGTATGTTTTCAGAAATCACTTATTATAATGCGGAAAGGAGAATGGAATGGATACTTTAAGAGATGTAAAAATCGGTGAGACTGTTACTGTTGCCAGAGTTCATGGCGAAGGTCCTGTAAAGAGAAGAATCATGGATATGGGTGTTACAAAAGGCACATCAATTCATGTTCGTAAGGTAGCTCCTCTTGGTGACCCTATCGAGGTTACAGTTAGAGGATACGAGCTTTCTATTAGAAAAGAAGATGCGGAAAAAATTGAAATAAACAGATAAGGAGCTAATATGGCAATCAGAATTGCGCTTACCGGAAATCCTAATACCGGTAAAACTACTTTATTTAATGCCTTGACAGGTTCAAACCAGACAGTTGGAAACTGGCCGGGTGTTACTGTTGAAAAGAAGGAAGGAAAGCTTAAAGGACATAAAGATGTTATTATTACAGACCTTCCGGGTGTTTATTCTCTCTCTCCATATACATTGGAGGAAGTTGTAGCAAGAAACTATGTTCTCAATGAAAAGCCTGATGCGATACTTAATATCATTGACGGTACAAACCTTGAGAGAAACTTATATCTTACTTCACAGGTTACAGAGTTAGGTGTACCTGTTGTAATCGCGGTAAACATGCTCGATGTACTTGAAAAGAGCGGAAACAAGCTTGACCTTGATAAGATGAGTGAAAAGCTTGGATGTCCTGTTGTGGAAATATCCGCACTTAAGGGTACAGGTGTTATGGAAGCTGCAGAAAAAGCTATTGAAATAGCTAAGAGTCATACTCTTCCAAAGGAAAAGCATGAGTTTGATAAGAATGTAGAAGAAGCTATCAAAGATATCATTGCTCTTCTTCCAAGCAGTGTACCTGAGCTTCAAAGAAGATGGTACGGTGTTAAGTTGTTCCAAAGAGATGACAAGGCTATGGAGCAGTTAAATCTTTCAGACAGCACATTGGCTGAAATTGAAAAGATTATAACAAAATGTGAAGATACTATGGATGATGAAGCCGAAAGTATTATTACATCTGAGAGATACAATTATATCTCAACAGTTATTGCAAGTTTTTATAAGGTTAAAAATAAAGACTATGTAAGTCTTTCAGATAGGATTGATAAAATAGTTACAAACAGAATTTTGGGTCTTCCGATATTCGCAGCTATCATGTTTGTCGTTTATTATATTTCAATTACTACTGTAGGTACAACAATGACCGACTGGGTAAATGATGTTTTGGTTGCAGAAATTATTCAGCCCGGTGTTCAAGGTTTCCTTGAATCTGCCGGCGTTGCCGAGTGGCTTGTCGGTCTTATTGTAAACGGTATTATTGCCGGTGTAGGTGCCGTACTCGGATTCCTTCCTCAGATGCTTACACTCTTCTTCTTCCTCGCTTTCTTAGAGGGCTGTGGATATATGGCGAGAATTGCATTCGTTATGGACAGAGTATTCAGAAGATTCGGACTTTCAGGAAAGAGCTTTATTCCTATTCTTATAGGTACAGGTTGCGGTGTTCCGGGAATTATGGCTTCAAGAACTATTGAGAGTGAGCATGACAGAAGAATGACGATTATTACAACCACATTTATTCCATGTTCTGCAAAGCTTCCTGTTATAGCACTTATATCAGGTGCATTGTTTAATAATGACGCGTGGGTTGCTTCATCAGCTTACTTTGTAGGTATTGCCGCTATTGTCGTCTCAGGTATCATGCTTAAGAAGACCAAGCTGTTTTCAGGCGATCCTTCACCGTTCGTTATAGAGCTTCCTGCATATCACCTTCCTACAGCAGGTTCAATCATCAGATCAATGGCTGAAAGAGGTTGGAGCTTCGTAAAGAAGGCAGGTACCGTTATTACACTTGCAACTATCCTTATATGGTTCCTCAGCTATTTCGGATTTGTAGACGGTTCATTTACATATCTTGCTGAAGATCAGATGGATCTATCGCTACTTGCACATATCGGTAATACTTTTGCTTGGATCTTTGCTCCTCTCGGATGGGGTACATGGAAGCCTGCAGTTGCAGCCATCACAGGACTTATGGCAAAAGAGAATGTAGTAGGTACATTCGGTATTCTATACCATGTTTCCGATTTCAATAAGGATACCGGTGAGGGTATCTGGCAGCTTTTACGTGCCGACTACACACCTCTTTCAGCATATTCATACCTTGTATTCAACCTTCTGTGTGCTCCTTGTATCGCAGCGATGAGTGCTATCAGAAGAGAGATGAGCAGTATAAAATGGTTCTGGACTGCTGTAGGATATCAATGTATTTTTGCATATATAGTAGCTATGATTATATATCAGGTAGGATCACTTGTAATTACAGGTAAGTTCGGTATCGGTACAATCTTCGGATTTATCGGAATCGCAGCTATTATTTACGGTCTTGTGCGCAAGCCTTCTGAAGAAAAATAATATATTCTAAAAGCTTACGCATAAATTGTTTTATTAAAGAAAGGAGATCATTATGGCAGCAACAGTTGTTATTTCAGCTGCATTGGTCGGCGTAGTAGGTCTTATTATAAGATCAATTTATAAAGATAAGAAAAACGGGAAGTCCTCTTGTGGTGGAGGATGTGGCGGTTGCTCAGGCAGCTGTCATACCTGATTCTTTATTCAAATATTTGAATCCAATTAAAAGAAAGAGCCCCGGCATTTGCTAGGGCTCTTCTTTTATACCAAGTCTGATGTTTTCGATTTTCTCTTTTAACTCTCCCTCTAAAGAATCAAACAATCTGTTTGTGATTGAGGCTTTTTCTATATGTTCTTTTCTGAAAGCCTCTTTGGTATCCTCAAGATCCTTTAAAAACTCCCTTGCAGAGATAAGTATTGCCCCCTTACCTCTTATAATGATCTGCTCTATACCGTCTGATGTAGCTACAGTGACATCATATCTTTTTATCATTTCATGTGTTGTCTTTTCTATATACTGATCGGCTGTTTCAGCTGTCTTTGTATATACCACATATACACCCGAGAAATTCTGTACCTCCGTAGGATGATTTACAAGTCTGTAGGCATCAAATACTGCAATTATTTCGTAATCCTTATAAGCCTTGTAATCTATCAAAAGCTCTATAAGTCTGTCTCTTGCCGCATCTATATTTATCTGTGCAAGTTCATTTAACGACTTTGAAGCAAAAATAATATTATATCCGTCAACCAGCAAGTAATGTTTCTTTTTTGCTCTTTCTTTATAAACATACTCTCTTTCAGGTGCCCTCTTTACAGGTGCATCCCAGTCTCCTATTCTTGGAGTCACCTTACCGTATGTTCTTTCAAATATGGCCATAAGCTCTTCGCTGTCGGCTTTTGTGGCATCATAGGTGGAACGTACTGTCTCTATTTTTTCCTCTTCTTTTACAAGCTCAAACTTCTTTAAAGGCAAATGCATATAGTTAAATACTTCACTCCATGGCACTATAAAGCTCTCACCATGAGAACAAAATACGGAGTCCGGAGTATTCTTTGTATCAAACTCTGCAATATACGAACTGCTCTCTATAATCTTATCCGCATTATGGCATGGTAAAAATCCTCTTAGACCGAAGCCTATCTGTCCAAGACCTTTTGTATATGATAAAAGCGTACTTCCATAGTTTTGTATATTGACGGTAGGCGCATATCCCGTCACTCTGAGAGTCTCTCCACCCTCATAGCTTATATCCTCTGCATTCATATTGTTTAAATCATTTAAAAGCCTACCAAGTGAAGTCATAGGTATGTTTATTTCAAAATCATAGTACGGCTCCAATAAAATCGATTTGGCATACATCAATCCATGCCTTACAGCTCGGTTTACCGCTTCAAGGAAATCTCCGCCTTCGGTATGCTTTTCATGTGCTCTGCCTGCTACCAAGGTAAGCACCACATCAGTAAGCTCACTGCCTGTAAGTACACCTCTGAATTTTGAGGTCTCAACAATATTTCTTACCTGACTCTGATAATTTTTAGGAAGCTCATCATCAGACACTTCATTCACAAATACTATGCCGCTTCCTCGCTCTCCTTCACTGATAAGTATATGCACTTCGGCATAATGCCTTAACGGTTCAAAGTGCCCTACACCCTCAATATATCCGGTTATAGTTTCCTTATAAATAATACCGCCGTCTATAAGATCGCAGTTTAACCCAAGTCTCTCACCGATAATATTTTTTATAAGATCTATCTGAACTTCTCCCATCAAGTTTACCTTAATTTTAGCAAGTTCTTCGTCATACTCCATTTTTATTTCAGGTATCTCGTCAAATATCTGTAAAAGTTTAGGATATATTTGATTTATACTTATATCATCCGGAAAAACCATATTGTAGCTTAAAACCGGTAACAGCTTTTGTACAGGTCTTTTTATATCTCCAAATGTATCTCCGGCATGAACTTTTGAAAGCCCTGTTACTGCAATAATATCACCCGCAATTCCTTTATCGATTGCAATATATTTTTCACCGTCATAAGCTCTTATCTGATTTATCTTTTCATCAAATAGCGTATCCTTAACCTGTAAACTTCCACCAAGAAGTTTTATAAAGGAAAGTCTGTTTCCGTTTTCGTCATATTTTATCTTATATATTATTCCGGAAATTTCATCCGAATAAGTCTTTTCATGTACATACTCTTTTATTAGTTCAAGTATTCCTTCTATATTTATAAGTTTAAGACCGGAACCGAATATTGTAGGAAATACTTTTGAATTCTCTATACAAAAGCTTATATCCGATTTTGTTATTTCTTCCCCTTCGATAAACTTTTCTATAAGATTCTCATCACAGGCTGCAACCTCTTCTAAAAGCATCTTATTTTCCTTTGAAAAATCCACTATATTTTTTGAAAGAGATTTTTTAAGGCCTTCCAATATTTTGTCCTTGTCAAACTTGTCACTGTCTATTTTATTTACAAATATTACAGTAGGTATATTTGCTTCTCTTAATAATCTGAAAAGTGTATGTGAATGTGATTGTACGCCTTCACTTCCGCTGATTACCAAAATAGCCATATCAAGTATGGATATGGTCCTTTCCATTTCGGCACTGAAATCCACATGTCCCGGGGTATCAATTATATTTATATCTATATCATCTATACTTGTTCTGGCAAGCTTTGAGAATATGGTTATTCCTCTTTTTCTTTCATATTCATCATTATCTAAAAAGCTGTCACCGAAATCCACTCTTCCTGTTTTTCTAAGCTTTCCTGTCTTGTAGAGTATCGCCTCTATCAATGTAGTTTTTCCGGCATCTACATGTGCCAACACACCAACATTTATCATGGACTTAACCTATGTCAATGCGGCAAAACTTACAGGCACAAATTTTTCCAGCTCCTTTGGATCCATCTCAACCTGATAACCGATTTTACCTGCACTGAATATAATATTTTCATAATTCAAAGCTGTTGAATCAACTACAGTGGTAAATCTCTTTTTCATACCTATCGGAGAACAACCCCCATGTATATATCCTGTAAGAGGCAATAAATCCTTTGACTTCAACATTTCTATAGATTTTTCACCTACAGCTTTTGCCGCCTCCTTTAAGTTAAGCTCCTCTGCCACCGGTATTACAAATACATAGTTTGCCTTACTCTTTCCAACTGTTACCAATGTCTTAAAAACCGTTCTCTCATCCTGATTTAAGAGATTTGCAACTTCTACACCATTTGTAGCCGGAGTATCTATATACGAATAATGATTATACTTTATCTTCTTTTGATCCAAAAGTCTCATTACATTTGTTTTCTCATCCATTTTTTCTCTTTCCTTTAACTTTTATCAATTTAAAAGTGAGACCGCTTCATTTATATTTCTTACACCTATAAGCTTTATATTTCCCTTAAATGAAATCTTCTCAAGGCATACCATCGGTAAAATACAAATCTCAAATCCAAGCTTCATAGCCTCTCTAATCCTAATCTCAGGCATACTTACAGCTCTTACTTCGCCTGATAGTCCCACCTCTCCGAATATTACCGTCTTTTCATCTATTGTCCTGTTTTTCATACTTGAGATAAGCGACATAATAATTGACAAATCCAGTGCAGGCTCATTTATTCTAAGTCCACCCGCAATATTTATATATGCATCATATCTGCTCATTGCAAGTGCACATCTTTTTTCTATGACCGCCATCAAAAGATTTATTCTGTTCACATCTGTTCCGGTAGAAGTTCTCCTAGGTAGTCCGAATGCTGTAGGAACTACCAAAGCTTGTACTTCTACCAGTATCGGTCTTGTACCCTCCATTAAACATGCTACGGCCGCTCCTGTAGCATTCTGCGGTCTGCCGGATAGCATAAACTCTGAAGGATTTTTCACTTCTATAAGTCCCACCTGCTGCATTTCAAATACACCTATCTCATTTGTAGATCCGAATCTGTTCTTGACAGCACGCAGTATTCTGTATGAAGCAAACCTGTCACCTTCAAAGTAAAGCACTGTATCTACCATATGCTCAAGCACTCTCGGACCTGCAACCTGTCCTTCTTTTGTTACATGTCCGACTATAAATATGGCAATATTATTTTCCTTTGCCACCTGCATTAATAGATTTGTGGATTCTCTTACCTGACTTACACTTCCCGGAGCCGACGCCACCTCTTCATTAAACATAGTCTGTATAGAGTCTATGACTACCACATCCGGCTTTTCACTCAGCACGGTTTCTTTTATTATATTGAGATTGGTCTCACACAGAAAACTTAAATTTCCTGTGATTTCTCCCACTCTCTTTGCTCTCATCTTTATCTGCTTTAAACTCTCCTCACCTGAGATATAAAGCACTGTTCTGTTATCATCCGATATATTCTTACAAACCTGAAGCAATAATGTGGACTTTCCAATTCCCGGATCTCCACCTACCAAAACAAGTGAACCTCTTACCACTCCACCGCCAAGTACTCTGTCAAGTTCCTCAAAACCTGTCTTAAACCTGTCTTCATCTTCCAGCTGTATTTCAGAAAGCTTAGCAGGCTTTTTATATGTATTTGCAGATATTCCTCTGCTTACCGTCTTTGTCTTTGCCACCGGCTCTTCCACAAGACTGTTCCATGCCTTACACATAGGGCATTGTCCCAACCACTTTGGTGACTCATATCCACATTCTTTACAAAAGAATGCACTGGACTTTGCTTTTGCCATAAAAACCTTTCTATTTAAAATGGGCATATCCGGCTTAGCGGTATGCCCATGCAACTATCTTTTTTTGATTAAAACCTTTGATCCGTTCTCACTTAGCTCAACACTAAATATAAGCTTACCTGATAGATTGGTCTTCATGCCTCCGATACTTACATCATCGACATAAACCTCATATTCTGTATCTTCTTCCAAACCAATAGTTATTTGAGTATCCCCAAAACCGTATATATTAAATGTAGTTAAATTTGGGGTGGTTTCAAATTCCATTACTGTACTACCCGGAACCGATTCATACACAAAAGCCGAATTTCTTTCAAGCTTTGTTATCTCCTTAAATGTCTTTACCTTATATACGTCCCCCTCATGTGCAAAATCTTCTACTTTTGATTTTGTACCAAGAATATAATTTCCAAAACTAAGTTTACCATCCGCCTCTTTGCAAATCAGACTCTCTACTACAGGCATATAAACCTCCTACCAAGCTATGTTTTTGTAGAAATAGTATACAACATTTGGAAAGTTCAAACAAGTATATTATTGAGAATTGATAGATATAAAAAAGCACCTAAAATACTTTAAGTGCTTTATCTAATATAACTAGTTTTAACCTTGCGCAATTTTATTTATCTGGGACTCAGGCAATATAGAATTTCTCAGAAAAGTAGGATGACATCTTAAGATATCATTCGCTTCTTTTAATATATCACCTCTTACACTTACATACTCACATTCACCCAAATCCAAAGTTCCATCTTCTCTTAAATAAGTTTCTATAAAACGATACTCATTTAACCCTGAGCATATTGCAGTATCTATTAAAACTTTACCGACTCTGCATGGAGATACTGTAATAGATTTTAAACATTTTGATATCTGAGTTTCATAGTCTAACAAAGTAATAATATAGTCAATTCCATCTTGTCGCAAATCATTTATCAAATACTGTTTCATTAAAATACCTCCTCTTCTCAATTTTATGTTCTATGAATTAAGTTAGAATAGTATATAATATTTATTTATAATTTGCAACCCCTCATTAAGCCAATCATGAGCAGTCTTAATATCCGTTATGACATGTGTATCTGCTGAATCCTCAGACCAATGTGAATATGGATGTCTCAACTTATTATATTTATTATACAACTCATTTAAATAATCAATCTGATCACCTCTAAGGCTTTGAGTTGATGAATTATATTTATATTCACCCGATGTACTGTCTTTGCTGAAATAAGAAAAATTATTGCTACCATTAGATCTCGTTGTATTATTCCCAAGTTTGTCACTCAAAATTCTGTGCAAATAGAATTCCATAGCTCTAAACAATGGTGTAACTAGACAGGTATAATCAGGCATATAACCAACAACTAATGTATTAAAAACTGCCGATAATAATGTATTTCTAAGCTTTATATCTTTATTTTTTATTGAAAAATCCGGTAATATCAAAGAAAAAGCATTTTCGACCTCTTCTTTCTCAACTGTTAAAGCGTGATACGATTTTAATATCTCAATAACTGCATCGTCTGTTTTCAAATTTTCTATCGCTGATGAGATAATATTTTGCAGTAATGTACTTGGCTTGCCTTGTACATAAGACTTATCTCCCCTGTAACAATTTATTACAACTTTTTCTTTTTTACAAGTAAACTCCAATCTGTCACAGTACTCTTTTGGTTTTGATTCAGAAATAGTAATTTTTTTATTTATGTTCTTAGATTCAATATCTTTATTAAGTTTATTAACAATGCAAATCCAATCTTGCTTACCAAAACCTATAAAATATACCGAACCATCTTCATATGTCTTATATCCTTGCGACAATAATGCCATTTTAGCAAGTCCATCTGCCTTTTCATTATATAAAATCCCACTATGTGCCTTTACATGTTGGAAATATATTTTTATTAAATTTGATTTTTCATCAAAGAACTTACTGTATTCTTTCGAAATATCCTTTTGAGCCTTCCATTCTTTTTTTGCCCACTTTTCTATTCCTTCATAGTCATAGTAAATTTTTATACTATTTTTATTACTTTGAATAGCCCATAATATTGCCTGCTTAACACCTTCTATCTCACCTGCAATATTTCTTGATCCCATATAAGCATCATTTACAAAGGCTTTATATAATATATCCTCAGATTCATTAGTTATAAGCACCACTCCAAAGCTATACTTTTCTCTACCGTCTACATCTTCCGAGTAACTTCCATCTACAAATGCAATTACTTCTCCATCTTGTAAACCTTGTATTTCCATTTTTACTTTATTATTAATATCATCTTTATCATCAGATACGTCCAGTTTTTCATTCTTTGTATCAGAAATGTATTTTAAAGCATCCTCTTCCCTATCAAACGCTTTAAACTCAGCACTCGAAAATCCTTTTATCTGCTCCTCAGCTTGTCCCCATGTCTGATATATCCCCGGTACTCTTCCAACTCTTACAGCATAGAATTTCTGTTTTGCCATATATCCCCCTTTTTATTGCACACAACATCATATGTTATTCTATAAAGTATAACATATTTATTGTACTTAAACTATAAAATAATATATTTTCAAGTCTAAATCTATAAATATTAACAACAAAAAACTTATATATAAGTATCCATGAACTTATTTTCTCGTCAATCTATCTACATAGGGTAGCAGCTCCTCAATCTTTGAAACTATACGTTTTTGCTCTGCTAGAGGAGGGAGCATTAATAAGCCTCTAAATAATTTATCATCATTTATTGATGGATAAGCTACTCCCTTTGAGTTATTTGTATCATTGGCAAAAGAATCAAAAAAAGGTGACAATAAATAATAAAATATGAACTTATTGTATATCCCATCATAACAAGACATTACTGCAAAGCCTGTACTTGCTATAGGTTCACATGTAAATTTACTACTATCCACAATACACATATTATGAAGATAAGGTCTAACTGTTGCGTAAATTATATCACCATCTTTAACTATTTTTCTTGCTCTAGATGGTGCATTTTCTGCTTCAACAATATTTTCAACTTCATTAATCTTTTGACTTTTATTATCTATAGAACCAATATCAATATAAGAAAACTTTTTATTAGGTTTCTTCTGTCCATGATTATAGACTGCATCTCCAAGTCTTACCCATTTCCAACTTTCAGGAATATCAAAAGGGACTTCATCTTCACTTATCTCGGGCAGTATCTTTTCTTTTTTTAGCTTTCCCTCTTTTATAAGTCTTTGTTTCTCGTCCTGTATCTTTTTATATAGCTCCTCTCCTGTCCCTTCATCAGCTCTTTGTTCCACAAGTTTACCTTGAATAGCATACTGTAAAATAGACTTTTTCATATCATCTGGAAATCCGGCATTAAGCTTTTCAAGTTTTTCATATGATAATGCATATCTATCTACATATGGAATAAGTTCTTCTATTTTATTAACTATACGTTTTTGCTCAGCTAATGGTGGTAGAGGTACGATTATTTTATGAATAGCTTCACTTGATAATCCCTTTATTCCTACCCCCTTTCCAATTATTCTTCCATTGTTTTTATAAAAATAAAATATATAATAGAAAAAATAAACATCAATCTCGCAGTATGGTCTTAATCTATGTACATGGTTTTGAATACACACTTCTTCATCATATGTCCATACTGCTGATCTACCATAGTCACCTCCTTCACAAACAAGCAAATCCCCTTTTTTTACACTACATCTTTCTGCCTCTTTATCGGTAAAATACATCTCTTTTACTTTTGTAAATTCAAATCTTCCCCAATAAAGATTTGATGTTGTTATAAACTTTCTTTTTACCCCATTTGTATGTCCTGATGAATTTTGTGCTTTTCCTGTATTATGCAAAAATATATCACCAATGTAACACCATTTCCAACTTTCAGGTATATCAAACGGAACCTCATCTTCACTTATCTCAGGCAGTATCTTTTCTTTTTTTATCTTTCCCTCTTTTATCAGTCTTTGCTTTTCTGACTGTATCTTATTATACAGTTCCTCTCCGGTTCCTTCCTCAGCTCTTTGTTCTACCAACCTTCCTTGTATTGCATACTGTAAGATGCTTGATCTTAACTGTTCAGGTGTCATTCTATGATACCTCCCGGTAATAATACTTCCAACTTTGCAAGTACCTTATCTATCTCTGCATTCAAGGTAGCTCTCTTTTCCTGGTATTCTCTTATTGTATCTAACGGATCAAGTACTTCCTCTTCTTCACGTGGGTATCCACATAAATCCAGGTTACATCCCTGTTCGTTAACCAAATAATCTGTACTAAACTCTTGTGCCTTAAAATTTTCTCCATCTGAAACACTTTTTCTATTATTCCACCACTCAATACATTCATCAAAATGTTTGAGTTCCATCGGCTTTGTCTTTGAAAAATGCTTTCTATCTGAAGGTATATCTATTCTATAGAACCAAGTTTTACCGTTAGGTTCTTTGTTGTCAAAGAACAGCAAATTGGTGGAAATGGAAGTATATGGGCTAAATACTGAATTTGGCAGTCTTACAATAGTGTGCAAATTAAATTCGGTTAATAATTTCTTCTTAATATTTACTTTCGTATTATCCAAGCCAAACAAGAACCCATCCGGTACAATCACTGCTGCTCTGCCGTTTTTCTTTAAACGATACATAATAACTGACATAAACAGGTCGGCTGTTTCAGAACTTGCCAAATCGTCAGGGAAGAACCCTTGAATAGATTTATCTTCATGCCCACCATATGGTGGATTCATAAGTATAACATCAAATTTATCATCATCTGTGTAGTCAAGCAGATTATGTTTAAGAGAATTTGTGTGATAAATATTTGGCGTCTCTATATCATGTAACAGCATATTTGTCACACATAATAAATATGGAAACGGTTTTTTCTCAATACCGTAAATACTGCTGTCAATCATCCTTTTATCTAAAGTATCATTTACCTGTTCTGATAATACATTAAGCCACGATGTAATAAAACCTCCCGTTCCACAGGCAAAATCCGCCATTTTTTCACCAAGCTTAGGCTGTATCATTCTTGCCATAAAATCAGTTACTGCCCTAGGCGTATAGAATTCACCTGATGAGCCTGCAGACTGCAACTCCCTCAAAATTTCCTCATACACAAATCCAAAAGCATGACTTTCCTTTACATCATCAAACTCAATCTCGTCAATAATATCTATCACTTGACGTAAATATACTCCATCTTTCATATAGTTATTGGCATCTTCAAACGTGGAATATACAATTGCCTTTTTCATAGGTGTATCAGGTGTAACTCTGATTCCGCTATACAGTATCTTATCTCCATCTTTTACATCATTACCCTTTAACACCGGAAACAATTTATTATTGACAAAATCAAGTAGTGTATCTCCTGTCATAGCATGACCGCTGCTGTCCACTTTTGCCCAATTTCTCCACCTCAAATCTTCAGGTATTATCGACTTGTAATTATCTTCACTTACCTCCCAATCATCTTCCTTTGAATCATATGCTTTTAAGAAAAGTATCCATACCATTTGCTCAATTCTTTGAGCATCTCCATTAATACCTGCATCCATACGCATAATATCTCTTATTCTTTTTATAAACCCCGACTTCATCGCCATATTTAAACCACCTCGACCTCATATATATTATCTTCAAGTTCTTTTAATGCTGCTTCATAACCTGACTTACCACCAAACAACTTTACAATTTTTGCGGGCTTACCGATATTTTCAAAATCTGATAAAGATAATACCTTAATGTCCTCAACATCTGTAATACCTTGATTCATATATCTGTCAAGCAATATATTGAGTACCTCCTGCGCATCAGATGAATACTTGCTAAAGAAATCCCTCTTTTTCACATTATTTGCTCTCTCTTTTCTTGTCAACGGCTTCTTTCCATACGCCACATAACAGATAAAATCGAAATCATCTACATCTTCCATTTCTTGGTCTTTTTTTAATACCTTTATGTCAACACCTTTTTCCAAAAACAATTCTTCAATAGTTCTTTTTTTATCTGAATCTTTCCACTTTTTAATAAAGTCAGATAAAGAGGCATATTCACCCTTTATATTTGTCCTTGTGTAGTCAATAATATCTTCCTGTCTTAACAATTTGCCATCCGGATTGTACACTGAAACTATTCTGTTTATAATTTTCACATTACAACCTTTGTCATTGACAACCGGACGTAATACATTATATTTTCCTTCCTCTTTTATTACTCTATTATTTTTTGTTGTAGTACTTCCCTTTTGAAAGCCTTCATCTTGTTCAATAGGACCATCCCATTCAGGATCTGCAAACAACTTTGTTACATTTCTAAAATCCATTACAACAAAATGCGTTTTGCCTTCTTTTTCTCTTATACGAGTTCCACGACCTATAATCTGCTTAAACGTAGTCATACTTTCAATCATCTTATCAAGTACTATAAGCTTAGTCATTTTACAGTCTGCGCCTGTTGAAAGCAATTCGGAAGTTGTTGCGATAACCGGATACTTACTTGACACAGAAATAAAATAGTCAAGTTTAGACTTTCCATATACATCTGAACCGGTTATTCTGACACAGTAATCAGAATTTTCTTTTATTAAATCCTTGTTTAGATTATTTAAAGCTATTCTCATACGCTCGGCATGTTCCTCAGATGCACAGAATACTATTGTCTTTTGCATTCTGTCAGTACTTTTTAAATATTCCGTTATTTCCTCAGCTACAGCTCTGATTCTGTCTTCTATTACTATATTGTAATCATAGTCTCTATTATTATAGATTCTGTCTTCTATAAGATTACCTTCAATATCTACCTGACCTTTTCTAGGTCTCCAACCGTCACCTATATTAGTTGTTATATTAATAACCTTAAACGGTGCAAGAAATCCGTCTTCAATTCCTTGCTTTAAGCTGTAAATATAAACAGGTTCCCCAAAATAATCAATATTAGAAATTTTTTCACTTTCCTTTGGCGTTGCTGTCATTCCTATCTGAATTGCATCATAAAAATATTCAAGTACTTTTCTCCAATTGCTGTCTTCTTTGGCACTTCCACGATGACATTCGTCAACTATAATAAGATCAAAGTAGTCTTTAGGTATTTGTCTAAAATTCTCCTCATCATTTTGACCAACCATTTGATGATATAGTGCAAAGTTAACTTCATGTGACGCAATTTTCCTAAGGCATTCTTTATCTGAAAAATTCACTTTGTAAATTGTCTTTTCAAGAGGTGCGAAATCTTGTAATATACTTTGATCCACAAGAATATTTCTATCTGCCAGATATAAAACTCTTTTCCTTAGTCCTGAACGAAGTAGTCGATATACTATTTGAAAAGCTGTGTATGTCTTTCCTGTACCTGTAGCCATTACAAGCAACAGTCTCTGCTGACCTCTTGCAATTGCTTCTACAGTTCTGTTTACAGCATTTCTTTGATAATACCTTGGCGGGAATGTGTTTTGAGATGAGTAATATGGCTGTGATACAATCTTTTTTTCATCATCAGATATTCCATTTCCATCATTTATCTCACTATAATACCTGGCTATAAGTTCATCCTGAGTCGGAAATTTATCAAGTTCAATCCTTTTTTCTTCACCTGTCAAAAAATCGTGTTCAAAAAAGGCATCACCATTTGAAGAATATGCAAATGGAATATCCATCATCTTAGCATATTCCATTGCCTGCTGTAATCCATGTGATACAGGATATTTATTGGATTTTGCTTCCACAATGGCTATAGGTTTACCGTCATTAAGGTATAGAACGTAGTCGGCAGATTTTGCACTGCCCCTATTTGCAATATTCCCACTAACATTTATCCTACCATCAGTAATCTTATTTTCCATTCCAATATAATTATTCCAACCTCTAGCAATAGCCGGAGTTATATAATACAACTTAATCTCTTCTTCGGTCATTTTGTGCTTATCAAAAATATTCATAGTATCACACCCCTCGTAAATAAGTATATTCATTATACAATACAAAATAAAAAATGAACAATAAAAATACCACACATCCTTTATGAATATGTGGTAATCTACATAATTTACTATATTATCTATTTTAACTATAATTTGGGCAACAATGACTTTATAACGGTATCATTGTTTCTATTACTCCCGTCTTAATCTACATACCTTGCCGCCGGCTTATCAGAATCGTTTTGATCTTCTCTATTGTTGTTCCCTTTATTAGCTATCTTTCTAACAGCATTACATGTTAATCTGAATGCACCTCTCATAAGCATGCGCATTAGATAGCAAAGTCCGAAACCTATCACAAATAAAAGTATAACACCTAAAACTTTTTCCATTATATTCTCCAATCTGAAATTTTTGTCTATACAGTAAAACTGCCACATACTCTTTACGAGTACATGGCAGTCTGCGCGTCTTTATTATATTAGCTATTAGCCTGTAATTTTAGCAACGTTGAGTCTGATTCCCGGACCCATTGTTGATGTTAAAACTACACTCTTAAGATAAGCACCCTTAACTGTGCTTGGTTTTGCCTTATTGATAGCATCCATAATGCTCTGGAAGTTCTCCAAAAGCTGCTGCTCACTGAATGAAGCCTTTCCTACAGGTACGTGAACGAGGTTTGTCTTATCAAGACGATACTCTACCTTACCTGCTTTGATGTCTGCGATAGCCTTTGTAACATCCATTGTAACTGTACCTGCCTTAGGGTTTGGCATAAGTCCCTTAGGTCCGAGTACCTTACCGAGGCGTCCTACAACGCCCATCATATCAGGTGTTGCAACGATAACATCAAAATCTAACCAGCCGTCGTTCTGGATCTTTGGAATAAGCTCCTCTGCTCCAACATAGTCAGCTCCGGCAGCCAAAGCCTCATCAGCCTTTGGTCCCTTTGCAAATACTAAGATTTTAACAGTCTTACCTGTTCCGTGTGGCAGTACTACCGCACCACGAATCTGCTGGTCTGCATGACGTCCGTCAAGACCTGTTCTTATATGTAATTCTATTGTTTCATCGAACTTAGCAACTGCTGTCCTCTTAATTAAAGCTACTGCCTCGCTTGCATCATACTGTACGCTACGATCAACTAATTTGGCAGCTTCAACATATCTTTTTCCGTGTTTCATGTATATTACCTCCTAAATTAGTCTTCTACTGTGATACCCATTGAGCGGGCTGTACCTGCTATCATAGAGATAGCTGAATCAATATTTGCTGCGTTAAGATCAGGCATCTTAAGAGTAGCGATTTCCTCAAGCTGTGCTCTTGTAATCTTAGCTACCTTTGTCTTGTTAGGTACGCCTGAACCTGAAGCGATTTTACATGCTTTCTTAAGTAAAACTGCAGCCGGTGGAGTCTTAGTTATGAAACTAAAGCTTCTATCTGCATAAACTGTGATAACAACAGGGATGATTAAGTCTCCCTGATCTGCTGTTCTTGCATTAAACTGCTTTGTAAACTCAACTATGTTTACACCATGCTGTCCGAGAGCCGGACCGACAGGTGGAGCCGGTGTTGCTTTACCTGCAGGTATCTGCAATTTGATATATCCTGTAACTTTCTTTGCCATATGGCACCTCCTTGTGGTAATTTCGGGGATTTCCCTCCCACGCATTTAAATAAATGCAACTATGTAATAAATTACATTTTCTTAACTTCTGTGAACTCGAGCTCTACTTTTGTCTCTCGTCCAAACATTTCTACATTAATAGAAACAGTTTTCCTCTTTTCGTTGACAGCGGTAATCACTCCCACGGTATCCTTCCATGCTCCGCTGATGACTGTAACCATATCGCCTTCCTTAAGGTCAACCTCAAGTCTTGCTTCAGGCTTTGCGGCATTGCCGCTGTAGCCAAGTGCTACAAGTTCATCTTCGGTGAGTGGTACCGGCTTGCTTCCCGGGCCTACGAAACCTGTAACGCCTCTGGTATTCCTTACAACATACCAGGTTTCATCATTCATATACATATGTATAAGAACATATCCGGGGAAAAGTTTTTTATCTGACGATTTTTCGACACCATTTTTTACTTCAAGTATGGTCTCCATAGGAACCGTAACCTCAAGTATCTGATCTTGAAGTCCGCGATTCTCAATTGTCTTTTCAATATCTACTTTTACTTTATTCTCATAGCCTGAATAAGTATGGGCTACGAACCATTGTGCCTCTGCCATATTTTCACCTATTTAAGAACAAAGTTTAGTAAAAATTTGAAGATAAAGTCAAGTATTGATATTATAATACCAAGTACAATAGATGATGAAATAACAGCAATAGTCTGCTTTACAATATCATCCTTTGTCGGCCATACTATCTTTTTAAACTCTGTCTTTATTCCCTTCCAAAAGTCAGATATCTTTCCGCTTTTTCCTTCAGCCATAATTACTCCTATTTTGTTTCCTTATGCACTGTATGAGTTCTACAGAACCTACAATACTTTTTAATTTCCATACGGTCAGGATGATTTTTCTTATCCTTTGTCGTATTATAGTTTCTCTGCTTGCACTCTGTACAAGCAAGTGTTATCTTTGTACGCACAATCTCCACCTCCATTGTTCGAATTAGACTTGAAAATCCAAAAAAAAAGGACTTTGCATCCTTAATCCTTAGTATTCTATCATATACAAGTATAACCGTCAATATATAAATATTTTTTCTTGACAAATTTCAATTTAATTCTAGAATAAACATTGAAACAAAAATACACGTCTATGGAGGACTTCTATGGAAAAGCTAAAATTATTTTTCAAAAGGAAAGATATTGTAATTTCAGCCAAGCGTTACGGTATTGATGCATTGGGCGCTATGGCACAGGGACTGTTTTGTTCACTGCTTATAGGTACTATTATAAATACTGTAGGTAAGCAGTTTCAAATTTCTTTTCTTACGAGTACGGTTGCTACTATTGCAGGGGTTGAATATACGGTAGGATCTCTGGCAAGTGCTATGAGCGGTCCGGCAATGGCTGTTGCTATCGGCTATGCACTCAATACTCCGCCACTTGTACTATTTTCTTTGATTACTGTAGGTTTCGCTTCCAATGCACTAGGGGGTGCAGGCGGACCATTGGCAGTATTATTTGTTGCTATTATAGCGTCTGAAGTCGGAAAAATGGTTTCAAAAGAAACCAAGATAGATATTCTTGTTACACCTCTTGTAACGATATCTGTCGGTATCTTCTTATCCGCTATACTTGCTCCAACTCTTGGAAAAGCCGCTATGAAACTTGGAACAGTGATTATGTGGGCTACAAGCCTTCAACCTTTCCTTATGGGTATACTGGTTTCACTTCTTGTCGGTGTGGCACTTACACTTCCTATTTCATCGGCAGCCATATGTGCGGCTCTTGGACTCACAGGACTTGCAGGTGGTGCCGCTTTGGCAGGCTGTTGCGCTCAGATGGTCGGATTTGCTGTTATCTCATTTCCCGAGAATAAATGGTCCGGACTTATATCTCAAGGTATAGGAACATCAATGCTGCAAATGGGCAATATTGTAAAGAATCCACGCATCTGGATTGCACCATGTATTACATCAATGATTACAGGACCTATTGCTACATGTATATTTAAGCTGCAAATGAACGGAGCGGCTGTATCATCAGGTATGGGTACATGCGGTCTTGTAGGGCAGATCGGTGTATACACCGGCTGGGTAAGCGATATTGCAAACGGAAGCAAAGCTTCTATTACTTCATTTGACTGGATAGGGCTTATATTTATATCATTTGTTCTTCCGGCTGTTATCGCACCTGTTATTCATATGTTTGTGAAAAAGATGGGACTGGTAAAGACAGGCGATCTTAAATTATAAAATAATCCTCGGGATTTGGTAAGTTCCAAAATCCCGAGGATTTTATTTTTACAATAATCTGAATACCTGCTCCGCAGTATCTGTAAGATTTTGCTTTGCAGTATCTGTTTGCATTGCTTCTTCCAGTGTAACTATTCTTCTAAGTATCGGGAAGAAGGCATCAATTCCGTGCTCATTGCAAACTCCTGCATCCTCTGTTACACTTCCTGAGAATGCTATAACTTTTTTGTTATACTTCTTTGCAATATTTGCTACACCTACAGGAGCCTTTCCCATAACGGTTTGATGATCGAGTCTGCCCTCTCCTGTAACTACAATATCAGCATCCTTTACATATTCCTCAAGCTTTGTCTCATCAAGGACTATTTTTATTCCCGATTCAAGCTTTGAATTTGTAAAGTTAAAGAATGCATATCCAAGTCCGCCTGCCGCACCGGTTCCCGGATATTCACTGTCTGCATCCGGATATTTTTCCTTTACAATTTTTGAATAGTTCTTAAGCCATCCGTCCATATCGGCTACCATTTCCTTGGTAGCACCCTTTTGAGGTCCGTATATTGCGGAGCATCCAAGCTCTCCACAGAGAGGATTGTTTACATCACATGCCACTCTGAAATAACATTCCGAAAGCTCTTTTATCACATTCTCATCTCTTATGCTTACAATATCTCTGACACCGCTTGCTCCAAATCCTACCTGATTACCTTCTTTATCAAGGAACTCATACCCCAGTGCCTGAAGCATTCCTATTCCACAGTCATTTGTAGCGGAACCGCCTATTCCAACTACAAAATGTCTGCAGCCTTTATTTATGGCATCCTTTATAAGCTCTCCTACTCCGAATGTTGTAGTATATAAGGGATTTTTTTCATTACCGCTTACCAAGGTAATTCCTGCAGCCTGTGACATTTCTATTATAGCAGTTTTACTTGAATCAACTATCCCGTAAACAGCGCTTACTTTTCTCCCTACAGGTCCTGTTACATCAACATTTACAAGTCTTCCGCCCATACCGATAGAAAGAGCTTCCACAGTACCCTCACCACCGTCTGCAAGCGGTCTTATTTCAACTTCTGCATCCTTATGTGCTTTCTTTATTCCAATTGATATAGCCTCACCTGCCTCCAAAGAAGACATACTTCCTTTAAATGAATCAATGGCAACAACAACTCTCATTTTGCTGTTTCTCCTTTCATCTGTACTGATGCCAGTTTATCATATAAATACACCAAAATACACTTAAAAAATCTACTTGTTTATAAAATAAATCTTATACTGTATTTTTTATATAAAATAAATCCTACCGATAAAACAGCGATTAATCCCCCGGTTAATAATATGATTGAATTTCCTACACTGATTTTATCTGAATTATATAAAGCTATAAATTTTTTTATTTCATCAAAGCTATACCAGCCCTTACTTATAGAAATCTTATCTCTCTCAATATCGACCAAGACCCCTACTTTTAATGAATCATCATCAAAAACTTTCACCAACAATACTGAGCCGAAGGGGGTGGCTCTGTCTGCCCCAAGCAAGAGGATATTTGTCATTCCTGTATTATATTGTTCGCCTAAAAGCTCAGACATCAGAGCGATTGTTGTGTAATTTTTGTCCTCATAAATTAAATTTTCGGCTTCAAAGAGCTTACCGTTTTTATCATACGAAAGTACTCTCTCAAAATATTCATTTGATGGCTTATGTTCTGTCACAACCCAGTTGGAGTCCTTCATATCAATAGACTGTGAAAATAATATTGATTACTCCTAATCATGTTTTTGTAGAACAAATGCTCCGCTTAAATTTCCCACTCTTGTATAATATTTTATCCCTACTCCGGGTGTAATAACACAAACTGTATTCTTATAATCATATATGGCATATGAGCCGTTGTCCAATGTAATCGTACAAAAACTCTCACCGGGATCTATTGTATAGTTTCTATATTCACGGGTCTTTGTGTCCATATATGTCCCATCTCCATATAAATCAGTTCCAAAAAAAGAAATAGCATCTGAATTCACTACATCAAAAATTTTATCTGCACAATATGTACTACCTATTGGCTTTTTTATAGAATTATATCCATTAATACACAATATAAGAATTATTATAATAAATTCTATACTGCATATAGCAAATGCTATAATCCGCTCAATCGACTTTTTTTGCATAGGCATTTTCCCCATTTATTTCTTCCGACTCTTGATTAAACTGTATCTCACGTCCAATAGCTGTATTTGTATGTGATAATACAAAATAACCGCCATTAACTCCTTCCTAATTCTAATTAATTTTCACAGTCTATATATCTTGACTGAATTATATCACTCTTTATATTTTTTTCAATTGATATCTTTCCCGGAGATAAGAATGTGCAGCCAACACTAAAGCCTTTAGAACAAAATAAAAAGGCGAAGTTTCCTCCACCTTTAAACAACTTATTTTAAGAGCTCATCATAGCAAGCCGCTACACCGTCTTTTTCTATCTTTTCAAACCATCTGTTTACGATATCATACATATTGCTAAGGTCCTCACCCCAGTAATCTTCTCTCTTTAAGATATCCGCTACCGAAGCGCTCTTCATAAACTTTACAATCTCTTCACCGTCATTTGCTTCATCTGTCTTATAAAATGCGATAAGTGCGGCCAATGAAAAACTCAGTATCTCAGGATATTTTCCGTTTTCAGCCTTATACTCCAATATCGTAGGAAGTACCCTGGCTCTGAACTTTGACACTGAATTAAGTGCAATTGATAAAAGCTGATGCTTGATAAAAGGATTTGAAAATCTCTCAAATACAGCTTCTCCGAATTTTCTGTTATCCTCGGTATCTCCTATTGTAGGTATTATTTCCTCAAACACAGATTTTCTAAGAAGTGATGATACCTTTTCATCCTTCATGCACTCGCCTACTGTCTCAAGTCCATATAGTCTTGCTGCTAAAACCATTGAAGTATGTGCTCCGTTAAGTATACGAACCTTTCTCTTCTTATAAGGATCCACATTGTCGGTCCAAACTACATTAAAGCCTGCCTTTTGCAGTGGAAGTTCATCTTCATGATTTCCCTGTATTACCCAAAGGTGGAAAATCTCGGCTGTATCCATCATATTGTCCTTTTGACCGATTCTCTCCTCAAGTGCCTTATGTTCATCTCTCGGGAAGCCGGTCACTATTCTGTCTACCAATGTAGAGCAGAAGCTGTTTTCCTTTTCAAGCCATGAAGCAAAATCCGCTCCAAGCTCCCATTTGGAAGCATACTGCTTACAACATTTTAAAAGCTCTTCACCATTGTGATCTATAAGTTCGCATGAAAGTATAATAAATCCGGACAATCCTGCTTTAAATCTTTCATAAAGAAGTGCTGTTAGTTTTGCCGGAAAGCTGTTTGCGGGTGAGTCGGAGAGTTTATTATCATCTTCATACACAATTCCTGCTTCTGTAGTATTTGACACAATAAATCTGAAATCAGGATTCTTTGCCAGACTCAAATATCCTTCATAGTCCTCATATGGATTGATACATCTGCTGATAACATCTATATGAGTATGTTCATCTACCACCTTACCGTTATCAACTCCTCTTAAGAAAAGATTGTATTCACAGTTTTGTGCTTCAAGCATCTCACACATACCAGTTTTTATAGGCTGAACTACAACTACAGAGCCTTCAAATAAGCCCTTATCATTTAATTTCTGGAAGAAATAGTCTACAAATCCTCTCAAAAAACCGCCTTCACCAAATTGGATGATTCTCTCTTTAGCCTTCATATTATACTCCTAATATTTTTTATTAACTACTGCAGCCATTGCCGTCAGTAATCTGTTATCATTGAAATAATCTTACCTACTTCAATGTTATCTTTCCACTTCCACATCTTAGCTTTATACATCTATATATTTGCTTCATATCTTCAGACTTTATTTTCTTTTTTGCCCTCTAATAATGTAAGCGTTTACATTTTTGAGTATATAATATTTGAAATTTTTTGTCAATCAAAAAAGACAGCCAAAAGCCGCCCTCTAAATTACTCATCTTTCCAAATATATTTTTCAGGATTGCACCATCCACATATATAATCAAGCATATCCGCAAACCACTCTTTTGATAATCCTTCCTCTAAGCTTTTATAATATTCAAAAAACATATTATATACAGAATCTTTTGAAATTCCCAAATCATGTATAGCGATTAACATATCATACGCCTGCTTACTGTAATCAGAATAATTCGATTCTGTAACAGCTTTAGAAAGTTGTTTTATCTCATCAAATAATATATCAAAATCATTCATTTGTTTACCTCTATATTTTGATTAAGAAAGCCGGCAGCCCCCTGTCTATCTATAAATCCTCGACATCTATCACCTTTATTCCGTTTCTCCTTAATAAATCTGCGAATACACCTTGCCCTGATATAATCTTGCCTGAAAAAGAACCGTCATATATTGCATTTACTCCACATGACGGACTTCTTGACTGTAATATAACGATATCGACATTTTGCTCTTTTACTGTCTCAAGTGCTCTCCTTGCTCCTTCACGAAATTCTTTATCAACAGATATGCCGTCCTTGAGACTTACTATACCGTTTACTATTTCTGCAGGTTCTCTTGGAATAGACAGCCCTCCAAGAACTTCCGGACAAACAGGTATTACCTCATGTCCTTTAGTATAATCTCTTACTTTTTTGCTGTAATTATTTCCACCGTTATATTTGCAATTTTCTCCAAGTAAACAGGCACTTACCGCTATTTTCATTCTAATAACCTACACTTCTTATAAATCTTTTCAATAATTTCCGATTTGAATTCCATATACTTATCTATATCATCCGGATAAAGTACTGCAGCCTGTTCTTTCACCTTTGAATATTCAGCTACTAAAGCAGGATTGTTTTTCAAAAAATTTCTAAATGTAATATGTTTAAAAAGTTCCTTGGAATTTTTCGGACATACATATAAATGATGTGTCATCAATTCTTCTTTTCCGGAGTATGAAAAAGCTTCTCTACCTTCAATACCCAAATCTCCCTCGTGTTTGTATCCTTTATCATTAAGCAATCTCTTTATAATTTCAAAATTATCATTTTCAATAACAATATCAAGATCAATAATTGGTTTTGCAGACAGGCCTTCGACAGATGTGCTTCCAACATGTTCAATTTTGATTGAATTGTAAATAATATCTTTACCTAATGAAGCTACTATCTTTTCAAATTCATCTTTCCATTTCGGATTCCATTTTTCAATCATGACACTTTTCGTTCTCATTTATTAACCACCTGCACAGCTTCTAATTGTTTCTCAAATCCAGATACATTATATCAAAATCTATATATGAGTCACCTATTTTAAAATATGCCGGAGATGTACCGATTTTTCTGAATCCGAACTTTTCATAAACATGGATTGCCCTAAAATTATCACTTCTGACTTCAAGATTTATTATCTCAATACCATGTAATTTGGCATACTCTATCGCCATTTTAAGCAGTCTGCTTCCAAGCCCTTTATTCCATTCCGATTTCAAAACTGTAATACCAAGTTCCGCCCTATGATTCATTCGCCTTGGCAATCCGCTTAGGCTTACATCTCCTATGATTTCACCGTCTCTCCATACAAAAAATGAGCATGACCTTTCATCTTTTAAAACAGAACGGATATATTCTTCCTCTCCTTCAACGGAAATCGGAAAGCCTTCCGCTCCAAATGACAGATTATCCGTCTCTGCACCTATCTTCTTTGAATATTCTATTCTCGCCAAAGCATCCTCAGGAGATGCCTCTTTTATAATTATATTGTCCATTTATCTTCCCTTCTCAATAATCTTAGATGTCTTTTCAAATAAATTCTCAACATTACATTTACAATTTTCTCCAAGTAAACAGGTACTTACTGCTATCTTCATCCTCAATCCATTCTTCATAAATTATATATCACTATCCCTGCCTTCTGTTCGTATTATTGTAAAATAACTCTGCCAACTCTTTTGTAAGTTTACCTTCTTTTTCAAGTCTACTCACAAAATTTTCTTCGTATCTTTCAAAATCCTCTGCACATCCGACATTCCCTGCAAGGAGTAATAGGGCTTTTGATATCATTTCTTGGCTTTTATTTTCTCTAAATTCAGATTCTATAAATTCACATAAGCTGTCCAAAACTTCATAATTTTCTTTTTCAGCCTTTTCAAAGTCACTGTCCCAATCTAATGAATCCAGTCTTTCTTTGAAGCACTTCAAATCTTTATTGGTCATATCTATCTATACTATCCTTCCAAATCTGCATTTTTCTATCTCAAATCCAGATATATTATATCAAAATCTATATATGAATCTCCTATTTTAAAATATGCGAAAGATGTACCGATTTTTCTGAATCCGAACTTCTCATAGACATGGATCGCTCTAAAATTATCGCTTCTGACTTCAAGATTTATTATCTCAATACCATGTGACTTGGCATACTCTATCGCCATTTTAAGCAATCTGCTTCCAAGACCTTTATTCCATTCGGATTTCAAAACCGTAATACCAAGTTCCGCCCTATGATTCATTCGCCTTGGCAATCCGCTCAGGCTTACATCTCCGATGATTTCACCATCTCTCCATGCAAAAAAATGAGCATGACCTTTCATCTTTCAAAACAGATTCAATATATTCCGCCTCTCCTTCAACGGAAATCGGAAAACCTTCCGCTCCAAATGACAGATTATCCGTCTCTGCTCCTATCTTCTTTGAATATTCTATTCTCGCCAAAGCATCCTTTGGAGGCTTCTTTTATAATTATATTGTCCACTTTGTACCCTTTTTCTAAAAAAATAAAAACTGCGACAAATTTATAAATACAACAATACTTAAAATAACTGTTTTTATTTGTTTTTCCGTATATAAACAAGTTTACTTCTTTTTGTTTTTTAATAAGTATATTTCATAAAATATATACATATAAAAATCAAATAGCCCCTTATCACGGGGCCATTCAACACTATTATATAAACAGCTTTTTATAATTTAATATTCGACCTATGAAAAGATACTATAGTAACCACTTTTATAGATACAGTTATTCCAAAACTAGTATACATCAAAAGTAGCATGTCCTCTTTCTTTTCTTAGAGTGCTCATCATCGCATCAGCTCCACTATGCAGAGCTTTTATTTGCTCTTCTGTAATATCCTTTCCACGATCTTTTTCTTCTCCTGTGTAAAACTTATATACGCCTTCCCTAAAAGTTACGAATATAGCCATTCCCATCATTTCCTCAGAATTCTCTTGAAGAAGTGAAGGATCTACTCCTTTAGTTGTATAATAATATCCTACATAATAAGCGGCATTATTTACGTCCTGGTTATTATTATCCGCTTTCAAAAAGTTAATATGTCCCTCTTCTCTTATAAAATCAAATCCATTTATATTAACCTTGTCAGATTTATCAACAACTATATCAATTTTATCATCGTCTCCGGAACCTAGTCCCGCATAATCACTTAAAGCATCTCCCCAAAACTTTTGTATCCTAAGAATATCCGGCACTTCTTCAAGCTTTTCAGCATATTTAAGTTCATAATCCTTTGCTCTTTCTTCAGTAAAGCTCTCTCTGATAAGTAACGCATTAAAAGGATCTATCCACCCATTTTCACTAGCTTTAGATTTATTTTCTTCCTTATTTGTTACACTTCCTCGTTGATAATTGCTAAATGCTCCTATAATAGGCCCAAAACATATACGTTCACCTACAGTTGACGAATCAATCCAACCAAGAGAACCCAGTCTTGTAGGATATATCAAATCTTTTTCATTCTTCACTGACTTTTTCTTAGATGTTTTCGCAGATGTGGATGTTTCAGTTTTATTTGTTTCCGCATCTTTCTTATTAGAACTAACTCCACAGCCGCTAAAAATTGTCGCAATTCCTAACACTAAAGCAATACACCATATTCTTTTTTTCATTTGTTGCCCTCCACTACAATATTCATCAGTGTAATAAATATACACAGAATTTTTAATATTATATTTATCACTTTAAATATTTATATTACCTGACTTCCGTCGTTTCTCTCAAAACCTAGTACTCTAGGTATCCAAGAGCATGCAGTTTTGAAAGAAATTGTCGACTTCAGCTTTGGTTAAATAGAGGGCATCAAGGTTGCTAAATCCAACCAGTTTTTTAACCTTTTCGTTAACGGCCTGGTCTCTTGATATATTTATATATGTATTATCACCTTTATTTACCACCCTAAAATCACGCATAAAGTTAATCAAGTCATAAGAGTTTATTTTATTTTTGAAGCACTTGATTTCTAATACTCTTAAAAGAAACAAGCTAAGGTAGCATATCAAAAAATGCCCATAGATTGTTTCTTTTTTCTGTAAATAAACAGGCCTAGCATCCAGGTATGATTTTGTAAGTCTAAAAGATTCCTCGATTTTCCATAGGCTATGGTATGTTTTATATACCTGTAATGGCTCCATATCTATCTCGGATGTCACTAAAAGATTATATCCTGCATATTTAAGATCTTCATCAATCTTGGATTTGTTTAGACCTATTATAGGCTTTATTGTTTTGCCTGAACTATCTTTAGTTATGATATCTACATATTTAGCACAATCTCCAAGTTCATCTTTTGCTATATTTTTGTATGTAGAAAACTTTGAAGCTTTATCAACCATCTTCATTATTTCAAGCCTTTGTTTTTTTGCAAGATTGGGATTATAAGATACAATACGTTTTTCTTTTACAGTAAACTTTGTAACCATTTCTTTTCCTGTTTCCGGATCAATCTCTTTAAAACTGTAATCAAAGCTGTCAATACAGGATTTAAGACGAAAAGATATATTACCTCTTTCATCAGTGTAATTAAAAAAGACATTTGTATCATTCTCAAGTAGAACCCATTTCTTTCCCTTTTCACTTAGATTCTTACCATGTATTGATTTTGAAAATATATAGCCGTCATTAGCTTCTTTAACTGCAGCATAAATATTTCTTGCACAATTAAGTCATTTATCAGCCACCTGAATCGTCTTGCCTGATACGTTGTGTCGTTGCTCCATTTCTTCAATAACTTTTCTAATATATGGCTTTTCCGATTCATTTCCTGGATACATTTGCATGGAGACAGGTACTAGATCAGCATCTAAAAGTAAAGCTTGCCCTATTATCGGGGAGTGCCTATTCTCTTTTGAAGGTCCCTTTTGCTTGTCATCACTAGGGATATCAATTTCAAAGTAATAATTAGTGCAATCAAAAAATACATTGCTTAGATCCCTTTTAGAATAGCTTTCATAAGAGCGATTAAATAAATCAATGTACTTTTTATAAGACTCTCCTATGAAAGAACACCCGTCATATACTTGGTCTTCAGAGATTGTTGAGCTGCCATAAAGGTATGGAAAGACATGAGAGGCTGTCTTTGACTTAGAGCATGGTGATATAACCCTTGCATAAATAAGTTGAGTAATTAAGTCAAATACAGAGAACTGAAAACGCATTTGAGAAGCAAGTATATCAATAGTTTCCTTAACATCAAGCTCATCAATTAATGAGTAGAGCAAGAAGTGTCCTATATTAAGTTCAACAGGGGTGGAAAATACACGAGGACGGTATTCTTCAGAAAGAACTTTTATTCTGTTCTCGTTTTGCTTTTTTACATAGTCGCTGTAAAATTTAACAGGATCTGGAATCTCCCCTGAAATCAAATCCTCAACATAACCAAAAGATTTTACATTTTTTGTTCTTGGTTGCTTTTTATCCTTATCCCAAAATGATTCATACATCTGAAGATAAGTACCTTTTTTCTTCTTTTCTTTTCTCAAAAAATAAGCCATAAACACCTATAAAAGTAAAGTACTATGAAGTACTATTATTATAACACGCTTTAAAAATTTTTTCGAATTTTTTGAAATATTTTTTATGTCAGAAAAGCCTTTAAAATAAAGTATTTAAAAGATTTGTGCAAAATCAAATAGGTTATTAGAAATTTAAAACGTCGGATCTTTCATAGTACTTCGACGGAAGACGGGTATTCTTTTTTTCATTTGTTGCCCTCCACTACAATATTCATCAGTGTAATAAATATACACAGAATTTTTAATATTATATTTATCACTTTAAATATTTATATTAACAAAATACCCTACTTCATATATAAAAATATTACATTTAACTTTTCAATTAATCAACAAATTATTTTCTTAAGATTTATTTTGTATTATCTAAATGATATAAATACTGGAAAAATTAGGCCTTAGCTATTCATATAACCTGGCCTTTATTTTTCAAGAATCTCCGCTATCTTTTCAAATGTATTTCCATTCCTTATCGTTATCTGCTTGTAAAAATCCTGTTTTATCAGCTTTTTGTGATAGGTGGTTTTCAGATATTCCGATTCATCATACTTTCCCCAAAATACAGCATTTTCCCCAATATACACTATCTCATTATGAAATGTGGATTTATCTATAAAGTCTAAGATTTTACTTCTATCAAAATCACAGGAAAAGAATAAAACATCTCTTCTTGCCATTTCTTGATACCACCATTCAGGAAGATTTTCCTTTTCTTTTAAATAATCCTCTTTATTTATTAAAGTAAGAGGGATTGAAAAGTCAAAGTTCGTTTCCAATAAATGTTTTATCTTGGGGATACAACTTTCATAGCTTTCCACACTGCTAAAAAACAAATTCCCACTGTTGATATAGGAAGCGACATCCTCAAATCCCAATTCAGTTAACAAAACTTTCAAGTCACTCATAGAGACTTTATTCTTTCCACCAACATTTATACCACGCAATAAAAGTATATATCTCAACTTACTTACCTCTATACCCTAAAATTCATTTCTGTTTTGACGGCTTTGAAAAAAATAACAGGTAAATTCCGAATATGAGCTTAATCGCCGCATCAATATATGCAATTATGGGTATGGGAATCTCAGGAAAAATATATCCCACTGCAACATTCACAGTACAAATAATCCCTAAATAAATCATTGAATTTCCATGTACAAAATAATACATAAAGAAGTGTATTGCAGTCGCCATCAATGCTCCCAACCAAATCAATCTCCAATTCTCATCGGCAAAAAACGGTCCGCCAAGTAATGACATTAAAACAAGCAATAAAATAATTGCATATAATGATACTTTTCTTTGAAATTCAGACGAGCTTCCGTCAGACAGCTTATTTAATACTCTTTTATTCATATTGACTGTAAAAAAGCTGACAATATATCCGATGCAAAATATTTGCATATTTATAATTTGTTTTCCACCTGCAAAAGTAGCCACTAAAATAACTGTTGCTACCAAAATTAACCATAAGCCACATGCCCTCTTATAATTGAATTCCAACTTCTCATTTTTATTATATTTTAAAAACATATAACCTCCTTAAGTCATTTCGGCAACAATCATCCGATTTAATTATCAAAAGTAATCACCTGCTTATCTACATTTACCTTGGCTTCAACTCCGAAAGGCATAATGCACCTCGGCGTTGCATGTCCAATATTTATATTATAAACAATGGATAAGTCTTTATCGCCAATCTCCTCAAGTAAAATTTGCTTATACTCCTCATAATATACCTCATCTTGAGGCTTTCCGACTAAAACACCTGAGAGCACATCAAATATTCCGTACTCCTTTAAAGCTCCGATCATCTTTCTATATAGCTTCGGTTCAGGCTTTTCCTCACTTGTTTCCAACAATAAAATTTTATTCTTCCAATCATCAAGACTTGGGAATAAATCATATTTTTTACAAAGAGATACCGTATCTTCAAATCTTGAATTATCAAATATATCATATATTGAATCAATACAACCGCCCAAAATCTTACCTTTGAATACCGGCTTGCCGCTAAGTAATTCAAATCCGGTATTTTTATATTTTTCCATATCAACTCCTATAGAATTCTCACTGAAGTCTTCTCTTTCCTTATACCAAAACTCACTTGGACGTATTTCTTTTATTTTCCCTGTTTTGATAAGTTCTTCAAAGTATTTTTTTGTATATGGCAACATTTCATTTGAGAGCTCACATATATCAGGTAAAAAAGCCTGACCGTAGAATGTTTTGATTCCCACTTTATTTAACATAAAATGATTTTGGGTGGTATCTGAAAAGCCTAAGAATATTTTTTGTTTAACAGCCGCCTTAAGCTCATTGTTTTCAAACAGATATGGCAAAAGTTTATATGTATCTACTCCTCCTATTGCACATAAAATCATATCAATAGAGTCATCCTTAAAGGCTTTTATCAAATCTTTAGCTCTACTTTCGGGATGTTCTTTTATAAAGTCCATACCTTTAAGTGCATTAGGCAAAAATTCAACCTCTATACCGTATTTATTTAATCTTTCCACACCTATTTTAAGTTCATGCTTAATAAAACTTTCTCCTAATACACCGCTTGATAAACTTACTATTCCTATTTTCTTTACCATAAATACCTCAACATTCTTCTATCTATTTCAACATCTTTATTATACTATCAATTTTCATAAATTCACTATATTATTTATCATTAAAACAAAAACCGGTACAAGTATTGAATCCACAACACCTGTACCGGTTCATCATTTTTGGGTATTAAATTATTTGATGGTCTGGTCTCCGTCCTTTATAACAAAGTTCTTCTTTGTTCCCAACTCTTCCATCCAGGATCTAACCTCAAGAGTCTTATAATTTCCGGTATTGTAACCTGAACCTCCGTCATTGTCCCAAAGCCACTCAGGAGCATTCCACATAGCTACCTTAGGTGCGATGAGCTCATATACATCCTTGTTTACACCGTACTGACCGTGATGAGCCATCTGTACGATATCAGCCTTTAACTCTGAAGCAGGTACATCCGCCTTAAGTCTCTCACCTGCTGCAGGTCCCATATCTCCTAAGAATAATACTCTGGTACCGTTGTCAAAGTCTAATCTGAAAACTACGGATGAATTGTTGATAGAGTTTGACTCTATCCAATAAGGATCATTGAGTACATGTATGGCTACACCGTCTACATAGTAAACCTCACCCTTGCTTGTCATATGAGATACACCTGCAGGTAATTTTGCTATTGAGTTTCTGATAGTATTTACCATCTCGGCTCTATAGCTTTCATATTTGTCATACCATGCCTGCTCTCTTATATTGTAGTAGAATGCATCTATCTGCAATCCCTCAAAACCGTTCTCTGCAAGCTTTGTAAATGCGCCTCCGTGATCGCTGTGAGGATGTGATAAAATCCATGCACTTACTTCATTACCGAAACTCTTTATAGTTTCTACCAAGTGTGGCTCATCCTCCGGAAGACCTCCGTCTACTACAATAATCTTGCCGTTCTTTGTCTTAATGACAAAGCTCATCATCTGACTCTTTGTAGATGAGGTGAGCATATGGATTTCGGCACCGTTTAAATAAGTATCCGCATCTGCCGGTGCACCCATTACAACCTTAGGATACTTTGATGAACTCTTACCTATAACACCTGCAAATGATGTCATACTTGTACTAAGTACCATCAATGAACATAATGACGCCATCAGAATTTTCTTTAGAATTTTCATTTATCCCCCTTTTTATTCTGTAATTCTAAGTTAGTATTAGTCCCTGCTTCAATAACCTGATTCACAATATATCTGGAGTTTTCCATGATATCATCTTCTCTAAAAAGCTGTACCTCAAGATCATACTTATCAAAGAGTCCGCCATAAGAGTTTTCGCTTGATTTTTCTATAGAAAAATCCTGAGTTGCGGCATAATCATTTACTGCTTTAATATATTCAGTTCCGTATGCCAATGCTTCATCATCACTGATTTCATTTGACAGTGACCATATAAGCAATACCCTATTTTCATCAGCCTTAAAAGCCATATCAATATAATCACTCATCGGGTATAGAGTTTTGTCATTGAATTGCTCTTCTGCGTCACTTCTTATTTGAGTCCAATCCAAAGTTATATTTTTTTGAGTTTCAAATACAGGCTCATCCACCTCTTTATTCATCGAGGAATCTCTGACGACTATATCCGAATTAGCACAGGCTCCTGAAGATAAGGCAAATATTATAGAAACAATTCCTATAATATGTCTTTTAAATTTAATCATACATGAATACCTTTCCTTAGACATTTACTAACTTTTATATTATATCAAAGGGTTTTGTTTTGTGTAGTGTTTTTTTGATTATTCCATTTTTTTTAAGATATTTTTTATATCTTGATTTATCGCTATAAAAATGTTATCATGTTCAATATCTTAGTAAATATTTTGATTTTGAACATTTGGAGGCGTTATGAAAAAATCTGATATTGATTATTTTGTCACTATAGTTCCTTTTTTACTTGTGATATCACTTGTAATGTTATTTTTCATATTTCCTGCTCAAGCCGGAAATATACTCGCACAAATAAGGAGCTTATTAAACAACAGCCTGGGAATATTTTACCTTATATTCGGTTTGTTTATATTATTATTATCCATATATATTGCATTTTCAAAATACGGCAGTATAAAGCTTGGAAGCGGCAAAAAGGAACATTCAAACTTTGCATGGGGCACTATGATGTTTACCGCAGGACTTGCGGCTGATATATTATTTTATTCACTGTGTGAATGGATGCTTTATGCAAATGAAGGCAGAATCAGTTCACTCGGTGATACTACACTTTGGTCGGCTACCTATCCTTTATTTCACTGGGGACCTATTCCATGGGGATTTTATGTTGTACTTGCTTCATGCTTCGGCTTTATGCTGCATGTAAGGAAAAGAACAAGGGCAAAATATTCCGAAGGACTTAGAGTACTTCTGGGTTCTAAAGTTGACGGTATTTGGGGAAAAATTGTGGACTTGATAGCGGTATTTGCACTTATAGCCGGTACGGCTACTACATTTTCACTTGCCACTCCGCTTCTGTCACAAACCGTTGCCAAGCTTTTCGGTGTTTCAAATAATAATATACTTACTATTGTTATTTTAATTGTAACCTGTGTTATTTATTCCGCCTGTGCTTATCTTGGCATTGAAGGTGTTTCAAAACTTGCATCCTGCTGTACTTATCTGTTCTTTGCACTTTTGATATATGTGTTCTTCGGCGGAGGACATGGGAAGTTTATTCTTGAGCTCGGTTTCGATTCACTTGGAAACCTTGTTAATAATTTCTTTTCACTGTCCACTTATATTGATCCTACCGGACAGACAACTTTTGCACAGGACTGGACAGTATTTTACTGGGCCTACTGGATGGTATGGTGTGTAGCCACTCCATTTTTCATAGGTAGTATATCAAAGGGCAGAACTATAAAGGAGGTTATACTCGGCGGATATATATTCGGCCTTTCAGGTACATTTATGTCCTTTATAATACTTGGAAACTACGGTATTGCACTTAATGTGTTCGGTCAGGTAGACTTATTAAAGATATACAATGAAAGTCAGAACCTATACCAAACCATAGGTGAAGTAATATCCTCTCTTCCACTGCCTTTTATAGCAATGATACTTTTGATTCTTACCATGATTACATTTTATGCCACTACATTTGATTCCATAACACTTGTAGCCGCATCTTATTCATATAAGGACCTTGAAAATAAAGAGCCTTCAAAAAAGATAAAACTTTACTGGTCAATACTTTTGATACTGCTGCCTATAGGACTTATTTTTTCGGACAACTCCATGTCAAACCTTCAGACTGTGTCCATTATTGCGGCATTCCCTATAGGAATTATAATGCTTTTACTTATAATTTCCTTTTTTAAGGATGCTAATATGTATCTTAACGGTAACTGAAAATTTCGTGATTCCAAAACTCGCCTATGGATATTGAAAATCCTATGGCGAGTTTTTCTATACTCAAAACACTTGGATTTTTACTTCTGCCTGAAACGATGTCTTTTATAGTAGTTTTGGGAACGCCCGATCTTTTGGATAACTCATAGATTGTAATATTTTTCTCATAACATAGTAATATAATTCTTTTAGAAATTGCCTGTGATATATTCATATGCTCTCCGATTTTAGAAATGTAATTAAATTTAGAAATATACTTTTATTCTATCAAAAAAAGAGCCGTTTTCACAGCTCTTTATTTTTAAAAATTAATTTTTTCCTCAACTATATATAAAGGACGGTCCTTTTGCTCAGCCAATATAAGTCCCAAATATTCTCCTATTATTCCAACTATAAAGAAAAGCACCGAGAACATAAAACATATCAAACATATAATTGTTGCGTAACCGCTTGGTGTACCTACTCTTAAAAAAGATACTACCGTATAGATCATCATTATTATAGCTAAGAATGCCGCCATTCCACCTGCATACATACCCAGCTTAAGCGGAAGATTTGAGAATGTCATTATTGTATTCATAGAAAATCTGAAAAGTTTTCTTATTGAATACTTACTTTCTCCTGCAAATCTTTTTCTTGCTTCATACTCTATATTTGTGGTATTGAAACCTACATTCTGAACATAACCTCGAAGGAATCTTGTCTTCTCTCTGTAGTTATTTCGTAAAATATCTGCAACCCTTTTTGATATTCCGAAAAAATCGGATGCGTTACTTACAAGCTTCATATCGCTTACTTTATTGATGACTTTGTAAAATCCCGCCGAAGTTATATTTTTCAATATACCTGCCGATTTATTCTCGGTTCTGACCATATTTATAATATCAAAACCCGAATCAAATTTCCTGATTATCTCAGGCAGTAGTGTAGGAGGATGTTGTAAATCTGAATCCATACAGACAATATAGTCTCCGCTTGCATAATCTATACCGGCAATCATAGCCGCCTCATGTCCGAAGTTTCTTGAAAAATGTATAACCTTCACATTCTCATCATCTCTTGACAGTTTAAACAAAGTACTTCTTGACCCGTCTGTGCTTCCGTCATTTACAAAAATTATCTCATATGGATTATCAATTAATAGAAGAACCTTTATTGTCTCTCTGTAAAATTCAAATAAAACTTCCTCTTCATTATATACAGATACAATAATTGAAATCTTCTTACTCATATACTTCTATCTCCGTACTTCCATGCGTCGGTACTCTGTCAGCTTTTGGAGGAGGTGTCATATAGTCTCCGTAAACCAGCTGTAATACATTTTCATAATCATCTATGATTGATAATGAAATATCTTCAAACTGAATTTTGATATATTTCTCATACCATCTGCTGTTTACCTCTATGTCGATATAATCCGGTTGATAATTGCTGTAATACCAGGTATCATTTTTTCTGCCTTTGTAAAATAATTTTGAAATCTTATCCTGTATACCGAATAAGAATTTCATAGGTATTATTTTACCGAAGATAGAGAAAAACAATATGGCAATTTTCATCGTACCCTTGTACTTCTTGAAATCAAGCTTCTTTCTATGTCCCATGGAAAAAAGATATATCAGCTTTTGAGTAAAGAGTGTAAATCTTTTTAATGTTTTCCTGTTCGGCAACTTATCTATTATAAATATATCAACCCAAAGATGGTTGAGTTTACCTTCGTATGGATCTTTTTTATCCTGTTTTTTATGTCTTATACTGGGCTTATATATGATTCTTGGAGTAAAATCGTAAAAGACCTTTCCTCCCTGAAATTCATTAGGCATAATAAATTCCAGTTTATCCGATAATTCTCTTTTTACAATTTTTCTGAAAGCCTCAAAGTTTGCTCTTGTCATTGCAATATCGGCATCATCATCCCAAGGTATAAAGCCTCCATGTCTGATAGCTCCAAGCAATGTACCCGAGTCCAATGTATAATTTATTTTATATTTTGTACATATTCTATCTATTTCCTGTAAAATATATAGATTTGCTTTCTGCAAAGCCAACATTCCGTAAGAATTATCCATCTATAGGCCTCTTTTCAAAAATATTTATATTTAAATATTAACTACATCATTCTACACTCTTTATCACTTACAAATCAACAGGAAACTACAATATTTATATCACTATTTTGCAAAAATATTAAGTTTCTTTGACTTGATAATACCGAGCGCTTCTCTTGTCTTCTTCGGATTATGATATTGCAAGACTTTTTTTAAAGTCTCATCACTTTCATTCTCAAAATTCTTTGCCACTTCCATCTTCACTTCAAAGCTTTCCAAACGATACTTTGCCATTCTGATCTCATTTCCTGCAGTAGAAATATTTCCTAAAAATACAAACAATACAAACAATGAGACAGCCACCTTTGCCCATGGTGACATACTTTGTTTCTCTCTATTTATATGTATTTTCACATAACCGAATGTCAATATCACACCTATCAGCCCCGCACCGAATTGAAGTGCATATCTTGAACTCATGGCATAAAGAGGATTTAAAAAAATCCATCTTGTCAAAATAACCATAGCATGGCTGAAAAGTCCCGATACAAGCATAAGCATCGGGAATGCTGTAGACTCATATATTTTATATTTAAAATTCAAATATAGAGCATATAGGTAAAAAAATACAACTGCAGCACCTATAGTACTTGTTATAATGATACCTATCTCATATCTTTCCACAATTCCTATACTTATAATATCCGAAGCAAAAGTATTCAATCCGAACAACACAAAGTACACCGGATTTCTTCCAAATACAGCAGTCAGACTTTCTGTTGTTGCACCTGCATGTTCCGTATATGAATTTGCATATGAATACATAAATGCAGTCAAAGAAAGTATCACAGGTATTGCAAGAGTAAATGCATTTTTCTTCTTTTTTAGAATTGCATATAAAACATAAGTAATTATTAATGTGACTCCATATGCAAGTGAATATGAGCCTGCCGCAAACAATATCGTAAACACAGGTAAAATAATATTTAACCAAAACTTTACTTTTGTTTCTCTTTGTATATATGAATCAAGTATGTAAAAATGCAATACAAACAGAAAAAAAGTGAAAAAATGCACCCATCCGGTTCCGTTAGTTATCATTTCCCATTGAGAAAGTGAAAAAACAAGCATCATTACAATGATAAAATATCTGAGATTTAAATTTTTGCTAGCCATAAATATCCCTATTATGATTCCCATAAGCGAAAGGAATATAACTCCCAAAGCCATATCAAACATTGTTGAATATTTAAAAAAAGCTATATTTATCATTCTTTCAAAATATGTTATAGGCAATCTTGTAAGTATATCCTTGCCAAAATAAGGCTTCGGTGAAAAAGGATCCTTAAGATAGGTATTTATTATCCTAATATAATCCGTATAGACCACATCAAGCATTGCACTTCTTATATATGCACTCAAATATATAGCTCCGAATATCGGCATGAAAAACGCTAAAAACTTCTTCATTCACACACTCTCTAATCTATTTTTATATTTAAAATATAACTCAATCTGTCTTCACCTCTTTGTTCCGAAGCATCAGGCAAGTAAAAATTGCTTTTCAAATGTATAGCTGTCAATGAATTCGGAGTGCTATCTATTTCATACTGTGTTATATTTGATACAAGATACAGTGTCTCCTTTTCTCCATTGACTTCTATTTCTATCTCTTCATCTCCGTCAAGCTCACCCGGATACATTATCTCAAAGTGAATCTCTCCTTTTTCTCCTGACATCACATTAAGTTTAGCTTCTTCGTCGGTCCAACCGTCAGAATAATGCCCGTATACATTTTCAATCTTTAAATTTCTAAGGAAATCCGTTACATCCTGATATGAATTATTTTTCAAATCTTCAGATAAAACTATCATATCATCATCAATCTGACCTATGGATCTGTAGCTTTCAATAAATGTAACGATATCTTCTCTGATATTCTGATCATAGCTTCTGAAAAACTCAAGTGAATCAAATTTACTGAGTTTAAAATCATTTTTTATTATAAAAATTCTTTTATCCCTCAAGTCCTTACCATACTTATAATATGTTTCATCTGCCAGCGAATTTGCTCTGTTTTGACCTATGAATATATATATATTATCATAATACCCTCTATAATATATATCCGCTGTTATCATGCAAAATGCCCATACGAAAAGTAACACTACCGCTGTAAATGATACATGGAAAATCTTTCCCGGTGAAGCTTTTATCTTTTTACTCTTAACCCTTTTTACTATGATACTTTTATCCGCCCCGTAAATATATGAAATCAATAAAAGCATAAATAAATACGGTGCATATACCCATCTCATCTCAACCCTTATAGTAACGGCAGATGACACCATACTTCCTATTATAAATCCTGTGAAAAGTAAAATATTTTTTATCCACGACAGTTCAATTTTTTTACTGTATACCGCTATCGAATAAATAAATTTTATTATAAAAGCAAATGCAGCCAATATCCCTATTATAATAACAAGCTTTAGCGCCGTATTTACATTATGAAAATTTATTCCGTTAAGATGTTCAGGTCCTGTATTGATACCTAAGAGATACAATATTTCAATTCTCATTGAATGGAAAAAGTCTGCAATATTAAATGTCTCACTGACTTTTGAACCTCCTGTACCCTCAGGCATAAATGACTTCAGTGCAAGAAGTCTTATAAGGGTTATCAGTACAAATAATGATATCGATATTAAGGCATTTAAAATTTTTCTTCTTTTCCCGACAATTGCAGCAAATATAAGCATGGGTAAAAGAACCATAAATCTTTCATGCGTAAAGCAATTTAAAAAATAAAATCCACATGCATAATAAAAATAAATACCTTTTCCGTTTTTTATATAAAGATATAAAAAATATAACATAAGCAGTGCAAATACTAAGGCCATGGCCTCCATCACACCTAAAAATTGCCCTATATTATAATATGAAAACCTGGATATCAAAAACATTGAAGCCAGTGTAAATGCCAAACCTCTTGACTTTGCCATTTCTTTGGCAAAGAAATACACTCCTATTGCTATAATTGCAGCTATAATTATATTTATAGGTACTATAAGGTAAATATTGTTTTTTAAAATACCCTGATATATCCATGCAACTATCCAATATACCGGCCTGAATTTTCTTGTTTGATCCGGAAATACATATTTAAAAAATCCCACACCTCTTCTGGTTGACCACATAAACAGATCATCCTGATATAGCCCTCTTATGCTCATTCCGGCGTTTATCACAAATGCGATGCGTATAAGAAGTATTGAAAGCAGAACATCCTTCAGATACTCATACTTTTCTTCAATTTTAATAATTGCCATAAATCCTCCTAAAAGTAAGCATTATATGAATTTTGATAAATTTTCTTATAAATATCCGCAACAGGCTTTGGCAGCAAAATATCAAACATTATACTTTCCTCCATCTGCCTTGAATTATCCATTATGCTTTTTTTAGTTGTAGCCTCGTCATGTATTCTATAGCAAATACCGGGTCTTTCAGACAATACAATTCTTCCTTCAAGTTTGGAGAGCTTAAGAAGGCACTCCCAATCAAGTGCAAATTTAAGCTCCGATATAAATAAATCCTTAGGACAAAGTCTCTTATCATATGCACAGCTTGGTGCAATTATAGGATTACCGAATGTGATTGCAAGTCTTTTTACAAGAGATATATTATTTAAAGCATTTACTCTAAGTGGTAATCTGAGTATTTTTTTTACAATTTCCACCCTACCGAATTGCTTTATCTTGCCGTTTTTTAATGTGATTGATGCTGTTGTAAAAAGAGTCATATCAGGGTATTTTTTCTTATACTTAAGTAGATCCTTAGTATAATTTTTTAAATAGATATCATCCTGATGCGCTATTGTTACAAGCTCGGTTTGCGCCGTATTATAAGCAAACTGCCAATCAAATCCGATATTTGACACATTCTCCGGCTTCTTCTTGTCATTTACAAACACATCGATATTATATTTTTTTGCAATATTATATATATGATCGTTCGGTGTGGATGTGGCAATCTTTATATCTGATTTTACAATCTGTGCCTTTAAAGATTTTATACAGCTTTCTAAATATGGTGATTCTTTATATGCGCAAATAACAAATGTATGTTTCATAACTTCCCCGTCTTTGCTACTTTCTTTTTATAATGTCCCTTATTATACCATGAAAACACAGCCATTGCATTATGTCCGGACATTTAAAAAATCCATGAAAAAGATTTTACTTCTTCATGGATTTAAATTAAAAGAATTTATCTTCTGTTTTCCTGTGCCGCCCATCTGAAGTTCGGAACCAATTCCTGCCACTTACTTATACCTAAGATGCTCTTTGCAAAATCGGTATTGTCAAGAGTGTACTTTGACTTGTCGATATATCTGTATACTGTCCAAAGTTTTCTCTTTGATATAGCCTGAATTTCATCTCCTACATTCATGCTGCATGTCCAAAGTCCGAATGAAAGCCCCTGTCTTACCTCAAGCGGTGCATCCACCTGACGACTTAAGATATATGCTTCGATATACGGATTTGAATCCACGAGATAATATGAATATGCAAATGCAGCCGCCTGTTCATTTTCAAGATTTCCTCTTGCAGGATTTGTAGCTGTAAAACCTTCCTCTGTAAGCATAATATGTCTTACGGAGCCGTCATGCTTTTTAAGTGCATCCTGTGCAAAATAATCTGTAAGCTTATTTAAGTTTGCAAAGTTTATTACAGGTGAATCAAAACTGTCTTTTATCCATCCGGTCTTTTGAGCATCATCCCAGAACTCAGGATCTGTCATAGGTGCCGGATATGGGTGATATGCAAGTCCCCAATCAATATCTCCATGCTCAAGTACAAGAGAATTGAAATTGTCTACTATCTGCTTTCCACCATATTTATTCTTATTGTTTATCTCATTATTCCAGTTATAATCAAGTGAATAGAATACTCTGTCTGTAGAAGAAGTAGACTTGATTGCATTGTAGAAAACTCTAAATGCCTTCTCATATTTTCTTGTATAACTTCTTACATCCATATCTCCGATATAGTTCCACTGCTGATTGTTGATCTCATTTCCTATAATCCAGTTTGATACCTTACCATGTGCGGTATTTTTTCCGTTGTATCTTTCCGCAAGGAATGATGCTATAGCCTCAGTGGTCTCAGTGCCCTCTTTTGATGACGCATTGAACATATAGTAGAAAATGCTGTCTCTTCTCGGCATATTCGGATACATAAGCTCAGGATGAGCCTCATTATAACCGTTCAAAATAATAGCTGTAACAGTCATATCTTTTCCTGAAAAAGCACTTATTGTCTTATCATAGCTTTCTATAAGCGCCTTATTGAAATGATATGTCTTGCCGTTATAATTGTAATCTATACCGCTTCCTAAAATCTGGTTGAAGGCAATATTTGTAGATGCATGCTTTACACCGAGGTTAAAAGCATCATCAAGCATCTTAAGCTCGATCTGCAAGCCTTTCTTTGATGCCTGTGCCTTGTACGCATCCGTATTTGCCGCAACAGCCTCAGGATTTGTAATATATTTAAGTGAACTTACCTGAACATATTTTGATCCGTCATAAACAGCAACCGCATAACTGTTGTACAATCTGCTGTTTTCACTGCCTTTATTAAGCTGATATGATTTTGTAACATTACCTGCACTTACCTTTTCAAGATAGTCGGTTCTGTTTCCGATTCCTTCCTCATACGGCTGTAATTCAAAAAGATAAAAGTTACCGTCTGTACCTGCCATATCACCTGAATTATTCATAGTGATATCTACAGTAGATTTATTTTCTCCTATTACAACCGATTCAATATTTGATGTTGCACTAAGAGCATATGCATTACCATGTAATCCAAGTCCAAGCATTGTTACTATAGCTAATGCAGATGCAAGTTTTATTAAATTATTTCTTTTCATCTTGCCTCCTTCTTTATATATTATAACTTATTTACCAAAAAGCTTTGTTAATTTTTTTTTACATTTTTGTTATATCATAAGTAAGTCTGTTTGCCCTTTTTATTACAGTCTTATACATACCGTACTAAATATTTTCAGCAAAGATATGGCATTTATAAGTATAAACAGGAATATGATATTTCTCTTGGTCTCATCCTTTATCGCTATCTTATTATTCCTACATATCATAAGAAGAGGTAACAGTACCGGAATAAAATATCTTCCGCTCACGCCTTCTATAAATTCCGAACTTATAGGAGTCCATGCTATAAGCATTGATAAAAGTACCAAAAATATGACAAAGAATATACTGATACCTGTAAGCACCCTTTCTTTTACCAACAGCTGCTTTTCTTTCGCCTCCCCGAAAACAGAAAATATCATTCCTATATTAAGTACCAAAAATCCTATATACGGAATCCCCACCACATCATCCGCATGTCCAAGATATGCTCCGAACATTGTCTTATGATAGTATTCAAGTTGCAAAAGCAATGTATTATAAAACAGCTTTACAGCCTTTAATTTATTGTGCAATAAATAACCTATAGTGTAGCTCTCCTCACCTGCCCACTCAAGACTTGAAGTATTGCTTGTAGAATATCCTGCTACTGTAGATCTGTTGACAAGATACATTGCAAACACCCATGACAAAAGTACCACTACTGCAGAAGCAAGAAAAAAAGCTATATTTTCTTTTTTTATCTTGCCGTCCACCTTACCTCTAAACTTAAACTTATACAGCGGTATACTAAAAAGCATTAAAAGCATAGGGAAGTAAACCATTTTACATGGTAAAACAAGTCCCGCAATAAGGGAAACTATAACCAAGTCTTTTATATCAAACTCCTTTTTTTCATGCGACAAAAAAAACACATATGACACAAAAAAAATCATACTTGATATCATAACCGCATCATATGAATATGATGCCGCAAGCTCAATTGTAGTAGGAAGAAGGCTTACCAAAAAAATAAATTCTTTAAACTTTGGCAGGAAATATATACCCAAAGTACCAAATAATATAAATAAAATAAGATTTGCCATTCTTCCAAAGAGTACAAGATAAATGCTGTTAAGCCCCATTATTCTGGCTACAGTGATACCCGTTGCAGGTAAAAAATATACACTCGGTATTGTATTTACAGGCGCGTGTAACGACTGGGCCTTTTCATAATCTTTGCCACCAAAACTGATATAATTATCAGTACCGCGAATATTCCCCTCTGCATAAAAAACCTTATAAGATGTTTCTTCAAGTTTGCTTGAAATAATTTTCCCATGACTTCCCTCCTCAGGTATTAAAACTTTCTCTTCTTCACTTTTACTTTTATCAAAAGTGTACTCTCCATCCACATCTTCTATCCAAAGATCCTGTGCTCTTATTATTACATGTCCGTCTTTAACGGTTGCCTGTTTTCCAAGCATCTTATTTGATATTTTATAGGCAGAAATAAAATGTGCTATCTCATCAGGCGCAGACATGGCAGGAAAAACATACATATATCCAAGTCCTAATATAAGCATTACAAACGGATATATCTTCACTATACTGAATTTTGTAATATTCAAATATATTCCGGATACGAGTATCAGTAAAAGAGCTGAAACGGATAATATAATATAGCTCTTACTTAAAAAGTAATCACTTGTATGTGATACTCCTAAATTTACATATAGGCTTTGAATATAAGCGACTACGATAAATCCCACTATACAGCCCAATAAATACATAACTTTTTTCATAAACTCTCCAAATAATGCTTGTACTTTTTATAAATAGATATTACACTGTAATTACTACTATTGTAAAGGAGGATATTATGGCAGGATTTAAAAAATTAATGTTTTGGGCAACTGTTGCAGGTGCTGCGGCAGCCGGAGTGTCATATATACTGAAGTATAAAGAATATCAAAGAGAATTGGAGGGCGAATTCAATGATTTTGAAGACGAACTTTCAGATTATAAAACAGAAGATGCTACCGCAAACAGAAAGTATACAGCATTAAAGTCTACTACAGATGAATTCGTTACGGCAGCAAAGGATACCGCAAACAGTGCAAAAGGTATGGCAAGTGCAGCCAAGGAAATGTTAAAGGATGTGGCAAATATTATCACAGATAATGTTTCTGCAGCCGGTGATGTGGCAAAGGACAATGCAAAGCCTTTGTTTGAAAAAGCTAAATCAAGTGTTGAGCCTGTAGTTGACAAGGCTAAAAAGCAACTTGACAAATTCGGAAAGGATACCAAAAAATCCGAAGTTGTTGAAAATGACCTTGATTCCGATGTGGAAGTTGAATTCTATGAAATGGACTCCGACGAGGACAAAAAAGACTTGGCACAAAAGATTGATGATATTTTAGAGAGCAGTACAGATAAGAAATAAAAAAGAGGCCTTAGGCCTCTCTTTTTTATCTGTCCTTAAAAGGTGTATATTCTTTTAATTCTCCCACATACTTTGTTGCAGGTCTCATTATTCTTCCGTCATAAAGCTTGTTTTCCACATTATGAGCAACCCAACCTATATTTCTTGATATAACAAATAAAGGTGTATAAAGATCCTCAGGAATACCAAGCATGTTGTATGCAAATCCTGAGTAGAGGTCTACATTTGAAGAAATTGTAGTTCCCTTTCTTTCAAATACCACCTTCTTTACAGTCTTTTCAAACTCCTCGTAGAAATGATACTCGTCCAGTCTGTCCTTATCTTTTGCTACAGTCTCACAGTATTCTCTTAAAAGCTCAGCTCTTGGATCTGTGATAGTATATACCGCATGACCGAATCCGTATATCAGACCGCTGCAATTAAAGAAGTCTTTATCAAGCAGTCTGTTTACGATATTTCTTATCTTCTTTTCATCAGTAGTTATACCTATTTCGTCCTTTATTGCCTTCATCATCTGTACAACTGAAATATTTGCACCGCCATGCTTAGGTCCTTTTAACGATCCTATAGATGCCGCTATAGTTGAGTATATATCTGTACCTGTGGATGAAACAACTACATTGGTAAATGTGGAGTTGTTACCGCCGCCATGGTCTGCATGAAGAATAAGTATTGTATCAAGAAGAGCCGCTTCGTTCTTTGAAAATTTCTGATCAACTCTTAACATCTGCAATATATTTTCAGCCATTGAAAGCTTCTCATCAGGATAATGTATTATCAAACTGTCATTATTAAAATAATGTCTCTTCGCCTGGTATGCATAACACATGATAACAGGAAGTGATGCCGATATTCTTATACCTTTTACAAGAGTGGAATAAACATCCACATTGTCAGGTTCTTCATCATAGTTGTATAAAGTAAGTACAGCATTTTGAAGCACATTCATCAAATTCTTTCCGGGATTTCTAAGAAGCACACTTTCAAAGAAGTTGCTTGGCAGTGTATACATACTTCTGAATACCTTTGAGAAATTGTCAAGTTCCACCTTATTAGGTAAAAATCCGAATAAAAGTAAGAACATTACTTCCTCATATCCTCTTGTAGACTTAGCACTTCCGTCTACAAGGTCGTTTAAGCTGTAACCTCTGTAGTAAAGCTTGCCGTCTACATTTGTTTTTACACCGTCTATTATATCATAGCCCACTACATCGGATACTTTTGTAAGACCTACTCTTACTCCGGTACCGTCTTCATTTCTGAGACCTTTTTTTACATTGAATTCGCTAAAAAGTCCGTTCTTAATTTCATTATAATTTTGGCTCTTTCCGAATTCCTGTGCCAAAAAGCTGTCAATATAATTATCCTTCATTCTACAACTTACCTCTGATTCTTAAGTACTCCAGTATCAAATCCACACCTTGTTCAAGTGTAATCTTTGATGTATTCAGCGGAAGATCGTAATGTGTCATATCGTCCCACTCCTCTCCGGTATAATACTTGTAATACTCTTTCCTGATTCTATTGTTTCTTTGCACTCTTCTAAGTGCTTCTTTTGCATCTACTCCGTCAACTTCCATTACTCTGTCAACTTTTTTTGAGAGATCGGCATATACGAAAAGTGAAACAAAGTCATCTTCTCCTGCTGAACTGAGTACGAAATCCGCACATCTACCTATAAGTATACAGGATTCGCTTGCTACCAGCTCTCTTATAACTTCGCTTTCAAATCTAAAAAGATTGTCAGGTGAAACAATATCGTCTCCTATGGACGGCTTATTATTTGCATTTTTTATTCCGCCTATTATTCTTTGTAAAATATTATGCCCCGGTTTCTCATCATTCATTCTGAAGTATTGTTCTGCTACAGCTGAATGTTCTGACGCCATTTTTATTATTTCATCATCGTAATACGGTATACCCAGTTTTTCTGAAAGCTGCTGTCCTATTATTCTTCCACCGCTTCCATATTCTCTGTTTATGGTGATAATAAGTTTCTTATCCATAATCCCCTCCTATTTGAATTTACTAATTAGCCAACATCATTCTGTCGTTGGCAAACTCACCGCCGCTTGCCTCTTCAAATTTTCTCAAAAGGTCTTCAACCTTAAGTTTCTTTTTTTCCTCACCGCTTACATCATAGATTACTCTGCCTGAATGCATCATTATAAGTCTGTTACCTATATTGAGAGCATCCTTCATATTATGAGTTACCATCATTGCGGTAAGATTTTGCTCAGCCACAATCTGCTTTGTAAGATCAAGAACAGTCTTTGCAGTCTGCGGGTCAAGTGCCGCTGTATGCTCATCTAAAAGCAATAGCTTAGGCTTTTTTAGAGTAGCCATCAAAAGTGTCAGCGCCTGTCTTTGTCCTCCTGATAAGAGTCCTACCTTTGATGTCATTCTGGTTTGAAGTCCAAGTCCAAGTTTTGCAAGTATTTCCTTGTAAAGCTCTTTCTCAGATTTTTTTATTCCCCAAGATAAACCTCTTTTTTCTCCTCTTCTAAAAGCAAGTGCGAGGTTTTCATCTATCTGCATTCCTGCACTGGTTCCCATCATAGGGTCCTGAAAAACTCTTCCGATATACTTTGCTCGCTTATGCTCCGGCATTCTTGATATATCCACACCGTCTATTATAATCTGACCGCCGTCAATAGGATATACACCTGCAATCATATTAAGCATTGTTGACTTACCTGCACCGTTTCCTCCGATTATTGTTACAAAATCTCCCGGATTTAACTTGAGTGATAATTTATTTAAAGCTTTCTTTTCATTTATTGTACCTATATTGAAGGTTTTACTGACATTTTTAATCTCTAACATCTTATTCTCCCTTCGGTGAATAGGCTCTTTTAGCCCTTATTTTTGCACTCATTACAGGTACGGCAAGCGCAAGTGCCACTATTATTGCAGAAAGCATCTTCATATCGTTAGCATCCATTCCAAGCTGTAATACAATACCTCTGATTACAAAGTACACTATAGAACCTACAACAGCTGCCGAAAGTTTCATCCAAAAAGATATTACTTTACCAAGTATTACCTCACCGATAACTATAGCTGCAAGTCCGATTACTATGGCTCCTGTTCCTGCATTAATATCGGCATACTTCTGGCTTTGTACTATAAGGCCTCCTGAAAGACCTATAAGTCCGTTGCTTATCACCAAGGCAAGAAGCTTTGCATGACCTGTATTTACTCCGAGAGCTCTGATCATAGCTTCATTATTTCCGGTTGCTCTGAGCGCGGAACCAAGCTCCGTACCGAAGAACCAGTATAGTATCATTATAATAAGTACAATAATAATTCCGCCGAGAATAACTCCGGCTACGGCATTACTCATACCTGTAGCATCTGTAAGCCATGAAAATATTGTATTTGTCTTTAAAAGCGGTATATTACTCTTTCCCATTACTCTAAGATTGATAGACCAAAGAGAAATCTGAGTAAGTATACCTGCAAGAATAGCCGGTATTTCAAATATTGTGTGTAATGCTCCTGTGATAAATCCTGCAATCATTCCGGCAAAAGTTGCAAAAAGAAGTGCAAGTAAAGGATTCATGTTGAAGTTTACAATCATGACCGCACATACACATCCGCCAAAAGCAAAACTTCCGTCTGCTGTCAAATCCGCTATATCCAGCAGTTTATAGGTAATATATACCCCAAGCACCATTACTCCCCAAAGTATTCCCTGAGCAACGGCACCTAACAGTGCTGTAAACATTTATACCTCCAAAAATTTATATTATATAAATTACTCCATTGAAATATTTGATGTGTCTATTCCAAGTTCCTTTGCAACCTCTTCATTTATTGTAAGTTTACATTTATCCTTTGACAAATAAGCTATAGGAATATCTGCAGGTGACTTTCCGTTTAAAATTTCAACCGCCTGCTCTCCTGCAAGCTTTCCAACCTCAAAGTAATCAATACCGTATGTAGCCAAAGCACCGTTTTCCACATGAGCCGCCTCTGCACCTATTATAGGAATCTTATGCTCTGTAGTGGCAATCATAGCTACTGTTGTCATACCTGCAGCTATAACATTATCTGTAGGTACATATATTGCATCTACCTTACCTACCATTGACTCAACCACTGTCTGAATCTCATTTGAGCTTGAAACTGTGTACTCGACTCCGGTAAGTCCCTTCTCTTTAAGGGCATCCATAGCCATTTGCGCCTGTAACTTGGAGTTTGCCTCAGCTGTACAATAGAGTATACCCACATTCTTTGCTTCAGGTAACAGTTTTGTTAAAAGCTCGATCTGATCTGCTACCGGTGTAAGGTCCGAACTTCCTGTAACATTTCCTCCCGGTGCGTCATTGCTCTCCACAAGTCCTGAAGCTGCAGGATCTGTTACCGCTGTTATAACTACCGGAATATCTGAAGTGGCTCCTGCTACCGCCTGTGCTGCCGGTGTAGCTATTGCAAGAATCAAATCCTTCTTATCATTTACAAGTTTGTTTGCTATAGTCTGTGCCGCCGACTGCTCACCGCCGGCATTTTGCTGCTCGATATCCACTTCAAGACCTGCTTCTTCAAGTGCCGCTACAAAACCTTCATTTGCTTTATCAAGTGCAGGGTGCTGTACATACTGCAAAACTCCTATTTTTTTTGCATCGGCACTTACTTCTGATGAAGAATCAGCCTTGCCGTTTGTATTATCCGCTTTTGATCCGCATGCCATAAGGCTTGCTCCAAGGAGCATTGCCATTGCTATTGTCAAAATATTTTTTTTCATAAACTTCCCTTCCATATAAATAAAACTTATTATGCAAGGAATTATACTATATATATTTTATCACGTCAATACCCTAAGACTTTAAACCTTAAAACTTTAAAGCAATAAAGTTCTTTATGTTCTCGATATTTTTTGATCCTACTTCATAGCCTTCATTATACAACTTTTCAAGTTTTACGCTACTGTGCTCAAGCCTTTGTACTGTAACCTTATTCTGCGGTCTGATAATTAAAAGCTTACCCTCTTTAGCCAGCTCTTCCATCTCTTCCTGCATATTATTGTATCTCTCAGGTACAGTCATTAATTTTTCAACCAGATTCGGCAGCGGCTTAAAGTATCTTTTATATATACTTTCATTTATCTTATTTACAGGCTTTTTCCTGTAACCCTCTTCTCTTGTAAGTACTACTATCGCTTTTGAATAACCGACATCAAATGCTCTTTTATATGCAATTGAGGTTGATATACCTCCGTCAAGATATTTCCTGCCTTCCACATCTATCATCTTTGACATTACAGGCATGGATGCCGAAGCTTTTACTGCCGATATAATATCGCTGCAATTATTTTTATCAAAAAATTTGCTCTCTCCGGTTATCACATCTGTAGCTACAACTTCATATTTTTTCGCCTTGTCATTAAATGATTCCCAATCAAAAATATCGTATTTATTTGAAATATCATCAAATAAGAAATCGAAGTTAAATATTTGTCTGGATTTGAACATGTTTTTATAACTTATATATCTCTTATCATGCAGGTATTTTAAATTGATTCTCTTTGATCTGCCTCTTTGTCTTGAAATATAGTTCATTCCGTTCATCGAGCCTGCTGAAACTCCGTTTACGTATTCAATATATACTTCATTATCAAGCAAAGCATCCAAAACACCGGCTGTAAACAGACCTCTTAAAGATCCGCCTTCCAGACACATTGCCCCTTTTAATAATTCCATCTTTCTACCTCCATATCTTAATATTAGCACCTTGATTGTAATTACTCAATCTGTTAAAATCTAAGTTATTCTGATTTTGGTAGAATATAACAATGAATTTTATAAAAACATATTAAAACGGAAGGTAATTTATGGCGGAAAAATTAGCGAAATCACTTATAGGAATGATGGGCGGACTGTTGTCTCTCAGCTTCGGAAAGCAATTGATAGTATTTATTATATCAATGCTTCCTATTTTGGAACTCAGAGGCGGTCTTATAGCGGCTTCTCTTCTAAAGCTTTCACCGGTTGAAAGTTATGTTATAGCAATTGTAGGGAATGCTATACCTATTCCTTTTTTACTGCTTTTGATTAACAAAATCTTAAGTGCTATGGAAAAATCCAGATTTAAGCTTTTTAATAAAATGCACTCATTCCTACATAAAAAGATTATGAAAAACAAAGACTCTATAGAAAAATATGGATTCTGGGGGCTTGTTATTTTTGTAGGTATACCTCTTCCCGGCACAGGTGCCTGGACAGGTGCAATAATAGCCGCATTCCTTGAGATGAACAGAAAGAAAGCCTTTCTTGCAATCTGCCTAGGTATGCTTATGGCAAGTATTATAATGATGATTATATCATTCGGCGTAATATCAAATGTTGTATAAAAAAGGGTCTGTTAAACGTAAATTCCTACGATTAACAGATCCCTTTTTATTGTATAGGTCCGTTGTTTAAAACCAAAGTGTCTCCCACATAAAGAGTTGTCTCACCGTTTGGAATAATAAAATCATCCCCTCTTATAATCAGCATTACAAGTGCATCAATTTCCCCTGAAAGCTCTGAAAGTGTGGTACCTTTTGAAAGTAATTTCTTAGTTAAAACAAGCTCGGTCATATTGTAATATTCTTCAAAGTCAATTGACTTTGCGGCAAGAACTATCGTGTCGCCACAACAAAGTACAGTTTGTCCGTTAGGTACTACATCCTCTCCCTCTCGCTTTATTAAAACCATCAATGTATCCGGTGGAAGGTTTAAATCACTTATACTTTTACCGCACCAGTTTTGATTTTCACTGACAGTAAGCTGAATAAATTCTATAGGTATCTCATCTCCACTGTAATCCGAGAAAGTTTTCATTACATCATAGCCTTCATCAATCATATCAATTTTCTTAGATATAAACGGAAGCAGGCTTCCCTGTAGCAGTATTGAAAATAATACTATAAAAAATACATTATTGAATATATCATAGTTTGCATTTGTATTTAATAATGCCGTAATTGCAAAAACTATTGAAGAAGCTCCTCTAAACCCCGACCATGACACCAGAAAAATTTGATTCCACGTTGCCTTAAAAGGTTTCATAATTATTGTAATAACAAGCGGTCTGACAACAAATGTTATAAAACATGCCAAAGCAAATCCTGTACCTGCAACAAATAAAAGTCTTGACGGATAGACTAAGAGTCCAAGAAGGAAAAATATAAGTATTTGCATAATACCCGTTATACCGTCAAAGAACGGAACCAAATCTTTCTTTCCTCTGATATCTGAATTTCCAAGGATAATACCTGTTATATATACACTCAAATATCCGTTTCCGCCGACCACAGTCGGTAATGAATATGAAAGCAGTGCAACGGCAATTACAAGCACCATATTAAATCCGGGTGTGTTTATAATGAATCTGTTTATCAAATATCTAAAAATAAAAGCAATTAAAACACCTGTCAATGCTCCCACAAAAAGCTGTAAAAACAGCATACTGAAAACACTTCCGACTGTTATACTTCCCGATATCATAGTCACTGCAATCATCGTAAGCATGTATGCAAAAGGATCGTTACTTCCGCTCTCCACTTCCAAAATAGATGCGGTATTATATTTCAGATTCAAATGTCTGTCTCGTAATATTGAGAATACACTTGCCGCATCCGTTGAAGAAATCACCGCACCTATAAGTACCGAGTTTATCCATGAAAATTTCAGAACCAGGTATGCAAACATTGCCACAAACATTGAAGTAAGCACTACTCCGACGCTTGACAAAAGTCCGGCCTTTAAAAGTACAGGCTTTGCCTCCTTTATATTTGTTCCGAATCCTCCGTAAAACATGATAAAAATAAGCGCGAATGAACATACGGTTTCCGCCTGTTTGAAATCATCAAATCTTATTTTAAATATGCCTTCAGACCCGAATACCATTCCAAGCAAAATAAATGCTAAAAGTACCGGCACGCCTATTTTACTTGTTATCAGATTCAGTACTATACAAAGTAAAATAATAAATGATACAATCAGCAAAATATGATTCATCATTATATTTCCTCTACCTCATTTGAAAAGCAGCTTTTTTTACTGTCGTCACATGCCGGACCCATAGGATAAACTTTTATTAAAAGTGCATTCCTTTCTCCGTTTAAAAACAGTTCTCTGACATATTGATAATTCCCGTATTTTTTCCCCTTTACTATAGCTCTCTTATGAGATTTTGAGTAATAAGTCAAGAGTCCTGTAGCAAGTGTTTTCTCCCATGCGGATTCGTCCATATATGTATACATAAGTACAGTATGATCTATATAATCCTGTACTATCACCGGAAGCAGACCTTCACTGTTTAATTCTAAATCCTTCCACTCAAAGTTTGTTTTTCCGTTATAAATTCTTGCATCTATCTGTTTCATTTATGTCTCCTTTATATCCAACTTTTTCAATCCTATTTTAAGATTCCTTACTGAGATATAAGCTAAGGCTCTCTAAATAATGCACTATAATATCACCTTTTTTAGGTATCAAATACTCCTCATCAAGCTCTTCATATTTAAAACTTTTTTTACCACCTGTATTCATCCTGTCAAAGAAAAATTTCAAATCCTTTAGCGGCAAATATATTATCTTATCAAGTGATTTAAAGAAAATAATAAGAAAAGCTATACCGCCCTGCTTCTCAAACTCCTCCATGAACTTAAACTGGTGCTCATGTACATTTGCAAGTGAAAAACTTGTGTTCGCACATTCTTTGGCATCAAAGCATACAGGTATTCCCTGAACAACTCCTATATAATCAACCGTAGACTTTTTCTCAAAATATGCCAGAGTGATATGCCTTGTACTTTTATCAATTTCTATCGGAGTAATCGGTGTAGGAATCTTTTGAATAAGGGCGAGTCCGCTTTCTCTGTACTTTTCATTTGAATAGTTGATATACTCTTCCAGTGCCGAGCCCCTAAGGCCTCTTGTTTTCCAAGTACCCATCTCCTATCACCTTTCTGAAATCATTATTATATGAAGCCTCAAAGCACTTTCCCTTTAAAGCTTTAAAAGTATCCGTATCTGAAATATCGCTGTTCGGATATACAAGCCTGAATGAATGTAAAAGCTGAGATTTTATACCATACTCTCTTTTAAACTTTTCATTCACCGATTTATCTCCGTATTTAAAATCCCCTATTATAGGATGTGATATTGAAGATAAATGTGCTCTAATCTGATGAGTTTTTCCGGTTATAAGCTTTACCAAAAGTAATGTAGCATCTTTAAAATAATCAAGTACCTCATACTCTGTTTGTATAAACTCCGCACCTTCAAAAGACTTCTCTTTTACAGTAACTTTATTGGTCTTTTCATCCTTATAAAGCCATGCATTAATACTCCCCGATTTTTCCACTCTGCCTTTTACCACAGCCAGATAATATTTGCTGACAGCCTTTGTTTTTATCAATTCATTATTTACTCTTAAGCCTTCCAAAGTCTTTCCGCATACCATAAGTCCTGAAGTGTTTCTGTCAAGTCTGTTGCATATTGAAGGCTTAAATGTATTTAACGCCTTAGAATCAAATTCAAGATAATCAAGCAAAAGATCGTTTACCGATATATCGTTTTCATATGCTTTTTGTGATAAAAGACCTGCAGGCTTATTTATTATAACAGTATTTTCATCTTCATATACTATATATGATTTAAAAGTTTCTGTACTTTTTTTATCGACTTTTGGATTTTTCTCTAAATCTTTTATATCTCCGGCCTTTTTTCCTGAAAGTTTTTCAAAACTTTCATCTGAAAACCAAAGCTTGATACTTGCCCCCGGCTCAAGCCTTTCCTTACCGTCAGCTTTTTTATCATTTAAAGTAATATTCTTTTTTCTAAGCATCTTAAAAATAAATCCGGTATTTGCATTTACAAATATTTTTTCCAAAACCCTGTCAAGCCTTTGTCCGCTTTCATTTTTTCCTACAATTATTTCAATCATTATACTGAAAGGCTTTTAAAGATAGCCCTTATCTCATCTAAATTTTTGTCATCCGCATCTTTACTTTGAACAAACTTTTTCATTTCATTAAAGCTGTCACAGATCTTCACACTAACCTTGATACCGCCTATTTTCATTCTTTCTTTGATAAATTCCTCTGTTTTTACCCTATTTGCCTTGTTTGAAAGAATCCCGAAGATTTTTTCTCCATCAATATATATTATATCAAGAGGCATTACCTGCTCATTCATTGTAAGGATTATATCAAATAAAAAATGCTTATCATCAAGATATTCCTTTATCTTATCATATTCAAAAGATTTATACTTAAACACCACCAGAAAAGGTGACAAAAGGTTTGCCATAGGAAGTACCATAAGTATGGATGAAACCAGAAGTATCCTTGAAATATCGGCATTCTTTGTGACCTTTGATGCTATAAAAAGCAAAAGTATAATAAAAACAAAAAATCCTATAATTATTCCGTTTTTTATTTTAAAGTACTTTCTGTATCCGTACTCGCCTTTTTTCTTTGTCATAGTAATTCTCTGTAGTCATCTATATAATAATCTGACAGTTCCTTTTTCCTTTCTCTGACATCTTTTGAGAAATCATCCTCTATAGCACATACCTTCATTCCGGCGGCTTTTCCGGCTATGACTCCTGCTACCACATCTTCAAATACCAGACATTTTTCCGGTTTAACTCCAAGAAGTTTGGCCGTTCTTAAATAAACATCAGGTGCGGGCTTCCCTTTTTTTACTTCATCCGATGTGGTAATAACCTCAAAATAATCTTTCATATTTAAGGAATTAAGTACCGCATCCACCATGTTTTTGTTATTGCTGGTTGCAATTCCCATTTTAATTCCTCTTGACTTTAAATGCTCCAAAAATCTTGTGCAACCGGGTTTTTCTTTCACTTCATACTTATATTTATTAAGTGCCATGTCTTCCCAGTCCTGACAGATTTTTTCCACACTGTCTTTTATACCGAACTTCTTTTTAAAATAAACCGCTGTTTCATGAAAGCTTATTCCGTCTATTTCATTTTTTAAATTATCATCATATTCAAATCCGAATCTTTCCAAATACTCGGCATCTATATCAGGCCACATCCACATGGAATCTACCAAAGTACCGTCTAGATCGAATATACATGCATCTATACCTTTTATCATAAACTACCTAAATCTGTATTCTCATCTATAAGCTCAGGATGTTCCTTACTGTAAGCTGTTATAACCTTATTCACTTTGCTTATCACTTCACTTCCCAAACTCATGTAAAGTTTTTTATCTCCTACTATATAAAATTCCTTCTTTGCTCTTGTAGCCGCCACATTCATCATATTGGCCTCGCCTACCGCCCAGCTTGCGGCACCCTTACTGTTTGTATCCGCTCCAAGTACCATAAATACTATCGGAGCTTCCTTTCCCTGGAAAGTATGTATGGTTCCTATATTTGTAGCTTTTCCGTTTTCTCTTCTGGTAAAGCCTATCTCATCAAGCTTTCTTGCCAGCCTATAAGCAACATTTTTAAAAGGTGATATTATATAAATAGTGTCACTCTCATTTTTATCCGTTATCTTAGGATTTGACTTTGCCATATCCTGTATCTTTTTTAGAAGGAATTCTCCCTGTTCCTCAACATACTTATCTACCGCCTTACCTTTTATATCATACCATCCGGTCTTTCCATAGCCCTCATTGCCCTGTACCATAAGGTTTTGATAAGATATCTCATTTGATATGGTAAACATAGGATATTTACAGCGCCTATGTACCCAAAGCGGAATACCTATCCAGGAATCCGCTTCCTCTTGCCCTTTTGTGTAAAAACCGTATTGACTTGCGGCATCCACCAAAGTCTGTACTGAAGCAGACTCAGACAAGTATTTTTCACTTACATTATAGCTTTTTGAAAGCAGTGCAAGTAGACCGCCGTCCAAAGTAAGTACAGGCTTTATCTGGAAAGGATCTCCCACAACCATAATATTCTTGCTTCTAAATATTGCACCCACCGCCGCCTGAGGTAGAGCCTGTCCCGCCTCATCTACAAATGTATGTCCCAGAACATTCTCATCAATATTTTTTAACATCCTTGAAAAACTGGCAAAAGTGGAGCTGATAACAGGAATAGTAAGATTTATCCAATTCCAGGAGATATTAATCAGTCTCTTATTTTCCATATATTTGTTTTGAGCTCTCCATATGCTTACAGCAGCCTTAATGTTTTTTCTGTTCTCATATAGAAACTGCTTTCTTACACCCAGAGCCGATACAAAAAGCTTAGACTGCTCCACTCTGTAGTTTTCATCAAACCATGGATTTGAGAGCTGAAGCTTTTCATAATCACTGCCAAAGTCAAGTCCCTTAGATATAATTGTATTATCAACACCAAATTCACTTATTATCTGAGTGTATTTTTCTTTTCTGCTATTTAAATTCTGCTTCCAAGCTTCATACTGAGTATTCTCATTATCTGCCGCATTCCTTTGAGTATCTATAGATTTTTTCAGATCATTTATTTTATTTTGAAGCTCATTTTCAAGCTTTCTGTAAGTCTCATCTTCATCAAATAAAGCCTGAAGTTTATTTTGCAAAACATTTATTTCATTTGTAAAGTTCTTATTTTTATCAGAATTAAAAAGTGATGAGAAAAATCCAGGCTTTTGACTCTGCTTTGCTTCAAAAAGCATTTTTTGATTTGCAATACTTCCTGCAAGTTCTTCTCTTTTTCTTTTAGTATTATCAAGTGAGCTTGAAGCCTCATTAAGACTTACAATTTTTTCCTTTACAGACTCTTCAGCTTGCTCCCTTAATACAGCAATCTTTTTTCTTCTCTCTTCATCATCACTTAATAAAGTATTCTCAATTTTATTAAGCTCGGACTTTGCATTATAATAAGCATCAAATTTATTCTGTAAGTTTTTTGCATCATTTCTAAGACTTAATACTTTTTTATATTGAGTTTTAAATTTATTATAAATTTCATCATCTGGCTCATACTCATTTTCAAGACAGTTTATTATACATTCAATCCTGTTGAGTATATTGGTCATATTGTCGGACTTACCGCCTTCAAGAGAAAAGGATCCCCAGAATTTTTCTTCACCGGTATCCTCAAGTATCAGTTCTTTTTTACTCTTTCCGTCTTCCTTAACCCAATTTTCTTTTACATTCTTGTTTGCAATCTCTTTAAAATAGTCTATAGCCTCAAGCTCAGGTAAAATATTTTCATCAATACCCTCTTTTAGAGGCAGTTCATTTACAATATTTTGCACCGCACCGTTATTTGAGCTTGCAACAACTATATTGTTTTTTGCAATACTTTCAGGAAGCTCACCTATTGAAGCTTTATCAAAATATCTTGTCAGTTCACTTCCTTTAACATACTTTTCAGACAATCCGCATATATCAAACGCCTGCTCTACGATAAGTTGTGCAAATATATCTTTTAAAAGTGTAGTCTTACCCGTCCCCGGAGGTCCGTTTACACTTCTCATTTGATTATTATCAAACCCTATAGTAAGATTTACAGCCACCTGCTGCATAAAAGAAAGCGCAAATTTTGTATTGCTTGGAAATCTTCCAAGAGGATAATTTTCAGGACTTAAAATCTTTTCAAACTCTGTCTTATTAAACCAAGAAGAATCTTTTTTGCTGTCCAAATTTTTTCTTCCGGTTGTTTTGCCATACAGGTAATCATTCAGATTTTTATTGTCTATTCTCTTAGCCTTTGTCAAATCGTCCACGAAAAATGAATGAAGATTTGTGGCGTCGGTTTCAATATTATTTAAAAACTGTACTCGACAGTTCTTTAACTCAATTCCGTATTTATTTAAAACGGTTTCAACAGCCTTATCAAATTTCTCAGGATTATCTTCACAGTTTTCAAATCTTTGTTTCAGTTCATCATTTAAATCCTCTTCAAACTTACGAAACTCCGACTCTGTAGGCACTTTTCTATAATATCTCATATATGCGCTTGCACTGAAAAACAAATTGTCGTCAATATAGCGCAAGGTTTTATCAAAATACAGTGCCATACTGAATTTATCACCGTAATTTATATCGCCTTCAGGCTTTGTTATTCCATATGTTTTCCTTAAGAAATCAACCACCTCTGTAAAAGCAAATATATCCAAATAAAATACCAAACCTGAATTCTTATATCTTCTGATGTTTTCTTTTTCAACTAATGAGTTAAAATAATCATAGTATTTTTTGTCGGTCAAATCATCAAGTCTAAGATTTTTTTTGTCTTTCAGACTTATATCTCCCTCAGAGAGATGTTCAACCATAATCCATGCATCTAAAATATTATTTTTCATCCCTTAAGCATCTCCATCTCAATCTCTGTTATTTTTCTGCTTTCCCCTTTTTTTAGTTTCAAATCGTCAAGTATAAGTCCTCCAAAGGCAACTCTTTTTAAATAAGTTACCTCCCCTCCTAAAGCTTTTACCATTCTCTTGACCTGATGAAACTTGCCCTCATGTATGGTAAGCAGCACCTCATCATCCGAGAGAATTTCAAGCTTTGCAGGTTTTGAGACTTCTCCGTCACCTATATCAAGTCCTTCGGCTGTACGCTCTATGGCATCAGATGCTAAAGCACCGTCAAATTTTGCATAGTATACCTTATCCACATGTGATGCAGGCGATACCAGTCTGTGATTTAGAGCTCCGTCATTTGTAAGTATTAAAATACCCTCAGTATCCAAATCAAGCCTTCCTACAGGTACAATATTTTTTCTTTTTGAGTCTATCAGCTCCATAACGGTCTTATGTACATTATCATTAGTAGCACATACATATCCTGCAGGCTTATAGAGAATAAATGTTTCAAACTCCTCTACTTCCACCTCTTTGCCTTCAAAGTATAATTTATCTTTTTCGCTGTTCAGTTTTTCCTCAGGCTTTTTTACTATATTGTCATTTATCCTTACCTTACCGGCTTTTACATATTTTTTTATTTCCTGACGGCTTCCAAAACCAAGTTCTGAAAGGATTTTATCTACTCTGACAATCATTACATCCATCTCCAACCTTGATAATACTTATTTTTACAGCTCTTTTTATTTTGCTTTACAAATCCCAGTGAAAATCCGTCTACACATACAAGTCTGATTCCCATATATTCGTCATCCGCTTCTATGGTTTCACCCTTTAAATACTTTATTACTCTTTCGTCCGTTGCGCTTAAGTTTAAAGGATTTTCCCATTCATCAAACTTTATATTCATTGCCAATGCCTGAAAAGGCTCAAATCTGTTCTTTTTTATCTCACCAAGCAGCAGTCCGGTTCTTATATAGTGTAAACTCTTATCTATCAAAGCATCCTTTGGAAGATAGTATACATAATCCTTATTTATAAAGATTCTCTCATAATCCCAGTCTCTTTTTATTTTCCCGAGAAACTCAAGCAACTCTTCCGGAAGCTTCGGTGATTTTCTTTTATTTTTATCTTTTATTTTACTTGTCTGAATTTCAAGGGTGCTCTCATCTTTTTTCAGTCTCGCTACAAAATGTCCTTCTCCCTTTATCTTATGTGGAAAAAGTCTTATCGTTCCCGGTAAGATTTTAGACTCCTCAAATCCGAAATCTGCATTTATTTTATCTATCTTAAAGTCAGGATGATTTTCTAAAAACTCCGATAAGCTTCCCTCATCTTCCACTTTAGAATATGTACATGTGGAATACACCAAAGTTCCGCCGGGTTTTAACATCTTTGCAGCCTCATTTAATATACTTACCTGTAATCCTGTAAAAAACTCCGGACCTCTTCCAAGATATGCTCTAAAAACTGCACTGTCACGCCTGAACATACCCTCACCTGAACATGGTGCATCAACTATTATCTTATCAAAATATTCAATATACACTTTTGAAAGATTCTTAGGATCTTCATTTGTTATCAAAACATTGTCAATTCCACTTACCTCAATATTCTTTTGAAGTGCTTTTACTCTGGAAGCCGAAAAATCATTTGATACCAATAATCCTTCACCTTGAAGATATGATGCAGCCTGTGTAGACTTTCCTCCGGGAGCGGCGCAAAGATCAAGTACCTTATCACCCGGTTTTATACCTGCCACCATTGCAGGTGTCATAGCTGAGGGTTCCTGTATATAATAAAGTCCTGCAAAATAATACGGATTTTTAGATATGCTTTTTATTTTTTCAATATTACTTAAAGAAGGTGTTGTTAATACTCCCTTTTCTTCTTCAAAGTAAAATCCCTCTTTAACCCATGGAATCTCTTTAAAATCTCTGTCAAGAATTTCTTTAAGCTTTTCCTTGGTAAGCTTTAATAAATTTGTTCTGATACCTACATAGGGTTTCTCATTCAAAGATTTGATATATGCATCATAATCTTCTTCTAAAAGTTCCTTCATGGCATCTACATAGGACTTCGGTAAATCCTTTTCCTGTATCATATATACCTCAATCTAAATCAATCTTATTACGCAAAAAAGGGCTTGTTGCAAGCAACAGCCCCATAATTATTCCTGTGTATTCTGATCTGCAGGAACAATACTGGTTGCCAGTTCCTGTCTGTTCTTATCGATCTCTCCTGTATAAAATTGCAATGAACTCAAATATTGATTGAATCTGTTCTGACTCTCAACCATTGTCCCCGAGATTATTCCCTGAAGACTTTGAAGCAACTCATCGGTATAAGATATAGCCGCCTGTCTGACACTATTGGCTTCATTTCTTGCGTCATATACAATATTGTTGGCTTCCATTCTTGCATATTCCAATATTTTATCGGATTCAGCATATGCAGTTTGCATAATTTGATTCTCATTTACAAGTTGTGACTTTAACTTATTTGCCTCATTCATTATGGCATCAGACTCTTTTCTTGCACTCAGAACAATTGCATCAGCCTTTCTCTTTGCATCCTCCCTTATGGAATTGCTTTGAATATTTGCATCGAGTATAAGCTTCTCAGCCCTGTTTTTTGCATCTGTTAAAATGCTGTCCTTATTGCTTATAACTTTTTGTGACTGTGTTACCTCCTCAGGTATTTCCTGTCTCAACTCGTTCAATAAGGCTATAAATTCCTCTTTATTTACCTTTATTATTGAATTGGACAGTGCAACGGTTTTACACCTCTCCACAAACTCTTCTATCTCAGTTATCACCTGTTCAATTCTACTCATAATCTCTCCTCAAACCTTTTTCAATCAGTCTTTTCGTTACCTTTTCTCTGATATGGTCTCTTACAAAATGACTGATATCTCCATTATATACAGCAATTTCCTTAACAATACTTGAACTCAGATATGAGTATTTCAAGCTTGAACTAAGAAAAACCGTTTCCAGATTCGGTGCAATTATTTTATTTGTCTGAGCCAATTGTAATTCATATTCAAAATCAGTTATTACTCTAAGTCCTCTAACCAATATATTACAATTTTGCTCGTGTGCAAAATCCACCAATAATCCTGCAAATTCTAAAACTTCCACATTTGACAAATGTCCTACTACACTTTTTATCATGTCCACTCTTTCAGCAGGCGTAAAAAGCGGATCTTTGGTGTTATTGATAAGTACTCCTACAATAAGCTTGTCAAACATCTTTGATGCTCTTTCAATAATATCAATATGTCCGTTAGTAATAGGATCAAAACTTCCCGGATAAATAGCTTTAGCCATAGTCACCCTCGCTTATGCATAAAAATATGTTTATTAGACTTATACTCTTTGACCTTATCTATATACCAAGCTTTTGATAAATGTGTGGTATCAGTCTTAAATTCTTCTTCAATTATAACCAATGTATGCTCATCAATCAATGTGGAATTTATTAAAATATCTAAACATTTATCCTCAAATCCCTTTTGATATGGTGGATCGATAAAAACAATATCAAATTTCTTTCCATGTGTTTTTATCTTTTCTAAATTTGCTTCAAAGCTTCCCTTCAGTATGGTAGCTTTATCTATCAGCTTTGTGTGCTCAAGATTTTCTCTTATGCACCTTATAGCCTCTCTGTCTATATCACAAAAATATGCTTCCTTTGCGCCCCTACTTAATGCCTCGATACCTATCCCGCCACTTCCTGCAAATAAGTCAAGGAATGTGGCGTTATAGAGTTCATTTGAAATCATATTAAATAATGTTTCTTTTATCTTATCGGTAGTAGGCCTTGTGGAAGTACCCTTTGGCGTTTTTAAAATAAGACTTCTTGCCGTTCCGGAAATTACTCTCATCTATTACTGTCCTATTTCAACTGCGGATTTGATTTCTCCTGCCTGTGTAGTGTCACCTATCGGCTCTACAGTCGCCTCTGTCGCACTGCTCTCACTTGAAGATGAAGACTCTGTGGTTTCAGGTGTTGCCACAGTAGGTGTCAAATTGTAGCAAAGTACAGGAAAACCGCTGTCAACATAATCGTATAATTGCCTTGCTATTGCAGGCGGAAGGTTTACACAACCGTGTGAACCTGAAGTCCTATATATCTGACCTCCGAAAGCCGATCTCCACGGTGCATCATGAAAACCGATACCTCCGTTAAAAGGCATCCAATAATCTACCGGAGTTGAATATCCTTCACCCTTTAAAGTTGCATTTCTGGTCTTATAAGTAAGAGGGAATGCGCCCGGAGGTGTAGTCCAGTTCTTTGCAACATTGCCCGATACAAAATCACTATCAAGTACCTTTGAACCGTTCTTTATTACAAACATATGCTGAGTTGTAAGGTTTACTTCAACATATGAATTTCCGTAATCATTCTCACCATGTGAAGCCGCTTTTCTTGAGAACTCGGGTTCTCTCTTTGTGGTCTCACCTGCCTCAATAAGAGATTTTATAGTTGCCTTTTCCTTTTCGGCATCAACTTTCCATCCGTATGAGCCTCCTGATATTGTTACGGTAGGGCCGTAAGATGTCTTCAATGTTTTCGGCTTACCTACAGTGTTATAAGCATTTGAAATTGTCTTTACAAATGATGCAACTCCCTCATCCGATATATTTACAGAACCGTCACTGTTTACAGTTAACCATTTATGTATAGTATCGCCGTTTAAAACATTCAGCTTATCATATGAGATTCTGGCAGATATATACTTGTTCAGATTTGTAAGTGCAAGATTAAGTGTAGGATCGTCCGATCTTTTTGCCGGCTTTTCATACAAGTCGTTTTCTTCATAGTCAAGATTTATATCATCGTTTAAAACAATGAGCTGACTCTTTATATACTCTTTTGCCTTCTTTACATCAAGCGTATTACCCTCAACTTCAGGTATGATGGAGTATCCCGAACCCTGAACAAAATCGGAAATTTTCGCATCTACAGGCGCAACAAATTTGGACTCGTCAAACGCTCTAAGCTTTGAAACTGTATCCTCAAACTTGTTGTCATCCACAGTAAATGAGGATTTGATTTTCAAGTCCTTTTCACCGCTCATATTTGCAATCCATGCCATACTGTTTTGCTGATGTAATAAATCCTCAAGTGAAGAGTCCTCAACAAAGGCAAGACCCACATCACTTCCCTTTATTATCTCATCATTATTATCTCTTGATCTTATTTTACTCTCAAAATTATCTATCTGCTTAGACATAACCTGTCTTACCTCATCAACAGTTTTCTCCGAAGCATCTATACCGTTTATTATTGTATGTGGGAAAAATTTTGTTCTGTAAGTGTTTGCTTTTACAGTATAGCAACCCGCTACAAATACAATTCCAAGTACCGCCACACCAAGTGCAAACTTGTTTCCCTTCTTCTCTTTTTTACCTCTTTTTCTTGGTTCTTTTTTATTCTCAGCCATACTACTCCTATTAAAGTGCTAACTTTTTATAATGTAAATCCATGTAGTTATTTATTTTGTTCTCAAGCTTTATACTCTCTTCTTCCCCTATATTCCCACTATGTATCATATCTACAGCATTTTTTGCCATTTCAAATATATCATTATCATTGTATATATCCGCAATTCCAAAATCGAGTTCACCGCTTTGTGCCAGACCGAAAAGCTCTCCCGGGCCTCTTAAAACCAGATCCCTTGATGCAATATAAAATCCGTCATTAGAATTTCCTATTATTTCCAGTCTCTTTTTTGCAATATTTGAATTTGAAGTTCTGACAAATATGGCATAAGATTGTAATTCGCTTCTCCCGACTCTTCCTCTAAGCTGATGTAGTGTCGCAAGTCCGAACCTTTCAGCATTTTCAATCATAATGACTGTCGCATTCGGTACATCCACACCTACTTCAATTACTGTTGTAGAAACTAAAATATCTGTTTCTTTATTTACATACCGAGACATTATATCATCTTTTTCTTTCTGTTGCAGTCTCCCATGTAAAACTTCTATCTTACAATTTTGTGAAAATTTATCTGCTATTTTCTTACTGTAGTCTATTACATTCTCTGCTTCTATATTCTCACTCTCTTCAACCATAGGACATATTATATATGCCTGATGTCCTTTACCTATTTCAAGTGATATATGCCTGTACGCTTTTTCCCTGTCATTTTCTGTAATTACAGCATTCTTTATAGGTAATCTGCCCACAGGTTTTGTTTCTATAGTCGAAATATCCAGATCTCCGTAAAGTATTATTGCAAGAGTTCTCGGTATCGGTGTAGCCGACATTACAAGTACATGAACATCCTCTCCTTTATCTGAAAGAGTTGTTCTTTGTCTTACTCCGAAGCGATGCTGCTCATCAGTTACTACCAGACCAAGATTTTTAAATTTTACATCTTCCACAAGTAAAGCATGTGTACCTACTACAATATCTATCTCACCGGCTTCTATCTTTTCATAGACTGCCAAATGTTCCTTTTTAGTCATAGAACCTGTCAGAATACCGATCTTAGGCGGATTCTTTAATTTCCCCAGGATATCTGACATGGATTTAAAATGCTGTTTTGCCAAAACTTCAGTAGGCACCATAACAACACCTTGAAATCCCGATTTTACAGCCATATATAGGCATATCAAAGCTACTACCGTCTTTCCCGAACCTACATCTCCCTGTATCAATCTATTTGTAACCACACCGCTTGACATATCATTTAAGATCTCCTCTATCACATTATTTTGTGAATCGGTTAACTTAAACGGCAGAGTGGACTTTATTTCTTCCAAATATTTGATTTCTTTTGATACTATATTCCTTGACTTGACTCTAAGCCTTTTATTTTTCAAAAGTTTCATTCCATATAAGAATCTAAAGAAATCATCAAATGCCAGCCTTTTTTTAGATTCAAAAAGACTTGACTTACTTATAGGATCATGAATATTTCTAACAGCTTTATTTCTGTCTTCCAAAGAAAACTCTTTAAGTATGCTCTCAGGTAAGTATTCTTCAAAATCCTTATCATCTATATATTCAAAAGCTGATTTTATCAGCTTCTCCATTAAATTATTATTAATACCGGCCGTAAGTGCATATATAGGCTTAAAACTGCCTATCTTTTTCTTGTATTCATCTATGGTATAAATTGTAGGATGCTCAAGTGTATTCTTGCTTCTTCTTGAGAATTTACCCACAAAAATATAGCTCTCCCCCTGCTTTAGAGTTGCTCTTAAGTAAGGTGAGTTATACCATATTACATCTAATACATCAATAAAGTCTGTAACTTTCGTTACGGCTATTTTTCTGTTTGGACCGGTAAGTGATATACTTTTAGTGATTGTAGCCTTTATAACTACTTCCTCATCCTTGTTTACTTCGGAAATTTTTGTAGGAGCTTTGTATTCCAAATATCTTATCGGATAATGTTTTAAAAGATCTTTGACAGTCTTTATATCAAGCTTTTCCAAATATTCTGCTGTTTTTGCTCCTACGCCCTTTATGTTTTTTACAGATATATCTATCAAGCCGACCTCCTTACAAAGTTTTAACTAGGTCGCCAAATCATATATTTGACAGACCTAGTTATTAAAAATCTTATTCTACAGATATGAAGTAGTAGTAAACAGGCTGTCCTCCAAAATGTAATTCAAACTCTACATTCTCGTATTTGCCAACCAATTCGTCGCATAACTTGTTAGCGTCCTCTTCACTTACTTCTTCACCATAGTAAAGGCATACCAATTCACTTGAATCATCAATCATATTTGCAAGTGCCTTATCTACAGCTGAATCAATACTCTTATCAACACCTATTATGCCGGTGTCTCCCAATGCCATCACATCATTTTCATGTATTTCAACATCGTCTATAGTGGTATTTCTCACCGCATAGGTTATCTGAGCCGACTTCACATTTGAAATCTCTTCGGTAGCATTCTCAAGGTTTTCCTCAGCGCTTCTGTCCTCTGAAAGACTTATCATTGCTGTGATTCCCTGAGGAATAGTCTTGGTAGGTATTACTACAACCTTCTTATCTTCCACTATTTTAGCCGCCTGCTCAGCCGCCAAAATAATGTTTTTATTATTCGGTAATATATATATAGTTTCAGCGTTCAAATGCTCTACCGCATTCAAGATGTCCTCAGTACTCGGATTCATTGTCTGACCGCCTTCAACAACCACATCAACTCCTATTTCTTTAAAAATTGATGTAAGGCCGCTTCCTGCACTTACGCTTATAACTCCCATTTTCTTTTTCTGCTTTTGAGATTCAAGGATCTGATCTACACCCTTGATAACTCTCTCTCTATGCTCTTCACGCATATTGTCAATCTTTAAATTGGTAAGCTCTCCAAAAGTCAATCCTCTTTGAATGGCAAGTCCCGGATCATTTGTATGCACATGAATCTTAACCACTTCATCATCAGCTACACATACAAGTGAATCACCTATTGAAGTAAGGAATTCTTTAAACTCCTCTTCATCCTTATCTGTAAATTCCTTATTTAAATTTACAATGAACTCTGTACAATATCCGAACTTGATATCTGAAGTATCGATATCCTCTCTTGCGGCACCGTTTGCACCACCTTCAGACTTTGTTGAAAGTACCACATCGCCAAGCTCTATCACATTTCCCTTAAGACCTTCAAGTATACCGTGAAGTATAACCATAAGTCCCTGACCGCCTGAGTCTACCACTCCGGCTTTCTTAAGTACAGGCAACATCTCAGGTGTTTTCTTTAAAGTCTCATCACCATATGCCAATACAGCTTCCAAAAATGCGATAATATCATCATATTCATCATGTATTTCAAGAGCCTTTTCACCCATTGCTCTTGCAACTGTCAGTATTGTACCCTCTTTCGGCTTCATTACAGCCTTATATGCAGTCTCACTCGCCTTATCAAATGCAAGTGCAATTTCAAACACATCTACAACAGGGGATTCCTTTAATATCTTGGCTGCACCTCTAAAAAGCTGAGAAAGTATAACACCTGAGTTTCCTCTGGCACCACGCAATGATCCCTGCGCTATTGCCTTACACATAGATGCAATGTCATCGCCTTCTTCAGCTGCCAATGTCTTTGCTGCCGACATTATTGTCATTGTCATATTTGTACCGGTATCTCCGTCAGGAACCGGGAACACATTCAGTTCATTTATCCATTCTTTTTTTGCTTCTAAGCTTTTTGCTCCTGTTATAAAAGCACTCTTTAGTGATTGTGCATCAATCTGCTCTAGACTCACAAAAAATCCTCCTTAGTCTATTATTCGTACACCTTCTACGAATATATTTATTTTCTTTACTTCCATTCCGGTAAACTTCTCCGCCTTATACTGGATAGTCTCTATTAGATTTTGAGTTACAGCACTTATGCTAAGTCCATACGCAACTATGATATGGAAATCCAAAATCAACTTATTATCCTCTATTTTTACACTGATGCCCTTTGTGAGATTTTCTCTCTTCAAAAGTCTTGATATACCGTCTGTTACAGAAACTGCCGCCATACCAACTATACCGAAGCATTCAACCGCCTGTATTCCTACATAGAATGCTATAACATCCGGATTTATGCTTATCTGACCAAGATTTGTATTGATTTGACCTTTGTTCATATAACCCTCCAATCATTTTATCGTCAAAAGACTTTATTCTTATAGATATTTTTAATATCTCCCAAATATGCTATTGAGGTACATAACATATCTAAGATACTTAATCATAACATTTTTTTATAATAAAGACAATGCAAGCTTTTATTTTGTCAAATCGATATGCAAGCTTTTATTTTGTCAAATCGATTATAATATCATCCGGATAATTGCAGCCCTATTTGGCGCAAATCTTTTTAAGGTTGCACTGCTGTGCTGTAGCCTTGTACTTATTATTGAATATTTTATTGTATAAATATAGGGCCGACCTTTGTCGACCCTTATCTTTATCCTCTAAATCTGTATCCAACACCCCAAATAGTTTCTATAAATTGAGGTTTGGAACTGTCCTGCTCTATTTTTTCTCTGATATTTTTGATATGTACGGTAACTGTTGAAATATCACCCATTGACTCAAGCCCCCATACTTCTTTAAACAAATCTTCTTTTGAATATACCTTGTTCGGATGCTTTGCAAGGAAATAGAGTATATCAAACTCCTTGGCAGTCAGTGTTTTTTCATCTCCATAGCCCCAAACTCTTCTGGAGCCTGCATCTATCTTCAAATCTCTGATTTCTACAATGTCCTTATTTGCTGTAGAAACACCTGCCAACCTGTCATATCTGTTAATATGCGCCTTTACCCTTGCCACAAGTTCACTTGGTGAGAAAGGCTTGGTCATATAATCATCCGCTCCTAGCCCAAGTCCTCTTATCTTGTCGATATCATTCTTTTTTGCACTGACCATGATAATAGGTATCTCTTTTACAGCTCTTATCTGCTTACATATCTCATATCCGTCAACTCCGGGCAGCATCAAATCCAGTAATACCAACTCATAGTCTTCATTTAACGCTCTTCCAAGTCCTTCTTTACCGTCAGTTGAAATATCGACCTCAAAGCCGGATATTTCCAAATAATCCCTTTCCAGCTCAGCTATACTTACTTCATCCTCTATTATAAGAACTTTGCCCATTTTATATCTCCTACTTCTTTAACTCTATGCTAACCTCTGTTCCAACGCCCGGTTTAGACATAGCTACAACACTTCCCTCATGATTTTCTATTACTTTTTTTACAATAGAAAGTCCTATACCGCTACCTCCAAGTTTAGTATTTCTCGACACATCACTTCTATAAAATCTCTCAAATATATGCGGCAAATCTTTTTCATCTATCCCTCTGCCGTTATCCGAGATTTGTATGTTTATTGCATCCGACATTTCTGTAACCTTAAGATGAATTTCAGGTTCTTCCTTGTCCATATATTTCACAGCATTTGAAACAATATTGTTTAAGGCCCTCTTTATCTGTTCCTTATCCATATCTATAACAGTATTACGTCCTACATTAACTATATACTCAAATTTGATTTTTATTGTTTCAAGTTCCAGATACAAATCCTTTACATATTCATCGAAAAAATCTTTTACATAAATCTTTTCATATTTATATGACATGTATTTTTCTGCAACCTGCGAATAATACAGCAATTCATCAATCAATGAAGTCATATCATTTGTCTTATTATATATTGTATTCAGGTAATCTCTAGTCTTTTGAGGTGAGGAAGCAACACCGTCAAGTATTCCCTCCACATATCCTCTTATTGCAGTAAGCGGTGTCTTTAAATCATGAGAAATATTACTTACCAACTCTCTGGCCGCATCTTCTGAAAGTTTTTTCTCTTCTTCATCTTCCTTTAACTTGATTCTCATTCTCTCGAAATCCTTGAATAAAAAAGGAATCTCAGAAAAATCTCTTTCATCTAATTGATAATCCAAATCTCCATCTGCTATCTTCTTTGTAGCTGTTTGCAATTTATCCAAAGGAACGAGAATCCTTTTATAGATCCAGATCCACATAACAACCGCCACAATATCTATTATGGTTACAAGAATGGTAAGCCAGATACCTATATTACCCGTGGTATCATAATTCATACTGTATATGAGAAGTATAGACGGTATGATTATTATAAGGCAAAATATCGAAAATAAACCGGAGCCGATTTTCATCAGATAGCCTTCTTAAGTTCTTCTACCTTATCAAGTCTTTCCCATGGAAGACTTAAATCATCTCTTCCAAAATGTCCGTATGCCGCAGTCTGCTTAAATATCGGCTTTCTAAGGTCAAGCATCTTTATAATTGCAGTAGGTCTTAAATCAAAGTGCTTTCTGATAAGCTCTACTATTGCACCGTCACTTATCTTTCCTGTTCCGAAAGTATCTACGGAAATAGATGTAGGATGAGCCACACCGATAGCATAAGACAACTGAATCTCGCATTTTTTTGCAAGTCCTGCAGCTACTATATTCTTTGCAACATATCTTGCCGCGTAAGCTGCCGATCTGTCAACCTTTGTACTGTCCTTACCTGAGAAAGCACCGCCGCCATGTCTTGCATAGCCGCCGTAAGTATCCACTATTATCTTTCTTCCTGTAAGTCCCGAGTCTCCATGTGGTCCACCTATAACAAATCTACCTGTAGGATTTATAAAGTATTTTGTATTCTCATCGACCATATCATGTGGAATTATTTCATCAAATACATATTTCTTTATATCTGTATGAATCTGCTCCTGCTCCACATCCTCGTCATGCTGTGTAGAAAGTACAACTGTATCTATTCTTACAGGCTTACCTTCTTCATCGTACTCTACAGTAACCTGTGTCTTACCGTCCGGTCTTAAGTAGCTTAATGTACCGTCTTTTCTTACCTGTGTAAGTCTTTTTGCAAGATTATGTGCAAGATATATAGGGTATGGCATAAACTCCTTTGTTTCATCTGTAGCATATCCGAACATAAGTCCCTGGTCACCTGCACCATTGTCCTCATCCTCTAAATCGATATGCTCTCTTGCCTCAAGCGCCTTATCTACACCCATTGCTATATCACTTGACTGCTCATCAAGCGCTACAAGTACACTGCAGGTATCACAGTCAAAGCCGTACTTTGCTCTGTCATAACCTATTTCTCTTACAGTTTCTCTAACTATCTTTTGAATATCAACAGTTGCCTTTGATGAAATCTCTCCCATTACAAGTACCATACCTGTAGTCGTAGCAGTCTCACAAGCCACTCTTGAATCCGGGTCTGCACTTAAATATGCATCCAATATTGCATCTGAAATCTGATCGCACATCTTATCAGGATGTCCTTCAGTAACTGACTCTGAAGTAAAAAGTCTTCTCTCTTCCATTTTTCTCCTATCTTTTACACTTATATATAAAAAAGTCCACCAAATGGTGGACTAAGGCTTCCACTCATTGCTCGATTTCTCGCTCAGGTTGGCACCTTCCTAAAAGGGGTTGCCGTGACATCACAGATCCTTAACTCTCCGTCACTCTTAATAAGTGTATATGTATATACCCATCAGGGCAAATTTATTTTGTTGCAAACATAGTATACCATTTTCATATAGTTATGTAAATATTAATTTTGATACTAAGATTTACGTATTATATTTCACACCTTCTTCAGCAACCATTTGCAGATCTTCTTCTGTATTAGCATTATATCTATAGATATTTTGTTTATCTTCAAAGCTGTAATTATCAGTCCAAAGCTCACACTGTGTCATAACTGTCTGAACGGCATCTTCCATTCCCTCAGGTGGATATTTGTGTTTTTTCAAAAGCTTTTTAATAAGCATACGCATTTTTGCCCTTGCAGATTCTCGCTTCTGCCAATCAATCGTCTTATTTTTTCTAAGGGTTTCTGCCAGTTCTTTTGTTATTGCTATAAGCTCATCATTTTCATAGAAATCTTTAATTGCCTGTGGCTTTGTCAATGCATCATAAAATGCAAGCTCATCAGCATTAAGTCCCAGTTTATTACCCTCTTTTTGGTCTGCTGCAATCTGTTTTGCAAGTTTTAGCATCTCCTCTATAACCTCTTCATTAGTCAGCATACCGTTCAGATAAGAGTTGATAGCCTTTTGCATAATATCACTGAATTTCTCCGATTTAACCACATTTGTTCTACGATAAACAGAGACCTGCTCTGCAATCAACTTCTTCAGCAGCTCTACCGCAAGATTTTTCTCTTTCATATTAGCTACTTCCTGAAGAAACTTCGGATCAAACAAAGAAAACTCCTCTTTAATATCTGAGAACAGATTTATCACACCATCACTTTTAATACTTTGCTTAAGAAGTTCATTTATTCTCGCATTCATTTCAGGCAATGAAATCTTTTTTCCTACACCTGTAACAGTAAGCCTGATAACAAGCACTCTGACCGCCTCAAAGAAAGCCGCTTCAAATCTACTTTCTTCATCAACCAAGGATGAACAAAGTGACAGTGCTTGATGAAGCATAAGAGCTTCCTTCACAAAGGAGTCCTTATCGTCAACCTTTTCTCTACCGATAATAAAATTTACAGCTCCGCTGATAGCCTTTGCTCTTTCAAGATCTGTACCACTTTTAAATTTCGAATAATCATATCCATGAAATTTATCACGACACACTGCAAGCTTCTCCATAAACTTAGGATATGCAACCTTTGCTACATCCGTATCTCCGTAATTCTTTTTATCTCTGGATGTATAGTCATTCATTGCCTGTTTCAATGCTGTAGCAATACCTACATAGTCGACAACAAGTCCACCTTCCTTGTCACGGAACACACGATTTACACGAGCAATAGCCTGCATTAAATTATGCCCTGCCATAGGCTTGTATACATACATTGTAGCAAGAGATGGAACATCAAAGCCGGTAAGCCACATATCAACAACAATAGCAATCTTCATAGGGCTGTTGTTATCTTTGAACTTCTTTGCAAGCTCATCCTTGTGATGCTTGTTTCCGATAATTTGTCTCCATTCCTCCGGATCATTATTTCCTGATGTCATAACAACCCCCACCTTTTCGCTCCAATCAGGGTGTATTTCCAAAATCCGCTTATAAATCTTCATGGCAATAAGACGTGAATATGCTACAATCATAGCCTTTCCTGTAAGAAGATTTTCTCGATTATTCTCATAATGTTCAAGGATATCACAAACAAGTGAATCTATTGTATTGTCATTTCCAAGTACCGCTTCCATCTGACCAAGCTCTCGCTTGCTCTTCTCAATTACTTCTTCATCTGCATTAAGAGCCATCAAATCATACTCTGCATCAATCTTATCCAATATCTCTTGATCCAGGTTCAACTTTATAACACGGCTCTCATAATACACCGGTCTGGTTGCACCGTCTTCAACAGCCTGTGTCATATCGTATATATCTATGTAATCACCAAAAACCTCACGGGTACTTCTGTCTTTAGAAGAAATAGGTGTACCTGTAAATCCTATATACGTAGCATTAGGCAGCGAATTACGAATAATTCTTGCTGTGCCGATAACTCGCTTTGCCTCTTCCTTACCGGCATCGTTTTTTACAATCTTAATTTTCTCTGCAAGTCCATACTGACCCCTATGTGCCTCATCTGCCATAACTATAATATTATTACGTTCAGAAAGCGGTTCATCAGACTCCTCAAATTTCTGCATGGTAGTAAAGATAATACCGTTTGCCTGCCTTCCGGCAAGCAAAGTTTTTAAATTTTCCCTACTTTCTGCCTGTATAGGAGCTTGTCTCAAAAAGTCTTTACACTTTGCAAACTGTCCATAGAGCTGATCATCCAAGTCATTTCTGTCAGTGAGTACAACAATAGTAGGACTATCCAATGCCTCCTGTAACAAATGAGCATAGAAAACCATAGAAAGCGATTTGCCACTTCCTTGTGTATGCCAAAACACACCACCTTTACCGTCAGTAACAGTAGCGTGTTTTGTTGACTCAACCGCTTTTCTTACAGCAAAATATTGATGGTATCCTGCCAGAATTTTGAAACTATTTATACCCTCATTCGAAAAACATATAAAATTCTTTATAATATCAAGTAATCTTTCTTTTTGAAATATCCCCTCAAAGAAAGTATCAAACTGAGCATACTGAGTATTCTCATAATTACCATCTTTTGTTTTCCACTCCATGAAGCGGTCTTCACCGGAAGTTATTGTCCCGGCTTTCGATGTCAACTGATCGCTCATAACACAAATTGCATTATAAATAAACATAGAAGGAATTTCCTGCATATAGTTACGCAGTTGCCTGTAAGCTTCTGAAGCATCGGTTTCTTCACGTGACGGAGACTTAAGTTCAACTAATACGACCGGCAAACCATTCAAAAATAGAATAATATCCGGACGTTTATTGCTGTTTTCAATAAAAGTCCACTGATTAGCAATAATAAATGAGTTATTTTCAGGCTTTTGGTAGTCAGCAAGGTATACAATTGCAGAACGTTCTTCCCCATCTAAAAAATATCTTACCGGTATACCGTTTTGCAGGTAATCCATAAAAGTAGCATTTTTCTGCACAAGCTCACCATTTTCAAAATTCTTGAGCTTATGTAACGCTTCCTGAATAGCATCATTAGGCAAATTCCTATTCAAATGATGCAGTGAATCTATCAAAACATCCTCATATAATGGACTATAGAAATCTCTTTCAATATCCGGACCATATATATATTCATATTCCAATGTATTTTGAAATAGTTCTATTATTGAGTTTTCGTAGTCAGCTTCGGTGTATAATCCGGACATAAAACTCTCCTTTATTTAATAATATTTAAAACAATAATTGAGCAAGTCGTAGACTTGCGACGCTTATTGACCACGGGTCAATAAGATGGTTTACATTCTTAATAATATGTAAAACAATAATTTAGAGCAGCAAGCTCAGTCTATATATAAGCAAATGTTTATTGATAATGCAAGTTCAGACTGGATGAAAGGCACATTGAGTGACATAGCTGATATTACAATGGGACAGTCTCCAAGCAGCAGTAGCTATAACGAAGATAGAAATGGTATAATTTTCTTCCAAGGTCGTGCCGAATTTGGATTCAGATTTCCAACTGTGCGGCTTTATACAACTGAACCAAAGCGAATGGCTTGTGCAAATGACACATTAATGAGTGTTCGAGCGCCTGTTGGAGACTTAAATGTTGCTCATACAGATTGCTGTATTGGGCGAGGACTTGCAGCTATTCATTCAAAGGATAATCATCAAGCTTTTGTACTATACACAATGTTTTCCCTCAAAAAGCAGTTAGATGTTTTTAATGGAGAAGGCACTGTATTTGGATCAATTAACAGAATTTCGCTAAATGAAATGCCTCTCCTCATACCATCAAGTGAAAAGCTTGATGAATTTGAAGCGTTAGTTTCTCCAATAGATGCTGCTATTCGCAATAATTACGATGAAATCTGTTATTTAAAGCAGCTTCGTGATTCATTATTACCCAAACTTATGTCCGGCAAACTTGATGTCTCCAACATCGACTTTTAAGCTGCTAATAGACTCGAAAACTGCTCCGCAGTTTCCTTGTTCCCGCCTCTGTCAGACACCTTGCCGTCCGTATGCAAGCATTTGTCCGTCTTCGGTGTCTGCCTACGCTGCTTCGCAGCTATCCGTGTATAACACGGATGAGGCGGTAAATTATTGTTTATCTCATTATTTAGTTGTATTCGATTTTCAATATTATCTAAAAATGCTGCTATTTTATTTTGATCCTCTAATTTAGGTAATTCAATCTCAACATCCAAAATCCTGTCTGGTGATGTATGATGAACTGTAGATCCAGTTGACGTTGCAGCAATCATTTTTTGATAATATGGACTCCTCATAAACCAGTATATATAATGCTTATTTAGCTCATCAGAATTAATTGTTACCAATCCAATACGTTGATTATGTAAATACACCCTTCTATTTTTCCCAGTTGGAACCAATGCACTGTATCCAAGTGTATCTATAGATTTACTTAGATCTGTCATAGTTACAATCAAGTCATCCTCTTTTAATACATAATCATATGGGTATTCTGCATCAAAATACTTACATTTATCTTCTTTAAATCCACCACCTACAGAGAAATTTCCTGGTGTAACCAATACCACGTTATTATCTATAGTACTAATATTCTGTCCTTTAAACGCATATCCATGTTTAATTCTAATATAATCTCTTAAGGTAGACATAACTCTGCCTCTCTATCCAATATATTTTCTATGAGCAATTTTTACATTACTCTGCTTTACCATTGCATATTGCAAGGTTGTATCTATTTTACTATGTCCCAAAAGTTGTTGTAACTGCTCAATTGGCATTCCTTTATCTATAGCCATAGTAGCAAGTGTACGTCTAAACTTGTGTGGATGTACTTTTTGCAATCCTAACTTTTCCCCAAATTTACGTAGACGCACTTCAACTCCACCAATTTTCAATCTTTCGTATGGTACTTTTAATGATACAAATAGTGCCGGATTATCATCTACCCTGCTTTCCAAGTAATTTTTTAAATGTATCTTTGTACGAGCATCAAAATAGACAACTCTTTCCTTACTGCCTTTACCAAATACTATACATTCTCTCTCATTAAAATCAATATCACTCCTGTTAAGTAACACCATTTCACCTACACGCATACCGGTTGATGCAAGAATATCTATTATTGCTAAATCTCTTAGTTCTGTGCAATTATCACGCATAAGTTCTAAAGCTTCATCTGAATAGGTCTCCTTTATGTTTGTGCCGGTTTTAACTTTATGTATACGTCTTACCGGACTTTTCAGTATGTAGTCCTCATCCTCCAACCAAGCGAAGAAACTTGAAAGAATACGACGGATATTATCTATTGTAACTTTACTTGATTTTTTCTTTTCCTGATATTCTGTCAGGTATCCCCTAATGTCGTCTGTAACTATATGTTTGACATCTTTTTGTAGTTCATTAAGCATAGCTTCAATCGTAGCCTTGTAGTATTTAAGAGACTTTTCAGAACAACCCTCTATGCGTTTTGCCGATAAGAACAGTTCTACAAAGTTTTGCTTTGAAATTTTCCCTTGTTTTTGCTTTTCTCTTACCTCATAGTCTGCAAAGACATATTGCAAAACCTCCTGCAACTTTTCGTTTTGTGCGTTGTTCAAATATGGCAACATACCTTGAACAATATCATTTATTAAGTTTTGTTTCATCGTCATTTCTCCTTTTTTATTGAGAACTGACAAGCAACGGCTGTTCTTTAAATTGACTTCTGCCGCTGATAGAAGTTTTTAGTTACAAATCACTTGTCTTAAATGTAAAATAGTCTTCGTAATAATAGCTGTGATCAATGCCTTTCATATAAATCTCACGGTCATTGATTTTTTCTGTCAGTGCCTGCTTTAATATATATTTGATTTCAATAGTTTTAACGGGACTGCGTTCCATAGCAGAAAGGTAATCCTCCTTATCTACAAGACTCCAATCAACAACTTGACCTAACTCTTTTTTCAAAATCAAATCAAGCCAAATTCTTGTACTTCTTCCATTTCCCTCACGAAAAGGGTGTGCAACATTCATTTCTACATATTTTTCTATAATTTCATCATATGTTGACTGTGGCATTTTTTCGATATTTTCAAGAGATGCTCTCAAATACATAAGCGGAGCAAAACGGAAATTACCTTTTGCAATATTAACAGTTCTTATTTGTCCGGCGAAATCATAAATCTGATCAAATAAATATTTGTGTATTTCAGCTAGTGATTTAAAAGTTCCATGTTCAAGATTATCCAAATATCCGCTTTCAAAGAGTTCTATTGCTCTTTTTTTACTTATTTTTTCTTCAGCTTTAGCTAATTCTACCGAATCAGTAATGCCAAGTTTATTCTCTAATATCATAGCAACTTCCCTTTCTATATTTTTATGATAGTTATGATATACAATAATTGAGCAAGTCGTAGACTTGCGACGCTTATTGACCGCAGGTCAATAAGATAATTTGCATTCACAATAATATGTAAAACAATAATTTTGTAGCCTAGAAATCAATGTTGGAGACATCAAGTTTGCCAGACATTATTTTAGGTAAAAGCGTATATATTAAAGAAGTAAGTCTGACATTTTCGTTGTTATTTGCTTCCCATTGAGCCATCAGTGAACCTGCAAGTGCCTCAAATTTTGCAAGTATTTCTTCGTCTGGAACTAACACAACCACCTTTTTCATATCCCCCTGTGTGATAAGAGGTTGTGTTGAACCTCGATTCATTGACGAATAATCAATTCTGTGCAGAATTTGATTAGTAAATTCGTAAAAAGGACTTGTTATCACAAGAGTGTTATCTGAAGTCCAGCAAGGAGTATTAAATCTTTGAATGACACCGTGTGTTCCAACTCGACCGGTGACAAGGATTTTATCTGTATGGTTTGCTTCAGAAGTAAAACCCATCACAGAAGCAGCACCAACAATAGAAATAGGTGTTTCTTTACTATAAACTTCCGATTTTATAGGTGGGCGTTTCCCACTTGAAATATCAGCAATCGTTGAAAGCATCTGATTGCTCCAATTATCGGGACAAACACCATTTGTAGGGTCAAAATCTTCAAACCAAGACTCATAAAGTGCTGATACTTGCTGCTCTAAATTATTGTTTATCGCATTATTCAGTTCAATTTTTTCATCTATCGGATTAAGGCAAGAAAGCACTATTTCTTGTTCTTCTATTGAAGGAATATTAAATTCAAGCCTGTTAAGAGTTTCTGTTCTCAGACTTGGAATGGTAGTTCCCTCGTTATAGTTGTTTAAATCTATAAGAGACATAACATAATATAGGTATTTGGGAGTTACAATGTCTGTATTAATAATAGTATAAAAAAGCGTATCAATTGTCCAAAATGGATGCTCTACATATTTAACTTTTCCTATTGTCCCTTTTCTTCCAATCAAAACAGATGGTTTGTCATAAAGAACTGTTGTCCCATATCCTATTAATCCTCCTGTACCATAAATAGGAATGTTTCCATCTTCTGAAAGAACTTTTTTCTGATTTTTTCCATATTTAATTATTGCTAGCTCTGAAAAAGCGTATCTTTTATATTTCATACCCAATCGCCCCCAGCTTTTTTCTAATTTCCTCTTCCAATTCATGAGACTTTTTAAACATATCTGACAGCTCTGAGGTTAGCCTTGTCATCTTTTCTTCAAAGGGCTCTCCATCATCTTCCTGTTCTTCAATCCCCACATATCGACCTGGGGTTAAAATATAGTCATGCTTTGCTATCTCTTTTATTGTAGCAATAGCCGAAAATCCTTTTTTCTCTTCCAATATTCCGTTTTGAAAATCCTCAAATGTTTTTGCTAATAAATCAATATCTCCCAGGTTTCCGTCTTCCTGTATCCCTTCTGTAAAATCTCTATGTTTTCTATCAACCATATAACCCATTTTTCTGGCATCAATAAATAGAGTCTTTCCTTTTTGCTTTTTATTCTTAGTAATAAACCACAATGTTACAGGAATAGTTACACTATAAAAAAGCTGTGTAGGTAAAGCTACAATACCTTCAACTAAATCATCTTCTATGATTCTCTTTCTTATTTCTCCCTCTCCTGAAGTTTGAGATGATAATGCGCCATTGGCAAGTACTAATCCTATTTTACCGTTAGGTGCTAAGTGATGAATCATATGCTGTATCCAGGCATAGTTTGCATTTCCTGCCGGTGGCATTCCATATTTCCATCTGACATCATCTTTTAATTTTTCTGCACCCCAATTTGAAAGATTAAACGGTGGATTTGCCATAATAAAATCCGACTTTAAAGTCTTATGAAGATCGTTGAAAAATGTATCTGCGTGGTAAGCACCGAAGTTTGCATCAATTCCTCTTATCGCCATGTTCATTTTTGCCATCTTCCATGTATCTGCATTTGATTCCTGTCCATAAACAGAAATATTTCCCCTGTTATCACTATGAGCCTGTACAAACTTTTCACTCTGCACAAACATGCCACCACTTCCCATACAGGGATCATATACTCGGCAATTATCAAATGGCTTCAGTATGGCTACAATTGTTTTTACAATACTTGAAGGTGTATAAAACTCTCCTCCCTTTGTTCCCTCATATGCTGCAAACTGAGCAATACAATATTCATATGTCCTACCCAATAAATCCTTGCCGGCCTCTGTCCCGTCCATTTTCACTTCATTCGTAAATAAATCTACAACTTCTCCAAGTACTCTTTTATCTAAATCTGGATTAGCATAGTTTTTAGGTAAAACATTCTTAAGTGTCGTATTCTCTTTTTCGATGGCTCTCATAGCATCATCAATTACTGTACCGATTTCAGGTGTATGAGCTTCAGATGCAATTTTACTCCAACGAGCTTCCTCAGGCACAAAGAAAATATTTTCTTCTGCATATGCATCTCTATCATTTTCAAATCCATCACCTTCTTTTACCAATTCATCATAACGTCTTTCAAACGCACTTGATATATAGCGAAGAAAAATAAGACCTACAATAACCTTCCTATATTCTGCTGCAGGTATATGTCCCCACAGAACGCAAGCGGCATCCCAAATTTGCTTTTCAAAACCTATATTTGTATTATTTTTTCCGGCCATTATTTATTCTCCATCCTATTTAAATTCTATAATATTATTTAAATCCTCAATTAGTATATCTTATCATATTCTTAAGTAATAAAATAGAGTGTACTACACATGTATACAAACTCTTAAATATTCAAAAAGGCCGATATAGTCTATAGACTACTTCGACCTTTTTAAATTTGCTATTTGAAAATACTTATTTCGCATTGAAATAGACATATACTATATAATTAGTATTTAATGCTTTTACCCTCACTTACTGCTAATCTAAATAATTAAGCCTTTTCAAGCTGCCTTCATCAAATGTATAGCTCTGTGTTATAAGTGGATATGTTATCTCACTTTCATAATACCATGGGTCCTCAGTGTGAGCAGGATTTTTGATTATATGAAAGCTTTGTGCCGGCATAAATCCCTGTGCAAGTAAAAATGCCTTTTCTCCTGCTTCATTTTCACAGATATCCGCTACCATCAACACATGTCCCGGGCTTCCACCCTTTATAAAAATATCCCCCACTTTAAGCTCTGATATATCTACAGGTTTTGATTCATTTTCCATAGACAGAGTGGACGAATACGAAAAAACAATTCGTAAATATTTTTTGAAAGTTTCTTCACTGTCATCAGATGAAGCAACCTTCTCCCAATATGGCTTATCATTCGAAAACTTAACTCTATACCCCTCTTTCCAGTGATTATAATCGCATACAAATCCGTCTACAAAATGAAAGCTTATTTTATCATGTCTACCGCTCTTGTACAGATATTCAGCATATATTCTCATAATACTGTCTGCACACTGCTGCAAGTCTTCCTCCGCTACTTCCATAGAAAATACTGCAGCGTGACCTTCTCCGCCTTTTTCTCTTTTATCAAAATAATATACAGGAGTACCGTCAGGCTCAAGCGGATAATTACCTATAAAATCTGCAAAACTTCCATCATCCGCTTCCACCCTTTTATATCCCTTTGGAGTGATAAAACGGGTAAAAAGAGTATTTCCTTCGGGATTTATAAAATCCGGAAGTTTCACAGCACTTTCCTCAGTATTTTCTTCCTTGCTCTCATTATCATTTGTTTTTGTATCATTACTATTTTCAACAATTGTGCTTTCTGCTTCCTCATTTGTGACGGTATTCATATTTTTACTCTTACAACCCCAGCATATGCAAGCCATCATAATAAGCAGTAAATAAAATTTATTTCTCTTCATAAAATTCATCAATGTCTGTATACCCCCTTTCAAACTCTTAAAATCAGATTTATTTACTTTAAGTACTCCTCTATTTTGTCTTCATATTTTTTTAAAAGTTCCCTTGAATAAACTTTTTCATTTTTTGAGTCTCTAACTTCTTTCCAAAGGATAGCTGCAGCTTTTAACTTATCAGAATAATTATTGCTACATTCATCTAAACAAAAATTTTTTAGGAACTGATTCCATTGACAAGCTGAATTATCATACTTAGCGTAATCTGATTCACCATAATATACTTTCAGCATATCTTGTATCGTAAAGCTTAAATCATTTTCAGCTTTTACTTTCCTCCAAGCTGTTGCCATATCAGCATTAAATTTAAATGGATTAACACCTGTTACAGCAGAAAAATAATCTCTAAATTTTTGGTTAAAGGAAAATCCACATTCAAGCAATGGCGTATTTAAATTTATCGATTCAGTTTGATTTTTGTTTACTTTCCTTACAGATTTTTCCACTCTATTTCCCTTAAAAAATTGTTCTATAATTAAGTTCAGTTCTTGCTTTGTGCATCTATATTCCAGCCTAAGAGATTTACAAATTTGTGAAAGTTCTTCTCGATACCAATAATATCTGTTAAATTCTTCAAATGATTTTATATCTTTAAAATCCGGTCTGATATCTTTCATCATCCCTCCTCTATAAATACTGATTTATCTATAATATTTATCATAGTAAATAATCCAATTCAAAACTACATTTCAAATCACAACTCTTTTGTATAATAGTACCTCTCCCCTGTATAAGGATATTCTTTCAAGGCAAACACTTCTTTATAACCATGTTTTTCATAAAATTTCGGTGCTTGAAAATTAAAAGTATCAACAAATGAATACTTACAACCTCTATTTCTTGACTCATTTTCCGCCGTTTCTAAGATCTTTGAGCCTATTCCTTGTCCACGTAAATCATCACTGACATACAGATATTCAATCTCAAGCCAATTACCGAAAGTCTCCGCTACCATTCCCGCAACTAAATTCCCCAGTTCATCTTCCAAATAAATATTAAGTGGTTCGCTTTTAGATGGTTCTCTATTGGATCTATTGTATGATCTGATTAAATTTGCCAGTTCTTGAGTTCTTTTCGATTCAATATTTTCTAATTTCAATTTCATATTTTATATGTCCATTATTGTTTTTATAATTAGATTGTTTAAATTCTAATTACCCTGCTTATCAAACAGGGATTTCTTAATTACTCATTTTTTTTAATTAAGCTTCCCAAAAGATTTCCTATTGCTGCAATTATACCGTATATTAATACATAAACAGCTGCACTTTCATTATAAAATATAAATATGGTCGGAATAAAGAGGGCCATAATTATCAATAAAAATATCAAGTTAAAAGAATGTCTAATTCCATAAATGATAGAAGTTACAAAACAAATAATAGGAGTTAAAATAATTAAGAAGAATATACCGGTTCCTGTATCATTAATGAAAGCAGGTAACACATAGAAAGCTAAAGTTATCACTATTAAGTAAACAGACATTTCTCTTATTTTTTTCATCTCCTTTACCTCCGTAAATTTATATACTTTATTTTTACAAACCTGATTTATCCCTTAATATATAATTTCATAGAACTCCTAGGGATTACTTCGAGAACAAAGTGTTCTTCACTAATTCCGGTATCGGGGTGTGAATCTGCAATCTTTATGTTAAAATCTCCAACATAATATGAATTATCATTTTTAAAATTACCAAAAACAATATACTGTACTCCAATATAATCAAGCATCCCGTTATCATCCGGTTCAAGACTTATAACCTCAAAAGGTTTTTCGATATCGACACCATATTTATCCAGCCATAATGCCAATTTGGGAAATTCTTTTCTTGACTTAACATAGTACAGCTTACAATAATCACAGTCACATAGCATATCTGAGGACAATGAATTGTAGTACTCTTTCGTTTTAACAATATCTATATTCACAGTTATCTCCTTAAAACTTTGTAAAACAGTAAGTTTTCTTCCCCCTATAATTTTGTCGGCAAAACCGACAAAAGTCTCATTTCATTCTTCATCCTTTAGTTTCCCCACTCGAATATTTCTAATATAGATTTTATAATCTTAAAGTTATGTGCTTTGTTTTTACACTATTCGATTATTTAGACAAACCGAGCTTTATCTACTAGATTTCATAATATCTATAGCAAACTTTCCACTTACTGCAGCAATAGGAAGTCCTCCACTAGTTTGAATCCATTGACTTGCAAGGTATAAATTATTTAAACCTTTAATAGTGCTCTTAACATACTTGTTTTTATATCCTTTCTGTGGATTAAAACTCATGTAACCCCCTTTATATGCATTACACCAAGTTGTAAATGTAACCGGAGAATATGTTCCAAGTACGATGAGTTTCCCTTCAAGCTGTGGATACTTTTTTTCAATTCTTAATCTCAAGTCATCTGCAAGACGCTGTTTTTCTTGATTGTATAAGCTAATATTATTTTTTAGTCCAAACCAATAGGCGTAATTTTCATCATTTTGTAAAATATTACATTGAATGACTCTCTTTTCCATTGGAAATAGTGTCTCATCATAATCAAAAACTCGCATTCCACAAAAATTGTGTGTTTCCCCTGCAACATCATATTCATCACAAGGGAAAATAATGCTTCCTTTAGGTAATTTCAAATCTTCCTCAGTAGCTATTCCAAATGCAACCTGATAACATGTATTAGAAACATAGCCCTGTGGATTATCATACATGTACCTAAGATTTTTATCTAAATATTTTTCATCAATTAAGTCATAGAAAAGATAATGTGGGTCTGCACACCAAATATAGTTATCTGATTTGATTACCTCTCCATTATTACCCAGAATACTAACAACTTGACTATCTACAATATTTATTTTTACAATATTAATACCTAGATGCAACTTCCCACCTAAGGATTCAAATTTAGCAAGCATTTTACCAACCAATCCAACAGAACCTCCTTCCGGTATAGCTGCTGTGTTGCTTGTAAAAAAAGCATATGATGCAACAAGGGAAAGAGCGTTAAAATTGCTATTAAAGTAATTTTTAAACATTGCTCTAATGTAATGATTCTTAAAGCGATTGACAAACTCCTCAATCGACTGCTTTCCATATTCCTTAATTGCTTTACTTGCATCTTTCATGCTCATTCCTAGTTTTATAAATTGCAAAGGATTCATATGAGCAATCGAATAATCGCACGGTGGCTTTACACACTCTAAGGTTTTGGCACAGTCAAAAAACAAATTTAATTCTTTGTAATCTTCCGGAGCAAGCTCTAAAAACTCTTTTCTTGCCCTCTCTAAATCGCTCCACAAATGTAGTGTTATTCCATCCATATTCATACAATAAAAATATGGCTCACGATAGATTTTCAAACTATCAGAAATAACACCTAGATTTTCCCACATTTTATATAGTTGTTCATCCTTATTGCATCCAACAAGAAAATGTATACAATTATCTATATGATATCCTTGCCTGTTCCACCCCGTACACTCACCTCCAGGCATTTTATTTTTTTCATATATTTCTACTGAATATCCAGCCTGCAATGCATATATTCCAGCACTCAACCCCGAAACACCTGCTCCAATAATTACTACTTTTTTAACCATACTGTCTCAACTTCTCCTTCTTCTACAAAAAATAAAATTTCTACACTGCTTAAATTAATGATTTTCACTATTTCGCTTTTTGTCTATGTTCTATGCTTTCAGTAGACTATTTCACCCCACTCTCTGACTGTAGGAAATCTTTACAAGAGAGGTTACATCTACTACGCTACTTCGTTGCTCGTACAAGCAGTGTTACGCATTCCATATGAAACGAGTGAACACTAAGTATGTCAAGTAGTTGTGTTCGTATGTGGGAACATATCCATTAACTTTTAACGATAGCTTAAGGTTATCGTTAAAAGGTATTAGCTCGACAAAACGGAAGTTGTTATTTAGTTTATAATCGTATTATTTTATTAGCTATATCTTCAACAAACCTCTTATCGTGTTCCACAAATATGAGTGTAGGACTTGCTTCTTTTATAATTTCCTCAATCTGTATTCTTGATATTACATCTATATAGTTCAGTGGTTCGTCCCAAACAAATATATGAGCCGGCTTTGATAAACTTACAGCAATTAAAACTTTCTTTTTTTGTCCATCGCTATAGTTCTTCATATCCATTTCAAATAATTCTCTTGCAAAATCTAATTTTCTAAGAATTGTTTTGCACAATGTTTCATCAACACCTTGGCTTTCAATATACTCATTTAGACTACCCGTTAAATTTGATGTATCCTGAGGAATATATGATATTTTTAAATCACTTGCTAATTTTACATCACCTGAATACTCATGATGTAACCTTAATAAAATTTTAATCAAGGTTGATTTTCCGCTACCATTACCACCATATATAGCCACTATATCACCTTGCTTTATCTCAAAACTTACATTACTTAATATTTGCCTTTCTCCATAATATGATGATAAATCGCAAACTGAAATTAGAGGATTTTTGTGGTGATGTAACGGATGCAATAATAGTCTTTCCTTTGTTTCAATATCTTTCAGTAAACTTTGTTTTTCTTCTATTGCCCTATTTTGTCTAAACTCCAAATTCTTAGATTTTTTCATCATCTTAGCTGATTGATGACCTATATGTCCCTTGTCCGGTTTTACGCCTGATACTTTCACACCGTTTTTAGTATTTTCAACTTTATCAGACCAAATCTGACTTTGTCTTGCAGCTTCTTTTAATCGTTTAATATCTTTTCTTAATTTCTCGTTTTCACCGATTTCAAATTGGTCTTTCATCAATTTATTTTCATACCACGATGTAAAATTTCCTGATTGAACATCAATAGAATTCCTGTTAATAGAAATGACATGATTTATACAACCATCTAAAAAATCTCTATCATGAGATATAAGCAAAAAACCTTTTTTATTTTTCAGATATTCACTGACAATTTTTCTTCCGTCCATATCCAAATGGTTCGTTGGTTCATCTATAAGTAAAAAACCATCTTCTATTGTAAACAAAATAGCTAAAAGGATTTTTGTTTGTTCTCCTTTAGAAAGTGTTTCAAACTTTCTGTAAACAAGACTCTCATCTACATTTAGCAAATTAAGTTCTCTAAATAATTTCCATTCTTCCTCATCTGATATTAGTTCTTTATATAACTCAATCCCTAATTTTGAAGTATCACTTAAATTGGGTGGGAATTTAATAAAGTCAACACTTTTGCTGATTTTTCCACTATAAACTTCTTGGTTTAGAAGTAACTTAAATAGTGTTGATTTTCCAATTCCATTTCTTCCTATTAACCCTGTTTTCCAGTTTGTATCAAATGAAAATGATACATTTTCAAATATAGGTTTTTCATAGCCATAATATGAGAAACTAAGGTTTTCAATTTTAATTGTTGACACAAAAATACCCCCCTCAAATTCCTGTTTGTGGTGCAGAAATTTTGTCTAATTGCAGTATTAGATTAACCACCGTTTCTCCAAACATTTCCAATTTTATCAAACAAGCATTTGAATCTGTATATAGATATTTTTCAGCAATAATTCCAATCTGATATAAGACCGGAAAATCATTTTGTAAAAAACAAAATTAGATTGCATTTTTCTCCTCCTACCTCACTTTATTTATCAAATCCTGAACCAAATTTCCATCTTCAATTTTTGTTATTGCAAAGCTCTTCTTGCCGGCATCTTTTATAGATGCACCGGTGAAATAACCTTCTTTGTCATCTATAATCAAAAAACGGTCATGAAAATCTGTAGTCGTTTTTATTCTCACACTCGGGTATTGAGCATTAAACTTATTGATATCTTTTGTTGTTAAGCTCTCTTTTCCTGCTGTTGCTATCAGTACATCAACTCCTGAATTCTTCTTACAAAGTATGTTAAGCGTATTTACATCCACATAATTATCAATCAAGATCAGTTTACTCTGTGCTTTTCCAACTAAATCTGCAATAAAACTGAAAGCATCATAGATTTGACCATCAAAAAATATCTTTTGTTTTACCTCTGTATTGCTCGCAATATAGTTGAATACTTCTTCGTGTTTCTTATCTGTTTCCAGTTGCTTATTCATCCCCTTATCTATTTCTTTTTTCAAGTCCAAATGACTAAGTTCCAGTCTATCAAGTCTGGAAAAGAGTTCCTGATTCGTAAGCAAAAACTTACGCATTTCAACAAAGCTATCCATAATTTTAATGCCGGTATCTACCGCAACTTCACTTTTAAGCACAGCAGATAACATTGCAATCCCTTGTTCTGTGTAAACATAAGGCATATATCGCCTACCGCCATAAGTACTGTTTGTACTTGAGGTTCCATTTTGGAATCTCAAGTTTTTATATTCCACCTCCGTTATTTGAAAACAAAAGCGTTCAGGAAACCTTGCAATATTTCTTTTCATTGCTTTATTCAAATTACCTGTCGTAACTTTATCAGTTTGTAAATCTTAATAAATATCCATTGGGATCTTGTATTAAGAACTCAATTTGTGTTTCTTCTGTCCCATTAACTTGATATTTATTTCTTGTTAGTTCTTTATATATTTCAAAATTTAGAGTTTTCACTAATTTATAAAGTTCTTCAACATCTTCGACTGCTATTGAAAAATTTATACCTCTTCCCAATGGATAACTTAATTCTCCCGTGTTCCACCCATCATCATGAATTTGTTCAAACATAAACTGACTATCTTGAAAAGACATAAAAATAAATTTCTCTTTCTGTCGTTCGTACTCTATTTTAAACCCTAGTTCTTTGTAAAATTTTTTAGTTTGAAGAATATCAAAAACTGATAATTCAGGAATCAAATTATTAAAATCCATATCAACTTCTCCTAAAATTCTAATTTATCTATTTCGATAATTTAGCTGATTTAGTTGCAATATATGTTTTAATATTCATTTCATGCAACCTACCGGAACCGTTTGTATCTTCATATATATCAAGCAGAGTAAATCCTGCCTTTAATTGTCCACCTATCTGCTCAGTTATATTGTGAGAGAACTGAATTCCTGAATTTCCTTTAATCATATATTCTTTAGCCGCTTTATCTTTTAATGGATTAAAAGGCATTTTCCAAACAATTTCTTTTTCTTCGTCATCCACAATGTAGTTTATCTCATTATTTAAACCTGCAAGAAGAATTCCACCCTTTTTCAGAACTCTATATGCTTCGTTAAAAACATGTTGCACATCTTCAACATAACAGTTTGAAACAGGATGAAACACTATATCAAAAGTTTCATTTTCAAAAGGCAAAATTTTTGTCATATCACCTTCAATTGCTTTAATATTATAGCCCTCTCTTTCAGCAACTAAAAATTCGTTTTCTATTTGCTTTGAAGAATAATCAAGCACAGTACATTCTGCCCCTAAAGCATTAAATATAGGCATTTGCTGACCTCCACCTGATGCTAAACCTAAAATTTTCTTTCCTTTTAAATCTCCCAGCCACTCATGTGGAACCGGAAATGTAGGAGTAAGAAAAACTTTCCATTCTCCATTTTTCGCACTGATATATGCATCATGTGAAGTTGGTTTCCCCCATTCCCAACCTTCCTCAACCCATCTGTCAATAGTTTCTTTGTTTATATCCTGATATGTTTTCATTATTTTACTTACCTCCATAACAACTAAAAATTCACTAACCTTGGTAAACCATGATTTAACTATACTGTTTATCATAGTAAACAATCTACTTCTAAACAGCATTTCAAATCACAACTCTTTTGTATAATAGTACCTCTCCCCTATATAAGGATATTTTTTCAATGCAAACACCTCTTTATAACCATGTTTTTCATAAAATTTTGGTGCTTGAAAATTAAAAGTATCCACAAATGAATACTTACAGCCTCTATTTCTTGACTCATTTTCCGCCATTTTCAAGATTTTTGAACCGATCCCTTGTCTCCGTAAATCCTCACTGACATATAAATATTCAATCTCAAGCCAATTTCCAAAAGTTTCCGCTACCATTCCTGCAACCAAATTGCCCTCTTCATCTTCCAAATAAATATTAAGAGGTTCACTTTTAGACGGTTCTCTATTGGCTCTATTGTATGCTCTTATTAAATTTGCCAGTTCATGCGTTCTTTCCGATTTAGTGTTTTCTAATTCCAATTTCATACTTTATAAGTCCTTCACTATTTTGTACTTCAATTTTTTAAATTCTAATTACCGAACTTAGCAAACATGGATTTATCTCTCCATACGAACAAGAAACTCTATCGTGTCTTCTTTATATTTCTTTTTATTTGTAGTGTCAAAACCATGTTTCTTATAAAATACTATTGCTTTTATATTTTTTTCTAATACCCATAAAAAATCAACATCTTTTTCTGCTATTCCATATTCTAATAAATCAGCCCCAATAGATTTTCCTTGAAGAGTAGGTTCAACAAATAATCTCCTCACTTCCCTTTTTTCGATTTGAATAAACCCTTTTACAACACCATCATCATAAACCCAAATGCTATCCAATTCTTTTGCAAAACTTTCTACCATATTAAAAACTGTTAAATCTTCAAAATAGAAAGTATCTTTTTGAAATATCGGATAAAAATTTAGCCTATTGTTAAATACAAATATTTCGGCTATTCTCACTAAATCATCAACCGTTGCTTGTCTTATATAATTCATGCTTCACACCACCAGATTCAAATTTACCCAGACTAGTAAACATGGATTTCTTAATTACTTTTTTAATAAACTTACTAAAAGGTGTCCTGTTATTTACACACTAAATTCTCAAATCCTTATTATTTAACATTCCACCAAATATTGTATGATACAAATCCTTTGCCGATTCTTCTATCTTGGTAATACTTGAGATTTTATTTCCTGCATCCTTCGATGATGCTCCACAAAGATAAAATGCTTCATTTTCCGTTCCATAGTCTATTGAAATATACCTATCATGATACTTTTTACCTGCAATCTTTATTTTTAAGTTAATGTTAGGGTAATCTCTTATAAAATCATTTAAAATACTTTTTGTAAGCATATCTTTATTTCTAACATTATCGCTAAATATGATGACTTCCACATTATCTTTTGCAGTTCTTAGCAGCTCTAATGTTTTTAAGCCTATGTAGTTATCTATCACAAAAATACTTTTCTTTGCAGACTTATATATTTTTGTATAGGCAACATCCGCTTCAATCTTATCTCCATTCATCAAAAGGAAATGCTTATAGGTGTCCGGATCTATGAAATTTTCCATCACTTTTTTCAAATCTTCTTTAGTAGCCATTTGAGATTTTATTTCTGCAATATCCTTTGTATTTTGGTTTGTCTGTACTGCAATTTGCAACAATTCTTTTGAACCAATAAAGTCTTGATTCTCAATAATAAAGTCTTTCATCTGCTTAAACATTCGTATTAAAGCCTTGCTTTGCTTAACAGCAAGTTCTCCTCTTAATACAGTCATAAGCATATAGATACCCTGTTCCGTAAAGGCGTAAGGTTTATACTTTATATTGCTTACTCTACCTGTTCCTTTGTTCAAGGTCGCATTTTGCGACCTTGAAATTTCAGATATTTCCTCTTCAGTCAATTGAAACATAAAATCATCATCAAATTTTTCGTCATTTCTTTTAACTTGTTCATTAAATCTTTTGGTAGAATACCCATAAATTTCAACAAGATCAAAATCAAGCATAACCTTTTGATTTCTTAATTACTCATTTTTTTAATTAATCTTCCCAAAAGATTTCCTGTTGTTGCAATTATACCGTATATCAATACATAAACAGCTGCACTTTCATTATAAAATATAAATATAGTCGGAACAAAGAGTATCATAATTAGCAATAAAAATATCAAGTTAAAAGAATGCCTAATCCCATAAATTAGAGAAGTTAAAAAACAAATAATCGTAATTAAAATTAGTAAGAAGAATATACCGGTTCCTGTATCATTAATTAAAACAGGTAACACATAAAAAGCTAGAATTATCACTATTAAGTAAAGAGACATTTCTCTTATTTTTTTCATTTTCTTTACCTCCGTAAATTCACATACTTTATTTCTACAAACCCGAATTATCCCTTAATAGATAATTTCATAGTAAAGCTTACAATAATCACAGTCACATAACAATCCTGAGGACAATAAATTGTAGTACTCTCTCGTTTTAACTATATATATCTTCATCCTTTAGTTCCTCTCCCGGAATATTTCCGGAAAACATTTCTAATATAGATTTTACTGTACTTTTCATATTCAGTCCATCTTTTAGTCCCGGCCTGTAGAAAAACTTTTCTGTATCTGCTCCACTACTATGGTACTCGCAGATTCTTCAAGCTTTACTACAACTTTTCCAACAAAATTACCGACTACAGAAAAAGCACATATCTGAAAGATTCTATAATCTTAAAGTTATGTGCTTAGTTTTTACGCTATTCGATTATTTAGACATACCGTTTTTTTAAGCTTTAGTTATAGGAATCCAAAGTTCCATTTTATATTCTTCACTATCCATATCACCTTCGTAATAATATTCAAAGTCAGGTTTACCTGAATGTACATAACCATGCTCAGGGAAAAATACTTCCATCGCATACTTCCATCCGTTATGAATACAATTCGGAACCCTTCCTATTAACTCTACAACGGCATACTCTGCTTCTTCCACTTCCAAAACATCTAACCCCATGCTTATGGCTTTGTCTACATCATTAACAATATAGCCTGCCATGTAGTTTATTTTGCTTGGATTTTCTACATCATGACAAACGCCCATACTTTGACCGCTTCCCAAACTTGCAAGTTCATCGTAGCTATATTTTTTATATAGCTTATTCCATACACTCGGACATAATGATGAATTGATGCTTTGTTCATTTACACCAGCAACTGTAAATGCTTGTTTCTTTTGAATTGTAATGTTCATGCTTCTTCCTCCCCTTACACTTAGTGCTAATTGCACTCGTGATACTAATTTGAACGGATTTCCATTTCTTACCTCAGAAGGAGTAAATCCATGAAAATTTTTAAAAGCTGTTCCAAATGAATCTGATGACTCATATCCAAATTTGAAAGCAACATCAATAATTTTTTCATCCGTATTTCTTAATATAATGGCTGCTTCCGTCAATCTTCTGCTTCTTAAATATTCTGAAAGCGTTGTTTCAGTCAGAATAGAAAACAAGCGACTGAACATTGAATACGAATATCCGGATAACTGAGTTACTTTCTTTTCATCAATTTCATCATCAAGAACTGTTTCAAGATAATCAATCGTATCGTTAAACGACTTGATAATATTCATTTCGATTCCTCCTTTCCTTCAGTTTATTTTAGTATAGAGGAAGATTTCTTTTCCTACCCTACAATATCCGTACAAGTTTTATAGGTTTTATCTCATAGAAACTTATAGTATGCCACGTTCAACAAATTCAGATTTGATCATAACATTTCAATATGAGACTTGAAATATTTCTCTTGAAATCTAACAGCTTCTTCAATTTCTTCTACTGTAAACTTTATTCCTATTGGAGCAATAACCCATTTTTCTTCTTCATCATCGTCCCTTTTGATAACAGCAATTAATTCTCCTTCATATTCATCTACTGCTTTATCAACCCCAAGTATATATACGTCTTGTTCTTCTCCATCAGGAGCGATTATTCCTTCAATATAACCATAATTGATTGGATAAATATGTTCAGGATAATCAGGATGAGCACTCCCAAGCTTACGATCAACTTTAACTTTTACAATTTTGCCAATCATATCTTCCATCACCAAATTCAAACCTAACATCATCTTCAAATTCTCAAACACGCTTTTAATCCCATCTTCATAACACCTACTATCAAAATCCGGTTTATACTTCGTCGTTTTCGTCTTAATGATATCCGAAAGCTCCATAAGATAGTCCTTATACATTTTAAGAAACTTACTTACACTTTCTGTCTTTTTTGAGTTCCACTCATTAGAGCTGAAATGAACATATACCATAAACTTCTTAGCTTTAGAATAATATCTTGCCTGATAAATTCCCGACTTAGGATAATACTTTGATATATTTCCGCTAAGACAAACACAAATATCCATCTTCTGTAATGTCTCCGTCTCAACGCTTTCAAAAATATTTTTCATTTCTTTTCTTACCGTTCTTGCGGCAGACAGTATATCATCCAATATATCATCCGTTCCGCCAACAATAATATTCATATTGACTTTCATATTTCCCTCGAATTCCGGCTGTGAAGTTAAAAAATCCCCCAACGCTTGACATAATACCCAAAAAGCCAACGCAACCAAAGGCTGCATCGGCTTTTCTATCAGCAATTCTCGGCGTCCAAAAACGCCTTAGCTATCACTATATCCTCAGGTGTTGTTACCTTAATATTTTTATAATCACCATCTATCAGCCTTACTTTGGTATCGGTAAATTTCTCCAACACCATTGCATCATCTGTGATTCCAAGATTTTTATAATCTGTTTTATACAGCTTTTCAAAGGCAGACTTTATTAAAGCTATATCAAAGCACTGTGGAGTCTGGATGATACAAAGTGTATTTCGATCAATTGTCTCACCACCAAATTCTCCGTCTCTAACTCTTATAGTGTCCTTTGGAGCTACTACAGGTACAACAGCCCTATATTTAAAGGTCTCTTCTATACATCTGTTTATAAGCTCCACACTTATCATTGCTCTGGCAGAATCATGTATCATACAGATATCGCCTGTAGCTTTTTTTAACCCGTTGTATACGGAGTCATACCTTTCATCACCACCGGCTACGATACTGATCACCTTACTAAATCCATATTTATTTACAATATCTTCTCTTACAAAATCAATATCATCTTTTGAAGTGACTACAATGATTTCATCCGCCTTACTTTCACTGAAGGCTTTTAAAGAATAGTATAATAATGGCTTATCAAAAAGCTCTACAAACTGCTTCTTTTTCTTGGCATTAAATCTCTTACCGCTGCCTGCCGCAAGTATTATTGCTATACTCTTCATATTATAATTCCAGATTCGGCACTGCATTAAGTGTCAAATCTTTAAAGTTTTCATTTAAATATTCAAAGTATGCGGCTACACCTATCATTGCTGCATTATCAGTGCAATATATCGGTGAAGGGAAGTGAAGTTTCAAACCTTCTTCACTGCATTTTTCTTCCATCAGACTTCTAAGTGCGGTATTTGAAGCCACACCGCCTGCCATAGCAACATTTTTTATATTGTAATCCTTGGCTACAGTAATGGTATGTTCTACTAAAACTTCTACAACTGCTCTTTGAAATGAAGCTACCAAATCATTTACATTTATCTTTTCACCGATCATATTTGCCTTATTTTGATAATTTAATACGGCAGACTTTACACCTGAAAAGCTGAAATCATATTTGGAATCATTTACTCTTGCCTTTGGAAATTCTATGGCATGAGAATCTCCAAGTTTTGCGGCTTTATCAATCTTCGGACCCCCGGGATACCCAAGTCCCACGCTTCTTGCCACTTTATCAAATGCCTCACCTGCCGCATCATCTCTGGTGGTAGCAACTATCTCAAAATCATTATAATCTTTTACAATTGCTATTTCAGTATGACCGCCTGAAACGATAAGACATACAAATGGCGGCTCCAGTTCTTCATGCTCTATAAGATTTGCCAGAACATGTCCCTTTATATGATGTACACCTATAAGAGGTTTGTTTAGGCCGTAAGCAAGCGCCTTTGCTTCTCCTACGCCTACAAGCAGTGCACCTACAAGCCCCGGTCCGTATGTAACCGCTATTGCATCTATATCATCAAAGGTAACATTTGCCTCTTTCAGTGCGTCTTTTATGACAAAATTTATATTTTCTATATGCTTTCTGGAGGCAATCTCAGGGACTACGCCTCCGTATATTGTATGCAAGTCTATCTGTGATGAGATAACATTTGAAAGCACCTTTCTTCCGTCTTCCACAACTGCTGCCGCAGTCTCATCACATGAACTTTCTATTGCAAGTATTTTTACATTACTCTTCTTCATAACCAAGCTCTACACTCCATCCATCTCTTGCGGTTTCTATAACCGGACAGATTTTTTTCAGCTTATCGATATACTCATCCGGTTTATTCATTGACGGTGAATAATGTGTCAACCACATTCTCTTAGGATTAGCAACTTTTCCGAGATTTGCCGCCTCCATCATAGTCATATGCTTATGTTCTTTGGCATTTTCTTCTTTTTCATCTTCACCATACATACCCTCACATATAAAGAGGTCACAATCTGTGGCATAATCTGCAATAATCGGAACAGGTCTTGTATCTGTACAATAATTTACCTTTATACCTCTTCTTGCCTCTCCCATTACCATATCCGGTGTATATGTGATATCTCCGTCAGTGATAGTTTCACCATGCTGCAATTTATTCCAGTATTTTAACGGTATGTCAAGCTCCTTTGCTCTGGCAGCATCAAACTTGCCCTTTCTGTCAATAGAAATTCTGTAGCCGTAGCATGTTACTCTATGGCTTACCTTATACGCTTCTATCTTATAAGGTGCAAAATCTATCACTTCCTCATTCTCTCTAAGTTCATGGAATTGAATTTCAAAAGGAAGCTCCGGTGCTATAACTCTCATAGCATTTACAACTCTTTCAAGTCCCTTAGGACCTATGATAAGGAGCGGAGTGGTCTTTTCACAATTTCCGATTGTAAGTAAAAGTCCCGGTAAACCGCTTATATGATCCGCATGAAAATGTGTAAAGCAGATTACATCTATAGGCTTCGGACTCCATCCCTTCTCTTTTATGGCAACCTGAGTACCCTCGCCGCAATCTATCAAAAGATTTACTCCCTCACATCTGGCCATCATTGAAGTCAGCCATCTGTAAGGTAGCGGCATCATACCTCCGGTACCTAATAAACAAATATCTAACATTTTATATATCCTTCCATTAACAGAGCATCATCTGTGGGATCAGAGTAATATTCTTTTCTGATACCTATCTTCTTAAAGCCATAATGCTCATACAGACTTATGGCATCTTTGTTTTGGCATCTCACCTCAAGAAAAACCTTTTTTACTTTCATATCTCTAAGATTTGAAATCATAAAGTTCATTAACTTATGTCCACAGCCCAATCCTCTGTACTGCATATCGGTAGCTATTCTAAACAGCTCCGCTTCATCTTCATTTACTCTGAAAACTATATATGCCAAGACTCTATAGTCTTCTTCAATCACTATGCAGTAATCGAATTTAGATTCTATAGAGTCTTTTATGTTATTTTCGCTCCATGCGTCACTGAAAATATCGCTTTCTAAGCTTCTTATTGCTTCCACATCAGAAAGAAGCATGGGTCTAATCCACATTTCTCTCCCTTTCAGCCTGGCTTTTTCTAAGATATTCCGGTCTCATATCATCAGAAATCATGGTTTTCCCTTCTTTAAACATCTCCATACCAATCATTGCAATATTTGACGCCCTCTGTCTGTTCAAATTTGCCGGAGCAAAATCATGTGCAATTTCAAAGTTTTCATCAATATATTCCCTAAATACCGGCACTCCGTCACCCAGGAATACTATGTTTTTTATCTTTTCTTTTCTATCTATCTCTCTAAGTATATCTAATAATTCATCTATAGACACTGCCATAGACTCTCTTACTACTTCCAAATGATGGTCATTTTTATATATACCTGTATATACCTGATTTCTTCTGGCATCCATTATAGGCACAATCAGAGCATCACTTGAGTATATATTTAATGCCATAGCATCAAGTGTAGGCACATGAATAAGCGGCAAATCAAGTGCAAGCCCAAGTCCCTTTGCACTGGCGGCACCTATTCTAAGTCCGGTAAACGATCCCGGACCTCCTGAAATTGCAATAGCCGAAAGCTCTTTTAAATTCACTCCCGTCATTTTTACTATTTCATTAAGCATTGGCAATAATGTCTCTGAATGAGTCTTTTTAAAATTTGTGGTATATTCCGCTATTGTCACATTTTCATCTATTATTGCAACTGAAGCCACTAATGCAGCACTTTCAATTCCCAAAATCTTCATTATTTATGCCTTCCACTGCTATTTTTCTGTAATCGAATCCCTTTTCAAGATCCTTTGATATAACAACCCTTATAATATTTGCCGGCAATGCTTCTTCTATAAGCTTTGACCACTCTATAAGGACTATAGCATCATCATATATAAATTCATCAAATCCTATTTCATCAAGCTCAGAGATATCGGAAATTCTGTACACGTCAAAATGATGCAGTCTTTTATCACCTTCATAGCTTTTTACTATATTGAATGTAGGACTTACAATATCTCTCTTTATTCCAAGTCCCGCACCGAATCCCTTTGCAAAAACGGTTTTACCGACTCCAAGATCCCCGTCAAGGCATACCACCACAGAACCGGTTTTTGCCTTCAGATTATTTGCAATCCTAAAGGCAATATCAAATGTTTCCTTATCGGAAAAACTCTCAAATACCCTTGTATTCATCCTTATTCCAACCACCTTTGTAAATTATAGGCTTTTAAAAGCACTTATAATTTTATAACAAACTTACCCTTGTCTTCTCTTTTAAAACAGCAACTATTTTTTCTTTGTTTTCCTTTGTATATCTGTCAGGTAGCAAATAACCTCTGACAGCATCCACATATATTATTATAATACCGGGTACTATCCTTGAACGAAATCCGCTCTCCCATTTAAAGTCAATACTCTCTCCCTTTGATGAAACCACAATTCCCTCATCATTCATCTCAAGTGAAAGTCCTGCTCTTATAGCCTCACTTCTTGCCTGTTTTGCAGATTTTAGATAAAGCATTGCCGGCTGTATCAGTAAAAACATATTTGCCAATGCCAAAAACAAGATTTTCCTTGGAATATCAATTGTATTCCAAGAGGTGATCATATAATAATACATTACTATTGTAAAAAGCACATTAAATATCAGTAGGAAACCTCTATTGCTGTGATACATGGAAAAAAGCCATATATCCTTTGCATTAAGCTGCATATCTATCTTTATTTTATTCATATCAATCCAATACCATAGACAGTGCTATTCTCTTCTTTTTCAGATCTACGCTGTCTACCCTTACTTCAACAATATCTCCTACACTCACTGCTTCAAGTGGATGCTTTATAAACTTCTTACTAAGCTTTGATATATGTACAAGTCCGTCCTGATGTACTCCGATATCCACAAATGCGCCGAAGTCAATCACATTTCTGACTGTGCCCTTTAATATCATGCCCTCTTTTAAATCTTCCATCTCCATAACATCCGTGCGAAGTATAGGCTTTTGCATCTCATCTCTGGGGTCTCTTCCCGGTTTTTCAAGCTCTTTTACTATATCCTTTAAAGTTATCTCACCTATTCCGATTTCATCGGATACCTTTTTAAAATCGGTAATTTTCTTTGAAATACCGTTAAGTCCGGCAACCGTGATATCCTTGGAACTGTAGCCTATACTCTCTAAAAGCTTCTTTGTAGCTTCATAGCTTTCAGGATGCACACTTGTCATATCAAGCGGCTCTTTACCGTCATTTATTCGAAGGAAACCTGCACATTGCTCAAATGCCTTAGGTCCAAGCTTGGAAACCTTTAAAAGCTCTTTCCTTGTCTTAAAGCTTCCGTTTTCCTCCCTGTATACAACTATATTCTTGGCAACAGCCTTTGAAATACCTGATATATACTCTAAAAGAGGTGCTGAAGCTGTATTAAGATCCACACCTACCTTATTTACACAGTCCTCTACAACTCCCGAAAGTGCTTCTGAGAGTTTTTTCTGGTTCATATCATGCTGATACTGACCGACACCAATGGACTTAGGATCTATCTTTACAAGCTCTGCCAGCGGATCTTCAAGTCTTCTGGCAATAGAAGCCGCAGATCTTTGACCTACGTCAAAGTTTGGGAACTCCTCTGTCGCCAGCTTACTTGCAGAATATACACTGGCTCCTGCCTCGTTTACAATAATATACTCAAGCTTTGTATCAACTTCTTTTATAAGCTCCACAATAACAGCCTCGGATTCTCTGGAAGCGGTACCGTTTCCAAGCGAAATAAGACTTATATTATATTTCTTTATCAGCTCTTTTAATATCTTCTTTGACTCTGCAACCTTATTTTGCGGTGCTGTAGGGAAGATAACTTTGGTATCAAGCACCTTTCCGGTCTCATCAACTACTGCAAGCTTACATCCTGTTCTGAAAGCCGGATCCCAACCAAGTACCACTCTTCCTGCTACAGGTGGCTGCATCAAAAGCTGTGTAAGATTCTTTCCAAATACCTTTATAGCCTCATCCTCTGCCTTTTCTGTAAGACTTGATCTGATATCTCTTTCTATTGAAGGCGCAATAAGTCTCTTATATGCATCATCAATAGTATCTTTTAATATCTGCTCTGTATGTTCATTATGCTTTTTTATAATGCATTTTTCCAGATATCTGATAATCTCCTCAACCGGAGGGTCAAGCTTTACAGTAAGTATCTTTTCTTCCTCTCCTCTGTTGATTGCAAGTATCTTATATCCTGCTGTTTTTGAAACGCTCTCTGCAAAATTGTAATAGTTTTCATATACAGATTCTACAGTTTCATCCTTTGCCACAGAAGTCAGTATACCCTGCTTAAATGAGAGATCTCTTATCTTATTTCTAAAAGCCGCATCATCAGAGATTTTCTCTGCGATAATATCCATAGCACCTGCTATAGCATCTTCAGGTGTTTCCACCTCAAGGCCTTCTTTATCTGAAAGGTATTTCTTTGCTTCCTCAAGTGCAGGCTGCTTCAGCTTTTCCTCGTAAATATCTGTGGCAAAATTCTCAAGACCTTTTTCAATAGCAATCATTGCTCTTGTACGTCTTTTCGGTCTGAAAGGTCTGTAAAGATCGTCAACCGCCACTAAGGTAAGTGCAGACTCTATTTCTTTTTTAAGTTCATCTGTAAGCTTTCCCTGCTCCTCAATTGCCGATAATACCTGCTCCTTCTTTTCCTCAAGATTTCTGAGATACTTTAATCTCTCATCAAATTGTCTGAGTATTTCATCATTTAGAGAGCCTGTCACTTCTTTTCTGTATCTTGAAATAAAAGGAATGGTATTGCCTTCATCTATAAGCTTTATGGTGGCCTCAACCTGTGTGGTCTTTATACCAAGTTCTTCTGCGAGTATTTTTACTATATCAGTCAAAGTCATCTCCTCCATTATCTACAATCACTGTGCTATATAAGTTTGGATATAATCCTGTAATATTTTGATTTGCTCAGGCTTAAACATACTCATAATATTAGGGTCTTTTAATTGTGTGATAACAAAAAGTATCATTAAGTATATAATTAAACCTATCAATATACCGAATATTCCTGTAATAATACCTGCAACCGCTCTTCCTCTTATTCCGCCTTTGGCTGAAATAATTCCGAATGCAACAGCAAATATTCCCATAGGAATACCCAGTGGAACTCCTGATGTCGGCAAAGCACACATATTCAAAACTATTGAAACTGTTCCGAATAGCAGAGCTCTGTTTTCCCATCTTCTTTTTGCAATACTTACGGTATCTTTCATCTATAATCCTCGTCTATTTTAATAAGTCAATTCCTCTAAAAATTAAAAACCAGTCTTTTATAATCCAGTTTAAAATCATTATGGCAATTCCTATATATAACATCGGCAAGACAATCTTGTCTTTATTCAAATGCTTGCCACTAATCTTATACTTTACTACAAAAGCGAAAAAAATAAAAGTTGCAATAACAATATAAAGTACTGTGGGGTTATAAATAAAGCTTTTCCATATATTTCCCCTTACCAAAAATCTCACTGCTCTGGTTCCTCCACAGCCCGGACAATATAGACCTGTAAATTCATGAAATGCACATGGAGGTACAAAACTTAATAAAAATTCTAATATCTTTCTCATTTTCTTCCCAAATATAATTTTGGCACCACCAATGGTAGTGCCAATAAAAATTAAACTATCTTTGTTCTTATATATTTTATCACACCGCTCAGATTATTCAAAGCACTAAGGAAATCTTTTTCCTTAAGTACTCCTGTTATCAAAGCGAATTCGTCCTTGCCGTCAAGGTATACTTCTCTTGAATCCTTGAATTCGGACTTGCATTTTTCTATAAACTCACTGTCTCTGCCCATAAATCTTACAAAGTATCTATGGCTTGTCTCCTGCATATCTACAACTTCCTGCTTGTTCTCACCCCATCCGAAAGGTACATTTCCATGCTTATTCTTTGCAATTGCAACAATGTCTGCAACTACTGCACTTGCAGTAGGAAGCTTTCCTGCACCGCTACCGTAGAGCATGCTCTTTCCAAGCATATTTCCCTCTACCATAATTCCGTTATATACATCATTTACCATAAAGAGCGGATGACTGCTCTCAACCATTACAGGTGCTACGAATGCGTAAAGCTTATCATTTTCAAACTTCGCATCACCGAAAAGCTTTATTGATGTATTAAGATGCTTTGCATACTCAAAATCCGTTGTATCTATCTTTGTGATACCCCTCTGTATGAATATTTTCAAAGTTTACTTCCTTGCCTGTTGCAAGAGATGAAAGTATTGCAATCTTTCTGCAAGTATCATGTCCTTCCACATCAGCCTCAGGATTTCTCTCCGCATATCCGAGATCCTGTGCTGTAGCAAGTGCCCTTTCAAAGCTCTCACCCTCTGCATCCATCTTTGTAAGTATATAGTTTGTAGTACCGTTTAAGATACCTGTGATCTCCTTAAAATGCTCTCCGGCATAACTCTCTGTTAAAGTTCTGATAATAGGAATACCGCCGCCTACACTTGCTTCAAAGAAGAAGTTTACATTTTTTTCTCTTGCAATCTTTAAAAGTTCCGTGCCATGTGCCGCCACCAAAGCCTTGTTTGATGTGGTAACATGCTTACCTGACAAAAGCGCATCCCTTACAAACTCAAAAGCCGGTGATGTTCCGCCCATTGTCTCTACTACTACATCTATATCCTTATCTTCTATGATTTCTTTAATATCATGTACCAATAAGTTTTCCCATTCGGTTCCCGGGAACTCACGCAGATCAAGGATTTTTTTCACAACTATATCCTCACCTGTCTTCTCCTTTAAAAGTGCATTATTTTGCTTTATAACTTCATATACGCCTGAACCTACTGTTCCAAATCCCAATATCGCAATATTAAACATAATTTACTCCCTAGCCAATATTTTTATATCAAAGATGCCGTCCAAATTTCCGATTTCATCTACCATCTTAGATAAGTCTCCTGTATCATTTAAAACCTCTATAGATAAAGAAATAGTCGCCACACCGCTTACGGGTATGGTCTGATGTATTGTCAGGATATTGGCATGATACTTTGCAACCACTGCCAACAACTCCGATAAAAGTCCCATTTCATCCGATATCTGAATAGAGAGGGTGATATTCCTTCCCTTTGAAGAATCATCAAATGGAAAGATATCATCTTTATATTTGTAAAATGAGCTTCTGCTTATACCGCATTTATCTGTGGCCTCCTTTACAGTCATCATCTTGTCCGCAGTCAAAAGCCTCTTTGCCTCAACCACCTTAATGAGTACCTCAGGTATTGCTTTATCTTTTACCACATAATATTTGATATTCTGTTCCATGTTCGCCCCTAAAATACATTTGTACGTCTACCGCACAATGATAGCACACCGGATTTTAAATTGCAAGTAAAAATGTTTTATATTAATGCATTAAAAAAGAGGCCGTTTACACAGCCTCTAAAAATTTAAGCTAAACTCTTCTTTATTTCATTTGCTATTTTACTCTCAAGTTCTCTTGCACTTGCTTCATTCTCACTGCTTATAGCAAGATAAAGCTTTAACTTAGGCTCGGTTCCTGAAGGTCTGAGTACTGCGGATGAGTTGCCCTCAAGCATATACTTGATAACATTTGACTTAGGTAAGTCTATTGCTTTTTTCTCACCTGTAGCAAGATTTGTCTGAGTGGAAGTCTCATAATCTCTTACTTCCAAAACCTTTACCCCTGCAATTTCCTTTGGAGTATTGTTTCTGAAAGTATCCATTATTGCATCCATCTTCTTCATTCCGCTCTCGCCTTCAAACTCGAATGAATAAAGTGTGTTCAGATAATATCCGTACTTCTCATATAATCCGTTAAGTACATCAAGTAATGACTTGTTCTCAGCCTTATAGTATGCAAACATCTGTGCAATCAGATATGCTCCGTTTACAGCATCCTTATCTCTTACATAGCTTCCTGAAAGATATCCGTAGCTCTCCTCAAATCCAAGGAGGTATCTGTCAACTTCGCCGTCTTTTTCAAGATTTGCAATCTGATCTCCGATATATTTAAATCCTGTAAGCACATCTCTTGTCTCGATACCGTAGTTATCTGCAACTCTGTTTACAAGATCCGTAGTAACTATTGTTTTAACAACTACAGGCTTCTTAGGCATAATTCCCATTGCAACTTTTCTCTTTGCAATAAAGTCTGTAAGTAAAACTCCAACTTCATTTCCTGAGAAGAGTCTGAAATCATCTCCCTGCTTTACTGCAATACCTACTCTGTCACAGTCAGGGTCTGTAGCAATAAGGATATCCGCTCCAACCTCCTTAGCAACATTTAAACCTACTTCAAGAGCTTCTCTTATCTCAGGATTTGGATATGGGCAGGTTGGGAAATCTCCGTTTGGAGTAGCCTGCTCCTTTACTATCTCAATATTTGTAAATCCGTTTTTCTTAAGACAGGTTGTAACACATCTTAAACCTGTTCCGTAAAGAGGTGTATAAGCAATTTTTACATTCTTATCAACATCATCACCTATAAAAGTCTGTGTTGAAACCGCATCCATAAAGGCATTAAAGGTATCTTCACTTATATACTCGATAATACCCGACTTAAGGCCTTCCTCAAAATCAACCAGCTCATAGTTTGAGAATGTCTCCACACTGTTTATCTCATCAAGTATTCTGTCTGCCGCCTCATTGGCTATCTGACATCCGTCAGCACCGTATACCTTATAGCCGTTGTATTTTGCAGGGTTGTGGCTGGCTGTTACCATTATACCGCCGTCACATCCGAGCTCTCTTACCGCAAAAGAAAGTGCAGGTGTAGGCATAAGCTCTTTCCAGATATATACCTTGATTCCCGCTCCTGCAAATATACTTGCCGCTCTTTTTGCAAATACATCTGAATTGTTTCTGCTGTCATATGATATGGCAAGCTTAGGAGCCTTTGATATGGAATTTATATAATTTGCCAAACCTCTGCTGGCCTTTCCAACAGTATAAATATTCATTCTGTTGCTTCCAACTCCAAGCACGCCTCTAAGACCGCCTGTACCGAATGCCAATTCCTTATAAAATCTGTCATTGATAGCCTCTTCATCATTTGCAATGGATGCCATCTCTTTTACAAGAGCCTCATCAGCCAAGTCGGCATTTTTCCAAGTCTCATAAGCCTTTTTTGTAAGTTCGTTCATAATGCTCCTTTCATAGGAAATGTGTCCCTTTTCACCATTTTGATATGGTAATATAATATCAAATTTCTATGCTAATTACTACTATGTTTCACACTTTCTCTGCCATAATAGAAAATATATTGTTGAATAACACCTGCATAGCCTTCATAAAGCTCCAGTGGGAATTCTCCGTCATAGTGCTCATCAATCATTCTCTTTATCCATACATCTATAGGAAAGGCCGCAATTCTGTGATAACCGAATAATGCCACACAGTTTGCCACCTTTATACCGACTCCCTTAAGACTCATTAAAGCGGCTAAAAGTTCCGTATCGTTAAGCTTTGCAAGTGCCTCAAGTTCTATATCTTTTCTGAATACCGCCTTTGCAGTCGACTCTATATATGGGCTTCGGTATCCGAGTGAGCAGGCATTTAACTCGTCAATACTTGCATTTGCTAAAGCCTCAGGGGTTGGAAAGCTGTAAAATTCCGTATCAGGATCAATGTTTTTTATAAAATCAGGAACCTGCATATCTATTTTTTTTCCGTAGACCTTTGAAAGCTTTTCAACCGATGATTTAATAGCCGGTATACTCTTTCTTTGTGAAATAATAAATGATATAAGCATTTCCCATTTATCCTGATTTAATATACGAATTCCATATGAATATTCTGTCGCATTTATTAAAAACAGATCGCTCTTTGGAATATTCTTCTCATACTCTTTATAATCAAGTCTAAGGTCAAAATAATCCAGCCAAAAATTATTAAACTCCTCTTCACTGCAAGAGAGTATATATCCGTCCCCGTCCTCTTTTATAAACAGCAGCTTATCACCTGCCACAAGACTGAATTCATCCTCATAAATATTAAATCTAAATATCTGTCCGCTGTCTGCAATCTTTCTCATATCAAGATGTGGGTATTCTATTCTAAACATAATTCTTTCCTATCTTTTCTTTAAAATCTATTGGTAAATCACATTCCAAATACATTCTCTCACCTGTTATAGGATGTATAAATTCAAGGCTTTTTGAATGTAGGAGCGGTCTTACAAAATTTTTACCGTAATCATCTTCATTATACAAATAATCTCCTACAAGCGGTGCACCTATATGACTCATATGTACACGTATCTGATGTGTTCTGCCTGTTTTGAGTCTAAGCTCTATTAAAGAATATTTTTCAAATCTTTGCAATACTTTAAAATATGTCACCGCCCTTTGACCGTCAGGGCTTACTTTTCTTTTTATCAAGGTATCATCTTCTCTGGCTATCGGCAAGTCAACAGTACCCTCATCAGGCAATCTGCCGTCATCTTTTACTATAGCATTATACACTCTTTTTATCTGCCTGTTTTGCATAGCAATATTTAAAATACCGGCACTTAAGAAATGCTTTGCCACTATTGTAAGTCCCGTAGTGTCCTTATCAAGTCTGTTAATGCATCTGAAAACAAAGTTTTTGCCTTTATAATAATGCATAAGAGCGTTTGCAAGTGAGTTCTCATAATTGTTAAGACTTGGATGAATCGGCATATCATTGCTCTTATTTATAACTATAATATCATCATCCTCATATTTTATATCAAGCTTAATATCCACAGGTACTATATTTTCGCTCTTTTTATTTTCACATACACGCACAAGAAGCCGGTCATTTACCGCCGGCTTCTGATTCATATAAGCCCAAACTCCATTGAGCATTATACCGTTTTCGTATTTCTTCAGGTCTATAATATTTGAGGCTGAATATCCCTTTGCTTTTAAATAGCCTTGAATATCCTTATACTCCCCGTCTATTATATAAAGAATTTCTCTTTCCATTATTTCGTCATCTTCTTTATCATATTTGACAGCTCAGATATCTTATCTTTTCTCTCTTCCTCACTGCCTGTAGCTGCCGCATCCAAAATGCAACCCTCTATATGGGCTTCCAAAATAATACGGTTTGTCCTTTCAAGAAGAGCTCTGGTGGCAAGAACCTGATTTGATATATCAATACAATATCTGTCCTCTTCCACCATCTTTATTATGCCCTCAAGCTGTCCTTTGGCGGTCTTTAACTGCCTTAAAACAGTCTTAGAATCGGCTCTCATTATACTACCTCATAGCCTGCATCTGTAATAGCTTTTTTCACCTTCTCCAAGTCTGTATCGGCACTATGCTCTATTGTAACATTTTTTGCGTCCAAATTCACCAGTGAATTGCTCACACCTTCTACACCTCTTGTCACTTTCTCCACAGTTGCCTTACAATGCTCACACATCATTCCGTTTACATTAATTACTGTTGTCATATTTTTATCCTCTTTTCTATTATTTTCAATGAGTTCTATCTCATCATTTTCTACATTGTTTTTCTTTATTTCCTTTGGCTTAAATGCTCTAAGTCTAAGTGCATTGCTTACCACACATACACTGCTCATTCCCATTGCCGCTGCTCCGAACATAGGACTGAGCTTCCATCCCAGGCTTAGATAAAATACTCCTGCAGCCAGTGGAATTCCTATTGAATTATAAAAGAATGCCCAGAAAAGATTCTGCTTTATATTTCTGATTACAGCCTTACTTAAATCAATTGCTGTGGCCACATCCTTTAATGAGCTGTGCATCAATACTATATCCGCACTCTCTATAGCGATATCCGTACCTGCACCTATTGCAATACCTACATCCGCTCTTGCAAGTGCAGGCGAATCATTGATACCGTCACCGACCATTGCCACCTTATGACCTGCTTCCATAAGCTTTCTGATATGTTCTTCCTTATCGGTAGGTAAAACTTCGGCAATAACCTTTTTAATGCCTGCTTCCTTTGCTATAGCCATTGCAGTGTTTTTATGATCACCTGTAAGCAATACAACATCAATATTTCTGTTTTTAAGAGCCTGTATAGCTTCCTTACTGTCTTTTTTTATTGTATCCGCAACTGCAATAATTCCAAGCAGTTTGCCGTCTTTACCAAAGTACATCGGTGTCTTACCCTGAGAGGCAAGTTCATTTCCCTTTTTAAATACTTCCATAAAGTTTTCACTGTTTCCATACTGTTCTTTTATAGCCTGCTCATTTCCGGCAATAATTTTTGAACCGCTTACACTTGCAACAATACCTCTTCCGGATATCGCCTGAAACTCTGTAGGTGAAACAATCTCAAAACTCTTTTCCTTAGCCTTTTCTACAATAGCCTCAGCTAAAGGATGCTCCGAAGCACTCTCAACTCCCGCAGCCAGTTTTAAAAATTCATTCTCGTCTGTATCAAATGCCAAAATATCTGTAACTACAGGCTTACCCTCTGTTACGGTACCTGTCTTATCAAGTACTACAGTATCAATACTGTGAGTTGTCTCAAGTGCATCGGCAGATTTAATAAGTATTCCGTTTTCAGCACCCTTTCCTGTACCCACCATTATCGCTACAGGTGTTGCAAGTCCAAGTGAACATGGACAGGATATAACAAGTACCGCTATGGCACAGTTTAGAGCAAATGAAAAATCATATCCCAGTGCCAGCCATACTATGAATGTTATGAGTGAAATTCCCATAACAACCGGTACAAATACTCCTGCGACCTTATCAGCCATCTTGGCAATAGGCGCTTTTGATGATGAAGCCTCTTCCACCAAAGCAATTATCCTTGAAATAGCGGTATCCTCACCTACCTCTGTGGCTTTTATTCTTACACTACCGTTTTTATTTATAGTTGCGGCTATAAGCTTATCGCCTTTCTCCTTTTGCACAGGTATACTCTCACCTGTAATGGCACTCTCATCCACACTCGTACTGCCCTCAATTATCATTCCGTCTACCGGAATGCTCTCACCGGGTCTGACTATTACAATATCTCCCACTACAACATCTTCTGTAAGTATGTTCTCCTCTACACCGTCACGAAGTACATTTGCCCTCTTCGGTGATAAATCTATAAGCTTTGATATTGCATCTGTTGTTCTTGCTTTTGAACCTGTTTCAAAAAATTTTCCTAAAGTAATAAGAGTCAATATCATGGACACAGATTCAAAATAAAGATTCATTCTGTATTCCGTCACTGTATGCATATCTGCATTATTAAGTGCATAACCCATTACATAGATTGCAATTACTCCATATGTAAATGCGGCAACTGTACCTACCGCAATAAGTGTATCCATATTCGGTGAAAGATGGAAAAGAGATTTAAATCCGCTTATATAATACTTTCTGTTTACATACATTACAGGCAGTACCAGTAAAAGCTGTGTCAGGGCAAAGCCTACCGGATTACCCTCACCTGATAAGAATTTCGGAAGCGGTAAACCTATCATGCTTCCCATACTGAAATACATCAAAATAACCAAAAATACTATAGATACCTTCAACCTGAACTTCATAGAAGTTATTGCATCATCATTGGTCTTTTTTATACTCTTCTCTTCTTTTTTCTGTTTTGTAGCTGTAGCCAAAGATGCTCCATATCCGGCATCGGCTATATTTTTTATTATATCATTTGAACTCAGCTTATCTTCCCTATATTCCACCTGCATGGAATTAGTCAAAAGATTTACAGATACATTCTCCACACCGTCAAGCTTGCCTACCACTCTCTCCACTTTGGCGGAGCAGGCGGCACAACTCATTCCGGTAATATTATATTTTTCTTTTACCATATTTCTCCTTTCTGAAACACCCCCACGGGGTATTAGTATAATACACCCTTTAACTATACTTTGTCAACTAAAAATATACTTTTTCTTAAATAAAATGACTTTATAGAGAAAAAACCCTTACAAAATGGCTTTTTTGCCTTATTCTTCTTGACAAATCAGCCTAAACAGACTATATAAATTATGTTATGAGTGGTATCATATCTCATAATGATTCTATATTGCCGACTGAATCCGGCAGTAATATTTTAGTATAATGTTTAGAACATTATTTTTAGGAGGAAGAAAATGAATAGAACAGAGTTAATCGATGCTATTGCTAAGAAGATGGATAATTCCGTTACAAAGAAGGATCTTGAGGCTACACTTAAGTCTTTTGTAGAAGTTGTTACAGAAGAGCTTGCTAAGAAGGAAAAGATCCAGCTTGTTGGCTTCGGTACATTTGAAACATCTGTAAGACCTGCAAGAGAAGGAAGAAACCCAAGAACAGGCGAGACAATGAAGATTGCTGAGAGCGTAGTTCCAAAGTTCAAGCCGGGTAAGGCACTAAAGGATGCTGTTAATAAATAATGCGTATTGACAAGTTTTTAAAGGTTTCACGAGTAATCAAAAGACGCACAATAGCCAATGAAGCATGTGATGCCGGAAGAGTTCTTATCAATGATAAGGTCGTAAAAGCATCTGCTGAAGTAAAAGTAGGGGATATTGTAGAAGTATTATTCGGTGGCAAGTCTGTAAAATTTGAGGTACTTTCCCTAAAGGAAACCACCAAAAAAGATGAGGCACAGGAATTATTTAAATATCTTTAGTAAATAGCCGGTTTAACCGGTACAGACAATGCCGTATTAGGTTGTGAATACAACCAAGCGGCATTTTTTATAATAAAAAACAGAGAGAAAAATTATGTGGATTGCAGATAATTGGAATGACTATGAAATACTGGATACTTCAAACGGCGAAAAGCTTGAGAGATGGGGAGATTATATATTGGTAAGACCCGATCCTCAAGTGCTCTGGAATACGGAGCATACACATCCTGCATGGAAGAAGAAAAACGGTCACTACCACAGAAGTAAAGCAGGTGGCGGACATTGGGAATTTTTTAATCTTCCTGACACCTGGAGTATCGACTATGAACTGCCTTCATCAAAAATAACATTTAATCTAAAACCTTTTACATTCAAACATACAGGTGTATTCCCTGAACAGGCTACAAACTGGGATTTCAGTTATAATAAAATAAAAGAAGCTACAGATAAAAACCGTGAAATCAAAGTGCTTAACCTTTTTGCATATACAGGTGGTGCTACTCTGGCCGCAGCCGCCGCAGGTGCCAATGTAACACATGTAGATGCCAGCAAGGGTATGGTAGGCTGGGCAAAGGAAAATATGGTAAGCTCAGGGCTTTCCAATGCTCCTATAAGATGGCTTGTAGATGATTGTATAAAATTTGTACAAAGAGAAATAAGACGTGGAAATACCTATGATGCCATAATAATGGATCCGCCTTCATACGGAAGAGGTCCTAAGGGTGAGATATGGAAAATAGAAGACTCCATATATGAATTTATAAAGCTGACAACACAGTTGCTTAGCAAAGAACCGCTCTTCTTCCTTATCAACTCATATACCACAGGTCTGGCCCCCGGTGTACTGACCTATATGATGAAGAAGTCTTTAGAAGAAAATAAGCTTCCTGCAGCAAGCATAGAAGCTATGGAAATAGGTTTACCTGTAAATAAATCAGACTTCATCCTGCCATGCGGCGCAAGCGCAAGATGTACTTGGTAGAAAAAACTTTAGAGGCTGTATTTTACAATCATTTGCAGTTGTTTTTAGACTGCTGCAACAATTGTAAAATTCCCGGCCTCTTTTTTTAATATTCTTATCTGAAATCTTTAATTATCTTCTCCACCGCATCAAAGAGATTTTTAGCCTCAATATCGCAGCTTCTGTCGTATTTGCCGTCATTTCCGGCAAAACCTGTATCTACAAGCACGGATTTTACTCCGGCATTTCTTGCCGTCTCAAGATCCATTGTGGAATCTCCCACCATATATGACTTTGAAAGATCTATATTATATTTCTCTACCGCCTCGTCAATCATACCGGTCTTCGGCTTTCTGCATTCACAGTCAAATTTAAGTTCAGGCACTTCACCCTCAAATCCCTTATCAGGATGATGTGGACAATAGAAAATATCATCTACAAAAGCTCCCTTTTCACCAAGAAGAGTCTTCAGCTTATTGTGAATATTGTGAAGTTCTTCAAAAGAACACTCGCCTCTTGCAATAACGGGTTGATTTGTTATAACTATTGCCAGTGCACCGCTCTTATTTATTGCCTTTATAGCCTCAATGCTTCCCGGGATCAGTTCAAGGTCATCAGCTTTTGATATAAATCCCTTTGAAACATTTATAGTACCGTCTCTGTCAATAAATATCGCTCTTTGCTTATTCTTTAAATTCTTTGACTGAATAAGTCCGCTCTTTAGCTCCTCTACCGTAGCATTTATTCTGTCCACGGTACCTACATCCTTCACATACTCAGGTGTATGATATGCATAAATATTTGCTCCGATTTTAACCTGATTTGCAAGTATATCCTTTTCAAAATCTGTCTTTACAGGTTCTTTTACCAAGTCAAGCAGTTTTCTGTTAATTATATACATACCTGCATTGACCATATTGTCATACCAGTAATCTCTTACATTATGCTTTGAATCAAATCCTATAACTCTTCCGGTATCATCCGTCCGGATAAGATCCGAATCATACGGATGGCCGTTTGGATGTGCAAGAAGCGTAGTCAGGGCTGAATTTTTGAAATGAAAATCTTCCATTCTGTCAAAATTCATATCAAAGAAAACATCTCCGAAAACAAGCATGAAATCCTTAGCATCTATCTTATCTTTTAAATAATAAAATGCTCCTGCAGTACCAAGCGGTTCCTTTTCAAAAATATAGTCAATCTCAACTCCGAAGTCTTTTCCATCCTTGAAGTGATCTACAATTTTTTCACCCAAATGCCCTACAATCATTACTATCTTTTTTATTCCATAGGCCTTTAACTTCTCCACCTGATATTCAAGTAAAGGTTTGCCGTCCACAGGCACCATGGGCTTCGGTATTTCATCATTAGTTATACTACGAAGTCTGCTGCCCTTTCCGCCTGCCATTATAACCGCCACATCGATATTTTTCATTGCTTTAACCTCTCTAAAGTTTCATCAAGTGAAGGTATACTTACAATTCCGCCTCTTTTTTCCACACAAAGACTTGCTACAGCATTTCCAAATCTTGCAATATCATACATCTGTTTTGAAGTTATATTGTCAAGATCCATATTTTCACTTAAAAATCTTGCAAGCAGACCTCCCCAGAAGGAATCTCCGGCTCCTGTAGTATCCACAACATTACTCTTAAATCCCGGTACTTCCACATATCCCGCTTTTGAAACGACCAATGCACCCTTTTCTCCAAGCGTAACTACAGCAAGTTTTCTTCCTCTTTCCACCAAGTACTTGCCTGCCTCAAGCGGTTCCATATATGGTGTAAGAAGAGATGTTTCTTCATCGGATATTTTCATAATATCCGCAAACTCAGACATCAATCTCATCATCTCCATGGCCTTATCCACACTGTCCCAAAGCGGCTCACGGTAATTGGGGTCATAGGATATAATTGCTCCCGCTTCCTTAGCAAGCTTTACCGCCTCAAATGTAGCACTTCTTGAAGGCTCATCTGTAAGAGAAAGTGAACCCACATGAAATACTTTTGTATCCGAGAGAATATCTTTATTTATCTCATCTATAGTGAGTCTTGTATCCGCTCCCGGCTTTCTTGCAAATGAGAAGGCTCTCTCTCCTGTTATTGAGAGACTTACAAAAGCCAAGGTGGTAAATACTGAAGGGTCGGTAATCAATCCGCTTGTATCAATAGGGACACTGTCAAGTACACTTCTTAAAAAGTCTCCATGCATGTCGGCACCTATCTTACCTATAAACGCTGTTTTTAATCCGACTCTGGATACGGCGGTCAGCATATTTGCCGGTGCTCCTCCCGGATTTTGCTCAAAAAGTCTCATTCCTGCAGGAGACAGTCCTGCAGGTGTAAAATCAATCAATAATTCTCCTAATGCAACTACATCCAATTTTTTCATTGAAAACTCCATTCTTTGTAAAGTCAAATATGAGCATAGACTAAGCCGATTTTACAGGCTGATAAATCCCAAGGTATTTAATATTGCACTCACCAATATTACGATTAAAAATATCGGTGCAAATACCCTCATTACTATATTATAAAGCTTTTTTCTCTTAAATGCTGAAGAATATGAAATTTCATCATCAATTTTCTTTAATGTAATCACTTTTACCACCAAATAACAGGTGGCAAGTGCCGCTATAGGCATCATAATAGAGTTTGTAAGGAAATCAAGGAAGTCAAGTATAGGCATCTTAAATATCAAAACAAAATCCCATATACCGTATCCTGCCGCAGAAGCGCCTCCGACAAATACCATTATCACAGCCATTAAAATTATAGATTTATTTCTGCTTAAATTAAGCTCGTCACAGAAAGTGGAAATACTGGTTTCCACAAGTGATATGGCACTTGTAAGTGCAGCCAAAAGCACAAGCAGGAAAAATCCTATACCTGCAATGCGTCCTGCTCCCATGCTTTCAAAAACCTTCGGCAAGGTAATGAACATAAGCGAAGGTCCGGCCTTAAGCTTTGCAGGGTCACCGCCCGAGAAGGCAAACACTGCAGGAATAACCATAAGTCCTGCCAAAACAGCCACACCCGTATCCACAAGCTCCACTCTTGAAGTAGATATCTCCACATCGACATCTCTTGTCAAATATGAACCATAGGTGTACAAAATACCCATAGCAATGGACAGAGAATAAAACATCTGTCCAAGTGCCGCAACCACCGTCATCAAAGAAAAGTTACTGAAGTTCGGAACAAAGAAATATTTCACTCCGGCCATAGCTCCGGGTCTTGTAACCGAATAAGCCGCAACAATAATTGCAAGTATGATAAGCAGAGGCATCATTATTTTTGACACTCTCTCAATTCCCTGCTCCACACCGCCAAGTATTACCACAAAAGTAGCTACCGCAAATATAATAAACCAGAAGAATACTATCTTTGTATCCCCTATAAAGCTGCCGAAATATCCGTCACTTGCAAGCCCCGATACATTTCCCTTTATATACTCTACCAGGTATTTTACTACCCAGCCTCCTATTACACTGTAATAAGGCACAATAAGTACAGGTACTATCGCATTTATGAATCCGCCCACCTTAAGTATCTTGCTGTTTCCAAACTGATTGAATGCACCTATTGCACTTCTCTTTGTCATTCTGCCTATGGTAGTCTCGGACATAATCATTGCATATCCGAATGTAAGAGTAAGTACAAGGTAGGTCAATAAAAACATTCCTCCACCGTACTTTGCCGCCAGATACGGAAATCTCCAGATATTTCCAAGTCCTACCGCAGAGCCTGCCACTGCCAAGATATATCCAAGGCCTCCTGAAAAATTAGCTCTCTTTTCATTTGTCTTTTCAAGTTTCGTCTCTTCACCGTATTTAAAATTGTCAGTCATATTCATCCCCTTTATTTTTCTTTGTTTAGACTAACATTTTAAATGCTTTTTTACAAGGACAATTTACTTAAGAAACGTACTCTATCAGATAACCGTAACCCTCTTCTTCCATTTTATCCAAAGGAATAAATCTAAGTGCCGCAGAATTAATGCAATATCTTAATCCGCCAAGCTCACTTGGGCCGTCATTAAACACATGTCCAAGGTGAATATCGGCATTATTACTCCTTACCTCAATCCTTCTTCTTCCAAGGCTTAAATCCTCTTTGTAATGTACCAAATCCTTTTGTATAGGCTTTGAAAAACTTGGCCAACCGCATCCGGATTCAAACTTATCCGTAGAAAAGAATAACGGCTCACCTGATGTAATATCCACATATATACCTTTTTCAAAATTTGAGTTAAATTCATTGTCAAAAGGTCTCTCGGTAGCGGCATTCATAGTTACATCATATTGTAGAGCGCTAAGTCTGTTTTTTAAAACCTCATCATCATCCTTTTTATATTCTTCAGACCTCACTATAGGCTCATTTGCCCAAGCAAGATTTATATGACAGTATCCGTTGGGATTTTTATCAAGGTAATCTTGATGATACTCTTCCGCAGTATAAAAGTTTTCAATCGGCAATACTTCTACAGCGATTCTTTCTCCATACTTTCTTTGCTCTCTCTCAATTGCCTTATTTATTACCGGTAATTGAGCTTCATCTGTATAATAAATTCCTGTTCTGTACTGTGTTCCCACATCATTTCCCTGTCTGTTTACACTGACCGGATCTATTATTCTAAAATAATAAATAAGTAAGTCCTCAAGGCTTAACACACTCTCGTCATAATCAATCAAAACCGCTTCCGCATGTCCTGTATTGTGCCTGCAAACCTCCTCATAGCTTGGATTTTCCGTGTTTCCGTTTGCATAGCCGCAAGTCGTATCCATTACTCCTTTAATTCTTTTAAAATATCCTTCAACACCCCAAAAGCAACCGCCTGCAAGATATATTCTATTTATCATAATCTGCCTCCTTATATTTTTAACTTATAAAAATATTATAGCACTTTAAAGCTTTTTAACAATTAGATTTTTTACAATTCTTCACAAATAAAAAAGGATAAACCTATAAAAGTTTATCCAAAGTGGTTTTCTGTAATTCTCTGTTCAATGCGCTTTGTATTCTTGTAAACTCTTTGTTCAGCATACATTCTCCGCATCTGTTATTGATACAATCAAAACCTTCTCTTATACATTCCGTAATACTCATGTCCTCGCCTAAGGCAATGCATATATCAAACAATGTAGTATCTGAAAGGTCGCATTTTAAATAGTATCCGCCGTTGACTCCTCTCATACTTCCAATCAATTTCGATTTCAACAGACTGTTTAAAACTTTATATGTAATAGCTTGTGGTAAATGTTCTTTTTTAGCCACCTCAGTTGCCGAAACTTTTGTCCCCTCTTTTAATGCTCTAATAATTCTTACAGCATAGTCCATTTCCCTGGTTATTAACAATTTGTCCCCCTAAATGCTTACTCTGTCTTTGTAGCACACTATAGTTGCTTAACATATAAATATTAGCATAAAGTACTTATTTTATCTATGTTAATTTATGATTTTTTTTGGATAATTTTAACATAATTTATACCGACAGATTTTATTTATAAAAAGCCGATATCAAAAAGACATCGGCTTTTTTATAAATTTAACTACTGCAATGTAGTATTCTTTATAGCGTCACTTACACCCTTTGAGGTAATAGATGCTCCGGATACGCTGTCAACCTTGAACTCACCGCTTGACTGCATTTTTCTCTTTATTTTCTCCATAGCCTTTCCTCCTATTTCGGCGGTTTCCTTTCCTCCGCTTATAGAAAGATCGTTTACTATACCGTTTTTAACGGTAAATGTGACTTCCACATCTCCGCCAAATCCCTTTGCGCTCCCTTTATAAGAACCGTCTTTAAGATCTGTCTTTATATCCTGTGGAACGAAGTTTGCATCTTCGTTTTCTACAACTATGGTTCTTTCGGTATTTCCGCCGTTTGCAAGTACATATCCGTTTGCATTATCACCTGAAATACGTCCGAATACCACTATATCCGCCACGGCATTTCCACCCAATCTGTTGGCTCCGTGTACTCCGCCTACCACTTCACCGGCAGCGTAAAGTCCCGGGATAGCGCTTCCGTCTTCTTTTAAAACCTGAGTTTCGGTGTTTATCTTTACACCGCCCATTGTATGATGGATAGCAGGTTTCGCAAGTCCTGCAAAGTAAGGTGCCTTTGTAAGAGGTACTTCCATACTCTTTCTTCCGAATTCACTGTCCTCACCTGCTTCCTGCATTGAGGCGTACTTATTCATGGTAGCTACAAGATTCTCTTTGTTTATACCTGTTTTTTCAGCAAGTTCTTCTATTGTATTTGCTTCTACAATAATTCCCTCATTTATATATTTTTCTATAGCACTGAGTGATTCTCTTACCGCCGTATCAAAAACAAGCCAACTCTCTTCATTAGGCTGTTTAAGTATTGCTGCGGAAACAACATCTCTTGTCTCAAGTTCATTTACAAAACGATTTCCATCGTCATTTACCAATATAGCACCGTTACCGCGAACACCCTCTGTATACATTGTTGCGGTATTCGGATTTACGGTAGGATGAGTCTGAATCTGCTCGATATCTGTAAGTCCGGCTCCCAATTCAAGTGCCATTTCTATACCGTCACCTGTAGCGCCTGAATGGTTCGTTGTAATAAATCCTGCAAGCTGTGGCGCATATTTTACCACCATATCGGGATTTGCTCCGAAACCTCCTGTAGCAAGTATAACAGCCTTGGTATTTATAACAAACTCTCCGTTTTCATCCTCGGCTTCCACTCCTGTTATCTTACCGTCCTTATCGGCAATTATCTTTGTAGCCTTGGTTTCAAGTAAAACAGGAATTCCAAGTTCGTCAAGCTTTGCGTTTAAGGTCTTTACAAGCATAGGTCCTACCGCAGATGTATCACTTGGTCTGTGTATTCTCTTTACACTTGCTCCGCCAAACTGAGCAACTACAGAAAGATCTCCGCCGATTTCATTTACCCAGTCAACTGCTGCAGCCGAATTTTGTACCAATGTTCTTACAAGTTCAGGGTCGTTTAAATTCTTTCCGCCCTTCATTGTATCTTCATAGAACAAATCATTGCTGTCCTCTATACCGTCTCTTTTTTGATACTGAGTTTCAGAAGCGTTCAAACCGCCTGTAGCCCTTACGGTGTTACCGCCTGTAAAAGGCATCTTCTCCAAAATAACTACATTTGTAGCGCCTTTTTGTGCCGCTTCTATCGCCGCACTCATTCCTGCACCGCCTGCACCTATTACCACAATATCTGCAGACTTTACTTCCATATTTTCTTTAACTTCTTTACCTCGAGCCTTCAGTAAAGCCTTTTTCAACGCTCTTTTCAAAGCTGTGGAAGTAACTGTTGCACCGCTTACAGAGTCAATCTCGGTATCAAGCGCTGTTTTCATCTGTGCATTGAGTTTTTCAACAGCAGCTCCTCCTATATCCGGAGTTTCCTTAGACCCTTCAAATGAAATATCTTCTATTCCGTTATCTCCGACTGTTACTATGGCTTTTACTTTGCCTCCAAATCCCTTTTCCGTGGCGGAATATGTACCGGCAATATATTTGATATTATCTTTTATAGTCTTTCTGATACCATCAGTAACCGGAAAAGCTATTATAATAGTAATAACAGCGGCCAAAATCATTAAACAGAGCCCCAAAGTGTTACCACTGTTTCGTTTTTTCGGTTGCTTACCCATTTATAACCTCCTTAAACCTCTTACAATTTACCGGTACATTATATACTATATTTTCATAAAATTAAAGTTTAAAACTTTAACAGTACGGTAAAATATATTCCCAAAATTATATAAAAGTGTTATAATATTTTATACAATTAAATATTGTACATTTACAATAATCTTTGTCCTTTATATGGGATATTAAGGAGGTAATATGAAAAATATAACAGTTGCAGGCGGTGGCGTACTTGGTTCACAGATAGCTTTTCAATCAGCTTTTTGCGGTTTCAATGTAAAGATTTGGCTCAGAAGTGAAGAGTCCATAGGAAGAACAAAGCCGAAATTGGATAGATTATATAATATTTACAAGAGTACATTAAGTGAGGCTAAGAAAAGTATTGGTTCGGGGGTCTCATTGCCAAGAGGTTTGGCTCCTGATTCCGGATCACTTACAGAATCGGATATAGATAAGCTTCTGGAATCTACAGAAAAAGCCTACAAAGAAATAGTTCTTACTACAAGTTTCGAAGAGGCTTGTAAGGATACAGATCTTATAATTGAAAGCATGGCTGAAAATCCTGAAGCAAAGAAGGAATTTTATAAGGCTTTGGATCCACATCTTGAGGAAAAGACAATAGTTGCCACAAACTCTTCAAGTATGATTCCAAGCCAATTCCGCGATTGCCTTAGCAGGCCCGAAAAATATCTGGCTATTCACTTTGCAAACAATATATGGATAAGCAATACTGCCGAGATTATGGGGCATGACGGTACAGACAAGGATGCATATGAGGCTGTAGCAAAGTTTGCATCGGATATTAAAATGATTCCGCTTCGCCTTACTAAAGAACAACCCGGATATATACTAAATTCCATGCTGATACCTTTCTTAAATGCCGGACAGATGCTGCTTGCAAAGGAAGTCGCAGATCCTGCTACCATTGATCTTACATGGAGACTGGGCACAGGATCACCCTACGGTCCTTTCCAGATTCTTGATATAATCGGTTTAAATACAGCCCTTAATGTAGTATCAAACGATCCGCTTTCAAAGGATCCAGGTACTGTTCAAGGTAAAATAAAAGCTGTTCTTGAAAAATATATTTCAGAAGGTAAAACAGGTATAAATGCAGGTGAAGGATTCTATAAATATAATAAATAATTAAAATAAGCGATTACCCGATATGTAGTTATATCGGGTAATCGCATTTTTAGCTGCAACCTCCGCAGGCATCACACGCGCTTTTTGTCACTGCACATCCTCCAAGCGCCGTTTCTCTAAGTTCTACCGGCATTCTCTTGCCTACTTTATACATTGTATCAAGCATTTCATCAAAAGGTATAAGCTGTTTTATTCCCGCCATTGTCAGCTCTGCAGCCACCAATGCATTTGCCACTCCTGAAGCATTCCTGTTTTGGCATGGATACTCTACAAGACCCCCTACAGGGTCGCATACCAATCCCAGCATATTCATAATCACCGTTGATGATGCATCCAAACATTGAGAAGGACTTCCACCCATCAGTTCAACCGCACCTGCAGCCGCCATGGCAGCCGCTACTCCCATCTCCGCCTGACAACCGCCCACAGCTCCGGCTACGGTGGCATTTCTCATTGCAAGATATCCTATTGCCCCGGCCGTAAACAATGCATCTATTATTTTCTCATCCGGAAATGAATATACATCCTGCATTGCCAGCAGCAGTCCCGGTACCACACCTGATGAACCGGCTGTAGGAGCCGCAACTATAAGCCCCATGGAGGCATTGCACTCCAAAACGGCCATTGCATACATTACCGCCTTTGAAAGCACCGAGCCGCCTATATTTTTCTCCTGCTTTTGATATTCGCTAAGCTTTTTTGCCTCGCCTCCTATAAGTCCTCCCATTGATTTTATGGGTGTATTTATAGGTAAAGTTGAAGAGTCTCTCATAATCTCAAGAACTCTTTTCATTTTGTTTATTATTTCTTCTTTTGAACTTGTACTCTCGTCACATTCCCTTATTTTCATTATCTCGGCAATCGACATGTTTTTCTTATCACAAAGTTCCAAAAGTTCTTTTGCATTAATAAAATCCATAATCTCTCCTATTGAACTATCATTACCTGTGATATATGTTCATTTTTATACAGTCCCGGTTTTATATCCGGAGGTATCATTTCATCCGATTCTATAATGGTATATGCTTTATTTCCCTTTGACTCTCTGTAAAGCTTCATAAATGCAATATTTATATTATGCTCACTTAAAATCTTACTGATATATGCTATAACTCCCGGCCTGTCACGATGTACCAAAATGATGGCACTGTACTCACCTGAAAAGTCTATATCAACCTGATCTATCTTTACTATTCTTACCTTTCCACCGCCAAGGGATTCACCTCTGACTGTAACCTTTCTCCCGTCTTCATCCTCCATACATACATCAACTGTATTCGGATGAATCTCGGTAAGCTCACTGTTCGGTGTAAATTTGTACTCTATTCCTCTCTCGGCGGCAATACTGAATGAATCACGTATTCTTACATCATCTGTGCCAAATCCCATAAGTCCGCCAAGCAATGCTCTATCAGTACCATGTCCTTTGTAAGTCTTTGCAAAGGAGCCGTAAAGTATAAACTCTACCTTTTTGGGATTCCCCCCTATCATCTTTCTGGCTAAGAATGCAATTACACATGCCCCTGCGGTATGTGAACTTGAAGGCCCTATCATATTCGGACCAAGCACATCAAAAACACTGATAAATGCCATATTATCTCCCCAAAACTAAATTTTGTTCTATTCATTCGCATTATTTTAACATATTTAAAAATGAAAGCAAACATATTATGAAAACTACATTGGCGATATTTTTTAAAATCTAATTTATAATTAAGATTTCTTTTTCCTGTTTTCATGTATAATGTATTTGAAGAAATCAAATCAGATGGAGGTAAAATGAAGAAACTATTATTATATTTAACAATTCTTGCATTGCCTGTTATAAGTGCAGGATGCAAAAGTAAGGATACTTCAGATTTGAAAAGTATTATGACTACAGAAGCTAACGGTGCCATGTCACCTACTACTACCGCTGCTGAAGGTGCTAACGGCGCTATGTCACCAACTACCATTGCACCTACAAGTGACAGTAAAGAGTCCACCTCTTTAGCTGAAACAAAATCAGGTAAAACAACTACCGCTGAGAAGAAATCATCTTCCAAATCAAGTGTTACTGAAAATGCGCAGAGCTATTCCAAGGATAAATCAAAAATCTCTTATCCTAAACTTAACGGAATCGACTCTAAAATAGAATCATCAGTAAATAAAGCTATTGAGGATAATGCCAAACTTGCTTTGGATTCATTTACTTCAAATGCCGGTTCAACTGCCGAATTAAAGTATAATGTAAAAAATCAAAGCAGAAACAGAATGAGTATAGTTTACACCGGAACACTTAAAACAGGAAATGAGAGTAAAAAGATTATTTTTACAAATAATATAAATCTTGATACAGGTGAAAGTATCGGGCTTACAGATTTTGCCGATCCGCTTACCATTGCAAACTATATACTCTCAGATGATGTTGAACTTGAAAATGCTACAAACACGCAGGCAGCCGGTTTTACGGAATACAAAAAGAATTTAACTGTGGACACTCTAAAAGCCTTGCTTGAGGATGCGGATTTTCCTCTTATAAAGAAAAATGATGTGAATGAAGGTTTTCCAAAGCTTTTCTCTTACGAATCAGGTGGTGATATTTTTATAGCCATGCCTCTTTCTCATGAGCTTGGTGACTATGTACTTGTAAAATATTCTCCAAGCACTAAATAATTTTTTCTATGTACTTATGTATTTATTTGCTCTATAATAAGGGAAGCAAATTTTAGATTGAGGTGTAAAATGTCAAAAGTTTATATTAATAAGCATCCGTTGGTTCAACACAAAATATCAATTCTTCGTGATAAGAACACAGGAACCAATGAATTCAGATCTCTTGTAGGTGAAATTGCAATGTTGATGGGATATGAAGCCTTAAACGACCTTCCTACAGAAGAAGTTGAAGTAGAAACTCCACTTGAAAAATGTATGACTGAAATGATTTCAGGTAGAAAAATGGCAATAGTACCTATACTTAGAGCAGGGCTCGGTATGGTTGACGGTATCTTACAGCTTGTGCCGGCATCAAAGGTAGGACATATAGGTCTTTACAGAGATGAAGAAACTCATACACCTGTAGAATATTATTGTAAACTTCCAAACCCTATTGAGGAGAGAATAATAGTTGTTACAGATCCTATGCTTGCAACAGGCGGTTCTGCTATCGATGCCATATCTCAGATCAAAAAGCATGGCGGTAAGAAAATAAAATTCATGTGTATTATAGCCGCACCTGAAGGACTTAAAGCTCTTGAAGAGGCTCATCCTGATGTACAGATATACGTAGGTCATCTTGACAGACAGCTTAATTCAGACGCTTATATTTGTCCCGGACTTGGAGATGCCGGCGACAGAATATTCGGAACAAAATAAATAATATCAATAAATTATTCCGGCCACCTTCGGGTGGCTGTTTTATTATAAAAACAGGGAGCCACACTTTCGTGTGACTCCCCTTTTTTATTTCGGACTGAAAAATCCACAAGTTTTATAAACTATATATTATCTCCAAGCTCCGCTTTCATTTACATGATAACCGTCAGGTGTAGTTTCATTCTGGTACATTGAACCAAGAGGTCTTGAGTTCACATTACCATGATTCCATCTGCCTGTTACATTATCAAAGAACCATGTCTGTGCAGGTGCTGTAGGATTCAAGAAGTAATACTCTCCTCCTATCTTGCTCCAGTTTGTATGCATAGCACCGCTTGAAGGATCAAGGTAATACCATCTTCCATCCTGTCCGTCATGATGCCATCCCTTAATCATCTCACCATAGAATCCGTTATGATTCATTGACAGATAATACCATGTACTTCCGTCTAAGAACCATCCTGAATCCATGATGCCGTCCTCAGCGAAGTGATACCACTCAGACTTTGTCTTTCCTTCGTAAGTATAGCTTAAGTATGCCCAACCCTTAGCTCTTCCGCCATTTGCAAGGTTGAATACCCACTTGCTGCTGTCAGGATTTGCTGTAGCTTCTACAGGATTTGTAAGCTCCCAGTTACCGTCGTAGCCTACTCTAAGACCTGCTGTTTGTCCGCCGGACTTTCTTCCCGATGAGCCTGAGCCTCCGCCTGAACCGCCACGACCGCCACGACCATGTGTTCTTCCGCCTGCATCAACCACTGCATCATTAAGTGCCTGAAGAGCTGCTATTAGCTCAGGTGTAGATGACTTTCTGTTTATTCTGTCAATTACAGCCTGTGCTGCATTAATAGCCGCCTGAAGTGCTGCTCTCTTTACAGGATCGTTGATTCTATTTAACTGATTGTTTGCATTCTTAATAGCCGCCTTTAAATCAGCCTCAGCTTTTCTACGCTCAGCCTTATCATTTGAATAGTAAACATAGATTGTCTCATCCGCTGTTACACGAAGAGTCGGATCATAAGGATCATACATTCCTCTGTCCTTACTTAATCCCTCGTAATGCCATGTAATACCGTCATTGTCTACATAGTCTGACTGTATTGCGCTTCTATAAAGTGATTCAAAATCACTAACTGTATTTGTACTGCTAAGAGTAAGTCTTGTTACTATAGAGTTATCTCTTGCATCTTTTACTGTTACCTTAAATGCACCGACTATTGTTGTATAACCGAATACATATGTCTTTCCACTCTCAAGAGTCTTGTTGAACTGGCCTGTATATGAAGCGGCATTTGTTGCTTCTATATCAGATACATTCATATCAGTTGCTACTATTGAAC
>NZ_ALJL01000017.1 GCF_000287675.1 Lachnoanaerobaculum sp. ICM7
GGGAGCTTGACTGCGACACCGACGGGTGGAGCAGGTACGAAAGTAGGACTTAGTGATCCGGTGGCATAAAGTGGGATTGCCATCGCTCAACGGATAAAAGCTACCCTGGGGATAACAGGCTTATCACTCCCAAGAGTTCACATCGACGGAGTGGTTTGGCACCTCGATGTCGGCTCATCGCATCCTGGGGCTGTAGCAGGTCCCAAGGGTTGGGCTGTTCGCCCATTAAAGCGGTACGCGAGCTGGGTTCAGAACGTCGTGAGACAGTTCGGTCCCTATCCGGCGTGGGCGTAAGATATTTGAGAGGAGCCGTCCTTAGTACGAGAGGACCGGGACGGACTGACCGCTGGTGTACCTGTTGGAGAGTAACTCCATGGCAGGGTAGCTATGTCGGGACGGGATAAACGCTGAAGGCATCTAAGCGTGAAGCCCCCCTCAAGATGGGATATCTCATGTGAAAACAGTAAGACCCCTTGAAGACTACGAGGTAGATAGGGCCAAGATGTAAGTACAGTAATGTATTGAGTTGATGGTTACTAATAGGTCGAGGGTTTAACCAAAAGATAGGAAAAAATTTATAATAGCTCGGAATTTGGTAGGCAGTTTTGAGGGTGCATTCCCTTTTATAAAAAAATACTTGACAATTTATTCTTCACAGAGTAGAATATCACAGTATTCGGCCCCATGGTCAAGCGGTTAAGACATCGCCCTTTCACGGCGGTAACACGAGTTCAAATCTCGTTGGGGTCATTGGCGAAAGCCTTTATTGGGAGCTTTAGCTCAGTTGGTTAGAGCAATCGGCTCATAACCGATCGGTCCCGGGTTCGAGTCCCTGAAGCTCCACTGCCCTTAGTTTTCTAAGGGCAATATTCCTTGATAGCTCAGTCGGTAGAGCATGCGGCTGTTAACCGCAGTGTCGTAGGTTCAAGTCCTACTCAGGGAGCTGAGATATTTATATCTTAATATTATGGCCCGATGGCTCAGTTGGTTAGAGCGCCGCCCTGTCACGGCGGAGGTCGTCGGTTCGAGTCCGATTCGGGTCGCTTTTATGCCGCAGTGGCGGAACAGGCAGACGCCCGGGACTTAAAATCCCGTGGGTAGAAATACCCGTACCGGTTCGATTCCGGTCTGCGGCAGTTTGAAATTTAGCACAGTCCTTATAATAAAGGATTTGTGCTTTTTTTATGTTTATTTTAATGGTTCTTTGTCAAATGTTGGGGTGGGTTGATTTTTAATCCACTCTTTTTTATGATCTTATATAAAATGCTGTCAATAATGTGTCAAAGTAATGTATACTAAAATAGTATAGAAATACAAAAATAATAATATAAATCTGTTGATTTTATTGTATACTTTTGATATAATATAGTTAATTCTTTAACAAGAATATGTCCACATAAATGGAGTGGGAGATAGTTTAAACGGTATCATATCCCAAATACCTAAGGACAAAACAATTATACCAGGAGGAAATGATATGAAGGGTTATGCAATGCTGAAGATCGGTGAGTCAGGATGGATTGAGAAGGAGAGACCGAAATGCGGTCCTATGGATGCTATATGTAGACCGTTGGCACTCGCTATATGTACTTCAGACGTACATACACTTTGGGAAGGTGCTATCGGTGAGCGTCACAACATGATATTGGGACATGAAGGTTGTGCAGAGGTTGTAGAAGTAGGTGAATTGGTAAAAGATTTTAAACCGGGTGACAGAGTTTTGGTACCTGCAATTACACCTGACTGGAATTCACTTGAGGCTCAGGCAGGATTTTCTATGCACTCAGGCGGAATGCTTGCAGGATGGAAGTTTTCAAACTTCAAAGACGGTGTATTCTCAGAGTATTTCCATGTAAACGATGCTGACGGAAACCTTGCTTTACTTCCGTCGAGTATAAATACTGTAGATGCATGTATGCTTTCAGATATGGTTCCTACAGGTTTTCATGGTGCAGAGCTTGCAGATGTTCAGTACGGTGATTCAGTTTTAGTAATCGGAATCGGACCTGTAGGTCTTATGTCGGTTGCAGGCGCGGCTCTTCGTGGTGCTTCAAGAATTATCGGTGTAGGAACAAGAAAAGTTTGCCGTGATGCCGCTAAATTCTACGGAGCAACAGAATTCATCGGATACAGAGAAGGACCTATCGATAAGCAGGTTCTTGATATGACCGGAGGTAAGGGAGTTGATAAGATTATCATTGCAGGCGGTACTGTAGATACATTCGCAGAGGCTGTTAAATGTCTTAAGCCGGGCGGAAGAATCGGAAATGTAAACTACCTTGGTGAAGGTGAGAGCATTGCTATTCCACGTGTAGAGTGGGGAGTAGGAATGGGACATAAACTTATCAATGGAGGTCTTATGCCGGGTGGTAGACTTCGTATGGAGAAGCTCGGTTCATTGGTAGCTGCAGGTAAGCTTGACCTTGCACCTCTTAGCAGCCATGTATTTAACGGATTCGATCATATCGAAGAAGCTTTGTTCTTGATGAGAGATAAGCCGGAAGATCTTATTAAGCCTGTAGTTAAGATAGAAGATTAATCCCATGGATATCTTGATTGTATCCGGTTTTTTAGGGGCCGGGAAAACTACATTTATAAAGGCTCTTTCAAAAAAGACCGGTAAGGAATTTGCCATTCTGGAAAATGAATACTCAGATCTTGGTGTAGACGGTGAAAGGCTTCAAGATTCGACTATAAATATCTGGGAACTGACGGAGGGATGCATATGCTGTTCTACAAAACAGGATTTTGCACAGTCGGTTTTAACCATTGCAAATACTATTTCTCCTGACTATTTGGTTGTAGAGCCGACAGGTGTGGCTAAGCTTGGAAATATAATCAAGAATCTGCAAAGGATAGAATATGAAAAAATAAGACTCTTATCCCCGATATGTATATTGGATATAGAGGGGATAAGAAGCTACGGCAATGAATTTCCGGATATATTCAAAGATCAGATATGCAGTGCAGGTCAGGTAATACTTTCAAAGACTGAAAACCTTTCAGAGAGAGAAAGAGCTTCACTGATAAACGAGGTTAAAAGTATAGATCCGGAATCTGTTGTAACGGACAGACATTATTCGGAGTACCGGACGGAGTGGTGGGATGAGATTCTCTGCACTTATCCGGACGGAAGTAAAAAGATTGTACAAAAAACTGATGATACATCGGATATGCTTGATACATTTTCTTTATCTGAAGTAAAGGCATCAGGTATAGGAAGCTTTGTATGTTTTATGGAAAATATTATAAGGGGAGAATATGGTGATATTGTCAGGGCTAAGGGCAATATATCAACAGATTCAGGAAACATCACTTTTGATGTGGCAGGCGGCAGATATGCACTTCTTTTAACAGAATCTTCTGAGGATTCAAAAGCTGTATTTATAGGAAACAGAATCAGAAAACAAAAAATAAGAAAAGTATTATTTGAAAATTCTAAGAATGTAAAGATACTGCCGTTTGGGGCGTACAAAAGATAAAAGGGCTGATTATCGGCCCTTTTTGCTTTAATAAATTATATCCGATTCAATTCTTAAGAATCTTAGGTAAAACTTCGGACAGTATAAATGAAAATATTACAATTGCTCCACCTATAATTAGATTCGGAGTAAAAGACTCGTGTAAAAGTGTTATTCCCATAACAGCAGCCATCACACTTTCAAGAGAGAGCAATACTCCGCTTGTTGTGGCGGATACATGTTTCATACCGTACAGTATTAAAAAGAAAGGTAAGGTTGTACAAAATACGGTAAGATATATTAACTGAAAGCTGTCTGAAAGATTTAAGGCAAAACTGTTATTTCCGATTAAAACTAATGACAGGATAGAAAGAACGGCTGTAGTGGAAACCTGCAATACATTCAATATTCCGGAATCATAAAGTTTTGAGTACTTAGATGAAATAACAATATACAAAGCATAGTCAACAGCACAAAGTATGCAATATATATCACCGATATGAAAGCTTCCAAGATTATTACCTAAAATAAAGAATACGCCTATCATGCAGGTAACTGAAACAATTATATCGGATAATGAGGGTCTTTTTCTCATTATAACAAGGTATGCAAGGGGCAGGAGTATAATATATGATGCAATAAGTAAAGATGAGCGTGAGGTTGTTGTATACTGTAAGCCGACTGTAAATGTAAAAAATTCTCCGAAAAGAAATATGCCCATTATTATACCGGCTTTTAATATTTCAAAATTTATCTTCAATAGCTTTTTATTATAAATAAATACAAGTATTATTGCTGCAAAAGAAAATCTTAAAGACAATATCATATAAGGTGACACATCTTCTAAAAGCTGTTTTACAAAAATATAGGCTGAAGCCCAGAAAAATGTAGCAGTAAATAATGCAAAAAAAGCCGGAATCTTTTCTCTATTCATTTTATTCCCCCAAATAATAAAAAAATATTGATATAAGCTTTATTATAACGCATATTTGTTGTAAAATATATATTTCCTAAAACAACTTTTTAGACTGTCAAGTTGAATCTTGTATACAATAAACAAAATAAATACTTGTTTGTTTTAACATCGGTTACAGATTTTTTGTTGTACTCAAACTAGAATATGATTTACCTATAGTATTAGCCGGGACATACTTATCCGGCTTTGTTTAATCAGTTAAAGGAGTTTATATGAATAAATACTTTGATATAAAAGATAAAGTATACGATGTTACAGAAAAGTACCCGGAGCTTATAGAAGTATTGGCAGGTGCAGGATTTGAGAATTTAAAGAATGATATGATGAGAAAATCAATGGGAAAACTTCTCAGTCTTGAAACCGCTTTAAAGAGTAAGAATATAAATGTTGAGGTATTTGAAAAGCAACTTGTAGAGGCCATTGAGAGAAAGACTGTAATGTCTGATAATAACGGTATTGTAAGAAATCAGGATGAAAATGCAAAGACCTCTATAAAGGGAATATTGCCATGTCCTGTAAGAATGCAGTTTATAGAAAAGTTTGAAAAGTTTGTGGAAAGTCAGGACTATGAAATCAACTACAATCTGAATGCCGCAAGTATGGGAATGGAAGTTATTGAAGAAGAAATAATGAATGCAAAGACGGAAGACGATTTGTCGGATGTATATATGTCGGCAGGATTTAATTTGTTTTTTGATAAGAAATTGATGGGCAAGTTTAGAGATAAGGGTGTTTTTGTAGACTATAGACAGGGAAAATTAAATAAATCTCTAGATAACGGAATGATTTCCTTAAAGGATCCGAAAGGAGAATATTCTATAATAGGCGTTGTTCCTGCAATTTTTATTGTAAATAAGGATGTACTGGGAGACAGAAGTTTACCTGTTTCATGGGAAGATTTATTTAAGCCTGAGTTTGAAAACTCAATAGCACTTCCTACTTCGGATTTGGATATGTTTAATGCAATTATGCTTGGAATATATTCAAATTATGGTAAGGAAGCCATAGAAGCACTTGGAAGAGGTCTTTTAAAGTCTATGCATCCGGCACAGATGGTAAAGACCGGAGGAAGAAAAGATTTCAATGCACCTGCAGTAAGTATTATGCCTTATTTCTTCTCAAAGACCATAAAGGAAAATTCAAACCTTACAGTGGTTTGGCCAAAGGACGGAGCTATAATAAGTCCTGTATTCCTTTTGACAAGAAAGAAAAATTATGAAAACAGTAAGCCTTTAATAGATTTTCTGTTATCAAAAGAAGTGGCGGATATATTGGGTGCAGACGGTAAATTCCCACAGACAAACCCTGAATATGATAATAAACTTGCAGATGATCAAAACTTCCTTTGGGCAGGATGGGATTTTATTCATTCAAATGATATCGGAGAGATCCTTTCAAATACTGAAAAATGGTTTTACGGTCAGACAGAATAAGGAGAGATTAATATATGAATTTAGTTATATTTTCAGGCCCTCCTTCGTCGGGAAAGACCTCTGTTATTTTAAAAACTATTGAAGCAATGAAGGATAGAGGTATAAAGGCGGGAGTTGTAAAGTTTGACTGTTTATATACCGATGACGATATCATATATGAAAAGGCAAACATTCCTGTAAAGAAAGGACTTTCGGGAGGACTTTGTCCCGATCATTTCTTTGCATCAAATATCGAAGACGTTGTGAAATGGGGAAGAGAACAAGGTCTGGATCTGCTTATTACGGAGTCGGCAGGACTTTGTAATCGTTGTTCACCTTATATTACAGATATAAAAGGTGTATGTGTAATAGACAATCTCTCAGGTATAAATACACCTAAAAAAATAGGACCTATGCTAAAGGCGGCGGATATCGTAGTCATAACAAAGGGCGATATAGTAAGTCAGGCGGAGAGAGAAGTATTCAGCGGTAGAGTAAGTGCGGTAAATCCGAGAGCCATGGTAATGAATGTAAACGGACTCAGCGGTCAGGGCGCATTCGAGTTGTCTACATTAATATATGACAATGAAGTAAATATTGAGTCGGTACAGGGAATGAAGCTCAGGTTTGCAATGCCTTCGGCAATGTGCTCGTATTGTCTGGGAGAAACCAGAATAGGAGAAGATTACCAATTAGGTAATACCAAGAAGATGCAATGGGAGGCAAATAAATGAGTGAAATGAAATTAAAAGATTTACTGGAAAAATATCCTTTTGCTGCAGATTTCTTTGAGAGCGCAGGTTTTGATATCACTGAAAGTTTGGATGCAACTTTTTCTGAATTTTTGGATGGATTTACCGAAGAAGAACTTGAAGAAACAGCAATAAATAAGGTAGAATTAAAAATCCAGCTTGACACATTCATCAAGCAAATGCTACAATTCCTTGGTGATAACAAAGAAAAAATAGAAAGTTTAACTATTTTTCCGGGACATAACAAAAGTGGAGAAAGAGAAAATTGTGAAAAATTTGACATTTTTTCTTCACAAATTGTGTCTATAGTTGGACCTACAGGATCCGGAAAGAGTAGATTGTTGGCTGACATAGAATGGGCAGCACAAAATGATACCCCTACCGGTAGAACCATATATATAAATGGTAAAAAACCGGATCCGAAATGGCGTTATTCTACAAATAATAAATTGGTTGCACAGCTATCACAAAATATGAACTTTGTTATGGATCTTACTGCCCGTGAATTTATAACCATGCATGCGGAGAGCAGAATGGTCGAAGATATTGAGACCGTAGTTGAGAAGATCCTTTATGAAGCAAATAAACTTGCCGGAGAAAATTTTGCACCTGAAACGGCAGTAACAGCTCTGAGTGGAGGCCAGTCCAGAGCTTTGATGATTGCCGATACAGCGGTGCTAAGTTCTTCACCGATAGTTTTGATAGACGAGATTGAAAATGCCGGAATAGACAGAAAAAAGGCTTTAGACCTTTTAATATCCCAGGATAAAATAGTCCTTATGGCTACACATGATCCTCTTTTGGCATTGATGGCGGATAAGAGAATTGTTATCAAAAACGGTGGAATTGATAAGATAATTGAAACAACGGCAGAAGAAAAGGAAGTTTTGGTGCAACTGAACTATATTGACGGAATTATGCAAGAATCTAGAAAAAGACTGCGTGCGGGTATGACGCTTGAAGGAGATATATGTCAGGAAATTACACAGAGTCCCCACTCTTTAGGGGAATGACTGAAGAGGAGATAGAGCTTTGCTTAAAAGAGGCAAGGGCCGATATCCTCGGTTTTAGAAAAGGTGAGATGATTTTCAATCAGGGAGACAAACCAAGATACATTACCATGTTGGTTGAGGGTAGTGTATCTGTAGGAAATGACTCCGTGAACGGAAAAAGAAGTATATTAGGTATGTTTTCAAACCCCGGAGAGCTTTTCGGAGAGGTTTTTTTGTTTTTAAATCATGATGAGTATGCAAATTATGCATGTGCAAGTTCACCAAGTAAGATTTTGGAGATACCGAAAGAGTATCTTACAAGACTTGGAGATAAGCCTTCAGCACTTCAAAATAAAATGCTCTCAAATCTGCTTACAATATTTGCGGAGAGGACATACTATTTAAATAACAGATTACAGGTACTCTCATGCTCAACATTAAAGCAGAAGATTGCCAGATTTATATTGCAGAATATGAATGACAGAGACAGAGTTACTTTAAAGATGAGTAGAGAAGAGTTTGCGGACTTTTTAAATGCCGCAAGACCTTCACTCTCAAGAGAACTTATGAAAATGCAGGAAGACGGTTATATAAAGGTTGTGAGAAAAGACCTTATAGTAAAAAATCTGGAGGGACTGAAAAGTCTTTAAAAAAAAACATTGCTCAGTAACCAAAGTTACAGTTTTTAGATTTTCTTTCTGTTATTATACACTCATGCACAAGATGCAAAAGAAAAATAAACTTAAATCTGTAGGACAGATTGCTCATAGACTGTAGAACAGTCATAGTAAGAGGAGGTAGAAATGGAAAACAAAATGTTTTGTTATCAGTGTCAGGAGACAGCAGGTAACACAGGTTGTACACAGGTAGGTGTATGTGGTAAGAAGCCGGAAGTTGCAAATATGCAGGATTTACTTATATATGTAAGTAAGGGTATATCAGCAGTTACAACAAGACTTCGTGCAGAAGGAAAAGAAATAAGCAAGGAAATAAATCACCTTGTTACCTTAAACCTTTTCATCACAATTACAAATGCCAACTTTGACAATGATGCTATTATTGCAAGAATCAAGAAGACTCTTGATGCTAAGAAGGAACTTTTAAATGAACTCTCAAATAAGGATAATCTTCCTGAGGCGGCTCTTTGGGAGTCATATGATGAGAGTGAGTATCTTACAAAGGCTGCTACAGTAGGTGTGCTTGCAACAGAAAACGAGGACATCAGAAGCCTTAGAGAGCTTATTATATACGGTCTTAAGGGACTTTCAGCATATTCAAAGCATGCAAATGCACTTTTACAGGATGACGGTGAGGTAGATGCATTCTTACAGAGAGCATTGGCTGCAACACTTGATGACAGCTTGAGTGCGGATGATTTAGTAGCACTTACACTTGAGACAGGTAAGTACGGTGTAAACGGAATGGCTTTACTTGATAAGGCAAACACAACAGCTTACGGCAACCCTGAGATTACAACAGTTGATATCGGTGTAGGAACAAACCCGGGTATCCTTGTTTCAGGACATGATTTAAGAGATCTTGAGATGCTCTTAAAGCAGACACAGGGAACAGGAGTAGATGTTTATACTCACTCAGAGATGCTTGCAGGTCAGTATTATCCTGAGCTTAAGAAGTATTCAAATCTTAAGGGTAACTACGGTAATGCATGGTGGAAGCAGAAAGAAGAGTTCGAGAGCTTTAACGGACCGATCCTTATGACTACAAACTGTATCGTACCACCTAAGGCAAGTTATATTGACAGACTTTATACAACTGGTTCAGCAGGTTATCCGGGATGTAAGCACATCGCAGGTGATATCGGTGAGGAGAAGGATTTCTCAGAGATCATAGAGCAGGCTAAGAAGTGTGCACCTCCAACAGAGATCGAGAGCGGAAATATCGTAGGCGGTTTTGCGCATGCACAGGTTCTTGCACTTGCAGATAAGGTAGTAGATGCTGTTAAATCAGGTGCTATTTCAAAGTTCGTTGTAATGGCAGGTTGTGACGGTCGTTCAAAGGCAAGAAACTACTACACAGATTTTGCAAAGGCTCTTCCAAAGGATGCCGTTATTCTTACAGCAGGATGTGCTAAGTACAAGTACAATAAGCTTGACCTTGGAGATATCGGTGGTATTCCAAGAGTTCTTGATGCAGGTCAGTGTAATGACTCTTACTCATTGGCAGTTATCGCACTTAAGCTTAAGGAAGTATTCGGACTTGATGATATCAATGATCTTCCGCTTGAGTTCAATATTGCATGGTATGAGCAGAAGGCTGTTATCGTTTTACTTGCACTTTTATACTTAGGTGTAAAGAATATTCACCTCGGACCTACACTTCCGGGATTCCTTTCACCAAATGTAGCTAAGGTATTGGTTGAGAACTTCGGTATTGCAGGTATCGGAACAGTTGAGGATGATATCGAGCTTTTCTTCGGAAAGGTTGAGAAGGAAGTTGCTGACGGAAAGTACAGCCCTGATATGCTTATCGGTGAGGTACTCTCAGAGAACCCAGCTGCAGCAAGCGTTCTTATGGATATCGGTATGCACTGCCTCGGATGTCCTTCATCACAGATGGAGTCACTTGCAGAGGCTGCTATGGTACACGGTATCGATGTAAATGAACTTATCAGCAGATTAAATCAGTTAGGATAATTTATATAGATAAAAAGATAGCCCGGATTTAAAAGTCCGGGCTATTTTCATATTGTTTTTTTATCCATATTTTTTATAAATCTGTTAAACTCAATATCCGACATTTTATCATTTTCATACTTTAATTTTCTGTATGCTGAAGGTGTCAGACCGTATTTATGTTTGAAGGCCTTTGAAAAAACAGATAGGGAGTCATAGCCGCAAGAATATGCGACATTTTCTACAGACAGAGCGGAGTCATCAAGCATATGGCAGGCTCTGTTAAGTCTGCAATATGTCAGGTATTCAGATGGTGAATGTCCCATTGTATTTTTAAAAAGTGTAAAAAGATAATTTCTGCTTATACCTAAATGAGAGGAAACATCACTAACACCTATTTGATTGTAGAAATTATTCTGAATAAATTCTATGGCTCTTACAAGATAATTATTATTCCTAAGCTCTGTCGATTGACTTAAAGATTCAGAATACATTGTATCGGGACATATAGTGCTTAAAAAATCATATAAAAGTGACTGTCTTTTTAATTCCTCTTTAAATCCGCTTGAATCTGTATCAAGTATCGCCTCGGTAATAGCTATTATTTTTTCTCTATCACCGGTTAAAACCGGGTTATCAGAACTTATACCGATACGGTTCATTATTTCTACGGCTTTATCGCCTTTAAATGCAATCCAAAGATAATGCCAAGGATCTTCAAAATCAGCCTGATAAAAAGTCATTGCGCTGGGCTCTATTAAAAAAGCTTGATTCTCACACAAATCATATTCTACATTTGAGCAAAAAAACTTTCCTTTACCGCTTAATATAAAATGAATTATATAGCAGGGTCTTATAGCCGGTCCGAATCTATGCCCGGGACTACATTCCTCATGGCCCGCAAAATTTATAAAGCAATCAGAGAATGTCTGATCGTTAAACAGTTTAAAATTTATACCTTCCATAATTCTCCATTTTAATATAAATACATATTTAAAATACATTAATGAGATATATTTTATTTTGTTCAAGTTTTAATTGCAATAATAAATCTGTGTAAGTGCATTCAACTTTATAGTTAGTTTACAAAATAACAATCATTGAATATGGTATAAAAGTTAAAACCACGTATAAATGTAGTTTAAACGGATAATAATAAACAAAGAACTTGAAATCAATTACAAATCGACAAATTTATATAACATTTTGAAATGCATGACAAAAATAATTATATTATTATAAGACCATGAAATTTAAGGGAGGACTTAAAATGATTAAGAAAAAATTACTTGGTTTAGCATTATCATCAATGATGGTATTATCTTTGGCAGCTTGTGGCGGATCATCAGGTGGAGCTGATAAATCATCTGCAGCGGCAGACAGCTCACAAAATAGCGCTGACGGCGGAAAGATTACAGTTGCTATATGGGATAACGGACAGAAGCCGGGATTACAGGAAATCATAAATGATTTTACTGCAGAAACAGGATATCAGGTAGATCTTCAGGTAATCTCATGGGACGCATATTGGACATTACTTGAGGCGGGTGCTTCAGGCGGAGATATGCCGGATGTATTCTGGATGCACTCAAATGAGTCACAAAAATATATGGAAAATGATATCCTTATGGATCTTACAGACAAAATCAAGGCAAGCGATAAGATTGAGATGGATAAATTCCCTGAAGATGTTAAGGAGTTATACGTAAATGACGGTAAGACATATGCTATACCAAAGGATGTGGATACAATAGCACTTTGGTACAATAAGACTATGTTTGATGAGGCAGGTCTTGCATATCCTGATGAAAACTGGACATGGGATGATTACTATGATGCGGCTGTAAAGCTCACAAAGCCTGACGGAAGCCAGTTCGGTACAGCTATGAATCCTTCAAACAACCAGGACGGATGGTACAATATAGTATATTCAATGGGTGGTAAGGTTATTTCAGATGATAAGAAAAAATCGGGAATGGATGACCCTAATACTATAAAGGCAATGGAGTTTGTTGATAAGCTCAGAAAAGATGCTATGCCTGATGCTACCGTAATGTCTGAGACAGGTACAGATGTACTCTTACAGTCAGGTAAAATCGCTATGCTCCCACAGGGCTCATGGATGGTTGCTCCGTTTAAAGAGAATGAGTATCTTGTTGCAAACTGTGATGTAGCTGTACTTCCAAAGGATGCAACTACAGGTAAGAGAGTAAGTCTTTATAACGGTCTCGGATGGGCTGCAAATGCCGGTACAAAGAATCCTGAGGCTGCATGGAAGCTTATCGAGTGGTTCTCAACAAAGGATAATCAGGAGAAGCAGGCAAAGCTTGGTGTAACAATGGCGGCATATGAGGGTGTATCTGATTTGTGGAAAAACAATACAGATAAGTTTAACCTTGAGCCATATTTGACAATGTTAAATGACAGTGACCTTGTAATCAGACCACACTCAAGAGCGACAGTAGTTTGGGAAAACAAGAACACAGCAAATCTTGTAGAGGCTTGGAGCAATAAGGTAAGTATAGATGAGGCATGTAAGAAGGCCGCATCTGATATGAATGAACTGTTGTCACAGGAATAATTGATGCATTTACCCGGAGCCGCTACATTTGTAGCGGCTCTTTGTAATAAGGAGAATATATGAATAAAAGTAGGATGACACCAAGACAAAAGAGTGAGCTAAGATGGGGATGGGCTTTTATGTTTCCGACAGTCTTAGGACTATTGGTACTCAATATTTACCCTACATTTAGAACGATATATCAAAGCTTTTTCAAAACAGGAGATTTTGGAAAAGGAAATAAATTTGTAGGATTCGGAAATTATATAAAACTTTTTCAAGGAACTGAGATATGGCAGGCAATTATAAATACCTTCAAATATGCTATAGTTGAAGTGCCTTTTTCAATAGCGATAGCTTTGGTACTGGCAGTATTCTTAAACGGAAAAATAAAGGGAAGAGGTATTTATCGTACCGTTTTCTTCCTTCCGATGGTTGCTGCACCTGCTGCAGTGGCAATGGTATGGAGATGGCTTTACAATTCCGAGTTCGGTCTTATAAATAATATTTTCCATTTGAAAGTAAACTGGATATCAGACCCTAATCTGGCTGTATATTCTATTGCTATAATAGGTATATGGTCGATAATCGGTTATAATATGATACTTTTTATTTCCGGATTGCAGGAAATACCAAGTGACTACTACGAGGCATCAAGCCTTGACGGTGCAAGCGGGATACATCAGTTTTTTAATATTACAATACCTTTACTTTCACCTACTATATTCTTTGTAAGTATTACCAGAGTAATAGGCGGATTTATGGTGTTTGATCTTATATACATGGTAATGGACAGAGATAACCCTGCACTGCCAAAGACTCGGTCTTTAGTATTCTTATTCTATCAGTATGCTTTCAGAAATCAGGATAAGGGAATGGGAGCTGCAGTTGTGGTAATTTTATTGTTAATTATCATTATTATCACCGCATTACAGATGTTGGCACAGAAAAAATGGGTTCATTATAATTAGGAGGAGATATGAAATTAAATAAACTTTTAATTCATGTGATACTTATCATGGTATCCATAACTATGATTGTACCCTTTGCATGGATGGCACTTACAGCTTTTAAAACGGTAACAGAGTCTACATCTGTGAATCCGTTTACTATATTTCCTGCAAAATGGATAACTTCAAATTTCACTGAAGTCATCAACAATATGGACTTTATGAAATTATATCTGAACACATTATTGCTTATAGTCGGAAGAGTATTTTTTGCGGTGATGACATCCACCATAGCAGGTTATGCATTGGCAAGACTTGATTTTCCGGGAAAAACTGTGTGCTTCGGACTGGTACTTTTCCAAATGATGGTTCCAAGTCAGATATTTATTATTCCTCAGTACCTTATGGTAAGTAAGCTTGGAATGCTTGATACAATATTTGCCCTTATATTCCCGGGACTTGTATCGGCTTTTGGAACATTCCTTCTGAGACAGACATTTATGTCACTTCCAAGAGATCTGGAAGAGGCTGCAAGAATAGACGGATGCAATATCGGACAGACATTTTTGCTTATTATGATGCCGCTTGTGCGTTCGGGAATGATTGCACTGGGTATCTTCACTGCTGTTTTTGCTTACAAGGATCTTATGTGGCCAATGATTGTAAATAAGAATGTAATGCCGCTTTCCGCTGCACTTGCCAAAATGCAGGGACAGTATACAAACAACTATCCACAGCTGATGGCAGCATCACTACTTGCCTGTATACCTATGATTATTCTATATCTGATATTCCAAAAGCAGTTTGTAGAAGGTATAGCGACATCAGGCGGAAAATTATAAAACAAATGAGGTTTTTATGTCTATTAAATTAAACGGTAATTTAATTACTCTTTCTACAAAGAATACATCATATCAAATGAAATTTGATGATTTAGGTTATCTCTTCCATACATGGTATGGTGAAAGAATAGAAGACAGTGACGATATGTCCTATAGAATCAGCAGTATAGACAGAGGTTTTAGCGGAAATCCGTATGAGACAATGGATAGAAGCTATTCTTTGGATGTATATCCACAGGAATATCCTACTTTTGGAAACGGGGATTACAGAGTTGACTGCATTCAGGTAATAAATCCTGACGGTACAAATGTAGTGGAATTAAAATATGACTCATGTGAAATCAAAAAGGGAAAATATGATTTGCCGGGACTTCCTGCATTTTTTTGGAATGAGGAAGAGGGTGAGAGTCTTAAAGTAAACCTTATAGATAAGGTAAGCGGAGTAAGAGTAGAGCTTTTATACGGTGTACTGGAAAAATATGATATTATTACAAGAGCTGTCAGAATAGTAAATACATCCGCAAATGAACTTAAAATAGAAAAGGCACTTTCAGCATGTATAGATATGGTGGACGGTGATTTTGATCTTATACATTTCCATGGAAAGCATGCTATGGAAAGAGAGTTTGAGAGAAGTCCTCTGTTACACGGAAAGATGGTACTTGAAAGCAAGAGAGGTACCTCAAGCCATCAGCAAAATCCTTTTGCAATCCTTGCAAAAAAGGATGCTACAGAAACTTTTGGTGAATGTGTGGGTGTTGCATTTGTATATAGCGGTTCATTTATAATCGAAGCTGAAATAGATCAGGTAAATCAGACAAGGCTTGTCGTAGGTCTTCATCCTGAGCAGTTTGAATATATATTGAATGCAGGTGAAGAACTTGTACTTCCTGAGGTTGCATTTACATATTCAAATGCAGGCTTTGAGAAAATGACACATTCATTCCATGATGCCGTAAGACAAAATCTTCAGCAGGGAGAATTTGTACATAAGCACAGACCGATACTTATAAATAACTGGGAAGCTACATATTTTGACTTTAATGCAGACAAGATCTTCGATATCGCATCAAAGGCAAAGAGCCTTGGAATAGAGCTTTTGGTTATGGATGACGGATGGTTCGGAGAAAGATATGATGATCTTAGAGGGCTCGGTGACTGGTATGTAAACGAGGAGAAACTCGGTTCATCATTAAAGGAATTGGTTGATCGTATCAATGCAATAGATATGAAATTCGGTATCTGGTTTGAGCCTGAGATGATAAATGAGGATTCAAGACTTTACAGAGAGCATCCTGATTTTATGATTAGAGTGCCAAACAGAAAGGGTGTAAAGGCAAGAAGCCAGTATGTACTTGATTTTACCAGGAAAGATGTCAGAGAATATATTAAAGATATGATGGTGAAAATACTTGACAATGCAAATATCGAGTATATCAAATGGGATATGAACAGAAGCTTGTCTGCGGTATATTCTGCTAATCTTTCCGCAAAGAGTATGGGAGAGTTCCATTACAGATATGTTCTCGGCCTTTATGACTTACTTGGTGAACTTACAAAGAAGTATCCGAATATTATGTTTGAGGGCTGTTCAGGCGGCGGCGGAAGATATGATCTCGGTATGCTTTACTACTATCCTCAAATCTGGTTAAGTGATGATACCGACGCTGTTGAAAGATTGAAAATACAGTATGGAAGTTCATTTGCATACCCTATCGGAAGTGCAGGTGCACATGTATCCGCATCACCTAATCATCAAACTACAAGGAAAACACCTTTTGAAACAAGAGCTACCGTAGCCATGGGAGGCACTTTCGGATATGAGCTTGATTTAAACAAGGTATCTGAAAAAGAGCAGGAGCAGGTGAAGTCTCAGGTTAAGGATTATCTGAAATATGATGAGCTTATACATGAAGGCGATTACTACAGAATTACAAGTCCATACGATAAATCAAGAGTGACTGCTTGGCAGGTTCTTTCAAAGGATAAATCATTCGGTCTTTTAAGTGCGGTGGTACAGGCTGTAGAGGCGAATGAATCAAATATTTATATTTATCCGAGAGGCCTTGAAGACAATGCTTATTATGAGATAGCAGGTGAAAAGAGGCGAGGAAAAGTTTGGATGAAGGGTGGAGTTTTAATTCCAAGAATTAAAGAAGAGTACGAGTCATTCAGATTTGAAATAAAAAGAGTATAGTAATGAAAAAAACAGTAAGCAAAATCGGCTTACTGTTTTTTAGTATTAAACTTTAAGTTTTTCACTTAGCCATATGCACAGATTACTATATCTGCTTTCAAGATTTTCGTGATGTCCGTAATTGTCAAATACAGAGGTAACATCCATAATCTTTTCTTTAATTATACTGTGTAAATCTGCAGCAATCTTTGGAGCATTTTCTAAAATATTATTATGTTTATCTCCCTCATTTTTTCCGTTCAGCAAATAAACGGAAGCTTTTTTATTTTTAAAATCTGTATCTTTACAGTATTTTATAAAATCCGGATACCAGAATGAACCGCAAAGTGAAAACACTATAGCCGGAATATCAATAGTTGAAAGAGAATATACTGCTGCCAGCCCGCCAAGAGAATATCCGCCATAGACAATTCTTTCATAATCTATATTGTATTCAGACAAAACTTCAGGCAAAAAAGTTTCAAAAATCAGTTTGTGATATTTATCTGCACTTCCGCCGAAATCGGGTATACCGGGTCTTATATTTTTGGCAGGCTTAGGTGTAAAAGCGTCCAATCTGTTTACGGCTTTCAGTCCGATAATTATTGCCTTATCTTTTAAAGCATTTAAGCGAAATATTTCACCGTCATTTAAAAGTATAAGCGGATAACTCTTCGTTTTATCATAATTTTTTGGCAAGTTTATTTCAGCCTTAAACATTTTATTTATTCAGGAAGGTATTTATATCTTCCAGTGCTTTAACAGAAGATGCACCGTAGTCCATAAACTCATCATATGAAATAGTCATGATTTTGTCATTTGCTATAGCAGGTACATCACTTAAAACAGTATTATTTTTCATAAGTTCCACAGCATTTGTATCCATCTCTTTATTTCTGTCGCTTGTGACATAGATGATTACTTCAGGTGCCATTGTGACAAGATTTTCAAGTGTCAAGTCGGAAGTTCCTGTTGCAACATTTGTGTATCCCAATGTATTAAGTATACTTTCCTGTAGTGCAGACTTGTAAGCACCGAAGGTTGAGTCATTGTATGCACACATGATGAGGGCATTTTTTAATTCACCTGAGTTTTTGTCTGAAGATGCCACAGCGTTGATCTTTTTTTCAAGTTCGTCAGCATATGCATTTGCTTTTTCCTGCACATTGAAGATTATTCCTATATTTCTTATATCTTCAATAACATTTTCAAGGCTCTGCTTCATATTGGAAACAGAAGCTTTTTGAGTGTATACAGGTATAGAGTTTTCATTCCAGGAGTCAATTGTTCCCAAAGACTTATCTGAAAACATCATATTTCTTCCTATTATAATATCAGGGTTATTGGATAAAACAACCTCTTTTGATACACTCTTTTTATCACCGATATGAGGGATTGCGGCAATTGCATCAGCATAATCACCTGTAACTTCATTATCCGGATTTAACATACCTACAATTTTATCCTGTAATCCTAGGTCAATAAGTATTTCTGTAGATGAGAGATTATTGGTTATTATTCGCTCAGGAGATTTTTCAAATACCTGAGTGATTTCTTTACCGTCAGCATCATAAGTTGTAATGCTGACAGGATAAACAGTTTCAGAAGACTTCTTTTCATCCGCGGTTGAACTTTCAGATACGGAAGTGCTCTCCGCTACAGCTGAGCTTGTTTCGGCTACGGTACTGCTTGCAGAATTATTGTTTGAGGCTGTTGCACATCCTACAAGTGCAAGAGAAATACATGTGCTTAGAGCTATATTAAATATTTTTTTCATTTTAATTCCTTTCATATTAAATATATTCTATCAAGGCTTGATTGTCATCAGCCCATGATATTTTACAATCGATATCATATACATCTTTCATAGATTCTTTGGTTATAGTTGATTTCGGATTTCCTTCGTACTTTATCTCACCTCCCTTCATAAGATATATGTAATCTGAATATTTACATGCAAGCTGTATATCATGGAGTACGGCAAGCACATTTATATTCAAATCTTTTATAATTTGCAAAATTTCGATTTTATATTTTATGTCAAGATGGTTTGTAGGTTCGTCAAGAAGTAAGAGACTCGGTTTTTGTGCAATGGCACGTGCAAGTGCTACACGTTGCTTTTCACCACCTGATAAGGAGAGGTAGGAGCGCTCGGATTTATCAAGCATGCCCACCTTTCTCAATGCATCCTTTACAATATCATAATCAATCTGTTTTTCAGTCTGCATAAATCCTATATGAGGTGTTCTGCCAAGCATTACCATATCTTCTACATTGCAATCAAAATTTATTTCATTGAACTGTGCAACGACAGCCATTTCTTTTGCTGAATCTTTCAAACGTATATCTTCCATATTTTTATTGTTTAATAAAATTTCACCAAAGGAAGGTTTTAAAATTCTGTATATGGTTTTTAGAAGAGTTGTTTTACCGCATCCGTTCGGTCCGAGTATTGAATAGAATTTATTTCCTTTAACATCTATAGAGACATTATGCAATATTGTTTTATCCTTTATGGAGTATGATATATTATTACAAATTAAATTCATTATCTTTGCCCCTTTCTCTGATTTTGTATAACAATATAAATAAAGAAAGGACCGCCTACTAAAGATGTAAATATTCCTATAGGCAACTCGGCTTTATCGATAAGACATCTTGCAAGTATATCCGACCAAAGTATAAAAAGACTACCGAGAATTGCTGAAAGCGGTATGATTTTTTTATGGTCGGTACCTACAAGAATCCTTGATATATGAGGTGTTATCAAACCTACAAAACCTATTATTCCGCATTTTGAGACTAAAATTCCTGTTATCATAGATATAAAAATCATATATATAAACCTGTATCTATGTAAATTTATTCCCAAAGTGACAGCAACCTCATCACCCATAAGCATCGTATTTAAAACTCTGTACTGTGTTATAAAGAATATAAAGGATGCGGGAATAATAAATAAAGGCAGGTCTATATCTTTCCATGAAGCACTTGCAAGCGAACCCATAGTCCAGAATTTTATTGTCATCATGCTGTCTGAATTGGCACCTATTGAAATTATAAAGTTGGAAAATGCGCTAAATAGAGCATTTACAACGGCACCTGAAAGTATAAGACTTGTTGTAGTAATCTTTTTACCGAGAGATGCTATAAAAAGTACTATTCCGGTTGAAATGACGGAGCCGAAAAATGCACCGGTTCCGGTCAAAGATTTTAAACCGAGTATAATAAACAAAGTGGCTCCAAACGTAGCACCGGCGGAAATTCCAAGTATATACGGCTCTGAAATGGGATTATTGACGGTGGTTTGCATTATTGTTCCGCAAAGTGCCAATCCTGCTCCTACAAAAAGCCCCATTATTACTCTGGGAACCCTCATATTCAACACAATGGCAACTGTAGATTTTGAGAAAGCACTTATACTCTCACTACTTGATATACTGTTCGAAATTATATTAAAAGTATCTTTTAAGCCTATTCTTACCGCACCAAGTGAAATTCCTGCGAGCATAGAGAACAGGAGAAATATACACAGCACCATAAGCAGCAGTATAAACTTAAAGTCTTTTTTACTCTTTGACATAAATATATTTATAAAACCTTTCATATTATATAGTTAGTGATACCTAACAATGATATTATAATTGATATTTTTAAAATTTGAATATAGAATAATATAAAGATATGGACTATTATTAAAAATATAGTCCATAAAAGGAGGGCTTGTGAAGGAAAAAGAGTTTTTATTGGATTGTCAAAGAGAATACAGCAGCAGAAAGTATCTGATTACAGGAGTTTCTCTACAGGAAAAAAACAAGGGAGAGCATATTTCTTATGATACTACTCACAGTGCTTTCATATATACATTGGAAGGCGGAGCGGATATTAATTTTAATGATAAAAGTTTTACAGCTACGCCTGACGTAGTTATTCACGGTGCAAAAAACAGAAAAATAACTTTTGATGTAATTACAGATGAGCCTTTTATACATTTAAATATATATTACGATCCGGAAGTTCCATGGCATGGTTATAGTGATATTATGAACTCGGTATATAAAATATCCGGTTTTGGTCAGGATATTTCAAAAGAATTGTTGTCTAAATTAAAAGCAAGTGTAGAGAGAGCAAGTTTTGACGATCAGGTGCACAACAGTATTATTGCACAACAACTTATTCTAAGTTCATTCGGCTATTCTATGATAAATCGGGAAATATTACAGATAGAAAATGCCGTGGAATTTATGGAAAAATCCTATAATAAAAATTTGATGCTTGAAGATCTGGCCGATATTGCAGGTATGAACAAGGCTCATTTTTCGTATACATTTAATAAGATTTATCATATAAGACCTATAGATTATCTTATAAGATTACGCCTCAGAAAGGCTGTAAATCTACTGTTGTCGGGGGTATCCGTTACTGAAACGGCTATAAATGTGGGGTATCGTGACCCGCTTTATTTCAGTAGACTTTATAAAAAATATTTTGGTATATCACCAAGCCAAACATTAAGAAAATAATGCAAAATGTTGCTTATTATCGAATACATAAATAAAAAGAAGTTTATTTATTCCAAAAAATATGCTATAATGTCGACAATACATTGTTGAAAAATGTGAATAAGATTACGGGATATTTTCTTTAAGGAAGATATATCTAAAAATTTTTTTGGTAAAAATAACATTTATATCTTAAGTTCAAAAATCTGAAATTAAATGTTATAAAGCCGAAGGAAATTTACAAACAATCATATATGCCGCGATTTTAAAAAGAAAAATCAGCAACGTATTTAATGGCATATAAATACATCGTGGAGGGAATTTTGATGTACAGTTTTACAGTTAACGGTAAATTGGTTGAAACTGAAAAAGAAGTGTCACTTTTAAGATTTTTACGTGACGATTTAAAGCTCAAATCTATAAAAGACGGATGTAGTCAGGGAGCTTGCGGTACTTGTACTATTATAATTGACGGAAAAGCTACCAGAGCCTGTGTTATGACTACAAAAAGAGCACAGGGAATGAACATTGTTTCAGTTGAGGGATTAAGTGACTTTGAAAAAGAGGCATTTGTATATGCATTCGGATCAAAAGGTGCTGTACAGTGCGGATTCTGTATTCCGGGTATGGTAATGTCAGGTAAAGCTCTTATTGACAGAAATCCTAATCCTACAGAAGACGAAATTAAAGAGGCGATAAAGGGAAATATCTGCAGATGTACAGGATATAAGAAGATTATTGAGGGTATCGACCTTGCCGCTCAGATACTTAGAGGCGATAAGAAGATTGATGAAGAGCTTGAAAAGGGTGATGACTTCGGTGTAGGATCAAATGCCTTCAGAATTGATGTAAGAGATAAGGTTCTCGGTATCGGTGAGTATGTTGATGATGTGGAACTTGAAAATATGCTCCACGTATCGGCAGTAAGAACAAAGTATCCAAGAGCAAGAATACTTGATATAGATGTTTCAGAGGCTTTAGCGCTTGAAGGTGTGGTTGCAATATATACTTCCGAGGATGTACCGAATAATAAGGTTGGACACATCCAGCAGGATTGGGACGTTATGATTCCAAAGGGTGAAGTTACCAGATTTGTTGGCGACGCATTGTGTCTTGTTGTGGCGGAGAGTGAAGAAATATTAAAGAAGGCTAAGACTCTGGTTAAAGTGGAATATGAGGTACTTGAGCCTGTAAGAAATATAGATGAGGCTAAGGCGGAGAATGCACCTAAGATTCATCCAAACGGTAATCTTTGTCAGTCAAGACATGTTAAAAGAGGTGATGCAAAGGAAGCGATTGCAAATTCAAAGTATACAATTACAGAGACATTTGATACACCTTTCACAGAGCATGCATTCCTTGAGCCTGAGTGTGCAATCGCTCTTCCATATAAGGACGGTGTAAAGATCTACTCTACAGACCAAAGTGTATTCGATACAAGAAAAGAGATTGCTATAATGTTCGGCTGGGATCCTGAAAGGATAGTTGTTGAGAACAAGCTTGTAGGTGGCGGATTCGGTGGTAAAGAAGACGTTTCGGTTCAGCATATAGCGGCACTTTGTGCATATAAGCTTGGAAGAACCGTAAAGGCTAAGTTTAGCAGAGACGAGTCACTTGCATTCCATCCGAAGCGTCATGCTATGCATGGTACATTTACTCTGGGATGTGATGAAAACGGTATATTTACAGGACTTGACTGTGATATCTATTTTGATACAGGAGCATATGCATCTCTTTGCGGACCTGTACTTGAGCGTGCATGTACTCATGCTGTAGGACCTTATTGCTATCAGAATCATGACATTAGAGGATATGGATACTATACAAACAATCCTCCTGCAGGTGCGTTCAGAGGATTCGGAGTGTGCCAGAGTGAGTTTGCACTTGAGTCCATTATAGATTTGCTTGCAGAAAAGGTTGGAATATCACCTTGGGAAATCAGATACAGAAATGCTATCGAACCGGGTAAGGTATTGCCTAACGGACAGATAGCAGACTGTTCAACAGCTCTTAAAGAGACTTTGGAAGCTGTAAAAGATGCTTATGAAGCAAACTATCCTAATGTAGGTTTGGCATGTGCTATGAAGAATGCCGGCGTAGGTGTAGGACTTCCTGATACAGGACGTGCAAAACTTGTTGTTAATGACGGTGTTATAGAGATATACTGTGGTGCTTCAGATATCGGTCAGGGTTGTGCAACAATATTTATACAGATGGCGGCGGAAACTTTGAACTTGCCTAAGTCTAAGTTTAAAAATATGGGATGTAACTCTGAACTTGACCCTGACTCAGGTACTACTTCAGGATCAAGACAGACTCTTATAAGCGGTGAGGCTATAAGAAGGGTTTCACTTGAACTTAAAAAGGATCTGGATGCTGCAGGCGGAGATTTAAATAAGCTTAACGGCAAGGACTACTATGCAGAATACTTTGAGCCTACAGATAAGCTTGGAGCAGACGTACCGTTCCCTAAATCTCACGTTGCATACGGATTTGCAACACATCTTGTTGTACTTGATGATGACGGTAAGGTTAAGAAGGTTTATGCGGCTCATGACTCAGGAAAGGTTGTAAACCCTATTTCCATCCAGGGTCAGATAGAGGGTGGAGTGCTTATGTCACTCGGATATGCACTTACTGAGGACTTTAAGTTACAGGATTGTGTACCTAAGTCAAAATTTGGTACACTTGGTCTTATGAGAGCTACAGATATACCTGAGATTGAGGCGATATATGTTGAGAAGGAAGAACTTCTTGGAGTGGCATACGGTTCAAAGGGTATCGGTGAGATTGCAACAATTCCTACCGCACCTGCAGTACAGAATGCGTACTATAAGAGAGACGGCAAATTAAGACCGAAATTACCGATGGATGACACATATTATACAAATAAAAAGAAAAAATAATAAAGAATAATTTTTGTTGGGATTCGATATGGATCCCAACTTTTTTGTTTAAAAAATAATAAACAGGTGTTGAAAAATGCTTTCGAATATACTATAATACCAGAATAATAGTCACATGTCTAAAAATATACATAAGTATAAAGAATAGGAGAGAGAAAGATGTTTGAAAAGATTGCTTCATTTATAGTGAATAAGAGAAAAGCTTTTCTTGTATTTTTTATTCTTGCCGCAGTATTCGGAGTGTTCAGTTCATCATGGGTGAAGGTCAGTGATAAATTATCAGATTATTTACCGGAGTCCTCCGAGACAAAGCAGGGGCTTGATATTATGGATGAGAGCTTTACGACTTTCGGAACGGCAAAAGTAATGATTTATAATGTTGATTATGACAGAGCCCTTGAAGTATCAAAAGAAATTGAGGATATCAAGGGAGTTTCAAGAGTGGACTTTTATGATAAATCTGATAAGGATTATGAAAATAAGGATATAGAAGATTATTATAAAAATTTTTCCGCTCTGTATACAATAAGCTTTGACGATGTTGAAAGCTCAAAATTAGTTCAGGATGCAATAGTCAAGGTAAGGGATTTGGTTTCACCCTATGACAATGTTGTATATACAACCATTGATAAGGATGATGCCAAAGATTTGAACAAGGATATGAAGGTTATATTTGTCCTTGTAATAATCATAATAATTGCAGTATTATTGTTCACTTCACAAACATATATGGAAATATTGATTTTCATGCTTACATTCGGAATAGCGATAGTACTGAATATAGGTACAAATTTTATATTCGGAAGAATCTCGTTTGTAACAAAGGCTGTAGGTGTGGTATTGCAGTTGGCGCTCGCGATTGACTATGCAATAATACTTTTCCACAGATTTATGGAGGAAAGAAGATATTATAAGCCGAAGCATGCTCTTATAAAAGCACTTGCAAAGGCTATACCTGAGATATCATCAAGCTCTCTTACCACTATGGCCGGTATGGTGGCACTTATGACAATGCAGTTTCAGATAGGTATGGACCTTGGAAGAGTTTTACTTAAGTCAATTATATTCAGTATGCTGGCAGTATTTGCATTTATGCCTGCACTTATAATGATGTTTGAAAAACAGATTGAAAAATCAATGCATAAAAATTTCGTACCGAATATAGAAGTATTTGGAAGCGGAATTTTAAAGTTAAAAAGAATTATACTTCCTTTGTTTATAGTTATTACAGTCGGTGGAGTTATACTTTCAAGTAAAACCGGATATATATTTGATGTAAATTCCATAGAGTCTGATAAGAAGACGGAATATCTTGAGGCGAAGGAAAAGATAGAGGAGCAGTTTGGAAGAAGCAATATAATGGCGATAGTTATTCCGAAAGAGGACTATTTGCGAGAGGCCGCACTGCTTAAAGAAGTTTCAAATATTCAGGGAGTAAAGAGTGTTACAGGACTTGCAAATATTGAAGTAGGTAATAACGGCGAATATGTACTTACAGACAGTTTGAATCCAAGGGAACTGGCTGAGGTTGCAGATGTGGATGTGGATCTTGTAAAGGCGGCATACAGATTCTATGCATTAAAGAATGAGCAGTATGGTGCATTTATGAATAGTATTGACAGCTATAAAATACCTATAATAAATATGGTGGACTTTTTATATGACCAAATTGAAGAAGGAGGTCTTGATATAGATGAGGATACTATCAGCGATATAGTAGATATACATAAGAGTATAACAGATGCAAGAAAACAGCTGGAAAGTGAGAAGTATTCAAGAATTTTACTTATATGGGATAAGCCTCTTGAAGGTGAAGATACCTTTACCAATATTGATAATGTGCAAGAAATAGCAAAGAAATATTATGATGAAGCATATGTGGTCGGTGACAGCTCAAGTGACTATGATATCAGCAAATCATTTGGAGGTGACAATTTAAGAATCAGTATTGTAACAGCACTTTTGGTTGGTGTTATATTACTTTTTACATTCCAAAATGCAGCATTGCCTTTTATATTGGTACTTACCATACAGGGAAGTATCTGGATAAACTTCAGTTTGCCGTATCTGACGGGTGAGAATATGTTCTTCTTAAGTTATTTGATAGTAAGTTCAATACAGATGGGAGCGACAATTGATTATGCAATTGTTATCACAAGCAGATATCTTGCTCTAAGAGAAGAGATTTCAGACAGAAAGAAAGTGATTTCAAGAACTTTAAATGAGGCCTTCCCTACAATAGTTACATCGGGAAGTATTATGGCGGCTTCAGGATTTGTAATAGGAAATATCACATCAAATCCGACCATTGCATCTCTTGGAAAAACTCTTGGAAAGGGAGTTGTTATTTCGATGATAATGGTAATGGTGGTGTTGCCTGTATTGCTTTATACTTTTGATTTCATTATTGACAAGACATCGTTTTCAAGAAAAATAAATGAGGAGGAGAATAAGAGAGAAGATGAAGAAGAAAATATCATTATTACTGAGTCTTAGTTTAATATTCGGAAATGTTTTACCGGTATATGCGACTGTAAATGTCGATATTAACTCTGTGCAAAATACACAGGATGTTATAAATATAAGCAGTGCCGATGAACTCATAAGTCTTTCAAAAGGTTCTACTGTTGAGAATTTTACATTAAATAAGACCTATGTTTTAACAAATGACATTGATTTGTCCGATAAGGATTTTAAGCCTGTTTCAATATTCTCCGGAACTCTTGACGGCAGCGGATATACAATAAAGGGACTTAATGTAAGTGAAAAAAGTACAGGTGCAGGTCTTATAAGTGTACTCGGGACAAAGGGAAGCGTTAAGAACCTTCATGTGGAAGGAAATATAAGTCCTGAGGGTGGAAAGACACTTGTAGGAGGAGTCGTAGGAACAAATAAAGGTGTTATAGAGAATGTAAGCTTTGCCGGATATGTAACAGCTTATAAAAGAGTAGGCGGTATAGCAGGTGTAAATGATGAAAGCGGATTTATAATCAACTCAAAAAATCATGCCGTGGTAGACGGAACAAAAATAGTCGGAGGTATCTGCGGATATAATAAGGGAAGTATTGTAGGTTCACAAAATCTTGGAAGAATTGCAGGTGATAATGAGAGTGTACTTCCTGATGATGATAAAATGAAAAGTGTACCAAGTATTAACGCTTTGAATACCGTTACGGATGATGTAAAGCAGGAGATGATAGGCGGAATTGCAGGAGTATCAAGCGGAATTATAAGAGATTGTACCAACAGTGAAAAGGTAGGATATTCTCATATAGGATATAAAGTCGGAGGTATAGTCGGTTTACAGACAGGAGCTTTAAATAATTGTATAAATGAAGCCTCAGTTTACGGCAGGAAGGATATAGGAGGTATAGCCGGATTATTAAAGCCTTATATAGAGATTTCATATGAAGGGGATACTATAGACAGTCTTGAAAGACAGACTGAAACTCTCTCAAAGTTATTGGATGCTTTTGAGGCCGAGGTGGATAAAAATGCAACTATATTGGAGAATAATGTAGACGGCATTGATTCCAAAAAAAATGAGCTTGAAGAGAGTATAAATGAAAGAAAAAAATTCCACAGTGAAGAAGCTGATAAATTTGATGCCGGATTGAAAGAAAAAAATGACGATATAAAGGGTATAACCGGTAATATAAATTCCGATATTTCAGATATAGGAGATAATGTTGGAGATTTAAGGCATGGAGAAAGCTATAAGGATATCATAAATGACAGAAATACCAAACTGCAAAATCTTATTGCAGGCATAAAAAATATCAATGAGATATCAAAAAGAATGAAAAGTGATATTGAAGATAAAAAAGAAAGTGCCGACAATATTGCAGATGATTTTCAGGCAATTACTCATGAAATTGACGATTTGTATTCAAAATCAAATGAGCTGCTTGACTATCTGGATGATGAGAAAAGTGATTTAAGACAGAATCTTGATAATTCCTATGACACTGTAAGCGGGAAAAAGGATGAGCTTGAAGCTGAGATAAATAAAGCCAGGCAGGACTTAAGAAGCAGCAGACAGGATATAAAGGGGAGTGTTGACGGAGTAAAGAATGAAATTGACAATATAAGAGGCACTATTCAAAATGGAGGAGACAGGCTAAAAGAAAAAATTGATGACGGAAAAATTTATTTTGACGTATCTGTGAATCCACCTAAGGAATATGCATACGGTAGACTGGAAAACTCCGTAAACAGAGCAATTATAAACGGTGACATAAATACTGCAGGAATTGTAGGTAGAGTCGGCATAGATCCGGAGGATGGCATTATTACGGAAACAGATATTAAAGATAATGTCGATAAAAGAGGAGAGACATCTCTTAATTTTTCAAATAATGTATATGCTCTGATACAGTCAAATACAAATGAAGGCGAAATAAATGTAAAAAATGACTATGCAGGAGGTATAGTGGCAAAAGCCGACTATGGGGCAGTAATTTCAAACAAAAACTTTGCTGATGTCAGTTCACAAAACGGATCTTATATAGGAGGAATTGCCGGTTACAGTAAGAACCTTATTAAAGATTCTTATATGCTTGGGGATGTAAAAGGAAGCGATTATATAGGAGGAATTGCCGGAATTGCAAAAGATTTGACAGGAAATACCGCAATGAGTACTGTAGTAAGTACCAACTCCGGAAGATTTGGAAGTATTGCCGGAGATGTTTTAAAAGACGCCTATGTAAATTCAAACAGATATGTTGATGAAGGCGTAGGAGCGATAAATGATATGACTTTAAATTCCGAAGCAGGTATTGTCTCATATGAGGAACTTTTGCAGGATAATAATACTCCTGAAGGATTTAAAACTTTAAGAGTAAATTACTTTGTGGGAGATGACATTATAAAGACAATAAATGTAGCTTATAATTCGTATGTCAGCGGTGCCGATATTCCGAAGGCTCCGGAGGTTGAGGGGTATAATACATACTGGGAGAATAAGGAATTAAATAATATAAAGAGGAATATAAACATATATTTGGTTGAAGAAAGATGGAATAAAAATATCTCTGCAAATACAAATATTAACGGTAAACCGGTTTTACTTGCAAGTGCATTATTCTATGAAGGGACAAGTATTCAAGTGGAAGAGACCCGCGTACCTGAGACGGATAAAGATGTGATTAAGGCATATAAATACAGCATAATACCTGAAGGAAAATATATTAATGAGGGTATTGAGCTTAGAGTTTTAAATGAGGACGGTAAGGCAAATGCTGTAGGAATAAAGACTGAAAACGGTATTATAATATCAGATACAGTCAAAGTCGGATCTTATCTGAGCTTTAAAGTAGACAGTCCACAAGGAGAAATTGTTCTGATTAGGACTGAGAGCATAAATAAATATATTATTATACTTTCTTTCATAGCGGCGACTGCCGTAATAATTTCAGGATATCTTTATTATAAGAAGAAAAGGAAATAAATGCTTTAAATACAAATGAGCTGTACAAAGTTTTGTACAGCTCATTTTGATAAATCACCTGTATTGAAAAAGACTGTGAAGTTTTAGTATAATAGAAGAAAACTATGATAACGGATGGGGAAAAATGAAAAAAAGAGTTGTTATTTTTGGAGATTCAAATACATGGGGGTATGATGCTGCAACCGGAGGTAGATTTAATGAAGAAATCAGATGGCCTATGGTAGCTGCTAATCTCCTTGGGAGTGAATATAGAATACTGGAAGAGGGGCTTTGTGGAAGAACCACCTGTCTTGACGATCCGTTTAATGAGGGGCTTTCAGGACTTACATATCTTTTGCCATGTTTACAGACTCATTCACCTATTGATATGCTGGTTATAATGCTTGGAACAAATGACTGCAAGCAAAGATTTTCTTTGACTGCCGCAAATATTGCACTTGGAATGAGAAGACTTGTAAAGAAGGCTCTTGAGGCGGAAGTTTGGAGGGATAAGCCGAATATACTTGTAATAGCGCCGGGACCTATATTAAAGGAGTGTGAGCTTTCAGATGTAGGTAAAAATATGGGTATATGCTCTGATAAGTCTTATGAAATCGCAAAAGAATATGAACTTATAGCAAAGGAACTTGGAGTGGGATTTTTTGATTCGGCTTCATGTGTTACTATGAATGATATTGACTTTATGCATTTAACAGCAGACTCACATAATGTGCTTGCAAAGAAGGTAAGCGAGATTATAAAAAATACTTTGGAAAGTAAAGAAATGAAGGCATAGTATGACTTTAACTCAATTAAAATATGCTATAGAAGTGGCAAATGCCGGATCTATAAATAAGGCCGCCGGAAATCTTTTTATTACACAGCCAAGTCTCTCATCAGCTATTGCAGAGCTTGAATCGGAAATAGGAATAAAACTGTTTTCAAGAAATAACAGGGGTATTTTTCTCACACCTGAGGGCAGTGAATTTGTAGGATATGCAAGACAGGTTGTTGAGCAGTTTGATTTGATAGAGGCTAAATATATTTCAAGTCCCAAGCTTAAAAAGAAATTCAGTGTATCAATGCAGCATTATACATTTGCAGTCAGTGCCTTTGTAAATCTGGTAAAGCAATTCGGTATGGATGAATATGAATTTGCAGTACATGAGACAAAGACATTTGATGTTATTAATGATGTAAAGACATTTAAAAGTGAGATTGGAATACTTTATTTGAATGATTTTAATAAAAATATTCTTACCAAACTTTTTACTGAATCAAATCTTGTCTTTACTCCTCTGATGGAGTGCAGTATTTATGTTTATTTGTACAGAAATCATCCTTTGGCAAATAAAAGTAAGATAAAAATGGAAGAACTTATGGATTATCCATGTCTTTCTTTTGAACAGGGAGATTATAATTCGTTTTATTTTGCGGAAGAGGTACTTTCAACTTATGAATACCATAAGCTGATAAAGGCTAATGACAGGGCGACTTTACTTAATCTTATGGTAGGATTAAACGGATATACACTTTGCTCAGGTATAATATGTGAAGAATTAAATGGTGACGAGTACATGGCTATAAAGCTGGATTCTGATGAAAAAATGACTATAGGCTATATTATGAGAAAAGATATAGCAATCAGTGAGCTTGGAAAAAAGTACTTGGAAGAGGTATCAAAGTTTAATGATAAGATATTGGAATAGGAGATAGAATGAAATTAGGTGTAATAGGTTTTGGAAATATGGGATCGGCCATTGCAAAAGGATTTGTTTCGAAAAAGGCAATTGATATAAAAGATATAGGTGTTTTTGATACATATGATAAAACAAGAGAAATGGCAAAGGCTGACGGATTTAATGTATACAATGATGAGACGGATCTGGTGAAAAATTCCGATACCATACTTGTAGCGGTAAAGCCGGTGCATGCAAAAGCCCTTTTTGAAAAGACAGCTGCAGAGCTTAATGATAAACTTATTATATCAATAGTGGCAGGTCTTGAGAGTGAGACCATAAAGTCATGGATAGGAAGTGATAAAAGAGTATTAAGAATAATGCCGAATACTCCTGCTATAGTCGGTGAGGGTGTATTTGCTCTTGACGGCGACAGCAATGCATATGATGAAGAAAAGAAAACTCTTGACGGCATGTTTTCGGCGATAGGTCTTGTGGAATGGGTGGAAGAGAGACTTTTCCCGGTCGTTACAGGACTTTCAGGGGGAGGTCCCGCATATGTCGCAATATTTATAGAGGCATTGGCTGATGCAGGTGTACTTCATGGATTAAAAAGAGATGTGGCAATAAAGATGGCCGCAAAAACAGTACTTGGAAGTGCGGCACAATTACTTGAGACCGGTATACATCCGGCGGTACTAAAGGATATGGTTTGCTCACCTGCAGGTACTACTATAGAAGGTGTGAAAGCACTTGAGGATTACAGTTTTAGAGCAGGAGTGATAGAAGCAATTACTGCAGCCACATTAAAATCGAAGAAATAAAAAAAGCCGGCTGCGAAATGCAGCCTGACTTTTTGACTTAAGTTATTCTTATATTAGTTACCCTTTGTAGCAGCTTCTGCAGCAGATGAAGCAATATTTGCAGCATCATTTGCAAGGCTTGAAGCCATCTCGTTTGCAGCGTCATTAATGCTTGAAACATCAACACCTGCAGACTCTAAAGCTGAAGCAGCCTCTGACAAACCTGACTCTAAAGCTGAAGAAGCCTCGTTGTTTGCAGACTCGATAGCTGAAGAAGCATCAGCCTTACCTGCCTCAACACCTGAAGAAGCCTCTGAAGCTGCTGATTCCATAGCTGAAGAAGCTTCTGAAGCAGCTGACTCTACAGCAGAAGAAGCATCAGCCTTTTGTGAGTTTGAACCACAAGCAGTGAAAGCAAGCATAGCTATTGCAGCGATTGAAAATAATTTTAATTTTAACATTTTAAATACCTCCCATAAATAGACTGAGCAGTCAGTCTTAAGTTTAACAAGAAACGATTTTATACCTATTTATCAAAAATGTCAAATTAAATAGCATTTTATATCCCAAAAAAAGAAAAATAGTTTCGAAAGATTGAATTAAAATTCTTGAATAAAACTTTTACGGCTTATTATGCCGGTACGTGTAGTAATAAAGAAAAGATATGGCATGGAATAAAATCCGTGTTTTCGGATAGGAGAATAATGATCAAATTTGAGACAATAGATGAGAATACAAAAAATCTGGAAGAAATAAAACAACTTTACTTTGATGCCTTTCCTTTTGAGGAGAGAATACCTTTTTATATCATGGTATTGGTCGGTAATGACAGAGGTGTGGAGTTTTTGTCAATTTATGATGATGACAAATGGCTCGGATTTATACATACATTGGTGGGAGATGAACTTTCATATATTTTCTATTTTGCTATTGAGAATTCATTGAGGCAGAGCGGATACGGAAGTAAAATACTGCGTGAGTATAAGAAGATACATCCGAGACTTTCGCTGGCGATAGAACCGGTTGAAGAAGAAAGCGATAATTTTAAACAGAGAAAGAAAAGACTTGATTTTTACAGAAAAAACGGTTTTGAGGCTCTTGATACAAGAGTTGTGGAAATGGGAGTTGAATTTGAACTTATGGGTGCAAAGGGTATGGAAATAAAGGAGAGTGATTACAGAAAACTTGTAAAAAAATTCTTTGATTCATTTGAGCAAAAAAAGGTGCTGTCGGTAAAAGAAATGAGAGATGCAGACAGCTATACTATTGCAAATTTTGTAGACAGTAAGGAACTGATGTACAGGGCAGGAGAGGCAATATTCTATGTCGGAGACTGGAATATAGGTGATAAAGTACTTGTAGTTGCCGGAAGTGGAAATAATGCAGGTGACGGATATGTGGTTGCCGATTTGTTAAATACGGAAGAAATAGATGTGGAGATACTTTTGATAAAGGATAAGTTTTCAGAGGACGGACAGTATTATTTTAATATCTGTAAACAAAACGGAATAAAGTACAATATTTTAGATGAAAGCATGGATTATGCCGCTTTGCTTGATAAATTTAATTCATATGATTATATTCTGGATTGTATATATGGCACAGGTTTTAGCGGAGATGTAAAAGAACCGGTATACTCTCTTATAAAGGCTGTAAATGATTCAAATGTAAGTGTGGTAAGTGCGGACATAAATTCGGGAATGAACGGCGATACCGGTGAGGCGGATATATGTGTGAATTCAGATATTACGGTAAGTATAGGCTTCTTGAAAAAAGGTCTTATTACAAAAGAGGCTTCAAAACATATAGGTGAACTTGTAAATATGGATATAGGTATAGTAATAGAAGATAAATAATGCAAAATATTGCAAATGATTTCCATATTATGTATACTTAAGAGTAGACTTTATGGAAGTGGAGAATTGAAGTGGCAAGTCGAAAACAAACAACAAAAAAAACAGGTAAAACAAGTAGTCGCAGCAGGGCTAAGAAAAAGATAGATAATAATGAGCAGCTGGATTTCCTTAATTCGGAAATTCTTATGATTGCCTTGGTTTGTGTATCATTGGTACTTTTTTTAAGTCATTTCGGACTTATGGGAGTAGTTGGAAAATATCTTAGAGTATTCCAGCTTGGAGTATTCGGAATACTGGGATTTGCAGTGCCTATGTTTGTATTTGTCGGTGGAGCATTTTTACTGTCAAATATCGGATCAAGTCTTGCAAAAATTAAATTTGCGGGTGTTTTGATGGCTGTGCTTGCTGTTGATGCACTTATATCACTTTTTGGAATTCCAAATCTTAAGGAATTCGGGCTTGTGAGATTTTACACTGAAGGATGGTATGGAGGATTTATCGGCGGAGGATTAGGGCTTCTTATATCATCCGTACTTGGAAAAATCGGTGCTATTATCTTCTTTATTGCCGTATTTATAATATCAATTGTAATATTAACCGGAAAATCATTTGTTTCCATAATAAAAACCGGGGGACAGATGACCATATCAAGAGCTAAGACAGATATGGCAAGGGTAATTGAGCAAAGAAAACAAAGAAGAGAACAGCAGGCTGTTGAAGAATTCGAATATGAAGAAGATCCTGAGTATGAGGAGGAGTTTGAAGAACTTGACCTTGAAAATAAAAGTGAAGGGTATATTGAAGAACTTTTAGGATATAATTACCGTCCGAATAGGGGAAATATTAATCTCGGTGCCATAGATTTTTCAAAGAAGAAAAAGAAGCATGTAGTGGATCTTCCAACTGCAAATGCAGAAATGCATGAGCCTATAGGCGGGATTTTTGATGCTAAAAATGATGAAAACTTTGAAAAAAAAGCTTCGGATGTAGGTGCTTCAAACGACATTGCAATTAACAGTAAATACGAGGCAAGTTATGAGCCGAAAAAATCCAATACACAGTCGTCAATCATTGTAAATAAAAGACCGGATACCTTCTATGGAAATATAAACAGAGGAAAAGAAGAGTCAAAGTTTGAAAATGATATTGATGAAGAGACATTGAGAAGAGCCAATGAGATACTGGCAAGAAAAGATGAGATAGATATCTATGAGCAGCCGATGTCCACTATCAGAATCACAGATGACGATACACATGAAGACTTCAGATATATTGATGATGCAAACAGTTTAACCGGTAGAGACGGAAAAACAAAAAACTCTGAAAGCAGTATTGAGTTTATAAAAGCTTATGACGATATATATGATGAGCCTATAAGCGGATTACACAGTGATAATTCTTATAATAATGCTTACACATATAACAGGGTGGAGCAAAATGAGCCTGTAAATAATGAATATGTAAAAAAAGAAGAGATTCACACAGAGAATAGGAATGAAAATACTCTGGTAAGTAATGACGGTGAGAGAACTTTGGTAACTGCAGGTGGAAAAGTTATAGTTTCAGACACCTCGGCATTGCAAAAGAAGATGGAGGAGCAAAGAGCAAACTCGCCACAGGGTAAGATAAGAAATGAAATTGCCAAGAAAGTTCAAAGACCTTATACATATCCGGGTACATTTTTGTTAAATAAGAATACTGAAGCGGGAGAGGCAATATCAGACAGTGAATATAGAAATACTGCAATTACATTGCAGGAGACATTGGCAAGCTTTGATGTAAATGTAACGGTGGAAGATATAAGTGTAGGGCCTTCTGTAACACTTTATGAGTTAAAGCCTGAGCAGGGTGTAAAGGTATCTAAAGTACTCTCACTTGCAAATGATATTAAACTCGCTTTGGCGGCAAGTGATATAAGAATTGAGGCACCTATACCGGGTAAATCCGCCATAGGTATAGAAGTACCGAATAAGAAAAAACAGACGGTATTCTTAAGAGATCTTTTTGAGAGCAGAGCTTTTAAAAACGGAAATGAAAGTATCGGTTTTGCGGTAGGTAAGGATATTTCCGGTAAAGTAATAGTTTCAGATATTGCAAAGATGCCTCATGTACTTATTGCAGGTGCTACAGGTTCAGGTAAATCGGTATGTATCAATACTTTGATAATGAGTATTATATACAAGTATTCACCTGAAGATGTAAAACTTATCATGGTGGATCCGAAGGTTGTAGAGCTTTCAGTATACAACGGAATACCTCATCTTTTGATACCTGTAGTAACAGAGCCTAAGAAGGCGGCTTCGGCACTTAACTGGGCTGTGGCTGAAATGGGTGAAAGATATAAGAAGTTTGCGGCTACAGGTGTAAGAGATCTTACAGCATATAATAAGAGAATAGAAGATGCGAGAAGAAGAGGCAATATTGAAGGCTTACCTGAGAAATTGCCGAAGATAGTTATAATTATAGACGAATTGGCAGATCTTATGATGGTTGCAAACAATGAGGTTGAAGATGCAATAGTAAGACTTGCACAGCTTGCCAGAGCATGTGGAATTCACCTTGTTATAGCTACACAAAGACCTAGTGTAAATGTCATCACAGGTATAATAAAGGCAAATATACCTTCAAGAATTGCATTTGCGGTATCTTCAGGTACGGATTCCAGAACGATACTTGACAGCAACGGTGCTGAGAAGCTTCTTGGAAAGGGTGATATGCTGTTTGCACCATATGGATCGGCAACACCTATGAGAGTACAAGGTGCGTTTGTATCTGATGAAGAGGTGTCTGCAGTAGTTGATTTCTTAAAAAATCAGGGAATGCAGGTAAAATATGATGAGAATACAATCAAACAGATAGAAGAAACACAGAATGCGGCAAGTGCCGGAAATGATATTTCTGAAAGAGATGAGCTGTTTGAGGCCGCAGGAAGATATATAATAGAAAAGGATAAATCTTCTATAGGTAATCTTCAAAGAAACTTTAAAATAGGCTTTAACAGAGCCGCAAGAATTATGGATCAGCTTGCAAGTGCGGGGGTTGTAGGTGGTGAAGCCGGAACAAAGAAAAGAGAAATATTGATGAATATGGACGAGTTCTTGGATATTTTATAAATATCCGGGAACTTATCTTTAGGAGGATATATGCGTAGCGATATCGAGATTGCAAGAAGTATAGAAATGAAAAATATTGCCGAAGTGGCAAAAGAATACGGGATAGATGCTGATGACTTGGAAATGTACGGTAAGTATAAGGCAAAGCTTAGTGAGGATTTTTTAAAAGCTCATGAAGATAAAAAAAGAGGTAAGCTTGTACTTGTAACGGCAATAAATCCTACTCCTGCGGGAGAGGGTAAGACTACAACTCTTGTGGGTCTTGGACAGGCATTTAAAGAGATGGGAAAGAGTGCGGTAATAGCGCTTAGAGAGCCTTCTCTGGGACCATGTTTCGGTGTAAAGGGTGGAGCTGCCGGAGGCGGATATGCACAGGTAGTGCCTATGGATGAGTTAAATCTTCACTTCACGGGAGATTTTCATGCTATAACCTCTGCAAATAATCTTTTGGCTGCTATGTTAGACAATCATATTCAGCAGGGAAATACACTTGGAATAGATACAGGGGCAATCATTCATAAAAGATGTATAGATATGAATGACAGAGTGCTGAGAAATATAGTTGTAGGCCTTGGGAATAAGACTGACGGAGTTGTCAGAGAAGATCATTTTGTAATCTCGGTGGCTTCAGAGATAATGGCAATACTATGTTTGTCAAAGGATATGAATGATTTGAAGGAAAGACTTTCAAATATTATAGTGGCATATAATTTTAAAGGGGAGCCGGTATTTGCCAAAGATTTAAAAGCTGTCGGAGCTATGGCAGCACTTTTAAAAGATGCAATAAAGCCGAATATTGTACAGACTTTGAATCATTCACTTGCACTTGTTCACGGTGGTCCTTTTGCAAATATAGCACATGGATGCAATTCAATAAGAGCTACAAAGATTGCAATGGGAATGGCTGATATAGCGCTTACAGAGGCAGGATTCGGAGCGGACCTCGGAGCGGAGAAGTTCTTTGATATAAAATGTAGAAAGGCAGATCTTGCCCCTGATTGTGTGGTAATAGTAGCGACAGTAAGAGCTCTTAAATATAATGGCGGAGTGGCCAAGGAAGATTTATCAAATGAAAATCTTGATGCCCTAAAAAAAGGTATAGTAAATCTTGAAAAGCATATTGAAAATATCAAACTTTTCGGAGTACCTGTAGTGGTTACTCTAAATAATTTTGTCAGTGATACAGAGGCGGAAGTTGGCTTTATCAGAGAGTTTTGTGAAAGCAGAAATTGTGAGTTTGCAGTTTCAAAGGTATGGGAAGAAGGAGGAAAGGGCGGCATAGAGTTGGCCGAAAAGATTCTTTACACACTTGAAAACAAAAAGAGCCATTTCACTTTGCTTTATCCTGATGATATGAGTCTTGAAGATAAGCTTCATACTATTGCAACGAAAATATACGGAGCAAAGAATGTAGTGTATTCACCTGCGGCAAAGAAGGCTATTGACAGGGCAAAAGCACTTGGATTTGATAAATTTCCTATATGTGTGGCAAAGAATCAGTATTCACTTTCAGACGATCCGAAAAAACTTGGAAGACCTGAGGACTTTGAGATAAATGTAAGGGAAGTATATGTAAATGCGGGAGCAGGTTTTGTAGTTGCAATAACAGGAAGTATTATGACCATGCCGGGACTTCCAAAGGTCCCTGCTGCAGAAGCGGTAGATGTAGATGATAACGGAGATATAGTAGGATTGTTCTAAAAGACCTTAAAGTAAACATCTGTAAAAGGGAGAAAAGATGAAACTGATTGAAAACGCCAAGGGACTTGATATAGAGATAATATCGGGAGAATTACAGGATGATTTTTCTGATTTGGTATTTAATACAAAGAAAATAGTGAAGGACTGTATCTTTGTATGTATAAAAGGTGCAAGATTTGATACTCATGATGTGATTGATGAGATAGTAAAGCAAGGTGCAAAGGCGATAGTGGTAGAAAGAGATATAAAAAGAGATGATGTTTGTGTTATAAAGGTAGCAGATACCAGAGTGGCACTTGCAAGACTTTCAGCCGCATTTTTCTCACATCCTGCACAAAAAATGAAAATAATAGGTATTACCGGTACAAAGGGAAAGACAACTTCATCTCATATGTTAAAGAACCTTCTTGAGCAAAATGCCAAGGTAGGACTTATCGGTACAAACGGAATTACCATAGGAAATATACACAGACCTACATTAAATACTACACCTGAGTCATATGAGCTGCATAAAACTTTTAAAGAGTGTCTTGACGCAGGCTGTGAATATGTTGTGATGGAAGTTTCTTCACAGGCGGTAAAGATGAAAAGAACAGAAGGTATCCGCTTTGACACCGGAATATTTACAAATATTTCACATGATCATATAGGGCCTGACGAACATAAAGATTTTGATGAGTATTTGATGTATAAATCACTTTTCTTTACACAATGTGATAAAACAATTGTAAATATAGAAGACGAACATTCCGATTTTGTCTTAAAGCAGTCTACATCAGTAGAAAAGTATACATTTGGAAAAGGCGGAGATTTTGAAGCAAAAAATATTGAATATATATCAAATAAGGATTTCTTAGGTACAAAGATAGATATATGTTGTTCAAATACCGTCAGAGAAAAATATAATGTGGCTGAAACCGTCTCAGATATTTATATAGGAATTCCGGGAGAATTTAATGTATATAATGCATTGGCGGCGCTTGCTGCGGCTGTTATTTCAGGAGTAAAAGCTGATGATTTAAAGACGGCACTAAAGAATACAAGGGTGAACGGTAGAATGGAAGTAGCATATACTTCACATGAATTCAATGTGGTAATTGATTATGCACATAATGCAATCAGTACCGAAAGTCTTATACATACTCTGAGACATTATAATCCGAAGAGACTTGTAATAGTATTCGGTTCAGGTGGTAACAGATCAAAGGACAGAAGATATTCAATGGGAGAAATCTGTGGAAAACTGGCTGATTTTTCAATAGTGACTGCTGATAATTCCAGATATGAAAAAACAGAGGACATAATCGCAGATATAATATCAAAACTAAAGCCTACAGGTGGTGATTATATTACAATTCCTGACAGAAGAGAGGCTATTTATTATTCTATAGAAAATGCAAAGCAGGGTGATCTCATAGCTATAATCGGAAAAGGACATGAGGACTATCAGGAAATAAACGGAGTCAGAACTCACTTCTTAGACAGAGAAGTGGTGGATGAGTGCTTGGAGAAGATAAAAAGATGAATGATACAACAATAAAGGAGCTTGCATTTGCCACAGGCGGAGAAATCATCTCGGGAAATGAGAATGCCGTATTTTCAAATATAGTTATTGACTCAAGGCAGGCTGATAAAGACAGTCTTTTCGTTCCGCTGGTCGGAGAAAAAAATGATGCTCATAAATTTTTGGGGTCTGTATATGATATGGGCTGCAGAGTGGCGATAAGTTCAAGAAAAGATATTTTTCTTAAAGATGATTTCAATATAGTACTTGTAAATGATACTACCGAAGCACTTCAAAAGCTTGGAAAGTATATCAGAAGTAAGTTGACATTGCCTTTGGTCGGAGTTACAGGAAGCGTAGGTAAGACTACAACAAGAGAAATGGTGGCACTTGCTCTTTCGGATTTGAAAGTTTTTAAGACACCTAATAATTTCAACTCGCAAGTGGGTGTACCGATTACTTTAAGCAGAATAAATGACGAAGAAATTGGCGTAATAGAACTTGGTATGAGCCAGTTCGGAGAGATGGAAAGAATTGCAAAAATAGTAAACTGTGACTGCGCTCTGGTCACCAATATAGGTACGGCACATATTGAAAATTTGCATACAAGAGAAAATATAAGAGCCGAGAAGTTCCATATAATGGACGGTATGAAAGAGGGCAGCGTAGTGTTTTTAAATGCCGATAATGATTTGCTTTTTGATCCGCCTAAAGAAAAGGGTATAGTATATAAATATTTCAGCGCAAAGGGAAATACTTCATGTGATTACTATGCAACCGATATAGTATTTAATAATGCAATGCCTGAGTTCACAGCTCATATAGGAGGAAAGAAGGTAAGAGTTCATTTGAATGTTTTCGGTGAACATCAGATTTCAAATGCTTTGGTGGCAATTGCAGTAGCTGATCATTACAATCTTTCGGTAGAATCTGCGGCAAAACATTTAGAGGAATTTAGGGGATTTTCTCACAGACAGGAATTAATAAAATTAAAAGATTTTACAATTATAGATGATACATACAATGCCTCACCGGATTCTATGAAGGCTTCTATTTCAATACTTAAAGATTTTGATGCCGAAAGAAAAATTGCAATATTGGCTGATATGAAGGAACTGGGGACTGATGAGAAAATACTTCACAAAGAAATCGGGGATTTTATCAATGAGAATGTGAAACTCGATGCTGTATTTACTGTGGGAGAATTGGCAAAGGAAATTATAAAAGATATCAATAAAGATATATATACAAAGAGCTTTGAAGATAATGAGAGTTTGGAGAAATTTATGTCCGGATATCTCAAGGCGGGAGATGTATGTTTGCTTAAGGGATCAAACAGTATGAGACTTTTTGATGTTGTAGATAAAATAAAAAATTATGAAAAATTTATTCGCTGATATAATAATAGCAAATACAAATGTGGACAGACCATTTACATATATTATCCCTGAAAAACTGAGGGATAGTATAATTCCGGGCTGTCCTGTTTTGATTGAATTCGGAAAAACAATAAAAAAAGGCTATGTAATAGATATAAGGGAAAGTACAAATGTAGAACTTTCAAAATTAAAGTCCATACTTTCAATACCTGAAAGAGAACTTAGTGCCGATGAAAACCTCTTAAGTCTTGCCATATGGATAAAGCACAGATATGGCGTAAGCTTTGATAAGGCAATAGCAACGGTGATGCCTGTAAAGTCGGAGGCGGAGGAAAGAGTAAGCAATGAGATTTTCCTAAATATTGATGCAGATGCTCTTGATAAAAAAACAGAAGAACTTATAAAGTCAAGAAAAACAGCACAGGCAAGAGTTTTAAAAGAACTGAAAACAAAAACAAGCCTTCCACAAAGCTTTATAAATAAAGAGCTCAAAGTAAATTCCACTACATTAAAGAAAATGGCGGAGGAAGGCTATATTGTAATAGGTTCAAAGAAAAGAAATGTAAATCCACTCTTGCCCATACTTCGTTCTCTGGGAATAGAGGACTTTAATGATGTAATAAAACCTAAAGAGTATACTTTAAATGCCGAGCAGGAAAATGCTGTAAATACTTTTAAGTGCGACTTTGAAATTTGCAGCAGGAATACCTATCTTTTACATGGTATTACCGGAAGCGGAAAAACCTTGGTTTTTATAAATATGATAAAGTATGTGATATCAAAGGGATATAAGGCAATAGTGCTTATACCGGAGATTTCATTGACATATCAGACAGTGCTTAGGATGGCGGAGCATTTTGGTGACAGAGTTGCAATCATAAATTCAAAGCTCTCCAAGAATGAAAAATTTTATCAATTTGAAAGAATAAAAAATGATGATGCGGATGTAATAATAGGACCCAGGTCGGCAATATTTGCGCCGGTAAAAAATCTTGGGCTTATAGTAATAGATGAGGAGCATGATTCAGCCTATAAAAATGAAAATGTACCTACATTTAATGTAAGAGATGTGGCAGAAAAACTTTCGGAAATTACCGACGCATCCTTGGTTTTGGCGTCTGCAACTCCGACACCCGAGACATATAACAGGGCAATGGAAAAAGAGATTAAACTTTTGGAATTAAAAACGAGAGCTAAAAATACCTCTTTGCCGAAGGTAAGTATAGTTGATATGAGGGATGAGCTAAAGCGAGGAAACAGGAGTATTTTCAGCGATAAGTTAAGAACGCTTATAGAGGACAGATTAAAAAAGCATGAGCAGATTATGCTGTTTATGAACAGAAGAGGTTATTCAAGCTTTGTATCATGCAGATCTTGCGGTGAAGCTATAAAATGTAAGCACTGTGATGTTACCATGACATTACATAATAACAACAAACTTGTATGTCATTACTGCGGATATTCAATAGACCTGCCAAAAACCTGTCCAAGCTGCGGTTCAAAGTATATTGCAAATTTCGGTACCGGAACACAGAAGCTTGAAGCGATGACAAGGGCGGAATTCCCGAATGCAAAGGTACTCAGAATGGATACCGACAGCGTTTCAAAAAAGAACAGCGCCAATGATATGATAAGAGATTTTGCAAACGGTGATGCGGATATTTTGATAGGCACTCAGATGATAGTAAAAGGTCATGACTTTTCAAATGTAACCTTGGTCGGAATAATGGCCGCGGATACCTCGCTTTATGTAAGCAATTATACAAGTGCACAAAGGACATTTGAACTTTTGACACAGGCTGCAGGCAGAGCGGGAAGAGCAAAGGACGGAGAGGCCGTTATACAGACGTACAAGCCTGAAAACTATGCAATTGTGGCGGCAGCGGCACAGGATTATAAAAGATATTTTGACAATGAGATAGCTTACAGAAGTCTTGGAGGATACCCGCCTGCCTGTCATATGCTTACGGTAATGTTTAGCAGTATCAAGGAAGACGAGTTAAATAGATGTGCAAGTGAGACTGTAAAAGTTATAAAGTCGGAAGCCGCATTTAAAAAATCAATGATAATAGGACCTACCAAACCAAGTGTAAGCAAGGTCAAGGACTATTACAGAAAACTGGTGTACATAAAAAATGCTAATTATGATATACTTTTAAATATACAAAAAAAGATAGAAGAAAATATTGGCACATACAGAAATGTAGGTGCGATATATGACTTTAATTGAGGAGATAAATAATGGCTATAAGAGCAATACGAGTAATGGGCGACAGCGTTTTAAACAAAAAATGTAAAGAAGTAAAGGAAGTAAGTGACAGAACAAAAGTTTTGATAGAAGATATGATAGATACTATGAGAGAGGCCAACGGTGTAGGACTTGCAGCACCTCAGATAGGAGTGTTAAAGCGTATAGTTGTAATAGAGACTGAGCCGGAAAATGTACATGTACTTATAAATCCTGTTATAATTGAACAGGACGGTGAGCAGATAGGATATGAGGGTTGTCTTAGCGTACCGGGAAAGAGCGGAGTGGTTAAGAGGCCGAACCATGTTGTGGTAAAAGCATTCGATATAGATATGAATGAATATACTCTTGAAGGAGAGGGACTACTTGCAAGAGCTATATGCCATGAATGCGGACATCTTGAGGGTGAGCTATATGTGGATCTTGTAGAAGGAGAACTTATAGACAATGAAGAGCTTGAGAGCATGTATGAGGATGAGGAAGACGAAGAATGAAAATAGTTTTTATGGGAACACCGGACTTTTCTGTTGAGCCGCTTAAAGAACTTGTAAAAGCAGGCCATGATGTCAGTCTTGTGCTCACAAGAGAAGATAAGAAAAGAAACAGAGGAGAGCTAAGCCCTACACCTGTAAAGGAATTGGCATTAAGCCTTAATATACCGGTGCTTACACCTTCAAAGATGAAGGACGAAGCACTGATTGAGAGACTTAAGTCTGAAAATGCCGACTTTTTTGTGGTGGTGGCGTATGGAAAGATTTTACCGAAGGTTATTCTTGATATACCGAAATTCGGATGTATAAATATTCACGCCTCACTCTTGCCTGAATATAGAGGTGCCGCTCCTATACAGTGGTCAATTGTAGACGGAAAAGAAAAAACAGGTATTACAACCATGTTGATGGATGAAGGACTTGATACAGGTGATATTTTAAAACAGTATGAGATAGAGATAGACAAAAAAGAGACCGGAGGTTCGCTGTTTGACAAACTGGCGGTACTGGGCGGTGAGGCGATAGTGGATACTATAGCAAATTTTGAGAGCATTGTGCCTACACCTCAGGGAGAGGCGACTACCGAATATGCAAAAATGATTTCAAAGAGCATGGGTGAGATAGACTTTAATAAACCTGCCGTTGAAATAGAGCGATTGATAAGAGGAATGAATCCATGGCCAAGTGCATATACAAGGTATCAGGGCAAGGTTCTTAAGATATGGGAAGCTGATGTGGCAGAGAATATATCGGAATTACCAAATATAAACTTAAGTGAAAATTACGGCAAAATATATAGCTTTAACAGCAGGATTTTTATAATATGTAATCAAAGTATCCTGGAAGTTTTATCTTTGCAGCTTGAAGGTAAGAAAAGAATGTCCGCAAAGGACTTCCTGATGGGAAGAGAAATAGAACAGGGATATAAAGTGGGAATATAAGCCGGGATAAAAGACCTGATATAAGAGGAGGAGCTTATGTATTATGGATTTGATATAACCTATATTTTTGTTATTATAGGAATGCTTATAACATTGATTGCCTCATGGAGAATGAAGGCGACATTTGCAAAATATGAAAGAGTGGCATCACAGTCAAGACTTACCGGAAGAGAGGTTGCCGAGAGGATCTTAAGAGCAAACGGAATATATGATGTTTCCGTAAGACCTGTTTCAGGCAGGCTCACAGATCACTATGATCCGAGAGATAAGACTGTAAGTTTAAGCGAAGCGATTTACGGATCGACATCCGTAGCGGCAATTGCAGTTGCGGCACATGAGTGCGGACATGCAATACAGGATAATGTCGGATATGTACCTTTAAACTTAAGAAGTGCATTTGTTCCGGTGGCAAACTTTGGAAGCAGACTTTCATGGCCTCTTATATTTGTAGGATTTTTACTTGGCTATGGAAATATATCAAATATACTTATTCAAATAGGTATAGCGATGTTCTTACTTGCGGTAATCTTCCAAATTATTACGCTTCCTGTAGAGTTTGATGCTTCAAGGAGAGCTTTGATAGAGCTTGAAAACAACGAAATTTTGCTTGATAAGGAAGATAAGAGTGCAAGAAAGGTACTTTTTGCGGCGGCTATGACATATGTGGCTGCAGCGGCTGCAGGAGTCTTGCAAATGCTTAGACTTATGCTTTTATTCAGCGGTAGAAGCAGAAGAAGGAATTGATAATGGAAAAAACAAATATAAGGGCTTTGGTTTTGGAAGCTCTGTTATTGATAGATGTTGAAAAAGAGTACAGCCATAAGGTAATTGATATGGCTCTTGAAAAATATTCATATTTATCAAAGGCTGACAGAGGCTTTTTTTCAAAAGTGGTCCATGGAGTGGTTGAGTACAGACTGCAGCTGGATGATATTATAAAAAAATATAATAGCGGAAAGCGTGTAAAACCTGTAATCAGAGAGATACTCAGAATGTCTGTATATCAAATGCTTTATATGGACAGAGTTCCTGACAGAGCCGTAATAAATGAGGCTGTGAATCTTGTCAAGATTAAAAGACTGCAGGGACTTACAGGCTTTGTAAACGGAATTCTCAGAAAAATAAGCAGTGAAAAAGAAGAACTGAAATTTGATGATTTAAGTATCAGGTACTCAATGCCTGAACTCATTTTAAATATAATAAGAGATAATACCGGTAAGTATTTCAACGAAACTTTGGAATACTTTCTTAAGAACGGGCCTTTGTCGGTAAGAGTAAATACTTCAAAATCAAGTGTTGAAGATGTAATAAAAGAGTTGGAAGCTAAGAACATCAAAGTCAAAAGATCGGGGCTTAATTCGGATATACTGTATATTACAGGATTTGACAGAGTGGATGATATTGAGGTTATAAAATCCGGGAAATGTTATATCACAGATACATCATCATCTATGATATCAAAGGTACTTGGAGTAAGAGATATTAAAAAATGTGTGGATGTATGTGCCGCACCGGGAGGAAAGTCATTTCTTCTGGCAGATAAGCTTGATAAAAGCTTAAAGATATATTCCTGTGATGTAAGTGAAAATAAGGTTGAATTGATAAGAGAAAATGCAAAAGTACAGGGATTTTCAAATATAATTCCTACAGTTGCGGATGCAAGAATCTTTGATGAGAGATTTAGTGATGCCGATTTGATTTTGGCTGATTTACCATGTAGCGGAATTGGCATTATAGGGAAAAAGCCGGATATAAAGTATAGACTTGAAGAAGAAGGATTAAAGTCACTTGCAAACTTACAAAAAGAGATACTTGATAATGTGTCCAAGTATGTAAAGAAAAACGGCGAGTTAATATTTTCCACATGTACATTAAACAAAGCGGAAAATGAAGACAATATGCTTTTGTTTCTAAAAAACCACAAAGATTTTAAAGCCGTTGATTTGACTGAGAGAATGGACAAAGAAACAATAAAAATGCTTGAAGAGGACGAACTGAAAAACGGGTATATGAAACTGATACCGGGAAGAGACAACTGTGACGGATTTTTTATCGCAGTATTTAGGAGAGATAATGACTGATATTAAGTCAATGGATTTAGATGAATTAAAGACATTTGTAAAGGAGATGAATGAGCCTGAGTTTAGGGCAAAGCAATTATTCGAGTGGATGCATAAATCACTTATATCATCCTTTGATGAATGTACAAATCTTTCAAAAGCATTCAGAGAAAAGCTTAAGGAAAGTACAAGCCTGACAAGTCTTAAGGCTGTAGAGATATTTAAGTCAAAGCTTGACGGTACACAGAAATATCTTTTTGCACTTGAGGATGGAAATATCATAGAGAGTGTAAGAATGAAATACGAGCATGGAAACTCGGTTTGTATATCATCGCAAGTGGGATGCAGAATGGGCTGTAAGTTCTGTGCCTCCACTCTGGACGGACTTGTAAGAAATCTTTCAGCTTCGGAAATGCTTGATCAGATATACAGCATACAAAAACTTCTCGGAGAGAGAATATCAAATATTGTTGTGATGGGTTCCGGAGAGCCTATGGATAATTATGACAATATAGTAAAATTTGTAAAAATTATAAGCAGTGATATGGGCCTGAATATCAGCCAAAGAAACATTACCGTATCAACTTGTGGTATAGTACCTAAAATAAGGGCTTTGGCAGATGAGGGACTGAGTATCACTTTGGCGCTTTCCTTACATGCACCTAATGATGAAATAAGGAAGACAATAATGCCTGTGGCAAACAAATATGCTCTAAAGGATGTTATTTCAGCCTGTGATTATTATTTTAAAAAGACCGGAAGAAGAGTATCATATGAGTATTCACTTGTGGCAGGTGTAAATGATAATATAAAAGAGGCTATGAATCTTGTAAAACTTGTGAACGGAAGAAATATTCATATAAACTTGATTCCGGTAAATCCTATAAAGGAGAGAGACTTTAAACAGTCGGACAAGCTTAAGATAAAGGCTTTTAAGGATTTCCTGGAGAAACATAAGGTAAATGCAACAGTTAGAAGAGAGATGGGTAGAGATATAGACGGTGCCTGTGGACAATTAAGAAGGAGATTTATTCAATCAGAAACGAATTCTTAAAAATTGGAGGTGTAATATGTATTCGGTTGCTTTGACCGATGTAGGCAGAAAAAGACTTGTAAATCAGGATACGGTATATATAAGTGATACGCCGGTGGGAGTATTGCCGAATTTATATATTGTGGCTGACGGAATGGGAGGAGAAAAGGCAGGAGACTATGCGTCAAAGTCTTTGATAGGCTATATGCTTACATATATTGAACATACAATAAAAATGCCTGTAACGGCAATACAAGGAGCCATAGAATACGCAAATGCGAATCTGTTTGCGGAGGGAAGCAAAAATCCGAATCTTTCCGGAATGGGAACAACCGTTGTGGCGGCAAGCATTATAGATAATACTTTGCATGTGTTCAATGTAGGCGATTCCAGATGTTATGTACTTGATGAGAACAGTATTTCACAGATAACAAAGGATCATTCCCTTGTGGAAATGCTTGTTTCAAAAGGTGAAATAACAAGAGAAAGTGCTGAATATAAAGAGAATAAGAGTAAGATAACAAGAGCTGTCGGTGCTGAAGAAAGGGTACTGATAGACAGCTTTGAGGTGGATCTTGTCGGTAATGAATATGTATTATTGTGTTCGGACGGACTTACAAATATGGTGGATGACAGGAAGATTTTCAATATAATATCTTCAAGTGCCGGTGTAAAGTCAAGTGCAAAAAGACTAGTAGAGGAGGCAAATCTATCAGGCGGAAGTGACAATATATCAATTTTGCTTATAGATATAAATGAGGGGTAGTATTATGAATCTTGAATCAGTTGTTTTGCAAGGAAGATATGAAATTATAGAAAAAATAGGCTCGGGAGGCATGTCAAATGTATTCAGAGCCAAGGATTTAAAGCTTGGCAGAGCTGTAGCAATAAAGGTCTTAAAAGAAGAATTTTGCTCTGATGCGGAGTTCGTAGAAAGATTTAAAAGAGAAGCTCAGGCGGCGGCAGGACTTTTGGGAGAGAATATTGTTAATATCTACGATGTGGTAGATGAGGGCAAGTATCATTTTATAGTTATGGAGCTTGTAGACGGTATCACTCTAAAAGAATATATAAAAATAAAGGGCAAGCTTGATATTACAGAGGGTGTAAGCATTGCAATACAGGTGGCAAAAGCCCTTAAGCCGGCCCATGCACAGCATATAGTGCATAGAGATATAAAGCCTCAAAATATACTTATAACGGATGAAAGCAAAATAAAGGTTGCGGATTTCGGTATAGCAAGAGCGGTATCGGAGCAGACATTAAATGCGAATGCTATAGGTTCAGTGCACTATATTTCGCCGGAACAGGCCAGAGGCGGAAGATGTGATGCAAGGAGTGATATTTACTCTCTTGGTATCACAATGTATGAGATGTTTACAGGAAGAGTCCCTTTTACAGGAGATTCCACTGTTTCAATAGCACTTGCACATCTTGAGCAGGCTATAACACCTCCGCATATATATAATAATCAAATATCCGCAAATCTGGAAAGAGTTATATTAAAGTGTACAAAGAAGGATCCGGCAAACAGATATCAAAATATCACTGAAGTTTTGGATGATTTGGAAAATGTACTGTTAAATCCGGATGAGCCGTATGCACTTACAGGAGCTACAAAGGTAATAAAGTCTGAGGATACTGCGGTTTTAAATCAGGTAGAGCCTATAGATGATATGGAAGATGAAGAATATGACAATGACGAAGTTGATAATGATGACGATGATTATGATGAGGAAGATGAAAAGATGGACAGAATCATGTCCATTGTCGGAGTCATTGTAGCTGTAATCATAGTTATACTTTTAGTATTCTTTGTCGGAAGATTTACCGGAGTATTCGGAGGCAAAAAGAGTGATACTTCTCAAAGTACGCTTGACTCCACGCAGACTGTAATGCCGGATGTAGTCGGACTTTCAGAGAAGATGGCGGATAAGAAGCTTTCAGACAACAATCTTCAGATGCAGGTAAAGTCAAGTGAATATTCGGATACTGTAGAAAAGGGAAATGTTATTTCACAGGATCCTAAGGCCGATGAGGTGGTTTCAAAGTATTCAAAGGTAAGTGTTGTAATAAGTCTCGGTTCCGATACGGTTGATATAACAAAACTTGGTATTGCAGGAAAGACTAAGGAGGCGGCAGAGGCTCTGCTAAAGGAAAACGGTTTTTCAGTAGAATCAAAAGAGGAAAATTCCGATACTATTGAAAAGGGAAAGGTAATATCCTACAGTCCGACAAAGCCTAAAAACGGTGACAGAATTACTCTTATAGTCAGTAGCGGTAAGAAGGTGACAAAGGTTATTGTGCCTAATATTATAAATATGAGTGAAGCGGATGCAAAAGCTCTACTTGAGAGCAACGGACTTGTACTTGGAAAAAAAGCTGAACAAAACAGTCAGAGTATAGCGGCAGGAATTATAGCCGGACAGTCGATAGCGGCAGGTTCAAGTGTGGACAGCGGTACAAGTATCGACTATGCTGTAAGTACAGGTGTGGCGGAGTCAAGCGAATCACAGAGTGAGAGCTCCGAACAGGCACAGACTACCAAGGCCACGGTTGCGCCTGCAACCACGGCTGCAAGCTACAGATATGTGGCATCAATAGATACGAACTACTCCTTACAGGATGTTATAGGACCAAGTTCGGGATTTACAAGTGTAAAGGTTATGATAAGGCTTAAGCAGACTGTAAACGGAAGTGATGTATATTCTACATTGATGGAAGCAAGAACCGTTACAGGTGACACCATACTTCCGGTAAGATTTCGAACCATTGTCGGAGCCAACGGTGTAGACCAGGGACAGGTGGAGATTGTAAATGTAGACAGTGGCGAAGTAATGAAATCATATACAGTGGAGTTCTTTAGAGTTGAGTAAAGAAGATATGAGCAAAATTTATTTTGCAAAGATAATAAAGGGTATAGCAGGTTTTTATTATTGTATAATCCTTGATGAGGGAGAAAGAAAAGGTCAGATTTTTGAGTGCAAGGCAAAGGGCATTTTCAGAAAATTAGGTGTAAAGCCGCTTGTGGGTGACAATGTAGACTTTGAAATCACGGATACAAAAGATTTTGAAGGGAATATTGTAAATATACATAAAAGAAAAAATGCCCTGATAAGACCTGCAGTAGCCAACATAGATAAAGTAGTACTTGTTTTGGCGGTGGAATCACCGTCGCCGGCATTTTATTATTTGGATAAGTATTTGATAAATATGTCAAATGCCGGAATAAAGGTGGAGATATGCTGGAACAAGACGGATCTTAATATGGATAAGGCCTTAGAATATGCAAAAATATATACTGATGCGGGGTTTAAAAATATTATAGCTTCAACCTTTGAAGAAAGCGGACTTGAAGATTTAAAAGAGGCTCTTAAAGGTGAGGTAAGTGTACTTGCCGGTGCTTCAGGAGTCGGAAAGTCCTCTATAACAAATATACTTGCACCGAAAGCAAATATGGATACAAATACTGTCAGCAGAAAAATAGAAAGAGGAAGGCATACTACCAGACATTCCGAGCTGTTTATGATTGACAGTGATACCTTTGTATTTGATACTCCGGGGTTTACAAGTGTGGAATCACCTACATTTGATAAGGAGGAGCTGAGGTTTCATTTCCATGAGTTTGAAGAGTATGAAGGGAAATGCAGATTCGCAGGTTGTATGCATATAAATGAGCCGGATTGTGCCGTAAAGCAGGCCTTGGCAGAAAAACTTATCGGTGAATCAAGGTATCAAAGTTATAAAAAAATGTATGAAGAGCTTTCTGAAAGGAGAAAGTATTGAAAAAGAATATTGCACCATCACTACTTGCAGCCGATTTCTTTGATTTATCATCACAGATGAAGCTTTTAAAAGAAGGAAATATAGAAGTATTACATCTGGATGTAATGGACGGAATGTTTGTACCGAGTATTTCATTTGGAATGCCTGTTATAAGTTCGTTAAGAAAATCTGTGGATTTTTTCTTTGATGTACATATGATGGTAGAAAATCCGGAGAGATATATTGAAGATTTTTACAATAGCGGAGCCGACGGTATAACTATACATTTTGAGGCTTGCAAGCATATAGACAGATGTATTTCACAAATAAAGTCATTGGGACTTAGAAGCGGTATATCCATAAATCCTGCAACTCCCGTTTCACTCTTGGAAAATATCGTTTCCGAAGTTGATATGGTTCTTATAATGAGTGTTAATCCGGGCTTTGGAGGTCAAAAGTTTATTCCATACAGTTTGGATAAGATAAAAGAGTTATCCAAGATGAGGGAAAAGAAAAATCAGAAACTGTTGATACAGGTGGACGGCGGAGTAGGTGTAGATAATATAAAAGCTCTTTCAGATGCCGGAGTTGATGAGTTTGTGGCAGGTTCTTCAGTATTTAAAGGTGATATTTTAAAGAATATAAAAGCTTTAAATGATGCACTGGGAGAGGTATAGATATTGTAAATGAATGCAATAATTGTTACCGGTGGAGAGATAGATATATCATTATTGGAAAACTATATAGCCGAAAATAAAGAAGATATTATTATCAGTGTGGATGCGGCAATTACAAAGCTTGAAAAAATAAATGTAATCCCCCATATAATGGTCGGAGATTTTGATACACTCTCTGATGGGGAGAAGCTGAAAAAATATGAAAATCTGAATGTTGAGATAGTAAAACATGATCCTATAAAGGATTTTTCAGACAGTGAACTTGCTGTTGACAGGGCTGTAAAAGACGATATAAAAAACATTGCAGTTTTTGGGGCTCTAGGAAAGAGATTTGATCACGCTTTTGCCAATATTTTGATACTCCAAAAGTATAAAAAAATTGGAGTGGATATAACCATATATGATAAATATAATAAAATATATGTCAAATCAAATCATTTCATTCTGGAAAGAGAGAAACTTTTGGGAAAATACATAAGCTTTTTTTCACTTGAAGGAAAAAACTTTATGGAGAAACTGGAGGGAGTTAAGTATCCTATTGAAAATAAAATAATTGATAATATAGCCACACCAAGTCTTTATATAAGCAATGAAATAAAAGATGATAAGCTGGAAGCCGCTTTTAGCGGAGATTTGTTGGTGGTTGAGAGCAGAGATTAGATAATAAAAAACAGATTTTCATTTTGAGAATCTGTTTTTTGTATTGCTGATTTATTTAAATAATTAATGTAAATCATTATTAATAAAAAATTCATTTACAAATATTAAAAATTTGTTTATTCTTATAGTGTATTAAAGAGACAGTACAATAAACGGAAGGGGAGTATATGGAATGGAAGGTGAAATCTGACAGAGCCGTGTATTTGCAGATTATTGATTATATCAGAATGCAAATATTTTCAGGTGAGATAGGGTCCGGAGATAAGCTTTTAAGCGTAAGAGAACTCTCAAATGTATTGAATGTAAACCCCAATACTGTCCAAAGGGCGTATGCGGAGCTTGAGAGATCGGGACTTGTAGATACTATAAGAAATACAGGTCGTGAAGTTACAACTAATTTAGAAATAATTAAGCAAAGTAAAGAGGAACTGGCAAGAGAATATACAGCGGAATATTTTTTAAATATGGTCAATATGGGCTTTTCAAAAGAGGAAATACTTAAGAATATACAGAAGATGGAGGAAGATAAAAATGCTTGATTTACTTAGTTTAAAGGCTGTCAGTAAAAAATATGGAATTAAACAGGCACTGAATAATATAAACCTTAATATACCGACCGGAAAAATTGTAGGGCTGTTCAGTCCGAAGGGTGGAGGCAGAACTACCTTAATGAAGATAATTACAGGCGTATTAAATCAGACTGAGGGTGTAGTGAGTATTGACGGAGTTGAACCGAATGAAATAACAAAATCATATGTTGCATATCTTCCGGATAAAATTTTTCTTGATGAAAGTATGACTATAAAAGATACAATATCTATGCATGCCGATTTTTATGAGGATTTCTCCAAAGACAGAGCCTATGAAATGTTTAATGATTTAAAGATTCCGGATAAATACAAGATAAAAGATTTGTCAAAAGAAAACAGAAGAAAGTTGCAAGCTATACTTGTTATGAGTAGGAATGCAAAGCTCTACGTTTTGGACGAACCTTTCATTAATGTAGACGCTGATGCAAGGGATTATATATTGAAAATAATTTTAAGCAACTATAATAGGAATGCTACTGTTTTGATATCTACAATTCTTACTCCGGAGGTGGAAAGGATAATTGATGAAGTCGTATTTATAAAAGACGGAGAAATCATATTATATGATACGGCGGAAAAGATAAGAAATGAAAAAGGCTGTTCTATAGACGAATATTTCAGGGAGGTATTTAATGTCTCGTAAATTGATAAAATATGAATTTAAGCAAATGAAATCTGCACTTTTACTCACAGCAATAGTGTTTGCGATTATTACTGGAATAGTTTTCTGTACAGGAATACTTCCGATGTTGGTTTTCGGAATTAATGAGTCGGAGGGAGGTATATTATCGATTTTTCTGGCAAGTATATCTGTTCTTTTATACGAAGTTATACTGATTGTTACAGCAATAGGTATGAATATATATATAGGAGTCAGGTTTTATAAAACCATGTATTCAGGTATAGGATATTTTACAAATACATTGCCTTTAAAGAAACATGAGATTATTTTGAGCAAGATAATACCTGCAGCAATAGCACAAACAATTGTAAATCTGATGATTATCGTATCGGGAGTTATTATATTCTGCGGTTTTATGTTTGCAACAGACAGATTTGGAGATTTGATGCTTTATATAGCAAGGTTTAAAGGCGGAATACTGGGTAATTTTACAATGTTAAACGGTATGGGAATTGTACTTGGAATAGTCTTTGGCTGTTTGTTTGCAATTATACAAATAGTTTCCAATACATTGCTTTTATTTTTAGCAGTTTCAATCGGACAGCTGTTTAATTCATATAAAATCTTAATGAGTGTAATAATATTTATAGTAATGAACGTAGGATTAAATGCTGTTGACGGAATAATAAATATGGTGACAGGAGCGTTAGTACACGGTATTTTTATGCATAGTCCGGGTGTATATAGTATCATTACAATGATTTTAATTGGTACAAAGAATATAATAATAGCTGTAATTGCCTATGCAATAAGCTATCGCATACTCAGAGATAAACTGAATTTGGAATAATAATTAAAATAAAAAAGAGTAAAATATATTCAAATAATATAAGTGGTATGATTAAAACTATTCAAAGTGGATATTTTAATCATACCACTATTTTTATATACTGATATCAGCCAAAAATGATGGAGGAAAGATCATGGAAAGAACAAAAAACAGTACGGTTTTTAAACTTGTAGCAACAGCACTTATGGCTGCATTAAGTTATGTGAGTTTCACATATTTAAAGATACCGATTCCTACAATATCAGGTGATATGACGGCCTTGCATATCGGAAACGCCTTTGTTGTTATTGCGGCGATATTGCTTGGAGGAGTATATGGCGGTATAGCGGGAAGCCTTGGAATGACCATAGCCGATATTTTAGATCCGGTATATATAACTTCTGCACCTAAGACATTTATATTAAAGCTTTGTATCGGACTTATTGCAGGCTTTGTGGCACATAAAATTGCTCATATTACAGAAAATCATGATACAAAATATATTATGAAGTGGACTGCAATATCTTCAATCTGTGGATTGGGATTTAATGTTATATTCGATCCTATAGTGGGATATTTGTATAAGGTATATATTTTGGGAGTTCAGGCGGATGCTGCAAAGATTATGGCTACATGGGCGGCAGGTACAACTCTTATAAATGCAATAGTAAGTACCGTATTGATAGTAATACTTTATGCTGCACTCAGACCTGTGCTTATTAAGTCGGGATTGTTCCTTAAAATAAAATAGCATACTCCGTTTAGAGGATATTTCTATTCGCTCTCAAGTGAATAGAGATATCCTTTTTTTTCTAATATATTGCCACATCCTTTATAGTGGTATATAATACAACCGTGGTATCTGCCCGCTTTGTTTTATCGGTGGACAGAGGGATATTGTAGATTTTGAAAGCAAATGGAGGTGTACAATGGAGAAGTTGGAGCAACTGTATGAAGGAAAAGCCAAGAAAGTATTTAAGACCGCTGACCCTGATGTGCTCATAGTTTCTTATAAGGATGATGCCACAGCATTTAACGGAGAGAAAAAAGGAACAATAGTAGGAAAAGGTGCGATTAATAATCGTATGACAAATCATTTGTTTAAACTTTTAGAAAAAAAGGGAGTTCCTACTCATTATATCGAAGAGCTTAACGACAGAGAGACGGCTGTAAAAGCTGTAAAGATAGTACCGCTTGAGGTAATAGTGAGAAACTACTCTGCAGGAAGCTTTGCCAAAAAGCTCGGTATGGAAGAGGGAATCAAGTTAAAAACTCCTACTTTGGAATTTTCCTATAAAGATGATAATCTTGGAGATCCTTTTATAAACGGTTATTATGCATTGGCACTTGATCTTGCAACTCAGGATGAGATTGACAAGATTGCCTCATACGCTTTCAAAGTAAATGAAACACTGATTGATTATTTTGACGGACTTGGAATAGACCTGATAGATTTTAAAATAGAATTCGGCAGATATAAGGGAGATATAATTCTTGCTGATGAGATATCACCGGATACCTGCAGATTATGGGATAAACAAACCCATGAAAAACTGGATAAGGACAGATTCAGAAGAGATTTGGGCGGAGTGGAAGATGCCTACGCCGAAGTATTTAAAAGACTTGGTATACAATAGGAGGAAGGCTTGAAAGATAGATATATTAGTCCGCTTTCAGAAAGATATGCAAGTGCAAAGATGCAGTATATTTTTTCACAGGACAAGAAGTTTAAGACCTGGAGAAAACTGTGGATTGCTCTTGCAGAGACGGAAAAAGAGCTCGGCCTGAATATTACTGATGAGCAAATAGAAGAATTAAAGAAATTTCAAGATGATATAAATTTTGATGTGGCAAAGGAAAGAGAAAAAGAGGTAAGGCATGATGTAATGAGCCATGTCTATGCTTACGGAGTACAATGTCCAAAAGCAAAAGGTATTATTCATCTTGGAGCAACCAGCTGTTATGTAGGTGATAACACGGATATTATCATAATGAAGGAAGCACTTGAGCTGGTAAAAGAAAAGCTTGTAAATGTGATAAATGAGCTTTCAAAGTTTGCGCGTGAATATAAGGATCTGCCTACTTTGGCATTTACTCATTTCCAACCGGCACAGCCTACCACAGTAGGAAAGAGAGCTACACTTTGGATAAATGAGCTTTTACTCGATTATGAGGATGTAAATTATACTCTTGAGAATTTAAAGCTTTTGGGATGCAAGGGTACTACAGGCACTCAAGCATCTTTTGTGGAGCTTTTTGACGGAGATGATGAGAAGATAAATAAAATAGATCCTATGATTGCAAATAAGATGGGATTTAAAGAATGTTATCCTGTTTCAGGACAAACATATTCCAGAAAAGTGGATATCAAGGTATTAAATGTGCTTGCAGGTATTGCGGCTTCGGCACATAAGTTCTCAAATGATATCAGACTTTTGCAACATTTAAAAGAGATTGAAGAGCCTTTTGAAAAGTCACAGATAGGCTCATCAGCTATGGCGTATAAGAGAAATCCGATGCGAAGCGAGAGAATTGCATCTTTGGCAAACTATGTAATGAGTGATGTTATGAATCCTATGATGGTGGCATCCACTCAGTGGTTTGAAAGGACACTTGACGATTCCGCAAATAAGAGACTTTCAATACCTGAAGGCTTTTTGAGCATAGACGGTATACTTGATTTATATTTAAATGTAGTGGACGGATTGGTGGTATATCCAAAAGTTATAGAAAAACATTTGATGTCAGAATTGCCTTTTATGGCTACAGAGAATATAATGATGGATGCAGTGAAAGCCGGTGGAGACAGACAGGAGCTGCATGAAAGAATCAGAGAGCTTTCAATGATTGCCGGAAGAAATGTAAAGGAACTTGGTGAAGAAAACAATCTGCTAGATTTGATTGCAAAAGATCCTATGTTCAATCTTTCAAAGGAAGAATTGAAAGAGTCCATGAAACCTGAAAAATATATCGGAAGAAGCAGCGTTCAGGTGGAAGATTTTATAAAAAGAATTATCAAGCCTATCTTGGATGAAAATAAAGATATTCTGGGATTAAAGGCTGATATAAATGTGTAAGGAGAATTAAATGGTAAGAGCTATTGTAGGCGCCAATTGGGGCGACGAAGGTAAGGGCAAAATCACAGATATGCTTGCGGCGAAGGCGGATATTATTATTCGTTTTCAGGGTGGCAGCAATGCAGGTCATACAATTATAAACAATTACGGTAAATTTGCTTTGCATCTGTTGCCGTCAGGAGTATTTTATGATCATACAACAAGCATTATAGGAAACGGTGTTGCACTTAATATTCCATATCTTGTTAAAGAGATAAATGAGCTGGTTGAAAAAGGTGTGCCGAGACCTAAGATTTTGGTTTCAGACAGAGCACAACTTCTGATGCCATATCATATTTTACAGGATACCTATGAGGAGGCAAGACTTGCCGGAAAGGCATATGGCTCTACCAAGTCCGGAATAGCTCCTTTTTATTCAGATAAGTTTGCAAAAATCGGAATACAGGTAAGTGAGCTTTTTGACGACGAAATATTGGAAGAAAAGGTTGAAAAAATCTGTACATTAAAAAATGTTATGTTCAAGCACCTTTACAATATGCCTGAGCTTGATAAAACAGAACTTATGAATACACTTCATGAGTACAGAGATATGGTTAAACCTTTTGTATGTGATGTGAGTGCATATCTTTACAAGGCTATAAAAGAAGGAAAGAATATTCTCCTTGAGGGTCAGCTGGGCTCACTAAAGGATCCTGACCACGGAATCTATCCTATGGTTACATCATCTTCCACATTAGCTGCATACGGTGCTATAGGAGCAGGTATTGCTCCATATGAGATAAAGGAAATTACAACAGTGGTTAAGGCCTACTCATCAGCGGTAGGTGCGGGAGAATTCGTCAGTGAAATAGAGGATGAGGCTGCTGCAGATGAACTTAGAAGAAGAGGTGGAGACGGTGGTGAGTTCGGTGCTACCACAGGAAGACCCAGAAGAATGGGATGGTTTGATGCTGTAGCATCCAGATACGGTGTAAGAATTCAGGGTACTACAGAGGTCGCACTTACAGTACTTGATGTACTGGGATATCTAAAAGAGATACCTGTATGTGTAGGCTATGATATAAATGGTGAGATAACCAAGGACTTCCCTACAACAAATAAATTAAAGATTGCAAAACCTGTATATGAATATCTTCCGGGATGGAATTGTGATATCAGAGGTATAAAGAAGTATGAGGAATTGCCTGAGAATTGTAGGAAGTATATTGAGTTTATAGAAAAAGAACTTGAAGTACCTGTAAAGTTGGTAAGCAATGGACCGGGTAGAGATGATATTATCTATAGATAGGACTTTTGCCTTGCCCCATATTAGTTTAAACTGATATGGGGCATGACTATTCATTAAATAAGGAGAAAAAATGCTGGACATAATAGAGAAACTTCAAAAAGAAGCTTTAGAAAAGATAAACAGTGCAGAAAATAAAGAAAGATTAAATGAGCTTAAGGTGGCATATCTTGGTAAAAAGGGAGAGCTTACCGCACTTCTTAAAAATATGAAGAATGTAGCTCCGGAAGAGAGAGCGGAATTCGGTAAGGTAGTAAATGAAGCAAGAGAAGCTATTGAAAATACATTAAATAATGTCGGAAGTGAGCTTGCAAAGCTTGCACTTGAGGCCAGATTAAAGGCAGAGACCATAGATGTTACACTGCCTGCAAACAAGAGAGAGTTCGGTCACAGCCATCCAAATATTATTGCATTACATGAGGTTGAAAAAATCTTTACAAGCATGGGATATGAGGTTGTGGAAGGACCTGAGATAGAGTTTGACGAATATAACTTTACAAAATTGAATATCCCTGAGGATCACCCGGCAAAGGATGAACAGGATACATTCTATATTACAAAGGATATAGTGCTTCGTACACAGACATCACCTGTACAGGCAAGAACAATGGAAACAGGAAAGCTTCCTATAAAGATGATAAGCCCGGGAAGAGTTTATCGTTCAGATGAAGTGGATGCTACTCATTCACCTACTTTTAACCAGATAGAAGGACTTATTGTAGATAAGGATATTACATTTGCCGATCTTAAGGGAACACTTGAAGTATTCGCTAAAAAGCTTTTCGGTGAAGAAACAAAGGTTAAGTTCAGACCTCACCACTTCCCATTCACAGAGCCAAGTGCCGAGATGGATGTGACATGTTTTAAATGTCATGGAAGCGGATGCAGATTCTGTAAAGGCAGCGGTTGGATAGAGATCCTCGGTTGCGGAATGGTACATCCTCATGTATTTGATATGTGTGGTGTAGATAAGAATGAATATAACGGTTTTGCATTCGGTATAGGACTTGAGAGAATAGCTCTATTGAAGTATGAAATCGATGATATGAGACTTTTATACGAGAATGATATCAGATTCTTAAAGCAATTCTAATAAAGCTTTTACATGAGATTATATTTACAGTAAATAACAGAGGTGAAGAATGGATACAGCATTATCATGGATAAAGGCCTATGTGCCTGACTTGGATGTGACTCCAAGTGAATATACAGATGCAATGACTCTTACCGGAACAAAGGTAGAGGGTTATAAAGAACTGGATAAAAATCTTGAAAAAATAGTAGTCGGTGAGATACTTTCAATAGAAAAACATCCTGATGCCGACAAGCTTATTATTTGTCAGGTTGATGTCGGAAATGAAAAAATACAGATAGTTACAGGAGCACCTAATGTTTCGGTTGGTGATAAGGTGCCTGTAGTTTTGGACGGCGGAAAAGTTGCAGGCGGACATGACGGAAGTCCGTTGCCTGAAAACGGTATCAAAATAAAGAAGGGTAAGCTTCGTGGAGTTGAGTCATTCGGTATGATGTGCTCTATTGACGAGCTTGGTCAAGATAAGAACTATTTCCCCGATGCACCTGAAAACGGAATATATATCTTGCCAAAGGATGCGAAAGTCGGTAGCGATGCTATAGAACTTTTGGGACTTAGAGATACCGTATTTGAGTATGAAATTACATCAAACAGAGTGGACTGCTATGGAGTAATAGGAATTGCAAGAGAGGCTGCGGCTACATTCAAGAAAAAATTTGTTATGCCGCAGGTAAAAACAACAGGAAATAATGAGAATGTAAATGATTATTTATCTGTGGAAGTAAAGGATGAGACTCTTTGCAAGAGATATGTTGCAAGAGTTGTTAAAAATATAAAGCTTGCACCTTCACCGGCTTGGATGCAGGAGAGACTTCGTGCAGTGGGAATCAGACCGATAAATAATATAGTCGATATTACAAACTATGTTATGGCGGAGTACGGTCAGCCTATGCATGCCTTTGATTACAATCTTATTGAAGGACAAAAAATAGTTGTAGACAGAGCAAAGGACGGAGATGAGTTTGAAACTCTTGACGGAATTGTGAGAAAGCTTGACAGCAATATTTTAATGATAAATGATGCCAAAAAAGCTGTAGCTATTGCCGGAATCATGGGTGGTGAGAACTCAAAGATTACAGATGATGTAAGTACAATGATATTTGAATGTGCTACTTTTGACGGTACAAATATCAGACTTTCATCAAAGAGAATAGGACTTCGTACAGATTCATCAGGAAAGTTTGAAAAGGGCCTTGATCCTAATAATGCTTATGATGCTATGATGAGAGCATGTTCCTTGGTGGAAGAACTTGGGGCAGGAGAAGTGGTAGGCGGAACAATTGATGTTTATCCTGTAAAGGCGGTAGAGTCAAGAGTAGCTTTTGAACCTGAAAGAATCAATAAATTACTTGGAACTGCCATATCAAAGGAAGATATGCTTGAAATCTTTGATAGAATTGAGTTAAAATACGATAAAGAGACTAACGAGATTGTTGCTCCTACATTTAGACAGGATATTCACTTTATGGCAGACCTTGCTGAGGAAGTTGCAAGATTTTTCGGATACGATAAGATACCTACAACATTGCCGAAATCAAGTGCTACTATAGGCGGTATCAGCATGAAGCTTGAGATAGAAGAACTTGCAAGAGAAGTGGCAAAGTTCCTGGGATTCTCAGAAGCAATGAACTATTCATTTGAGAGCGCAAAGGTTTTCGACAAGCTTGGATTATCAAAGGATAGCCATTACAGAAAAGCAATAGAAATCACAAATCCTTTAGGTGAGGATTTCAGAATGATGAGAACTCAGGCTGTAAACGGTATACTTAATTCCCTTTCAACAAATTACAACAGAAGAAATAAGGATGTGCATCTATTTGAACTTGCAAATATCTATATTCCAAAGGAGCTTCCTTTAAAGGAATTGCCTGACGAGAGAATGCAGTTTGTACTTGGGTTCTACGGTAAGGAAAACTTCTTTGATATGAAGGGTGTGGTAGAGGAATTCTTATATACAATAGGAATTGTCGGCAAGCTTCACTATGATCCAAGTTGTAAGGAAGAGTTCTTACACCCCGGAAGAAAGGCTGATATAGTACTTGACGGTGTTCGTCTCGGATATTTGGGTGAAGTGCATCCGATTGTGTGTGATAACTATAAGCTGGGTGAGAAGACCTATATTGCGGTGCTTGATTTGCCGAATGTAATTCCTTTTGTAAACTTTGATATCAAATATACAGGAATAGCAAAATACCCTGCGATTTCAAGGGATATTTCTTTAGTAGTTCCAAGAAATATTCTTGTAGGTGAAATAGAAGATATTATTTCAGAAAACGGCGGAAGCAATCTTGAATCCTTTAATTTGTTTGATATTTACGAGGGTGATCAGATAGAGGCAGGATTTAAGTCGGTGGCTTATTCACTTACATTCAGAAACAAAGAAAGAACTCTTCTTGATACTGATGTAAATGAAGTAATGGATAAGATATTAAAGAAGCTTGAGGAAAAGAATATCAAAATCAGATCCTAGTTTAAATTAAGCTGTGGGATAATCTTTGATAGATATGTGCTTTGTTTTAGAAAAGTGAGAGATGGATATGGTTAGAAGTAGAGGAAGGAAAAAGAAAAGTAAAGCTTTCATCAGGTACTTTTGTCTTTTTGTGTTTTCAGTTATATTGCTTACTTCTGCGCTAATCGGAGATGACACCAGAGCTTATGGAGAAGGAAGAGAGGCTATCTTTAAAAATCCTATAAATCCGGATTATGAAAGCAATGATAACGGAGTCAAGACATCATTCAGACTTAGAGTACTTAATAATCTGAGTGGAGAAACCGAATATGGTTCCAATGCTATGTCTTTGATTTCCGTAAGCGAAAATGACAATAGAAGAAGCACTATGAAAAATTTTGCCGATATACTTGATATGGATATTTACAGTAATCTTTGCCTTAGTGCAAATATAGAAAACAGTTCCGATGTGGAAAGAGATATAAGTTTTGATATAAAACTGCCTTCTAAAACAGAGGGCAGTGTGTCTGAGCTTAGACTTATAAACTCAAGTCTTGATATTTTTACCGGAGATTTATCAGGCGTTGATATAAAGTATGAGACTGACGGAAAAACTGTCACAGAGACTGAAAGAAAGTCCGGAAAAAAGGTGGATTTTAATAAGGTTAATTCTGTAAAGATAGATGGGAAATTAGCCGCAGGTCAAAAATTTGAAGGCATTTTACCTATGGAAATCATAGAGCAAAGAATGGTAATAGAAAAAAAAGATGATTTTGTGGATGATTTGAAGACTATTGAAGAAGTTAATACAAATAATATCTTTGCTTTCAAATTGGATTACAGATATCCTATCAAGAAAGAACTTAATATGAGCATAGCAACCTGCCATGGAAGTGACAGGGCGGAGGATTTTTTAAACGGAAAAACAGTAGGTATAGTAAGGCGTGATGAGGAAAGCTATGATATATTGCCAAATGATATAATTGAAAAGCTTCCGGGAGCCAATGCGGCATTCTGTTCAATGTTTACTACAGATGAAAAGAAAGACGCATTTGTAAATGATTACAGCTATATCAGTGTCAATACAAAGGATTTCCAGAGCCTTGTAAATGACAGAGGATATTCTCTCCTTATAAAAAACGGTTCATTACAGAATAAATACAGCTTTATAGTCGGAGAAAAAAAGCATATATACGAAGAAGGACTTGAATTACATCTTGGTAAAAAGGATAAGTATAATCACTTGCTTTCAAAGGTATATGTAGAATTTCAAAAGATTCTTGACTGTAAAGACCTTGAGATTACAGTTGGAAGTGAGTGGAAAAACTTTGACAATCTTGTAACCGCAAAGATTCAAAATGATGATGAGATTACAGAGATTGACAGAAGTAAAATAAAAGTTGAGTCTAATGTGGATACAAGTAAAACAGGTGACTACTCTGTAAAATATTCTTATGAAATTTTGCCGAGTATATGGGTAAGTAACAGTGCTAAGGTAAAGGTCACAGGAAACAAAGAGTCATCACATACTGAGAAAGAGAGCAACAGTGACAGCAGTGTAAGAATTGAGTAATAAAATCCGGCTTGCAATTAGTACTGTTTAGTGATATTATAAGAACAGTTTTGTATTTTAATGGAGTGTAAATATGTTAATGTTAAACAGGATTATTTCAATAATATTTATTTTAGTATGCGTTTTCCTGACTGCAGTAGTATTATTTCAGGAAGGAAATGAGCAGGGACTTGGTTCAATAGGCGGTATTGCCGATACATATTGGGGTAAGAACAGAGGCCGTTCAGTTGAAGGCTTGCTTGAGAAGCTTACAAAGGTTGCTGCGGCATTATTTTTGATTTTATCATTAGTTTTAAATATTGTTAAATAACAAAAAGCACTCAAAAGAGTGCTTTTTATTTATAAAGGTTTATATGGATAAGAATATAGAAAAAAGAAAAAAGATAGTGATGGACTTTATAGAAAGTCCTATGTATGTACCTATGAAGGCAAAGGAGCTGGCGGTTTTTTTTAATGTTGATAAAGAAAGAAGACCTGAGCTTGATGAGGTTTTGAAAGAACTGCTGCTTGAAGGCAGACTTGAAATAAGCAAAAGAGGTAAGTACAAAAAGCCTGAGAATAAGTTTTTAATCGGTGAGTTTATGGCAAATCCTAAGGGATTCGGTTTTGTAAGAGTGGAAGGAAGAGATTCGGATATATTTATTCCGGCCGATTATACAGCAAATGCCATGAATGGAGATCAGGTAAAAGTTGTTATAGATATTGAAAGCGGCGAAAAAAGAGCGGAAGGACATATTATAGGTATAGAAAAGCATGCCAATATTCAAATGGTGGGCTATTACAAGAAGAATAATAAATTCGGTTTTGTATTGCCGGATGATACAAAGATTTTAAAGGATATTTATATTCCTGCGTCAAGAGATAAAGGTGCAAAGACCGGAGATAAGGTGGTGGTTGAGATCACAGACTTTGGCGGTGATAAGAAAAAGCCTGAGGGTAAAGTCATTGAAATTCTCGGTAAGAGCACAGATGCAGGAGTTGATATACTTTCCATAGTCAGAGCTTTCGGACTTCCTGAAAAATTTGGTGATGATGTGGAAAATGAATTGAAAAAGATTCCAAGTACAGTCCTTGAAAAAGATATAAAGGGCAGACAGGATTTTAGAGATCTTGTTACCGTGACAATAGACGGTGAGGATGCCAAGGATTTGGATGATGCCATAACTCTTGAGAAAAACGGTAATATATGGCATCTGGGAGTTCATATAGCTGATGTTACTCATTATGTAAGAGAAAATACAGCACTTGACAAGGAAGCATTACACAGAGCTACAAGCGTATATCTTGTGGACAGGGTGATTCCTATGCTACCAAGAAAGCTGAGTAACGGAATCTGTTCATTAAATCAGGGTGAAGACAGACTTGCACTGTCATGTTTGATGGAGATAGATGAAAAAGGAAATATAATAGGGCATAATATCTGTGAGAGCGTTATTAATGTAAATGAGAGAATGACATATACCGCGGTAAATGAAATTATCACAGATTCAAATGAGGAAACAAAGCAAAGATATAGCGAATATATAGAGCTTTTTAATAACTTCAAGTTGGTATCGGAACTGCTTAGAGGCGCAAGAACAAAACGTGGATCCATAGATTTTGATCTGCCTGAGAGTAAGGTGATACTTGATAAAAACGGCAAGGCAATAGATATTAAGCCATATGAGAGGAATTCGGCGACAAAGCTGATAGAGGATTTTATGCTTGCAGCCAATGAGACCGTGGCAGAGGATTTTTTCTGGCAGGATTTGCCTTTCCTGTATAGAGTCCATGAGAATCCGGATCCTGAAAAGATAAAGAGTTTGGCAATATTTATAAATAACTTCGGCTTTACACTCAGAAGAAAAAATGATGAGGTCTCACCGAAGGAGCTTCAAAAACTTTTGGCAAATATTGAAGGAAGTGACGCCGAGGCTATTATATCAAGGATTGCGCTCAGAAGCATGAAGCAGGCAAGATATGATACATCATGCATAGGACATTTCGGTCTGGCGGCAAAGTATTATACTCATTTTACATCACCTATAAGAAGGTATCCCGATCTGCAGATACACAGGATAATAAAAGAAAATATAAAAAACGGACTTTCCGAAAGACGAACAGAGCATTACAGGGCTATTTTAGACGGTGTGGCTTTACAGTCATCACAGATGGAGAGAAGAGCCGAGGAAGCCGAAAGAGAGACTGTAAAATATAAAAAATGCGAATATATGCTCGGTCATATGGGTGAGGAGTTTGACGGAATTATAAGCGGTGTGACAAGCTTCGGTATATTTGTAGAGCTTGAAAATACTGTGGAAGGATTTATAAAGATGTCCGACTTGGAAGGTGATTACTTCGTCTATAATGAAGCCGGATATGAACTTGTGGGAGAAATTACAAAAAAGAAATTTGTTTTAGGTCAAAAGGTAAGAGTAAAAGTCTATGATATAGACAGACTTGCAAAGAGAATTGACTTTAAACTTGTAAAGGAGAGAGATGGCAGAGGGGATTAAGATAATAGCAAATAATAAAAAGGCATATTTTGATTATTTCATTCTGGAAAACTATGAAACAGGTATTGAGCTGTTCGGAACGGAGGTAAAGTCTGTAAGAATGGGTCATGTTTCAATAAAGGAGTCATGGATAAGAATCGAACGTGGTGAAGTCTTTATCATGGGAATGCATATTAATCCCTATGAGAAGGGAAATATATTCAACAAAGATCCGTTGAGAGTAAGAAAACTCTTGATGCATAAGAAAGAGATATTAAAGCTCGATTCAAAGCTTAATGAAAAAGGACTGACCATAGTACCTTTAAAGGTATACTTAAAGGGAAGTCTTGTAAAGGTTGAAATAGGTTTGGCAAGGGGAAAGAAAAACTATGATAAAAGAGAGACACTTGCCAAAAAGACACAGCAAAGGGAGATAGAGAAAGCGATGAAGAGGAGTATGAGGTAAAACGTATGTTCGATTTTCCTCTTGACAAACATATGTTCTTATTGTAGACTTATTACATAGAACAAATGTTTGGAGGAGAATATGAGAAAAGTATTTTTAGCATTCATTTTTACATTGTTTTTAATAAGTTTTTTACTTGGCAGGGCAAATACTACAAGAGCCGGCATGGATACAGAGAATATAAGATATACATCAGTTAAAGTTGAGTACGGCGACAGCCTTGAGAGTATATCTGAAAAATATAATAATACAGGTATATCTGATGACGACTATATAGAACAGATTATGGATATGAACGGAATGGACAGCAACAAGGTGCATCCCGGATGCTTTATAATTGTAAGCTATAAGGTTGAAAGATAATCTTAAATATATTGAGGGAGAAATAAATTACTTCTCCCTCAGTTTTACCACATTTCGGGCGCTTCTTCGCCTGTCATCTTCTATGGCAGCATAGTGTTTCTTGGTAGTATTTACATCACTATGCCCCAAAACATCCGCCACCAGATATATATCGCCGGTTTCCTTATAAAGATTTGTGCCATAAGTGGAACGAAGTTTATGGGGAGTTATTTTCTTTAAAGGACTGATTATTTTGGCATATTTTTTTACAAGGTTTTCAACACTTCTGACAGATAATCTTTTGTTTTGCATTGATAAAAAAAATGCGCCTTCATGTCCGCTTTCTTCCAGAATCAAAACTCTTTCATCATAATAGTTTTGCAAGGCCTCTTTTACCTCGTCCGAGAAATATACAGTAACCTCTTTTCCGCCCTTCCTGTGAATTAAAATCCCGTTATTTTTAAAATCCACATCGGATATATCAAGTCCCACACATTCGGATACTCTTATTCCTGTACCGAGTAATAGAGAGAGCAGTGCAACATCACGTACTTTGGTCTTTCCATGATAGGCTCTTTGCCTGTCGCTTAGTCCTTCACCTCTTTCCGCTTCATCAATCATCATAGCAACTTCGTCAATATCAAGTCTTATAATCTCTTTTGAATGTAATTTCGGCAATTGTACTCTTTCCATTATATTTTCACTGATTTTTTCGGTGCGGTAAAAGTACTTGAATACGCTCTTTAATGTTGAGATTTTTCTTTTTATGGCATTTTCCTTATTTGATATTTTCTTACCGTCTGTGTCACGATATTTTAAATATTCCATATATTCTTCAATGTCTGTTACAGTAAGACTTTCAAGTACGGAAATAGGTATTTCAGTCACACTGCCATATGATTTCTTTATACTTGGATTTTCTTCAAGTAAGAACTGCAAAAATATTTTTATGTCATAGGCATAGGCGATTTGAGTTCTTGATTGTGTACGAGGCTCAATTCCTCTAAAAAAGTCTTTAAAAAATGCCGGGAGCTCTGAAAGCATTGTTCTGAGCTTCTTTATATTCTCTATATCGACTTGTTCATTATACTTATAGTCAGGCATAAATTCCCCTTAATATATCTAAAATAGTGAAGTAATCATCGAATTTTACATTTTTGTACCTGATTGCTCGGCACAATATAATATAATATTTAACAGTATAACAAAATTATATATTTTTATATAGAGTTATCTTGAGATTTATGTTATTATACTATCGTCGCATAGAGTTATAATTTTATCATATAGGTTAAGCGATATATGAGACCAAAAGGAGGTTTTACCAATGAACTATTTAGAAATTGAGAAGGTTATCGGAAGAGAAATACTTGACTCAAGAGGAAATCCTACAGTTGAGGCTGAGGTTTATCTTGTAGACGGAACAATCGGAAGAGGAACAGCTCCATCAGGTGCATCTACAGGTGAGTTTGAGGCACTTGAGCTTAGAGACGGTGACAAGTCACGTTACCTTGGAAAGGGTGTTTCAAAGGCTGTTGAGAATATAAATACAACTATCAACGATGTGCTTGAGGGAATGGATGCATCAGATATCTACGCTGTAGATAAGGCAATGATCGAGGCTGACGGAACAAAGGATAAGTCAAAGCTCGGTGCAAATGCAATCCTCGCAGTATCAATTGCTTGTGCAAGAGCAGCAGCTATTTCACTTGATATTCCACTTTACAGATTCCTTGGCGGTGTTAATGCAAACAGACTTCCTGTACCGATGATGAACATCTTAAACGGTGGTGCTCATGCATCAAACAACGTAGACGTTCAGGAGTTTATGGTTATGCCTGTAGGAGCTCCAAGCTTTAAAGAGGCTCTTAGATGGTGTGCGGAAGTATTCCACAACCTTGCAGCACTTTTAAAGGCTGAAGGACTTGCTACAAGTGTAGGTGATGAGGGTGGTTTTGCTCCAAACCTTACAGGTGGTGATGAGGAAGCTATAGAGTTTATCCTTAAGGCTGTTGAGAAGGCAGGATATAAGCCGGGCGTTGATTTCATGATCGCTATGGACGCAGCATCAAGTGAGTGGAAGACAGGTACAATCGGAAAGTACAAGCTTCCAAAGGCAGGAACAGAGTTCACATCTGCTGAGCTTGTTGAGCATTGGAAGAAGCTTGTTGAGAAGTATCCTATCATCTCTATCGAGGACGGTCTTGATGAGGAAGATTGGGAAGGATGGAAGCTTCTTACAAAGGAACTTGGCGGAAAGGTTCAGCTTGTAGGTGATGACTTATTCGTTACAAATACCGAGAGACTTAAGAAGGGTATTGACAACGGTTGTGCAAACTCAATCCTTATAAAGCTCAACCAGATCGGTTCAGTTTCTGAGACACTTGAGGCTATAAAGATGGCTCACAAGGCAGGATATACATCAATTTCTTCACACAGATCAGGTGAGACAGAGGATACAACTATAGCTGACCTTGCTGTAGCTCTTAACACATGTCAGATTAAGACAGGTGCACCTTCAAGATCAGAGAGAGTTGCTAAGTACAATCAGTTACTTAGAATCGAAGAGGAGCTTGGTGAGAGCGCTTGCTATCCGGGTATGGCAGCATTCAATGTAAAGAGATAATTTACGTATAAATTTAAATAAAATAATATTGCCGGTTTCGGGCTTTGCCCGGAGCCGGTTTTTTGTTTGCTTTTTTAAAATCTATTTTCTGACGAAAATATTAAGAAATAGACTTAATGAATAAGGATATGGATAAAAGACAAGTGTGCAATAACTTAATCTTTTGCGTAGATGCATAATACCTTGTAAACAATCTTGCTTCTGTTTTATGTACTAAAAATATAAGTTAAAATTAAAAAATATATTAAATAATGCTGTTTTATTTATAAAAGCTGAAAACAGTATTACTGCAAAAGATATAAAAACAAAACGATAATTAAAGATTTGACTTATTTGACAAAGTACGAAAATAATAATATTATATGAATATAATATTAACGTAAACTTAAAGCAGTAGAGTGTGGAGTGAGATATGCGTGGAATAAACTTATATGGGACATACTATGTCAGATATCCGTGTGCTGACACTAAATAACGGACAGGACAGTAACTTGCAAAAATTTTAAAATAACTGTAGAAAAATTTTCTGAAATATCTATAAGAGCAAACAGTATAACAAGCATAATTTGAGTTTTTACAGTAATAACATGATATAAATTTCTTTATACAAATGCACTTACAAAAATATTGTTTAAATATATTTTTGTGGGTTGTTTTGTTTGCGTGAAGAAAATATATAAATAAACTAACTGGATATAGAGAGACTGATTTAATGCCATACATTAAACAGTGATATGGGAGTATGCATGTAGAGCATGGTATAGGACCTTATATTCCGGTTGATACACAATCAAGGAGGTGGTTTGATGAAGAAAAAGAGGGTAGTAAGTCAAGCGGGCTTACTGGCGGTTTCCGCTCTTTTCCTTTGGGCAAATCCGTTCACTGCACATGCAGAAGGATGGGATAACTCAAGCGGTGAGTGGAGATATCTGGACAATGCCAATAACGCGGTGTCTGAGGCTTGGAGAAAGTCGGGTGACCTGTGGTATTATCTGGGTGATGACGGCAACATGGTAAAAGATTCAATCGTTACCGTAGGTGACGGCATTTATTATTTGGATGCCGACGGTGTGATGGCAGCTAATCGTTGGGTTCTTGCAAAAGATATCGACGATAATGATGCATGGTATTACTTCGGTGCCGACGGAAAAGCGTACAAGGGCAAAGACGGAAGAGTATACACTCGTGAAATCAACGGAAAGAGATATCTTTTTGATGAAGAAGGAGTAATGCTTACAGGATTCTTCGATGCAGAGGGCAATGCGGTAGAAGATGACAATCCGTTTAAGAGTGCGAAATACTACTTCGGTGATGACGGAGCAATGTATGCGGATCAGTGGTTGCTTTATTCACAGGTAGGAGAGAATCCGGGATATTCAGAGCTTGGACAGAGAAACTACAGTGAGTATGATGAGATGTGGATGTACTTCGGGGCTAACGGAAGAAAGTACGCTGCAAGCAGTACAGATCAGTCAAAGCAGAGAGAGATAAACGGTAAGGCATACCTGTTTGATGAGAACGGTGTAATGATACCTCAGCTTTCCGTAACCAACGCAAACATAAGAGCTACAGCAAGTAACGCTAAGGTAAAATACGGTTCACTTGATGTTGACGGTGAGCTTAAAGACGATTACTGGACATTTACAGTACCTAATGAAGTAATGAGTCAGCATGAT
>NZ_ALJL01000018.1 GCF_000287675.1 Lachnoanaerobaculum sp. ICM7
TTCCATACCCAGGTATACTTGTTTGCGTTTGCTTCAAACTTGGAGCCATCGATGTAGATATGTTGCAAATCCACATGCTCCTCGTTAAAGATAGCACGATTGATGTCGTTAAAAATGTTTTCAACCTTATCTTGAAGTATTTCATTGATGAAATATCCAAAGGTTCTGTATGACGGAGTCCGGTGATCCATGAGATACATGAACCTGATATTAACTTTGCAGTTGTCTTCCAGTTCTCTCAGAGAGCAGTAACCGCTAGTCATAAATCCGAAAAGTACTGTTTTTAACATGTTGACCGGATTATATCTGAATCGTCCGGTTGTGTACTCCGGAATATCCGTCAGATACTTGTTTAAATCGATTCCGCCTATCAATCTGTCAAATGTTAAAACAGGATCCAGCAGATCCAAACAATCTGAAAGAAACAGTGGTAAATATCCTTGTTTTGAATTACAATAATTAGTGTGTAAATTTTTCATTGCAAGTTAATTTTACCACAAAAATAGGACCTTTCGCATGATCGAATGGTCCTATTTCTTTTAGGTACTTATTTCACAGCCCCCTGAAGTTTTATAATACCGGAATAATAATTTCTACACGTCGATTCAACTGCTTTCCTTCAGCTGTCTCATTTGTCGCTACCGGTCTGCTTTCTCCGTATCCGTTTGTAGTAATATTTGCTGTTACACCCACAGACTGTAAATAACTCTTTACAGAGTTTGCACGATTCTCAGACAAAGTTTGATTATGTGCATCATCTGCATCGGAGTCGGTATGTCCGTCTATTTCAAAATCGGTTATATTTGCCTCTGTCAAAATCTTTGCAAGATCGTTTAAAGTTTCTTTAGCCTCAGGTCTTATATCATGTTTATCAACATCAAATAATACACCTGAATCTAAAGTAATCATTATACTGTTCGCCTCTATTGCCGGAACTGCCGGAACTGATCTGAGTAATGGTAATTTATATGAGTAAACTAAAGGCTTTACATCAACTTCCTTCTCTTCACCCTTATAAGTAATAACAGCTTTACCTTTTCCGTCATTTTCTATCTCAAGTCCTTTTCCTCTATCTGCATAACTTCCTGAACCGTCCTTTCTTAACTCTATTGTAATATTTCCTTCCGTATATATTGCTTCTTCCTCATCTACAGTTATATTTACACTGTTCTGACTGTTTGTGTACATACCTGTACCATCAACCTCGACTATAAGGCTCATTCCGTAGCGGTTATCTGTATATGTTCCGGAGCCGTCAGCATTGACCTGAAGGGTAATTCCTTTATTTATATCTGAATACTGCCCTGAACCGTCAGTTTCTCTTTGTATTGTAATACCTTTCTCAGCATCGGAAAACTGTCCTGAACCGTCACCATCAGTTTGAACAGTCACGTTTTCACCACTATACTGTCCTGAACCGTTTTCGCCCAATTGAGCTGTACTTGCACCTCTGATAACTTGATCGTTTTCTACCTTTACAGGTGTTACTGTAATACCCTTAGCCGAAGCCAGAGCCTTTGTTGCATCAAGCTTTATCTTTGCATTATCATCTTCCTCTACACCAAGAGATGGCAAAACCACAACCGGTATTTCCGGAATCTCACCAAGCGCATATCCCGGAACTTTCAAATCTTCTTCATTTACTTTACTCTCAGCCTTTGTGGTCTCTGCAGTAGTTTCCCCATTTGATGTTTCAACCGCAACACTGCTACTCTCCTTATTGTCCGCTTTATCACCGCCCTTACCGCAACCTGCAACTAAAATACTCATAGCTAAAATACTTGCGTATATTATTGATTTTTTCACAAACAATCCTCCATAACAATTGAATTTTTAGTTTTAAACTTTAAAGATATTCAGATTTTCTCAACAATGCAATTGTACAATGTTTCATTTGCAAAATGAACTTACAATTTTTATAGTATATCTTAATAATTTGATAATAACTCGAGATTTTAAAAATAAAAATGAGTTGAAAATCAACCCATCAAAGTATTTATTCATATATTTATATAAATTTAATTCATTTCAGCCCCTGTATGTTTGTAAAAGAATCTATTATTTCTCGGCAACGGCATCAAAAAGTGCTTCTTCCTCGACAACTTTCTTTCCGTCACGCAACAATACATTTACTTTCAGAAGTATTAAATATAGCCGGGTATAATGCCCTTAATATTAAATACCCGGCTATGTGTGGAAAATAGTCGGTGCACCGACATGTCATGATGTTTAGAACTTTATAGAATTTTTAGAATACACAGATTAGAAAGTTTACTTTCTATAAGAAAATAGATATCAAACCAAACATCATGTAAAAAGTTTGATGATTCCATTATACTAACTATTACCCTATTGGCAATACCTGATACCACGTTCCGTTGTATTTGAATTAATTTTAGCGTATTAAATATTTTTTTCTTATAAAACTGTGCATATAGACGATTTTCTTATGGTCATATTGCCATAAAAAACGCATCAATTTTTTATAACTCATCATACAAATTTAATATTTTAATACCTATTATAAAAACCGCATACCGAGTCGGTATCGCGATTTTTTGATCAATATATTTACTTTTCGTAATCCCTTAAAAGATTGTACTTTTTTAAAAGCTCATTTCGATATTTCTTATCCGTATTGGCTTTTATTATCTTGTCCAGATCACCTTCCTTAGCCAATATTGTATTTAACCTGCTTATTATATCGGCACCTTCTTCTCTGCCTTTTTCCCTGCCTTTTTCTATCCCTTTTTCTATTCCTCTTGCCTCAACTATATCCAATACTTCGCACATATTCACAACCTCCTTCGTGTTTGCTTCATCTATAATCTCTTCAAACCTTTTATCTCCTGTCATTGCAGACATAAGCATTAGCAATTCTTCTACATGTGCTATTGATTTCTTATCTGCAACATAATTCTTATTTACCCGCATTTGATACAAATAATCTGCAAGTATCCAAAAGTCACTTTTAAAAGAATCTATTATTTCTCTGTCCAGATATGCTATCTCAAACAAATTGATCTTATAGTCATTTACATATGGTTTTAATTTCTCATCAACATCTATTATTCCAAGCAGATTTTTGGGGTACAACCATTTCTGTTCAAAACCCAGATATAATACTAAAGAAATTACCGGATATTTTTTCTTATCAATATTTTCAGTTCTTGACTGTTTACCATATTCTGTGCCGTCATAGCTTATAACTCTAAGTGGCATTAATTTATTGGGTGTTGTCTGATTCTCAAGCCCAAATAATGCTATATTTATCTGACTGTCTTTCCAATATTTTGCAACATCTCTGTCTTGAATTCTCACTCTTTTATCTATCTTTAATACACTATCTGTAACGGAATCAAAAAGTGTTTCTTCCGCTACCACTTTCTTACCACCAAACAATAATACATTTACTATATCCGAAAAAACATCATTGTGTCTTTCAAGCATCTTTTGGGTTATATCTTTTTCTTGCATATCTGCTCCTTTATTATATCAGAGAATTATTTTTGATTCCATTGTCTTTAGAAGTTTTCAGATTTGATTTCAGATGATTTCAGAAGTATCAAATATAGCCGGGTATAATGCCCTTAATATTAAATACCCGGCTATGTGTGGAAAATAGTCGGTGCACCGACATGTCATGATGTTTAGAACTTTATAGAATTTTTAGAATACACAGATTAGAAAGTTTACTTTCTATAAGAAAATAGATATCAAACCAAACATCATGTAAAAAGTTTGATGATTCCATTATACTAACTATTACCCTATTGGCAATACCTGATACCACGTTCCGTTGTATTTGAATTAATTTTAGCGTATTCAACAAATTTATCTCGTAAAACTGTGCATATAGACGATTTTATTATGGTTATATTGCCATATAAAAAGCATTAAATTTTTATAACTCATCATACAAATTTAATATTTTAATACCCATTATAAAAACCGCGTACCGAGTCGGTATCGCGGTTTTTGATTAATATATTTACTTTACGTAATCCCTTAAAAGATTGTACTTTTTCAAAAGCTCATTGCGATATTTCTTATCTGTATTGGCTTTTATTATCTTGTCCAGATCACCTTCCTTAGCAAGTATCGTATTTAACCTGCTTATTAAATCAGCACCTTCTTCTCTGCCTTTTTCTATACCTTCTTCTCTGCCCTTTTCTATTCCCTTTTCTATTCCTTTTTCTATTCCTCTGGCCTCAACTATATCCAATACTTCACACATATTCACAACCTCCTTTGTATTTGCTTCATCTATGATTTCTTCAAACCTTTTATCGCCTGTCATTGCAAACATCAGCATTAGTAATTCCTCTATATGTGCTATTGATTTCTTATCTGCAACATAATTCCTGTTTACTCTCATTTGATACAAATAATCTGCAAGTATCCAAAAGTCACTTTTAAAAGAATCTATTATTTCTCTATCCAAGTATGCTATCTCAAACAAATTGATTTTATAGTCATTTACATACGGTTTCAGTCCTTCATCTATATCTAAAGCTCCAAATAGATTCTTAGGGTATATCCATTTTTTATCATAACCAAGATATAATACTAAGGTGATTACAGGATATTTATTTTCACCATCATATTCTTTTCTGACCTGCCTTGTATACTCCAATCCGTCATATCCCATTACTCTAAGCGGCATAAATTTATCCGGATTTGTCTGATTCTCAATCCCAAATAATGCTATATTTATTTGACTGTCTTTCCAGTATTTTGCAACATCCCTGTCTTGAAATCGTACTCTTCCCTCTATCTTTAATATGCTGTCAGTAGTTGCATCAAAAAGTGATTCTTCCTCCACCACTTTCTTCCCGCCAAATAATAATACATTTACTATATCCGAAAAAACATCATTGTGTCTTTCAAGCATCTTTTGAGTTATATCTTTTTCTTGCATATCTGCTCCTTTATTATATCAGAGAATTATTTTTGATTCCATTGTCTTTAGAAGTTTTCAGATTTGATTTCAGAAGTATTAAATATAGCCGGGTATAATGCCCTAATATTAAATACCCGGCTATGTGTGGAAAATAGTCGGTGCACCGACATGTCATGAT
>NZ_ALJL01000019.1 GCF_000287675.1 Lachnoanaerobaculum sp. ICM7
ATAAAAGCAATATCTCTTTTACATAAATCCACAATACGATCAATAGAGCGTATTCCTCGCATATTTGCATAAGTAATAACTGCATACATCATGATTGGATTGTACCCTGTTCTTCCCTTATCCGAACAATTGGCTAACAGTCCGGAAAAATCTAAATTCTCCATAACTTTTTTAGGGTATAGACTGGATCGTCATCGGGTAAACTCAATTCATAGAAACTAAAGTTGATTTTCTGTGTCATAGAAACTAAAGTCGATTTTCTGTTGACCTATTTCAAAAAAGTCGTTATAATAATTAACTGTGAGCATAGTTACATTATAACATGTAACGGAGAAAGATGGTTGTCATTAGCCATCTTTTTTTATGGTTGCCATTTCCCGACAGACCCTTCATTATACTGTATTTATGGCCAATCAGCTAAAATTACTCAACGATAGTAGCAACCTTACCTGATCCAACTGTCCTACCACCATCATGGTGCTACGGTGAGGGAAATGGGGTAATTGAGGATAGTTTTAGGCAGTTTTTGTGGTATATATCGCTATTTTTTCAGTATTAATTTATTTTTTGAGGATTTTTAGAGCCAGGATAGAACCAGAGGGGAAGAATTCGTCTAAATTACTCAAACTTCCCACACCAATAAGGTGTGTTGAACCTTGAAAATTCAATATTTCAGCCAATAAAAAAGGCATAAATGCGTTCCAAATGGTATAATAGAGTTGACTAAAACAAAAATACCAAAGGAGATTTATGCCATGTCTATTTTACCACAGAATCATTCAGAAAAGGAAGTATTACTTGATTGTATCCAAAAGTTTTTTACCCACTATCATATAGGAAAACTTCTACATAGATGTAATGGCTCCAAAGAGAAGGGGGTCTCTTCTGTAGCTATCCTCAGATATAAGTTAGGCAACATCTTTGTAGGTAAAAGTATGTATATGCAACAACGTACAGGTTCTTTCAAAGAGAAATTCTCTAAAAATACCTTTTACCGTTTTCAGAATTCTGTTAAAACGAACTGGATACGTTTTACCTCTCTTTTGGCAGCTGACATCGTCAACAAAGATATTAAGAAGCTTACAGATGACAATAGAAAGAATTTCTTTATTATTGATGACAGCTTGTTTAACCGCACAAGTTGTAAGAAAACAGAGTTAGCTTCAAAAGTCTTTGATCATACAAGTATGTACTACAAGAAAGGTTTTCGTATGCTTACCTTAAGTTGGAGTGATGGAAACTCCTTAATTCCTGTGAACAGCTGCCTTCTTGCATCTTCTAAACAATCAAACCTGACTGGATCGATAAAAGAGTTTGATAACAGAACCATTGCAGGCAAACGTCGTAAGTTAGCACAAACGAAGGCTCCTCAAGCAATGCTTACACTTTTAGATACTGCTGTATCTTCGGGATTATCTGCAGACTACGTTCTATTTGATACATGGTTTGCAAACCCTGCACAGATTACTGCGATTAAAGGTAAAGGCATGGATGTTATCGCTATGATAAAGAAAAGCAACCGTATCAAATACCTATATAATGAAGAACAGTTAAATATCAAGGAAATCTATTCCAAGAACAAGAAACGACGTGGCAAATCCAAATATTTGCTTTCTATTCATGTTATTGTTGGAAAAGAGAATCAAGTTCCTGCTAAGATCGTGTGTGTACGAAACAAGGCTAATCGTAAAGACTGGCTTGCTTTTCTATGCACAGACACTACTCTGTCTGAAGAAGAAATAATCCGTATTTATGGTAAACGTTGGAAAATCGAGGTGTTTTTCAAGACCTGTAAATCAATGCTTAACCTCATCGGTGAATGTCATATTTTATCATATGATGCACTGACTGCTCATGTGGCAATTGTGTTTACCAGGTATATGTTACTTGTAACTGAACAAAGAAAAAATGAAGACCAAAGAACGTTAGGAGAACTATTCTTTTTCCTTGTAGATGAAATGGCAGATATTACTTTCAACATATCACTTAGTATCCTAATGGATGCTTTAATGGCAAGCCTTCAGGAAATTTTAAGGCTCAATGATGCACAGTTGGCTATTTTTACTGCTGATTTTGAGGCAAGATTACCGAAATATCTGCGAAATGCACTCCATCCAGAGGCTATATCGGCATAAATTGCTATTTTGTTAGCTGAAATATTGAATTTTCAAGGTGCTAAACCCATTTTAGGTATGGGAAGTTTGAGTTAATTAGTAAAAGCATTTTTATTATTTTATTTTTCTTACAATTGTTAATTATAACAAGCCTGTCTATTATCCATTATAATTCTTTAAAGTAGCAAATCCAGTTTTATGTGCGACATAATTATATGCCTTTACAAATTCATCCACGAATTTTTTTACCTCATGTGGATTACGTTTTTTCCATTCATTTATAAATTTTGAATATGACCTCCCTGCATTATCCTTTTGACCATCAAACCATTTTTTAATATCATCAACATCAAATAACTGATTGGGATAATCTCTAAAGCAAACATCTTTTGAATAGCCACTCATAGAATTATCCCAAAATTTGTCCTCCTCATCCATTTCAAATAGCAAATCATATATCATTTTTTCAGGAGCAGACATAGTCGGCAGGAATACAAAGTTTTCATTTTGAGGATAATTATTCCATCCTTTCTTAGAATCCTTCACATCTCCGTCGAGAACAACAATATTATTTAGAAACTCGGGAACTTTATGTTTATACATTGTCTTGTATACAGTCCAAGGTAAATCCATTTTTGTAACAAACTCTATTACATCTTTTATTTCTTTAGTTAAAAAAGCCTTACTAAATATTGTTCCTATTTTATCCTCACAGTACACTTTTATTTTTGATGATAGCTCTCTTCTTCCAGCTACAACATTTAAATTATTCTCAATATCCCTTAAAGATGGATTTTCTGTTATCTTAATCTTGCCGTTTGTTTTCTGTAGATAAGTAATACTGTTTCTATTATTGTATTTACCTGTTTTAAGAAAATTTATTACTGACATGGAATGTGTGGTAAAAAAATATTGCAAATTATAATTTTGGGCGGAATCATACATAAATTCCACCAATTTTTCCTGAGCAGCCGGATAAAGTGTACTTTCTAACTCATCTATACAAATTATCCCTCCTATATATTCTTTGGGATATTTTTCTTTTAGTCGAATCATAGATAATACTGCTAAAATTATGCGTCCTATATTATCTTGCCCAGCTGAAATAGTCCATGCATCTGTTGACGCTGTTTCAGGTCCTAGTGTATGTTTACTATTTCCATTAGAGCTCAAAATATCTTGAACATTTTGGATAACTTCCGTACTAATAAGTATCTTATTGTGAGCATTAATATAAAATTCTTTTTCTTCTTTAGTCAACTCTGAAGGGTTTATTTGCAGTCTTGCTTCTTCACCTATGGGGAGTAATCTTTTCATACTTAGGTATATAACTGGACATTGGATATAATTCATATTTTTCTCTCGTCCTTCTGTAGACCAAAATCGTAGTTTCCCATTATCACTTCTTCTCTCACTTATACAAGTATAAATTTTCTTAGAATAAATTTTTTTGTTCACTTGCAAAGACCATTTATGTTCCCCAGGAATATCATACTTATCCGAAAACTTAAACTTATCACTCATTGGAGAATTAAATTCTTTCCCCCCAATTAGTGGCTGTTCAGAAGACATAGCACCTGTTTTTAGCGTAAATGGATGTGCCAGCATTCCTAACAATGTTGTCTTCATAGTTCCGTTTTTCCCAATTATTGCATTAACTGGTCTATTAAACTTTATGGAAACTTTTTCTAATCCTCTAAATTTTACAATATCAATTTGTTCAATAATTACCATTAGCTAACCTTTCACCTTAAATTTATATATATATTTTTTTCTTCTAGTTCTTTATTTATAGGGCAATTCACATTACTAGGGAAAATTATCAATTCACTTGCAAGTCTTTTTTGAGAAACACTATAATTCAAGTCATACTGTTTTACATTATAATTATTATATATCTTTAATATATCAGGTGCATTATCATATGTTATAATCCAGTTGCATTTTACTTTATCTCGAATCAATTTTTCGATGCGTTTATGATCTGGCAGGGTAAAATAATTCATATATAACTGCTTACCTTTTGCAAAATATGGAGGATCAAAATATATTAATGTTTTGTTTCCATATTTATATAAATACTTTGTTATTAAACTATTTACATCTTTATTATAAACTGAAATATCAGATCTTCTTTTTCCTATTTTTGACACTCTCTCAGCTAAATCTTCCCTATTAAATCTGGCATCCATCTTCCAATCTCCAGACTGAGACTTTCCTCCAATAGGTCCACCATTAATTATCCCAGAACGATTAGTTCTATTTAGATAAAATGCTGCAAACCCTAGCTCAAAACAGTATCTTTTTGATTGGCTTAATATACTCTTTTGTCTTTGCCATTCACTAATATTAAGCGGTACATTATGTATATATTCAATAAACCTTTCATTTTCTATTAAAACTGCTTTCCAAAATGATGAAATTGCCTTATCATAATCATTTATTACAATATGACTTACATAGTCATTAAGCAACAAGTCTAGAGCAATACCTGCTCCCCCAGCAAAAGGTTCAATATATGTACCATCTTTCAATGCCAAGCTATCAATCATTACTTTCATAAATGGTGCTAGTTTTGCTTTACCACCAGGATATCTCAATGGAGAATAATACATTGTATCCTTCCTTTCCATACAAACATTATTTTATCTAAAATAATCCCAGATTATTCATGGTAACTCCATGAAAGTGGCTTAAAGCCATATAATTACTATATTTTAACAAAATATTGCTTTCACTTATCAAGTGAAGAAAAAAGAGCATCCATTTGTGGTAAATTTAAGGTGCTTAAACTCAATATAATCACACAAAGGAGCCCTTTATGAGTATTGTAAACACCTTATCATTTGAAAGCAATAGAAAAATTAAAATTAATTTCGATGGAGACGATTTATCCTCCAATGTAGGCTTACTTCTTATAAAAGAATTCGTAAGTAAACTTGGCATTGATAAACTTTTCAGTCAATCATTTAAGACCAATGATTCTGCATTATTCCGATATCACACTGATAAAGAAAACCTTCTTCAGATGATATATATGATCATTGCAGGCTATTTTGAAGATGACACTTCAGATGAACTTACAAATGATCCTGTGTTTAAAGCAGTGCTTAATAAAGGAACTTTAGCATCACAACCGACTATTTCAAGATTTCATAATCGAATGGATGAGGATTCTCTGAATCAGTTCCTTTCAATAAATCAAATTCTTCGAAAGAAAGTTTATAGCATTCAGATGCCTGAAGCTATCATTTTAGATTTGGACTCAACACTTCTTAATGCCTACGGCAAGCAGGAAGGCAGAGCATTTAACTTTCACTATCAAAGTAACGGATACCATCCACTTGTTTGCTATGATGGAATCACAGGAGATTTGATTAAAATCCAACTTCGCGATGGAACTCAGTATTCAAGCACAGGGGTTGTAGACTTTCTACAGCCTATACTTGATAAATATCTTGAAGCTTTTCCGGAAATTAAACTTCTCCTTCGTGGAGATAGTGGCTTTGCAACACTAAGTTTTATAAACAGTGTGAAGAAAATGGTACCGGCTATGTAATTCGTTTGAAAGAAAATGCCATACTTCGTGATAAGGCATCATATCTTGTAGATGAACTTGATGAAATCACAAAAAACAACAAAGTAGATTATGCTGTAGTTTATGGTGAATTCATGTATCAGGCAGGTCCTTGGCCTTATGAAAGACGTGTTGTCTGTAAAATCGAAAAACCTGAAAACCAAATGACTTACATGTATACATTCATTGTTACAAATATGGAGTCATCCCCTGAATATCTTATCAAGTTCTATTGCAAAAGAGGCTTGATGGAAAACTTCATAAAGGAAAGTAAAACAGGTTTTGACTTTGCTTCTGTCAGCAGTCATACAAGAATTGTAAATGCCAACAGGCTTCAAATACATGCACTTGCTTATAACATATTTAATTGGTTTAGACGATTGGCGTTATCTGCAAATATGAGAAAACAACGCATTGATACTGTCCGTCTAAAACTGCTAAAGATTGCAGCAAAAGTAATTCGTTCAGCAAGGTATATAACATTCAAGCTGTTTGAACCTATACCGGTTAGAGCATGGTCAAGACAAAGCACTGTACTCTCAGACTCTACAAGTTCAAAATTATGTTTCGCTCTTTCAAGCTCTTCTTGTGTATAAACAGAAACATTAAATGAGAAAGTTTTATCGGCTGCCGCCGCTATACCAAACTGAGAATTTGTTATCTCCACAAAATCACAGTCATAGTGACTTCCGTTTTCCTGTGGATTTATATAGTCCTCATGCATCTCACTCACTCTTTTTTCGTATAAACCATGACTTGTAGAATAATGTTTATCTCTATAACTCTCATGAGGTCACATACCGAAGTAAGAAGCGTTTTCAAGCTTCATGTCAAGGAATAATCTTATTCCGAATCTTGGAAGATCTGGGAATTCTTCATCTTTTATGACATGTATAGATGATATTATTGCTCCCATGCAGCCAATCTTCCAAACAACCTCTGCATCCAAAATCTTTTGAATGCTTGCAGCAGACATGGAAGTTTTTACTGATATCTGTACCCCATCGTATAATTTTATAATATCTGTTTCATAAGCTCTTACATATGCTTCATTATACTTTGCCTTCTTCCATTCAAGCCTTGCATACGCATCATTATCTGTAGGCGCTCTCCAAATATTAAGCTCCATAAATCTGTTGATATATTCTCTTCCTTCAAATACCAAAGATTCAAACACTCCGTTTTTCTTACTGTAGGTATAAGTAAATGACTGCCTAAAAAATTATTCCTTTACATCATAAATACTCTCAAAATATTTAAACTTCCATATACCGTTTAAAAACTGTATTCTGTCTGAGCTTTCACGATGCTCTACAAGATCATCCATCCTCTTTGAATCCGGTATATAATACGCTCTTGCCGGCACAGTGTTCTCATGTAAAACATTTAAGTCCTCATAATAACGTGGTACAATCATTTGCGTTTGCAGCAGTCCCTATCTTTATTTAAATAATATATTGTAGAATAAATTTAATATCCCTGAGAGAAGTATTACAGATATAGGATTCTTATTATACTTTACCAAAAGTACCAAAGATATACCGAATATAAAAACCATATGTAGCCTGATATCATCTATTTTAAATCCGTTCAATCCGAAGGCTGACTGTAATATCTTTATTCCTGATATTGCAATCAAAACCACCACAGCCGGTCTTAGGACTGAAAGTATTGTTTGCAGTATTGTAAGCTTTTTATATTTCATATACATCCATGAAAGAAAAATAAGTAGTACGCTTGACGGAAGTATACAACCGAGAGTGGCAACTATTGCACCCGGTATACCACCTATTCTTATACCTACAAAGGTAGCCGAATTTACTGCAATAGGACCCGGTGTCATCTGAGATATGGTAATAAGATCTGTAAACTCCTCAGGTGTAAGCCAATGGTATGCATCCACCACTTCACTTTGAATAATAGGCATTGCCGCATAACCTCCACCAAAACTGAAGGCGCCTATTTTTAAAAAACTTATAAACAATTTTAGGTAAATCATTTACTTTTCTCCACATTTTTTGATATAAAGGTCTTTATAATTCCAACCGAAATGCAAATTAATATAATATATATCACATTAACTTTAAAATAAAAATTCAAAACAAAGGCAGCCAACATTATAAGGATATTAAAAAAGCCTTTCTTTACTACACCTACCCCCATCTGAAAACTTACAGAAGCAATTACCGCACCCACTCCCGATTGCATACCTTCAAGCATAAAAGCAATATATCTGTTTTCTCTAAACAAAATATAAAACATGGATATAATAGAAATTATTAAAAAAGGCGGAATGACAGTGGCGACTATTGCCACAATAACTCCTAAAATTCCTGCAATCTTATATCCGACAACTATGGCTCCGTTTACTGCAATTGCTCCCGGTGCCGACTGTGCAATAGCTACCAAATCAAGCATCTCATCATTTTCTATCCAATGATACTCATCCACAAACTTTTTCTTCATCAAAGTAACAATGACATAGCCGCCACCAAAGGTGAATGCACTCAAATAAAGAGTTGAAATAAAAAGCTTAATAAGAATTTTCCTATTCATATGCTTTTACGATTTCATCTATCTTTTTTAATTCTTCTTCACTGAATGAAGTATTTTCTATAGCTGCAATATTATCAAGTACCTGTGAAGGTTTGGATGCACCTATAAGTACCGATGTCATAACATCATCCTTAAGTACCCATGAAAGTGCCATCTGTGCAAGACTTTGATTTCTCTCTTTTGCAATATCATTTAATTTTCTTATAGCTTCCAGTTTCTTCTCCGTAAGATTATTCTCATTTAAAAATCTTCCGTCAGTTGCTACTCTGCTGTCACTTGGTATACCGTTAAGATATCTGTCACTCAAAAGTCCCTGTGCCAAAGGACTGAAAGATATGATACCCTTCTTTAATTTGCCTGCCATATCTTTTAAGCCGTTATTTTCAACAGTTCTGTCAAAAATTGAATATCTGTTTTGATTTATTATAAAAGGAACTTTAATCTCATCCAAAATCTTTGCAGCCTGCTCCAAAGTCTCTCCGTCATAGTTTGAAATTCCGACATATAATGCCTTACCGCTGTTTACTATCTGCGCCAAAGCACCACAGGTCTCCTCAAGCGGTGTATTCTTATCCATTCTGTGGTGATAGAATATATCCACATATTCAAGTCCCATTCTCTTTAAACTCTGATCGATACTTGCTATCAAATACTTTCTGCTGCCGAAATCTCCGTAAGGACCGTCCCACATAGTATATCCGGCCTTTGTGCTGATAATCATCTCGTCTCTGTACTTTCCGAAATTCTCTTTTAATATAATTCCGAAATTCTTTTCGGCACTTCCGGGTGCCGGACCATAGTTGTTTGCAAGATCAAAATGAGTGATACCGTTGTCAAAAGCTGTAAACAAAATATCCTTCATACTTTCAAGATTGGAATGGTCTCCAAAATTATGCCAGAGTCCAAGAGATACCAACGGCAATTTTAATCCGCTGTTACCACAATAAGCATATTTCATTTTCTCATATCTGTCTTCCTTTGCAAAATACATAAAAACCCCTTTCAAATATCAATTTTCAAATTCCTTGAACATCATTAAAAAAATCATTGTAAGCATTCCTGCCGCAATCAAAATAGCCTTTTCATTAAAAAGCCCTACTGCAAAATATCCTAAAGCGGTACCGGCTATAAATATCATTATACATATATAATAATATAAACCCTTTTCTAAAGACAATTTGTCACCGGTACTGATTCCACGATAAAGATTCTGTGTTCCGCTCTTTAAATTTCCGGTACACATTGTAGTTGCTATTACAACATCTCTTATTTTAGGGAATGTGGCAAACTGCACTCCCGATACCAAAGATATTATGGAATTAGCAATTTGGTTCATATCCTGCGGCAAAAATGCCACAACTATAAATGCTGCTATTTCAAGCAGTAAAGGAATCTGCCTCCAATGTATCATATCAATTTTTTCTTTTCTACGCTTTATTATTTCAGATATAGCCACTCCTATGGCAAAGGATGTTATAGGTATAATATAATTTACAGATTCTAAAAACTTTCCTTCACATATCTTTAATGTCATCAGTATAATATTACCTGTCTCGGCATTGGCAAAAACCTTTCCACGGTTTATATATGAATAAGCATCCATAAAGCCTCCGGAAAGTGCCAAGAACAATCCGACCGTTATGGACTCTGAAGTCTGCCATCTTTTCATTTTATCCCTCTTAATCTAAAAGAATACCTCTTTATTTTAAACCATTACAGCGATAAATTAAAGCAATAAAAAAAGTATAGCCTATATTTTATATAAACTATACTCTTAAAATTTACTTCAATGATGTAAATGCATCCAAAGCCTTTTGTGCTTTTTCTTCAGAAGTACTACTCGCTGTAATGATTGCCATAAAGTTTCCCGACTTTATATAAATCTGCTTTCTGTACACGGTATAATCACCGCTTGTATCCGTAGCACTCATTGCTATGGTTTCTCTACCGTTAAACATCGCCTTGGCACTCTCCACACTGACATTTACCATACCTGAAGCTTTGTACTGCTCCTGGAGTTTGGCTACAACATCTTCCAATTCGGTTTCAGTCTCAAAAGGTGTACCCATCTTTTCTATGACAACATTTACATTGCTGACTCCTGTACCGTTCTCACTGGTAGCGTATAAATCCATATATATACTTTCATCCGCTTCTTCCTGTGTCATACCGGCTTGCTTTATAAAAATATCTCTCATCTGAGCGATATTATCTCTGCTTTCCATCTTGTAATTATTTGCAGGCGCATCAAACCTGATATTGAAAACTTCATTTGTATATACTGAATCTTCTTTTCTGCCTCTGTAATATTGTATATCATCTTCGGCATGTGTCTCTTCCTGTATAACTTCAGCCTGAGTGGTGGTTTCCTCTGTAGTGGGTACTTCGGTAGTACTTTCTACTACAGTTGTTTCCGCCTGTGAGGCAGTTGTCTCGGCATTAGTTTTGCCGCTACATGCAGTCATCACAACCGATAAAAATAATACAGGTATAAAAATATTTTTCTTCATTGTCATCACTCCGTGTAATAAATAATTCCCGAGTATTCTAGAATCCATCTGTGACTAAATTCTGATAAGATATTACAACAATGTGATTAAAATGTAAATATTTTTTTAAATTCTCTTCTGTAATCATTAATAATTAGCCTAATTCTTTTTATATAAAGGCTCTTGTTTCATCATATTACTTGCAAAATCTGCCTGTTTTAAAGTGGCAAAATCAAGATATACCACTTCTCTAAGCAAATCTCTGCAGCTCTCATAAACACTCTTATAGTATTTTCTGACATCTTCATCATCTATATCCATTATTATAAGATATGATTTTGTACCTGTCTCATCCACCCTAAGCATCATGTCTATTAATTTTATCTCACTATGAGCATTTCCAAAGGCAATCAATCTCTTTTTTATAGCTGATACTTCTTCATTATCTGAGGGATACACCAAAAGATTTTCCTCACCGCCTTTTGTAACCTTTTTTTCTATAACTGCCTCTCCAAATTGGCTTTGGTATCCGGGTGAATTAACTATACTGTTGATATTTTCCGAGTTCATGTAAAAAGATGTAGGACCGTAAGGATTAATAATAAATCCACCGTCATTCTTTAAACATCCTAAAATATCCGGGAATCTTACAATGATTGTTTCCTGTTTCCAATTTGCAGGTCCTTTATCCGCCCAATTTTTCAAAGCAGTCCAGTCTGTAAATACCGGAAGTGCAGTTACTCCACCTTCAAGATTTATACCGTAAATATTTATTTTTGTATCTTTTTTTAAAACAGTCTCTCCGCTGCCCTTAAAATCTCCCGACATATGTATGGGCAACAGATAATGTGCACTTACCATCTCACGGAAAAATAGATTTACAAAATCTTCATCCTTATAGTAATTATCATATTCATATAGAAGTCCAAGTATATATGGATTTTCCACCGCCTTATTCACATCGGATTCTATCTGAAATTCTATATTTGTAAGTAAAGCGTATTTAAAATCATCCGACTCGTCTATATGTTCAAACCATATATTTGCATGCGAATCTTTTATTACTTCCAAATCATTTCCTGCACCGTCTGTAATCTTTACAATTTTAAGATGAGATACTTTACCGCTTTTAAAAAGTACGGTTACTTCCTCTTTACTTACCGTACCGTGCACATATCCTTTAAGTACTATACTTCCCGTATCTTTACAGCTCTTTACCAACATGGTAAATCTGTTTTTGACTGTTTCAACCGATTTATTTTCTTTATTATCAATACTTTTTTTAGATGAAAAAGCATCTTTTATTTTATTCCAAAACATATATACTCCAAGTTACTGCGCTTTTGTAAAGGCGTTCAAACAGTCTTTAACAACCTTTTCGTCTTTAGCATTTATAACTATAACTGATACATCCTTTCCCGACTCTAAAAACACCTGTGTATGATACTGTGTAACACCGTTTGCGGTTAACTTTGCATTTATACAAGGAGCATCCTGACCCAAAAATTTTATAGTTGTACTTTCCGCCTTAATATCTCCCGCACCCTCATTATCCTTATTGATTTTCGCTATATTTCCGTCTATATATGCATTTAAATCCGAGGTTATATTTACAAGTCCGAATAATACAGAGCTGCTGTTTGCAGTGTCATGTGCATACATTTTTAATGTATCATCATGTGTCTTTTTTTGCATATCACTAAGATCCTCGGTACTTACCATCTCCATATTTACAGACTTAGCATCAAACTTTATATTAAACACTTTATTGGTATATATACTGCCGTCATATGTACCGTTCATATCTTCATTGTTTGCGCGCTCAGCAGTGCTTTCTACAGTACTTGCAACAGGACTCTCTGTCTTACTTTCAGCTTTGTTATCGGCCTTGTTACCTCCACAAGCAGTTATGGAAAGAGCAGACAAAACTACAATACCCGCCATTATAAGTTTAATATTCTTCTTCATTTTTCTCCTTTATAAACACTTACTATGCCTTTGTAAATGCACCGAGGCAATTATCAATACTCTGTGCATCTTGTGAATTTACTTCTATTACAGCCACATGGTTGTCCGACTGTAAAAATACTTTTGTACGATAATATGTCACACTTCCCGAAGTAAGCTCTGCATGAAGAGACTCTACATCCTCACCCAGAAAGTTTATTGTATAACTTTCCACTTTAACATTCTCATCACCAAGACCTTTATTTTCCTCTTTTATTGTCGAGATATCTTCATCTATGTACGCCTTTACATCGGTACCGTCATCCAAAACTGTAAAATCCACCCTACTTCCCGAATCGCCGCTTTGTGCCTCCATCTTTAATGAATAATCATTGTGGCTTATACTCATAGCAGCAAGCTCATCAGCACTTACCATTTCCATATTAGAGGCTTTGGCATCAAACTTTACATTAAATAACTTATTTGTGTACACATCACCGGCAATTGTACCATCCGTATCGGTATCTTTTTTGCTTTCTGCAAATGATTCCACCACTCTATTTCCGGCACTTTCTTTTATATTATCCTTACTTCCGCAGGCAGTTACAGATAATGCTCCCATCAGCACACATCCGATCACTATATATTTAAAATTCCTTTTCATTTTTCCTCCCAGGTACAAAATATAATTTTTATTTAAGTATATCACCTATTAAAATAAAAATAAATTGTTCAATCAAAAAGAGGATGTACCATTTGATAATGTTCGTATAAATTCGGGAATGATTATTCTTCAAATTAATAGAAGTATTATAGATGAAGAATTCTTTATTGAACAATTCAGAATGCAGTTTGATGATATCAAAAAATCATTGGCAAGTGGTTCGGCACAACCACAATTGCCAATTTCAACAATGAACAAGATCAGTGTTATTATGCCTAATTTAAACGTACACAGAGAGTATTCTGGATTTATCCAGCAAGTCAACAAATCTATAAATTTGTGATAGTCGTATCCTTTTCGATAAAATACATGTTCCCCGATTTGATATCATATCCTAAACTGCTCAACTTATAAGCTCCCATAAGTTGCACATTAACACGCTGAGAAAGTACAATCTTAATCGTCTTACAAGTCAAAAATTCAGCAAACGTATAAGTCCACCCGTCGGATGTTTTTGAACGCTTATCGACTTTCCGACCGTTCTTTTCTTTCTGCACCTTTTTCCCATTACTATCTAGCAATTTAGGAAAATGTTAAGTTCCGAGATAAATCCCTACAATATTTTCAAGTTTTGTCATGCTCGACATTTTAGCTTGCGCCTTGTTGTGAGATTGTAATGCTTGCAATTTTTGCAATTGTGATAATCCGTTTGTTTGTTGTGCTTGTTCTTGAGACATAAGAAAAATGTCTTTTCTAAAATTGTTTTTTGCTCACTTCAACCATCAAACAACTTTAGAAAAGACATTCAATATTATAACTTTGACACCATAATTTCAATTGTGGTATAATAGTTTTGCGTATATGAGGGTCTTACTAGTTGCTTACAGGCGTTATGTAAGACTTTTTTTGTGCTCCGAATTCAGTTGTATAGGCTAATTTGGAGTCTTTTTTATTATATCACGATTTTTAGAACTGTGGTTTTTTTGAAACCTTTTATAAACCCTCTGGGCTTCTGCCCAGACCCGACAAGCGTAGGACACTTGACCCCACCTCCGAAAAGAACAACACTTCGCTTTGATATTTAATTCTTTTCTTACGGCTGACACAATCTAGCAAAAGTTCAACAACACTTCAAGAGTCGCTACGCTTTTTCTCTTTCCATTTTTGTTGAACTTGTGCTTTTTTTAATTATACCGACGAAAAGAATTAAACATTAATCCTCCGTAATCTCTCCCGAAACCCGAAGTTGTGTAGCCCAATTATCATAAATATCTGCCATTCTTCGATATAACTGAGCATTTTCATTATAAACATCAGCAACCGCTTTAGGTAACGTAGTTCCAGCAATCTTAAGTGCCATAGGATTATTACTATACCTATCTAAAACTTCTTGCTGATTTTTAAGTTCTTCAGTAATTTGCATGTGATTCATTTTCGATAAAATATTTTCGTCAAACATATTGGTATATGTCCTTTCTTTTTTTAAGTTTATTGTAACACTATATATATATAATGTCAAGCGAGTGAATATGACAAAAATGTTGTTATAATAGCATTTTAGAGAACTTTATACACCAAAAAACTTGACTTAATTTGCTTGTTTTAATATAATAAACTTATATAAACTGTCGATTCTATAATAAAACAAGCAGAAAAGGTATATTTATGTCAAGATACGGAAAAACAAAGAACATCAACTGGTTTGCTACCACCACAATTGGAATGAATGAACTAGCTAAAAATACAGATTTTGAGTTAACTACTTCAGATTTTCGGTTACTATTTTACTTATTGTCTAAAATCGACGATGACAATCGATCAAAAGTTCCAAAGCAAGAAATCATTTCAAACGAAATCGGTTTATCAGTCAGAAAAATTTCTGAAGCACTAAGAAAACTTCAAAACGCTAAAATCATAATCAAAACCAAAGACCAAGCTCGCACTTACTTTATAAATCCAACTTTTTTTTATACAGGAGGTTTCAAAGTCATCCAAGAAAAACAAGATGATTTTAATGAATTATCAGAAACTCACGGATATAAAGCATACACACCAATCTCAAATGATGAATCCTTTGGAATCTAAGATGATGTGAAAAAACTCGTTTGAGTTTTTTCGCATCTCCCTTTTTGCATTTATTGTGTATAAATGACTAAAATCATACGCAAAAAAGCGCAGTTCCCCTACCCCATAGAAATTCTTTTTTTGAATTTATGCGGCAGCTATATTTCTCATCTTTTTTCTTATATTTATATAAATTATGGCCTATCGCCACGAGTAAAACTTCCAGTTTGACTGAATGAATACCTCTTCGGACAATTCTCTTGTACCAACGGTC
>NZ_ALJL01000020.1 GCF_000287675.1 Lachnoanaerobaculum sp. ICM7
ACAGGGGACATAAAATAATTTTAAAATAATATTTAAAATTCGCTTGACATATAAAAATAAGTCTGTTATACGGGTCTTTGACAGTTTGTTCACCTAAATAATCATTAAAAAAGTCCTACAACCCGCATATAACCTACATTCTTCAGTTGAAATTTTTGTCAAAATATTCGTTTTATTATATAGTATTTTCTAGTATTTTATGTTATAATAAGGTGTGGAGGTTATCTATGAAAGTTACTACATCAAAATCAAAAAATGCAGAGTCATTCTATATTTCCAAAAGCTTTATAAATGACAAAGGGGTTAGCACCTCTGTAAATGTACGCAAACTTGGTACTCTCGCTGATTTATTAAAAGAGCATGGACCCACTAGAGATGACGTCATGAAATGGGCTCGTGCCGAGGCAAAACTTGAAACACAGAAGTACAAAGAAGATAAAACAGTAAATATTTCTTTTAACTCAAGCAAAAGACTACAGCCTCAGCAACAGGTCTTCTATCGTGGAGGTTACCTGTTTTTACAGTACTTTTATTATCAACTTGGCTTAAACAAAGTTTGCAGAAAGATAAGGGATAAGTATAACTTCAAGTTTGATATCAACTCGATACTATCCGATTTGATTTACTCCAGAATACTCGAACCTTCCAGCAAACGCTCAAGTTACTCTTGTTCTATGGACTTTTTAGAGCCACCGTCTTACCAATTACATGATGTATATCGCTCTTTAAATGTACTCGGTAAAGAATGTGACCTTATACAATCTGAAACTTATAGAAATAGTCATTTAGTAGGTAAGCGTAATGATAATCTTCTTTTTTATGATTGTACTAACTATTATTTTGAGATTGAGGATGAAGATGGCATTAAGAGATACGGCAAAAGTAAGGAACATAGACCAAACCCTATAATACAAATGGGTATGTTTATGGATGGTGACGGTATTCCTCTTGCTTTTTCTCTATTTCCCGGAAATGCAAATGAACAAACCTCTATTAAACCACTTGAAGAAAAAATTTTAAATGAGTTTGATTGTCAAAAGTTTATTTACTGTAGTGATGCCGGACTTGGTTCGGAAAAAATAAGAAAATACAATCACATGGGTGAAAGAGCTTTTGTAGTCACTCAATCAATAAAAAAGCTTAATGCACAGGATAGGCAATGGGCTTTAGATACTAAAGGATTTAAAAGTTTGTACGATAATAAAGTGGTAGACCTGGCTGAAATCTCAAAGGATGATGAGACTATATATTACAAAGATGCTCCCTATACACCAAAAGATTTATCTCAAAGACTTATCATCACATATTCACCAAAATATGCCAAATACCAAACGGCTATTAGAGAAAGACAAGTTGACAGAGCTAAGTTAATGCTTGAAAAAGGCAGTATCAAAAAAGAAAGAAGAAATCCTAATGATCCGGCCAGGTTTCTTGGCAGTATCGCAGTAACTGATGATGGTGAAAAGGCAAAGGTACATAGCTTTCTTAATACAGACAAAATAGATGAGGAAGCAAAGTATGATGGTATGTATGCCGTCTCAACAGACCTACTTGATGATAATGTAAGTGAAATACTAAATATAAGCGAAAAGCGTTGGCAAATAGAAGAATGCTTTAGAATTATGAAGACCGAGTTTGAAGCAAGACCGGTATTTTTACAAAGGACTGATAGAATTACGTCTCACTTCTTAACCTGCTTTTTAGCCTTGATTATTTACAGATATCTCGAAAAATTTTTAGACCACAAGTATACATGCGAAGAGATTCTAAAGACCTTAAAAGATTTTAATTTTGCATATGTGAAAGAGCAAGGTTTCATACCTCTATATAAACGAACAGAGCTCACAGACAAACTACATGAGATTTGTCATTTTAATACAGATTTTGAATTTATAACAAAAAGTCAAATGCGGACAATACAAAAACAAAGCAAAGGAAAATAAAATACTATTTTTTTATTTTCAAAACGAAATAAAAATGCCCTGAAAGCCAGTAAAATACTGGGGTTCAAGGGCATTTTAACTTTTGAAACTGTCAAAGACAGGATTATAGTCCAAATTTTACACTTTTACAAGACCTAAAATGGAAAAAGAAATTAATTAACAGGGGACATAAAATAATTTTAAAATAATATTTAAAATTCGCTTGACATATAAAAATAAGTCTGTTATAGTACGTGTATAACAAAGATAACAAAGGTGGTGATATAATGAATATAAGCAAATTTACACAAAAGTCAATTGAAGCTGTCCAAAACATGGAAAAGGTGGCAGCTACTCATGGCAATCAGCAAATAGAACAAATACATTTGTTGGCATCACTATTAGATATAGATGGTTCATTGATAGTTAATCTTATAAAAAAGATGGGCATCAATGAAAATGAATTTAGAAACGAAGTGGAATCCGCCATAGAAAAACTTCCGAAGGTAAGCGGCGGAAATTCCTATATCAGTAATGATTTAAATAATGTGCTTATTACTGCAGAGGATGTAGCAAAAGGCATGGGAGATGAATATGTTTCAGTAGAGCATATTTTCCTAAATCTTTTGGAAAATCCGTCTTCTAATGTGGCACAGATTTTCAGAATGTATGGAATAAATAAAAATAAGTTTTTACAGGTACTCTCCGAGGTAAGAGGTAATCAAAGAGTGGTTTCCGACAATCCCGAAGCTACTTATGATACTTTGAATAAATACGGATATGACCTTGTTGAGCGTGCAAGGCAGCAAAAACTTGATCCTGTTATCGGAAGAGACAGTGAGATAAGAAATGTTATAAGGATATTAAGCCGTAAGACAAAGAACAATCCTGTACTTATAGGTGAGCCCGGTGTAGGTAAAACCGCAGTTGTTGAGGGACTTGCAGGAAGAATTGTGGCAGGTGATGTTCCTAATAATCTTAAAGATAAGAAACTCTTTGCCCTTGATATGGGTGCGCTTATAGCAGGTGCGAAGTATAGAGGTGAGTTTGAAGAAAGATTAAAGGCGGTTTTGGATGAGGTAAGAAAGTCCGAAGGTGAGATTATTCTTTTCATAGATGAGCTTCATACAATAGTAGGTGCAGGTAAAACAGAGGGCAGTATGGATGCCGGAAATATGTTAAAGCCTATGCTTGCAAGAGGTGAATTGCATTGTATCGGTGCCACCACACTTGATGAGTATAGAAAGTATATTGAAAAGGACCCTGCACTTGAGAGAAGATTCCAGCCTGTGCTTGTAGAAGAACCTACAATAGAGGATACTATATCAATACTTCGTGGTTTGAAGGACAGATATGAGGCATATCACGGAGTTAAAATAACTGACGGTGCCCTTGTGAGTGCGGCTGTACTTTCAGACAGATATATAAGTGACAGATTCCTTCCTGATAAGGCCATCGACCTTGTAGATGAGGCTTGTGCTCTTATAAAGACTGAGCTTAATTCGGTGCCTACAGAGATAGATGAACTCTCAAGACGACAGATGCAGCTTCAGATAGAAGAAACCGCACTTAAGAAAGAAAACGATAATCTTTCAAAGGAAAGACTTGAAGCTTTGCAAAAAGAACTTGCAGAGGTTAATGACGAGTTAAATGAAGCAAAGTCAAAATGGGAAAATGAGAAAAAGAGTGTTGAAGGTCTTGCAAAACTCAGAGGTGAAATTGACGAGGTCAACAGACAGATAAATGCAGCAAAGCAAAGCTATGACCTTAACAGAGCTGCAGAGCTCCAATACGGAAAGTTGCCTGAGCTGCAAAAACAGCTTCAGATTGAAGAGGAAAAGGTTAAAAAAGAAGACCTCAGACTTCTTCGTGAGTCTGTAACAGATGAAGAAATTGCAAGAATTATCTCAAGATGGACAAATATTCCTGTTTCAAAACTGAGTGAGAGTGAAAGAGAAAAGACTCTTCACCTTGGAGACACTCTCCATGAGAGAGTAATAGGACAGGATGAGGCTGTTGAGAAGGTTACCGATGCTATAATTCGTTCAAGAGCCGGTATTAAAGATCCTTCAAAACCTATAGGTTCATTCCTTTTCTTAGGACCTACCGGTGTAGGTAAGACTGAGCTTGCAAAATCTCTGGCAAAGTCTCTGTTTGATGATGAAAACAATATGATAAGAATCGATATGAGTGAGTATATGGAGAAATTCTCCGTGAGCAGACTTATAGGAGCTCCTCCGGGATATGTAGGATATGATGAGGGCGGACAGCTTACAGAAGCTGTAAGAAGAAAGCCATATTCAGTAGTGCTCTTTGATGAGATAGAAAAGGCACATCCTGATGTATTTAACGTACTTTTACAGGTGCTTGATGACGGTAGAGTAACCGATTCACTTGGAAAGACTGTAGACTTTAAGAATACCATCATAATAATGACATCAAATTTGGGCTCTGCATACTTACTTGACGGTATCAACACATATGGTGATATCACTGAAGATGCAAGAAAGAAAGTAATGGATGAGCTTAGAAACAGCTTCAGACCTGAGTTCTTAAACAGACTTGATGAAATCATTATGTTTAAGCCGCTTACAAAGGATAATATCGGAAATATCATAAATCTGTTAATGGACGAGCTCAATGAGAGACTTGAAAGTAAGGAACTTAAAGTGGAACTTAGCGATGCGGCAAAGAACTATATCATTGATAACGGATATGACCCTGCATATGGTGCAAGACCGCTAAAGAGATATCTGCAAAAGAATGTCGAGACCATGGTTGCAAAGCTAATACTTTCAGACAGCGAGTTGAAAGCGAAAGATATAATATATATCGACTTGGATCCTTATAATGAGCTGACTGCAGTTGTACAAAAATAAATATTAAAGAGTCGGGCAACCGGCTCTTTTTTTAATTAATGTAAAAAAACAATATTAGTGGTATAATAGACAGGATTATAGAAACTTTCAGAGCTATAGTAACGGATATTACTAAAGTATACTGCTTATTGTGATAAAATCAATGGAACAGGAGTTTTATGTTTGATTTTTTGACTTCAAGTCATTTTGGATTTGTACATTTATTTTACCTGAATTTGATACTTTCGTTGATAATTGTTTTTTTTCAAAGAAGAGATCCCAGAACGGTTTGGACATGGATTTTAGTACTTAATTTTCTGCCGATTATAGGAATAATACTGTATTTATTTATAGGTCAGGATTACAGAAAATCCAGAATGTTTAAATTAAAAAGTGTTGAGGACAGCATAAGGAGAGCCACCATCAGGCAGGAAAAATTCTTCACAAAAAGTGAAATGATGAAGAATGATTTGTATGCAAAGGAATATCACAGATTGATGCAGTACAACCTTATGTCCGGAGGCTCACTTTTGACAATGAAAAATTCTTTGGATATATTCACGGACGGAAATAATAAATTTGATGCACTGATTGAAGATATTAAGAATGCCGAAAAATATATACACTTGGAATATTATATTATAAAGCAGGACTATCTTTTCCTAAATATAGCCAAGGAGCTTATAAAAAAAGCAGATGAGGGTGTTGAGATAAGGATTCTGTTTGACGGAATGGGCGGAAGGTTTATGTCAAAGAAGATTTTAGAAAATTTAAAATCTCATGGCATAAAGTTGGGGGTATTTTTTCCTGCAACTTTGGGAAGAATCAACTTCCGTATAAACTACAGAAACCATAGGAAAATAGCCGTAATAGACGGTAAAATCGGTTATGTAGGAGGCTTTAACATCGGAAAAGAATATGTTGACGGCTCAAAGAAATTCGGACACTGGAGAGATACACATCTTAGAATAGTAGGAGAGGCTGTAAACGGACTTGAACTTAGATTCGGACTGGATTGGAAGTACGCGACAAAAGAAGATATTTTCTTAAATGACAAATATTTTACCGAACTGGATGAGATGGATTTTGTACCTGAGGAAGGTGACAATATTCTCAGAATGCAGATAATTTCAAGCGGACCGGATTCCGAGACTAAACTTATACGAGATAATTACATAGAGATTATAAATCATGCAAAGAATCATGTGTATATCCACACGCCTTATTTTATTCCTGATGAGGCTTTTATAAGTGCGCTGAATATCGCGGCAAGATCGGGAGTTGATGTAAGACTTATGATTCCATGTATGCCTGATCATCCATTTGTATATTCCGCTACGCTTAGCTGGGCGGGAACTCTTCTTGAAGCGGGTGGAAAGGTATATACTTATGAGAAGGGATTCTTACATGCAAAGTCCGTAATGGCTGACGGCAAGGTGGCCTGTGTGGGCACGGCAAATATGGATATAAGAAGCTTTGAGCTTAATTTTGAGGTCAATGCAATGATTTATGATGAGGATATTGCAATAGAACTTGAAGACAATTTTATGAGAGATATTTATGATTCGAAGGAGTATACGCTTTCCATGTATAAGAATCGTTCACTTATTCAAAGAGTTAAAGAACAGGTGAGCAGACTCCTTAGTCCATTATTATAACGAGAGGTTTTTTCAAATGATTAGATTTATTTTGGTAGCACTGTGTCTACTTTTATACCTGTTACTTTTTATACCGACAATGCTTGTTTTACTTATAGTAAAAAGGTTTAAACCTGTTACTTCTTCCGCTATTGCACAAACAATGGTGCGTATAACTTTCAGAATCTTACTTTTTTTGGCAGGTGCAAAAGTGGAAGTAAGGGGGATTGAAAATATTCCAAAAGACGGAGGAGTTTTATTTGTAAGTAATCATAGAAGTTATTTTGATATACTTGCAGGATATGCATATACTCATAAACCGCTCGGTTTTGTTGCAAAGTATGAAATGATAAAGGTTCCGCTTCTTAAACAGTGGATGGATTTGCTCAATTGCCTTTTCCTAAACAGGAAAGATATAAAACAGGGACTTAAGACAATATTACAGGGTGTAGAAAAGGTTAAATCAGGTGTTTCGATATGGATTTGTCCTGAGGGAACAAGAAACTTAAATGATGATGTCACAAATGTAAAGGATTTTAAAGAAGGCTCATTGAAGATAGCCGAAAAAGGAAAGGTTCCTGTTATACCTGTAGCTATTTACGGTACATATGAGATATGGGAACAGCATTTACCTTTTATGAAAAAGAGCAATGTAATAATTGAGTATGGTGAGCCGATAATAATATCGGAATTGTCTGATGAGGAGAAGAAAAAGCTTGGTGCATATGCAAGAAATAAAATTGTAAATATGCTTGAAAACATGGTGAAAGAAAAAAGATAAGACTATGGGAGTACTATGCAAAGACTTGAGGAAATTAAATTTAACAAAATGCCAAGCGGATTTAAATGCAAAGAGTATATGGATTCCAATATAAAAAAAATAGTGTATCAGGGTGTGGAAGGTGCATATTCACATATAGTAACACAGACATTATTTCCGGATGCAGATACAGAGAATGTAAATACTTTTGAAGATGCTATAAATTCCGTTTTAAACGGTGAAGCGTCATACTGTGTTGTACCGATTGAGAATTCATCTGCCGGGATTGTTACAGATATTTTCGATTTGCTTTTAAAAAAGGATGTGGTAATTGTAGCGGAATATGATTTACATATCAGTCACTGTCTTTTGGGTATAAAGGGGGCAAAATTTTCTGATATCAAAAGAGTATATTCGCATCCCCAGGCTTTAATGCAATGTGCTTCTTATTTGAAAGAACATCCTGAATGGAGTCAGATAAGTCTTTTAAACACTGCAGTGTCTGCAAAAAAAGTAAAAAATGAAGGCAAGATCGAGCAGGCGGCAATTGCTTCCGAGCTTTCAGCAAAGCTTTACAATCTGGATATTTTAGACAGGGGAATTAACAGAAACTCCAATAATACCACAAGATTTGTAGTACTAAGTAAGGAAAAGATTTTTTCGAAAAATTCAAATAAACTCAGCCTTATATTGGAACTTCCACATGAAAAGGGTATGCTGTATAATATTCTCGGAATATTTGTATTAAACGGATTGAACCTTGTGAAGATAGAATCAAGACCTATACCTGAAAAAACATTTGAGTACAGATTTTTTATAGATGTTGAGGCAAATCTAAACTCGGAAAATGTTTCAAATGTACTGGAAATACTTAGTGAGAAAGTCCCTTTTTTAAAGATTTTGGGAAACTATTGTTCCAATAATTAATGCAGCTTAAGGAGGAAAAATGTACAGTATAAAAGCATGTAAAGATTCAAAGATAGATGATTTGATATTATATAGAGACTTGAAGTTTGAAGACACAATAAGAATGTTTTGTGCTTTGGATAAGAACAGCAACAATGTAAGTAAAACCATATCAAAGATGATTGAAGTTGCCGGTGAGTACGGTCTTCACGGAAATCTTTGGGCTAATATACTTGCTTTGGCACTTGCATACAATGAGAATGTATACTCAAAAGCTACAGAGATTGTAGGTGAAACTTCAGGAAGTATAAATACATTTGCAATACATGATTTTAGAATATTAAGAGAGTTGATTCATTTTGTACCTAATATTAACGGTGATTTATTAAAAGAGATATATAATTATGAAGGTAACGGAAGAGATTCAAAGCTTGTAAACACCAGAGTAAGAGACAGGATTCTAAGACTTTCAAAGCAACTTATTGAGGCGGACTCAGACAATGAGTTTAAAGATATAATAACTGAATTTTATAAGGAGTATGGTGTAGGGAAGTTTGGTTTAAATAAAGCTTTTCGTATAGAAGAAGGTACTGATTTAAAGACCGCAAATATAATACCGATAACCAGAGTCGAGCATGTTTATTTGAATGATATAATCGGTTATGATCTTCAAAAGAAAAAACTCACAGACAATACAGAGAGTTTTATAAACGGTAAACCTACAAATAACTGTTTATTGTACGGAGATGCCGGAACCGGAAAATCTTCAAGTGTAAAAGCTATTGTAAATGAGTACTATGATAAAGGGCTCAGAATTATTGAAATCTATAAGCATCAATTCAGATATTTATCCGATATACTTGAGCAGCTTAAAGACAGGAATTACAAGTTTATAATATATATGGATGATTTAAGCTTTGAAGAGTCTGAGCTTGAATATAAATATTTAAAGGCGATTCTGGAAGGAGGATTTGGAAGAAGACCTGAGAATGTATTGATATATGCTACAAGCAACAGAAGACATCTTATCAGAGAAAGTTTCAGAGATAAGACTGAAACAGATGAAGAACTTCATACAAGAGATACTGTGGAGGAAAAGCTTTCATTATCTGCAAGATTCGGTGAAAAAATTTATTACGGTTCACCTGATAAAAGAGAGTTTAACTCTATTGTACTTTCTTTGGCAAAGAAGCATAATATAGATATGGATGAGGGTGAAATACTTTCAAAAGCCAATATGTGGGAATTGTCTCACGGAGGTATGTCAGGAAGAAGTGCAACACAATTTATAACTTATTTACAGAGTCAATAGACTTGGAGAGCGTATGGAAAAGAGTGGGATAAAATATTTTGCAGCAATTGATGTAGGCTCATTTGAGCTTGAACTTGGAATTTATGAGATATCAAGTAAATCAGGAATAAAGAGAATTGATTATGTCAAGCATACTATTGCGCTTGGGAGCGACACCTATAAATTCGGAAAAATCAGTTATGAAATGATAGATGAGCTATGTGATATTTTATCGGATTTTAAGAAAATAATGCATAGCTATAAGGTGGATGCGTATAAGGCATATGCAACCAGCGCCATGAGAGAAGCCTCAAACAATATGCAGGTGCTTGACCAGATAAAGGTAAGGGCAGGGATTGATATAAGTATAATATCAAACTCCGAGCAAAGATTTATCAATTATATGTCTATCGATTCAAAAGGTGAGCTGTTTGAGAAATATATAAGGAGCGGTACCGCTATTGCCGATGTCGGATTTGGAAGTATGCAGCTTACTCTTTACGATAACGGTGCAATACAGAGCACACAAAATTTATCACTTGGAGTTTTAAGACTTCGAGAGATGGTGGAAGAGATTGATAATATCAACGAAAAAAAGCATAATGTACTTACAGAGCTTATAGATAACGACCTTAATACATTTAAGAAGATTTATCTTAAGAATAAAAAGGTAAAGACTATAATCGGTATCGGAGAACCTCTTATGCATGTATTCAGATATATGGATCATGAATCCACAGATATGATAATAGATTATGAGAGATTTATTAAATTATTCGATAGAATACGCGGAAAGAGTGTTGAGGAAATAGAGAATATACTTGGTGTAAGTAAAAATTATGCAAAGATGATTTTGCCTAGTGTGCTTATTTTTCAAAGAATTTTTGATCTGTTTAATGCTAAGGAAATATGGATGCCGGGTACACTTTTGATAGACGGTATTGCGGCGGAGTATGCAAAGAAAACCGGAATCATAAGTGTAGGTCATAATTTTGAAGAAGATATAATTGCGGCATCAAAAAATCTTGCCAAAAGATACAGAGGAAACAGCAAACATACCGGTGCGGTGGAAAAGAATGCTCTTCTTATATTTGATGCCATAAAAGAGGTCAGCGGCTTAACGGAAAGAGACAGACTCTTGGTACAAATAGCCGCCATACTTCATAATATCGGTAAGTTTATAAATATGAAAAACAGTGATACAGCCACATACAATATCATATCATCAGGAGAAATTATAGGTATATCTCATGATGAGAGAATGCTTATGGCGGAAATATCAAATATTGATAATGAAGAAAATATTTATAATAAAAGAGATATCAGGCTTGCAAAATTAAGTGCAATACTGCAAATGGCAAATGCACTTGACAGATCTCATAAGCAGAAAATAAAGAATTTTATATTGAAATTAGATGAAAATAAGCTGAAACTGGAAGTGAATTACATGGGTGATTTGAGTCTTGAAATATTAAGCTTTAATTCTCACAGAGATTTTTTCAGAGAAATCTTCGGAATAGAATTTATTTTGAAGCAGATAAGAACTTTTTGATAGGAAGGAGTGGCTATTATGGAAAAGTTTGATAATGTAGAATATTTTACAAACAGGGAGCTGTCCTGGCTGAAGTTCAATATCAGAGTTTTAAATGAAGCTGAGGATGATGATGTTAAACTTTTTGAAAGATTGAAATTTTTAAGTATAACATCTTCAAACCTTGACGAGTTCTTTATGGTAAGGATTGCTTCATTAAAGGATATGGTGGATGCTGATTATAAGAAAAAAGATATCTCGGGAATGAGTGCGGAAAAGCAACTTGGTATACTGACTAAGGAGACTCACGATTTTGTTAAAAAGCAGTATGAGGTTTATAACAAATCTTTGGTTCCGCTTTTAAAGAAGGAAAATCTGCATATAATAAGTCATGGTGATGAACTTGATGCAAATGAAAAGAAATTTATAGATGAATATTTTGATGAATTTGTATATCCGGTACTTACACCTATGGCAGTGGATGCTTCAAGACCTTTCCCGCTTGTCAGAAATAAGACTTTAAATATTGCAGCCCTTATAAGAAAGAGAAAAGAAGAAAACTCTAAAAAGAAAAAGAAGGATGTGTATCTTGGAAATGTAGATGCCGATCTTGATTTTGCGATGGTGCAGGTACCGTCTGTACTACCAAGAATTGTAGAGATCCCTTGTGAGTCTGAGGAGAGAAAGATAATCTATCTTGAAGATATCATAGAGAAAAATATTGATAAACTTTTCTTAAACTATGAAGTAATATCCGCAGCAACATTCAGAGTAATGAGAAATGCGGAGTTTAAGCTTGATGAGGATGATGCATCGGATCTGTTAGAGGAAATAAAGAAAAAACTTAAGAAGAGACAGTGGGGAGAGGCTATCAGACTTGAAGCCGAAGAAAGAATGGATGCAAGCCTTTTAAATTTCCTGAAGAGTGAGCTGAATGTTGATGAAGAGGATATATTTAAGATAAACGGACCTCTGGATTTGACAGTTCTGATGAAAATATATTCTCTCGAAGGTTTTGAGAGGCTAAAGGATAAAAAGCATGTTCCTGTAATGAACCAAAGGCTTATAGACTGTGAGGATATATTTGAGGAGATAAAAAAGAAGGATATTTTACTTTCACATCCATATGAGAGCTTTGATCCGGTAATAGATTTTGTTTCAAAGGCTGCGGCAGATAAAAATGTTCTTGCTATAAAGCAGACTTTATACAGAGTCAGCGGAAACTCGCCTATTATTAAGGCGCTTGCAAATGCTGCTGATAACGGTAAGCAGGTTACAGTTTTGGTGGAGCTTAAGGCAAGATTTGATGAGGAGAATAATATCAACTGGGCAAGGATGCTTGAAAAAGCAGGCTGTCATGTAATCTACGGACTTGTAGGATTAAAGACTCACTCAAAGATAACTCTTGTAGTGAGAAGAGAAGAAGACGGTATCAGAAGATATGTACATCTTGGCACCGGAAACTATAATGATTCTACTGCAAAGCTTTATACAGACCTTGGTATGTTTACAGCAAGAGAAAGCTATGGTGAGGATGCTACGGCAGTCTTTAATATGTTAAGCGGATATTCAGAACCTCCGTTTTGGAAAAGATATGTGGTTGCACCGCTTTGGATGAAGGATATATTCTTAAAGAAGATAAGCCAATGTGCAGAGGCGGCCGGGAGAGGATCCGAGGTAAGAATCATAGCAAAGATGAACTCGCTTTCAGATAAGGATATTATATGCGCGCTTTATTCGGCAAGCTGTGCAGGAGTAAAGATAGATTTGATTGTCAGAGGCATATGCTGTCTTAAGGTAGGAATAAAAGGAGTCTCTGAAAATATAACGGTCAGATCAATTGTCGGAACATTTCTTGAACATGCCAGAATATTTGATTTCCGTATAGACGGTGAAGAGGAGATTTTCCTTGGCAGTGCCGACTGGATGAACAGAAATCTGGAAAAGAGAGTAGAGATTGTATTTCCGGTGGCGGATGAGGATATAATAAAGAGTATAAAGCATTACCTGGATGTGGAACTTGAGGATAATGTAAAGGCCTCCATCCTTTTAACTGACGGTAGATATGAAAAAGTGGAAAGAGGGGGAAGTGCAAAGAAAAACTCACAGATGATATTTATTAAAGAAGCAAATCAAATATATGAAAATGCTGTTAAAATAAATAAGGTGGAAGCTGATAGAACTTTTATACCTTTATAAAGGGAATAAAAAATAGCCACTGCAAAAGCGGTGGCTATAAACTTTTAAATTATTAGTTGTTGATAAGCTTCTCATCATCATTGTTCCAGCTGTAAAGCTTTCTGATCTCTGCACCAACCTTCTCTGAAGGATGCTCAGCTGCAAGCTTTCTCATAGCCTTGAAATGAACCTGACGACCTGCATTAGACATATCAAGTAAGAAGTCCTTAGCAAACGTACCGTCCTGGATATCTGTAAGAATCTGCTTCATAGCCTTCTTAGTATCCTCTGTAATGATCTTAGGTCCTGTTATATAGTCACCGTACTCGGCTGTATTTGAGATAGAATATCTCATTCCCTCAAATCCTGACTGATAGATAAGATCTACGATAAGCTTCATCTCATGGATACACTCAAAGTATGCATTTCTAGGGTCATAGCCTGCCTCACAAAGAGTCTCGAAACCTGCCTGCATAAGTGCGCAAACACCGCCGCAAAGAACAGCCTGCTCACCGAAAAGGTCAGTCTCAGTCTCTGTACGGAATGTTGTCTCAAGAAGACCTGCTCTGGCACCACCGATACCTGCACCGTAAGCAAGTGCAAGCTCAAGAGCCTTACCTGTAGCATCCTGCTCTACAGCTACAAGACAAGGTGTTCCCTTACCCTCAAGATACTCTGAACGAACAGTATGTCCAGGAGCCTTAGGAGCAATCATTGCAACATCCACATCCTTAGGTGCTGTGATACAACCGAAGTGAACATTGAAACCGTGAGCGAACATAAGCATATTTCCTGCTTCAAGATTCGGCTCGATATCATTCTTATATAAATCAGCCTGAAGCTCATCGTTTATAAGAATCATTATGATATCTGCTTTCTTTGTAGCCTCTGCAGCTGTGTAAACCTTAAGTCCCTGTGCCTCTGCCTTTGCCCATGACTTACTTCCTTCATAAAGGCCGACAATTACATTGCATCCGCTTTCCTTTAAGTTCAATGCATGTGCATGTCCCTGGCTACCGTAACCGATGATTGCGATAGTTTTACCCTCAAGCATTGAAAGATTACAATCCTCTTGATAATAAATTTTAGACATATAAATACCTCCTAAGTAACTTCTATTTTAACCCATTTAGGCTGGGGAACCATCAAAATAAAAACTAGTTGAAAACAACTACATCATCACTTCCTCTTGAAAGAGCAGTGAGTCCTGTTCTGGCAAGTTCCAAAACTTCATAATCGGAAAGAAGATTTGAAAGCGCTTCAAGTTTTGAATTATCACCTGTAAGCATAACTGTCAAACAATCCTTGGCTACATCTACAATAGTAGCTCTGAAAATATCACAAAGAGCTGCGATATCCTGTCTCTGTGAAGCATCGGCTTTTACCTTTATCATTATAATTTCACGGAAAACACTTTTGCCTTCCTCTAAAACCTTGATATCTCTTACATCTTCAAGTTTTCTCAGCTGTTTTACTATTTGATCAAGTGTATCCTCGTCTCCGATAGAAACAACTGTCATTCTTGAAAAGCGCGGATCGGCTGTCTCTCCAACAGTGAGAGAGTCGATATTGTATCCTCTCCTTGAGAACAGACCTGACACACGACTTAAAACACCTGCAGAATTATCTACAATAAGTGAAAATACTCGTCTCATTTTACCTCCCAATATTAAAAGTAGTAATTAATAAAATCATATTGGTTTTCAATTTACTATAGCACCATTATGATAAATGTCAATTTATTATATAATATAATTATTATAACCTGAGGTTATAATACAAAAAAACAGTATATATTTTACCTGTGATCTTCTCCAAAATCAATAGTTGATAAATCATATTGTGCAGGTTCATCATTATCATCCAATTCATATGCGTATAAAACAGTTCTTGTATCATCACCCTCATATGAACAGGTTATAAAAGACCAAATCTTATTTACACCGGTTTCAGGAATCTCTCTGAAGGTACATTTTTCTGTCATTCTGTCCACATAGTTGTGGAAATAATCCATATCGTCAAAATATGTCTGTCTTCTTTCAGGTGCCGAATCGGTATAAAGAGCGGCAACAGTCTTTAATCTATAAGTTTTATTCGGAGTATAAATATATATCATTCTATGTTCTTTAAAAAAATCTTCTTTTTTGAACTTAGTGATATCGGTAAACATTTTACCGTCTTTCATATGATGACCGTAGATAATATTATTCAGAGTTGAAAAATCCGAATTACTGTAGCCGTCCATATATACGGAATAATATGATTCCTGATGGTTTATATCATGATGTAAATAATATTCTATATCATATTCTTTCCATAATATCGGATAATCAATTACAGTTCCGGGAATATACACCCATGCGATAACATCCGGATTTGTAGCCTTTAACGAATCAAAATCAATTTTTCTTGTATAATTTTCATCAGTCTCATAAGCCTTTGTAGGCGGCTCGGTTGTAGTTTCTTCTTGAGTGGTGGTAGTTTCAAGAGTAGTTTCAGGTTCTTTATTTTTGTTTTTTATATTTGAAAATATGACTGCAATCGCTGTAAGTAATATTGCGAAAGCTAAAATAGGTAATAAAATTTTCTTTTTCATATATCTCCTAACGACTTTTAGGTAGAAGTATAGCATTTTTTTTTACTATTGTATATAAATCTTATGAATTAGATTGATAAAAAAAAAATCCTCTACTATAATTAGTGAGAAGACGGAGGAGAAAAATGAACGATTTGAATTTGAATCAGAGAGATGAAATTATAATGGATAAAAGGGCAATATTTGCTTTATCTTTTTTAATACCGGTTTTTATAATGATATTAATATTCATACAAAGAGGAATATTCCCGTTTGGTGATGAGAGCTTTTTGAGAACTGACATGTATCATCAGTATGCTCCGTTTTTTTCAGAGTTTAAATATAAGCTGAGTAATGGAGGTTCACTTCTTTACAGTTGGGACCTCGGTATGGGAATAAATTTCTCGGCACTTTATGCCTACTATCTTGCCAGCCCTCTAAACTGGCTTATTATTCTATGTCCGCAAAAATATGTGATAGAGTTTATGACATATATGATAGTTGCAAAGATAGGACTTTCAGGACTTGGTTTCACATATTATTTATCTAAACATACTTCAGGAAACAAAGCCGGAATATTATTCTTCGGAATATTCTATGCACTTTCAGGATATATGGCGGCATATAGCTGGAACATTATGTGGCTGGATTGTATTATACTTTTTCCGATAGTATGCTTGGGTATTGAAAGACTTGTAAAAACAGGAAAAGGTTTACTGTATACACTAATACTCGGTCTATGTATACTGTCAAATTATTATATTTCAATAATGATTTGTCTGTTTATGGTAATATACTTCATTTCTCTTAATCTAATGGATAATGAAAACAATTGGAGAAAATTTGTAATTGCTTCAATCAGATTTGCTGTTTATTCATTGCTTGCAGGAGGACTGAGTGCACTTGTTTTATTGCCTGAAATATATGCACTTAAGCTTACAGCCTCGGGAGACTTTGACTTTCCAAGTACATTTAATTCATATTTTTCTATTTTCGATATGATTGCCAGACATATGGGCAATGTAAAAGTTGAAATCGGACTTGATCATTGGCCGAATATATTCTGTGGTGTTGGAATATTTTTATTTGTTGTTCTGTACATATTGAACAGAAAGATTTCCAAGAAAGAAAAAGCGGTTTATATTTCATTGCTTGTATTTTTTCTTGCAGGTTTTTCAATAAATGTATTGAATTATATATGGCACGGACTTCATTACCCGAACTCACTACCTGCGAGACAGAGTTTTATCTATATATTCCTTGTACTCTTTATATGTGCAAAGGCATATGATAATTTCAGTGCGAATACAACCAAGGATCTTGGATTGGCATTCGGAATCAGTATGATATATATTTTGCTTGCACAAAAGATAGTAAATAATGAGGATTTCCATTTTGCAGTATTTTATGCGGCAATGATTTTTATAAGCATATATGCGATGTTAATGTATTTGCATATGGCAAAGAGAATATCAAAAACATATTTATTTTTGATTACACTTGCAATAGTGGTAATTGAATCAAGTGTCAATATGTCGGTTACAAGTGTGACAACAATAAACAGAAGTAATTATATAAATGACAATGCCGATGTAAGAGCTTTGCTTAAGAAATTGCCGATGGATGATTTTTATCGTATAGATAAGGTGGACAGAAAGACAAAGGATGACGGTGCATGGTTGAATTTTAAATCGGTATCTATTTTTTCATCTACGGCAAACGCTTCACTTACTGAATTATTTGAAAAACTTGGAAATGAAGCATCTACAAATGCATATTCTATAACCGGAGAAACACCTCTTTTAGATATGCTTTTTGCGGTAAAATATGCAATATATACCGGTGAGTCAAGAAATACAAATATTTCTTATGTGGATATATCAGGAAACAGTTATTTATATGAAAATCCTTATACTCTGCCTCTTGGATATATGGTTGATGAAAGATTTACAGATGATTGGAACTTGAATCTCGGAGATCCTATAGATGTTCAAAATGATTTGGCCGCCGTTTACGGTTTACCTGATATATTTGAGCAAATAGAGACTATAAAGGAGTCTACTTCCGTAAACTTTCAGACCGATATAGACGGTGAATACTATGCCTATGTTACAAATCCGGCAATTGACGAAGTGGAATTCAGTTATGGAGACGGAGATGTTAAAAAGTCATTTAAGAATCTGAAGAGACATTATATATTGGAGCTTGGAACTCTTGAGGGAGAGAAAAACGGAAGATTTGTAAGTACGGATGATAAGGATGAATCAATTGATGCAAGAGTTTATAGAGTCAACTATGATTCTCTGAAGAAATTGTATTATATCCTAAATAAGAATCCTTTATATCTCAGTAAGATTTCAGATTCATACCTGTCAGGAAATGTTCATGCGGTTGAAAATACCACATTGTTTACTTCTATTCCATATGATGAAGGATGGAGTGTTTATGTAGACGGAAAGAAAGCTGAAAAGATAAAGATTATGGATGCCTTTATCGGCTTAAAACTTGAAAAAGGACAGCATGAAATAGAATTTAAATATTTAAGTTCAGGTATTATTGAAGGTGCAATAATAAGTGCGGCTTCATTGGCTTTATTATTACTGATATGCCTTGTGAAAAAAGTTATTGAAAACGGCGGAATCAAATTCAAAAAGAAAGAAGTTATTGAAGACGATGAGTTTGAAGAACTTGATATAGAAGATTCGGATGATGATGAAGATAACGATGAAGACGATGATGATGAAGAATACGATGACGAATCTGAAGAAAAAAACGGTGAAAATAAACGTGTATACGTTGATATAACCACAGGCGGTGGAAAAGGTGTAGTTGAACTGCTTACAAAAAACTATAATCCTGAAACTGATGAAAATACAAATGATGAAGATTTGAAATAGAAAGACGGTGTATATATGAAACTTTGGGGTGGAAGATTTACAAAAGAAACAAATAAACTGGTGGAGAGTTTTAATGAATCACTTTCATTTGACCATAGATTCTATAAGCAGGATATCAGAGGAAGTATAGCTCATGTAAAGATGCTTGCAAAACAAAATATACTTACAGATGATGAGAGAGATAAAATCATTGAAGGACTGAATTCTATAGAAAAGGATATAGAAAGCGGTGTATTAAAATTTGATGACGGTTCAGAGGATATTCATTCATATGTTGAAGCACATTTGATTGAGAGAATAGGAGATACAGGTAAGAAGCTTCATACCGGAAGAAGCAGAAACGATCAGGTGGCACTTGATATGAAACTCTATGTAAGAGATGAGATTGATGAGCTTAAGGACCTTCTATATGAACTGCTTAGTGAAGTTCTTCGTATAATGGAAGAAAATACTACAACATATATGCCGGGATTTACACATTTACAAAAGGCACAGCCTACAACTCTGGCACATCATTTCGGTGCATATTTTGAGATGTTTATCAGAGACTTTGACAGGCTACGCTCTACAAGAAAGAGAATGAATCTTTCACCTTTGGGCTCAGGAGCTTTTGCAGGAACGACATATGATCTTGACAGAGATTATGTGGCAAGCCTTTTGGAGTTTGAGACTGCTACAAGAAACAGTATGGATTCCGTAAGTGACAGAGATTATCTTTTGGAGTTGTTATCTGACCTTGCTATAATATCAATGCATCTTAGCAGGCTGTCAGAGGAAATTATCGTATGGAATACAGATGAATACAGATTTGTGGAGATGGATGACACATATTCTACAGGTTCATCTATAATGCCGCAGAAGAAAAATCCTGATATTGCAGAGCTTATAAGGGGAAAAAGCGGTAGAGTATACGGAAGTCTGATATCTCTTCTTACAACAATGAAGGGCTTACCGCTTGCATATAACAAAGATATGCAAGAAGACAAGGAGATGTCTTTTGATGCTATAGATACTGTAAAAAGTTTGATAAAACTTATGAGCGGAATGCTTTCAAGTATGAAGTTCAATAATGAAAGAATGGCAGAAAGTGCAAGAGGAGGCTTTACAAATGCAACCGATGCGGCAGATTATCTTGTAAAGAAAAATGTTGCCTTCAGAGATGCACATGAGATTGTCGGCAGGCTTGTACTTTACGGAATTGAGCATGGAAAGGCACTTGATGATTTCTCACTTGAGGAGTTTAGAAATATATCTGAATATTTTGATTATGATATCTATGATGCTATTTCTTTAAAAACTTGCGTGGAAAAGAGAAATACCAAGGGAGCTCCGGGACTTACAGCTATAATGAATGAAATAAAAGAATCAAAAAAGCTTTTAGAGTCTATAAAGAAATAGGAAATTTATGAAATTAAGAAAGAATGATATATATCTGATAATTGTTGCAGTTATTCTTGGAATTGTTGCAGGACTTTATATTTACTTAAATAAGAAGCCGGGCGGCAAAGCCGTTTTAAAGTACGGAAATAATCAAAGTATGGATATCGATCTGTCAAAGGACAGGGAAATCAATCTGGAAAGTAACGGAATAGATATACATCTTGATATAAAGGACGGTGCAATAGCATTTATTCAAAGTGAATGCCCCGACCACATCTGTGAAAGATTCGGTTATATAAAAAATATCGGTGAGTCGGCAATCTGCTTGCCGGCACAGGCTTCAGTCACGATTATCAGTGAATAGGAGAGATTATGGTTTCAAAAAAGATGCTTGACCTCGGTACAAAGAGGTCGGTTATTAGAGATATATTTGAGTATGGAAGTATGCTTGCAAAGGAGATCGGAGCGGAAAATGTACTTGACTTCAGCCTTGGCAATCCAAGCACTCCGGCTCCGAGAGAGGTAGCAAATACTATAAAATATATGGTGGAGGAGCTTTCTCCAAAGGAGTACAACAGTTATACATCATCAGCAGGAAACACCGATACAAGAATTGCAGTTGCAAAAAACTTGAATAAGCGTTTTGCTACAGACTATAATGAAAACAATATTTTTATGACTTGCGGTGCCGCAGCTTCACTTAATATTATATTTAAGGCAATTATAGAGTCGGATGATGATGAGATAATAGTAAATATTCCGTATTTTCCTGAATATAAAGTTTTTATAGAGGGACAGGGGGGGAAGCCGATATTTGTAAAATGCAGTGAGAATCTTCATCTGGATATAGACGAAATTGAAAGCAAGATAAATGAAAATACAAAGGCTGTACTTATAAACTCTCCAAACAATCCTTCAGGTGTAATCTATCCTAAGGAGAATTTGGAAGCACTGGCAGAGCTTTTGCAGGAAAAACAAAAAGAATATTCACATCCTATATTTTTAATAAGCGATGAGCCGTACAGAGAACTTGTGTTTACAAATGAGAAACCTGAGTTTTTACCGAATATATATGATAATACACTTGTAGCATATTCATGGTCAAAATCTCTATCACTTCCGGGTGAGAGAATCGGCTATATCCTAGTTCCAAATAAGGTTAAAAGTCATGAAGATGTGTTCGCGGCGGTAGGCGGAGCGGCAAGAGTACTCGGGTATGTCTGTGCGCCTTCCATGTTTCAGTATGTGATAAAAAACTGTGTAGACGCACAGCCTAATATTGAAGTGTACAGGACTAACAGAAATATCTTGTTTGAGTCACTGCCGAAGTTTGGGTATACGGTTGCAAATCCGGGAGGAGCTTTCTACATGTTTATCAAGTCACCAAGCGGCGACGGAAACGAATTTTGTGAAAGAGCAAAAAAATATCATATACTTTTGGTTCCGGGAGAGGGATTCGGAATGAAAGAATATGTCAGACTGTCTTTTTGTGTGGATACAGAGAAGATAGAAAAGTCAATAGATGTATTTAAGAAGTTAATGGATGAGTACAATCTCTGATATGTATAAAATAAACTAAAACATTTGTAAGAATATACAAAATAATACTCCTGTTAGGGCTATAGAACCTGTAATGTTGAACAGTTCTATAGCCTTTTATTGTGCATTACCCCGAATTTATACTTTATTGGTAAAGTATATTGACTATTATATATAATGTTTTATACTTTACTATAAGAGTAAACTTTTTAAAAATACATATAATCAGATATGTGTTTATTACATTATAGTAAGTTTTCTATAATGTATCGGAGTTGTAATATACAGCTCAAAATATCGACTTTATGTCGATACAACAATATAAGTGGAGGGAATGTATGTCTTATCAAACAACAAAGGAACATGAGTTGCTTAGAGAGAAGGTTCGTGAGTTTGCGGAGAGAGAAATAAAGCCTGTAGCTTTCAGTCTTGATGTAAAGAGCGAATTTCCTACTCAAATCGTGAAGAACATGGGAAAGCTTGGCATTATGGGATTGCCATATGAAAAGAAATATGGTGGAGCAGGTCTTGATGTTATAAGCTATGCCATAGCGGTAGAAGAACTTTCAAGAGTTGACGGCGGTGTAGGTGTTATACTTTCAGCACACACCTCGCTTGGTACTTATCCTATAGCGGCTTTCGGTAATGAGGAGCAAAAGAAGAAATATTTACCGGGACTTTGCAGCGGTGAGCTTTTAGGTGCTTTCGGACTTACGGAACCGAATGCCGGATCCGATGCGGGAGGCACGGAAACTACTGCTGAGGATATGGGAGATTATTATCTCTTAAACGGAAATAAGATATTTATCACAAACGGCGGTGAAGCCGATGTTTATGTAATCTTTGCACTTACCACACCTAATATAGGTACAAGAGGTATCTCAGCACTTATAGTGGAAAAGGGTATGGAAGGATTTACATTCGGTGATCACTACGACAAGCTCGGAATCAGATCAAGCGCTACATGTGAGCTTAACTTTAATAATGTAAAGGTTCCAAAGGCGAATTTACTTGGTAAAGAAGGTCAGGGATTTAAGATTGCAATGGCTACACTTGACGGCGGTAGAATAGGAATTGCAGCTCAGGCACTTGGTATTGCACAGGGAGCTTTTGAAGAAGCTGTTGAATACAGTAAGGAAAGAGAGCAGTTTGGAAAGCCTATAGCCGCACAGCAGGCAATTGCATTTAAGATTGCGGATATGGCTACAAAGCTCAGATGTGCAAGAATGCTTGTATATTCCGCTGCGGAACTTAAAGAAGCTCATGCTCCGTACGGAATGGAATCGGCTATGGCAAAGCAGTATGCATCTGATGTTGCACTTGAGATAACTTCAGAAGCACTTCAGATTTTCGGTGGAAACGGATACTTAAAGGGAATGCCTGTAGAGAGAATGTATCGAGATGCCAGAATTACTCCTATATATGAGGGAACAAATGAGATACAAAGAGTTGTTATAGCAGCTCATATATTAGGTAAGATATCAAGAGGTGAAACTGCTGCCGTTAAGAAAACAAAGGGACCTGAAACCGGTGAGAGAAAGAGAATGATCATAGGAGAAGGTTCAATAAAAGAAAAAATTGATGTGCTTGTATCAAATCTTCAAAAGGACGGCTATGACTTTAGCGTCGGCATTCCTATGGATACACCTATCGTAGCTGCAGAAAGAGTTGTCAGTGCAGGACAGGGCATCGGTTCAAAAGAGAATATGAAACTTGTAGAGAATTTGGCCAAGGCTGCAGGTGCCGCAATAGGTTCTTCAAGACCTGTAGCGGAGACTCTTGGATATTTACCGCTTGACAGATATGTCGGTATGTCAGGCCAAAAGTTTAAAGGAAATCTTTACATAGCCTGCGGTATATCAGGTGCATTACAGCATTTAAAAGGTATCAAGAATGCTTCTACAATAGTTGCTATTAATAAAGACCCGAATGCGAGAATCTTTAAAAATTGTGATTACGGTATAGTCGGTGATGTAAATGAGGTATTACCTGCGCTTACAAAAGCACTTGATACAGGTGAGAAGAAACCTGCGCCACCGATGAAGAAAATCAAGAGAGCTGTAGCTAAGAAACATACACCTTCAAGAAAGCTCTATCTGTGTAACGGTTGTGGTTATGAATATGATGTACTTCTGGGAGATGAAGAGGGCGATGTAAGACCGGGAACGGAGTTTAAAGACCTTCCGAAGGAATGGGTATGTCCACACTGTGGTGAAGCTGCAGACAATTTCATAGAGATTGAAGTATAAGAGGAGGAGAGTATGTATAATTACCGTAAAGTTACAGATGATTTGTATTGGGTAGGTGGAGATGACCATAGATTAAGTCTTTTTGAAAATATTCATCCTATATATCATGGAGTATCTTATAATGCATATCTCTTAATGGATGAAAAAACAGTTCTGGTAGATACAGCCGACTGGTCGGTCGGAAGACAGTTCCTTGACAATGTAGAAGGTGTTTTAGGTGAGAGAAACTTGGATTTCTTACTTATAAACCATGTAGAGCCTGACCATGCGGCTTCTATTCCTGAGATTTTACTTCGTTGGCCGAATGTGAAGATTATTACAACTGAGAAGGCGGCTATGATACTTCGTCAGTTCGGTTTCAATATCAGACCTGAGCAGGTTGATGAAGTTACAGAAGGCGACAGCAGATGTTTCGGAAAACATACAATTGCATTTGTAAAGGCTCCGATGGTACATTGGCCTGAGGCAATGGTCAGCTTTGATACTACAAACGGTGTACTTTTCTCGGCAGATGCCTTCGGTTCATTCAGAGCACTTGACGGAAAACTTTTTGCTGATGAAGTAGAGTTTGATAAAGAATGGCTTGATGATGCCAGAAGGTACTATACAAATATAGTCGGAAAATACGGTCCGCAGGTTTTACAGGTATTAAAAAAGGCTTCTACTCTGCCTATTAAGTATATCTGCCCGCTTCACGGTCCGGTTTGGAGAAAAGATATTCCTTATATCTTGGACAAATATATGCACTGGGCAAGCTATGAGCCTGAAGAGAAGGGTATAATGATAGTATATGCTTCTATGTATGGAAATACTGAGGCCGCTGCAGAAGTTTTAGCAAGAAAGCTTTGTGAAAAAGGTATTACAAAGACAAGACTTTATGATGTTTCAAGTACACATATGAGCTATCTTATCTCGGATTTGTTCAAATACAGCCATTTGGTGCTTGCATCTGTGACATATAATCTTGGAATATTCCCTCCGATGCACAACTTCCTTATGGATCTTAAGGCTCTCAATCTGCAAAAGAGAACATGTGCCATAGTTGAAAACGGCTCATGGGCACCAAATTCAGGAAATTTGATGAAGGCAGAGCTTGAAGAGATGAAGCATATGGATATTTTGGATGATGAAGTGAATATAACATCTTCATACAGAGAGAACAATGAAAGTGATATGGATGCATTGGTAGACGCTCTTGTTGCTTCATTTAATAAAAAATAATTTAATATAATTATAATTTCGGGTCGGGGAGTATTCTCCGACCTTTTTATATTGACAAAAAGAATTTTTGGTTTAAGAATATGACCAGATAATAAAATATTATTGGAGGAGTAGTATGAACTCATTTAACAACTTTGATAATAAAGAGAATGCTACAACTGTGCATAACAGTAAGAAGGAACTTGATAAAGATATAGCCGGAAAAACCTATGCAAAAATAACTGTAGAGGATATTGAAAAAACGGATGAATTTTGGGATATTTTGGATCCGATATACTGGACTGTAGATATTTACAGTTCATATGAGAAGTACTTAAATTCCGCCAAGGATTTCACATTGGAGCAAAGATATCTTAACGCAATATCATGGTATTTTATGGAAGTAAATAACGGAGGACATTTTCAGTTTTTTGACAACTCTACAGGAATAGTATGGGAAGATGCCCTAAACGGACTTAAGGAGTTCGGCATGGAAGAACTGGCTGATAATTTCAAAAAGATTGTAGAACTGTTTGGAGGAAAGATTCCATTTGACAGAGAAGAGCGATGGGAAGCTATGGATAAAATGAGTGAAAATTTTGAGGAACTTTTGGATAAGGCCGACAGTGTTGTATACGATTTGTATGACTATGACTATGCATTCGAGATGAAATATATAAAAGAGCATCCTGATAAGTTTGTATTTGAGGGATATTATAATAAGATTGTCTAATGGTATAGAAAATATATAAGTAAAGATAAGGCTGAGATCATTTTTACATGTATTCTCAGCCTTTAAAATATATTATTCAAGCAGATATTTTAAGTATCCATATCCTCGTTCATCCATTTTTTCATATGGAATAAATTCAAGAGATGCACTGTTGATACAGTATCTTTTGCCACCTGATTCTTTTGGACCGTCATCAAAAACATGACCTAAGTGGGCGTTACCGCTTCTGCTTCTTACCTCTGTTCTGTTCATATTGAAGCTGTCATCTTCACTGTATTTTACTACATCCTCATTTATAGGTTTTGAAAAACTTGGCCAACCGCAACCTGATTCAAACTTGTCTGTTGAGACAAAGAGTGGTTCTTTTGTTGTAATATCTACATAAATTCCCTTTTCAAAATTGTTCCAATATTCATTTGCAAAAGGTCTTTCAGTATCACTGTTAATAGCAACTTGGTATTGCTCATCTGTAAGCTGTTTTTTGAGTTCATCATCTGAAGGTCTTGGATATTTTGAAGCATCTATTTCAGGTTCATTGTTTTTTGATATATCTTTATCAGAAAGCGGTTTGTCTGCAAGAGACAGATCTATATGGCAGTATCCACCGGGATTTTTATCAAGGTAGTCTTGGTGATATTCCTCTGCAATAAAAAATTGTTGTAGAGGGAGTACTTCTATTGCTATAGGCTTATCATACTTATTTTGTTCATTTGCTAAAACTTTTTCTATTATAGTTTTTTCCGAATTATTTGTATAATAAACCCCGGTTCTATACTGAGTACCTGTATCATTACCTTGTTTATTAATACTTACGGGGTCTACTACACGAAGATAATATTCGAGCAGTTCTTCAAGACTTACCATATCAGGATTATATACAACTTTTACAGTTTCAGCATGACCGCTTGTATGTAGATCTTTATAGCTTGGATTATCGGTTTTACCGTTTGCATATCCGCTTACGGCATCCTCAACACCTTTAATCTTTTGCATATATGCTTCCAGTCCCCAAAAACATCCTCCGGCAAGATAGATTTCTTTAAGCTTTACTGAATCTACAGTATTATTATCATTAACTGTAAATTCGGTTGTATCGTCATTTGTAAGAGTCTTATCTTTGTTTTTAAAATACATGGCAAAAACATATACAGCTGTTACTACTAAAAGTACCGGTATTATCAAAAGTAATTTGTTTTTATTCATTTTTGTTCCTTTCTATTATATTTGACTTCCAATATATTGGATTTGGTAATGATATATATTATAATACGACTTACAAGGTAAAGGATTGGTAAAACTTTTAAAAGGGGTGTGATATGATTTTGGATGAAATAAGAAATGAATTATTTAAAATGCAGGATACAGCGTATAGAGATTTTAACAGTAAGTTGATACCTACGGTTGATAAGAGTCTTTTTATAGGGGTAAGAACACCTGAACTTAGAAAGTATGCCAAGCAACTTGCTAAAAGAGAAGATATCGAAGAATTTTTGCATTCATTACCACATAAATATTTTGATGAGAATCAGCTTCATGCATTTATTGTATCTGAAATAAAGGATTTTAAGAGCTGCGTTGATAAAGTGAATGAATTTTTACCTTATGTAGATAACTGGGCGACTTGTGACCAGCTCTCACCGAAAGTATTTAAAAAATATCATAAGGAGTTGATAAACTATATAGAAATATGGCTAAAATCTGATAAAGTATATACTGTTAGATTCGGTATCGGTATGCTTATGGAACATTTCTTGGATGAGGATTTCGATATAAGTTACCTCGAGACGGTTTCAAATATAAGGTCAGATGAATACTATGTAAATATGATGATTGCCTGGTATTTTGCAACGGCACTGGTAAAGCGGTATGAGAGTGTACTACCCTTTATTGAAAACAGAAGGCTTGATATATGGACCCATAATAAGGCTATACAAAAGGCGGTGGAAAGTTATAGAATAAGTACAGAAAGAAAAACTTATTTAAAAGAGCTGAAAGTAAAGAAGGGATAAGGTGTTTTATTGAGGACAAGAGAGGAGGCCTGTAGTTTCGGGCTGGAATTTGAAAATACATACTTGGATAAGCCCTTTAGAAAGGCGGATTGGCAACTGATCAGAGTAAAGGACAATAAGAAAGCCTTTCTTTGTATTTATGAAAGAGACGGTTTTGTAAATTTAAATGTAAAAGTTGACCCTGCGTGGAGAGACTTTTGGAGAAGTACATATGCTTCAGTAATTCCAGGGTATCATCAGAATAAGGAGCATTGGAATACTATAATACTTGACGGCAGTATAAAGGAAGATGATATAAAGAGGATGATTGCCGAAAGCTATGATTTGGTAACGGATTCACCTACAAAAAGGATATATGAGGCGGTAAAGAGAATACCTAAAGGCAAGGTTGCAACCTATGGCAAGGTGGCAGAGATGGCGGGAAATAAAAAGATGTCAAGAGCGGTAGGAAATGCTCTTCATAAAAACCCGGATCCTGACAATATTCCTTGCTTTCGTGTAGTCAATTCAAAAGGTGAGCTTGCACCTGAATTTGCCTTTGGAGGAATCGGTGAACAGAGAAAGCTTTTAGAGGCTGAGGGAATAGAAGTTAAAGATAATAAAGTGGATTTATCAAAGTATGGTTTAGAATAGGAGTCTTATGAAGTTATTTGGAGGTGCGGACCTAATTATATATTTCTTTATATATGGGCTTTTGGCTTGGGTACTGAATACGGTCATATACAGTTTAAAAGAACAAAAGTATATAAATACAGGTGTTTTAAATATTCCGATTCTTATATGTCCTGCCTTAATTATGATTTTGATGATAATAGTATCATCAGGAAAAAATGTCAGCTATTACGGAATGCTTATGATGGCTTTTATAGATTATTTTATACTGGATAAGTTAGGACTGTTCTTCTCACAAAGGCTTCTTTTAAAAAAGGAAATAAGCCCTGAAAGGCTGGGATATGGTAAGAACCTGAAGATTAGTTTAATAAATGCGATTATTATAACAGCTGTATGTTTTACCTGTTTAAAAACTTTACAGCCTATTATATTTTCTTTGGTATCGCTGATTCCAAGAATAATAGTAAATATAATTGCCATTGTTCTCTTACTGCTTCTGATTTCGGATATTGTGTTTACATATATTTTTGTCAGAAAATACCCTATGCAAAGTATGGACAGCAATATAGCCAAGAGAAAAAATACTTTTGGAGAATGGATTTCAAAAAACATCTGGAAGAGAATTTATAAAATTTACCCAAGTCTTTTGTCAGATGATTTTGAAGACAGCAATAAAGGTATTTCAGATGCGGATAAATTACTTGAAGAACAGGGCATTATATTTGCAAGAGGAATAAATGCCGCTAAGCTTATTTGGGTGCTGTTTATATCCTCACTTATCGGAGATATCGTAGAAACCATATATGTACTTATTGTAGGCCATGAACTTATGAGACGCTCAAGCTTTGTACTCGGACCTTTCAGCCTTGTGTGGGGACTGGGTGCGGTAATACTTACTTTAGCACTTTCAAAAGTAAAAAGGCAGAATAATCTGTCTATATTTATATCAGGTTTCTTTTTTGGAGGAGTATTTGAATACTTGTGCTCCGTATTTACTGAAGTATTCTTCGGTATGAAGTTTTGGGACTATTCACATATGCCTTTTAATATTGACGGCAGAACAAATCTTTTGTTTATGTTCTTTTGGGGCATAGTGGCTTTGGTATGGTTTAAATTTATATACCCTCCTTTTTCAAAGTTTATAGAGAAAATTCCGCCTGTCACAGGTTCAGTCCTTGCAGTATTTATAGCGCTGTTTTTTATCTGTAACGGAACGGTTACTTCAATGGTGATGATAAGGACTACAGACAGAAAAAAACACCCTGAAGCAAGGAATGTGATAGAGCAGTTCATAGATGATGAATATCCAAATAAAGTGGTAAGAAAGCTTTGGCCGAATATGAATTTTTTGGAGGAGTAGATATATGAAAAAGAGCAAAAAAAGTATGGCTGTAATTATGGCATTACTTGCGGCAACATTCTATGCGATAAATACTCCTTTTTCTAAAGTACTTTTGAAAAATGTTACACCGACATTTATGGCTTCATTTTTGTATCTGGGAGCCGGTATCGGTGTAGGTATAATGTATCTGTTTAATTCAAAAAGAGAGAAGAATATTGAAAAGCTGTCAAAGACAGACTTGCCATATACTCTAGGGATGATTGTTCTTGATATTTTGGCACCTATATTTTTAATGATCGGAATAAATATAGGTTCGGCTTCAAATGCATCATTACTTGGAAACTTTGAAATCGTAGTGACCACACTCATCGCTCTTTTGATATTCAAAGAGGTTGTAACATCAAGGCTGTGGCTTGCCATAGGATTTATTACATTATCAAGCATAGTTCTATCATTTGAAGGAAGCGAAAGTTTTAAATTCTCTTTGGGCTCATTGTTTGTAATACTTGCAACATGTTGTTGGGGACTTGAAAACAACTGTACAAGAATGATTTCGGAAAAGAGTACTTATGAGATAGTAATATTAAAAGGAATATTTTCAGGTACAGGTTCATTTATAATTGCAATAATACTTGGGGAGTGGATACCGGATATAAAATATATTTTGATTTCAATGTTGCTTGGGTTTGTGGCATATGGTCTCAGTATATTTTTATATATCAGGGCACAAAGAGATTTGGGAGCCGCAAAAACAAGTGCATATTATGCAATAGCTCCTTTTATAGGTACATTCTTATCATTTGTGGTAGACGGTGACAGATTGACAGAAGTTTATTTTATCGGACTTATATTTATGATAATAGGAAGCGTGATTGTTGTATATGATACGATGTTAAAAAATCATATTCATTACCATATACATACGATTGTTCATACACATAACGGCTCAACACATAAGCATGTAATTAAGCATGAGCATACTCACTCTCATTTGGTTTCAGAAGAAAAACATTCTCACAGTCATGATGATTATATAAACAGTGTGGAGCATAAGAGGATGCATGAGACGGGTGTGTAGATTTATATTTAATGTAAATGTTGACATTACATTAAATAGGTTATATTATTTTACTAAAAAAGGAGTATACAAATGCAGATATCCAGCAGATTTACAATAGCATTACATATTTTTGCATGTGTAGAATATTTTAAAGATAAAGAGAAGATAACCAGTGACTTTCTGTCAGGCAGTATAAGATCAAATCCTGTAATTATCAGGAACATTCTTTCTCAGTTAAAGAAAGCCGGGCTTATAAATGTAGTCAGAGGAACCGGAGGTATAGAGATTTTAAAAGATCCGTCTGAGATAACATTTTACGATGTTTATAAGGCGGTTGAAGCAGTCAAAGAAGAGGGACTGTTTCATTTCCATGAGGAGCCGAATCCTGCTTGCCCTGTGGGAAAAAATATACATAGAATATTGGACGGTAAGCTTAGTGAAATACAGGAAGCGATGGAAAACAAGATGAAAAGCTATACTCTTTTGGATATTGAAAAGGGTATTAAAGAGATTAAAGACTAAAAGATGCTTATAACAGGCATCTTTTTTAATATAAAGTATTGACAAGTTTGATGTAATATTTTATATTACAACTATCATGTGTTCTGTTTTTGAAGGAGGCAAGTATGAATCAAAATGAAAGACTTGATTATCTCATAGAAGCTTTTAAAGAAGATTCCGTAGAGTATAAGAACTTAAAAGTACCTGTAGATACAGAAGGGAAGAAAAGAATACTGCGTTCTCTTATGAATATCAGAATGCCAAGGGAAATGAATACTGAGGTATTAAAAATACAAGATGAATATCTTAGAGAAGCTATAAATGAAAACGGTATAGTATATCTTTCGGATATAGATACAGTGGAAGATAATATCTCTATATGGCAGGGAGATATTACAAGGTTAAAGGTGGATGCAATAGTTAATGCTGCAAACTCACAGATGCTCGGTTGCTTTATTCCTATGCATACCTGTATTGATAATTGTATACATACATTTGCCGGTGTGGAGCTTAGAAATGAATGTAACAAAAAAATGAACCGGCTAAGGATTCGTTATGGCAGGGATTATGAACAACCTACAGCAATTCCTATGCTCACAGATGCTTACAATCTTCCCGCAAAAAAGATTGTTCATATAGTCGGCCCTATTGTACAAGGGGGACTTAGCAAAAGGAATGAGGAAGATCTTAAAAACTGTTATAAAAACACTTTAGATCTTTGCGTTGAAAACAGATTGAGAAGCGTGGCATTTTGCTGTATATCTACCGGAGTATTTCATTTTCCGAATAAAATGGCGGCAGAAATTGCAGTAGCAACTGTAAGAGAATGGTTAAAAGAAAATCAAGGCAAAATTGATAGAATAATATTTAATGTATTTAAGGATGAGGATAAGAAATATTACGAGAGGGAACTATGGATAAAAAAGAATGTTGGTTAAAGTGGGCAATAGAATTACAAAGTCTGGCACAGATAGGTCTTAATTATTGTAAAGATATATATGATAAAGAAAGATATCAGAGGATTAGAGATATTTCTGCAGAAATAGTTTCATTTATGACAGATATTCCAAATATGAAAGTTAAAGATCTTTTCTGCAATGAAAGTGGTTATCAGACACCAAAACTTGACACCAGAGCCGCCATTTTTAAAGATGAAAAAATTCTTCTTGTACATGAAAATGACGGCAAATGGTCTTTACCCGGAGGATGGGTGGATGTTAATGTATCAGTAGGCGAAAATGTAGTAAAAGAGGTTAAGGAAGAATCAGGGTTGGATGTTATCACAGAGAAAGTAATAGCGATTCAAGACAGATCAAAACATAATCTACCCGTCTATGCATATGGAATATGTAAAATTTTTGTCCAATGTTCTGTAATTGGTGGTAAATTTGAAGAGAATAATGAAACGACGGAATATCGTTATTTTTCAATATCAGAATTACCTGAACTGGCAACAGAGAAAAATACTGTAGAACAAATCAAAATGTGTTTTGAGGCTTATAAATCAGATAATTGGAAAACATTATTGGATTAATTATTTTAGAAAATTCACAGAAAGGATCAGAACTATGGATATTGAAGTTTTAAAAATATCTGACGGTTACAGAGAGTCTATCAGCAAAGGAATAGCTGCAATACAGTATTTTAAGGGCAGAGTCAATTATGGAACCGGCGACAGAGAAGAGCAGTTACAAAGATTAAAGAATGAAATTAGAAGTTGTGATGCAATTTTGATTGGAGCCGGTGCAGGTCTCTCCACATCTGCAGGATTATCATACTCCGGTGAGAGATTTGATAAGTATTTCTTTGATTTTGGAAAGGCTTTCGGTATAAAAGATATATATTCAGGCGGTTTTTATCCGTTTCCTGAAAAAGAGATATTTTGGGCATGGTGGGCAAGGCATATTTATTTTAACAGATATGTTGATGCGCCAAAACCTGTATATAAGGACTTATTTAACTTGGTTAAGGATAAGGACTATTTTGTAATTACCACAAATGTAGACCATCAGTTTCAAAGAGCAGGATTTGATAAGAAAAGACTTTTCTACACTCAGGGAGATTACGGACTTTTTCAAAGTACAAATCCGGATTGTAAAGTTACCTTTGATAATAAGGAGTGGGTAGAAAAAGCCTTAAAAGCACAGGGATTTATTCAAGATGAGAGCGGTGTATTTATAGTACCTAATGATAGAGAGATTATTATGGAAATACCTACTGACCTTATACCGAAGACTCCAACCGGTGATAATGTGACTACAAATCTTCGAGCTGATGATACTTTCGTAGAGGATGAAGGCTGGCATAATGCTTCAAGTAATTATGCTGATTTTATAAGAAGACATGAAAACTTGCATATACTCTTTTTGGAACTTGGAGTAGGAGCAAATACACCTGTTATCATAAAATATCCTTTTTGGCAGATGACATATGACAATAAAAAGGCGGTATATGCCTGTTTAAATTATGGAGAAGCCTTCTGCCCTGAGAAGATAAATGATAGAAGTATATGTATTGACGGGGATATTGGTGAAATTCTGTCACAGATTAAAGAAAAGTAATAGTTATAAGGCTACTTTATTACAGATATAATATCCTTTTTGGCAGATGACATATGACAATCAAAAAGCGATATATGCCTGTTTAAATTATGGAGAAGTCTTTTATCCGGAAATTCTTAATGACAGAAGTGTACCCCATCAAATCAACAGAAGTTAATAATATCTTTATGCAAATCTTTTCTTAAATTTTAAAAAAAGTGTACTAAGCAGTATAGAATCAGGCTTAGTACACTTCATTCCTGTGTTATTTAATTAATATTTTAGTAGTTCGGGTACCACTTTAAGTCATGAACCGCTTTTGCCATATCTGTTTCTTGTGAACGGGCAAGACCTTGTTCTTGTGCTTTTTTAGCTACCGCTTCGGCAACTTTAATAGAAACATCGGCTACATACTTAAATGGTGGTAAGACAGGTGCACCGGCTTGCCCGGGATTTACAATACCACTCAATGAATGTGCGGCTGCTCCAATCATTTCATCTGTCAAAAGACTTGCTTCAGAGGCCAACATACCAAGTCCAAGACCCGGATAGATCAAGGCATTATTAGCCTGGCCAATAATATAGTCCACACCTTTATAAGAAACGGTACCGGAAGGAATTCCCGTTGCAACAAATGCTTTTCCGTCCGACCATTCAATTAAATCTTTAGCACTTGCTTCTGCCAGAATTGTAGGGTTTGAGAGAGGGAAGATCATTGGACGTTCGGTATTCTTACACATAGCTTCTACAATTTCTTTAGTGAAAGTATTAGGTTGAGTTGAAGTTCCTACAAGAATAGTCGGCTTGACTGTCTTCACCACTTCCAAAAGATCTGTCAACTTATCTGCATTAGCAAAGTCTGAACGCTTCTTGGCAAAAGGCTTTTGCTCAGGGGTTAAGTCTTCCATGTCATCAAAGAGAAGACCTTGTTTATCAACCATAAAGAAGCGTTTATAGGCTTCTTCTTCTGATAGACCTTGATTTATCATTTCACGTAAAACACGAGAGGCAATTCCTGCTCCGGCAGTACCGCCACCATAACAGAGATAAATTTGATCCGTTAATTTTTCACCGGTAATATCAAGAGAACCGAAGATACCTCCCAAAGTTACAATTCCTGTACCCTGAATATCATCATTAAATGTTGGAATTTGTTTACGATATTTTTCAAGGATATTTGCAGCATTTAAGCGACCGAAATCTTCCCAGTGAAGATAGAGCTTAGGAAATAAACGTTCTGCAGTTTTGACAAATTGGTCAATGAAGTTGTAGTAACGATCACCACGGACACGTTCGTGACGATTTCCTAAATAATTTGGATTGTTCCGAAGTTCGTCACGGTTAGTACCTGCATCAATAACTAAAGGAAGCACCATAGAAGGATCGATCCCTGCTGCAGCAGTATAAACCATCAATTTTCCAACAGAAATATCCACACCGTTTGTTCCCCAGTCACCAATACCAAGTATTCCTTCTGCATCTGTTACAACAATCAAACGAATCTCACGTTCACCCGCCGCATTTTTTAAAGTATCCTCTATATTTTCAGGGTGGTTAATATCCAAATATCCGGCGTACTGAGGATTTACAAAGAGATCACTATAACCTTCAATAGAATCTGCAATAGTCGGGTCATACACAATAGGATTGAATTCTTCCAAATGTTGAGAAAAAAGGTAATAGAAAAGTGTACGATTTGTATTAAAGATTTCCATCAAAAAAATTCTTTTTTCCAAATCATTTACCTTTGTTTGCATTTGTGCATAAGTTTGCGCCGCCTGTTCTTCAATAGTTTGAACATAAGGCGGCAACAGTCCAATCAGCCCAAGTTTTTTACGTTCCTCCAATGTAAAGGCAGTTCCTTTATTAAGGAAAGGGTTATTTAAAATATCATGTGCAGTCATAATAATACCTCCTTTTGTACACGATAATTTTTCTCTTTCTAACCAAGCCATTAATGCTGACAGAAAAATTGAAATTGCAATAATAATTGTCATAGTGGCCGCAGTTTTATCTGCAAATACAGCCAAAAGCACTGACGGTACAACGCCGCTTCCATATTGGAGGGATCCTAAGAGGGCTGCGGCAGAACCTGACATATCACTTGATACAGTATTTAGTGCGGCGGCATTTGCACATGCCGCAACGATTCCGTTCATACTGAATACCAAAAACATAGGTATAACAATTCCTAACAGTCCAAATGAATGTGTTACTCCCATTATAGCCAAAATCACAGAAAAAATAAAGGCCGGAGAAGTTGATATGGCAAGAAGCCGGCTTATATTAACAAGTGCAAATCCGATAACAAAACCTGTTACAGTCAATTCCGCACGACCTCCTAAATCCGCCTGCATAGAAGGCATAGCAGGTAAATAAATATCGGTTGACAAAGATGTAAATGCCATAAAAGCACTTAAGATAATCAAAAAAGATAGCGATGTTTTTTCCTTATTCATAACATATTCTACTTACAGTTGTTACGGACGGTTTACAATGATTTTCAGATAAAGTACAATATAAAAATTAGAAGTCTGTATGCAAAAAATAAATAGTGAAGGAAGCAAGTAAGGATTATTATTTATCCTTTTACCCGAGATTTAAAGATAAGCTTTTATTCTTATTTTATAATGATAAAAGTGAGATGGAAGAGTAAAGGAGTGGAGAAAAAATGAGTATATTTACACCTGAAGCAAACATAATAATAAAAGAAGCAAAACCTGAAGATGCAGCTAAGCTGATTGAATACACAAAGTTTGTAGGTGCACAAACCGATAATCTAAGCTTCGGAAAAGAAGGTATAGGAGATGCACTTGAGGTAGAGAAAGAATTTATCGAAAGAATTAATTCAGATCCGAGGTCTGTGATGTATTTTGCATGGAAAAATGATGATATAGTCGGATGTGCAAATATAAGCGGTATGAAGCGAAGAATGAGTCATAGAGCAAACTTTGCTATCAGTGTAGCCAAATCGGAATGGGGAAGCGGAATTGGAAGTGCACTTTTAGAAAAATGTATTTCTTTTGCAAAAGATAACGGAATAGAAATAATAAACCTCGATACAAGGAGTGATAATATCCGTGCGATTAGCCTCTATAAAAAGTTCGGTTTTGTAAAAATCGGACAAATGCCTGCTTTTTCAAAAATAAAAGGTGAGTATATAGATGCGGATTTGATGTATCTCGATTTAAGAGAGAAATAGATACAATAACAATAATAGATAAAAGAGTATAACCCCACACCGGATAAAAAATCTGATGTGGGGACATTTTATATGTTTATCTTGGCAGCAGCAGAATTATTTAAAGTTTCTTCGGACTTACAGATATCAAGATAGTCATCAACAGCACCATGAAAATCATCTAACAGTTCTTTAGCATTTTCACCCTCATAAGAGATCAACGATCTTATACCTAGAACTTTTCCAAAGAAAATACAGTCTTCTTCAGAAAATTCAACGCTTCCTATATATCCTTTATACATAATAGTATTATTCATATGAGTCCCTCCTAATCTATATTGTATATTATTAAAGTTGATTGAACAACACAAAATATATGCAATATTATTTTTGATGATTTGAAATGTATAGCTTGCTATTTGACTCAAATAATGAGATAATTGAGTCAAAATAGGAAAAGGAGAAAGCTATGAAGACTATAAGTATTAGACTGGAAGATTCAATTTATGAAGAATTAGGAAATATGCTTGATGAAATGGGACAGACTAAGCAAACTTTCTATGAGACATTTACAAGAACTGCGTTGAGAGAGAGAAGTATTCCTTTTATTATAAAAGCTCCTTTAGCAGATCAAAGCAATAATAATAACAGAAAAATAGAAGCATTTGAAAGATTAGAGGCAATAAGAAGAGAAAATAAAAAAGAAATTGATTTTAATAAAGAAAGAGAGGAGGCAATGAATGAAAAGTATGGTATTGTTGATTGATACAAATGTTCTCTTAAATTATTTGACAAATAGAGATGCAATATACGGTCAACAATCTTGTGATATTGTTAGATTATGTGCAACAGGAGAATGTATTGGGTATATTGCCTTTCATACATTACCTACAATTTGGTATGTGCTTAGAAAATGGGATGATTGTAAAAGAAGACAGAGCTTAAAAGATTTATGTGAGATTTTTACAGTTGCATCTGCCACACAATCAGAAATTCTTTCTGCAATAGAAAATGATTCTTTTTCAGATTTTGAAGATTGCCTACAAGATAAATGTGCAAAGGATATCGGAGCGGACTATATTATTACTTGTAATATTAGAGACTTTGAAAATTCTGAAGTTCCGGCAGTAACACCGGATGAATTTTACCGAATATTCAAATAAAATACAGCCTCAATCTCAATAAGTATCAAGGCTGTATTTTTGTTAAATATTCCTCTACCTTCCCGTTTTTATATCGGTTCTGTTCAGATAAAGTAATCCTATAGCAAAAGATATAAGAATATAAAGTAAACAAGTTATTATTACAACAGGTAGATTTATTTCACCGGTTATATTTGTGCTGCCCATAGAGTATATAAGCATTGAAAAAGGTGTTGCATAGAAAAATCCCTTTACTGTGAGGAGAAGTCCTAAAATATTTCCAAGGAAGGAAAGTCCTACAGGTATTGCAAATGAAGGTATTATCAGTGAAAGCATACACTGAAAACTTGAAACGGCAATTATACAAAGTATACTTGCAAGGATTCTTAAATAGAATTCATTCGGTATGCTTCCGGTAATACCGATAAGCTTTCCTGAAACAACATAGATAAATGCAATCCATAACATACAAACAGTTGAAATGACAGCTACAGTAAGCCATTTATCCTTTAATACTTTGAAGCGTGAGCTTGATGTAAGCATTATATTCCAGTTGGTTCCAAGATGTTCCATACGAAAATCAAGGCTTGCAAGTATGGCAATTAAAGGTGATAAGAAAAACAAACCTAAAAATAATGACTCCTGTGTCCAAAGGGCTGCCCAGTCAAATGATAATACTCCTTGATTTGAAAGGAAATTTATAATACCGATGCCGGCAGATATTAACGGAATCAATGCAAACGGAATCCATACAGGGTTTCTCTTCATCTTGATAAGTTCGGCCGGCAATAGTGTATGAGCGTTTTTGCTTTTCCTATGTACATGAGCAATCTTAAAATTACCTGTTTCAGGATCATTAAATACGGATAGACTAAGCTTATATGTAACAAAGAAATATAAAAAGCTTATAAATATCGCTTTTATATCTATTGCATTCCATGAAAGCAGCATATCTCTTGTAGCAGAGTCATAATCCATAGTAACTGTACTTAAAGAAAAGAGTACGGACCATGGAGTAAGTGCCGCTTTACTTACAAAAGCAATAAATACACCTGCAAGTGTGCCTCCGAATGCGATTGAAAGTGCTGCAAATTGATTCCTGAACTTTAATGACAGCAGACATTGAAGCTGAAATATAATCATTCCGAAAATAATCTCTGCAAATTCAGTCTGAAGTAATGCAAAGATTGGGAATCCTCCACCAATCATAAATTTAATACCTAAATATAAAATTATTATTGTCTGTATAAAACAAAATAAAGCTATATGTATTAAGCCGAATAAAAGTTTGGAAGAAAAGAGTTTTTTCCTGCTTTCCAGTGTAGGAAGAGTATTCCACATATTTCCTTTATTTTCTATATCAATGCATCTGCTTGCCAGTACCGACATCATAATGGAAATCAACATTGTATTCAAAAACGGAATCGAACTGAAAATCATCTGCCATTCCTGTCCTTTAGGTAAATCTCCATATGAGATGTAGAAATAGTTTAGTCCTGTTACAATAAATAATAATGATAATGAAATCAGGAATTTATTTTTTGTAAATTCAATGGATAGTGACTTGTTTAAGCTGATTTGTTTCATAATGACTCCTTTTCTCCGGTAAGCTTAAGGAAAATCTGCTCCAAACTCTGACCTGATGATTCAAGATTTGACAGCTTTCCTTGGTAGAGCATTTGACCGTGATTTATAATACCCACATAGTCAGCCATTTGTTCTATCTCATTAAGCAGATGGCTTGAGATAATTACAGTTATATCTCTTTCTTTAGGCAGGGAAGTTATTAGTTTTCTTATCTCCATTATTCCGGCAGGATCAAGGCCGTTTGTAGGCTCATCCAATATAAGTAATTTCGGATTTCCCAGAAGTGCCATAGCGATACCGAGCCTTTGCTTCATACCGAGTGAATAAGCGGCAAGCTTTTTATCTCTTTGTTCATACAGTCTTACTGTTTTCAGAGCTTTTTCTATTTCAGCTTCTTTGACACCTTTTAACTTTGCTATGATTTGCATATTTTCAAGTCCTGTTAAATGAGGGTATCCGCCGGGATTTTCTATAAGACTACCTGTTTGATGAAGCAGATTTAAAAGATTCTTGTTTGAAACTTTTTCACCAAAGAGTTTAATCTCTCCCGAGTCTTTCTTTATAAGTCCTAAAATCATTTTCAATGTAGTACTTTTTCCCGCTCCGTTTGGTCCAAGAAATCCGTATACACAGGATTTAGGTACACTCATGGATAAATCATGTACACGATTTTTTTTAGATAAATTTTTTGTTTCAAGTATTGTATCAGTCATTGTTTTTCTCCTTTTGCTTGATATGTGAGTATGATAATAACTGAAGATTAAAGGAAGATTATCTCTACATTATGATTACATTAAGAGTTTAAACTTGAAACTAAAAAACGATATGGAATATCCCATATCGCTTGGTTTTATCTTATGAAGTTTGTATGTACGTCTTTTTTAGTATCCGGATAAGGGATACCGTTTTCTTTTGCCAGTGCAAAGCTTCTCATCATCCAAATCATGTTTTTTGCAAGATTTCTCATTGTCTGCATTCCTTCAAGGTCTTTAGCGGCATCTTCAGCTACTGCCCCATGTGAGATATTCCAATAGGTTGAGCCTGCTATCGGCATCTGAGTAATACCGAAGTATTTATTGAGCACATCAAAAGATGCTGTTGTTCCGCCTCTTCTTGCTACAGCAACAGATGCCCCCGGCTTAAACTTAAAAGGATTTTCTTCAATACCTCCTGCCGCATAGAACACGCGATCAAGAAATGAAAGTATTCTTCCTGAAGGGTGAGCATAGTATACAGGTGTTGCAAAGATAAAACCGTCAGCTTCCTTTGCCTTTTCTATAAACTCGTTTACATCGTCATTAAATACACATTTAGCATGTGTGTAGCAGTATCCGCATTGTATACAGTCCTGTATCGGCTTATTTCCAAGCTGAATCACTTCGGTTTCTATATTTTGTGATTCAAATACTTTTTGCATTTCTTTTACAGCCTGCATTGTAGTACCGTTTTTGTGACTGCTGCCGTTTACAAATAAGACTTTCATTGATTTTCCTCCTGAAAATTTGAGCAAATTTATAGTGAAACATTATAGTATAAGTCTCTCCGGACAACAAGTATAAATCTTGTTTTATTCTAAGAACAATTTGATCCGATTATCTTCACATTATGTTTACATTAAGAAAAGTATTTTTATATAGCGACTTTACTTAAATGCGATATAATAAGAAAACAAAATAATTTAGGAGTATATATGGAAAAGAAAGATTGTAAAATCCTGATAATAGATGATGAAACAGAACTGTCAAAGGTTTTAGGAGATATTTTAAAAAGTGACGGATATACTGATATAGAATATGCCGATAATCTAAAGAAAGGAAGAGAGAAAATAGACAGCACTCAGATTCATCTTATTTTACTTGATGTAATGCTTGGTGACGGAAACGGATTTGATTTTTATGAGGAATTAAAAAGAGTCGGCATATTTCCAAAACTTCCTGTTATCTTCCTGTCGGCAAGAGATGAGGATGAAGACAGACTTCACGGTCTTGGATTGGGAGCGGATGACTATATAACAAAGCCCTTCCTTCCAAAAGAATTGTTACTACGTATCGGTGCGGTACTTAGAAGATGTTATTCACTTGATGAAAACACATCAGATATTATTTTAGGTGAAAGCAGAGTTTCTATAGATGGAGGTATTGTAAAAAAGAATGGAGATGTCATAACCTTGACAGCCAAAGAACTTGCATTATTTTCAATTCTTTATAGAAATAGAGGTAGGATAGTAACCACAGATATGCTTTGTGAAGAGCTTTGGCCGGACGGCAGTTTCGGACTTGAAAATTCCTTGATTGTGCATATGCGCCATTTAAGAGAAAAGATAGAAAAAGATCCTTCAAAACCGATTTTTCTAAAGACGGTAAGAGGTCTGGGATATAAGATGGAGAAGATATGAGAAAAAGCCCGGAGAGAAGATTACAATTTATACTGTGGGTACTTGTTTTTGCCATAGCCATATTGTTTGTGGATTTCATAATCTGTATGGCTGTGATGTACAAAAGCTCAGATATAAACTATACGGATGCAAGCGATATAATGGACAGCTTATCATATAATAGCGGTGAATATATTTTAAGTGATGAAGAAAGTACACAGTTACAAAAGAATAATGAATTTGCTTTTTTACTTGATAGTACCGGAAATATTACATGGTCTGAAAACATGCCTGAATCTTTAAAAAAATCAAAGTATACTTTACAGGATGTAGCTAAGTTTACAAGGTATTATCTGGATGACTATCCTGTACGTACTTATATAGTCAGTGAAGACAGATTGCTTATAGTCGGAAAGTTGAATGCGGATATATGGAAATATACTTTGGAATATGATGCAAATAATGTTTTGACATTCTTGGAAATAACACCTGTATTATTTATTTTTAATATAATTTTGTTTATCTTTGTTTCGATAAGGATGTATAAGGCAAGACAAAGAAGAATAGAGGAAGAAAGGGTAGAGTGGATTGCCGGAGTTTCTCATGATATCAGAACACCGCTTGCTGTTATTTTAGGTAATGCACAAATGATTCCTAAAGAAAGCAGTATTGATGAAATAAAAAGAAAATCCGAGATTATTGAAAGTCAGGGGCTTCGTATCAGAGCCTTGGTAGAGAATTTAAATATTACAAGTAAGCTGGATTTCGGTACAAAAAGATTTGAAAAAACTAAGGTTTTTCTAAGTGTACTCATTAGAAAGATTGTAAGTAATACGATAAATTCACTTGATATTGACGCACAGTATAAGTATGATTTTGAACTGAACATAGATGACGAAATGCAAAAATATGAAGTTTTATTAAATGAAGAACTGTTTGAGAGAGCTGTTGTAAATATTTTAAATAATACTATTCGTCACAATCCCGACGGATGCCAAGTATATATAAATCTATATAAAGAAAATAAAAAAACGATTTTGGAGATAGGAGATAGCGGAATCGGGGTATCGGCTGAAATTTTGCAAAGGCTGAATCAAAATGCATATGCTGAGACCAAAAGTGTAGGAAAACATGGACTTGGACTTAAGATAGTTAAGAAAGTAGCAGCATTTCATAGATGGAAGGTGAGATTTTATAACGGTGAGGATGTGGGATTTGTGTGTAGGATGGAAATAAAATAGGTAGTAGTGAAGATTGACAGTGATTTATTATAATGTTATTCTATAGACACAGGTGGGAATTCCCACAAATTAAGCATTTATTTTAGAGGAACTTATGAATACAAGTATAAGAGAATATGATGCAAAGTTAGATTCAAAGAAAAGGATTACTTTAAGAGGATGTATATTTGAGTACTACCATGTGAAAGAGAAAGAAGACGGTACAATACTGCTTGAGCCTCGTGAACTTAGAGAGCCTTTCCGAATTTCTGAGAATACATTACATATGATGGATACAGCAGTTGAAAATATTAAAGCCGGGATTACATCAGATGAAATCGACCTGTCTGAGTTCTAAGGTGAGATATGCATAAAATAAAATTGGGTGTACCTGAGATGAAAAGTCTTTGGGAGAATCTCTCATCAAAGGTAAAGAATAAAACTGCAAATAAGGATGAATAAAAGCAATATAAAAAGATAGGTAAAGCACTTAAGTTATTGTCGGAAAATCCAAGATATCCGGGTCTGCAAACACATGAGATAGATTCTTTATCAAATAGATATGGATTAAAGGTGTGGGAGTCATATTTGGAAAATAATACTCCGAGAGCAGGTAGGATTTTTTGGGTGTACGGACCGGAAAAAAACGATATTACCGTCATCGGATTGGAACAGCACCCTAATGATAAATCTAATGCATACAAGAAAATTACATTATCTAAGTTTGGCGAAGAAGTAGGTTAAAAAATAAGAGGGCAAGTACCCTCTTATTCTTCTTCCCAGAACAATTCATCTAAAGTCTTATCAAGTGCGCGGCAGATGGATAGACATAGGCGAATTGTGGGATTGTAGTCTCCCTTTTCTATAGCATTTATTGTTTGACGGCTGACTCCTACCAGATCCGCAAGCTGCTGTTGGGAGAGGTCTTTGGCAGCTCTGGCGGATTTTAATTTAAGGTTTTTCATAGTTCTCCCTTATTCCTCATCTTTTTTATACCTGTCTATAATCAATTTTATTACCAAGTTTAAAGCTAAAATAATAATGGCAACAGCTGCAATAAGATTTATGCCTTCTCTAAACTGTAATACTCCATCTTTAAACAATGTGTGATCTGATACAGACCTTATTAAGTAGTAGGCATTTAATAAAAATATAATGATATAGGTGATAAATTGCTTTATATAATTATTCTTTTTATAACTGCCGCAGGCGTCATTAAAAATAATATAAGTATTCAGCACAATACCTGATATAAAAAGTATTATAACACTTATGAGATCATTTGAAATAGGTAATGATACAATATCTTTTGTGAATACATGTAAAGGTGAAAGTATCATTACGGTAAAGTATGCATAAGTATAACCACGTCCTCTAACAGCCAACTGTCTTTCATCATATTCTTCTTTCGACTTTTTTGAATTAAAAGCCAAAACTCCAAATACACCTGCAAAAAATAAACCAATCATAAAATATTCCATAAAAACTCCTTCCAGACAAAATGTCATATATGTTTTACATCATCAATATAACTCTATAATTACATTATGTCAAGTATATTTTACCTTATGTAAGATTATATACTTGATTAAAGCATTTATAATTGATATAAATAGGATGTATCAAAATAGAAAGGAGTTTTCCTATGAAGAAATTCGTGCTTATCGTAGTGGCTGTTGTCTGCGGTCTTGTTCTTTTTGCTTTTGCTAAAGCTGATTTTATGGCGGATAAATATTATGGTGTATTTATTGGAATCAGCAAAGAAGATGGAATGAAGCTTAATAATTACAAAGTCCTTGTACTTGAACCGACTGAATTTAATAAAGATGATATAAAGAAACTACATGAGAAAAATAAAAAGATATATGCCTATCTTAATATAGGGGCTTTGGAAAACTATCGTCCATACTATGAGGAGTTTAAAGATAAAACACTTGGTACATATGAGAACTGGAAAGATGAGTCATGGATGGACGTATCTGATAAGAACTGGCAAGACCTTATAGTAGATGATCTTGGGAAAAGTATCGCAGATAAAGGCTTTGACGGATTTTTTATAGATAACTGTGATGTGTATTATCAGTTTGAGAATGAAAAGATATTTGGCGGACTTTGTTCTATACTTAAGGGAATTCGAAAATATAATCTTAATATTATAATAAACGGCGGAGATACATTTGTAAGCAAATGTATAGATGAAAAAAATGCAAAGGAAATGTTTGATGGAGTCAATCAGGAATGTGTATTTACAGATATAGATTTTGAACATAAAACATATACTGAAAAGAGCATGGAAGAAAGAGGGTACTTCATCAAATATCTGGAAAATGTTAAATCACAGGGACTTAAAGTTTATATTTTAGAATACGGTGCAAACAAAAGTATGTTAAGAGAAATTAAAAACTTTTGCAATGAAAACGGATTTCACTTTTATAATGCAAAAAGTTTGGAATTAAGTTAATTGATAATACCCAAAGGGGTATAGCCATATTGCATAAAAATATAGAATTATATATTGACTTTATTTATTAGAATGCTAAAATATCTATTTGTTACAAATTTTTATTTTTATATACTAATTTGAATTACTTGAAGGGAGAAAAATGAAAAAAATAGCATTATTTGCCGGAATCGGTATTTCGTTATTTGCATTGGCAGGATGTAGTAATCAAAAGAGAGTTGTAGGTTCCAAGGGAGATCAATATACAGTAAATAAGGATGTACAAAAGGTTGACAATGACTCTTCAGAAAAGGAATATGAGCCATATACAATCACTTTAAATCTTGAGAGATCGGGTGCCGGACAAAATATGGAAGAGACATTTACCTCAGCACCAAAGAGGGTGGTAGCAGACGGTGATCAGATGGTTGATTTTTTTCTGGATTTAGGTCTTGAAGATCATATAGCAGGATTTACAAGAGGTTCATGCCTTGATACGGTAAATGATTTTCCGGCAAGAGATAAATTAAATAAGATTCTACCTGACGGACAAAATCTTAATAAAGCATCTAAGGAGCAAATCCTAAGTTTAAATGCGGATTTTATGATAGGATGGGATTCTCTTTTCTCAGATGACAATTTCTCTGTAGACTGGTGTCTAAAGAATAATATTATTCCTTATTTCCCATATTCATGTTCAGATAAGGCAACTATGGAAGATGTATATAAGGATTATGATACTCTGGGACATATCTTCGGTGTAAGTGATTTGGCCGAGCAAAGAGTTCAGGTTATGAAGAATACAATAGAAGAAGTAAAGAATACGCTTGGTGAAGATGTTTATAAAAACCCTGTTTCAGTGTTTGTATATGACTCGGGTGAGGATGCACCTTTTACAGCTTGTCAAGGAATACCGGGAGATATGATTAAGCTTGCAGGCGGTATTTCAATCTTTAATGATATTGATAAGGGATGGGCAACTCCTTCATGGGAAGAGGTTGTTGCAAGAGATCCTGATGTAATACTTATACTTGACTATGATCATGATACTGAGGCAAAGAAGAAGTTCCTTGAGACAAATGAATTCACAAAAAATCTTCGTGCAGTAAAGGAAGGTAGAATTTACAGTGCAAGTTGTTCAGATATGCAGGGCTCTGCCGGTTCTGCAAATGCCGTAAAGCTTATGGCAAATGAATTCTATCCTGATAAATTCAAATAATATTTTAACATTTAAAGCTGTCACTGATTGTGGCAGTTTTATTTTAGGAGTTAATATGTCAAAATTTAAAAAACACTTTTTACCGCTTGAGTCAAAAAGTACATATTTAGGATTTATATTAATTATGGTACTGATACTTTGTGTTTCAATAGTAATATCAATAATTTTAGGAAGTGTGGACATTGAACTTAAGGACATTGCGGGATTTTTAGCCAATAAATTCAGTGGTAGGAGAGTAGTGGAAGTCACATGGGATAAAAGTATTGAATCTATAGTATGGGATATCAGATTCCCAAGAGTATTCGTTGCATTCTTTGTTGGAGCAGGACTTACACTTTGCGGAATTATAATGCAGGCTTTAACAAAGAATACATTGGCAGATCCCTATGTACTCGGTATTTCACAGGGAGCATCTGCAGGTGCGGTATTTATGATAATGTACGGATCTTTGTTTTTTTACGGTCCTTACGGTACAATGCTTGGTGCATTTATAGGTGCTGTAATTTCTATAATCATTGCGCTTAATATAGCAAAAATAAGAAATAAGATAACGGCAACACAGCTTATACTTGCAGGAATAGCGGTAGCCGCGCTTTTCGGAGCTGCAACAAATCTGATGATTTATATGCAAAGAACAGGCTCGGATAAAGTAAAAACCGCACAGTACTGGATGATGGGTTCGCTGAGCGGATCAACATGGGAAAGGCTTTTATACGTAAGCATTACATTTTTACTTTGTTTTATAGTTATTTATTCCATAAGAAAAATGCTTGATGCGATGCTGTTAGGTGATGATGTGGCAATGACACTTGGTGTAAATACTTCAAAGTTGAAGTTGATTATGATATTGGTGGCGACATTGCTTACCGGTGTTATCGTTTCAATAAGCGGAGTAATAGGATTTGTCGGGCTTACCATTCCACATATTACAAGGTCAATTGTCGGAAGTAAGCATACAAGGCTTATACCTGCCGCAACTTTGGTGGGAGGAACATTCCTTGTGGTGGCTGATGTCATATCAAGAGTTATTATTTCACCGGAAGAATTGCCTATAGGAGTTGTTTCCGCATTCTTTGGAGCACCATTCTTTTTATACTTGATTAAAAAATCCAATAACGGAGGAAGAGGATGATAAAGCTGGAAACAAAGGGAATCACTTATTCCATTGACGGAAAAATCATAATTGACGGAATAGATATAAGCGTAAAAGAAGGAGAGCTTGTAGGTATTGTAGGACCTAACGGTTGCGGTAAGTCTACACTTCTAAAAAATATCTATAAGGTATTTACTCCGGATAGCGGTGCGGCATTTATAGACGGAGAGGATCTGTCAAAACTTTCCAACAGAAAAACGGCAAAAAAGATGTCTGTAATGCAACAGGAAAATATTGTGGATTTTGATATGACAGTTTATGATATGGTGATGCTTGGAAGATTTGCACATCAAAAACTTTTCTCGGGAAGCAGTGAAGAGGATAGAATTATTGTAAATGAGTATATCAAGGAGGTTGGACTTTCGGGATATGAAAACAGACATTTTCTTTCATTATCAGGTGGAGAAAAGCAAAGAACTTTACTGGCGAGAGCATTGAGCCAGAAAGCATCCTTAATACTTCTGGATGAACCTACAAATCATTTGGATATAGGATACCAGTATCAAATCATGAATATACTTAAAAGACAAAGCCTGACAATACTTTGTTGTGTACATGATCTTAATATAGCGGCAGCATATTGTGACAGAATTATTTTGATGAAAAACAAGAAAATATTTGATGTCGGAAGTCCGAAAGAGATGCTGACAAGAGAAAATATTAGGGCGCTTTTTGATATAGATACAATGATAATAGAAAATGAGAAAACCGGCAGACTGAATATAATCTTTATGCCGGAGCTGTAAAAGACACAGGATAATAAATAGTGTGAATGAGATTATCATTTGCACTATTTTTTGCTTTATAGACAGCTGTATAAAACATTATAAATATAAAAAATAAGAAAAGTTTAAGAAAAAAACTTTCAAAGTATCATTTGATAGTTCCAAAAACATAAAAAATAGAGTAGAATAGTAGGGATTTAAAAATCAAATTTTATTGTTATTAAGGAGGTGTAGGGTTAATCGGGTAAATTTTCATTTTTTTGCAAAGCAAGAATGCAATAAAATGAAGTCTTTGTTTATATGGATAAGGGCTAGATTCGTATAAACAAATTTCATTCTTCTACTAAGAAGATTGTTTTAAATTAAATTGGGCAGTTTATCTATGCAAGAGGGTAAACAAAGGTAAAATAAAGGATATAAAATCAAGGGCAGATTACTTGGGCTAGGTAAGAAACCCTTATTTTGAGAATAAAAACAAGGGTAACTTACATGGGCTAGGTAGGAAACTCTTGTTTAAGGTGCGAAAAATACGATTTTAGATTCTTTATATTTCATGGAGGATAACAAGATAATGATTTTATTTTGTACGAAAAGAAAAATAGAGGTGATATATGAAAAAGAAAAGTATACTTAATTACGCAGGATTACTGGCAGTTTCTACTCTGTGTTTTTTAGGTTTTACAACTACTGTTCATGCAGAAGGATGGGATAGTACAAGTGGGGAGTGGAAATACCTTGATAGCGCAAATAATCCGGTATATGAAGCTTGGAGAATGTCGGGTGACGCATGGTACTATTTAGGTGATGACGGTAATATAGTTAAAGATTCCATGGTTACAATAGGCGATGGCATTTACTATTTGAATGCTGATGGAGCTATGGCAGCTAATCGTTGGGTTCTTGCAAAAGATATCGA
>NZ_ALJL01000021.1 GCF_000287675.1 Lachnoanaerobaculum sp. ICM7
GTGCGTAAGTTCCTCCGTATCTTCCTGCTTTTGCAACAATACCGATAGAATTGGTTTTTTCTACCCACTGTTTTACCGATAAAACAAATCTATTCAGTCCGGCTTCATTTTTAATTCCCTCGAATTCGAGGGAATTAAAATCAGGATTATACATTTCCTCCCAAATACCTAAAAACTCTATTGTATTTTTATTTCTTAGCCACTTCTCGATTAAAGCTAAACCGTTTTCAATATTTCTTACCATATCAGTTAAAGAAATATAATCTTTATCATCTATGGCTATAATGCTGATTTCGGATCCTTCAACATTTATTTTAGACACAAAATCACCTCTCAATTCTTAAATAAATTATAACTATTATACCTTTTTCCCACTGCAACTTTTATGTCGTCATGCCTTATAATTTTCACTTACCTGCATCATTTTTTCCTTCCCACTTCTGGACATTATGATCAGAAGTTATAAAAAAGCAGATACACAGTTTCTTTATATACCTTGTATTTTATTCTACACTACAATCAAAAACAATAAAAGCATTACCTTAAATAATATCCTTTTTACACCAAATATCAGAACATTTTGATATATTTATTACTTGCGAACAGAGCCTTCCCTCAAACATCAAAGGAGCTGGTTGAAAATCAACACACCCCCAACATTTGACAATGAACCAAAAAAGAGCAGACGCTTTCGCGTCTGCTCCAAAATCTATCTATATATTATATTACTTTCTCTCAGCGATAGCTGCCTGTGCTGCTGTGTCATATCAGAGGAAAGTTCTGTTTGGGTTACTGTATAATTGTCTGTTCTTCCGTCCACTTGCATCTTTAACTCGTCATCTGGAGTTAAATTCAATTTCCATATAAATCCATCTTGGCATACGATAATTTCCTTTATAAATGCATCAATAACTTCTTCCGGAATATGTCTCGTTGAAAAATTGAAATTCTGTTCTAAGCCGTATTTAAGAATTTCAACTTTGTCCATATATATGTCATCTGATAAACCGGTTTCTCCACCTATTATTTCTAACTGCTTTTTCAGATGTTGCTGTTCTTTCAGAATTTGTTCACGCTTTTCGTCGTACCTGTCTTTTTCAATTTCTCCAGCCATTCGCATGTCTAAAAGATTGTTATACTTTCGATTCCATAGTTCCATTTTATCTTCTAAATCACGCTTACGATCTAACACCTCGTTATCATGTTCGTTTTCATAGCAATTGTCCAGCATTTCGTTAGCAATTGCAAGGACTCCTTCTCTATCATTCCAAAATTTTTGAAATATTATATCAGCCATAACTTCTAATTTCCATCTTGGAACCATTTTAGTTACACAAATTCCTTCAGTACTAAGTCCTTTTCTCTCACGAGTTTTAAATGATCCTGTCCTTATCTGGCTATAACATTGGTATGCATATTGAGGTCCTTCAGACGATTTGTGCCATGTAACACGATTGTAGGAACTACCACATTCACATTTCATTTTACGACACCAAACATCTTTGGAGATTTTTTTTCCTCTACAGCCTTTATTATGCACAGAATCCGACTTGCTACTAAGTATTTGCTGAACTTTTTCAAACTGTTCTTTTGTAACAATTGGGGTATGTCTACCTTCAACAATGACTTTATCAACCTCACCAAAATTATTTATTTTTTTCTGTTCTAAAAAATCCGGAACAAATTGCTTACGGTAAACTATTGTACCACAATAAAAGGAGTTCCTTAATATTCTGCTGATATTTCCAGGTTGCCATTTTGTAAGTCCTGTAGCCGTTAAATGTCCTTCTTTTTCCAGTACAAATTGAATTTTTCTAACACCATTTCCATCTAAGTATAAATCAAAAATTCTACGCACCGTTCTTGCTTGCAATTCATTAACCACATACTCTTTACCAATTCTGTCATACCCTAGTATATTACCGTTTCCATATAGAACACCATTTTTAAATGAAATCATTTGTCCTGCTTTTACTCTGACGGATGTTTTCTTGCTTTCATTTTGTGCAAGTGTCGCCATAATTGTCAGTCTTAATTCACCATCTTCATCATTCATTGTCCATATGTTATCTTCTGTAAAATATACTTCTACACCTTCTCGCCTTAATATACGAGTTTGCTGTAGTGTATCAACTGTATTTCTTGCAAACCTAGATACCTCTCTTGTTACAATAAGATCAAATTTATTTTTTGATGCGTCTTGCATCATTCTCATAAAATTTTTTCTCTTTTTAACAGAAGTACCTGTTATTCCTTCATCTATATAGCGATCATATAGTTCCCACTCAGGATGTTTTTCAAATAAATCATCATAATACTGAATTTGATTACCCAATGCAGAAATTTGAGCCTCATGCTCAGTCGATACTCTCGCATATATAGCCACTACTCTTTTCTTTACCATCATTTCATCTTTTTTGTACTCCTCGTTTTGTTATTTTATATTAACATAATTTACTCTCTTTGGCAATCAATACCTTTCCATACTTTTGTAAGATTTTTTGATAAACCTTTTCTGATATTTCTCTTTTTCTGTATAAATATCTCATCAATGCTAAAGCTATAATTGTATTAATCTGTAATTTTGTTATATCGCTTTTCATAAATCTCCTTGTATTTATATTATAAGTATGTTTACCCTGATTTTTAAAATTCAAATGTCTTTAAGTTTTCTGACATTAACAGGTGTCTTGGCACACAACATAGGAATTTCACCTCCGCCTCTTTCAAGATGAGCCAGCTTTCACTAAAGAAGTATCATTATCCCCATTTACATCATCGCAAATAGACTGCCAAACCTATTTTTTGTCATACAAATTTGTCGCTCACTTTCTTTTATCCTTTGTATTTGCAAGTATATGTTTAAACCGAGATTACAAGGGGATATGTGGTTATTCCCTCAAATCATCATCTTCTCAGCAGAAAGGTCTTAGCGTTTGTTGACAGATGCTCCATAAATGGTTAATGTCCTGTTTTGGTCTATTTAGCTTTCAAGGTACAAGATTCTTATATTTTCAAAAATATATTCAATTTTCCAAAGGTAAAATTTTCCCCTCTATATATAAACCTTACTTTCAAATGCTTTTGTTTCCACTTTTTAAAATTTTTTTAAAAAAGTAGGGAACAAACTACAAATTTGGTCTGCTCCCTACTTAATTAGTTACTATTTAAGCATCTCTCTTAGCTTTTTTAAAATCTTATTTCTAAAACTGAAAATCTTCTTAGAAGATACCTGTTGCTCTTTTGCTAAATCACGAATGGTCATTTTTTTGAAATACAAAGAATCTATCACCTTTAGCTCTTCATCATTTAGCTTTCGCAGTGCCTGATATAGATCCTTGATTCTCATTTTAGTTTCAATGATTTTTTCGATATCCACATCTTCATCTACAACGGAATTCAAATCAATCTTGTAATCTTCATACCCGTAAACCTTATGTTTTTTATCTGATTTATTTAAATAAGCATCATGATTGACTTGCTTCTTATATGCTTTATATATTTCATCGGATACATATATCTTTTCACCTTTTACATAGATATATTTTCTATCATCTGTCATTTCTAAAATCCTCCTTTTCATCCAAAATTTCAAATCCGATTTTTTAAACAAAAAAAGGAGGACTCCTGCATTTTGGCATGCGAAATCCTCTATGAAATATAAAATATGGTTTAGATATATGTAATTTAAACACTGGAATAAAACTTATAACAGCAAACTTCTTCTATCCTTAAATTAGACATATCCGATTTCCTTTTAGTGCTAAAATGTCCTAACATCAAAATAGTTACATCAATATTTATCTATCTAAGCCCTACAATTTAATTATACAATATTTAATTAAATTATGTGAATATTTCCGACAATAGATTTAACTGTCCAATTTTTTTGTTAGGTACGAAATAGAAATCTCCTTACGCTTTTTTGTTCATCCCCTTCTCATAATTTAGTTTTTTATCAAAAAGTGCCTATTATACTGATACATGATATTTTTATTTCTGGAAAACTATTACTTTTCACCATCATTGTTTTAAACAATTTTTAACTTTAGCTACTTGAGCCATAAGTACCTAAAACTTGCATCACTATACACTACTATAACTAAACAGTACTATGCAGTTATTGGTACATATTATTTCATTATTAGATGAATATAAGGCATTATCTTATACAGTGCTTGCCGTTAATTTTCAAGAAAAAAACACTTGAAAAGTATCTCTACCTTCCAAGCGTTTTTCTAAACCATAATATAAATAATACTCTATTATCAGCTCTGTATATTTAGTTTTAATACAGTTACATACCGTGTTTATCAGACTTTGTGCTAATAATGCATAAAATCTTGCTTTCCTACAGTTATTTTATATACATTATCATCTTTATCAAAATAGTAATTTATTTCAAATGTACCATCTACAACTGACAAGTATCCTTCTGGCTCATATTCAAAATATCTAGCATTCCTATATATTTTCTCAATAATACTTTTACTTGTACCTACCCCTATTTTATAACGCCCAAACCTATATTTAGTACCAGTAACTTCTATTCTACACAAACTAGCCACATTACCACGCATTGTTCCAAATACAAAGTTCCTTCCATCTGCAGTACATACTTCTCTAAAACCATATCCATATTCCCCATAACTGCTATCTTTAATTTCCTTAATTGGACCATTATTTACAATAACCGATTCATAAAAATTATTTTCCGCAAAATTTACTACTGCATAATAATCTTTAACATAGATACCTTTATTGTTCATATTAAAGATAAATATTGTTAGAAATATTAAAATTACAACTCCTGTAAACAGTATAATTCTCATTGTTCTATTTGCTCCCATCACATCCATTAGTTATGCAAGTTCCTGGATAGTATCCATTACGCATAAACTCTCCTTTATGATATATAACTTGACCCAATCGCACATGCATATTCTTAATTTTCCCAGCTTCAATATACTCACTATAAAATTCCTCATAATGAGATTGCTTTTTAGAACTTCTGGGCTCATAGCTTATTGCATTACCTGCAATCTTATCAAACTTCTGTTTAAATGCCGGAGGTCCAAATGAAACGCTTCCATTCCAAGCATATACTGCACCATCACCTATCAGCTTTTTAGACATTAAACTTGCTACATTTGTATATTCATCATCTACAAGTTGCATATACTCAACTAAACCGGCATTACAAGCCTCTATATATAATCTTTCTATATCCTTTCCCTGTAAGTCTTGTATGCTACCTGCCACATCGGCATCTCCAGCTTTATTTTTCCCATTTAATGTAAGTGCATTACGCTTAGAACCATCCACAAACTGCAACATTCGCTCACTTCCATGACTAAATATATACACATACTCTATCGTATCGGTATCATCCATATTATTCCATTCTTTCATAAACCCTAATGCAACTTGCTTACCATCAGTATCTTGATTTGAAGGCAATGACAAAGATATTTTTTTCACATTTACCCCTTGGTTTTCAAGCTGTTTTGCTCTCCATGTGGCTTCATTCTTAAAATCATCAATATAATAAACATATCCTTCTTTAAACCCGTCCAAATCTATATATACTATAGGATTCCCATGGCAATACAGGTACTTGTTATATGTACTCGGATTAAATAAATCCGGATTTACCCAATCTCTCCCTGCAAATCTTCCTACACCTGCTACATACTCTCTTGCTTGAGCAAAATAAGTGTCTGCCACATTATCATATCTGTATCCTGTATATCCAAAGGGCTGCATTCCCCCCTGTGTATTATAGGTATCTTTTCCAAATTCATCATATCCATATATCATTTGTCCTTCGCTTTCTACCTCAAGCAAGCGGATAATGCTTCCAAGCTCATCTTGGAGATATGTGAACTCTTTTTTATCTTCTTCAACAAATACAGCATTAAAGTCCCATGCATAGCTTTGTACTGTTTTATTTTCTCTTTTTATAACTTTATTTTGCAAAAGATTATTATATGCCCTTGTTCTGTCTAGGATATACTCTTCCTCATATATCGGATCTTTTTGAATCAAGTTTAATTCAGAAATATCCTTTAATTTATTCTCTCCAAATCCTTCTCTTTCAAACTCATATTCTTTTATTCCTATCCTGTTTCCAATTCCGTCATAGCTGTAGCATCTTGCTTCTCCTAAAAAAGAGTAACTTAAGCCAAGCCTACCTTTAGCATCATATTCGTAGGCTCTTATTTTTCTTCCTCTGTCTGTTATACTGGTAAGATTTCCTCTTTTATCGTATTCGTATGTCTTGCTTCCCTGCAATCCTCCCTCTTTTATAAGTCTGTCCAGTGCATCATAGGTATACCTTATTTCTTTATCATCATTCTTTAATAATATCCTGTTACCGAAGGCATCATAGGTATACTTATGAAGTAATTTGTCTCCTCTTTTCACCTCTACCAGCCTATTTAGACTGTCATAGCTGTAATTAAATATACCTGAATCCTGCCACAATCTATGAATGATTTCCTCTTTGTTACCATCCTTTATTCCCTTTTCACTTACATCACGGTATTTTACAATCTTTGTTTTATTCCCTAAAAGATCATAAGCATAAATGTACTCTTCAAGTTTTTTATTTCCTTTTAAATGACTAAGACCGCTTAAAAGTCCTCTTTCATTATATTCATATATACTACTTACATCATCCGGCATATCTTTTCTGATGAGTCTTCCCTCTTTATCATAGTAGTAATCTACCCTTTTATTACCTAATGTGAGACTTGTAAGTCTTAAATATTTGTCATATTCATATGATACACTCTTCCCGTCAGGATATGCGATCTTTAATCTTTCTCCATTCTTTCCATAAGTATAATTTACTTCCTCACCTTGATAATCTACAACCTTTGTAGCTCTACCAAACTTATCACTCTCTATCTCTATGGTACCAAGTGCATCCTTTATCTGAATCAGCTGTCTAAGACTGTTATATGTATATTCCACACTGCTTCCATCTCCATACAGAATACTCTTAATATCTCCTGCTTGTGTATAAGAATATGTTGTCTCATAGCCTTCCCCATCTTTCTTTCCCACAGGTCTACCTAAAAGATCATATGAAAATGTTTCTTCATGTCCAAGGGCATTTGTAACAGATAAAATATTACCCATCAAATCTCTTTTATATCTTGTAAGCCTTGGAGTATTACCGGTTTCAAGTTTCTCTTCTTCATAAGCTTTATAGGATTTAATACTTGTCAACAGCTCTTTATCACCCTCATGCCTATATACTGTAATAAGCCTTCCTACTTTATCATAACCATATTCAGTTCTGTTTCCCATGGCATCCAAAACCGAGATAAGTTTTCCACCTAAAGAGTATTTATATATTGTTTCATGTCCCATAGAATCTGTTTCCTTTATGATGTTTCCCATAGCATCATACTCAAAGTATTTTCTTTGTGAAAAACTATTCTTTAATTCTATGATTCTATTCAGCTTGTCATAATTAAATAAGATAAAATCTCCTTTTTCGTTTTCTCTTCTTATTATATTAAGATTTTTATCATAGAAAAATATCTCATATCTTTTATCTGGATATGTTTTTCTTCGTAAAAGTCCACCCTTATAATAATCGTAAACAGTTTCAAATTCTCCTGTTTTTATTCTCTTTATTTTCCCAAGTTCATTGTATTCATATTGCTTTGTGCTGCCATAAACATCCTCCTCAAGTATTATCCTTCCAAGGGCATCATACTTAACCTTATACGTTCCAAGTTTATTCGTTATATTTAAACTATGTTTCCCATATTCATATTCAGTTACAGCTCCTGCCTTATCTTTATAATATATAAGTCTGTTCCTCTCATCATAATCATACTCTTCTTTGTTTCCTAAAGGGTCGGTAATCATTGTCAAGTTTCCATTTGCATCATAATGATAATCATACTCCCCTTTATTTTGTAATATTTTTTTTTCCAGCAAATTTACGGCATTATAAACATACCTTACCTCTCCTCCGTCAGGATGGATTTCCTTGGTAAGATTTTGGCAACGGTCATATTCCATGTGATAAATTTCGCCATCAGGGAGAATAAACTCCTTTGGTTTATTCATTTCGTTATAGTTTATCTTCGTAACTCCGCCTCTGAAGTCTTCAAAAACAGACAACTTTCCGTTTTCGGTATAGCTATATCCACATGTGTTACCCAAGGCATCTTTTACCCCTACTAAAAGATCTTCATTATTATAGAAAAACTCTGTTCTGTTTCCTTCTCCGTCAATACTTGCTTTTACACGATTAAGTTTGTCATATTCATAAGTTGTTGCATTTCCACTTTCTTCTTCAATGCAATGTATGTTTCCTCTATTATCATAGTAAACTTTTCTTGTGGAACTGTCCGGTAATATTACTGTAACACTTTCTTCCTTTTCTTCTCTATATTTTATCCTTGTAACTTCCCCTAATAAATTTTCTATTTCAATGATTCTTCCCTTGTCATCATAAAAATATTTTTCTATTTCTTCACTGTCTACATAATAAGCTGATATATTTCCCTCACTGTCATACTCCATGCCTTCACTCTGTCCATCAGGAAAAATAACCCTTGTAAGTTTTCCATCCTTATCATATTCATATAATGTTGTGTTGCCTTTTTTATCACTATACGATGTTAAAAGGTTTCTTTCATCATAAGTAAAACTTTCACTTTCTCCCGCATACTCGCTTTCAATGTTTCTGAAACTTTCATCATGTATGTGTACTTCAACATTTTCATTCTGGTTTGTTACAAAGGTTTTACTTTCTTCGCTGTCATACTCATATCTTATTATTCCTCCGTCGGCAAATCTTTGTATCTTCACCCTGTCTGCTCCGTCATACAGGTTTTCAAGTACATATACTCCCCTAGGATTTTTTATTTTTATCAAAAGTTCTTTTTCATAAAAATAATCATACATTCTTTGTCCGTTAGAATAGACTCTTGTAAGCTGACCGCTTTCATATCCGTACTCTATCTTTCTTTTGCTATGGTCTTTTACTTCTCTTAGTTTCCCCTGTTCATCATAAGAAAGATTAAGGCTGTTTCCTACTTTATCGGACACGCTTAAAAGTCTTCCCTTACTATCATAGGAAAATAATACTTTTACCCCGTCTTTTCTCTTAATGCAAAGAAGTCTTCCTTCTTTATTAAAAGTATACAAAAGTCCTTCTCCGCTTTTATACTCAAACCCGTCCTTTATTTTTTGAAGGCGGTTAAAATCATCAAAAACGGATACTATCCTTCCTTCATCATCTAAAAGGTAGGCTTCATCCTGCCCGTCCGCAAGGTGTACTATATATCCGTTTTTTTCCTTTTCTACGGATATTTCATAGCTATGCCTCCACCCTTTTCCAAACACCCCACATTTTTCTTCCTTACTGTTATAAAACCTTGTAAAGCTTAAAGGTATCCTTGAGAGGATCTTAAGGTCTTCTTTTGAATAGATAAAGTTTCCGGTATTGGCATTTACGGGGTCTCCTGTCATGGCACAAAGTGCCGCTCTTGCACCTTTTAGAAAATTTTCCATTCCATGATTTTTCATAAGGTCTTTTAGCAAAGCATTCCATGAGGCAAATGCAGGACCTCCTTTTTCAAGCATCCCTGAGATAATCTTGTAGATTTCCTGCTTTAGCTGCTCTTCATTAAGCTCCTCGGTAACCGGCTTTGCATTATTTCTTACCCTGTTTAATGCGTTGGTATAGGATACACCATAGCTTCCGTTAGGATTTTTAGTAATGTTTACCCCTGCACAGACTGCAAGCCCTCCCATAAGCTTTAGCATAAGCTTATCTTTTTCACTCGGTACCCCTGCCATGACAGGTAAACCTCCAAGCAGCCTTGGAAGCAGCTTTTCAAAGTCCTTTGAATTATCCTTGTACGGTGCTTTTAAGTCTTCCCATGCCTTTGATTTCTTTCCCTTAAGCACCACTTCTTTAGACGCTATGTTTACATCACCGCTTAACTTTATGGAACTTTTCTTTACCTTTTTCATCAGACGCTACCTCCATTCAAACTTGCAGTGCTTTAATCCCTGAAATGATTTTCATTAAACTCACCACTAAAATCCACATCATTCTGCATTATAAATTAATCTGTTAAAATTTCTACTTTCTTCAATTTCCCCATATATTCTCCAATAAGAACAGACGGTATTTCTTCTATATCTTTATTTTTAAACATATCCTCACAAAGTACCTTTTCTACTGCTTTCTTCCAAAGTATGGCAATAATGCCCTCATATCCTTTTAAAACAACTCTTATTCCTTCTTCTATCTCCGCTTCGCTTAAATCAGGTATCTTTGCTTTATTTTGTACAAGTTCTTTCCTGATAAGGCTTGCGTCCTCATTTATAAAATCAGGTACCCAATATCTTATGCTTAGTGGCTTATTTATATACAGGCTTTCATCTGCCGCAATAAGCATGTATTTATAAGATTTTGTATAAAGACTTGTATTAAGAAAAAACAGTATAATATATGCCAAATTATCCGCTTTTCTTTTAACCTGTTCTTCTTTTGCATCAATAAGCAGTGCCTCTATCTCTTTTTCTAAGCTCTCGGTAGGATAATCTTTATATTCTACGATTTTTTCACTTATCCGGCTATACCTGAAAGCTTCAAAATACTTTGTTTTTTGGTTTTCTCTGTTCATCTTCTACTTTCTTATAAATTCAATAGTTTGAAATATATCCGTTACCGCTTTTTTCCATGCATTCGCACTTGATTCACTGCAATTAAAGATTGTCTGTATTATTTTCCTACCGGCTTTTCCCATACCTATCATGTGGTAGATTTTTTCATCTATCCCGGGTAGGATGAAACCAAAACAATGCATTTCAATATAACCTTCTTTTTTAAGTTTCGTAGAATCTAAAAACTTAACACCCTTATGTGTCTTAGAAAGGAGATTTTTAAAGTCCTTCACTAAAGTTTCGATATCTACATCCTCATTATCTTCAAAAAAACTAAAACTTAAATTTATATCTCCTACAAGATTAGTTTTTATTATTTCAGGTCTGAAATTTGTAGGGTACTTTATTGCCTTTATTTCGTCAGGCATATCTATAAATGAAGACGGTATATATACAGAAATTGACTGATTAAATATCTCTTCAATGACAAATTTCTCCAAACTTCCCAGTATATAATATCCTGTATCCAATGACATAGTGTAATCTATTTCATTTGTAAGTTTTATAGGTACGACTTTTTCATCAATATGTGTTTTCATAAAATTCCCCTTTTATTAGATTCAACGAACTGTGTAATATAAATATTACATTAATATGTTTATACAATACTTATATTACTGAACTATATTTGAAAATTATATCAATATTATTAAGGATAAAACGGCCATGTAAAATCATCTGCAGTTCCTGAAGACCATATTGTTTCCCACATATAGTGTTCCCATTTACCGTCTTTTTTTATATAAGTAACCAAGTCAATTGAGTCTCCACTGTAATATATTTGTGCTATATTTTTACTATAATCAAATACTTTTATATAATAATAATCTGCTAAAAAATAATTATCCTTTTCTAAATATAAAAACTCTTTAGAATACAAATATGTCAATATTTCTACTTTGATGTAAGGATATATTAAAAATCCTATTAAAAAAAATACTGTTATTAATATATATTTAGATTTTCTCATTTTTTATCCCCTACTATCATTACCTTTATAGCCTTATAATCATATTCGGCAAGTTTAATATCAACTATCAAAAAATTTTGTCCTGTATTTAATATTACACCACGAATCACATGTTTTGTATCCCCCTGCACAAATACCCACAAATTACTATAATCACTATATTCTTTTTCCAGTATTTCCTTTACTTTATCACCATATTTAGCTGTTAAATGTATGGGATGCAAAATATAGCTGTAAAAAACTGAAAAGCATAACCCTAAAATAAATGCATAAAATAAATTTCTCAATGCTTTATTCTCCTATTCTAATAATTCTCCCATTCTATTGTAACTTTCTTTGACACTGTTTCCAAAAGGGTTAGGCTGCGGATCATCATGTGGCAGTCTTGGTGTATTTCCAATTCCAAATATATAACCCAACGGTCCACCACCTCGATGTTGATGACCTAAATTATAAAGTGAACCCAATAGTTCTGGAGATGATACTTGTGGGGCGAGAGGCTTCCACTCGTCCAGCATATATCTAAGATAAGCAGCTGCATATACTACATTTATCTCATCATCAGATAACCTATTAATTAATCTTTTGTTATCACCGGTATTTACATCAGTGAATCCTTCATAATCTCCATCCTTTATGTTTATGTATCCTTTATCTTCAACTAGCTTTGCTGTAGATAACTTAATTTGGCTGACTCCTAAAGAAGTATCTAAACCTACTTCTCCTACCATATAGTCTATCCGATAATCCTTAGAATCTACATTCTTACTCTGTTCTACATATATACAAGCCGCTAATATCTTTGGATCTATATTATATTTTTTAGCCGCCGATAATATGTTGTCTTTATTTTTTAAAATAATCTCTTCATATTTTTTATCTTTACTAAGTTCCTGCCATGTTACTTGACCTTCATATCTAATTTGCTTTATAGCATTAGAGGGATCACTTACAAGGGCAAATGGTGATACCTGTCCTGATGACTCAATTTTAACAATCCCCCCACACCTACATATTGCTATAGAATCTGTCCCAACTAAATACTCATTCTTTTTAGTTATTGAATTCTTTATTTTTACATTTGTTGTTCCTGTAATCCAATTACAAAGGGCTGGTTTACATAATTCGTCTTTATTCTTTGATGCTTTACATTTACCAAATCCTTTAATATTATCATTTCTCACATCACTTTGAGTAATGAGTGGACGGTTGTCCGCTGCATATACTCCATGATCATTTGGCAATTGTACTGCTGTAGACATAGTTCCTTTTGAACAAGAGACTTTTGCTCCCCTCACTACATATTCATGCCCTGATTCAGATAATTGTTTTTTATATTTATACATTTCTTTTAAACCGTTCCCATTCTCTTTCATAAACAACCTCCTTAAATTTAGTATATATTGTCATTTTTTCACATATTATCTTCCTCTTAAAATATGGCATTACTTTTATGATATGAAATATTTTATATAGGTTTACATTATCGTAAATTATTATTGATAACTTTCTAAGTACCTCTTTTATTAATAATTCATACTACTCACTTACATATACTATATCATCTTTACTATTCATTCTTATATTTCTAGCCTTTATATTTATTCTTCCGGCTGCACTTATACTTAGTCCGCCGTTTCCTGTAAGTTTAAGACTTTTATCTTTAATTATCAGTACATCATCTGAGTTAAAGCTTACTCCCTCCTCTGACAAATTAAGACTTTGATTTCCTATTTCCAATGTCTTTTGTTTTTCATCCTTACTCTTACTGCCAAAGGTTCGTATTACATACATTTCTCCCAGCTTATTACCTGCTATATAAAGCTCCGCTTTTTCTCCTGCTTCAGGTACTGCATATAATGTATTTCCGGTTTCAGAATACCAATCAAACCCGTATTTTGCTTCTTTTTTATCAATATCAAGGCTTATGTATATCTTCTTATTCTCATACTTTTTTATTTTTCCCATAAGGCTTAATCCTATGATATTTTCATTGTAAAAGGGTTTTGCCATCTCTTTTATATCTGTTTTCTCTATTCCATAAAAATTAAATATAAGCTCTCCCTTTGTAAACTCCACTTCTTTTTTATATAAAACTAAAACTCTATCACCTACTCTTACCCTGTCTCCTATCTCATAAGAGCCATAAGTTCTTAGCCTATATTCGCTCCTTTGTGTATTCCCCTTATCCTTTTTTATTTCTCTGCTTTCACTTATGATGTCTTTAGACTCAATAACTTTTCCCTCTTTTAGCCCCATGGATATAATAGGCTTATCTGATGTCATATCCGGATATATGAAAGTTTTTAGGTTTGAAGCCATTCTGATTGCAAACTCCCAGGCACTTTCCTTATAGCAAAGTAGGGGCTTTTCAATATCTTTATCATTCACATCATATACTCTTATATCTCCAAGATATTTTTTTATTACACTTCGTGAAATATCCATATATGTTTCATTCACAGCCTGAAAAAGCTCCGTATGTTTATCTTTATCCGCTTCTTTACTGTATGAGTATGCACTCAGTTCAAACCTGTGGACATTTGCATCGGAATCTATCTTAAGTTCTTCTACAAATCCCCTAAATAAAGTCTTCCCCTCATGTTTTACCTGAACATCCATGTTCTTTTTATCAGTAAAAATACTTTCTGCCGGATTTTCCATAAGTACTCCAAACATGGCAAGGCTTGCATGCATGTTCGGCTCTGTTTTTATCATAAAACCTTCCACCCTGTAAATCGGCAGTTTTACTTCCAGCTCTAAATTTTCTATAATCAGCATAAATATAATCTCCTTTTGCCTGTAATAAGATTACTCTTAAAGCACTGATATCTTCAATTAACTTATATGAACTCCATCTCCACTTACACTTATTCCATCTTTTAATATTATCTGTGTGCCGTCTTGTAAAAGCAGGATTCTCTTACCGGCTGCTATTGATATATTTGAATCCTCACTGCTTATCTCAAGGGTATCCCTTGCTTTTATATGTATACTTCCGCTGCTTACTATCTTTACTCCCTCATTATCCTTTAATTCTATATAGTCCCCACTACCTGAACTTATAAGTATACCGTCCGGTGTCAGTCTTATTTCTTTTCCGTACTTATTTCTCCAAATCTTATTTTCAGGATTGGTTCTTATTCCGTTTCCTTCATTTTCATGTACCGCACTGCATACATAGGCATTTTCTTCATTCTCTGTAGGAAAATAAAGCCTTACCCTGTCTCCTTTTTCCGGCATACAGTACCATCCGGCTCCGTCCCTTGAAGAATATACAGTTGAAAAATCAAACCATCCCCCTATCTCTTTATCCTTGTTTTCTATATCCTCCATTGCTATCTTAACCTTTTCTTTTTCTACATTTGTAACTTTAGCATAAAGTGAGGCTCCTATTATTTTTAAATCATACTTGCTTTCTTTTTTTACTATATAGTCTATGTCCTGTGTTAAATAATATGTATGGTAAAGTTCGCTTCCTTCTGTTTTAGATACTACTTTTACTATACGGTAGTCTTTTCTGTTAAAGCTTACCCTGTCTCCTAAACTATGGATTTCTCTTGATTTAACTTCATACACTGTATACTCTTTATTTATGGCAATACATACATCACCAGAAGTTAAAACCTTGCTTTCTCTTTTTGGCATACCGAAAAAATACTTCACTCCTTTACTCTGATAATCCGGCATTACAACTGTCTGCTTTAAAGCTGCAATCCTTTTTATAAAGTTCCAGTCGTTTTCTTCATACTGTACCAAAAATCCGGGTAATACTCCTTTTCCTTCTTCTCCTGTTATATAGTATGCCTCTTCATATCCTTCTTTTAATGCATTAAGTATATCGGTGTATTCTCCGGTATCCTTAGAAAATCCTCTTGTATGAACTTTTCCTTCCATTAAGGCACTTCCCGTAACCAACTCCATTTCAACAAGAAAACTTCCGCTTTCCTTAAAAAAACATATCCTTTCCAACAGTCCGTAAAATATCGTACTCTCCTTATCCGCTTCATCAAGGGCATCAACCCTTACCCATCTTGTATTTTTAGCGGTATTTACATACTCGTCTTCTCTTTTTTCTTCTATAATAGCTCTTATTACTGCACTGCCATGCTTACCTACTTCATGTTTTGCTTCATAAGTCGTTACTGCAAGTACATCAAAAATATCAAGTTTTATAAGGTTTTCTCTCATACATCCTCCTCCACTTCCACAAACTCTATTCCCTTAACGCCTCTTCTTATTAAGCTTTCTGCAAAATCAAGGCTTATGGTGAATTTTATTTTTCCATCATCTTCTCTGACTGCTTTAAAATGCTTGTTAAAATCAGCTTTTAATAAGTTTTTAGTATACAGTAAATAATAGCTTGTTATCTTCCTGCTAGCTTTATCTGCCAGCATGACTCTTTTTGTAAAAATCTCTATATCAAAAAGAACAAGTACCTCTTTAAATCTTTCTGAAATAAGAGGATATACATTCAACATCAAATCAGGAAATATAAAAATTTTTGTTGTTTCTATTTCAAGAACAATATCCCTCGACAGTTCATAAAATCTTTCGTTAAGAGTATCCATATTCCTTGGGATATCATCTGATGTATATATTCGTATTCCTCTTATGTTTTCAAGATTTTCTTTTATATAAAAATACGGTAAGCTTCCTTTCATAGTTTCTCCATAATTACCTTATTTTACATTTCTGTTCCAAGTTTTCTACCATTGATGGTATTCTTTTGCAAAATCAAAGTAGAAAAACTTACTCTTACCAATCTCCAAGATGTCTCCCTCTTTTAAATCTTTTGATGTATATATCGCCGCTTCATTTAATCTTACAAATCCCATGGACTCTTCTCCAAGAAGTGTTCCCTGCAAATTTCTTTCATCATAGGCTATAACGGCATGTTTTTTCTCCCTTATCTCTTCATCTCCAAGAAACTGTATACTCATGGTGTCATGACTGCCTATATGATTTTTCCCCTCTGTTATATTATAAGATTTTCCCTGACGAGTTCCTTCTATACATACAATCCATGCATAAATAGGCTTTTCTTCTTCCATGGAAAGGTTCTTCCCTAGCATTTTATCTCGGTATTTTTCTTCTTCAGTAGCTTTTTCTCTTTTAATTTTCCTATAGTTTTTCTCTTTTTGGATTAAATTTTCTTTATCTTCATTATCTGTTTCTTCATATTCAAAGTCATTTAAATACTTCTTACATTCAGTCAGGAAATCCACATACATGAACTTGCTTCCACCTATTTCCAAGATATCTTTATTTTTAATAACATACTTATCATATATAGGTTTATTATCCATATATACAATGCCGTCAGCTCTAGCTGGAATCAGATTGACTTCCTTCGTCCCTTTATCAAAAATTATTAAGGTGAACTTACCAAGCATCTTCTCATCCCCTAAAACCTGTATCTCATTATCCCTATCCGTTCCCACAAAGTTTTCTCCATAACTTATGACATAGCTTTTTCCCCTTCTTGCTCCCTCTATGCATACAAGCCATGCACATACCGGTCTTTCTTCCTTTAGGGAAAGGCCGCACTCTTTCCGTAAGTTCACATATACCTTTTCAGGGGTATCAAGGTCAAAGCCGCATGTCGGGCATATAGTGCCGTTCCTTGTTTTTGAAAACACATGTCCATAAGGGCAACGCATAATATTTGACATCTTCTCCTCCTTGCTATTCGCAACCTTACCTGCTCCTAATTATCACTAATCTACTAAAATCTTTCTCGGACTAAATCCAAGGCTTCTATGTCCATCCGGGTCTTTTGCACTGCTTAATATATCTAAAAGTCCGGTATAAATTTCTTTATTGCTTAAGCTTGTTCCTTTTGCCTTTCCTTCTTTAACTGCTATATAGTTTTCTATAATGCTTCTTTCTATTCCTTCCATGCTGTTTAATACCATATAGCAAAAAATTCTGTCCGTTTCTTCGCACTTTTTTGTATTAAGGTACTCTCTTGCATATACTTTTAAGACCTCTATATTAAAGGAGCTTTCTTCATACCCTGCATAATCGGCATTCATCAAATGTATGGTATCATACTCCGATCTCATATCTGCAAAGTCAAGATATGTATCCCTTAATACAAAACCCGATTTTAATAAAAAGTCGCAAAGCAGGATTTCTCCGTCTTTACTTTCTTCATCATCAGACAGAAAAGCCTCTATTTCACTTACCTTCCAATCTTTATCCCTTATTTCACTATGCTTTAACCTAAGATACTTCCTTTGTTCGGTATGGGTGTAGGATACCTTTACCTCTTTATTTATCAGGTATACCTCGCCTTTTAGTTTTACAAGTCCCCTTCCTATAATAAGGGTTCTGTTTTCATGGTCTGAACTTAATCTTAATCCTCTTATGACTCCGTTTGTATATCCATCATAAAGTATAGAAAGTAGGTCTTTCGGATAGTCTCTTATTACCTCAAGTGCTTCTTTTTTTAAGATTCTTCCCGTTTCAAACAAAGGGTATCTGTTTTCCATTAGCTTCTCCTTTATGTCTTTAGTGTTCTCCATCAAAGAAATCACAAATCCACTCATCCGTTTCAAACTTATATTCCTGTCCTTCTCCTGCGTATAGCGTGTCTTCAAGTCTGTATACCGGCACGATCTGAAATCCCCATTTTTTATAATCTACAAAAGCAAATATCTTAAGTTCCCCGTTTTTTATGTCATCCGTATCTTCCTGCTTTATATAGCCGCTGTACCTTCCCGCCAGCTCCATCCTGTCAGTTTCTCTTGCCTCATCTTTTTTGAAGTGAAACAGGTACTCAAACCGTACACTTTCCGAAGCATCATACAAATACATTCTAAGCAGGATATCTTCAAGGCTTCTAAGCAGGCTTCCCGTCATCTTGTTACTTTCAAATCCGTCTATAAGAATCTCTTGTCTGCCTGAGTATGAAAGTGCTTTTATTTTATAGGGAATTAGAGCTTCTTCTTCTCTTATGTCAAATCCCGCATATCCGGTTCTTTTATCGTAAAGATAGCGCATAAGTCCGTCCACACAGGCAAGTTTTAGCTCTTCTTTTTTAACACTGCCTCCACTTTGCATCATGTTGCCGGGTACAAATTCTTTTAGAGCATCTCTAAATAACCCTATCTTACAGGACTGTCCTGTAAGTCTTATCATGTCAAAGTTATAAAGTTCTCCGTTTTTATAAAGTCTTTCCATAAAAACCTTCATAACGGCATATATTTCTCCTGCAATCAGCCTTTCCGCCTCATAACGGTTAAAACTTAGCTTCGGCATCCCCTCTAAAATCTCAAGCCTTTCTCCTCTAAAGACTGAAAGCTTATACCTGTCCGCTTCCAGTCTTAAAAGTCCCATTTTTCCATTTTTTTCTTCAGGCACTTCTATAACGATATCATTTCCCGAAAAAAGTTCCTGCTTAATCTCATCCGCCAATGTAAATAGAAAAAAGTAATTATTCCTTACCCTGTAATACCCTTCTTTTCCATAAGTTTCAAAACGCTTAAAAGCTGTAGGTAAAATCTCTTCCGCCTGTTCATAAGCCTCTTGTAAGCCCTTATAGAAACTTTCAACACCTTCTTCATCTATATACCTATACGGGTCTGTAGGCAACCCATCAATTATTTCGTTTCCAAAATCCCTGTCTAAGCCTGACAGCTTGGATATAAGTTTAAGCTTTAAAAGTTGCATGATTCTGTAGGTGATATTGTTTCCTCCAAAATCCGTATTACCGTTTTTATAGCTGTTTTCCATAGTATAGGTCTGTATATCACCCTTTGCATGTACCTTAAACTTACAGGCACTCAGATCCGTTGTCCCTCCCCCACAGTCCATTATCAGTGCCTTATAACTTTCTCCGTCTTTAAGACGATTTTTCTCTCTCATCTTACTGATAAAGCTGTAAAGTACGGCAGTGCTTTCATCTAAGGTAACCTTTAGGCTTATAGAAAGCATTTCCGATAAAAGCCCCAACATCTGCTCATACACATGCTTTTGCTTAACCGGTACTGTGATATATACTTCTTTTATCTGACACTTGAAGTTATCTCTTGTGATGTTAAGTACATATCTCAGGTACTCGGCTATAATCTCTATCCTTTGTACATACCTGTATCTTCCCTTGGCATCCGTAAGTTCTTCTTTTCTTTCAAAATCCCCTGTCCATCTTTTAATATCATAAAATACTGAAAATCCTTTATCCGTATAGCTTAAGTTTGCAAACCATAAGGCTCTTCTTCCAAAAACATAATCTATACCGTCTTCATTTACATCTGTTACGGCTACAACCGTCGGTATCATCTTTTCAATAAAGGTTTCTCCTCCCACCGACTCTAAAAACAGGGTATGACATATAGTGTTTTCCTTGATTTCTCTCTGCTTTGCCGTATGTATCTGTCTGTAGTAACTGCTGTCCGCATATATGGCTACAGTGGTATTGGTCGAGCCAAGATCAAGTGCTATGGGCATGTGAAGTTCAATCAGGGGAAGAATTTCAAAGTCCATTAAAGGAATCTTGTATATCCTGTACTTTGTAAGGTCTTTTTCCTCTTCTCCCATATATATACGGTATATAAACTTTGATGCATCTCTTTCCATAAGGTATAGACTATAGTCTTTTATATCCGTAACTATACCTGAAAGGGCTGCCTCTTTTACAAGGTATAAAGAATCTTTTTTATCTCCCATGGCAACTACATTTAATACGGCACATACCTTTTTATCTCCGCTTACAATCAAAGCATTGGTATTTAGAAACTTTTCTTTGTATTCTATTTTATAATCATCAAGGAAATTAAGTGCCGCTCCTTCATAAATACTAATTTTGCCGGATATTCTAAGTTCATCCTTTTCGGGTTCTTTTACGCTTAGTTTATCAAAACACTCTTCAATCCTCTCTCTTCCGCCGTCCTTTTCTTCTTTGATAAGTTCATCTTCAAAGGTTTGACAGTAGGAAAGTATAGCCTCTATAAGCTCTTTACTTGTCATATCCTTATCAAGTCCCCTTACGATACGCTCTCTTAGGCAAACCTCTCTAAGTCGATATTCACTCATCAGCTCAAGCTCTTTTCTTGTATACGCCGCAGCCTGCTCTTCTTTGGTTATGTTTCTGTTAAGCTTATAGCCCATCTTAGTTTCCTTCCATCTTCTTTTTTTGTGTATATGCCAAAACACATATGAAAAGTCGATAATACCTACGATTCTGTGATTTTAGCCTGGAAAACACATATTGCATTTTCTCTTAAAATATTTTAGTACATTGCCGTTTTTCCAATTTTCATACTTTCATCAACTCCTATAATACCGAAGTGATATTTCCAAAAAATATCCGTTTCATAAGATATCGGCAAAAAAAGTTTCTTCAGCATTTCAATTCTTTCCGTATCTTCTTTTGTCTTATCCACCCCCGTAAAAACGGTAAGTTTCCTTAAATTCTCAGAGTGGATGTAAAGGCTTGCTTTAGGATAAAGTTCTCTCAGTGCCTTTCTAAAAATCGTGATGTAATCTTTGCACTTGCATAAATCAAGCAGGCAAAAAATAATTCTTTTAGATTTTTCAAAGTCAAGAGAAAGTAGGGTTTTTCTTATACTTTTTAGAAATCTTCCCTCTTCTATCTCTTTTAAGATATACATTGCCCTTAGCTCTTTTTTATCTCCTCCGCTTCTAAGATCCCATACCGCTACATAGTGCATTATTACATCTAAAAATATTTCTCTTGCCTTCCCATACCCCTTCACATCGGGTAAGAATACTTCGCCCAGTTCATTTGCAAAACGATATAGCGGATTTACCTCTATTTCACTTTCTTCAATGGCATCGGAATTTAGAAAATCAAAGGAACTTTCAGTATAAGGGCTTGGACTCCCACTGTTTATAAATCTAAGCTCTTCTAAGTTATATCTGCTTTTTTGTGCCTTAAGTACAATCTCCCATACACAGTTCATGCTTTGCTCCTGTTCTATATTTTTTCTATACAATCCCTTTTGTATAATAGGTGTTTTCCAAAACCCCTACACAGATATATTCATCAAAGCTTATCTGTAGTTGAGAAACGGCATATCTTACCATTGATTCACAAAGGTTGCTGTCGCTGTTTCTTGAAAACCTTAAAACAAGTTTGGGGCTTTCTTCTGTTATAGGAAAGTCACTACTTGAAAAGTTATTCATATCAGGAAGTATTCTACTTTCCTCCGAAACTTCTTTCCATATCGGCAATCTTTCACAGGATTTAAGTGATACATACTCTCCAATATCAAGTTCTTCAATAATCCTTTCTATTTCCGCCTCGGTATGGATTTTTTCTTCTGTTTTATTTAGAAGTCGTCCAATCATTCCATCTTCTCTTTTGTTACTTATTAAGCCGGTTGGTAATTCTTCTTTCGTATATCGTATATCAAAGATATGATATCCTTCCAAATCTGAATAACTTTCTTCATAGGTCTTTACTATAATCTTTTCTTCTTCCTGTCTTATTCCTACCATGCCTTCAGTCTTTTGCACCAGTCTTAAGATAATCTCCTTATCCCTTTGCTTAACCATTTCCCGTTCATAGTATAATCCGTCTTTACTCGGACTTAAAAATGTGCTGCTCTTAAATACTGTTTTTTCTACATTCCATACCGGATAAAGTTCTTCTTTTATCATATCGGCATATTTCCCATAGTCTACTTCTACATCTCTTGCATTTTGAGGAAGTTTGGACAGGTCAATATCAAAAAAGCGGTCAAGGTAGACGGTATTTACTGTATTCCATCTAAGTTCGTTATAAGAGAAAGTTTCATAAAGTTTACCGACTTCTTTTCTGTAGCGAAGGGCTTTTTTAGGTTGTACTGAAAGTGTGTGTTTTTCTCCGTTATTTGTAAAACTTACTCCTATCTTTTCTTGTGAAAATTCCTTACATACAGTATCGGTTGCATTAAGATAAACAGTTTTTATAAGGTCTTCACTTTCGGTATAGTCTTCTTTAATATCATTTTTTTTATCTTCCAAAACATCTAAATCCGATATCGGAAAAAACATCCTTAAAAATACGTTTTCATTTTTTGAAAGTAAAAGTATTGCAATCTCATAACTTTCTTCTTTACTTTCAAGCTCATCATAGACTTTCTTGTATAAAGATCTGTATCTTTCTTCAAAAACCTCACTCATCCTGTAAAGACCGTCATATAGAACACTTTTTGCCAAGGCATACTCATCTTCATCTTTTATCTCTGAAAGCCTGTCCTTTACATACTTTTTTATGTCAAACTCATCCAAGTACGCTGCGTCCATATTAAAACACCTCTTTTATCTTTAATAGGTAAAAACAATTGCCACTTGCACTGATACACAAGTTTTAAATAAATACCTGATTACTCAGCATTTATGCTTGCAGAAGTCTCTGCCTCACTTGTCTGTTGCCGGGTGGTTTGTGCTGCTGTTTGTGCCGCCTTCAGTTCTTCTTTTTCTTTTTCATCAATTCTTTTTTGCACATCACTAAGCTTTTTATCCATTTCTATGGTATTTATCTCATCATTAAGTTTTACATAAAGTCTTCTGGCATACTCATAATTATCTCTTGCCGTTTCAAAATCTCCCTTTAAAAAAGCCTCATCTGCTGTTATTGCGTAACTTGTGGCAGAGGTTTTTTCTTCTTCACTTAAGCTTATTTTCTCATCCGCAGTGGATATCTTTTTTTCAAGTTCCTCAAGTCCGGCACTTTCACCTGATTTTTCCAAAATATCTTTTGCCGTATTATAATTAGCTCTTGCTGATAAAAAATCTCCTTTACTTAGTGCCTCATCTCCGGCACTTAGCATATCGTTTGCGGATTGCAGATTTTTAGATTGCTTATCAGCTTCCGCCTGTTTCCCTTCATTTTCCTTTTCAATGGCTTGATCTACCGCTAAAAGCTTTGCTTCCGCTTTTAACTTTCCCTCTTCATATCCTATATCTCTTGCTTCAGTTTTCGCATCAACATACCTTTCTCTTGCTTTATCATATATTTCCGAATCAAAAAGGATATCTCCGTTATCAAGGCTTAAGTTTACACTTTCATACCCTGCAATAAAATCAAGTCTCTTTCTTACATAGGAAAGTCCTGCATTGTCTGCATAAGGAATTTCACTAAGTATAAATTCATATAAAGGTTTTGCTTCCTTGTAGCTTTTCGCATCATACTTTTCATCCGCTTCAAGTATTCCTTCTATAACCTGCTCATAGTGGTACAAAAGATCTTTCATTTCCTTATCTCTAAGGCTTTCCGCCTTCTTTATGGACTCTTCACACTCAGTATCCGCCTTTGTATAGTTTTCCATTTCTATAAATTTCAGCATCTTTTCATAGTGTGTATTCATATCTTCCCTAAGTTCTTTCCTGTATCGGTTATAAAAGTAAAGGGCAATGACGGCTGCAAGTATCACAACCACCAACACAATTGATACTATTAAAATCATCTTCCTTCTTTTTTTCTTTTTGGTATCCGACTCGACAAATACCTTATCAATATAAATACCGGCAATCGTATAGTTATCAATGTACTCGGACTCTTTATCAAGAAGTACTTTTTCAATCTTCTCAATGGCATCTTTCGGCTCTTTTCCGCTGTCGGCAAAGATGTTATCAATCTCTCCTTCCGATACATTTTCCCAAACCCCTTTTGTATAAAGAATTAAAATATCAGTATCAACAAGTTTTATCTTTCTCGATATCACCGGTGAAAATCCTTTTTGCCCTAAAAAGGCATATAGATTACTTCTTTGTTCATGTCTTGACAGGGCATCTTCGCTAATCATTTCTTTTGATACCATTTCACTGCTTAGTGATGTATCCGTAGTCTTATAAAATGACTTGTTATTCCTGTAAAGCTTTGCCCTTGCATTTCCTGCATAGGCAAAGCGTACACTTTCATAATCAGTTATGGCAACTACAATTGATGCTTTAAGCTTCATGTATTTTTCAGCTTTTAAAAGCACTTCATTGGCATGGTTTAAGTATCCGTGTATTTTCCCTTTAGATATGGAAGGCTTTTCCTGAAACTTTGCTATGATACTTTCCACCGCTTCCTTTGCCGATTCGGTATCCGCCACATCTTCAATACCGTCAGCAAGCACATAGCAGGCAAAGTTATCAAGTTCAGCATAAGCAAAAAAATCACTGTTTTTTAATGAACTGCCTTCTTCCGAAATAAAGTTTGTATTGAATTTACTGTTTTGCTTACGCATCTTCTTCAAGCCTCCTAAATCCCTATAATTATTAGTCCAAGATTGTCCAAGTCTTCGTTATTTTTCTTTTTTATTGTTTCAATAATCTCTTTTGCCGTTCCATTACAGCTATGTTTCCTTGAAATGATTATTTCAAGTTCCCTGACAGAGATGTTTTTTTCTACTCCGGCGGTCATTATAACAACCATATCCTTTTTCTTTAGCCTTATTTCTTCTTTAGGCGTAAGCGGTTTCATATAGTCATCCCTTCCTATACAGTTATATGCCTTATCCGTATCAGAAATTCTACGAGCTGCTTCCTTACTTAAAAGTCCCTTATTTACCTTTTCTTTTATAAGTTCTTCCATTATCTGACCCTTGCTAAGAAGTATAAGTTCTTTTCTGCGGAAAATATAAATATTTATATGCCCCATAATGGCATAGCTTAAAAGATTTCCTCTAAGCATTAGACAGGCTGCATACGCCCTTCCGTTTTCTCCTCTAAGTGCATTTAAGACATTCATGTTAGCCATCTCAAAGGCTCTGTCAAAGAAATAGCGACTGCTTTGGTTGTTATCATATCGGTTATAAAGTTTAGTGAAAGTTCTTACTGTAGTCAGTGCTGCAACCTTCCCGGTATACTCTTTTCCTTCCCCTGCGCTAAGTATTGCCATAAGTCTGTCTTTTTCCTGTTTGAATCCGTATGCATTTGCCTGAACCTGTCTTTTTCCGATATCAAGTAAGGCTCCTATATCGTATATCCTGATTTTTTCTTCTTTGATCCATGTATACACTCTCCATGAAAGAATAAAAAAAGCGGTTAGAATAAGAATTAAAGCCATCCAAAAAGCAGTCCCCATATCTGTTTTCCCCTTAATTTTTTTTAGAAATACCCATTATATTTTCCATGAAAATGTCTATTACATTTTCCCTATTCCTATGGAATTTTCCAATTGCTTATTAAAAACATTTACCATGAAAACTGCTTTCCACATAAAGCAATGTATAAAAACTCACTTTCCCCCATGGTAATGACATCATAAGTTTCAAGAGCCTGTGGAGTGTAAACTGCCTTTCCGTTTAGGTAGGTAATTCCTCCACCCTCTGTACAGATAAGAGTTGCTTCAAGATCTTTTTCATCAAAGGATAAAATAGCATGGTTTTCCTGCTTTATGGCATTATCTCCAATGATTTGAATATCCATGGCATCCGTTCTTCCGATATAGTTTTTCCCAAATACCACACGATAATCTTTTCCGTATCTTGGTCCCTTGATGCACACAAGCCATGCACACACCGGTTTGGTTTTTATTCTTACCAAACTTTCTTCAAGCTCCTTATCATTAAATGATTCTTCAAGTTCTTTTCTTTCCGTCATGTCCATGTTGCAATACGGGCAGATATTTCCGTATCTTCTTTTTGAAAACATGTGTCCGTTTTTGCATCTTATTAAATTTCCCATGATAACTTCCTTACCTTATCTGTAGTTTATTAAGCCCTATAAAAATATAGTCTTTTTTTGCCAGCTTACTTTGCCCGTCCTTAATGTTATAAAGTTTATCTTCTAAAAATCCTTTAATCTGTGTTCCGTTCTTGCTTTGCATATCTTCTATATACCATGACCCGTCCACATAGTTAAGTATTGCATGAACATCACTTACGGTTCCCGAAAAATAGGTGTCAGATAAATCTATATCTATATCCTCTTCACTGTTTTTCTTTCCGATTACCAATGAGTTTTTTCCTAAAATATTCCATGTTTTTACTACTGTATCTTCTTCACTTAAAAGTACAAGCTCGGACAAAAATGTATCTTGTATCTTTTCTTTTTTAAAAGAAAAGTCCTTTACTGCAAAGTAAATCAAAGAACCTGAAATTAAAAAAGAAAACATATAAAATATATATCTGCCCTTTAATCCTCTTCCCAAAAATCCGACAATTACGACACACAAGATAGCTGCAATTATTCCTGAAACATCAAATACAAATCTTCTATTCATATATTCCCATTCCAACCACTTTTAATTGTATAGGGAATATTTATCTCCCTACTCTTCATCATTGTGGTGTTCCCTAAATGCGATAATTTCCTTTATGTAGGCTTCTAAGATAATTTATAAAAATAGGCTGCATGACAATAAATGTCTTGCAGCCCAAACTTTTAACGACTGATTTTTTGTTACTCGGCTGCGTATCCGCCTTCAACTATCAGACCTGCCATCTTATCTTTTTTCTGTTTTATTACAAGAGTAAAGTTTCCTACTCCTTCTTCATCCCCATGCCTTTCTTTGTAGTTCACTACAAAAGCATTCGGAAATACATATTTTCTTTTGGTAATTCCCGCTACTATCTGTTCTACGGTAACCTTTCTGTAGCAGTCTTTATTTTGTGCCGAAACCATTGACCAAAGTGCCATATTTCTTGTTGAGTCAAAAGGATCTCCGTCTACTGCTGTTAAAATCTTACCGGTAATCTCCATTGTTGCACCGGCATCATTGGTACGAGCATTTGAATCAATAGGAATGTCTGTAGATAAAAATACGCTGTTTACACATTCCTTTGCAAGTTCAAAGCTTTCATTACCTTCTATTTTTACTTTGTATGCCATGCTCTAATCCCTCCTATTTCTTATTCTCCGGCATATCCGCCTTCTACCGCCACCTTTGCATTATTATCCTTCTTTTGACGGATATGGATATAAAACTCTCCGGTACCGTTTACATCATCCGCCTTTTCAGAATACTCCACCACGAATGCATTCGGAATTACATACTTTCTTACAACAGAGCCGGCAGATACCACTGTTACTTCCGCTACTCTGTAGCAATCCGCATTCTCGGAAGGAATCTGAGACCACTTGGCAAGTTTTAATACATCATCAACATCCGCTCCGACATTGTATAAAACTCTTCCCCATACCTTTACACCAAGACCGTAATCTGTTGCTTTGGCATTGGAATCCTTTGGAGACTCGGACAAAAACTCTGCGTTTACTATGCTTCTCTCATCAAAGTCTGCTACTTCCGAACCGGTTACTCTAAACCTAATTCCCATTGTGCTACCTCCTATGAAAATATATATTTTTTATAAAACTACTCCAAATATTTAATTTTTTTGTAATCAACTCAAAAATGAAGTTCTCATTTTATATCACATCTTAATATGTATCCTTACTCTCCCGCCACACGATTTAGCGGCACTTCAACTCTCTTAACGGCATTTCCAAAACTTATCTCTATAGCACATACACCTGCCGTTTCATCCGCTTCATAAGTAATATCATCATTACTTCCCAGTATACCGTTAATATTTGTTTTTTTAGAAAGCCATATACTTTTTTGACTGGACGGATTATTTGAGAAGAACTTTGCTATATTTTCCGCCTTAAAATCTCCTGTAGCGTGCCTTAAAATCCTCTCAATATAGTTAGCGGTCTGAGTTTTATAAATAGGTTCATAACTTCCACCTGAAAGTTTTAAGTTTCTTGCTTTATATACCATTATATGGCTGATATTTTCTCCATCTAATACTGCATTCTCTGAAGAAAATACAAAGCCAAATCCTCTTTTGTTAATGTCATCTTTTACACTGTTCGTAAATCCGGTAATCTCCTTTGACATGGTGGTATGTATCTTGAGAGAATTATTCTTTGCTTCAATATCAAATCGTACACCCGGTAAATCCGTATCCACATCCTTCTTAAAATACTCTTTAAGATACTCAGGAGATTGATAACTTGCCACAAATCCTGCTGCTACGTATGCTGCACCTATATAAACTCCGTCTATCCAAAGCTTCATGATATCTTCCTTGGCTTTTGACAGTTCAGCAGCTTCATTTTCATTTACAATCATCCTGCTTTCAAGCTTTACTCCTGATTTATCTTTTGGAATAATTGTAAAGTTCGGTACACATGGAATCAAATACTCTGAATATGGCTTACCACTAAGGCTTGCACATCTATCGTCAAAAAATCCCACTCCAGTCATTGCCATGCTGTTAAATGTTGTCTTATCCCCTGTTTCATAGGAATAAAAGCATTGTACTCCATAATCTTTTAATGCATCTGCGATTCTTGCCAAAGACTCCACACTGACATTTTCAGTTTTTACACTGTCTTTATTTCCCTTAAATCTTTCTCTTGTAACATTCATCTTTGATTTTTCATCCAAAGACACTCCTGCAACTATTGCATACCAAACGGTATTGCCATAATCATTCTTTTCATTTACAGTATTTAAATAAGCACAAAGCTTTGGTACATTCAGGCTGTTTGCCATAGTTTCATTCTTTACATTGGCAATCAGAAGACTTGGTCTCATTCCCTTTATCTGCTTGGGATACTGTTCAAAAAATGCCCACACACCTAAAATCTTTTCAACCAAAGGTTTCACAACCTTTATAAAGTCATCCTTGGCATTTTTATAAAACTCAAGATATGTGTTATAATTGTCCACTTCCTTCTTAACATCAATCTGACTTTGCATTGATGAATTAAGAGGACAAAAAGTTCTTACCACCAACTGTTTTACATAACTGTTTCCTTCAGAATTTAGAGCATCATAGTCATCTTCAAGAGCTTCAATAAGTCCTGCATTTGAATTGTCATCCGTAACCACCAAAGCACTTTCTTCCACCTTTGGAGCTTCTATTACTGTAAGTTCTCCTTCGGAAGACATGGTAAGAAGTCCTAATGTTAGAGCATCATTACTTTCAGACTCTTTTGATTCTCCAAGTAAAAGTCTTGTTTTTATATCTGAAATAGCAAGAGGAATCATCGCCATAAGATTTTGGTAATTGGCACTGGCTTCTTCAAACATCGAATTAAGCTTATCACCAAGATCAAGCTTATGAGGATCTCCATCTTCAAGTTTTGCATACTCCGCATAAGTATACTGAAGTTCTTTTCTTACCTGCTTTATATCATCCATAACCTTTGAGGGGGAAATCATCTCTGTAAGCTTTTCAAACTTAAAATCCGCATTGATAATTCCCTGACTTCTTTTGGTCTCAACCAAGGTCATAAGCATTTTTAGAAAATCGTTATGTGCATTAAGATGAACTATGCTCAGCATGTTTTCAGGAACACCTGCCGGTTTTTCCTTGGAATACACAATCTTTCCGGTTGCGGCATTAAAAAAAGAATATACCGTAGGGTCAAACTTTTCTAAAAACTCTTCAAAGTTTCTGACAAGCAGTGCTTCATTGATTTCTTTTATCTTGTCATCACTTAGGCTGTCCAGTCCCCTTACATCACCAACCAAGGTAAGTAAGTTGAGTTTTTCAGGATTAATCTCTTCAATCAACAAAGTACGGTTCGTTTGCTTTATAATACTCTCTGCCATCCTGCATCTCCTTAAATCTATATTATTCTTACATAAAATACAAACTCTAAGATCTCATTACATATCGGGTAAAAGGAATATAAACAGTAGGAATCCCTACAAGATACAAAACCAATAACTATCATTGTTGGCAGTACAGAACATAGACTTAATAGAAAAATAACAACAGATAAATTGTGTTATTTATCTCTATCAGAACCAATTCCAGCTACTAACAGTATCTATTTCTACCAAGAAATAATTTCTTAATAACAATAAAACGACAATTATACCTATATTATTTACAAATTTTATATCCCTTATCTGTCTACGATAGTACCATATGTACAGGATAATTTCAAGCTTTTTTAATATAATTTACATCTATACTACGATATATAAAATAGTATTAAAGTTAAGGTTAGTTATACCTATTTCTCAGCTGTAAACTCTACTAAAATATCATTTTTGAGCGGTATTCCATGGTAAATTCTATTGTTTTTTTTATTTTTATGATTTCAACAAAAATTTATACCGACTTTTTTATAGTTGAAATTTAAAACCAACATGATTTGAATGATTAAAAAACAAAAATATTATGTGGACTTTTCCGGATAATTGTAGCAAGCACAGTAAGTGCGTATGCACTTACGAAAAATTGACTTAATCCTCGCTTTCGCATCGGACTCTTTCAGTCAATTTTTGCTTGTTGGGAAATATCCCCAAACCCCTACATAAATAACTTCGTTGATTTCATTTCCTAAGTAGTTTTTGAAATAGTTTTCGATTCTTTCATTGAAGCTTACTTTCAAAAATGTTATAATCCTCTTGTAACTTATATAACTATTTTATCTCTCTACAGGAGATTTCTGATTTAGAAATATACTATAAAGCAAAACCTGTAAGTCAAGCTTAGCACTTGATTTTACAGGTTTTTTCTTTTGCTATTTTTAGGATTTGGAGGTTTTGACATGGCAAACAGGGTAAGAACTCATGGCATTTATTTAATGCTTTCAGATGATGAACTAAAGGTTTTGGAGAAAAAATATAGGCTGTCCGGTTGTAAAACTTTGCGGCAGTTTATTATGAAATGCATCATAGGCAAGGATATTTTTGTATTGGATATGACAGCTTTTAGGGAACTTTCCGCAAGTATCGGCAGGATAACCGGTAGCATCAATCAGATTGCAAAGCGGGTAAATTCCACCGCAGCTATCTATAAAGATGACATCATTGATATACAAGAGCTGCTAAAAAAGCAGGGGAAAGATATTTACTCTATGCGAAAAAGACTATATGACCTTGGAAATTTAGAAACAATAAATACGGAGGAAATCTGATGGCTGTTACAAAGATTCATTCCATAGAAAAAACTTTGCACTTAGCCCTAAACTACATCATGAATGCTGATAAGACCGATGAAAAATTCCTTATTTCCTCTTTTAACTGTAATCCTAAGCTTGCTCATCTTGAGTTTGAGCAGACGAAAAGAGAATGTAATTCCAAGGCAAAAATATTGGCAAGGCATTTAATTCAATCTTTCGCTCCTGGAGAAACCACTCCTGAGCAGGCACACAAAATAGGTCTTGAACTATGTGAAAAGGTCTTTCAAGGAAAGTATGAGTATGTACTCACTACCCACATAGATAAGGGGCATCTTCATAATCATATTTTATTTAATAATGTAAGTTTTGTAACAGGTAAGGCGTATCAAAGTAACAAAAGAAGTTATCATCAAATCAGAACTGTCAGTGATGAGATTTGTAAAGAAAACGGTTTATCTGTCATTGATGAAAACTATAAAAAATTCAAGAACAGATATTCCACAAACGGTAAAAGCTATATTGAATATATGGAATTTAAGAAAGGCGGTTCTTGGAAAAACAGGCTTCACCTTGCCATTGATAAAGCAATTCTAAAGTCCGGTACTTACGAAGAGTTTTTAAAAGCAATGGAAGATTTAGGATATGAAATTAAGATTGGAAAGTACCTTTCATTCCGCCATAAAGACAAAAAAGACAGCGGCAGATTTACAAGGACAAAGGCAAATGTGCTTGGAGTAGATTATACCAAAGAGCGAATTAAAGAAAGAATTGAAGATCCAACCAAACAGCAGATTTATAATAAAGAACAGCTTTATGACAAACTCTCTTATAAAAAGCCTAGTACTATTGTAAATATAAAGAACAATGAAAAGGTAAAATCCTCAAAAGGTTATGAAGTGTGGGCAGGTAAACATAACATGAAAACAATGGCTTCATCTTTAAACGAAATGAGAAGATATGGCATAAACACCTATGAAGAACTGGAATCAAAATTAAAGAAGGCAGCTTCAGACAGACAACAATTATTAGATCAGATAAAACAAGATGAACAGGAAATGAAATCCATATATTCTGTGATAGAAAATAAAAACACACTTTCTAAAAATCAATTGATCTATGACATGTATATTGAAGATAAAGAAAATATCGCCTTTTATGAAGAATATAAGCCACAGATTATTGCCTATGAAATCGCCTTAAAAGAACTTGAAAAATCAGGATACCATACATTAAGTATTCCGGAACTGTCGAATAAATATGCTGTTTTAGAACAGAAAAAAATTAGCCTTATGAAAGAATATGCCTATCAAAACTTCATGCTCCACGATCTTCAACAAGCAAAGAAAAATACGGATATATACCTTAACAACCATCTGGAAAAATAAAAGAAGGAGGTCGCTCCTACCTGAATTTTGGGTAGAAAGCAATCCCTCCTTCTTATCAATAATAAATACATAGACATTGGTGTGTATTTTTGAAAAAGTATATATAATACGAGGCAAATCTACAATTTTCCCTATTTTCATTAGGGTGTATGAAATTTAAGTTATCTAAACATAAGACGATATTTTTAAGTAGTCTTTAGTTGCTTAATCTTTTCATCTACAGCTTCAATTGCAAATTTATATAAGTCTTCAATATCTGATTCTGTTAGTTTAAGCTTTTTAACATCAATGCCTTCTAAAAAAGTACCATATCCAATTCCTTCCCTGTGTTTTTCTAGGTACTCTATACAATTCTTTTTATGCTTTTCTGACATTTCATCAATTGGGGAAATTTTCTCTACGCCACCACCACTTATCCAAAAACCATCTGGTGCACCTAAAAATTTATATGAACTCTTACTTTCAATCATAATTCTACAAAATGTATCTTTATCCATTTACTAGCCTCCCTATCATCAAATTATACAACCCTTTGCTATAAATAATATTTCTAACAAAAAGATTTATTTCGTGTATATTATAACACAAAAAAAGCATTAATGAGATAGCTTCAGTTAAACATATCCAAAAGCCCGTATCCAAAAGTTTTCTCAAAATATCATTAAGACTTAAAAAAACACAATTACACAAAGGAAAAGTATATTGCAACATCTCACTTATAATATATAAATGATACCACCTAACAGAACTTTGAGGGTGCATTGAATATCTTCTAAGCATTTCTTTTAGGCGAAGAAGTTTTCCTTTTCCTTGTGTTAAATTTTTCTGCAAGCTCTGCTTTTTAATAATACTGTTTTCTTATACTTTGTCCATTTCTATAAGATAATCTTCTCTTCTTTTCCATACAACTAAAGAGATTGTACCTATTATGATATAGTTTACCACCTGATTGGCTAAATCATTATTTAAAAGGGGTATGAAATAAGATTTTTCATTTGTAATAAATCCATGTACTAAAATACAATATACCGTCATTGAGCTGAAAAACGATATAGCTAAATTAAGAATCTTTCCAATCAATACAAATTTATCATGAATGAGCTTAAATAAGACAGAATATAGCACTACAGCCACTATTGCCGCTAATATATCCCAAAAATATACGGCATATCCGGATGAAAACTTGATGGAAAAATAATGGTGAGTATAGTACCAACTTGCTATAAATACTGCAAGCTTATCCATTGCAAATAAGCTTATTTTTACAAATGTTGTTCCTACAAACAGGATAACTACCAAATATAGTATAATTAAGGCTATAAAAATAACAATCATATCATTTCATCCTTTCTACTAAATAATCCTATTTTTCTTATACTATAACGCCCCTCTCCTTTTTTAGCAAATCCTTATTTTAAGTTTAAAAGAGAATCAAAAAAAGACAGGGGAAAGCAGCTTATCAGGCTGCCAATCCCCACACTTTTATCGTTCTACCCCTTTTTCACTTTTCATATTCACTTGTTCTTTTAATCTGCCATCCGTTTTTTCCTTATAATCATTTAGTTTTTTGAGTGCTGAAGGCTTCTCTTTTGTATCTTGAGATTGTCCTCTGGCTTTTAACAGCTTGGCGGAATATACCTTAAAGTTTGTATATTGCTTTCCATTCTTTCCAATACTAAGCTTTTCTTTTCCTGAAAGTGAAACAAAATCCCCTTTTTTAAAGTCCTTTACTGCTTGAACCTGCTCATTATAAGCAAAGCAATTCATAAACTTTACATTCCCCATTCCGTCATTTTGAGCGATAGAAAAACTTGCAACTCTGAAATCCTGTCCCTTATTTGACCTTAGATCCTTTATTTCAACATCTCCGGTAAGATTACCTTTGACATATTGTTTTTCTTGATCATTATTATCTTTCAGACTTGTATTTTCTTTTACTGTATTTTCCTGTGTTTGGTATTGTTCGTTTTCACTTATTTCTTCTTTGCTTTTTTCCTGAATGTCTGCATCTTTTTCTATCTCTTCCTGCTTTATATCTTTCGCTGTCTTGAGGTCTTCATCAATAAAGTCCATAAACCTTTCATCAATCAACCCCATATAAGAGTCATTCATATAGTTTTCATAAGCATTATCAAGTATATCTTCATTGTTTATATCTGTTTCCAGTGATATTATTCCCTTGATAAAATCACTATGATTGTATTCCGCCAAGAATGATAGCGTTTCTTTCATACTTTCAAAGCTGTTATTTTGCATATTTGAAATGCTTTTTAAATCATTTGCATATCTTCCGTTTACCCACTCAAACTTGCCGTTTTCTTTATTTTCTTTAATTCCTGATGCTATAACAAATTGTTCACCTGTAAATAATACTGCCTGATTTTTCTTTACATCTAATACCGTTGTATGTTCTCCCAGTGCCGTTTTAATAATATCCCCTTTTTTTAAGTTCATAAATTCCTCCATTTCTGTCTTTACACTTTATTTTTCTATTAAGATCAAGAAAAGAGTACCCATAAAAGATACTCTCTTCCCATATTTATATATGATATTTTTTATCCGGATCCTACCTTGCCTCCTCAAAGTATTCCAACTGATTTTCCCTTGCACCTGTTTGACTTACTTGCTCCTTATACCCATTTAATTTATCTACTACAGAGTTTCTATCTATTTTATTAAAATCTCCGATACTTTGTACCTTACTGTCTCTAAAGTCTGCATCGTACCTGTCCGCTACACCGTCCAAGTCCGTATCTTTTTCTAACGGATCATAGAAATTTCCCTCATCATCAATTTCAAGCCCCATCACCTCTTTTAACTTTTCTTCATCCACATAGATAAGCTCATTAAAATCCCAAAAACCTATGTTTGCCTTTATCTGCACAAGCTCTCTTCTATCGCTTGCATCAATAGGATCATAGGTGTACTGAAAGCTGTTAACTAAAGTATTATCAACATAAGTGTTTAATTTATAATTGATTAAATCAAGGCTTGTCTGTATTTCATGCTTTTCATCCGGCGTAGTCGTATAAGCAAGCCCTATATCGCTTAAATCAGGAAATAAAGTATCAAAATCTTCTATACTATGATTTTCCTCATACTCCTTATTTAAGAAATGAATCAATTCTTCTTTTACCTCTTCAAGTAATGGATTTTTCCCTTCTGTTACTGCTTCTTTTTGCCCCATATCCAGTAGATTATTTACCTCAGCAAGCCTTAATGTCTTTTCTTTTAGAAGCTGCGCCTGAGGAAATTTCTTCTGAATTTCAAGTTTTACGGTTTCAAGTTGACTTTCAGTATCACTAAGCTTACCTAAAGTTTGCTCCAGCCTCTCAGGCATTTTATCAAGGACATTATCCATTCTCGTTATATTTCCTATACCGTCCGCTCCAAATTCACCATAATGATTCTCTTCGCCTTTTAGATTAAATTTATACTGATTGGAAAAGCTGTCATAGTATGCAAATAAATCAAAGTTTCTGTACTCTCCGATTTTTACTTCTTCCGACTTAAAATCATCCGTCTTTTTTATACTTTTTATCTTGCTTATCAAAAATTCTCCGGCTTGTCTTTTATCCGTATATTTTTTGCCGTCAAGAATAAGAGAGGTGAATTTTGATACTGCTTCTTTATCCGGCTTTTTCTCTGTTTCTATTGAATTTTCTCCTACATTCTCCAAACTTGGCTGAATATATACTGCCTTATCTGTATTTTCTTCTCTATATGGCTCTATACTTTCTATATCTTTTTTCAGGTTTTGTATTTTATTTTTTAAATTTTCTATTTCTTTAGGGTAAACCTTTACCACCTTATCCTCAAGTTTATACAGGTTTGATTTAAAGTTGGACTCAAGCATTTTTAGCTTGGATACCTCGACATCAAGATCCATCTTCTCACGAATTAAAGGATTACCTGTCGCAAGTGCCTTTATTTCAGCATAATTTAATGTAGCCTCATCCACATCTTCTGCAACTCTTACCGGTGTTTTACTTGTCATTATCTGTGAAATATACTTTTGTTTATTTTCAAGTGTTTGGAAAAGATAAGCATCAAAGGTATTTTCAGTTACATATCTGAAGATATAAACATCTTTATTTTCATTTCCCTGTCTTACGATTCTTCCGGCTCTTTGAGAAAGATCCGCAGGTCTCCAAGGGACATCAAGATCGTGAATGGCAATGAGTTTATCTTGTGCATTGGTTCCCGCCCCCATTTTTTGTGTAGAGCCTAAAAGCACACGAATTTCTCCTTTCCTTACCTTATCAAAGATAGCATCCTTTTCCCTGTTGTTGTTTGCATTATGGATAAATTCAATTTCTTCTTTTGGAATTCCCATCATAATAAGTTTGTTCCTAATATCATCATAAATATTAAACTCGCTTGAGGGTGTAGACATATCACAAAAGACAAGCTGTGCCGACTTTTTATCTGCATATTTATCCCATATACTGAAGATATTTTTTACACAAGTATTCACCTTACTGTTCTCATCATCAGGAAGCAGGGGGTTTATAAGCCTCTGATCAAGTGCCATCTTCTTTCCGTCATTAGTAATAAGCAACATATTATCGACAGAGGAATCCACCTGTTTTGCTCGAACCTTATCCGCTCTTTCAGAAAAAGAATCCAATATTTCCTTTTGCTCCTCGCTAGGCTTTGTCTTTATGGTTTCAAAATGTGCATTTGGAACAGGAAGATTTAATACATCCGCTGTTTTTATATCCATAAACTGCTTAACCATGTTCATCAGTTCCGGAAGATTATAAAACTTTGAAAATCTTGTCTTACTTCTATATCCGTTTCCTTCCGGATTAAGTTCTATTGCCGTAACTGTTTCTCCAAAGGTGGATGCCCAAGAGTCAAAATGCTGAAGGTGCATTTTTTTAAGTTTGTCATACTGAAGATACCTTTGCATGGTGTAAAGTTCAGCCATACTGTTGCTAACAGGCGTCCCTGTTGCAAAAACAATTCCCTTACCGCCTGTTATCTCATCCATATATCTGCACTTCATAAGCATATCGGATGACTTTTGTGAATCCGTTGCACTGATTCCTGAAACATTTCTCATTTTTGAAAACAGGTACAGATTTTTATATGAATGGGCTTCATCCACAAAAAGCTTATCAATTCCAAGTTCCTCAAAGGTTACCACATCATCTTTTTTATAATCATCATTAAGTTTCTTTAATTTTGCTTCCAGACTTTTCTTTGTTTTTTCAAGCTGCTTTACACTAAATCTTTGATCCCTGTCTCTTTTATACTCTCCAATAAATTCCACGATCTCATCAATCTGACTTTTAAGTTCATACTCCTGTCTTTCCTTTGAAATCGGAATTTTCTCAAATTGACTATGTCCGATAATCACCGCATCATAGTCCCCTGTGGCAATCCTACTGCAAAATCTTTTCCGCTTGTCCGGTGTAAAGTCCTTTTCTGTAGCACAAAGTATATTGGCTGCCGGATAAAGCTCGTTAAACTCACGCCCGAACTGTTCTACTATATGATTTGGAACTACAAACATGGCTTTAGAACTCATTCCAAGCCTTTTAGACTCCATCGAAATTCCTATCATCTCAAAGGTCTTACCCGCCCCTACTTCATGTGCAAGCAGTGTATTTCCTCCAAAAAGCCCCCTTGCTATTGCATCTTTTTGATGGGGTCTAAGTTCAATTTCAGGGTTTATCCCAGCAAAAGGCAAATGACTTCCGTCATACTCCCTTAATCGAATAGAATTAAATCTTTCATTATATTTTTTCACCAGTCGGTTTCTTCTGTCCGCATCCTCAAAGATCCAATTTTTAAATTCTTCTTTTATAATTTCCTGTTTACTTCGTGCAAGCATGGTTTCTTTCTGATTTAAAACAGATGTTTTCTTTCCGTCCGAATCAATGATCCGGTCATATACTTTTGTATCTCTAAGATTTAGACTATCCTCTATAAGCTTATATGCACTCACTCTGCTTGTTCCATAGGTGAAATTAGCCAGGTCGTTATTTTTATCCGTGCTTTTTCCCTCTACTCTATACTCTCCCGTAAAATCCATATATTTAATATCTATATCCCATCTGTTTGATGCGGAGGTCTTTAACAGATTAAACATAAAGCTCTTATAGTCTTTTTCAGGTATCCATGTAGAACCCATCTTGACAGTTATATCACTTGCTTCAAGAGTTTTCGGCATTACTTCTTCCAGTCTTTTTTTCTGATAATTAAGATCGGATAATTCCTGTTTTAATACTGAAATTTTCTCTGTTATTTCCGATTTATGTGATAATTCTTCCTGATTGGATCTTCCTGCTTCTAATCCCGATTGTAATTCATGAGGCTTATCTAACTCTTCCTCATTCCTTTTAATTTCATAATCTATATTTTTTATATATGCGTCTACTACTTCTATTTTCTCTCTGATATTACCTGATAAGTATTCATCTGCACTGACATAATTTCTTGAAAAATCTCCTAAATCTAAAGCTGATGAAAAAGGAGTAATATCACTTGGCTCAAAACTATCAAGATTTAGGAATATCTCTCCTTTTAAGCCTTCTATCAGCTCTTTTCTTATATTTCCTGTAAGCTCCTCCATATACTCAAGGTTGACATTTCCCTTTTGAGATATGGAAAGGATCAGTGCTTCAGTTAAGTTATCCGTATGTTCTATTACTTCCGCTTTTTTGATGGTTCTTTTGGTAAAAATATCCGACTTGCCGATAAAGTTACCCTCTTTATTAAGGTTTTCCAAGGTGGACACTAAAGAATAGTTGGCATCCTCCTGGAGTAGTCTTTTATTTGCCCTTGAATTAATCAGTCCATACTTACCTGAAAAATCATCATAAAGTTTATTTAATCTGCTCTGTAAGGCTTTTATTTCCTCTTCCGGATAATCTTCCTTTTGATAGGTAATTACTCCTCTTAACGCTTTTTCTATTTCAAGATATGCCCCTATCTTCTCCTCATCAGCTTTATTTAGAAGTACCCTTTGCATAATTGAGTTTTCTCTAAAGTACACCTTATCTTCAATCACTGCATAGGAATAATTCTTAACATTGTCATCAGCCGGAAGTGTTTCTGTTTCAAGTTCTTCGTTTAACTTAGCCTTTTCATAAGTACCTTTTATATTTTTAATTGCATCCTCAAGCTGTTCTTTTATCGGTTTACTTTCATCTGCAATGCAAGAAAGAGTAGTGCCGAACCTGCCCGGTACTTCCTGCATACTGCCAAGTACCATCTGTGGATTATCTACAAAGTATTTGTTATAGGTCAGTCCCTGCCTGTCCTTATCAATCTTAACCCAGTCCTCATCTATCTTTAATAGCCTGTCCCTTTTCTTTAAAAAAATAATATCACTTGTAATCTCTGTACCGGCTTCACCTTTAAATGTATTATTCGGCAGTCTTATTGCTCCCAGAAACTCTGCCCGCTCACTGATATATCTTCTTATATCCTCATTTCTTTTATCCATTGTACCTGATGAGGTTATAAAAGTAATTATTCCTTTGCTACGCACCTTATCCAGTGTTTTAGCAAAAAAATAATCGTGAATAAGAAAGTTATTTTTTTCATACTCACGATCGGATACCCTATACTCTCCAAAGGGTACATTTCCTACAGCTATGTCAAAAAGATTATTTGAAAAAGCAGTCTTTTCAAAGCCTTTTACCTGAATATTTGAATTTGGGTATAGCTTTTTAGCAATCTGTCCACTGATACTGTCAAGTTCTATACCGTAAAACTTTGAGTTTTGCATTGATACGGGTAGATTTCCGATAAATCTTCCCGTTCCCATACTTGGCTCTAAGATATTTCCACTCTCAAATCCCATATCGGATAAAGTATGATAAATAGCATCTATAACTACTTTTGGTGTGTAAAAGGCGGTAAGTGTACTCTCTTTGGCAGCCTCATATTCTGATGTTGATAGGTTTTCTTTTAAGAACATCCTTGCCTCCTGCCACTGACCACCCCGCTCTTCATCAAAAACATCTGAAAGCCCTCCCCAACCTACATACTTGCTTAAAATATCCTGCTCTTCTTTACTTGCATTTCTGTTTTCTTTATCAAGCTGTTTTAGTACCTTTATTGCTTCGATATTGTTTTTTAATCGTTCTGACGGTGGTAGGACTTCATCTTCTCTTGTTATCCTGTAATTGACGGGTAGATTGTTTTTCTTATTCTCTTCTTTTTTATAGGATTCTTCTTGCTTTGGTACTTCACTTAAAGCTTCTTTATTTAAGACAGGTAAAACTTCTTTATATACACTTTTCTCCGGTGATTTTTCTTCTGTGGAAAGTATCTCAAAGTCAAGTTCGTTTTCATTTCTAAATGTCAGGATCTCACTTCCTGTAACAAAGCCGCTAAGATACTCTTCATTATCATCCAATTTTATTGTTTTATAGTTTCCATAATCACTTATTTCTGAAATCAGGTATTCCTTTCCTTGATATCTTACCTGCATACCTTCTTTAAAAATCGGCTCATTTACATTTTCTTGTTCATTTGCCTTTTTAATCTGCTCATTTATATAACCTGTAAGAAGTACATTTCTATGGTTATCATCAAGCAAGTAAGAGAGGTTTTTAAGCATTTCATGATAACTTCCATACTCGATTGCACGATTAGAATTAAGCATATATCCATTGTATCTCAGGTTTTGCTTTATCTGTCTATTTTTCATATCTAAGACAAGTTCTGCTTCATACCCGACTTTCCCGTCTATGCTGTTTGTTATATGCTCCGGTACTTTTAAGTTTCCTTCATCTACAGTCTTTTTAAGCAAAATAAATTCTTCATTTTGAGAGTTATACTGATATCCTCCGGCTTCTTTTTCTTCTTTAAAAGTCAGAGCAGATATAACATCATTCTTAGCCTTAAGCTCTAATACCTTTTCACTTTCTTCTTCAGCTAAATCAACTTGTATTTCACTTTCTTTGTTACTATGGGCAGTATCTTGATATACTTCATTTATTATCTCCTGAGTTGGTGCCGTGTTTCTATAAAGATAGGCAAACTCTCTTTCATTTGCTTCATTACCATCCCCTATATCCACTCTGTAATGTTCTTTTACTTCGCCGTCTACGATATTGTCAAAATAAAACTTTGAATACCCTAACCACTCATCTGTCATTTGCCAATACTTATCTTTGCCTACAGTTTCATTATGTATACTTATTTTTTCATCCAACTCTTTTATTTCATTAAGAAGATCCTTTGTAACAATCATACCTGTATAATCTTTTTCTGTTAGACTTGATTTTTCATGAAATTCCACCACCCAGTAATCATTTGGATTTTGCTCTTTATATGATGTATTTTGATTTAATATATTTTCTTTACTTAAACCCTTTTCTCTTTCTATTTGCAACTCATAGATCTTTTCGGCTTCTTCATAAGATATTTCTCTTTCAACCTGAATTAAAAGAATTTCTTCTTCTCTTTGTATATCAGGATTAATAGCGGTAGCATTTTCTTTATCCGTTATATCCTGTTCTTTTTCCTGATTAAAATACTCTGACTCTATATTTTCTTCTTTTGGTTTTAGCTGTTTTTGTACATCGGACACAACATCCTTATTTTCGTATCGATCATTCTTTATTAAGTCTTTAATCCTTACTGCCACTTGACTCCAGCTAAGCATAAATTCCGGAGAGTTTCCCTTTTTAAGCCCAATTCCCTTAGCATCATGCCATTCACTGCTTCCCATATTTCCTGATAAAGCATGAGTTCTTCCACCTGTGCCGTACTCATTTTTTAAAAATTCCACTTGCTCTGAAAGTGTATGATTTTCTCTAAAAAAATCGGCAATCCGTTTTCCTCCTCCTGAAATACCGCTTCCCCGTCTTAAATTTTCATCTATCTCATCTTCTGTGATAAATTCTTTTATCTTCGGTAGTTCAATAAGACCTGAACTAAATTCCTTCCTTGGTATCTCCAAATCATTTAACCTTTGTAAAATCTCTTCCACCTTATGAAAATGAAATCTTAATATCCCCTTATTTTCCATATAGTCCTGTAAAAATATGCTATATTCTTCTCTAAGCCTATTTCTAAATTCAGGACTTCTAAGCTTTTCTGAAAGTTCTTCGGTTTCGTCAGGAAATCCTTGTTTTTCTGTTCGATCAAGAACCTTTAGGTATTCTTTTTTTAAATCATCTGCAAAATCTCTTTTTAAGTACCACAGCTTTTCGGCAAGTTCTTTTCTTTCATAGGAAAAGGCTTCCGCCACCTCTACATTGGTTGCATATTCACTGCTTTCAATAAGCTCACCTATACGCTTTGAAGCATCAGACCATGATAAAATTTGCATCGGATTTTCTTTTGATGAAATATCATTGGATAAATAGATTCCTTCTTTATCATACCATGCACAAACCTTGTTTCCGCCTACCTCATAACCGTTTCCACCTTTAAAAGTATCTTTAAGAAATCCGGATAATTCTTCTATACTTTTTCCTTTAGAATACTCAGCTAAAACCTTTAATCTTAAATTTTCTTCATTTCCTCCATAAATTAAAACCGTATCTATTTCTTTTTGCTGTAGTGGCAAGTTAAATCTTACCTGACCGCTTTCATTCCCGGCAAAAGAAAAAGAAGTCTTATCGACTTCCCTTTCACTATCTCTGCTGTTTGACTGTATTTTTCTATCTATGCCCAGACTATCTGTTCCAATACCATCCTTGTCAGTGTCATATCGAGATTTTTCTTCAGTCCCGTATATTTCAGAAAATCCTCCGACTTCAGTTCGTTTGTAAGCCCCCAAGCCTCCATCATTTTCGGCTCTTCCTTCTCCAAAAACTCCTGTGCCTGTTCCTCTATATTTAGAAGATGCTCCATCAATGTCCCTCTGTAATACATGCTCTGATACTGATTCTCCCTGTTTTCTTTCAGGAATTTGAGCCTCTCCCTGCCAAATCTGTTCAGCCTGCTCTGATCTATTATCTTTGGCATCTTGATATTCGGTATCAGAACTTCCTCTCCATCTTCCATCTTCTCCAAACTGTAGGTTCCCCCCTGTTTCTCGAACAGGTTCTCCTTGATTATTGGAATGTAGATTTCTTCCTCCAAAAGATATTCCCTGTCCGCCAGTATTACTGTTTCTCTCATCAGCCAAGCCTCCTTTATTTTCTTCTATCTCATTATTTATTGTATCGGTACTTTTTTTAACGGTTTCGTTTACAGTATTATTATAACGCTCCTTGTCGGTCTTTGTCTGCTCCTTTTTCTCTATTTCTTTAAGTTTTTCTCTATCACTTATTTTCTGTATTTCTCTTCCGATAGCTATAAGCATTTCTTTAGAAATTAAAGATATTTCTCCAAGGATGCTGTCAATATCCTGTCCATGTTTAATACCTGATACTGTTTTCAGTTTGCTCTCGTCAACAGAAATACCTATATCCATTTTTTGTGCCAATGAAGTCTTTATGGATTCTGTAATAAATTGCATCAGTTCTACTTTGGTATAACTCTTAAGCGTATCATCCGTCAACATATCAAAGATGGTATATATCCTTTTCCTAACATATAAATCTATAAGTGCAGTTATCTTTTCTTCCTGTGAAAAAAGCAACCTGCTGTTTCTTTCTTTAAAGCTGTCAATCAGTGAATCTATAGCTAAAGTATGCTTCTCAGGTTCATATTTCCACAGTTTTACTTCATTGATCTTATTTCCTATACTGACTGTTTGACTGACATCAAATACATACTTTACCTTTGGTAGTCTCATGCTTAAGTCAAGAATCGGTATTCCCTTTTCTCCTCTTTTTACACTTCTTCCAAGCTTTTTCCAAAAATCATACTCCGCACAGGCAGTTGCTCTCTTGTAGGTACTGTAAATACTTAACTGGTGCATATATGAGTATTTATAGTTATTTCCCATTGTCTTTAGAAAATCTTTGTAGGCATATACATCCCTTCTGATTTCCTCTAAAGAGTGAGATAAAATATCACTGATTTTTTCAGTTGAATATCTTGGCATCTTTTCCTCCTTCTTCTTATTTTCAGTCTCTTCTTGCTTTGCATTTTTTGTAATATTAGCTTTTTCTTTATTCCAATCATAAAACTTGCTTATGCCGTTCATTGCCCTGTCTGCAATATAGTGTATATAGTCCGTACTCCCTCGCTTTTTATACCACTTGTTTCTTTTAAGCCCGCTATTTTCCATAAGGCTGATTGACTTTTCCACATCTGCGGTGTAATAAAGCAACCTCCCAAGCATAAAAAAATCAGCCTCGGACTGGCTGTTAAAATAGTTTTGATAATTCCCATTATATACTTGTCTTAGATCTTCTCCGCTATAGTTAAAGTATCTCCTATTAAAAAGTATGTTTAGAATATCATCTTGTGAAAATCTGTTTTTATAAGCCAAACTGCTTGGACTTAGATTAATCCTGCCGACTTTGGATTCCCCATAATCTATCCTTGGCATATATGTTTGATAAAGCGGCAATAATTCTTGATTGATATTTACTATTTTACTTCTGTCTTTATCCTTTAATATATTCCCAGTTATTGTAAAAAATCTGTCCCTGTCATAAATTTCAAGGTTTTTATATCTTTTTCTCTCTCCCGGTACCTTACCCTTTCCTATAAAATGTAATCCTGTTTTTGACGGAGAGATTTCCGCATAGGTGGAAATCCCTCTTAAAAAGTTAGCTGTCATTGAAGCGGCATTAAAGTCCATACAGTATTCCATTATTTCATCACTTACCTTATCTATATCAATTCCTATATACCCGTCCCCTAAGAAAAATCCCAAGCCAGTTCCTTGATTTTTACATAAAGCATCCATGCAATCCTTGTAACTATGCCAAGTTTTTTTATCATTTGACTTGGCAGGTTTTCCACTTGGCATAATAGGCATTTTTGTGTTTTTTCCATCTCTTACAATGATTTTATAAAGACACCATCTTTTCTCTCGCCTTAATTCATCCGGAATATTTTTATATTTGATAAGGTCAGCTTCTTTCATTATATTTCCATTCCCTTATCCTTTTTTACTGTTTTTTCTCCTTTCCCATTTTCTTCAAGTCTAATCTTTTGCTGATTTTCTTTAAGTGTTTTTAATACTGAAGGTTTTCTTTCCATACTTTTGGGCTTTTTCTCATTGCTTTTTTGAATGTTTGTACCTTGCCTTTCGACTCCATTTCTCACAACTGTTTTTTCACTTGACTTAATGTCTTTATTTTCATTATCCGATTGACTAATCTCTTCCTTATTTCCCTTATTTAATTTTTCCTCATCCTTTTGTATCTCTTTAGATAAGGTATCCAGTTTTTCAAGGCAGTTATTAAGCTTCTTTTGCTGCTCCTTTATGAAACTTTGCATTGAGTTTACAAGTCCCTTTACAATTCCTATTTTCATCTCAACAAACTTTTCCTGTGCTTTGGTAAGGCTGTAGGTAAGCTGATGTTTCATGTTGTCATAAAGATGTTTAATACTTCCTACCGCCTTTTCCTGAAGATTAATAAGAGATTTCCCTACTGCCCTAATATCCTTGGCAATAAGTGAGCTAAGGCTTATATTATCCATTTCATTAAGTCTTTTGATCTCCGCCTTAAGACCTGTTATTTCATCTTTAAGTGCCTTTAACTCTTCAATATTTACATCAAAGTCATTATTTTTTAGCTCTTCTTTAAGCTCCCCGGCAATTTTAAGCTGTGTATCGGTATTTTCTTCTAAAAAGTCGGCTGTTTTTGTATATTCTGCTTTGATCTCATTTATAACTTCCTTTGTCTGTTCTTCCTGTCTTTGAATGTTTTTATTATCGTTCATTTCGTCCTCCTTAAATTCTGTTCTTTATTGTTTTTATACTATTTTTTATAAGATCCATTTTAGTTGCGTAATTCCTGTATAACCTACTTCCCATATAAACCATGCAAACGCAATAGCATTGCTTTTATACTTTTCAAACTCGGCATTTTTAGCACAGTTAAGTCTTTTGGAAAATACATATACCTTTTTTATAGGATATTTTTTTAAATAACTCATACCTTTTTTGTCCCTCCAAAAATGCTAAGCGAAAAAGCATTGCTATTTTTACTTTCGGTACAGATATTTCAAGGGCGTGTTTTAGAAATTTATCCGCACAAAAATAAGGCGGATTGGTTACTATGTCTAAGGTATTTTCCTTAACTGTAAAAAATCCACCTCTCTTTCGCTTCCATACCCTCTGTAACAAATATCCTCCGCTTTTACCCTGTATCCATACTCTTCCAGCACTTTTCCGATATGCCCCTGACCGCAGGCAGTCTCATATATTGTTTCTCTGAAATTTTCTCTTGTTAAAAGCTCCTTTGTTGCTCTTTTATCTGTGGCATAAAAATCCAAGACCTCTCTGTCTTTATCAAGTTTCATCAATGTATCAAACATATATTATCTTCCCTGATACTTGGCAATAGTTTCTTTTATCTTGGTTTCAATACCAGATAAAAATGCTTCATTTGACGATTTTCCCAGTGCTATCTCAGACAGTTTAATTTCCCACTTGGCTGTTGTTTTAGCCGATTTAAAGTTATCCTCCACGATTTCTATAAGAGCTTTTCCTTTTTTCGTTGCAATAAGATTTTTCTTATCTCTTTCTATAAAATCTTTGGAAATCAGATTTTCTATAATGCCTGCTCTTGTTGCGGGTGTTCCAAGTCCCCTTCGCTCAACCTCAGCTCCTTTTTCCAGGGCATCATTACCTGCCGTTTCCATAGCTTTAAGTAAAGTATCCTCTGTAAAATGCTTTGGTGGTGTCGTATATTTTTCTTTTATCTCTTTATCCTTGATTTCAAGTACATCTCCCACATTTAAATCAGGTAATAAAATATCTTCATTTTTCTTTGAGCCGTACTGCTTAAGATATTTTGTAAAACCTTCACCTATAATGACCTTACCGCTTGCCTTAAATTCAAATACATCACCCTGACTTTCATATACCGCAACAATCTTTGTTATGTTTTCAATTAAGGGATAGCCTGCACTTGCATGAATTTTATTTAAGATAAGGTTATATATTTTTCTTTCGCTTTCAGGAATTGTGGACATATCTTCATTTAAAGAACTTACTGTAGGTATAATTGCATGGTGATCTGTTACATTAGCTGAGTTAAAAATAACTTTAATTCTCTCTGTATCAAAGTCATTTTTGCCAAGTATGTTGTTTACTGTATTTATAATCATATCTTCAGATAGATAACGGCTGTCCGTCCTCGGATATGTAATCATCTTCTTTTCATAAAGACTTTGTGCATAGTCAAGTGTCTGTTTTGCTGAAAATCCGAAGTACTTGTTACATTCTCTTTGAAGTGTTGTTAAATCAAACGGCAAGTCAGGCTTTGTAAGCTTTTCCTTTTTCTCCACATTTCTTACTATAATTTTATTTCCTACCACATTTACTAAATCTTCTACAATCTCAAGGCTGTCGATCCTGTCTGTTGAAAGAGTAAAGCCTGTACAATAAAGCTCGCCTGTATAATATTTTTCTTTCTTAAAAGCCGTTATTTCATCATCTCTTTTTACAATCATAGCAAGCGTGGGTGTCTGTACTCTTCCAACAGAATAATTTTGATTATAAATAAGTGAATACAACCTGCTCATGTTCATACCGACAAGCCAATCAGCCTTACTTCTGGCAAGGGCTGATTGATATAGAGCTTCATACTCTTTTCCATCTTTTAACTGCCTAAAGCCTTCTTTTATTGCTACATCTTCCATTGATGAGATCCAAAGCCTTTTGATATTCTTTTTACAACCTGCCTGTTCATACACAAGCCTAAAGATTAACTCTCCCTCACGCCCCGCATCACAAGCATTAATAACCGTTTCAATCTCTTTAGAGTTCATCAGCTTTTTAAGAGTGTTAAACTGACCCCTAGTTGCCCTTACCACTTCGTACTTATACTGTCTAGGGATAATCGGTAAATCCTCCAATCTCCACTTACCGTACTTTTCATCATAAGCTGAAGGACTTGCCATCTGTATCAAATGCCCAACACACCAACTTACAATATATCCACCTCCTTCATAATATCCGTTTTGTCTACCGGTTGCACCGATAACCTTGGCGATACTCATTGCAACACTCGGCTTTTCACATATCACTAAATTCATTTATAAATCCTCCTTTTTTGTATGAAAAAAGGCAATCAGAAGTTATCTGATTGCCTTTTGGTTTTTGGTATTTGATTTTTATATTATTGCCTATTTACAGCTTTTGATTGAATTTCTATCTTCATATTTTTCTTGCAAAGTTTTTGGGGTTACTTCATATAAGCTTCAGAAACTGGGCTTGTCATACAGTTTATAACCTATTGTTAGGGGTTAACAAATATTTTTCTAACCAATCATATTTATTTTTAATAGACTTCTGTATTTCTTCTGTTTCTCTTGTTTTGTTTCTTTCTATATCACATAATTGAAGTGCAGCTTCTATAACATTCATATATTCCATTTGATTCATACCTGATTTCCCGCTATTTAAATAATTTAAATATACGAAACCATCCATATCTCGATACAAAATTTCACCATTAACCATTTTTTGTTCAGTACTCATACGATATTTGGTCTCATTAAATTCAAATAATTTTTCTGCGTATTCAGGATCTATAATAATTCTAGGAAATATCGCTAACTTTGATTCTAGAAAATATGCACGATTCATTGCTGGACCAAACCAAATATTCTTTTCATTATCATAAAATAAATCGCCATACGTAATTGCACCACGAGCAATAAATCCATTCTTTAAAAATTCATACAATACTTTTTCGGTGTTATAGCATGCTATTCCCATTAATTCATACATATCTTTTCGACTATCTTCAATATTATCTTTATAGTCATAGATAATGTATGCACAGTCCGAAAAAACATGTATCTCCCTTTTGTAAACAGTCCATGGATGATTATTATCCAGTTCTTTTTCACGCTCTACCATCCGGCTAAAAACGCTGATAACATTATACCATTCATCAAAATTTATTCTGGTCTGTGAACCTAGGATATCTATGAATATGACTACTACTTTTCTAAATTTTTTCTCCATATACCCACCTCTCGTATGATATATTATATTTTATAAATTCCCTCTAAAACTTCTAATTTGTTAAATACATGTATCAAATACAAGCCACCTATTAACCCCACCACTTTATACTTCTTTATCCGTATATATCATACTATATTAAGCCCAAAAATACACTATATATTCTTTACATTTTTACTCCTCATCTTCATCCTCATAAGCATCTATTGCCATATCATCGACTTCTTCTGGAACCTCTACATTATCCTCTCTTTCATAATCATCCTCAAGCTCATTATAGTCTTCCTCATCCTCACTTTCTTCCTGATTTTTCTTATAAATCTTAAAATAATATCCTGCTCCGACAACTGTCATGACAAGCAATCCTAAAAATATATAAAGCCCTGCTCCTTTACTTTCTTCCTTCTTTTTAGGCTCTTCCTTTACCGGTTCTTCTTTTGTTTCTTCTGTTGGTGGTGGTACCTCTTCTATCTTTTTTACTTCCTCTTTAGGTTTTTCTTTTACTTCTACCATATTTAATAAATCATCTTCACTTACCTCTGTAAGCAGCATGACATTTTGTCCTTCTTCATCATAATTAATGATTAGATGAAAGGTCTTTCCCGACTTTGTTTTAAATGTAATGAACTGTCTGGCATCAGCAAAATATTTGCCACTTTCATCCTCCGTACTTTCTCCATGATGAATAGGATAGTCCTGATTGGCATTATTTACATTTTCTATAAGTTCCGCCTTTGCACTGCCTTCTGCTGTGGGAATACCTTTATTTATACTATCACCTTGGCTGCCTATCTGATTATCACTTGGAGGCTCTTTTGCCTCCAGTTTATTCGGAAAGCGTACTTCCTTTTCTTCTTTATTATCTTTACTTGCTGTTTCCCTAGTCTCCTCAGTTTCTATTTCACTTTCATTAACCTGTGCAAAAATATATGTAGGGTATATATTCCCTATAATAAACATCACGAGTAAGCAAATAACTCCTACCAATCTTTTCACCTTGTTCTTTTTAGATTTCATTTCCTTCATTTGTATCCTCCATGATTTTTTCTCTGTTTTCCTCTACTTCTTTAGAATTTTCCGGCTCTTTCATTTTCTTTTCGCTTTGCCTTTCCTTTTTATACTTTCTCATCATTTCTAAAAACTCATCAAGTGAAATATCAATGCTCCTATATTCTTTTAGAACCTCAACCTGCTCCATTTCCTCCTGCTCTTCTTTAAGTATTTCCTGCCTCAGCCTAAGTTCTTCTATTTTTTCTTCTATCGCTTTTTGATTTTCGATATTCTTTTGATACTTTTTATTCAACTTCTTCCTCCTGTCATTTAACTCTGCCGAAACCATAGAAATGTTCTATCCAGTAAGGTGTATTGATACTTACAAAGCGAATAGGATTGCCTGCATGTATCATCATTCCGTCTCCTGCATAGATACCTACATGGGATATCGGACTCTTGCTGTTATAAGTGTTTTTAAAGAAGATAATATCTCCCGCTTTTGCTTCACTTGGAGATATAGGACTACAATAAGTTTTATAAATCCCCCAAGCAGTGGTTCTTGGCATATTTTTAACTCCTGAATGTGTAAAACTCCAGCATACAAAGGACGAACAATCAAAGTTATTCGGTCCGTTTGCTCCAAATACATATTTTTTACCTATATGTTTCTCCGCTTCGTTAAACAATGCCTTAACCGTTACATCATTAAAGGCAATTCCCGGATTTGAAAAGTCGGGATTGTTTATAATCTCCGATAAATCTCCGTTATCACTCCCAAAAACGAGTTCCATATTGCCTTTACTTGAAAGCAGTGCTTCATAGTGAGTTAAATTGTTGGGATAAGAATTAAATACTTCTCTGATGATATCGTCCATTTCTCTTTTTTCTAAGTTTACAATGAGTTTTTTATATTCATAAGCTTCTTCATGGCTTTCTGTCTTCTCATTCCCTGCTTCATCTGTATAGCTTGATGTAACGGTTTTATATCTGATTTCAATTTCTTCATCATAGGTCAATGTATACATTTGATTAAACAGCTGTTGTATTTCCCCGGCTATTTCAGATACTTCTTTTACCACACCATATCGAGATGTTATATAAGATAGCAACTCATGGACATTATGACCGATTTTTTCTTTTCCGTTTATTATATATTCATCATATCCCGGATGAGTTTCCTCTACGCTTTCCATTTCCTCTTGTAGTCCCTGTTCTAAAGAAGAAAATTCCTGATTGATATTCCTTAAGGTCTCTTCTGAGGAAAGATAGGTTGTAGAAACGGTATCACTGATTGTTCCTGTTCCTATATTCATCACCATGCTTCCTGCCTGAAAGAGCATAAAAAATGTTCCTACCACCAAAAGTATTAGGAACATTATCTTTTTACTTCTTTCTTTTATAAATTCTGCAAACTTTTTGCTTCCCTTTGCTAAGGATTTTTTAAGCCCATTCTTTATCTTATCATTATATTTCTTTTGAAGTTGCTTTTTATACTGCCTCCTTTTAAAAAACTGTCTTAACCTTGAAGTGTTTTGATACTCACTACTTTTCTTAAATTCTTCCATATTTTTCTTAAAAAACAGCTTTTTTTCCTGTTTTTCAATATCTTTTACAAACCTTACTATCCTTTTTTGTCTTTTTAATACCCTACCTTTTCCATGATTGTGGGCTTTTCTTGCAAGACTTTCTATGCCTTCTGTGGTCTTATGGGCAGCACTGACACCGGCATTATCCTCTTGTCCACTTTCAAGATACCTGTTTACCGCTCCTACCACAACTACTGCACTCTTAGAAGATATGCTGTCCTTGCTATTATATTTGAGTTTCTTTTCAAAGCTTTGCTTTTTATGCTGAAGCTTTAAAACCTTCTTTTCCTGCTTTCTAAATTTATCATTGGCTTTTTTTGAATATTCTTTAGGCTTAGGCTTTGAATTATCCGCTATTTCTCCTTTATTATCATTTTTTTCTTTTACACCATCCTTTGTGTCTAGAGTTTTTTTCTTATTTTTAGTCCTTGTAAATTCTTCATCTTCAAAGTTACTTTTAAAATATTTCTTTGGGTGGTCTTTTAAGCTTAAATCTTCTTTAGAGTGTTTTTCTTGCAAAATTTTCTTATATCGTTTCCTATTTGCTCTTACTTTATTTTTATACTTATCAGTTTGTATGGCGGCGGTATTTTCTTTATGCCTTTGTTTCTTGGCTGATACCTTTTGCAGGTCTTTATCATCCCTAAAGCCCATATCATACTGATTAGACGCTATATTTTTATCACTATATTTAGATAAATCTTCATGAATTTCTTTTTCTTTGTTATGAAATCTACTTATCTGCTTTTGCCTGACCTTTTTATCCTTTTTTGGCTCAAGAAAAGATTTATTTTGACTTATATTTCCCTTACCCGGTATCTCATAAGAATCACTACCTTTATTTAAGTCCTTATATTTATTTTCCCTATCCGGATGATTTATAAATGTTTTCTTAGATGAAGATGTCTTTACTTCAGCCGGCATATTATATTTAATAAGAAAATCCTGATTTTGAACATCTTCTCTTTTATAACCTGTTTGATTTTCAGATGGAAAAGGCTGTATCTCTTGATTTAACGGCTTTTCTCTACTGTTTTTATACCTTATATTCTTTTTCTTTATCAAGTTTTTCACCTCACTTTCAATCTTTATTAGCCACTTCTAAATATTCTTAGTTTACCTTGACTCTCTCTCATTACTTCATCACTTTTTATCTTTTCCTGTCTCACTTAATTTTGTTGTTATCAGTGAGTACAGTTTTGTATTTTTAGGAAACCGATCTATAAAGGGTACAATGGTATTTCCATAGAAGATTAAACCTTCTCCCTCATTACTGTTTGTTACATAGGAAAGCTGGTGCTTTGAAATATTAAGCTTCTTAGCCAGTGTATCTCTATCCGTTCCCGCCTGATTAAGCATTAAAATAAAGTCTGTATTATCAAAGATATTTTCAATCTCTGGACTTGCAAGAAGATCCTTAATATTTTGTGTTAAGCCTGTCGGCATACCTCCCCATTTTCTAAAACGCTTCCAGATTTCTATAGAATAGTTGGCTGTTTGCGGTTCTTTTAAAAGAAGGTGAAATTCATCAACAAAATATCTCGTTGCTTTTTTACTTGCCCTATTTATCGTTACTCTGTTCCAAACCTGATCTTGAATTATTAACATCCCTATTTTTTTAAGCTGTTTTCCAAGTTCTTTAATGTCATAGCAAACCACCCTGTTGTTTGTATCTACATTCGTTCTGTGATTAAATACATTAAGGCTTCCCTTTACATAGATCTCCATCTCTACCGCAAGTTTCTTTCCTATTTTCTCCTCCTGTTTTCTAAGAAGATTATATAAATCTTCCAGTATAGGCATATTTTCAGGTATAGGGTTTTCAAAATAGGCTTTATAAAGAATTGGCAAGCACCTGTCAATAACTGAGATTTCTTCCGCACTAAGTTTTTTCTCTCCAACTACAAGTTCAAAAAGAGACAGTATAAAATCAGATTTTAATGACAACGGATTATCTTCATCCGCATAGTCGGTGTTGATATCAAGGGGATTTATATAGTCTTTTGAAATCGGTGATATTTTAATAACCTGACCTTTTAAGGCATTAACAAGCGGAGAATATTCAGCCTCAGGATCTGCAATAATAATATCATCATCCGTAATCAAGAAAGCATTGGTAATCTCTCTCTTTGCCGCAAAAGATTTTCCGCTACCCGGTGTTCCAAGTATCAGCCCATTCGGATTTTTAAGTTTCTTTCTATCAGCCATGATAATATTTCGACTTAAAGCATTTAAGCCGTAATACAGACTTTCACCCTTAATAAAGAGTTCCTCCGTTGTAAAGGGAATAAATATAGCCACCGAACTTGTGGTAAGTCCTCTTTCTATTTCCACCTCATTTATTCCAAGCGGAAGACTTGCAACAAGCCCCTGTTCCTGCCTGTAGTTTAAGTTTTTAAGGTTACAGTTGTGCCTGTTTGCAATAGATTTTAATGTAAACACGGTATTCTCAAGCTTAGTCCTACTTTTACCTGTACTCATAATAAGGATCGTTACTAAAAACATCTTTTCATCATGATTTTGAAGTTCAGAAAGTAAGTTCTTTGCCTCCGCACCATAAGTTACAAGATCACTTGGCAGTATGTCTATATCATATCCTGCTCTGATTGCTTTTTTATTTTCCTCAAGTTTCATCTTATCAAGATCTGTTATTTTTCTTTTTATATTTTTAATCGCTTCCATCCTGTCAACAGCTTTGATATGAAAGGTAACGATCATATTTTCTTCCACCTCTAAAAATTCTGAAAGCATTTCATCCTTTATATCCGATGCTAAAATCTGTAGAAAGTTTACTTCTGCAAATACTTCTCCCATCTTAAAATAGGTAGGCTTTGAAAAATTAAAGGAAGTCGGTACAATATATTCCTTTGTTGTAAGCCCGCTATATTTCAAATCTTCAAAGTTAAAAATAAACCTGTCATCAGGATTTAATATATCATGAATGACTTTTAAGCGTTCTTCTCCGTCTAAAACATAGCCCTTTACACCCATCTGCCTAAAGTTATTTAATATATCCGATTCTATTCTCTCCAGTCTGCTTTTTGCCTGTTTTAAATCCTCAGCTTTTATGGTAAAGGTTAAATACATATTTTTTGACAGTCCATTGTTTCCCTTGCTACTTTGATTTAGGAGCATTTGTCTGTATTCATTTCTTATCTCATTAAAATCATCCTCGGTTTCTTTGATATTAATAAGCTCTTTCCTTTCTTCATTCTCACCTATGCTGTTAATATAGTTAAACTCCACTTCCACACTTGAATCAAAGAAATTAAGAAAGGAAGAAAAGTCGGCAAATATACCCTCCTGATCCTCTTCTTCCATAAGCCTGTAATTAATATCAAAAAAACGAATGGTTTTATTGTATTTATCCTTTTCAACCTGACAGATCCCATCCTTTAACATTCTTTTATAGGGAATTGTATCCTGTACCGTTTCCTTTTTCTTAGCCTTAATCAGAAAAGGAAACCATCCCTTTTTTATGAATGATTTCCCATCTTTTTTATTGCCTGTATTCTTCCTGCTTAACTTTTTTAACTCGGATAATTCCTTACTGTTTTTCCTAAGCTCCATTTCATCCCTTTGTATTCTTTGCTCTTGTTTTTTCTTCTTCTCCTTATTCAATTCTTCTCCTCCTATTAGTGCTTAAAGCCATCTTACTTATAGGCGTTATGCCTTTTATTTCATCTTTTTCCTTATCCGTATTATAAATACTCTTTGATTTATAAACCCTTATCTTTTGGGCTTTATGAAACCTTACTATATATGCCAAATGCTTTTCAAATGGCAGGTTATCTTTTTCATAAAGCGTTGCAAACAAAATCGGTAGCACGACTATACTCATCAGTATCATTGAAATATCCGTACTTAAAAAGTTTTTACATAACAGATAAACAGGAAAACCTAATAATACTGCTATACTAAAGCCGATTAACTGCCTTTTAGTAAGGTTAAGGGCTACCTTTGTTTTTACTTTGCTAAGATCCTTCGGTACTTTTACATATGCCATAAACTTTTCTCCCTTGATTCTTCGCTATTTGAAAGTGCTTCTATATGTTCCCAAAGTGAGATGATTTCCTCTTTTATCTTCTGCAATTCTTCTGCAAGTTCAAAATCAGCTTTATATAAGATATTTTCATCATCTTTTATTTTTACAAAGTCAAAATCTTTATCTAAGGGTACTGATATATCCTGCTTTTTCCTGCTTACAATCTTTCCAAGCAACACCCCTATAAAAAACATTACTCCTACTCCTGATATTATTCTCATTTTCTTATTTAATATTTTCATTGCCACCTCCCGGTACTTATATTTTTACTTAAACCCACTGTTTTGATCTCATTGTTTGACATTTCACTTTTGCTCATTTTGAACAAAAGTCATCTAATGACTGTTAAGAATAGCCTTTGCGATACTTCCCGATTTCATCATCATTACCCCAAGTATCAGTCCGTATGACAGCACCTTTAAAATACTTACATGAATATCCGTAAAGTTTACGGTTTTTACAAGTACCGCATAGATCCCGAAAAAGATTAAAATAAACAGTCCTTGAAGTCCAAGTGCAAACAAACTTTTTATATAATTTGTTCCTATACTGCTCCATTCCTTATTTCCCATTGTGGCAAAAGGGATAGCGGCTACGGAACAGTAAATATAAATTTCAATCATTCTTCCGTATAAGATTACTGTAATTAAAACAGAAAGTATTGTTAAAGAGATTTTAACAAGTCCTGTCTCAAGTGAAATTCCGATGAGTGTTCCAACACTTTTCTCTTTTAGGGCATCAACCATAGCATCAAAATCTCCCGGTGCAATATTCGCACTACTTCCCACAACCCCGGCTGCCTTTCCTACCATTTCCTGTGCAACATCAAAGACCGCCATGGAAAACTCAAAAGCGTGGGATACAAGCCATACAGCTATCCACATCTTTATGATGTATTTGAAAAACTCAAAGGTATCCGTATCATGCATGGAGTTTTTTTGCATTACCACTTGAATTAATTCAATACAACAGATTGCTGTAAGGATTATTACTGCTATGGGTAAAACAACATTTTCATTGATTGATTTTATGAAGGCAAATACCTCCGAGTTCCATGAACTCGGAGTTTTACCAACCTCTCCGGCAACTGTTCCCACTTTCTCATTAATATCTAAAAGCATTGCCGATAGATTATCCTTAATTACATCAATCATGATATTCTTGAAAAACTCATCTATTTTTCCAAATAAATCCAACATATTAATTAAGTACAGTGGCAAGTAGCGGAATTAGTTTTAGCCCTATTAAAACTATTCCTCCCCCTGCCATAAGCTGCTTTATTCCCTGTGATTTCGCTCCGGGGTTGTCATTTCCATAACCTTCAAGCAGGTTTATGACTCCCCATGCTCCAAGTCCTGCCCCTATTGCTGTTACCAAAATCTTTAATACATCTACTGCCTGTGTAAAAAATGCCATTATTCTTCCTCCTTATTTTCTATTTCTTCTGTCTTATCTGCCTTGTTAAGATGTTTTACAATAAAGTTTCTATAACTTTTATCTTCCTTTTTAACCTCTTTAAAATAGCCGAAAACATGAATAAAATCCCCTTTTTCAAAGTCCTTCGTAAGCTCGGCTTTTTCACCGTAAACATTACAATTTATGTATTCCTTCTTTTTTTCTCCTACCTTTCCCATCTTTCTAAAGAGGGTAAAATTAGCAGCTTTAACTTCGCCGTCCTTACCCTTAATAACTTTTATCTCTACTTCATTAATCAGATTTCCGTTGATGTTAAGCATTTCTTTTTGCATATAATTTCTCCGTTTTCTATTTGATTTAATCAAAAAAAGGCCTCAACTTCTTTTTAATTTGTTATAGTCTTGTCTATATTTTTTATATTTAATTTTATAGCTTTAATTCCGACTTCTGCTCATTTTGAACTGAAGTCGGAGGGCTTCTTACCCTTGCTTTCACTTAACCATTTCTCCTTTTCTTCAACAAAAAAAGACTAAGATTTGATTTATCTTAATCCTTTACTTTGGCTGCTATATGCTTTATGAAATTCATTCTTAGCTTTTAAATGTTTGAGCTTTTGATTTAATATGCTTATTCTTATTTTTATCTGCCCTAACCTCTTCCCTGCTTTTTTAATTCTCATTTCTATCTTTTCCCATTCATCCATTTACTAATCCTTTCAAAAATCTGGTTTAATATGAACTTCTACTCATTTTGAACTAAAGTTATCCTTAATCTTACCTATCAACCTCCACCACTTTTACCCTCATTTCTTCTTTTAAGTTGACCTTATCTCTTCTTCTTAAATATTTTTCTATATCAAAGGTATTTTTCTTGTTGTAGTCTGAAAGCAGCTTATAATTTTTATGCTTTGTAATATCGAACTTGTCTGAATAAAAAGGTCTTGCTCCTCTTATCTCCAGTATGCACTTCCCACCATCCATCACTTTAAGTTCATCCCTGCTCATAAGTTCTTTTCCAAGTTTTTGATAGTTCAGTCCGAAAGATTTTTGATTTGACCTTGTTTCCGATGTGTTATACAGGTCTATGGTTTCTTTTCCTAAGTTCTCTGACAACTCCTTTATGGTTGTTCCTTCCTTTCCACCCAAAAATAATTCACTATCACAATTGCCTGTAATCGTATCGGCATTATCTTTATATATAGCTTTAAGTTGTGATTTTGCCTGAAGGATTATGCTTGCAGATATTTCTCTTGAACGAATGGTTGCAATTAACTTTTCAAACTTTGGAATCTGACCGATGTTACTGAACTCATCCAATAAACACCTTACATGAACGGGAAGTCTGCCGCCATAGACATCATCCGCCTTATCACAAAGTAAATTAAATAGCTGAGTATACATCATTGCCACTACAAAGTTAAATGTATCATCTGTGTCTGAAATAATAATAAATAGGGCTGTTTTCTTATCTCCTATAGTATCTAAGCCCATCTCATCATACTCCATAAGGTTTTTAAGCTCCTCAATATCAAATGGAGCAAGCCTTGCACCACAGCTTATAAGAATCGATTTTGCAGTTTTTCCTGTTGCTACTTGTCAAGGACTTTTTAATCAAAATCATCTTTTTTTTCGTCCGATTTTCTCCGAAATTCCCTCAACATTATCCTTTTTAGTTTATCTTGCATAGTTTCACTGCTTTTATCATTAAAATGGACAATCACCTCATAAGTGGTCTTTCCAATCTTCTTTATCGTCTTTGTTCCTGTAGTTTGTTCATTTCTTTTTTCTTGCATATTTTCTCCTTTCTTTGCAATAAAAAATGACGATTAGTGATTTTTTCCAATCGTCATTAGCCAATATTTATTCATTTCTTTGATGTTTTTAATTATCCGTATCTATTTCTTTGATCTTTTTCTCTATTTCTTCAATACTCGGCAAACTGCTCTTATATTCTGCTTCAAGTAATTTAGTAATCTTATATTTGCTTATACCTATAGGTTGCGATATTTGTTCTAATGAATATTCACAAACGACATCGTTTTTATCTTTGCAAATAAGAAGTCCAATCGTAGCATTATCTCTATCAGTTTTTAGCTCTCTATTCACTGCTGTTACATAGAAATTAAGCTGTCCTAAATGTTCCGGCTTAAACTTCTCCGCTTTCAGTTCTATAACAATGTAAGAATGGAGTTTCAAATTGTAAAACAGTAAATCAATATAAAAATCATCCCCATTTATATTTATGTGATATTCTTTGCCTATGTAGGCAAATCCCTCGCCAAGTTCAAGTAAAAAATCAGAAATCTTGTCAACCAGTTCTTTTTGAAGTTCCCTTTCATCATATCCTTCACGAATGGTAAGAAAATCAAAATTATATGGATCTTTTAATGTCTGTCTTGCAAGATCTGATTGCAAAGCGGGTAACCTTTTTTCAAAGTTTGTTATAGATTTTCCTTCCCTGCCATATAATCCACTTTCAATTTGATGTACGAGTACATTCCTGCTCCATCCGTTCTCAATAGTTTTATCAACATAATATATGGCTTCATCAATGGTCTTGCACTTATTTATTATCCTTTGATTATGTCCCCAAGGTATCTGTTTAATATGGTTGATAACTCTTTCATCAAATTGGGCTACAGGCTGTAGTCCTTTTGAATTGCTGTCGTTATTTTCTATTTCGGCTACACCTTGTAGCCCTTTTATATAAAATGAATACCATCTTCTGATATACTTAATATTTGTTTCAGAAAAACCTTTCATATCAGGAAATTCTTTTTGTAAATCTTTAGCTAACGATTTTATAAAGGCATCTCCCCATGAATGTTGTTCTTGATTTTTTACAATGTATTCTCCCAAAGTCCAATATAAATCTAACAACTCATAATTTACCTTTATTGCAGCTTTAAGCTGGCTACTTCTTACTTTCTCTTTTAACTCTGACAATAGCTTTTTATACTCACTATCACTTGTGATAGACAGCTCTTTATTATCCAAAGATCATACCTCCTCACTCATAATAATATTTAATTATACCAAATTTATCAATATTTTTCATCTGCTAATTTCCTTCAAGTTGAGTTTTAAGACTGATTTTATCCATAGACATGCTTTAATACCTCTTTTAGTCTTAACGCTCTAAAAATGCCTTTACACCGCCTTGTATGATAGCTATAAATGTTCCCCCTTATCATAATCTTCAAAAGTTGGAATCTTGCCGGTCTTTTTCTGTGATAGTTTATCCTTGTCTTGCTCATACCAATTAAGGATAGTTACATAATGGTCTTGATATGTCTTTCCGGTACTCTTGATATACCTTGACAGTTTTTCAATCATCGTGTCGGTATGACTTTGTAGCTTTTCTTGTAATGCCTTGTATTGTTCGTCTGTAAGGATAATGTTTTGATATTCTCCATATTTTTTTGAATTGGGGGGCGGGGTGCTTTCTTCTCTCCCCTTATCTATACTAACCTTATCTAATCTACCCTTATCTATACTGGGTTGACCACTTGTCAACCTTTGGTCAACCAAATGACAACCAACCTCTTTGATATACATTCCGTTTTTAGTTTGAGATAAGCTCTGCACCTCATTTTCATATAAGGTCGGTTTATATCTGTCTTTACGGATAAAGTTGTTGATTTTCCAATGCGTAATGACGATAATTCCTCGTTCAAAAACAATCACAAAGCCTTTGGCAATAAGTATTTTCAGGTCATCTTCATTCGCTCCGATAATCTTGATGATTTTCTTAGGATTATTTACAAAGCCGTCATCATCTGCCCTCATTGATAGATGAAAATATAGGCATTGACTACTTAAAGGCATATCCAAAAATAAGTCGCTATCTACTATCTTGAGTGAAAACATTCTTTTATCTGCCATTTTTCTTTCCTCTCTTATCTTAGTTTTTTAAGAATGTCGTGATTTACGACATTCTTCGTTTTTGATGTTATCCCATTTTAGGACTTCATCTTTCCTCTTTCCTGTAATAGTCTTTTGTTTTATCCTTTCGTTTTTCGTAGGCTTCTTGCTGCTCTTGATACTTCTTAATCTGTGCAATGACACTTGGTTTTTCTCCTCTCTTGATTGCCTTGTCAATCTCAATGGATAGGTCTATGCCATAATCATCATTGACTGTTTTCACTGCATACTTGATATGGTTGATACTTTCGTATTCTTCTTTGACTTTTTGAGATTGTATATTGAGTTTTAATATTTCACTTTCAAGGCTTTGGATTTCTTTTTTCCAGTCCTTTATCTTGATAGCCGATAAGCCTGTTATCTTTTCAAGGATTGCCCTTGCTCTTTTATATTTATCTATCTCATCTTTATGGGAATTGTAAAAGCTGTCTTTGAATAGGGATTTACTGTTCCATTCCTCAAAGACTTGTTTGTTATCCTTGATGATGTCCGCATAGGCAAAGCATTTATTTAAGTTTTCTATTCTTGTGGTTTTCGCCTTAATATCTTGACTAATCTTTTTATTCTTGGATTGTAAGGTACTTATTTTCTCTTGCAATTCGGCTATGGTTTTAAGGTTATTGTCCTTTAGATATATCCTTGCTTTTGAAAATCTTCTTAGGTCTGCACCTATCTTTTTGTTACTTGCATAGGGGTTTAACTTTCTTGCTTTTTCTCCCTGTAAGTCATAATAAATACTGATGTACTCATAGAGATTAAAGAGTTCCGCTTTGTTCTCATATTCTTCTTTCTTCTCCTGTTTGTACTGCTCATATTTGTCAAATAAGACTTTGGTAAAGTCATTCAACCAAGAGGTGATTTCTGCAATTCTTTCTCTCACTGCTTTCACAATAGAATTATGCTTTTTGATTTCTCGGTTGATATTTCCTTTCTCGGTTTCCACTCCTTTTCGCTCTAAGGCACCGGCACTTGCTCCTAAATGAATGGTCGGAATTTCTTCTTTTCCTTGTCTTTTATAGGAGCGATGATCCACTCGTTTTTGTTCTCCGGCTGTTTCTAAATATTGATTACAAAGTGTGGAAAAATGTTCTCTCCATTTCTCGGCATTTTCTTTGTTGTTCCAATCAGTGAGGTCGATTTTCCTTGTTTTAGGTTTTCCGTTTTTACCTAAAATCTTTTTTCCCTGTTCATCAAGAAGATATTCTTTTTTGCTCTTTGCTCCCCAAGTGCTATCTTGATTTAAGGGGCGAACAGTTGTCATTATATGAGCGTGAATATTTCCGTTTCCCTCATCATTTCCTTGATGAATGGCAAGGTCTGCAATCATTCCTTTGGATACAAAATTCTCCTGTATAAACTCCCTGATGAGGTCTTTGTTTTCTTCCAAACTCAACTCTTTGGGTAGGGCAATAATGAAGTTTCTTGCAAGCTGTGCATTGATGGCTTTTTCATTTAACTCCACACTGTTCCACAAGATGGAACGGTCTAAAAATTCTTTCGGTGCATTTTCCGGCAAGAAGATTTCTTTATGCTCCAAGCCTTTTTTGTTGTGATAATCGTGGGTTACTCCGTCCCATTCATTCGTGAGTTTCTCACAAGAAATATAGGCAGCACTTGCGACTGCACTTTTTCCTTTACCTCTTGAGATGATGGAAATATTAAAGTGAAAACTGTCTGCCACTCTTATCAACTCCTTTCGCTTTTAGATTGTCTTTGTTCTTTTCTTTTGTTGTTTTAAGTGTCGGTCTTAGCGGTTTTCTTCTCGGATAGTCCATAAAGTGAATGACCGTTTTGAAACGGTACAATAGAAAAAGCCGACTATACTGCAACTGCTTTTGTTGTTTCAGTATGTCGGCTTGATAAGTAGTATCCGTTTCAAATTTTTAGGGTCAAGGGTGAGCGGTAGCGAATGCACTTTACCCTTGACGATAAAAAAGGGAATGGGGGATATGCAATCATCTTTGCTACTCCTCTTTTGCTCCCTGCAAGGGTAAAGGCTCCGCAGGACGCAAGGACACCCTTTAGGGTGTATAATTGCGCCCTTAGAAAATCTAAGGGAATTGCGATTATATGATGTCCTTGCTTTTCTTATCTTTTTTGAAATATTCTTTGTAAGATAGCCTTTATTTCTTGATTACTTTTCTTGCTTGCTCCCTCAATAAAACTTTCTAAGATTGCTCCTCGTTCTATCAATCTATGGTTTCGCTTTTTGCGTTCTTCAAGGCTCGCTTGCTTTCTGATTTTCTTTTCCTGATTTTTTAACTGCACCAACTTCTTTTCGTACTTTTCAAGCTCATTTTCTTTGAGTTCAATTTCCGATTTTACTTTTTGTAGTTCTGTCCTATTATCTTTCATATCCATTCCTCGCTTTCATCTTTATGAGAAAAGGTTAAGCACATTTCGCACTTAACCTTTTCGCTTTATTAGATTTTACCCTCTAAGAGTTTTCTTAATTTCTCTAAAATCTTATTCCTCCTTTTCCCGATTGCCTGATAGCTTCTGTTTTTTCTTTCTCCAATAGACCGTAAACTCTCCTCTCTGAAAAATATGGCAGTAATGATGTCCCTTTCTTCTTCTGTAAGGGTAGCTAATGCCTTATTCAGTTCTTCAATTTGCATTTTTACTTCTACAATTTTTTCAATATCCATGCTTTCATCTGCGATGTTATCTATAAAATGACCATCATAATCGAATACAGAAAAGGGAAGTACGTTATACTTCCAATCTTTTCTTTGGAGATATTTTTCGTGTTCCGTTATTCTCCAGTAAGCTCTGTATATTTCCTCATTTACCTTAACCGCTTTTCCTTTGACATAAAGGAAATATTCTTTTTTATCCATTGTGTAATCCTCCTTTTTCTGCTCTCTGATTTTGGTTTTTGAGCATAAAAAAGGAGGACTTCTACACTTTGGCGTAAACAGTCCTCTCGTATCAAAAAAAGTTTTCTATTAAAATTAACCTGTTATTTTTTATCATTTCAAAATATCATTTTATTTCAACCTCCTTGTAGTTTTCTTACTCAAAATTCTTCAATAATTCCTCGATAGCCGTTCGCTTTCTCTATCAAGCTTCCCTTTACACCCATTGTAAAAGCAATATCACTGCTACGAATAGCTAAGAGTTTATCCCCGACTTTTATTTCTAACATCTTCATCAAATCATTTGAAAGATATACCGTATTTTCTTTTAGTGAAAGCCAACCGTATTTTCTTCCTTTGTAAGCAATCAACTCTCCCTCGCTCAAACTTCTGTCTGCTAAACTTGGATTTTCTTCCAAAACATTTTTGAGTGTTGAATGGGAAAGTAAAGGTTCGGTCATTACACTAAACCCTCCTGTTTGCTTACTTCCTGAAACAATATAAATGTGATTTTCTTCTTTTAGCTTATATTCATCTACCGCCATTCTCGGAAAGATCAGTTCTCCATTTACTCTTATCCTCGACCAACCAAAAATATATTTTCCCCCCTTAGTCATCTGTGGCATTCTTGAGTTCCTCCAATGCTTTTTTTGTAATTCGTATTGCACCGGCACTATGAATACGAACAACAGGGTTTGTATCATTATCTGCAAACCATTGTAATTTTTCTAAATAAGGCTTTACACACTGCGGTTTTCTTTTTCCCATTACTCGAAACATTTCCGGAGCTTCTATCCGCACTCTCACTCCTCTATCTTGTATCATTTCACAAAACAGATCCATTCTTTCGCAAAATAATTAAGGAGCGTTGGTTGCAATATTTTCACAAGCCCAAACAAAAGCAAGCCTAACATCATCTACTTGATCTTTTCTCATTTTCATTATTTTATCGAAATAAGGGATAATCAAGTTTTTATCTGCTCTGCCTATTCTTCCTAAAGCATTAACCGCACGCTCCCTAATTTTTGAATGCTCGTCATCTAAACAAAAGGCAATATCTATAATATATGTTTCTACTTGCTTCGGATAATTTAATCCCATTTCTCCAAGAAGCCACAAGATTTTTGCTTTTACAATAACAGAATGATTTTCATTGAGTTTATTTGCAACATCATCAATCACTTCTCCCCAGTTTTCTTTGGTTTTTGTTATTTCTCTTAATTCCTTCAGGATTTCTTTATCCTCATTTTTATTTGCCATTTTTTATTCCTTTAAATACAATTCTCTAAAGTTCTCAATCCACTTATTCAATGCTTCTGATAATAATACTTGTTGTTTTAGAATAGTCTTGCCCGTAAACGGAATATCCGTCCTCTCTTCCTTCAATTGTAATACCGCTTTTTGAAATTGACGGATCTGATACTCGATATTTTCTGTCAGTTCCTTTCGTTCAAGCGGAGATACCATTTCCAAATTGATGATGACAGCATTAAAATCCAAAAATATATTTACCATTTGAGCAGAAATTTTCTTCATCAGCTCAAGAAAATATTTATTTCCTTTTTCTGTGATATGATAGATGGACTTTTCAGGCATATTTCCCTCTTTTGACACATTGCCCTTTATATATCCTTTTTCCTCCAACTGAACAACTTTCTTATAAATGGATGGGGTACTCACTTTAATCCATTTAGAAATATTTCGATACTCCACATTTTTTTGTAAATCATAAGCACTCTGTTCTTTTTCTTTAATCATTCCTAAAACAATCAAATCTATTGCTGACATATTTTCTCCTCCATAAAAAACTACTATAAATTATATCACTATATTTTATAGTATTCAATAAGAGGAAACATCTATGCAGGATAATTTTTTTCTATCCTCTTATATTCATTTAGTGGTATTCCGCTTTTTTTCAGCGTTTTGAGTTTCTCCTGTTTGAGTTGCTCCCTTTTCTCTTTGTATCTGTCCTCATATTCTTTTTGCTTGCCGTTTGCTTTACGCTTGAGGTAGTTTTGATGAAGCCTGTCTTTTCTTACTCGTTCTTTTTCTTCCTCCTCCCTTAATTTCTGCATTTCTTCTTCGGACAATTCTTCTTTTGGCGGTTCATAGTTCCCGATAAAGTTGAAGTAGATTTCGACTTTCTGATTGGCGGTTTGACTGCCTTTTCGATCTCGTTCGTGAATTAAGATTTTTTCTACAAACTCGTTAATGATGGTCGGTGTCAGTTCGTCAAAGTTATCATAGCGTTCAATCAACCGGATAAACTTCTTGGCTCTGTCGGTTTCTTTTTCGTATCGCTTGATGGCTTTTTCCAACCCATCGATTTCTTTGCTGAGTTCTCTTTGCTCTGTTTCATACTGATTATTTAAGATTTCATATCGGGTATTCGGTATCTTCTCCAGTATCATATCTTCATATATCCGACACATTAAGCGTTCCAGTTCCTGAAGTCTGTTTTTACTATCTGTGAGCCTTGTCTTTTTCTTTTCCATTTCCATTTTTTCGCTTTCTTCCATTTCGTTTTGAATGGAATGGAGAAAGGCTTCGTTATCTTCATCAAGGCTTTTCTTAATGTCTTGTAGGGTGCTTTGAATGAGCTTTAAGACTACTTCTGCTTTTATCCTGTGAGCGGAGGGACAAAGTGTTCCACAAGGTACTTTTGTGTAGGCACTGCAAGTATAATAGGGGATATTCTTGTAGTTGCTCGTTCTGTGAACATACATTTTACTGCCACAATCGGCACAATACATCAGTCCTGTAAGGGGGTGGTATTCGCCCCAACCATCAGGATACCGTTTGACATTTCCTCGTATTCTCTGCACATTATCAAAGGTTTCTTGGTCTATGATTGGCTCGTGGGTGTTTTCAAAGATGAACCAGTTATCTTCGGATACATATTTACTTTTCTTGTCTTTGAAATGCTTTCTGGTTTTGAAGTTGACTGTATGCCCTAAATACTCTTGCTTTTTTAAGATACTTGCAATCGTGGAACTGCACCAACGATATGGATATTCAAACACTTTGCTTTGATGTAGTCCATATCCCAATTTCTGCTGATGATAGGCGGGTATATCTATCTTGTCGGCTTCTAATATCCTTGCAATGGCATAGGGTCCTTTTCCATCCATTGTCAGATGGAATATTCTTCGGACAACTTCTGCCGCTTTTTCATCGATAATCCACTGATTTTTATCGTCCTTGTCTTTTATATAGCCATAGAGTGGACTGCTTCCTGTATGCTTTCCGCTTTCGCCTTTAGCTTTGAATGTGGACTTGATTTTCCTTGAGGTATCTCTCGCATACCACTCGTTCATAATGTTTCGAAATGGAGTAAAATCATCGTCTTTGTAAAAGCTGTCTACATTGTCGTTTATGGCAATGAGTCTTACTCCCTTTTGTCTTAATATCTCCATACATTGACCGACTTTGAGGTAATCTCTGCCAAGTCTTGACATATCCTTTACGATGATACAACCGATATTTCCTTGATTGACTCCGTTCATCATTGCCATAAATCCCGGTCTGTCAAACTGTGTTCCGCTAATTCCGTCATCGGTAAAATGAATGATGTTGAATAGATTATTTTTGCTTGCATATTCTTCAAGAATTTTCTTTTGATTGACGATCGAATTGCTCTCGCCTTGTAGTTCATCATCTCGGCTTAACCTTTCATACAAAGCGGTTATTTTCTCATAACTTCTCATGATTACCTCCTTTCGCTCAAATTCTTCAATAAAAAAAGAATTAAGCAAAACATTTTTCACTCAAGTAGTGATGAAGTGTTCTTCTTAATTCTATTACTCCCGCAGCAAGCTTGTATTTACGGTATTGCTTTACCGCAAAGTGGTTTGGCTTTTCTTTTTCCAGTGCTTCAAATATATAGTCAACTGCATTTTTAAAGTTTTCATCTTCTTCTCTTACCTCACTGGCATCAATAAAGGCAAGCAATGTTTCGAAGTTTTGCTCTTCCTCTGGTGCTTCATAGTAAAGATATCCGATCAGTGCGGTGTAATAAAGTCGTTCTGCTTTACACCAAAAATCTTCAGTAGATTTTTCTCCTTCTCCCTTTGTGTTTGCCATAATCGTCTGTACAAGTTTTAGAATATCTTTCTCACTTCTTAGATATGCAAATGGATTGTAGTGCATGGATTTTTTGAAATTTATAGTATTTAGCACTTTAATATCATATCCGTTTTTCTCAAGCATCTTTCCACACTCTACAAGAACAGTACCCTTAGGATCTGTTACAACATAGGATGAGTGCATTTGCATAAGATTGGGCTTTAAAAAAAATCTGGTCTTTCCGCTTCCTGAGCCTCCCACCACAAGTATATTTTTATTCCTTGCATATTTAGGATTTTTAGGTCTACCATTCATGGTAAGTCTTTCCGTATCAGTTAAAAGTATGTTGTTTTCAAACTTCTCATCTACATACGGCTCTATATCTTTTGAGTTCCCCCATCTTGCTGATCCATACTCTTTACCTTGCCTAAACTTCTTGGCATTTTTTCCTTTGGTATAGACAATTACTTTGATTAGGGCTGCTACTATTATTCCCACCATTATATCTATTAAATGAATACTTGGAATAAAACTTATTTTGCCAATTTCTAAAATCGCCTTAAAAATCTTATACAAAATATCTCCACCTATATAACTTCTAACATGAGCTGATAGGATGTTTCCCGGATAAAATAAAAAGAGATAAGGTAAGTTTTGAATTACAAACTTTTTCTTATCTCTTATATGAAATATATTTTTTATATCTTTCAGTATTGCTTCTAATATCTTCGTATTTACCCCTCCTTCTACAAACTCTGTTCTTTAAGCTTTTCTTTGATTTTATCTTTCTTAGGTGCGTTTTTTACCTTTTCTTTGAATTGATTTAGTTTGACCATTACCGATTCTCTTTTCCTATTCTTTCCGGCAAATTTTTCTACTGCTTCCTTAAACGCCTGCTCCATAACCTTTTCATCCTTTGCATGAAAGAAGATGATATTATTTCCTGTAGTAAGATCTTTTTTTATACTGAATTTTACTCCGTTTTTATTTAGCTCTCTTTTCAAGCCCTTAAAATCAAGGTCATTTAGTTCTAAGGTTTCAACCTTTCCTTTCTTCACCAACTCTTTTACGGTTGTCGGTTTCTTTTCTTCTATAAATTCCTTTAGACTTTTCCCTTTTTTGGCTGCCATGTTTAACATTTTTTTCATAAGATCTATTATCATTTTTGCTGATTTTATGTTTCCACTTTTTACTATAGCAATAACTTGTCTGTTTACTTCTTCATTGATCAATATTTCACCTCCTTCATTTATTACAAGAAAAAAAGGTAGTTAGATGTTACTCTAATCACCTCTTTACAGGATTCTTTTAAGTTTCATTTTACTTCAGCTTTTTTACAGTTTCAGCTTCAGATAATATTTTCATCTGCTCAATTGCAATAGAATTCAATTTTTCCAATCTGTCCGACTGTTTCATCCCTTCATTTATAAATACTGCATTTAGGTTTTCGAGATTAGAAAGGCAAACAAGTTGAGATATATCCGCATAATCTCTGATATTTCCCTTTAAATTTGGATTTTCATCTCTCCATTCCTTTGCAGTCATTCCAAACAAAGCCATATTCAAAATATCAGCCTCATTTGCATAAATAAAGTTGATTTTTTCCTTTGGCAGTTTTTCAGGTATAAGATTATTCTTTATAGCATCAGTATGAATCCTATAATTGATTTTTGCCAAATTTCTTTTTATATCCCAACCGAGCTTCTTTTGTTCTTCTTCTTTTAAGCGTTCAAATTCTTTTATTAAATACAGCTTAAAGTATGGGGATACCCAAGAAGCAAACTCAAAAGCAATATCTTTATGTGCGTAAGTTCCTCCGTATCTTCCTGCTTTTGCAACAATACCGATAGAATTGGTTTTTTCTACCCACTGTTTTACCGATAAAACAAAGCGATTCAGTCCGGCTTCATTTTTAATTCCCTCGAATTCGAGGGAATTAAAATCAGGATTATACATTTCCTCCCAAATACCTAAAAACTCTATTGTATTTTTATTTCTTAGCCACTTCTCGATTAAAGCTAAACCGTTTTCAATATTTCTTACCATATCAGTTAAAGAAATATAATCTTTATCATCTATGGCTATAATGCTGATTTCAGATCCTTCAACATTTATTTTAGACACAAAATCACCTCTCAATTCTTAAATAAATTATAACTATTATACCTTTTTCCCACTGCAACCATTATGTCGTCATACCTTATAATCTTCACTTACCTGCATCATTTTTTTCCTTCCCACTTCTGGACATTATGACCAGAAGTTATAAAAAAGCAGATACACAGTTTCTTTATATACCTTGTATTTTATTCTACACTACAATCAAAAGCAATAACAGCATTACCTTAAATAATATCCTTTTTACACCAGCCTCCTCCATACATATCGTGATTTACTTCCTGCTGATAAAAATGATTTATTGTAGTGGTTGCATTATAAAGTGCCGTAATCATATATGCCTTAATATTTGTGATTTTAGTGGCTGTATTCTTCATACATTCAATCACATATTCCAAATGACTGCCCTCCAGTTTCAAAAATCTTGATTTCACAAGCTCATATGGATATTCTTCTCCGGCTACCCTGATTGTTGGACGCCTCACACAGACTACCTCACATATTACTTGAAACAGTTCATCATAGAGTTCTTTTTCTCCATAACTATCATATTGCATGTGATGATTATAACTGATATTTTCTTTGATCAGTTCTATGCATTTCTGTACATCATCTATCACATCATTCTTCTCTGACCCGGATTGAATGATAGGATTGATATAACTCTCCTCAATATAGTTTAAATCAATTTTATTATATTTAGTATAATTAGGGTTCGATTCTCCAACTTCTTGAGTTTCGATTTCCGAACTTCCAAAGGTTTGATTTTCTGACTTCTTGAGGTCTGATTTTCCGACTTCCTGAAGTCCTGTTTTCTGACTTCTTGAAGTTTGATTTTCCGACTTCCTGAAGTCCGATTTTCCGACTTCAGTGATTTTATCAGTGTTTACTACCTCTTTTTTATCTACATTTCCCTCCGACGAAGCAAAATTCTTGACATATATAATATCCGGTTTGCCCAATCCTCTACGAACTTTCTCTACCAGACCAATTCCCTTGGTATTATCCAGCTCTGCAAGAACCTTAACAGCCTTTTCCTTTCCACATCCCAAATCTTCCATAATACTACTTATGGTATATATTATATATGCTCTATTATTATCATCGAACCATTTATTTTTTATAGATAAGGACATACGATCAAGCATAAGACCATATAAAAGTTTTGCATCACTTGATAATTTCTTAAATCGTTCATCCTTAATAAGCAAGCGAGGAACTCTATAGAATGAGAACTGCTCCGCTTCAATCCCATAATAATAATCCAGTTGTAATATTTCACTCATTCCCGGCTCCTCCTTTCTACTGATTGTTCTTCCAGTTATCCAATAACTGATAAATAATGTTCTCTATTTCTTTCCTGCTATATGTTACAGGGAAGTAACTGTTTATACGCTCTGCTTTTATAACAACCTTTCGTTCCACAGTTTTCTCTTTTTCAAGCAACATACGAACCATCGGAAATGTAAGCTCCCCTTTTTTATCGCTTTCCTTGAGCATGGCACTCTGCAAAGTTGAAATAATAATATTTGTTTCCTGTATTACAGCCAAAACCCATTGCTGTGCATCCTCTGATAAAAATGATAAATCAACTGCCTGCATTATACCTATTTTCTTTATATCCACCATATCAAGCAACTCATCCGCCAAGCGTGAAATCCATATGTATCTCTGAACAGTCTTTGCACTCTCTCCTGCCGCTTCTCCGAGTTCTCCAAGTGTAAATCCACCTGTTTTACTTCCCTGATGTTTCATTGCATCGTATTTCATTCTGTACGCTTTTGATTTCTCGCTTGGCAGAATATCTTCTCTTTGAATATTAGAATCTACCATGATAATTGTAGCTTCATCATCTGTATAATCACGAATAAACATCGGCATTGTAGAGAGTCCAACCATTTCACATGCATATTTTCTACGATGTCCGGCGATAATTTCGTAACCGCCGCCTTTCATCGGTCTTGCAATGCCCGGCATCAATACTCCATACTCTCTTATACTTTCAATCATTTCTTGCATCTTTTCATCATCCAATACCTTAAACGGATGTTCTTTGAACCCTTGAAGTTCTGTTAATGCAATTTCCTGTACTTGCTCTATTCCTGACTGTGTCTGCTCAATCCCGAATAAATCATCAAAGCTGTTAAGCTTTACCTTTGTGGCACTTCCTGTCTTATTCATTGCAAAGCACCTCCTTTGTCAATGACTGATATGCACTTGCCACTTTCCCATTCGGATCGTGCTTGTAGATGCTCACACCTTCCGCAGAAATTTCCGCTGCCCTTACCGACATTGGAATACTATTTTCAAATATATGAACTTTGCTACCATAATTTTCAATAAGCAGATTACTGATATCTTTTGCATAATTGGTACGGTTGTCAACCATTGTTAGCAAAATTCCCTCAATCTCAAGTTTCTGATTAATCTGACGCTTTACTTTCCCTATGGTTTTAATAAGTTGTTCCAAACCTTTTATCGGTAAATATGCCGCCTGTACAGGAATTAAAATACTATCTGCACAAGTAAAAACATTTATTGTAATCATTCCAAGGGATGGCATACAGTCAATCAAAATATAATCATAATTGTCTCTCTGCAACTCTATATAGGTTCTCAGTACTGTTTCTCTACTCATCACATTAATAAGTGAAGTTTCCAAACCTGAAAGTTCTATATTTCCGGGTATAAAATCAACTCCTTCATCATGGCTTAAAATTCCACAATCTGATCTTATTTCCTCATCATTAATAATGTTTCCCATTATAGTTGCAAGTGTAATTTCCAATCTATCCGGCTCCCTAATCCCAAGACTTGCCGTAAGGCTTCCTTGTGCATCTGCATCTATCAACAGAACCTTCTTTCCTTGCCTTGCCAGTCCAATTCCCAAGTTACTTGTTGTTGTGGTTTTTCCAACTCCACCTTTTTGATTTGCAATAGCTATAACTCTACACATGATATAATTCTCCTATTGTTCTACTATTTTAGTTGTCTTTTTTCAAATTTACTTTCTGCACTTGTGCATAAGCCCTGTAATATTTTCTTGTTCCCTTATTGCTATAAAGCTCTGATATCTCCAGAACTTCTATTTTATTATCACTGCTTAATATTTTTTGAAACCATGCAATATCACTCTTTGTTCCCATCAATCTGATTTTCAGCATTAGTTTGCACCTCCAATAAAGCTTATATCTCACAATTATAATTAGCGTAGTCAGGATAGCGAATCTGTATCGCTTGCCAAAAGAATGGTGCATAAGTACAACAAAACAAATCTTCTACTGTATACTTCATACACTCATCCATCTGTTCTTCCGGTTCTTTATAATCATCTACACTCGGTGTAGTGTTACAATAAAGGTTAAACGCCAGTCTCACTACCTTCATACTGCTACCGGTTTGCCACCCTTCACGCAAACACTCGGTCTTTATATCACCGGCCTTAAAATCATAAATACTGTTAATATTTCTTCTCGTATCAGGGCTGATACCCAGACAATAGCAAAGTGCCTTATGGTAGGCATCTTGTTCCCTTACTTCTTTTAGTTTTTCATAGTAGAATTTTTCATGTGCTTCATTGATAAATATAATTTCCCATTTATCTGTGTTTTTTGCCCTTAACGCTGTACTGTTCATATTGAACCTCCTTATAGATATAAAAAAGGGAACAAACACCTATAAAAAGTGCTTATTCCCAAACATTAAACAAGGGAAAGCAATAAATGCTTTCCCTTGCAGAACTTTATATATAGACTTTTACTTCAATATCTTTAAATCTGTTTGCCTTTGTGTACTCAGGATGTTCAGCCATAAATGCCTGCACATCCGCTCGCCTCACCGTTAAGCTGCAAAAATAAATATATTGCTGCCTAATTCCTCTTTTCCGCAATCGCTGCCTGTGCTGCTGCAAGTCTTGCAATCGGCACTCTGAATGGTGAACATGACACATAGTCAAGACCGATCTTGTGGCAGAACTCAACTGATGAAGGATCTCCACCGTGCTCTCCACAGATACCTACGTGGATCTCAGGTCTTGTCTGCTTTCCAAGCTCGATAGCCATCTTCATAAGCTTGCCTACACCAACCTGGTCAAGCTTAGCAAACGGATCGTTCTCGAAGATCTTTCTGTCATAGTAAGCATTGAGGAACTTACCTGCATCATCTCTTGAGAAACCGAATGTCATCTGTGTAAGGTCATTTGTACCGAAGCAGAAGAATTCAGCCTGCTTAGCGATCTCATCAGCTGTAAGACATGCTCTTGGGATCTCAATCATTGTACCAACTTCATACTTGATGTTTGAGCCTGCTGCCGCAATCTCCTCATCTGCTGTCTTAACAACGATATCCTTAACGTACTTAAGCTCCTTAGAGTCAGATGAAAGCGGAATCATGATTTCAGGCTTAAGGTTCCAATCAGGATGAGCCTTAGCTACATTGATAGCCGCTCTGATAACAGCCTTTGTCTGCATTACAGCAATCTCAGGGTATGTTACTGCAAGACGAAGTCCTCTGTGTCCCATCATTGGGTTGAACTCATGAAGTGAAGCGATGATAGCCTTAATCTGTGCTACGCTCTTGCCCTGAGTCTTTGCAAGCTTCTCAATCTCAGACTCCTCTGTAGGAACGAACTCATGAAGTGGCGGATCAAGGAATCTGATTGTAACAGGATTACCCTCAAGTGCCTCGTAAAGCTTCTCGAAATCTCCCTGCTGTACAGGTAAAATCTTATCAAGAGCTTTCTCTCTCTCTTCTACTGTATCTGAACAGATCATCTCTCTGAATGCGTCAATTCTATCGCCCTCAAAGAACATATGCTCTGTACGGCAAAGACCGATACCCTCTGCACCAAGCTCTCTTGCTTTTCTTGCATCCTCAGGTGTATCTGCATTTGTACGAACTTTAAGTCTTCTATACTTATCAGCCCATCCCATGATTCTTCCGAACTCACCTGCAATCTGAGCTTCCTGAGTTGGGATAGCACCGTCATAAACATTTCCTGTTGTACCGTCGAATGAGATAACATCTCCCTCGTGGAATGTCTTTCCGCCGAGCTCGAACTTCTTGTTCTCCTCATCCATAATGATCTCTGAAAGACCTGATACGCAACAAGTACCCATACCACGAGCAACAACGGCTGCGTGTGATGTCATACCGCCACGAACTGTAAGAATACCCTGTGAAGCCTTCATACCCTCGATATCCTCAGGTGATGTCTCAAGTCTTACAAGAACAACCTTCTTACCTGCTTCAGCCCATGCCTTAGCATCATCAGCTGTAAATACGATCTGTCCGCTTGCAGCACCCGGTGAAGCAGCAAGACCCTTACCGATAGGTGTAGCCTTCTTAACAGCCTCTGTATCAAATGTCGGGTGAAGAAGTGTATCAAGGTTTCTTGGCTCTATCATAGAAACAGCCTTAGCCTCATCAATCATTCCCTCATCTACAAGGTCACAAGCGATCTTAAGTGCAGCAAATGCTGTTCTCTTACCGTTTCTTGTCTGCAACATGTAAAGCTTTCTATCCTCGATAGTAAACTCCATATCCTGCATATCTCTGTAATGATCCTCAAGCTTATGGCAGATCTCAACGAACTCGTTATAAACGTCAGGCATTACTTCCTTCAACTGATCGATGTGCTGTGGTGTACGAACACCTGCAACAACGTCCTCACCCTGAGCGTTCATAAGGAACTCACCCATGAGCTTCTTCTCACCTGTAGCAGGATCTCTTGTAAATGCAACACCTGTACCTGATGTATCACCCATGTTACCGAATGCCATCATCTGTACGTTAACTGCCGTACCCCATGAATATGGAATATCATTGTCACGACGATATACATTTGCACGTGGGTTATCCCATGAACGGAATACGGCCTTAACGGCAGCCATAAGCTGTTCCTTCGGATCTGAAGGGAAATCCGAACCGATTTTTGACTTATACTCAGCCTTGAACTGATTTGCAAGTTCCTTCAAATCTTCAGCTGTAAGGTCAACGTCCTGTGTAACTCCCTTTTTCTCTTTCATCTGGTCGATAAGAACCTCAAAATACTTCTTACCGACTTCCATAACTACGTCTGAGAACATCTGGATAAATCTTCTGTAGCAGTCATAAGCCCATCTTGGGTTACCTGACTTTGCAGCTAGAACCTCTACAACCTCTTCGTTAAGACCGAGGTTAAGAATTGTATCCATCATACCCGGCATAGATGCTCTTGCACCTGAACGAACTGAAACTAAGAGTGGATTTTCCTTATCACCGAATTTCTTTCCTGTGATCTCTTCCATCTTAGTAATATTCTCCATGATTTGACCCATGATCTCATCATTTATCTTCTCGCCGTCCTCGTAGTACTGAGTACATGCCTCTGTTGTGATTGTGAATCCCTGAGGTACAGGTAAACCGAGATTTGTCATCTCTGCAAGGTTTGCACCCTTACCACCCAAAAGATTTCTCATTGTTGCGTTACCTTCTGTAAAAAGGTATACCCACTTATTTGCCATACGTAAAAACCTCCATATGTATTTTCCTGTATTTTCCGTCCACCATTATACCATATTCATATAATATAGCAAAGCATAAAAAAGAAAATTATTTACCTTTTACATTGATTTTTTGATATTTTCTTACTAAAAAGATGATAATGGTGATTTTTAACAAAATCTTGTATACAATATTCCGCCTGTTTTCGTCAAAATTTGTTTTTACAGTCATTAAATTCACAAAACCCACAGCAAAATAAAACTTTATAAAATTGTATTATATAAAAATCTTGCAAATATAAACTTTTGCATTATACTATTAGATGTAAAACAGTAAGAATAAGTTATTTAATAATATAGTAGCTTCGGCTGCTTTATCTATGCAAATGTATATGGAGGAATTATGCATCAGGAACAATGTATTAAGGACAATTTATATTATGTAGGTGGAAGTGACAGAAGGCAGAGACTTTTTGAGAATGCCTATCCTATTCCGAACGGAATGGCTTACAACTCATATGTTATATTGGATGAAAAAACTGTACTCTTTGACTCTGTTGACAGATCTGTAGAGGGAGTATTCTTTGAGAACTTAAAGGCAACACTTGGTGACAGACCCCTTGACTACGTAGTAATAACACATATGGAGCCTGATCATGCTGCTACTTTGGGCGACCTTTTAAATATGCACCCTGAAATGATGATAGTAGGTAATGCGAAGATCAAGACAATGATCGGTCAGTTCTTTGACTTTTCTTTGGATCACAGATTCCTGGAAGTAAAAGAAGGCGACACATTAAGCACAGGTGAGCATACATTTAGATTTTATTTTGCCCCTATGGTTCACTGGCCTGAGGTAATGATGGTGTATGATGAGAAATCAAAAGCACTCTTCTCTTCAGATGCTTTCGGTTGCTTCGGCGCACTCTCAGGAAATATATTCGCAGATGAATTAAATTACGAATGTGAGTGGTATCCTGAATCCAGAAGATATTATGCAAATATTGTAGGAAAGTTCGGATTACAGGTATTAAATATCTTAAAGAAGCTTGCCGATTTGGATATAGAGCTTATCTGTTCACTTCACGGTCCTATTTATAGAAGAAAAGAAGATATACTTGCATGTTTCAAAAAGTATCAGACCTGGGGTTCATACTCTCCTGAGGATGATGAGGTGGTTATCTTCTCAGGTTCCGTTTACGGACATACAGAAGAATTTTCAACATTACTTGCCACTCTGGTAGCACAAAGAGGTATCAGAAATACAAAGGTTCTTGATATATCATCAATTGATGTATCTTACCTCCTTTCAGAAGCTTTCAGAGCAAAGGTACTTGTATTTGCATCATCTTCTTACAATGGCGGACTTTTCACTCCTATGGAAAACTTCCTTATGGACTTGGTTGCACATAACTTCCAGAACAGAGATGTTTTCGTGGTTGAAAACGGTTCATGGGCTCTTACAGCAGGCAAGAGTATGCGTGAGATTATAGGTCAGTTAAAGAAGGTAAATATTGCCGAAGAAACAATCAGTATCAAATCTCTTCTTACAAAGGAGCAGTATGCTGATACGGTAGCAATGGCTGACAAGATCGTTGAATGCTTAAAGAAATAAAATGTTTTTATATGTATACCTGTATTTATGCGGGTATACATTTTTTATTGATTTTTTTATAACCCGGTAGTAAGCTTGTAACTTGATTTAATTTACAAGGAGTTTTTATGGTTTATAAAAAGATAAAAGCCGCTTTCTTTGCGGCATTTCCAAATACAATCCCTATTTTGGCCGGATTTTTATTCTTAGGTATTGCCTATGGCATATATATGAATCAATCCGGTTTTAAATTTTACTATCCGATGTTTATGAGTTTTATCATATTTGCAGGCTCTGTGGAGTTTGCTACCGTTTCGTGGTTGCTTGGGAGCTTTGATCCTGTAAATATCTTCTTCCTTACTCTTATGATAAATGCAAGGCATTTATTCTACGGGCTTTCGATGCTTGAAAAATATAATATTCCGGGATGGAAGAAACTTTATTTAATTTACGGCATGTGTGATGAGTCCTTCTCAATTAATGCCACGGTAGATGTTCCAAAAGAAATTGATAAGGGCTGGTTTATGTTCTTTGTAACCATGTTAAACCAGATATATTGGGTAGCAGGTGCTACTATAGGCGGAATATTCGGAAGCTTTATCCCCTTTGATACCAAAGGAATAGAATTTGTTATGACTGCACTCTTTGTGGTTATATTCCTTGAAAATTGGCTTAAAGAAAAGGATCACAGCGCCTCTGTTATCGGACTTTTTATTTCATTTATATGTCTTATAATTTTTAAGGGTACAAATTTTATCATTCCTTCAATGATTATAATACTTAGTGTACTTACATTACTTAGAGGGAGATTGGAAAAACATGAGTAAAATACAACAGCTTATAATAATATTGATAGTGGCATTTGCCACAATGATAACCAGATTTTTACCCTTTATAGTTTTTCCGGCAAACAAGGAAACTCCTTCATATATAAAGTATCTCGGCAAGGTTTTGCCGGCAGCGGTACTTGGACTTTTAGTGGTATATTCTCTTAAAGATGTATCAATATTTAATGAGTTCCATGCTTTGCCTGAAGCCATAATCATTGCGGTTATTGTAATATTACATTTTTGGAAAAGGCAGATGATACTTTCTATTTCAGCAGGTACAATACTTTATATGTTTCTTATACAATTTATTTTCAAATAAATTGCTTGCAATTATTTATTAATTAATATATCTTTATTATAGATTACGCATTTAAGGAGATTTATGAAAGAGATTGCAAAAAAGGTGAAAGCGGACAGTTTTATTCTTATGGCAAGCAGCAATGAGATGAGAAACAACTGTCTTCAAAATATTATAAATAATTTAAATAAAAACAGAGAACATATTCTCTTGGAAAATCAAAAGGATATTGAAAATGCAAAGGCTGAAAATATATCCTCTTCCATACTTTCAAGACTTTTGTTTGATGAACATAAGATGGATACTGTTATAGCAGGTATCAATGACCTTATAATGATGGAAGATCCTATAGGAAAGATTACATTAAAAAGAGAGCTTGATGCAGGACTTACACTTACCAGAACAACAACTCCGATAGGTGTTATAGGAGTTATCTTTGAGGCAAGACCTGATGCCCTTGTTCAGATTGCTTCTTTATGTATAAAGAGCGGAAATGCAGCCATACTTAAAGGCGGCAGTGAAGCAAAGCTTACAAACAGAGCACTTTTTGAAAGTATAAAAGAAGCCGTTTTAGAAGCCGGATTGCCTGAAAATATACTTATACAGCTTGAAGCCAGAAGTGATGTTGGCGAGTTACTTGGCTGCAGTGAATATGTGGACTTACTTATACCGAGAGGTTCAAACTCTTTTGTAAAATATATTATGGACAATACAAGTATTCCTGTTATGGGACATGCCGACGGTGTATGTCATACATATGTGGATGAGGACTTTGACCTTGAAAAATCTGTAAAAATTTTGATAGATGCAAAGACTCAATACCCTTCCGCATGTAATACTACAGAGACTTTGTTGGTTCATGAAAGGGCGGTTTCAAAGCTTTTACCGGAACTTAATAAAGCATTTGTGGCGGCAGGCATTAAGGTATATGCCGACAATGATGTTTTGTCATATTTTGATAATGCAAATCTTGCAAATGATGAGTCTTTCCATACGGAATATCTTGAAAAGACTATCAATGTAAAGTCTGTAAAGAGTATTGATGAAGCAATTGTTCATATAAATACATACGGCTCACATCATACAGATGCCATACTTACAAATATAGATGCCAATGCAGATTATTTTATGAGCAGGGTTGATTCTGCAAATGTATATAAGAACTGTTCCACAAGATTTGCCGACGGATTCAGATACGGTTTCGGAGCCGAGGTGGGTATCAGTACCGGAAAGCTTCATGCCAGAGGTCCTGTAGGTCTTGAAGGTCTTTGTACTTACAAATACAAGCTCTATGGAAACGGCGATATAGTTGCAGACTATGCAAACGGAAATAAAGAATTTCATTTTAGAGAATTATAAAAGGAAGGGTAATCCCCTTCCTCTTTTATACTTATCTTACCCATGCACCGTTTGCGCCGAGTCTGAATGAATCAACTGTTGTATTTGTAGCCATATATCCTGAGCCCGGATAGAAATAGTACCAGTTTCCGCTGATCTGTGTCCATCCCTCACACATAGCACCGTTGCTGTCAAGGTAGTAATACTTTCCGTCACTGCTGTGAAGCCATGTATTGCTGAGCATCTTACCTCTTGGAACCTCCGCATTCATATAATACCACTTACCGTTTGACTGCTGCCAACCTGTTGTCATATGTCCGTAGGAATTCATATAATAATACTCTCCTTCGACCTTCTGCCAACCTGTAAGCATTCTGCCTGCATCATCAAAAAGATACCATTTATCTGCTATATATTCCCATCCGTTTGTCTTAAGACTTCCGTCAGGGAATCTGAAATACCATGTATCTCCGGATTTATTCCAGCCTACTCCGCTTCCTACCTGAGTTGTTACATTGTTATTTCCTGTTGATACATTTGAAGCATCCAGATAGAATTCATCTGAAGTAATCCACTCGGAATGTCTTCCATAGTCCTTGTCTCCATGTGAAACAGTTCTGATTCTGAACTTATATGTACCCTTTTGAGTCATATCGTTTCTGAAATTATAATTGCTGCCCTTGTAGTTTTCAACTCTTGTGACCTGTGTACTTCCACGCAACAGTATAAGTTCATAGTATCCTGAAGTCTCAGAGGGTTCATCCCATTTGGCAATACCTATACCGCTGTCCTTCCACTCTACATCCTCAGGAGCTTCATAAGTTCCCTTTAACGGATTTAACTTGATATTTACTACCAAATCACCGTTTTTCTTGGATGAAGAAAGAAACTTTCCACCGTTCACAGATATGTTTGAAGATGAATATGTACCCTTAAATGAATAGTCACTGTTTGCTTCCAAAGTTATTTTCATCTTTACTTCATCACCTATGTTCAGGCTGCTTCTTCCGCTTGTAATCTCGGCATCCGCTATATTGAATCTGTCGGATGTGGTATATACATTTATATCTCCGCCTGAGCTACTTCCGTAGTTTATACTTAGATTATCTGTACGATCTCCTATGCTCAAATCCGAATTTACTTTTATCGTGACTGAGCTAATAGTTTTATTTGCAGCATAAGCAGGTTTTGATAAAAGTGAACATAATAAAATAGTTCCGAAAATAGCTATTTTTTTAGCTAACCTCATATATTCCTCCTTATATTTTTTATATCATATCATCCGATACAAATATATTTATAATATAAGTATATGTAATTTGAGTGTATATGTACAGTTAAAATTTTCTTACTTATTCATATCTTTTGACTCAAATTTTATTCAGAATATATTCAATCAAATGTTGCTTAAAATAAACTTCGAGTACAATATCTGATAAAAAGGTAAACAACTCAACATTTTCGTCTTTTTTGTCAAAACCATTTACTCTCTTTTTTGCATACTCAAGTCTTTTTTTCAAATCATCTACAATCTCGTTTTTTTTGTCATCCTCTATGTGAATCAACATATCATAGAGCTGCGAAAGGGACTCATCTCCCTTTCCGAAATCATTGTATATACTTAAGTCACAGAGCCTTTTAATATCCGCAAAGGAAAGTACATTCTTGTAAAAATATATAAGTATAAGAAGCATCACATGATTCTTGGTATATTTTTTCTTATCGGAAGGCGGCAAAAGCTTGTTCTTCGTATAATTATTGATCATGGTTTTTGTAAGAAGCTTATCATCCTCCTCTCGTTTGAAACTCTCAAGCTTCTCATCAATAAAACTTGTCATCTGATCCATATACAAAGAAATATCAGGAATATCTTCCGATTTTACAATATCCAAGCCCTCAAAATGCTTTATCATATCATTGATAATCTCTTTATTAGTTTTCATAACATCAGTATATAGTATTAAAAACCATATATCAAGTAAAATCAAAGAGTCGCCATAAGCGACTCTATAGCTTACAATTTATTATTGATAAACTTCTCTAAAAGTGTATATCCTTCCTCTATAAATATTCCGGATTCTTTTGCATTCTTTTCTGTATAGTTTATTGCAACATTCGCCTCATTATTTGATCTGTATATCTTAAAAGGAACAGGGTCTGAAGAATGAGTCTTGGTCTCAATAGGTGTTGGATGATCCGGCATTATAAGCATTGCAAAATCTTCATTTGCTTCTCTAAGTGCCTCACAAAGAGGTCCTACAACTTTCTCATCAATTCTTTCCACCGCTAATATCTTACCTTCAGTATCTCCATGATGTCCGCACTCATCCGGTCCTTCAAGATGAATATATAAGAAATCATTTCCGTCCTCAAGCAAGGTCTTTTTAGCAGCTGCAAGTTTCCCCTCATAATTGGTATCCACAGTACCTGTTGCACCTTCTACATCAATGCTCTCCATTCCTGCGCTGATACCGATACCCTTTATAAGATCCACAGCTGAGATAACAGCACCTTTAAGATCGTTTTTCTTTTCAAAGTTTTCTACATTAGGTTTTGTACCCTCTCCCCAAAGCCATATGGAGTTTGCAGGATTCTTACCCTCCGCCTTTCTCTTTAAGTTCACAGGATGATCCTTTAAAATACTGTAGCTTCTTTCCATAAGAGATAAAATCTTATCATTTTTCGGCAAGTATTCACCTATTACTCTGTCGGATATATCATGTGGAGGTGTAAGATCAAGTCCGGTCTTTCCGTTGTCCCATATCAAACAATGTCTGTATGATATTCCGGGATAAAACTTGAATTCATCATCTCCAAGCTCTCTTTCCACCGCTTCAATAAGCTCTCTTGCCTCCTCACTGGATATCTCACCTGCAGAATAGTCAAACATCGTTCTTTTTTTCGGGTCCTCATCATCTGATAGAGTAACAAGATTACATCTTATTGCAACATCTGTTTCTTTCATGTTTATGCCGATGCTTACAGCTTCAAGCGGTGATCTACCCGTATAGCACTTAAGAGGATCATATCCCATTACTGCAAGGTTTGCCACATCACTTCCCGGCTTTAGCTCCTTCGGCACTGTTCTTGCCATACCGAGCACACCCTTAAGCCCGTCAATATGTGGCTTTTTAGCTACATCAAGTATTGTCTTATTGCCAAGTTCAGGAATATCTTTATCCGCCATTCCGTCTCCAAGTATAACTATGTATTTCATATTATCCACCTTTTTGTTTATTTGCTTAATGCACCTATAAAGTTCTTCATTCTTTCATTAGTTGATGCAAAGACTTCCTCAGGAGTTCCCGACTCAACTATCACTCCGTCAGACATAAATATTACCTTGTCGGATATTTCTTTAGCAAACGCCATCTCATGTGTAACAATGACCATGGCAATTTTTAAATCGGACAAAGATTTTATTACTCTGAGAACTTCTCCCGTAAGCTCCGGATCGAGTGCGGATGTCGGCTCATCGAAGAAAAGTATCTTCGGATTTAGCGCCAATGCTCTGGCAATAGCGACTCTTTGAGACTGACCGCCTGAAAGCTGATAAGGATATGCTTCGGCTCTGTCCTCAAGCCCCATCTTCTTTAGCAGAGAAAAGGCTTCTTCTTTCACTTCTTCCTTATCCCTTTTTTGTACTCTTATCGGTGCATCACAGATATTTTGCAATACATTCATATGTGGGAAGAGATTGAAGTTTTGGAATACAAGGCCGAAGCATTCAGAAATTTCTTTCAATTTACTCTGGCTCTCATAAACCGCCTTACCGCCTACACTTTTACAAACCGAGTTTCCGTTATAGCTAAGTTCTCCGTCATCCATTTCTTCCAATAATGTAGCACAGCGCAAAAGTGTGGATTTGCCTGAACCTGACGGACCTATAATACTCAAAATTTCACCTTCTTTTACTTCCAGTGATATATCCTTTAAAATTTCCACACCGCCAAAGGATTTCTTTACTGATTTCATACTTAATAATGACATAATCACCTACTTGTAATATTCTAATTTCTTCTCTATTGCTTCCATTACAAACGCTACTATTAAATTAAATATATAATAGAACAATGCGGCGCACACAAAGGGTAACATACTTGTTGTACTGCTTGCGAGTGCCTTTGCCATTGTAAACATCTCGGCCACGCTTATTGTAAAGGCCAAAGATGTATCCTTTACCAAAGTTATTACCTCATTTGTTATAGACGGTAAAATTCTCTTTATTACCTGTGGCAGTATTATAACAAAGAAAGTCTGAGATTTACTATATCCCAATATCTTTGCGGCTTCGTACTGTCCGCTTGGCATGGACTGAATTCCGCTCCTGTATATCTCTGCAAAATATGCCGCATAATTTACCACAAAACCTATTATGGTAGCAACTATTCTGTAATTTCCCGATGTGGACACTCCGAAAATATAATATGGTCCGAAGTATACAACCATCAGCTGTAACATAAGCGGTGTACCGCGCATTATTGAAATATATATCTTGCACAGATATGAAATAAACTTTATTTTACTCAATCTGCCGAAGGCAACCAACAATCCCAGCGGAAGTGAAAGTAACAGTGTGACAAAAAATATCTGTATACTGACCAACATTCCGGGTACAAGCTTTAATGCAATATCAAGAATATTCATAAAATCTCCAATCAGTGTAAATATCTTACTATTATATCCTTTATTTTACAATCCTACCATAAGTTATTTCTTAAAGCTTTGCAGAATTGCAAAATAAAAGTCTTATATCTATAAGAAAAAGAAAACGCCGGCATATATCTGTCGGCGTCTTAATTTTACTCTAAAGTTGTAACATCCTTACCAAACCATTTTTCTGAAATAGTTTTCATTGTTCCGTCCGCTTTCATATCTTCAAGTGCTTTTTGTACTTCATTTTTTAAAGTTTCATTTCCAAGCTTAAATCCGACACCGTATTCCTCACTTGAAAGAGGTGTATCAAGTACTGTAAATCCGTTTCCGCCTCTCTTTGTAATCTGATAGTTTGCTACTACACTGTCCATTGCAATGGCATCCACACCACCCATCTCAAGATCCATAAAACCTGTATTATAATCCGCTACAGTCTGTAATTTACCGAAAGTATTTGCAAGTTCGGTGTTTTCCTTCAATGCCGCCTCTGCTGATGAATCTGTCTGAACCTCTACAGTCTTTCCTGCAAGATCCTCTATTGAATCAATACTTGAATCTGATTTTACAACAAATACCTGATCGTTTTTCATATATGGCTTTGACCATGTGTACTTATCTTCTCTACCCTGAATACTGAAGCCGTTCCAGATACAGTCAATATTTCCCGATGTAAGCTCCATATCCTTTGCATCCCATGATATAGGCTGATATTTGATCTCCTTGCCCATTCTCTTTGCAACCTCTGCGGCAAGCTCAAGGTCAAATCCTGTGAACTCTCCGTCGTCTCCTACAAAGCCCATAGGTGGAAAGTCCTGATCAAATCCAACTGTAAAAGTAGTCTTATTTTCTGATGCCGCTGTGGTGGTCTCATCCGCCTTGCTCTCCACTGCGCTTGTATCGGCTGATGCTGAAGTGCTCTCTGCAGTCTTTGCTGATGAACAACCTGCTAACATAATTGTTGCTAAGATTCCAAGTAAATAAATTTTTTTCATAAATACACCTCATAACTTTCTTTGACTTTCTTTTTCTCTTTATAGTTCATTATGGTAGCATACTAAAGTATATCTGTCAACACTTTATTTTACTACCATGATAAAGTGTAATTATCAATACATTATCTCTCTACTATAGTATAGAAATATTTTATACTTATATAAAAAGAGCCGCTATACCAATCAAATTCTATAATATATATTGATCATCTGCTCAACTCATATTATAGACTTTTGTATAACAGCTCTTGTAAAAATTTATTTATCGTAAGAATTGTCTTTTAAATGTACTTCCAACTGATTGTAAGGAATCTCTATTCCGTTTTTATCAAATTTAACCTTAATTTCTTCTATAAGGCCCCATTTGACGGTCCAATAATCATCAGTCTTACACCAGGCTCTTCCACCAAGGATTACGGCAGATGATGCCAAATCGCTAACATATGTTAAAATCTCTTTATTTTTTAATATCAGCCCGTTTTCATCAATGGCGTCTTTTATAAGCTTCTTTGCCTTTCTGATATCGGAATCATATGACACACCTACTTGAATATCTATTCTCCTGGTATCATTTGCAGTAACATTTGTTATAACATCGTTTGCAAGCGCACCGTTGGGTATGGATATTCTCTTATTATCGGCCGTCAAAAGTATTGTATATATTACTCCTATTGTATCTACAATACCCTCGGCCTTCGGTGTAATTATATAATCACCTCTGACAAAAGGCCTGCTGACAAGTATTATCATTCCACCTGCAAAGTTGCTTAAGCTTCCCTGCCATGCAAGTCCTATCGCAACACCTGCAGAACCAAGTATCGCTACCACACTGCCCTGATTTACTCCCAGTCTCCCGGCCAGTCCAAGTACTACCATGGCGTACAGTAATACTTTCAGCGTAGACAGAAGAAACTTTCTTACAGTCAAATCAACATTTATCTTTTTCAGAAACTTTTCAAGCATTCGTGATAAAAATTTTATCACCTGACCGGCAATAATAAATGTAATTATCACTATTACAATATTATAGGCTATTGCCAATAATACCGGAGAAAGCTCTTTTAAAGTCTGCATCATAACACTTGGTTTAAGCTTTTCTATATCCTGTGCTACAGACTCGGCAACTTCACTTTCAGAAATACTCGGTAAACTTGAACTTATTTCACCGGTCATATAAATTCCGGTAAAGCTTTTTAATATATTATAAAAATCCACTATTTCGCCCACTTAAATACTATTGTAGCCATTGGAGGAACCTTTATCTTAAGTGAATTTTCTCTGCCGTCCACTTTTTTCTTAACAGATTTCTTCGCTCTCTTATTTCCGACTCCGCTTCCGCCATACTTCTTATCATCTGAATTGAAGATCTCGGTATATGTTCCCTTATATGGAACACCGATTTCTCTTTCATAAACAACCGGTGTGAAATTGCATACCACAACCAATGTGTCTTCCTCATTCTCGGTCTTTCTAAGGAATACAACCGTACTCTCATCCTTTGATGTACAGTTTATCCACTCGAATCCGTCAGGATTATAATCAAGCTTATACAGTGCAGGATAATCCAGATACAGTTTATTCAAAGCCTTTGAATACTTTTGCATCTTACTGTGAATATCGTAATCTAGCAGATTCCACTCAAGTGATACATTTTCATTCCACTCATTCATCTGACCGAATTCCTGTCCCATAAAAAGAAGCTTCTTTCCCGGATGAGTCATCATATATCCGTATGCCGCTCTTAAGTTTGCAAACTTTTCTTCCTGAGTTGCTCCCGGCATCTTTCCTGCAAGAGTAGCCTTACCGTGAACCACCTCATCATGACTTAAAACAAGAATAAAGTTCTCACTGTAGTGATAGAAAAGTGAGAATGTCAAAGCATTATAATCTCCGCTTCTAAAATATGGGTCAAGCTTCATAAACTCAAGGAAGTCATTCATCCAACCCATATTCCACTTATAGTCAAATCCAAGTCCGCCTTCATTTAAATCACCGCTTACTTTAGGCCATGCTGTAGACTCCTCGGCTATCAAAAGGCTTGAAGGATTTTTCTTTTTGTAAATTGAATTCAGATGCTTTAAGAACTCTATAGCATCCAGATTTTCATTGCCGCCATATATATTTGCAACCCACTCTCCCGAGTTCTTACCGTAGTCAAGATAGAGCATCGAAGCTACCGCATCCATTCTTATACCGTCAACATGGTATTTATCAGCCCAGAAAAGTGCATTTGAGATAAGGAAGTTGCTTACCTGAGGTCTTGCATAATTATATATCAATGTACCCCAATGCGGATGTGCTCCCTGTCTGGGATCTGCATGCTCATACAAATGACTACCGTCAAAACATGCAAGGCCGTGCAAATCTCTTGGGAAATGAGCAGGTACCCAATCAAGTATTACTCCGATTCCCTTCTTATGTAAATAGTTTATAAAGTACATGAAATCATCCGGTGTACCGTATCTGCTTGTAGGACTGTAATATCCTGTCACCTGATAGCCCCAACTTGCATCAAGCGGATGCTCCATTACAGGCATAATCTCCACATGAGTATAATTCATCTTCTTTACGTAAACAGAAAGTTTATGTGCTATCTCACGATAATTATAGAATACAGAGCCGTTTACTTCCTCACCGTTCTCATCATACTGCATTTCTTTTCTTATCCATGAACCAAGGTGTAATTCATAGATATTCATTGCTGCAGATTCATTCATCTTTGTAGATTGGATATTTTCTCTGTCTTTCATCCAAGCCTCATCACTCCATTCAAAGCCTGAAATATCCGCAACTATACTTGCAGTATTCGGTCTAAGCTCTGAATAAAATGCATAAGGATCAGACTTTAACATAGGCTCTCCCTTTTTTGTCTTTATTTCAAATTTATAAAGACTGCCTACACTTACTCCCGGTATAAATATTTCAAAAACCCCGAAATCACCGAGTCTCTCCATCTGATGTCTTCTGCCGTCCCAAAGGTTAAAGTCACCTACAACAGATACTCTCATAGCTTCAGGTGCCCACACCGAGAAGTTTACACCCTCCACTCCTGAGATTGTCATAGGCTTTGCACCCATTTTTTCATAGATTTCATAGTTGATTCCTGCATCAAATTTTGATAAATCTTCCTCGGAGTATATACTGTCAAAGGAATACGGATCTGATATGGTCTGTTCTGCTTCATTATCATATTTAACTATAAATTTATATTTAAACTCCTGCTTTCTTCCCACAAAGCATGCAAAAAATCCGGCTTCATCCATGCATTGCATTGCAACAGGATTTTTGTTCCCGTCAATCAACAACGCCATCTCTTTTGCACTTGGTATAAAAGCCTGAACCAAAAAACCGCCATCCACTCTATGTGAACCGAGAATCTTTTTTGGTCTGTCACATTCTGAATAAGTGATCTCCTCTATCGCTGCCCAATCCATCAAATCATATAAATTCTTATCCATAGCCTAACCCTTCCTTCTAACATTATGAGTAACAGTTCAGATAATATACTGCCTACTTATCCGCTCCATAACATTTATATAGATTATACTATTCTTTTGCAAAACATGAAAGTAAATGTTATAAACTACACTGTTTAAATATGACTATTATTACTTATTATTTTTATACATCATTATACTTTTTTACTTCTATTATTATACCATAAAACAAAACACAAGATGTTTAAAGTATTCCAAAATATGTTTATTATTATTTTCATAATTATTTTATCATTTGGTTGTATTATAAATTCAATTATCGTAAAATAGTATGAGTTCAAATAAAGAAAAAATTGTGAGAGAAAATTAGATTGGAGAAGATGATGAATAACAATTCAGATTTTGACGTTGTAAAAGAAATTTTCAGTTGGATTTCTATAATAGTGGTAGCTGCTGTGATAGCGCTTGTTTTAAACCTTTTTATTATAGCAAATTCGAGAGTTCCGTCTGCGTCTATGGAAAATACTATAATGACAGGGGACAGAGTTGTCGGATTCAGACTCACTTATCTTTTCCAGGAACCGAAGCGTGGGGATATCATAATATTTAAATTCCCTGATGATGAGAGTCTATACTATGTAAAGAGAATTATCGGTGAGCCGGGAGATATTGTAGATATCAAGGACGGCAAAGTGTATTTGAACAATTCCGAAACTCCGCTTGAAGAAGATTATATAAAGGAGCCTATGATACCCGAGGCCGATATGCATTTTGAAGTACCTGACGGAGCTTACTTTTGTTTAGGTGATAACCGAAACAATTCTGCAGACTCCAGAAGATGGGTACACCCATATGTATATAAAGAGAAAATAATTGCAAAGGTAATCTTCCGCTACTTCCCGGGATTTAAGATGTTGAAGTAATATGAATTGAATTTAAAAAACAGGCATATCAATGATATATGCCTGTTTTTTGATATTAAATTTAGTTTTTAAAACTATGTATAGGTGCAGGTATTCTGCCGCCTCTGTTTACAAATTTCTCACATGAGAAGCTGTTTACAGGCATTATAGGCGCATAGCCTAAAAGTCCTCCAAACTCTACCACTTCTCCCTCTCCTTTACCGATAACAGGTATAAGTCTTACTGCGGTAGTCTTTTGATTTATCATACCGATAGCGGCCTCATCCGCAATAATACCTGCTATTGTCTCTTCCGAAGTATCTCCGGGTATAGCAATCATATCAAGACCTACAGAGCATACGCAGGTCATTGCTTCAAGCTTTTCCAGAGTCAAAGCTCCGGCATTCACCGCATCTATCATACCCTGATCCTCCGATACAGGAATAAATGCGCCTGAAAGTCCTCCTACATATGAAGATGCCATAACACCTCCCTTTTTCACCTGATCGTTTAAAAGTGCAAGTGCCGCTGTAGTTCCCGGTGCACCTACTCTTTCAAGTCCGATTTCTTCAAGTATTTCAGCTACGGAATCTCCTACGGAAGGTGTCGGTGCCAATGAAAGATCTATTATTCCGAAAGGAATACCAAGTCTTTTTGACGCTTCTCTTGCCACAAGCTGTCCGACTCTTGTAATCTTAAATGCTGTCTTTTTTATAGTCTCACAAAGCACCTCAAAGTTTTCGCCTTCGGCTCTCTTTAAAGCCGCACGCACAACTCCCGGTCCGCTGACACCTACATTTATAATGGCATCCGCCTCTGTAACACCATGGAATGCACCTGCCATAAAAGGATTGTCATCAGGAGCATTGCAAAATACTACAAGCTTTGCACAACCGATAGAATCTCTGTCCGCTGTCATAATTGCGGTATCTTTTACTATTTTACCCATAAGCCTTACCGCATCCATATTAAGTCCGGTCTTTGTGGAGCCTAAGTTTACGGAACTGCAAATAAAGTCCGTCTCATTCATTGCCTGTGGTATTGACTCAATAAGAAGTCTGTCCGCCTCAGTTATTCCCTTTGAAACTATGGCTGAATATCCGCCTAAAAAGTTTACACCGAGGTCCTTTGCAGCCTTATCAAGTGTCTTTGCTATCTGTACAAAGTCTTCTTTTGTCTTGCAGGCGCTTCCACCCACCAAGGCGATAGGTGTGACCGATATTCTCTTGTTTACAATAGGTACACCGAAGTCCTTTGATATTTCGTCACCTACTCTTACAAGGTCCTTTGCGGTATTTGTTATCTTATCATATATATTTTTACAAAGCTTATTTAGGTCCGTGTCTATACAGTCAAGTAAGCTTATTCCAATAGTAATAGTTCTGACATCCAACAGATCCTTGTCAATCATGTCGTTAGTCTCTATTACTTCAAACATATTCAGCATATTTCCTCCTAGAGTCTGTGCATGGATTCAAAAATTTCTTCTTTCTGAGCTTTTATCTTTACTCCGATTTCTTCCCCGAGGGCATCCAAATCCTCAACAACTTTTGTGAATTTTTCAGTGGCATTTTCCATATCTGTAATCATCATCATATTGAAATATCCGCTTACTATTGTCTGTGATATGTCTAATATATTTATTTTATTGTCTGCAAGATATGTACATACTCTTGCTATAATACCTACTGTATCCTTGCCTACCACAGTTATTATAACCTTGTTCATAAAATTCTCCATTCCTAACACTACACATAGCAAATTTCAGATAAAGCATCTCTTTTTGCCACTTCTATATCAAAATCCTTAGGATTGTAAGGTCTCTCATCCGCAAAAATTTCATATCTTACACTTTCAAGAGCCAGCTCCGGAAGATTGTTCTTATCTGAAAGATGTCCCAAAAAGATTTTCTTGATATTTTCATTTAAGATCTCGCATATAAGCTTTCCCGAATTTTCATTTGAAAGATGTCCTCTTTCACTTAATATCCTTCTCTTAAGCTCATAGGGATAGGGACCTGTTTCAAGCATTCTGATATCATGATTTGCTTCAATAAGTAATGCATCCAGATTTGAAAGATTATCCACAATATCCTTTGTATATCTTCCAAGGTCCGTAGCTACCGCAATTTTTTTATTTCCGCACTCCACCCTGTATCCGAATGGCTCATTTGCATCATGGTCTATATCAAATGCCAAAACTTCCAAATCTCCAAGACTTGTATATTTTTTTGATTGTATTATATGAAAATAATCTTTAATTTTAGCGTATTTATCTCTGTCTTTTAAATATCTGAGCGTACCTTCCGAAGCGTAAACCGGAATTTCATTTTTTCTTACGAAGACTTCAAGACCTGATATATGGTCGCTATGTTCATGTGTCAAAAATATTCCTGAAATATCTTTTCCGCAAAGCCCCAATTCATTCAGTCTAGTCTCTATTTTTTTATTTGAAATACCGGCATCCACCAGAATATGTGTGTTCTCACTGCCTATATAAGTGGAATTTCCGTCACTTCCGCTTGCCAAGCTAACCAGTCTCAAAGTATCACCTCAAAGCCTCTCTAATGTTTTTCTCCAAATCAGACCTGGATCCGTTATTTTGTATAATTTTATCCGCAATAGACTCAAACTCCGACTCTTTCGGCTGCTTTGCGATTATCTGCTCAATTCTCTCTTTTTCAAGCCCTCGTGATAATACAAGTCTGTCTATCCTGATTTCAATATCTGTATGCAGATACCAAATCTCATCATAGATGTCTTTATTATCAGGCATAAGTGCCTGCTCCACCACATTCAATCTGTTCTCTAAAAGTCGGTTTTTGATTTCTTCATATACCAAAGGATGTATTATACTGTTTACCAGCTTTAATTTTTCTTTATCATAGTAAAGTATATCACCTAATTTTTTTCTATCAATGTTTTTTTTATCATCCAGTATAATATCCCCAAAAACAGACCTAAGGGCAGTGTAACCTGCCCTGTCTTTTTCATATAAAAAATGTGCCACCTTATCGGCTTCTATGATATTTGCAAAATGCTCTTCTCTAAGTATATTTAAGGCTTCACTTTTTCCGGAGCCTATACCTCCCAAAAGCAAAATATTCATTATTTTGCCTCCAGCCAGGTTTTTCCTATATGAGCATCCACTTCAAGCGGAACTTTAAGGCTTACCGCCTCTTTCATAGCCTTTTCTACAAGTTCTGAAACTTTTGCCGCCTCATCTTCTTTTACTTCCACCAAAAGCTCATCGTGGATTTGTAATACAATTCTTGCATCAAACCCGCTCTTTTCCAGTGCCTCATCCACTTTCAGCATGGATATTTTCATAATATCCGCAGCACTTCCCTGTATAGGCGAATTCATTGCAACTCTGTCACCGAATGATCTGGTCATAAAGTTTGAACTCTTTATCTCAGGTATCGGTCTGATTCTGCCAAACATTGTCTTTACATAGCCTTTTTCTTTGGCATCCGCCACCTGTTTGTCCAAAAACTTCTTTACACCGCCATATATCTTAAAATAATTGTTTATATAATCCAGTGCTTCTTTTCTGGATATACTTAAATCTTCCGAAAGTCCGAATGCGGAAATACCGTAAACCACTCCGAAGTTTACAGCCTTTGCATTTCTTCTAAGCTCCGGTGTCACCTCTTCAAGCGGCACATGGAAAACCTGTGATGCCGTAGCAGCGTGAATATCCGCTGCCGAGTGATAGCTTTCTATAAGTTTTTCATCACCTGAAAGTGAAGCCAAAACTCTAAGCTCTATTTGTGAGTAGTCGGCGTCCACAAATACATAGCCTTCCTTCGGTACAAATATATCTCTTATCTTACTTCCCATCTCGGTTCTTACCGGAATATTTTGCAGGTTCGGATCTGTCGATGAAATACGTCCTGTAGCGGTAATTGTCTGATTGAAGGTACCATGTATTCTGCCGTCTTCTCTTATATATCCCGCAAGTCCTGTAGCATAGGTCGAATTAAGCTTTGTAAGCTGACGGTATTCAAGTATATCTCTTATTATTTCATGCTCAGGCGCAAGCTTTTCAAGTACATCCGCCGCAGTGGAGTAACCTGTCTTTGTCTTTTTTCCGCCTGAAAGCTTGAGCTTTTCAAAAAGTATCTCTCCCAGCTGTTTTGGAGAATTTATATTAAAGCTTTCTCCGGCTTTTGTTATTATGCTTTCTTCAAGCTTTGCTATTTTTTCAAGCAATGTATCTGCATATTTTTTCAGCCTTTCTTCATCCACTCTTACTCCGGTGTTTTCCATCTTCGCAAGTGAATATATCAGAGGCATTTCCACATTTTCATAAAGCTCTGTAAGTTCCAAACTTTCAAGCTTTGCTAAAATATTTTCTCCGGAATGAAGTGCCACATAGCTTTCTGTTGCAAAATAATTTATTGCCTTTTCATCGTTAAATCTCAAGACTTCATTGAGCTTGGCCTTGCCTATCATCTCACTCTTTGAAGAGCAGGCACTTCCCATATAATCTCTTGCAATATCCTCTACAAAATAGCTGTCTTTTAAAGGATTGATAAGATATGCCGCCACTGAAATATCATAGAAGTTCTTTGCAGCCTTCATATCTTTTACAAGCTTTATAAGAGGCTTTAATGAAAGTACATACTTTCTTGCATCCAAACGGATAATCTCCTCAAGTATGTCCGCAATATTTTCTATATCCTTTATGATATAGGATTTATTTTCCAAGGTAATTGATATGGCATAAAGCGAATTTACATGATAGCTCTTTATAGCTGTCTCTTCCAGGCATACGGAAATACCGAATTCTTTTGAATCTTTCAGCTCATTGTAAAGGCTCTCCCATGCATCATGTTTGTCAATTACAGTTGTATCAAGTTCTATACCGGCTTCTATCTCTACATTTTCATATCTTTTAAGGAAGGATTTAAACTCAAGTTTATTTATCCATTCAAGACTCTCCTTGGTATAGAGATTTCCAACTTCCATATCCGAAATATCGGTTTCTATTGGAGCGTCGGTCACTATAGTAACAAGCATCTTTGAAAATTTTGCATCCTCTATATGCTCACTAAGTGCTTTTGAAGCTCTTGGCGGCTTTAATTCATCCACATGCTCAATTGCATTTTCTATGGAATGATATTCCTGTATGATTTTTGTAGCCGTTTTTTCTCCTATGGAAGGGACTCCGGGCACATTATCGGAGGTATCTCCCATAAGAGCCTTTACATCTATAAATTCCTTCGGTGTAACTCCATATTCATTCATTACATCCTCAGGAAGGTAATCATGAATTGTTGTAACACCCTTTGAAGTCTTTGGAATCCTTATCTTTATATGTTTATCGGACAGCTGCAAAAGATCTCTGTCACCTGATATTACACTTACAAAAACTTCATCGCTTTGATATCTCTTTGCGATGGTTCCTATAATATCATCAGCCTCATACCCTTCCTTGGTAAGTATAGGTATATTCATGGATGAAAGCACATCCTTTATAAGCGGAACCTGCTCTCTGAGTTCATCAGGCATTGACTTTCTTGTGCCTTTATATTCCGCATATGCCTTATGTCTAAATGTCGGGGCAGACAAGTCAAAAGCGACTGCTATATAATCAGCCGCCTCCTCGTCCAAAATCTTGAACATGATATTTAAAAAACCGTAAACCGCATTTGTATGTAATCCTTGTGAGTTTGAAAGCTCAGGAACTCCGTAAAATGCTCTGTTTAAAATACTATGTCCGTCTATCAGAACTAATTTCTTCATATATCTCCTACTAAAAGAACCAAATTCGTAATTGCATCATGGCAATAATAAACACTCCGAAAAACATCAGTGTATTTATGGAATACTTAAGCACCCTACCTATGAATAATATAAAAATCTTCTGGTAGGCCTCTCTTATATGGCTGTTTAGAGCTGCAGTCAGATTGTAATCGATATCTTCGCCATCCGACTTATCCAGGCCCACATCAACAATATAATAGATTTCCAGCTCATCCATACATGCTTTGCAACCCCTTACATGTTGCAAAAAATCTCTTGTTTCTTCCATTGAAAGCTCATCATGTATAAAGGGTATGATGAGCTTTCTGGCTTCTCTGCAAGTCATTTTATGACATTTCCTTAACCCTTTGTGAAACGTTCTCTTTGAAGTTTATAACATCATGATCGTATTCGGTATCCATAAGTGATGATGTTATTATAAAGTCCGCACTGGATTTGTTTATAGCCATAGGTACATCATATACCTGAACTATACGAAGCAGTGCCTTCACATCAGGGTCATGAGGTGCCGCAGTAAGCGGATCGGTAAAGAATATAACAAAGTCAATCTTTCCCTCCACTATTCTTGCACCTATCTGCTGGTCTCCACCAAGGGGACCTGAATTGTATCCCTTTACTGTAAGACCTGTTTTTTCGGTTATAAGTCTGGCTGTAGTACCTGTTCCGTATAATTTATGCTTAGCCAAAACATCCTTATGTTCTTCACACCAGTTTATAATATCAGGCTTTTTGCCGTCATGTGCAATCAATGCAATATTTTTCTCTTTTGGTATCGTAAGTGTTACTTTATCTATATTATTCATAATATCTCCATTCTTTAGAACGGTTTTCCACACTCAGGACAGAATTTCGGCGGATTGCTCGGATCGTTTGGAGTATATCCGCAAGCTGAGCAATGAATTGAAGCCGCCACAGGCTTCGGCTCTCCGCATTCGGAGCAAAACTTTCCGGTATTGTTTCCATGTCCGTGACTGCAGGTCCATGTGGTTGCCGCCTGCTGAGTACTGCCCTGCTGAGATACTCCGTTTTGCTGCATGGTATTTGCCTGCCCGGCCTGATTCATCTGCTGCCTGGCCTTATCATCTGCAGCCATCTGATAGAGCTGATTTGCATTTATTCCACCCATCTGGGCTGCCATATTCATGCCTGCAAATCCCATCATTGCACCGCCTGAATTTTTTGCCGCATCTCTCATAGCATCAGCCTGAGCCAAAGTAAGATTTGCGGCTGCCATAGATGCATTCTGTAAAACAGCTGCTCTTTGCATCTGCTTTATATCTTTTTCATCTTCCGGTGGAATGGATATTCCACTTATTGCAAATGAAACGATTTCAATTCCCAGTCTGTCTCCCCATTTGCTTGACATTATACTGTTAAGTTCATCTGCAAGTTCCATAGCATGGTTTGGAATATCACTGTATCTTGATCCTATTCCTGAAAGTCTTCCAAATGCCGGCTGAAGTGAATTCAAAAGATCCGCATTCATCTGGTCTAACATAGGTCCTTCAAGTCTATAATCACCGTCTACATTTCCTGATACATTTTGATAAAAAAGCAGAGGGTCTACAACTTTAAAAGAGTAACTGCCATGACATCTGATTTTTGTCTCATAATCAAATCCGATATTTGAATCAACTATTCTATATGGTATCGGTGTTGAAGTCCCGAATTTAAATCCCGGTATCTCTTTTGTATTGATGTAATAGACTCTGCTGTCTCCTGTAGCACCACCGCCAAATACAAGTCTGTTCTTAAACTGTTCCCAGGTTCTTTTAACTGTCTCTTTCAGATTACCTGCAAAAATCGTAGGCTCTTCAGTGTTACTGTAAACATATTTTCCGGTTTCCGCACAGACATCCTTTACTCTTCCGTTTTCAACGACTATCATACACTGTCCGTCTGCCACTGCAATAATAGAACCGTCAGTAATAACATTATTCGTGGATTTATTATTTGAACCTCTTTGGTCCACTCTTTTTTTACCTTTTGTTACAATTATATCCCCTTCCAGCGAATCTTCATAGAAATAGTCTCTCCATGAATCTGCCAGTACGCCTCCTGCGGCACCGCTTATAGCTGAAATAAGTCCCATAGATTCTAACCTCCTGTTACGCTTAGTCTTTGAAGCAATAATAATGTAATTATATCAATTTTTTACAATCAATACCAGTAAATCAATTCTTAAATATTTATAATCAAATAAAATTCACATACAACAGTAAAAAGAGGGTGTACAAATCTAAAAATTAGTATAAAATATAAGAAAAAGAAAAAGGAGATTCACATGAAAGTAATCGATACAAAAAATGCACCGGGTGCAATAGGACCATATTCACAGGGATTTATCACAAACGGACTTGTTTTCACATCAGGACAGATTCCTGTAAATCCTGCTAACGGTGAGGTTCCTGAGGGAATCACAGCACAGACAGAGCAGAGCTGCAAGAATGTAGCCGCTATCTTGGAGGCTGCAGGTTCAGGAATGGACAAAGTTGTAAAGACAACATGTTTCCTTGCAGATATTGCTGATTTCGCTGCATTCAATGAAGTATATGCAAAGTATTTCACATCAAAGCCTGCAAGAAGCTGCTTCGCTGTAAGAGATCTTCCAAAGGGAGTTCTTTGCGAAATCGAGTGCATCGCTGAGGCATAAAATAAAATATTTTAATTATAAATCGGCTCTTTCTTGTGAAGAGTCGATTTTTTTATAAATTTTATCTCCTTTTTTGCGAATAATTCTCACTAAATATTGTCTTTTATACAGCTTATATTGTATAATAAAGCTAGGTTTCTGTGAGCTTTGTATTTGAACTTTTATTCACAGATATATAATCGATTTTATAGGAGGTTTACCTGATGGCAAACTCAACCAACAATACTGCATGGCAGCAGATTCAAAACGGAGTTTATGATACCCAAAAGCTTTTGGCGGCTCAAGAGTATAACTTGTCAATGATTAAGGCAAAACAGACTTTGGAAATCATAATAAAGCAACTCAGCGGTCGTGATGATGACGATGAGCAGAGTATTACCGATATTATAGATTCTTTGTATACAAGTAATGTTATTTCATATGACTCATTTGAACATTATCATAAAATTCGTTCTATAGGAAATAAAGCGATACTTGAAAATAATAACGAGGAGTTTAATGCAACTTTTGCTTGTCAATTGCTCTCGGAGGAAGTACAGACATTTATAAATGAGTACTCTCCAAGAAAAACCCGTGTATCACCCGTGGTTACACCTATTAGAAATGACAGTTCTCAAAAAAGAGCAAGCAGTACAGGTACTGAGGGTTCTCAAAGAAGAAGAGTTGTAAAAAAATCTTCAAAGAACAAGAAAAAGCCTACAGTTAACACTGCAGACTTGACCAAGGTAATCATAGGATTTGTAATACTTATTGTTTTGATTCTTTTATTTAGATCACTTGTTCCTTCAAAGAAGAAAACCAATACAACAAATACTACAACTACTACAGCCGTTTCATCAGACAGTACCGATACTTCAGAAACAAGTGCGGAGACTGCACCTGAGACTGCTGCAAGTGTTAAGTATGTTACAACAGCAAGGTTACATGTTCGTTCTTCACCAAGCCTTGACGGAGACATACTTGCAACTTTAAATGTAGGTGTAAGTGTAGATTATGCAGGAGAACATGATTCAACATGGTCTATTATCAATTATAACGGCGGACAGGCTTATGTAGCTACAGCTTATATTAAGCCGGCACAATAAAACATTTATACTTAAATATAATATTTTAAAATGAGGGTGCGACTTAAAGCTAAGTTACACCCTCACTCTTTATTAAAAATAAAAGTCTCCGCTTTTTCCTCCGGTTTTCTCTAAAAGATGAATATCGCTTATACGCATTCTCTTATCAATAGCTTTACACATATCATATACGGTAAGCAGTGCAATATTTACCCCCATCAATGCTTCCATCTCCACACCTGTTTTACCGGTAGTCTTTGATTTTGAAAATACTATTATATCATTTCCTTCAATTTCAAAGGTTATCTTTGAACTTGTAAGATTTATATTATGACACATGGGAATAAGCTCTGAAGTTCTTTTTTGTCCCATAATGCCTGCAACCTGAGCCACCGTAAGTACATCACCTTTTTTTATCTTTTTACCCATCACCGCCTGCATGGCTTCATCACAAAGAGTAATTCTTCCTGTTGCAATCGCAACTCTGTTTGTAATATCTTTATCTGAAACATCTACCATTACCGCATTTTTGTTATCATCAAAATGTGTAAATTCCATATCTTCTCCATTCTATTTCAATAATAATATATTTTCTTCATATATCTGTAGGAATTTGGGCAATCCCCTGCTGTCAATCTTTTCTTTTATATCCTTTTGTACGAGCCAGGTAATGTCTGAACTTCCGTTTGTATACAGATAATAATTATCCTCAAATGGCAGCTTTGCCCTACTCTTTAATTTAAACTCTATCAGATTATTACCGGTCTCTTCCCATACAGGCACGAACTCATGAGCTCTGATGCCTATGGCATTTATATCCTTTGGCAGCTCTTTTAAAAACTTAAACTTTATTCCCCAATCTATAGCCTCTATAGTATTATCTGAAATATACCTTATATCGGAAATATTTTTACAACCTGTAAGTATTGCCGTTATTTTTGTCTCAGGGTATTTAAATATTTTCTTTGTATTTCCAAGATTTGAAATTTTACCGGAATCAATTACCATCATACTGTCACAAAGTCTGTATACCTCATCTCTTGAGTGAGAAACAAATATTGCACTGCCTTCAAAGTCTTCCAAAATCTGTGCTATTTCTTCCTGTATATGATCTCTAAGATAAATATCAAGTGCAGAAAATGCCTCATCAAACAGTAATGCTTTCGGCTTTCTGATAAGTATCCTTGCCATTGCAACTCTTGCCGCCTGACCTCCGCTTATCTTATTCGGTTTCGAATCCTTTATCTTTGTGAGTTCAAACTTCTCAAGATACTTATCTGCATCAGCTCTCTCAGACTTACTGAGACCTATAACTATATTTTCATATACTGTAAGATTTGGGAAGAGTGCGTAGTTTTGAAAGCAATATCCTATATGTCTGTCCTTAGGTTTTATATCTATTTTTTTCTCAGAATCAAAAAGCAGTCGATCATCAAGTTTTATATAGCCTATATCAGGTTTTTCAATACCGGCAAGCATTTTTAAAATCATACTTTTTCCGGCTCCTGAACCACCAAGTATTCCTATTCTGTTTCTGTTCAGCTTACATTCTATATCCAAAGTAAAATTATTAAGTTTCTTTTTTATATTTAATTCAAGCATACTACCTCTGTATATACTCCATCAAAAGCATTATTAAAAATGCGATAAACAGTACAATACCTACCCATATTCCGGCTTCAAGATAACTCTGATTTTGTACAAGATAAGCTATCTGCTGTGATATTGTGGAGGTTTTTCCCGATATATTACCGGCAAGCATGGATGTAGCACCATACTCCCCTATCGCTCTTGCAAAGCTTAAAATCGCACCCGAAAAAAGTGACGGTGATGTTATAGGACATACCACTTTAAAGAAGATCTGAAACTCCGACAGCCCCAAAGTTCTGCCTGCATATATAAGATTCTTATCCAGCTGTAAAAAAGCCGACTTGGCATTTTTATACATTAGCGGAAAAGCTATAATGAATGCCGCCAGTACACAACCTATAAAGCTTTGTACTATTTTTATATGAAAATTACTGTATAAAAAGATGCCTACCGGTCTTCTTCGGCTAAATATAAGAAGCAGGAAAAATCCCACTACTGTAGGCGGAAGTACCATGGGCAATGTAAGTATGCTGTCAAATATCGCCATTATCCTTTTGTTCATGTAAAGACTGACATAGGCAAGTCCCACACCCAGAAAAAAACATATTATTGTAGAAAGAAGCCCTATTTTTAGAGTTATAAAAAAAGGGCTCCAGTCTAAATGTGCTAAAACATTATTCATATAAATATTTTTCAAATACTTTCTTTACATCATCTGACTTTAAGTAATCATAGAACTTGTCGGCTTCGGCACTTATCTTCTCATCAGCTTCGTCATTGTTTACTCTTGCTATAGGATATGTAATTTTTCCGGTGAGGCTCTCATCTATCTTTTCAATGATCTGAACATCATCTTTTCCATAAGTATCTGTAACATATACAAATCCTACTTCACCAAATCCCTCTACAACAGATAAAAGTGTTTTTGTAACATTAGAGTTTTCAATCACTTCAAGTCCAAGCTTTTCCTGAAGCTCGGCACCTGTGCTTTCCTTGCTGATACCAAGGTCAGGATAAGCCTTTGAAAGCGCCTCTCTTGCATATGCACCTGCAGGAACGCCGGTTTCACCGATTGATATTGACTTGGCATCCTTTATATTGGCAATGCCTGTAACCTTGGTCTCTGAGTTCTTAGGAGCAACTATACAAAGCTTATTGTGAAGCAGATCAACATCTGTACCTTCTTTGATAAATCCGCCTTCTTTTAACTTCTCCATCTGCTTCTTTCCGGCACTGAAGAAAATATCACATGCAAACCCTTCTTCAATCTGAGTCTGAAGTTTACCTGATGAATCTGTATTTAAAGCAATCTTTACATCAGGATTAGCCTTATTGTACTCTGTAATGATTTCTTCCATTGCAGATTTTAATGATGCTGCCGCAAATACATTGATTGCTGATGCATCTGCTGTGTTCTCGGCTTTTGTTGTTTCTTCACTTGCCTTAGTCTCTTCTGCTTTTGACTCTGCTGTTGTTGTGGTTTCAGGCGCTGTGGTTTCTGCGGCCTTTTGTCCGCCACAACCTACTAATGTCAATGCTGCAACTACACTAAACACCTTACAAATATTCTTTAATCTCATAACTGTCTCCCTTTTATCTTTAATTTGTCTCTCTACCGCTTAATATTCCAAGTCCATGCTTTAGCGGTGTCATTATATATTCAATATTCTCTTTACAAGCCTTCGGACTGCCCGGTAAATTTATTATCAGAGTATTTCCTCTTATACCTGCAGTTTGGCGACTTAACATAGCCTTCGGTGTGATTGTAAGAGAATAGGCTCTAAGCGCCTCTCCTATACCGGGTACTTCTCTTTCCACAACCTGCTTTGTTGCTTCCGGAGTAACATCTCTTTTTGAAAATCCTGTACCACCTGTAGTAAATACTAAATCCACCTGTCTTTGATCACTGAAATACAACAGTTTTTTTGCTATTTGGCCTTTCTCATCCGGAACTATAATATAATCAACTACCTCCATTCCGGCAGCTTCCACCAATTCCTTTATCACAGGACCTGATTTATCCTCATATTCCCCCTTTGAAGCTCTGTCAGAAACGGTAATTATACCCACTCTGTACGGACCTTCTTCTTTTTCAATAACTTTTATACTCTCTCCCTTTTGTACAACTCCCCCCTTTAATACTTCCGCAAATATGCCTTCTCTTGGCATAATGCAGTCCCCCATTTTTTTATATATATTGCAGTGACTGTGACATTCCTTGCCTATCTGTGTAACTTTTAGCTTTGCCTCTCCTATTTCAAGTACAGTTCCCACAGGCAGACTTCTAAGGTCTACGCCACCCACAATTATATTCTCACCAAATGCTCCGAAATCTACTTCGGCGCCTTTTTTTCTGAAAGCATCTATTTTTTCAAATGCCAATAAACTGACCTGTCTATGCCATTTTCCCGCATGTGCATCTCCCTCGATGCCCCAATCTTCTTTTAATACAATTTTTTCTACTTCTTTTTTCTCAGTGCCTTTTTTCTCACTGATACATACTGCTAAAACTTCTATATTATTTTCCATTACCCACCTATTTCTACCATATCTTTCATTTCACTGATCTTTGACAAGTCTTCAAAAGCATGAGCTTCGGGCTTTCCTGCTATACATTCTCTGATTTTTTCTTTTAATATATTATGCTTTTTTTCGAATCCGATTTCAGTATTTTTTAAAATATCCTTTACATCAATATTTGATTCATAACAAAGACATGGTTTTAGTTTTCCTGTAGATGTAAATCTTATTCTGTTACAATTGTCGCAAAATTTTCCGTGCATTGCGCTGATAAAGCCTATAGCTCCGGTAAATCCTTCAAGTTTTATGTATTTTGCAGGACCGTTACCATACTTTTTATTATCCTCGGCAACATTGTATCTTTCTTTTATTCTTTCAAGGATCTCTACATTGCTCATCCCGATTGATTCCTTGCCATGCCCTATAGGCATCATCTCTATAAATCTGATATTTAATTTATCATTCTTTGCAAGCTCTATAATATCAAAGAGCTCATCATCATTTACACCCTTTTGTATTACTGTATTTATCTTTGTACTTATTCCTGCATTTATAGCTTCTTTTATACCTGACATTACATCATTTAATGCATCAACACCGGCAATTTTTTTAAATTTCTCTTTCTTAAGAGTGTCCAGACTTATATTTACACTTGAAAGTCCCGCTTTCTTTAAATCCTTAGCGAGCTTTTCAAGGTAAAACCCGTTTGTTGTCATTGTAATGTCTTTTATATTATCCAAGGTATGAAGCTTTTTTATAAAATCAACTATACCGTCTCTTATAAGAGGCTCACCACCTGTGATCTTATACTTTGTAATACCGCATTCGCTTGCCGCAAATGCCACTTCATATATTTCATCCAGGCTTAGAGTCTCTTCCACTTTTTTTGTTTCAGGCATACAGTATGTGCATCTGAAATTGCATCTGTTGGTAACGGAGATTCTCATATAGTCAATTTTTCTATTGTAACAATCTCTCATATTTAATCTTAAACAAGTTCAAGAAGTACTTCTATTCTTCCGCCGCAAACCATACCTTCAATGCTCGCTTCATCATCTGTAAGATCAACATTTAATAAATATGGTTGCATATCATCTTCTTTCTTAAGTATATCTTCTACCTTGACCATAATGTCATGTTCGGCCTTTCCTCCGCCGATAGTTCCGACAAAGCTGCCGTCTTTTAAAAACAATGCCTTAGCTCCGACACCTCTTGGCGCTGAACCTTTTTTTCCTACTATAGTAGCCATGACCATTCTTTCGGCACTGCTCTCTATCTTCTCAAGCATTCCGTCTATATAGCCGACATTTTTATTTTTTGCATTTTTTACAGATATTATCTCGGCAAAAATTGAAATAGCTATTTCTACAGGAGTCTCTGAATTTATATCAAGTCCTATCGGACTATAGATTTCATCAATCTTCTTTTCATCATAACCCTCACTTCTGATGGCATCAAGTACAAAGCCGACTCTTCTCTTTGCACCCATAAGTCCTACATAGGCATATGGTTTCTTAAGGATTTCTCTGATACATTCTTTATCCCACTGATGTCCTCTTGTAACTACTACAAAATATGTATCATAGTCGGATTCAAATTTTGAAAGTGCCGATGAAAAATCCTCACAACAAACTCTGTCTGCACCTGCATTCTTTGCTTTGGCTGCAAATTCTTCTCTATCCTCTACAACTACCATCTCAAAGCCAAGCATCTGACCTATCTTAATCATAGCAATACTTGTATGACCGGCACCGCAAATTACAATCTTGCTTGTATTACATATATGCTCTACATATACTCTGTTACCGGCTATCTCTACCATACCGGATTTATTTATTTCCTTTATCTGTTCAAGATTTTCCTTGAAAAAGCTTGTATCCTTACTTATCCATACAAGCTCTCCCTCTCTTATTACAGCCTTACTGCCATAATCTTTATCACCCAATGATGTAAATACAAATGTTCTTAATCCGTTTTTCTTTGACTCAGCTATAACTTTGTATAATTCCTTGTCCATATCCTCGCTCCTTTAAAAAATTATGACACACCAAATGAACAATTCGGGAATATGCATACCGGACAATGCATGCAATATCCGCCTACTCCCAAACAGTCAATATCAGACTTTTCCACCTTTTCCCCTGCCATAATTCTTGGCAATACAATATCAAATATTGTTTTCTTCTCATACATTACGCAGCCCGGAAGTCCCATAAAGGTTACATTTTCATTTTCACCGCCGTAAGCAAGCATAAACATGGCACCCGGAAGTACAGGTGCACCATAAGTAATAACCCTGCTTGCATTCTGTCCTATAGCATAAGGTGTCTTATCATCAGGATCCACACTCATTCCGCCTGTACAAAGTACAATATCCACTCCTGTAGCCATGACCTTTTTTATGCACTCTATTTCCATTTCCACGTCATCACTGCTTATCTCATGTGCTATAACTTCAGCACCGTATTCTTTCATTTTGTTTATAACAACAGGTGTAAAGGTATCCTTTATTCTTCCGTAGTAAACTTCATTACCTGTAGTCACTATTCCGACTTTCATTTGTTTATATGGTAAAAGTTCAAATAGTGGCTTATCTCCCACAATTTCCTTTGCCTTTTCCATTTTTTCTTTTTCTATAATAAGCGGTATGACTCTCATACCTGCAAGATGCTGACCGGCCTTTACAGGGAAGTTATCATGTATACTCGCAATCATCATCTCACCAAGTGAATTGAGCTTGTTGATTCTTTCCTTATCTATCTTTAAGAGTCCGTCACATTCTGCAATCAACTCGACCTTACCCTCTTTTATATCCGGATCTCTTGTAAGATGTTCATTCTTACACATATCATAAAGCATAAGTGCCGCATCATTTTCATGCAGCATATTTTCATTTACTTCCCAGATATAGATATGATCCTTACCAACTGAAAGCAGTACCTCCACATCTTCTTCTCTTATTATATGTCCCTTTCTGAACACAGGACCTTTTTTCTCACCTTTTATGATCTGCGTTATATCATGACAGAGCATATGCCCTACGGCATCTTTTGTATCAATAAGTCGCATATTTCCCCTTCTATATTCCGTAACGGTTTGAGCCAATCCGCTACACCATTTTTTTCTATATTAGAGCATTATACTATAAAATCAATAAAAGCGCCATGATTTATTTAAATACAGAATAAATCATGGCGTCTAAAAAACTAATTATTATAAAAATTTCTGATACGGCTTTCTTGCTAAGAACTTACCTTCAGGAGTATCTTTGATTTTGGTATTGTCAACTATTTCGCTACCTCTTAAGAATACTGTGTCGATATGTCCGCTCAGAACCTTACCCTCAAGCGGTGCATAGTCACATTTTGAAACCTGAGCAGCGGCAGTAATCTTAGTCTGCGCATTAGGATCTAATATGACGATATCGGCATCAAAGCCTTCCTCTATGAATCCCTTTCTGTCATAAAGTCCATAGAGTTTTGCAGGGTTTTCACAAAGTACTTCACACATCTTTTCTACACTGATTCTGCCCGCAGCAACGCCTTCGGAATACATTACAATACCTCTTGTCTCTACACCCGGCATTCCTCCCGGAATCTTTCTGAAATCTTCCATTCCAAGTTTCTTTTGCTCATATGTGAAAGAACAGTGATCTGTTGCTACAGTTTGAATTTCTCCGTCCGCAATAGCCTTCCAAAGCTCATCAATATCGGACTGTTCTCTAAGTGGTGGCGCTATAACATACTTGGCTCCTTCAAATCCGGGTAACTCATACAGACTGTTGGTCATCGTAAGATACTGTGGACAGGTCTCCGCATATACCTTCTGTCCTCTTTCTCTTGCAGCCCTTATCTCATCAAGTCCTTCCTTACAGGTCAGATGGACATCAATTATATCGCTCCCTGCAACCTCGGCAAGATGAAGTATTCTGTTAATAGCCTCCGCCTCCGCAGCTGCCGGTCTGGTCTTATAATGAGATGAAACCTTGTTCTGTAATCCCGCTTCCACAAATTCCTGTTGAAGTGCAAATATAAGTCCGGCATTCTCACAATGTACTCCTGTAATAGCTCCTACTTCCTTAAGTCTTTGCAGTACTTCAAAAGCCTCATTGTCATGCAGGAGAATATCATATGTCAGATAGATTTTAAAAGTGGTAACGCCTCTGTCCATCATATCCTGACACTGGCGTTTAGCCTCTTCATTCCAATCACTGATTGACATATGTATTCCATAGTCACAGAATACTCCATCTTTAGCCTTCTCAAGCCAATTGTCCATGCCCTCATTAAGAGTTTCTCCCTTGTACTGGGTTCCGAAATCGATAATAGTTGTAGTTCCACCGCTTATCGCCGCTCTTGTTCCTGAATAGAAGTCATCACATGTCACTGTGCCTGCCACATGCAATTCAAAATGTGTATGTGCATCAATAAATCCCGGGAATATAAGCTTACCGGAAGCATCTACTACCTTTGTACCTTCATCAAGCTTGGCTACCTCACCGTTTTTAAATACTTTGCTTATTTTCTCATCTTCAATGAGTATATCGGCAACAAAGCTTTCTTTGGAATTTACTATTTTTCCACCCTTAATAAAAACTCTCTTCATATTATCTCCTTACATAGCAAAATATGCCACTTTTTAGGGTGGCATATCTTAACTATATCATATTTTATCTCAGTCTATATTATAGGAGCAAATACTCATATTCATTATAGATAGTGTCGATAAGTTCAGCATATCTATAATTGAGCTTGTCATTGCTCTCGCCTATTCTATATACAAGATTTTGTCCGTCAATTCTTACCTTAACATCCTTGCTTCCCTTAACGATTACAAAACCGTCATTCTCTGAATCAAGCATGTCTTCTTCACTTGCGAATAATGTAAGCTTATCCTTGTATGGTGCAGAAGCGTATGGACAGAATGTCTCACAGTTACCGCACTCATTGCACATATAATCCACATGAACTATCTGATGGCTACCCTTTACATTAACATATACATTAGCTCTGTTTGGACAAACCTCTGTACAATTCTCACAAATATAGTCACAAGCTAAACATCTGTTGTCAGCCTTCTTCTCCTCTACCTCTTCAAGGATTCCTCTGTATGAGTATACCTTCTCGTCAGTAGTATCGGAAATCTTAAGCTCACCGATTGCATGATTTACGATAGCCTCGCAAACCTTCTTACTGTCAGCAATAGCTTTTACGATAACAGATGCGCCCTTAGCGCCGTCACCTGCAGCATATACTCCCTTAACATTTGTCTCAAGAGTAACAGGATCGAGTACCGGAAGATTCTTCTTGTCGATCTCAATACCGTTGCTTGTGTAGAAGTCACCTCTTACACTCTCACCGATAGATGCGATAAGTGTATCACATGGTAATTCAACAAGTTCGTCTGTCTCCTTAACACCTCTTCTACCGCTTGCATCAGGCTCACCAAGTACATTCTTAGCACATACAAGCTTTCCGCCCTTGAATGATTTTGGAGAAACAAGTGTAACGAACTCTACGCCGTCCTCAATTGCCTCGTTAAGTTCTTCCTCATCAGCCGGCATATATCTTGCATTTCTTCTGTATGCAAGGTATACATTCTTAACACCCGGAACTCTCTTAGCCGCTCTTGCAACGTCCATAGCTGTGTTTCCACCACCTACAACGATAACATTCTCGCCAAGATCCATCTTTCCTTCAGTCTTTTTGAAGTCCTCTAAGAAGTGAAGTGCATTGATTGCCTTTCCTTCTTCAAGCTCAAGTGGAAGCTCCTTATGTGCACCGATTGCAAGAATAACCCTATCAAAGCCTTCAGCCTTAAGTGCATTTATATCATCAATTCTCTTGTTTGTAACAAACTTTGCTCCGTAAGCCTTTGCAAGCTCTACGTCTCTCTGGATATCATCAGCAGGAATTCTGAATCCCGGAATGATGTTTGCAACAACACCACCCATGGTATCTCTCTCATCAAATACAGTAACATCCACACCTTCTCTTGCAAGGAAGAATGCAGCTGCGATACCTGCAGGACCACCACCTACTACAGCAACCTTTAAGTTCTTCTTATCAGCGCTCTTTAAAGTAGGTACAACCTTTTCAAATGCGTTCTGTGCCGCAATAAGCTTATTTCTTCTGATCTGCACATCTTCTTCATAGTGATTTCTTGTACAAGCACTCTGACATGTATGTGTACAGATATGACCTGTCATGAATGGAAGCGGGTTCTTCTCTAAGATGACATTAAGAGCATCCTCATACTTTCCTTCATTAACAAGGATTCCGTAAGTTGTAATATCCTGATTGATAGGACATCTGTTTACACAAGGTGCCATGTAGCAATCAAGATAAGGAACCTTCTTATCAGCCTTTCTGTTTGGAAGCGGCTTAACAGGCTTAACGTGATGCTTATCACTTCTAACATCTGAAACAAGCTTCTCAAGAGCCTCTACATCAATTCCTGACCAAGCCTTAATCTCAGGCTTTTCAAGCTTTTCTGACATCTCAATAAATCTCTGATATCCGCCCGGTTTCAAGATAGTAGTAGCCACTGTTACAGGCCAGATTCCACTACCGACAACCTTATCTATATTGAAGTAATCACAACCACCTGAATATGCAATTCTAAGCTTACCGTTAAAGCTTCTTGAAAGATTTCTCGCAACAAGAAGTGAAAGTGGATAAAGTGACTTTCCTGACATATACATTTCCTGTGACGGAAGTTCATTGTTCTTTACATCAACCGGGAATGTATTTGTAATCTTAACACCGAACTCAAGGTTCTTTGAAGAAGCGAGTGCCATAAGTCTCTCTAACATAGGAACTGCATCCGAGTACTGTAAATCCTCTTTAAAGTGAAGATCTGTAAACGCAATGTAGTCATATCCCATGCTGTCAAGCATCTCTCTTGCAACTTCATATCCAAGAAGAGTAGGGTTACATTTTACAAATGTATTTAATCCCTTTTCTGTAATAAGGTATGATGCAATAGCCTCGATCTCCTGTGGAGGACATCCATGCAATGTAGATACTGTTACGGAATTTACAATATCAGGAGTGATAGCATCAAGATCAGCCTTTGTAAACTTCTTGAACTTGCTTAAATTCTTCTCAAGATATTCCTTACACTCTTTGTATATAGGTGTTTCTGAAGCATCCATCATTCCGTTGATGAAATTATCAACCTTAGGAAGCTTAATACCTGCAAGGTCATATCCTACTGAAATATTGAACTGGAAGCCGTCGCTACCGCCAAGATCCCATTCTTTTGAAATAACCTTAAGTGCAAACCAACCCTTGATATACTCATCAAAAGCCTCCTGAACTGTAAGCTCTGTAGACCACTCACAGTTGTAGCACTCATCCTCAGCTGTAATACATGGCTTGGCAACGCAAGCTGCAAGCTCTCTACCGTCCATCTTCTGAACTGTCTTAAGCTCGAAGAATCTTGCACCTGCATAATATCCTGCGATAATATTCTGTGCGAGCTGTGTATGAGGACCTGCTGCAGGACCTATCTGTGTCTCCAATTTTCTTCCGAAAATAGTGTAAAATTTATTCTTATCAGCCTTATAAGCCTTCTTTACTCCGTAACAAGAGCCTTCTTTTTCCATCTCCTCAAGGAGTCTTCCCATGATCCTATCAAAAGGAATGGGTGTCATTATATCGCCCATTATGCATTTCCCCTTCCATTGATCTTATTTGCAAGTCTCATAGCACCTTCTCTTACCTTAGCAAGTACTTCTTTTTCATCAATGTGAAGAAGCTCTCTATCTTTCATCAAGATATTTCCGTTTGCAATTGTAGTTCTGACATCCTTTCCGCATACTCCGAACAATAGATGACTGTTGATATTTGAATCGTTCATAGGTGTATTCGGTGTATAATCAACAACGATAACATCCGCTGCTGCACCGGGCTTTAATACTCCAAGCGGCTTCTTAAAGTATCTGTTTGCAATATTTGCATTGTACTCAAAGAGCATCTTCGGAACTTCGCTCCAAGCTGCACTAGGATCGCATAAATGGTGCTTATGAAGTACATTTGCAACCTTCCATGACTCTAAAACGTCATGTGTATAGCCGTCACTTCCGAGTCCGCATACGATTCCTCTGTGAACAAGTTCCATTGTTGGAGGGCATCCGCATGCATTACCCATGTTTGACTCCGGGTTATGTACTACGCATGTATTTGTATGCTTAATCAAATCCATCTCGTGTGGATTAATATAAATACAGTGTGCAAGTAATGACTTATCGCCAAGAACTTTCCAATCATATAATCTGTCAACAATTCTTTGGTTGTGTACTTTTAAGCATGAATATAAATCTTCAATACCTTCAGCCACGTGGATATGACATCCGATATCTTCCGGCTTTCTTGACATAGCATATTCCATTGACTTGTCAGAAATTGTGAAGCTTGCGTGCATTCCCATCATACCTGCAATCATGTCTGAATCGTCTTTTTTTGCATGATTTGCAAAATCAACGTTTTCCTTAACAGCCGCCTTCATCTTGTCTTCGCCATCACGATCAGATATCTCATAGCAAAGACAGCTTCTAACACCTGTCTCTCTCGCAGCCTTTTCAATAGCAAAAAGACTTCCCTCGATCTCACCGAAGCTTGCATGATGATCAAAAATAGTTGTAACACCATTCTTGATGCAGTCAATATAAGTAGTCATAGCAGAAAGATATGTGAGCTCGTTGTCTAAATTTCTGTCCATGGTCCACCAGAAGCCGTCCAGGATCTCCAAGAATCCGTTTGGGTTGTAACCGTTGATGCTCATGCCTCTTGCCATTGCAGAATAAATATGCTCGTGTGTGTTGATGAATGCCGGCATTATGAGCCCGCCCTTTGCATCCACAAAAGTTGCATCCGCATATTTTTCCTTCAAATCACGGTAGTTTCCAACCTCTAAAACTGTGTTGCCATCCAGTACTACAGACCCATCCTCAATCAATGGCTGTTCCTGATTTCCAGTAACTACCCTTCCATTACCAATTAGTAGCATTGTAAATCTCCTCTCTGAATTATGCAGTTTTAATTACAAAAACCTAATAATGTAGCTTGTATTTTAACATTTTTCTATAACCTTTTCAATACTTATCTAATTATATTTTATTATTTCTAAAATATTTTAAGACAAACAGGAATGTATTAAAAAATATACACAAAATTCATATTTATTCTATTTTTTCCACTTGACATTTATCTTTCGTTTTGATATCATGACAAAGTAATTTTTTGCAGGTGTGGTTCAATGGTAGAACATCAGCCTTCCAAGCTGAATACGTGGGTTCGATTCCCATCACCTGCTTTTTTTGTGCTTTTCTTTAGGCACTTACTCTCTTTACATAATTGTAAAACATAAGTACAATATATTTGTACAATTCCTATAGAAAGGGGTGATACCTTGAGAATTGAAAGGATTAGTACCAACCAGATAAGATGTACACTGTCAAATGTGGATTTGGAAAACAGAAATTTAAATGTAGTTGAATTGGCCTACGGCAGTGACAATGCCAAGGCATTGTTTCAGGAAATGCTAAGCAAAGCCTCTTATGAGGTAGGATTTGATGCGGATGACTCTCCTCTGATGATAGAGGCGGTTCCTCTCTCAAATGAAAGCATTATTATATATGTAACAAAAGTTGACGATCCGGACGAGCTTGATACGCGTTTTGCAAAGTTCTCTCCTACTATGGCTGATGATGTGTTTGCTTCTTTTGATATGAAGTTTAACAATCTTCTTGAGGGTGCGCTTGATCTTGATGACGATAACGCTGGCGAATCTCAAAAAGAGCCGTATTTAAGGGCATATTCATTTGAAACTTTAGATGAACTTATAGAGGCTGCCAAAGCTGTTAAAACCTATTCCGGCGAAAACACTCTTTATAAGGATGAAGTAAATAAAAGATTTATTCTTGTTCTTAAAAAGAACGAGAATAAAAAGGATTTCGCCTCGGCCGCAAATATTCTTTCCGAATACGGTGTGAAGCTTTCCGCTACCACATTCAGTGAAGACTATTATAAAGAACATTTTAAGGTGATGGTCAGGGAAAATGCCATTTCACAGATATCAAAAATATAATATTTTAATTATTTTAAAGCACTGCCTTATTCAGTGCTTTTTTATTTCGTATTTTTTTTAACAAAGTTCAAAATATTATTGCTTTTTTCCAAATTGTTATGTATATTTTAATAAGGTTAATTGTACTTGAAAGAGTACATAACTTTATATTTTGTATCAAGGGGAAAAATACCTTTTCACCCGGGTTTCATGATAACAAAATAAATGAATTATAGAAAAGAGGATTATTATGGCAAATATTGACTTAACTCAGTATGGTATCACAGGCACTACAGAGATAGTACACAATCCATCTTATGATGAATTATTTGCAGCTGAGACAGATTCTGCATTATCAGGCTATGAAAAGGGACAGGTTAGTGAGCTTGGTGCCGTTAACGTATTAACAGGTATCTATACAGGTCGTTCCCCTAAAGATAAATTTATAGTTATGGATGAAAATTCAAAAGATACAGTTTGGTGGACATCAGCAGATTATGCAAATGACAACCATCCGCTTTCAGAGGATTCCTGGAAAGTCTTAAAGGACCTTGCAAAGAATGAGCTTTCAAACAAGAAGCTTTATGTAGTAGATGCTTTCTGTGGTGCAAACAAGGACACAAGAATGTCAGTTCGTTTCATCGTGGAAGTTGCTTGGCAGGCACATTTCGTTACAAATATGTTTATTCAGCCAACTGCTGAGGAACTTGAGAACTTCAAGCCTGACTTCGTAGTTTACAATGCATCAAAGGCAAAGGTAGCCAACTACAAAGAGCTTGGTCTCAATTCAGAAACAGCTGTTGCTTTCAATATCACAAGCCGTGAGCAGGTTATTCTTAACACATGGTACGGCGGTGAGATGAAGAAGGGTATGTTCTCAATGATGAACTACTATCTTCCGCTTAAGGGAATTGCTTCAATGCACTGTTCAGCAAATACAGATATGAACGGTGAGAATACAGCTATCTTCTTCGGTCTTTCAGGAACAGGTAAGACAACTCTTTCAACAGATCCTAAGAGACTTCTTATCGGTGATGATGAGCACGGTTGGGATGACAACGGTGTATTCAACTATGAGGGCGGATGCTATGCTAAGGTTATCAACCTTGACAAGGAATCTGAGCCTGATATCTACAATGCTATCAGAAGAGATGCTCTTTTAGAGAATGTTACTCTTGATGAGAACGGCAAGATCGACTTTAATGACGGAAGTAAGACAGAGAACACAAGAGTTTCATATCCTATCGACCATATCGAGAATATAGTTAAACCTATATCACACGGTCCTGCTGCAGAGAATGTAATCTTCCTTTCAGCAGATGCATTCGGAGTACTTCCTCCTGTATCAATCCTTACACCTGAGCAGACACAGTACTACTTCCTCAGCGGATTTACAGCTAAGCTTGCAGGTACAGAGCGTGGTATTACAGAGCCTACACCTACATTCTCAGCTTGCTTCGGACAGGCATTCCTTGAGCTTCATCCGACAAAGTATGCCGAAGAGCTTGTAAAGAGAATGGAAAAGAACGGTTCAAAGGCTTATCTTGTAAATACAGGATGGAACGGAACAGGAAAGAGAATTTCTATCAAAGACACTCGTGGTATCATCGACGGAATCCTTAGCGGTGCTATCAAGAATGCTCCTACAAAGAAGATTCCTTACTTTGATTTCGAGGTTCCTACAGAGCTTGAAGGCGTTGATACAAAGATTCTTGACCCAAGAGATACATATGCAAATGTTAATGATTGGGAAATCAAGGCAAAGGATCTTGCTTCAAGATTCGCAAAGAACTTCAAGAAGTATGAGACAAATGAGGCAGGTAAGGCTTTAGTAGCTGCCGGCCCAAAGGTAGACTAATAATATATTTATAAATATTTTGCCTGTGACTATCTTGTCACAGGCATTTTGCATTTTAATATTATCTTTTCACAAATTTATATGCTCTTACACCAAATTTTGTTTTCTGAAATATCAGATCAAATAATTTCCACCATCATCCTTACTGCCGCTTTCCCCGCAATATGCTTATCTTCACTTGCAGAGCTTACAAGTACCGAATCGTCAAAATCATCGATATCCTTTACCACAAATTCATCTCCTAAAGCAATCTTTTTTTCTTCCAGGTATTCAATCAAATCCCTGTCATCTTCAACTTTATGAAGGCGACATGAAATACCCTTTGATACCTCCGAAAGCTTTTTTAATTTATCGGTCTCCGGATGATTTTCGTATATTTCATTTCCGTGTGGGCAGTGCATAGGTTTATTTAGAAATTCATTCAGTCTGTCCTTTAGTCCGTTTGAAGTGACATACTCCAAAGCTTTTGCATCCTCATGGACATCCTGCCATGAATAACCCAGATATTCCACCAGAAACAATTCCCACAATCTATGCTTTGTCAGCAATGCTCTGGCCCTCATTTTACCTGTTTCCGTCAAAAGAATCGACTTGTTCTCAGTATATACTTCACCCTCTTCTACCAGTTTTTTTAACATCTCACTTACAGATGCAGCCTTTACTCCCAAAATCTCCGAGATCTTTTTATTTGTTGCAATTTCCTTTTTCTCAATAAGCTCATAAATTGCTGAAATATAATCATCTCTACCGGTGTCTATCTTAGCCATATCATTTTCCCTTACTCTGAGTCCGTAATGTTTTCTTATATCATCACTTAACTTTTTACCCGTTTCAGTCAGGGAATATACACCTCTTTCTTTTGCACGATAAACATATCCCTTTTTTATCAGCTTGTCCAAAACATATTTGAGCTTACTGTCAGACCAGGCAATATGCTCTCTGATTGTACTGTATCCCAATTCACCAAGAGCATTTTTCTTTCCTGTATGATTATCTATATGTAAAATCAAAAGTTCCCTACTGAAACGATTTTTGTTTTTAATGTATCTTATAATCTTAGTAATGATTCCACCGGGATATACTGCAATGGTTATCATAAATGTTAAACCTGAAACCAAAGCACACATTCCCGACATGGATACATTAAATTTTACAGCAAGAAAATAACCAATGCAAGAATTAACTACTGCATATACAGCCGCCAAAAATATTGTTATTTTAAGGTCCTTTGAAATCAGATATGCACTTGCAGCCGGTGAAATAAAAAAGGATATTGTAAGTATCGCACCTACCGACTCAAACGCAGAAACTGCAGTAAATGAAACCAAAGCCATAAAAACATAATAAAGACCTGCCCCTGCAATACCGGCCACTCCGGCATATACAGGATCAAATGAACTTATTTTCAGTTTTCTAAAAAAGACCGCTATAAATACTGTATTTATCAAAAGCACAAAAACCATCTGTACCAAAGCCTTTGGAAGGCTTAATCCAAGGAAATTTATTCTATGAAGCGGAGCCAGTATAATTTCTCCAATCAAAACCATCTCAGTATCCAGATGTACATTTCTTGCATATCTTGTAATAAGTATAACGGCTATCGAAAAAAACAGCGGAAAAATTATACCTACAGAAGCATCTTCCGTCACTCTTTTACTTTTTATCAGTAACTCTATACAAACAGTCGTTAAAACACCGAAAAGACTTGCTCCTATTATTAATAAAACACTCCCTATATCTTTAGTAACAAAATATCCTATAACTATTCCAAGAAGGACGGAATGTGAGATTGCATCAGAAACCATTGAAAGTCTTCTTAACACTAAAAACACTCCCAAAACAGCACAGGCAAGCGAGGTTATTATAAGAATATACAAAGATTCAATCATTTACCTACCCTCATCTTCCTAATATTTAAAAGCATTCTCACAATACCTCTCGGTGCAAACAATACAGAAAAGAGAGCAATGACAGACATAATAAGTATAATGCTTGGTCCTGTGGAAAATCCCTTCACCGCACTGCTTATAAAAGTACCTAAAAAGGCAGATACGGCTCCTGTTACCGCCGCAATCACTAAGACTTTCTCATAACTGTTACTCCATTGCAAACCTGTAACCGCAGGTGTTATAAGCATACTGCTTATAAGAATGGCACCCACCGCCTTTAGACCTGCCGCAATCAAAATCATGGTTATTATCATTATAAGAAGAGAGGTAAGCCTTGAATTTATCCCTATTGTATACGCATAAACCATATCAAAAACATATACCTTTATCTCTTTGTAAAAGACTATAAATAGGGCAAGAGATATGACAGATACAGCGAGTATTATATAAACATCTTCTCTTAGTATATATGCCGCCTGTCCGAATATATAGCTTGCAAGCCCCGACTGCGAAGCGCCCTGATATTTCGGATTACCCTGTATATAACTTTTTAATACCATACCCATACCGAACATTGCAGATAAAATGACAGCCATTGCGGTGTCCGCTTCTATCTTTGAGCCTTCCGAAATAATCTGTATCAGTAAAAAAGCGACTATGCCTGCCACTATTGCACCGAGCATTAAAATAAGAGAACTTTTTCTTCCGGATATCATAAATGCTAAAATTATTCCGGGAAGTGATGCATGACCTACAGCATCACCTATCAGACTCTGCCCCTTTAAAATACTTATAGTTCCGACTATACCTGTTGCCATGGCAAGCAGCATTGTTCCTATCGCAACCACAATAAACGAATACTGTGTAATAATACTTATATTCATAGCCTACTCCCCATATGTCGCATCTATATTCTCTTTCACAAAGGTTTCCTCAGTCCTTCCGCTTGCTATAAGCTGCTTATTAACCATAATTACATGATCGAAATATTCGCATAGGGTGTTTAAATCATGGTGTACCGCTATAATGGTCTTTCCCTCTTTTTTAAACTCCCTCATTGTTTCTATAATTATATTCTCTGTTTTCTTATCAACTCCTGCAAGCGGTTCATCCATAAAGTAAATAAGGGCATTCTGAGCAATTGCCCTTGCTATGAATACCCTTTGTTTTTGTCCCCCTGAAAGTTCTGAAATCTGTCTGGATGCAAAATCTTCCATTTTCATTTTTTTCAATGCTTCCAAAGCTTTTTCCTTTTCAGAAGCATTTACTCTTTTAAATAAGCCAAGTCCCGCATATCTTCCCATTGTCACCACATCAATTACCGTGGTGGGAAAATTCCAGTTTACCGTGGTGGTCTGAGGTATATAAGCAATCTGCTTATATACCTCCTTGTAAGACTTACCCATAATACTTACTTTACCTGAAATAGGCTTCATAAGCCCCAGTATTCCCTTCATTAATGTGGATTTACCGGCGCCGTTTGGCCCTATTATTGCAGTAATACTTCCCTCATATATATCAAGATCCATATCCCATATTACAGGAATATCCGTATATGCCATTGTAAAGTCTTCCAAATGTATCAATACTTTTTCCATATCTAACCTCAAAGGTACTATTTTAAATTGTCGGTAATAAGTTTTACATTATGCTTATACATATCAATATATGTATCGCCATCTTCACCCTTTGGTGCCAAAGAATCTGAAAACAACTCATTTCCTTCACCGCTTACGATCTTTACATCCGCTCCCTTTGCGGCTGCACCTTCTCTTAACTTTTCCATACGTGCAGGATCTGTTGTAGATTCTGCAAATATAGCTTTTATTTTATGTTCCACTATAAAATCTATAGTTTCTTGTATATCCTGATTTGCCACCTCCGATTCGGTGCTTACACCTTGAGGTGCTTTTACTTCTATGTCATATGCTCTTGAGAAATAATTAAATGCATCATGAGGTGTAATCAAATATCTGCTCTCCTTAGGTATTGAAGAAATATTCTCCTTTACATACTCATCAAGCTTTGTAAGTTCCTCCAAATACTTTGTCTTATTCTCTTCATACTTATCCTTATATTCAGGGTTCAAATTTTCAAGTGATTCACCTGCAGCTTCTACAGCCATCTTATAAAGTCCTATATCAAACCAGAAATGCGGATCTGTAATAACTTGTCCGTCTTCATCCATTGTTCCTATACGATCTTTCGGAAAATTTCTGCTCACAGCCTCGCCTTTAGCTTCAAGTGCCTCCACCATTTTACCTTCAAAATGAAGTCCATGATAAAGTGTAAGATCTGAAGAACTAAGTTTTGTATAGTCCTCAGGCTTTGCAACATATAAATGCGGATCCTCTCCGGCAGGTATTATAAGCTCTACATTAACAGTATCACCTGCAAGTTGTTCTACCATATCCTGTAAAAATGAAGTTGTAACAACCACATTCTTCTTATTCATGGTATCACTGCTTGCTTTTGATGTTTCCTCCATTGACTTTGACTCTGTATTTTGTGCAGTAGCATTAGTATCTGAAGTTTTCCCTCCTGCACATGCACAAAGTGATAAAGCCATTCCTGCGGCTGCAATAAGTATACTCAAATTTCTTTTAAACATATTATCCCCTCCTAATGAATTAGGTTATTTTATTTTTATAATTAGGTTTACCTAACTATATTTTTATTTATACCTTATTTCATTCAAGAAATCAAGTACAATGCAGAGTATTTTATAAATTAAATTCTTCACGTGAATACAGATAATTACAATAAAATACCTTTTCGTAAATAATATTCCGTTATTCTTTAAAATTTATTCTGTTATTTTCGCCGAAATTCAAAATTAGTTACAATATAGTAAGATAAACTTAAGTCTAAAGGACTATATTTTCTACTAAAAATACTTTAGAATATAGTCATAACATTAAAAGATTTATTTCGCAGGATAACCTGCAGAATGGAGGAAAATATGATAAGAAACCATATTAAAAAAGTGGCTTCAGTTGTTTTAACGGCTTCCATGATTCTTGGAATGACCGGTGTGGCTTTTGCCAGAAACACAAAGACAGTTGTACAGAATGTAAGGATCAATATAAATTACGATCTTGCACCGGGTATGAATGCCGGAAACATTGATGTAGACAGTGACAGTGCAGGAGTTGACGATGTAAAAGTCTCTTCTATTACAAACACCGACTTCGGTAAGAAACCTAAGGTTACTATCAAGGTAAAGCCTGATGAGGACTATACATTTAAGGGAACTCCTTCAGGTAATATTACACTTAATGATGCTACAGGTAAGGGCGCTACAATCTCTAAAGTTTCTACAACAAGCGGAAATATGTCAATCACAGTAACTCTTCCAAAGACAAGCGCAGGTGATAGCGGTGCATTGGAAGTAAACGATATTTCATGGGGTGATGATGACAGTCCTGTAGTTACATGGGAAAGTGCAAATTACGCAAAGCAGTATGAAGTAAAGCTTTATCGTAACAATTCAATCAAGGACAATATCACAACATCAGGAACAAGCTATGACTTCCGCAGCAAGATCCGTGAGTACGGTAAGGGAAGCTATACTGTAAAGATTCGTGCAGCTGCAAGCAACGGTACTAAGGGTAACTGGACAGAGTCAGATGAGTTTGATGTAGATGAAGATATTTTAGCAAGCCTTGGCGGACAGTCAAGTTCAAATAACGGAAGTTCTACAGGACCTAACGGTTCAAGTGCAGGTAATACAGGCGCTTGGTTAAAGGACAATGTAGGCTGGTGGTATATCAATGCCGACAGAACATATACAACAAACAACTGGCAGCAGATAGGCGGCAACTGGTACTATTTTGATAACAGAGGTTATATGGTGACCGGTTGGCTTAAGAGCCCATATTCAGGTAAGTGGTATTGGCTCAGCACAGAGGGTGGAAGCAATCTTGGTAAGATGCTTACAAATCAGTGGGTTGATAACAATCGCTACTATGTAGACGGAAGCGGTGTTTGGACACAGAGCAGATAAAATTTTGAGGATGTCGCATGCGACATCCTCTTTTTATAGTTATTTAATCAGGTGAACATTAGTTATCTAATATATCTTTTCAAATACACCCCAATATTTAATCCAACACCAATAACATGGATATAAGTTCCTGCCATCCGGTATAACGAGAACAAAATCCTCTCGGATTACAACCAATTTCCTTGAATCCAAATTTTTTATAAAGTGCAATCGCATTTTTATTTTCAGCAACCACTTCAAGTTCCAATTGTCTATAGCCGGCAGTTTTTGCGCATTCAATACATGCCTTTGTTAATGCAGTGCCTATGCCTTTTCCATGATATGCTTTTTCAATACTTATCCCGAACTCTGCACGATGCTTTACCTTGTCTTTTGAGCCAACCGAAGAAATTCCGGCTAAACCGATAATTCTATCATCAACAAGTGCACAAATTTGTATCTCACAGGAGCTGTTTTCTTTATCTTCAAGGAATTCCTCTTTTTCCTCAACACTAAAATTTATTTCATCCGGATAAGAAAGGAGGAAGTCTGTTTCCTCACGGATAATCTTTGTATTCTCAAGCACACTCTTAGCGTCGTCCATTGTAGCATTTCTTATAATACAAAGCATATTGTTTGCAAGTCTTATTTTTTTATAATATTTCAACTCATCATCTCCTCTAAACAACTATACTTTTATATGTATACCTATTAACGGCATTATTAATTGTTGTAATAATCGAATTATATCACAACTTTAATGTTTTATATCGCATTTTGTGTTTTTATTATATCTGTTTTTAACCTTGTAATAAAAAAGAATTAAGAAAAAGCATCTCTCACTATAAAATAATGATTAAATACTTTTCTTAATTCTATTTATATTTATTATCTTGCAGGGTATTTTGCTCTGAAGCCTTCAAACCACTCAAGGTATTTAGCCACATTTGCTTTATTCTCAGGATCTTCATCAAACTCTTTAGTTTCTGCATCTACTCTCTCTTTGTCCTCAGCTGATAAAGCTCTCTCGGCAAATGTATATACTACCTCATCCTCTTTTCCTATATGTCTGTTAAGAAGTGTAGCATATCCGGCAGCATTTGTAATTATATCGAGCTTATTTAATGTGGACGGATCTTTTTCATATCTGTCGGCAGCTTCTAAAAGCTCATTCATATGAAGTCTTCCAAGGTCATGCTCTACAAGCATACCGTTTCTGATAAGTTTATCTGCTACAGGACCCAGCTTTTCAAGCATTATTTTGAAAAGGATCTTCTCTTCCTTTCCGTGATGAAGGTGGTCCGCATATGTCTTACCGAAAGCCACACATTCTTTTACGAGATTTGCATCTACTTCATCTCCCTCTATGATTGAGCAGCACATAGACTTCATGCTCTTGCAAAACTCTACTATATTCTTGTGTTCATCTACTAAAATTTCTATTCCGTACATATTACTCCCTTACTAACTTATATGAGCCGTTTCCCAACGCATAGTATGTCAGACCGCTACCGTCAAACACGCCTTCAATCATGGCATTTCTTATTTCATAAAACAGTGCTACATTTGCACCTACTTCGTCCCAGTACTGCTTGTGAATATCTACAGTTTCCTGCCACATAAGCTCATCACTGTCCTCATTTACAATCATATTTACACCGTCACATGGCATTCCACTTACAAATATATTCTCATAATACTCAAACCCGTCAACAGGTGAAGCTCCGCTTCCGATAGCATTTTCCTTTCCAAAAGCTCTTGCACTCTCACAGATAATACCGATTGCATCTGCATTACCTTCTGTAAGATTTTTTGCGACATATGCAAGTCTTCTCTCTACTATTGCTATCTTATCCTGTAACCAACCATGTATATTGGTCGGATCTATTATATTTCCGAGATCACCCTCAGGAAGTGAACCGAACTTCTCATCTATATCAGCAAGAGCTGATACATTCAAGCCCTTATCCTTTGCTGTTGCTATTAAAACATTTGTTAAATCGTTTTGTATTTTTATCTTTCTAAAAAGCCAATGATGTATTGGACCCAGTATTGCACTCATATCTTTATTCCTTTACTTAATTTTTTTAATTTTTTATCTTTCTAACGGGAAAACTACAGTAAGCTGCATCTTAAAGCTCTCAATTGCATGAACTGAATGAGGCTTTCTTGCCGGCATCACTACGCTCTCTCCCGCATTTAATACATATTCTTTTCCGTCTACGATAAACTTTCCTGTCCCTTCAAGCACTGTAACCAAAGCATCTCCGTCTGACTCATGAGTTGAAATCTCCTCACCCTTTGAGAATGCGAAAACTGTAATGCTGACATACTTGTTCTGTGCCAAGGTCTTTGAAACCACCTGTCCGTCTGTTGCCTGAACCAAATCAGCCAACTTTAAAACTTCTTCATGATTTATATTCTTTAAAAACTTATCCATATTTTTTCTCCTTTATGGTAAAAAGCTTTAACCTTCATTACTCTTTTAGTATAGTATGTTTTTATATATTTTTCTGTAACAATTGTTAATTTTATAAATTTGTTTTGCACAATTTTTTTGTATTAAAAAACCTGCTTCAGTTTCCTGAAACAGGTTATATTAAACTTATTAAAACTCTTTACCGCCGTTTACATTTATATCTGCATCAAAGTTTTTATCAATAGCGGCTATAGCGGCTTCAAGTCCTCTCTTTATGTCCTCAAGTGCCATATAAGGAGCCACCGGTGTTCTTCTCGCTACCTGTGCAGGTATAAACGGAACATGTGTAAATCCACCCTTTATATGAGGATATTTCTTTGCTAATGTATAGAGAACACCATACATCAAATGATTACAAACGAAGGTTCCTGCTGTATTTGATACAGCTGCCGGAAGGTTTGCTTCTCTTATTGCCTCTACCATGGCCTTTATAGGAAGTGTTGTAAAGTAAGCATTCTCTCCGTCTTCAAAAATCTTTATATCTATAGGCTGATTGCCCTCATTGTCCTTTATTCTGGCATCATCCACATTTATAGCAACCCTCTCAGGTGTTATTTCAAATCTTCCACCCGCCTGTCCTATACAAAGAACTACATCAGGTTTTTCTTCCTCAATAGCCTTTGCTACTGTATCTATTGACTTTCTAAAGACAGTAGGTACTTCCAGCTTTACGATATCAAATCTTCCGATTTTATCAGCTACAAGCTTCACCGCCTCAAGAGCAGGATTTATAGCATCACCACCAAACGGATCAAAAGCTGTCAATAATAGTTTCATATCTTATCCTTTCAAAATGTCCCTTTGCCTCATGATTTCCTCCAAGCGCTATATTCCTTCCAAATCCTATATGAAATGTTCCATATGTAGACTCATCTTCAATGTAGCATACGCCCTCACATTTTGACTTTGTATTTAAGCCTATACCAAGCTCTGCAGCACAATAAATCTCTTTATCATTAAAGCTTTCCATATATCTTTTTAGTCTTGAGGCATCTTCTTTCCCGTTTATTTCCACAAGATATCCGGCTTCAAATACCAATTCTATAGGACTTTTTATAGCTCCCAGATATCCAAGTGAACCGTCAGCTATTACTGCTCCGTTTGTCATAGTCTCCACTATAGGAACATAAACTTCAAAGCTTGAAGAAGCCACTCTTCCTCTCCCGGTACAGCTTCCGACAAATATACCGGCTTTTCTATCTTTAACACAAAAAGCAACATTTGTACCTTTCTTTGTTGTCACTACTACCCTCTCAGATTTTGTTATTTTATCCGCTACAGGCCTGCCCATCTTCTTAGCCGTCTTTGGTCTCATTCTGATAAATTCTCTCTCAAATATAGAGCTGTTGTCATTTGTATGCATTGGAAAAGAAAGAAATCTTGAACCTTTTTTCAAGGCATAGTCCACCGCCTCTGTGGTAATAAAGGAATAATGTGTGGCGCCTATTATCACATCCGAATAATACATGGTATTTTTCATCTTTTCTATCACTTCACCTGACTGCACACCATCCGATGACAGTATGGTGATTTTTGGCACCACTCCGCATTCAAAGGCAGCCAGTTCAAAAATATCGGCTTCTCTGATATGATTTTCATCGGTTATAAAATGTAATACCTCATTTTCCTTTGCTTCTATCCAATTTTGAATAATGCACCTGGCACCTGCAAGAGCTTTTTCATCATTTTTGATATTGACAGCCACTAAAATACCCCCTGATATTTTTCATTCATTGTATTAATATTATGATACCACCATATATCAATATCAAGATAAATATAAAATTATATCATGCATACCATCTAAACCTTATTATTTAAATAATTTGAATTCAAGCGAAGCACAGATTAATGAATAAATTATGTCCAAATTTTTAATAAATACTTACGCTCTTCTACATTTATTATATTGTATTTAATGTTACTATTATTATAAGCTTTACACTTGATTGTTTTATTAGGAGGATGAGTATATGAAAAATAGATCAAGTTTTTGTAAGGTAAGTACAGGTATGTTGATATTTGCCCTCAGCACCCCTGCCTTACTTGTCGGATGTTCAAGCCCACAGCCTAAAACGGAAGGTGCGGTTTATGATACCGGAAAGGTGGCTGAATATGCCACTCCTTATGTAAGTTATGATGCAAATTATAACACTGAGGAATACAATGCTATTGACGAAAGTAACTTCAAAGCTGTTGCTACTTCACCACTTTCCACATTTGCGGCAGATGTGGATACCGCATCATATGCAAATATAAGGCGTTTCATAAATTTCGGAGAATTGCCTCCGGCTGATGCTGTAAGAATCGAGGAAATGCTGAATTATTTCCACTATGACTATCCACAGCCAAATGAAGGTGAGCCTTTCTCGGTGACTACCGAAATTTCCGCCTGTCCATGGAATCCCGACACCAAGCTGATGATGGTCGGAATGCAGGCCAAGCAGGTGGATGAGCTTGAAAAGAAACCTTCAAACCTTGTATTTCTTATTGATGTATCAGGCTCTATGGATTCACCTGACAAGCTTCCTCTTGTTAAAAATGCATTTTTACTTCTTTGTGAGCAGTTAAAAGAAAATGATACAATTTCCATAGTTACATATGCAGGAAGCGATCAGATTGTACTTGAAGGTGCAAAGGGTTCCGACTCAAAAGAAATAATGGCTGCTATAGAAGATTTGGAAGCGGGCGGAAGTACTGCAGGATCTGAAGGTATTAAGACAGCTTATGAAATTGCAAGAAAATACTTTAAAGCAGACGGAAATAACAGAGTTATACTTGCTACCGACGGTGATCTAAATGTCGGGATCACAAGTGAAGGTGAACTTACAAGGCTTATAAAGAAGGAAAAAGAAAGCGGTGTATTCCTTTCTGTTCTTGGATTCGGTACTGAGAATATAAAAGACAATAAGATGGAAGCACTGGCTGACAACGGTAACGGAAATTATTCTTATATCGATTCAAGATTTGAGGCAAAGAAAGTACTTTCAGAAGAGCTTGGTGCAAACTTCTTTACTGTAGCAAAGGATGTAAAGTTCCAATTGGAATTCAATCCTAAGTTTATAAAGGGATACAGACTTATAGGCTATGAAAATCGTATCATGGATGATGAGGACTTTAAGGATGATACCAAAGACGGCGGTGAAATAGGTTCAGTCCACAGAGTAACCGTATTGTATGAGATAGTAGATAAAGACTCTCCAATGGATATCGGCTCGGATTTAAAATACCAAAGCAGTGCTGTTACAGAGTCTAATGACCTTTTAAATATTGCAGTAAGATATAAGGAGCCTGATTCCGAAACAAGTAAAGAATTAAACTACCCTGTTACTACCGAAGACATAAAAACGGAAATGTCTGATAATATGAAGTTCGCCTCTGCAGTGGCGGAGACCGGAATGTTACTTCGTGATTCGGAGTTTAAGGGTAAGTCAAGCTATGATGATGTTGAATCATTACTTAATTCAATCTCTGATATTAAGAGTGATACCAATAAACTCGAATTTTTATTACTTGTAAAAAAGATTGCCTCAATGACAAAAGAACAATAAAATATAAACCTTAAAATATCGGCTTTATTCTAAAATAAAGCCGGTATTTTTATATATACAGCCACTACAGTTCTCATAACAGTAGACTGTCAGCTTTTATAAAAAGTTTATCCATATTAGAGTAAAACACCGGTAACTCAAGATGCTCTAACTTCCCGGTCTCATAAACACATTTGCACCCATATAGCATATCCCCTACATCACTATGTAAAGTCATGATTCTTCGGGTGAGTTCATTCGTTTTGAACATTCGTTTCATAAAAATTCCGGCAAAGGTAGACGGAATTCTATACGGGAGAAGTTCATTTTTATAGAAGCTTAAGTCCACTCCTCTCGCCTTGACCACCTGAATCGTTTCTCTTATTACCTTTACTGTAATAGACAGGGCATGGGCATCCTTCATCAAATTAAGAGCAAGCTGCATCGGATGATCAATTTTCCCTTCCCGGGCCGCAGAAGAGGTGACCCCTGCATTGATAGCCATATGAATCCATATCCATTCCACCATATCGTGAGGAATCTCCGTTTTCAAATCTGCGGAAGCGAGAAGATCTGTTAAAGCTTTGTAATTGGAAATCCCTGCTTTTCCCTCACCTTCCAGCATAATATGGTCAAAGAGAACACAGTCCAAGTTATTCTGCAAAAGTCTTCCGCCTGCGGTAGGAAAACCTATAATATAAGGATAAGCACCTACTATTTCGTTCATCTCTTCCCGACTGTTCCAAAAGTTACAAAATAAAATCAGGCTTCCTCTAATATGGTTCTGTGAAAGTGTCGCTATCGCATCCTTTATTTTCCCGCTTGCCACACTCAAAATAATAAAATCATACTCTGTATTCGGCTTGGTAAGATTCACCTTGTATTGATCTGCTTTTTCTTCTCCTTTTTTATTATAACGTCCATCTAATAAACTGATATTTAGACTTTCCGGTGCCTTCGATTTTTTCTCTTCTCTCAACAAATGTTCGACTTGATGCCCTGCTTTTTGGAACACATAGCCGTAAGTTGTGCCAATGACACCAAGACCCACTATGCATATTCTCATAAATTCTGCCTCCTTTCTTCTATTTTCCATCCGATTATCCAGGCAAGAACCAGAAGATAATTTTCCACCGTGCCAATCAAATTTACCATTTGATGCATCTTAAGATAATGGATAAAATGATTGCTTCCGATACCGATTCCGCCGAGAATGAGAGCCAGCAAAATAGACTTTAGATAGGTCCAATTGTAGTGCCTATACGCCGTAATCAATATGACTAAAACGGCAATATTCCAAAAGCCGATTTCTCTCTGCCATCCTGTAGAAATGCCATACGCAGAGTTTCTTCCCATATATTCCGGTGCTAAAATCTGTAGGATCGCCGCACCGGATATCGCTATGATAAGAATGATAAACAGCACGCGCAAGAAAAGATTCATTTTTTTCTGATGCATTGACTGTTCTTCCTTCATTCCTTTGCCCCCTCTACTAAGACCTTACTGATAAATTGCATGGTTCCCGTTTTTGCCCCAAGAGACTTCTCCAGCATATCGATATACACCTCTACATCTTTTTCACCAAAATTTCCATAATCGAACATATGCTGACTCGTAACAAGGAGCATCTTCACTCGCTCTTCAATATACGTACACGAAAAGATTCCCTGTGCTATTCCTTCTTGAACAATCTCTGCCAAAATCGGTACCGCCACTTCTACAATTTTCTTGCAGATTTTATCATGCATAATAATATTTTCTTTTCTTTCCAGAACATCCGTAATCACCGCTTCCTCTTTATCCGGACGAAAGGCATTTACAACCGAAACCAACTTTTCAGGTATCGAAAGCTGTGCCGCAAGAAGCTCTTTGGCTACAGCGCTCTCCTTCTCTATCATCATTTCTATGACCGCCTCCAGCGTTGCTTCTTTGCTCGCAAAATAATAATAGTAAGTTCCTTTTGCTATACCGGCCTTAGCCACAATCTCATCAATACTTGTATTCTCATAGCCTTTTTCTATGAACATACGATAGGCAAGATTTAGAAGTTCCTGTTTTCTTTTTTCACCTTTTTTCATTTCAGTCTCCTTTTTTTGACTAATAGTCGATTTTTATTATGGGGCTTCACTTACTCACTGTCAATACTTTTTTTCGACTATCAGTCAATAATTGCTTTGAGAAATGAAAAAGACACCTGCATCTTAGCAAGTGCCATAATATTTACTACAGCAGATAGATCATAGACATATTTTATTTTAATATTGATTATATAAAGCTATACTTCCTTCCCGCATTTAAAAACATATCTATCTTTTCATCTGTTGTTGCAAGGGGAAGGTTACATCCCGGAGTGAGCATAAAGCCCTTTTTACATTTTTTTCCCGCAAGGATACATCTCTTTACTTCATCTTCTATATTTTCCTGTGTTCCATTACAGATGGTGTAAACCGGTGCTACATTCCCTGCAATCATCTTTGAATCTGCAAAAAACTTACAAGTTTCATCTATATCCATCTCATTGTCCACACTAAAGAGGCCTATATCCAGATTTTTTACATGTTCCCACACCTTTTTTGTATTCCCGCAAACGTGATAGCTTGGCGCTCTGCCTGATTTTTCCTTGATATAAGAACTGATTTCCAAAGTATATGGATATGCAAAATCCCTATACATTTTGGGGCTTATCATAGTACATGAGGCTATAGGGTCTGCCATTGAAAAACCTATATCAAGTACATTGAAAATATCTACGACCTTTTTTACATTATCTGTTATATATCTCAAAAATTCATGCACCTTATCAGGTGATTTTATCATAGCTTTTAAAAGTTTATCTGTTCCCAGTACAAATCCTGCTAATGTTATAGGTCCCGATACAGAAGCACCTACTCCACAAAATCCGTCTGCTATTTCTCGTAGCCTTGCAGTAGCATTATAATACATCTTTAAGTTTCCGCTATCAATTGTAATATCCTTTAGCCTATTGACCCCATCAATACTGTTTATAGGATGACTCTCAACATATATAAGCCCCTGCTCGGGGTAATGCGGCACTACTCCCATTGCCTCTGCAATGCCATAGGCATTTGGACCCACACCCATTCCGTCCAGACCGAATCGGTTCATAGACACTATATCTCCCATTACAAGGCTGTCTTCATTTCTCCAATACTCTCTTGTATTTTTTCCTATAAGCCTTGCCTTTATCTCGCCCAAAAAAGGATCCATCATTATTCTGTCATAATCTCTTTTTTCAGCTATTGCTTTTGCCCTTTCCACAGGTGTCATCTTATCATTAGGATGAATCTTAAGTTCCATATATTTTCTCCTATTATCAGTCAAATCTCAAAGCCTTTGCAAATATTTTTTCATACTCTTCAAGCTTTGAAAGCTCAAAATACTCAGTCTCCACAGAGATTTCAGTCATATACTCTATCGCATTTTTATCAAGAAGAGCCATATACGCTCCGGTCAAAGAGGTATTTCCAAGGTATTCAACCTTTCCCTCAAATTCACTTGGCATAAGGCCCACCCCAAAGAAAGAGTCCATACTTATATACTTACCAAACTGCCCGGCTATACATACTCTTGTTATATCACCGGTTTCAATACCGGCTTTTTTTATAAGCGCTCTTATACCTGAGAGTATAGCTCCCTTGGCAAGCTGTACCTGCCTTATATCCTTTGTTGTAAAATACAGATTATCATTTATTTTTATAAATGGCTTACCGAAATCATCTGCTTTGATAAAGCTATGATTACTATCAAGACATTTTTTATCTATAGCTCCCATTTTGTTTATAAAACCTGCCTTTAAAAGCTCTCTCACCATAGAAAGTACACCGCTTCCGCATATTCCTGTCGGCTCTGTATTTCCGATAGTAGTATAAGAAATGCCGTCTTCATCAATGTGAAAATCATCTATCGCACCGATTCCGGCTCTTATGCCGCATGAAATATTCATACCTTCAAGCGCAGGCCCTATAGCACATGAGGTGGCCAGAAGCTTTTTATCTGTTTTTAGAAGCATTTCGCCATTTGTTCCAATATCTATAAAAAGTATATTTTCAGCTTTATTATCATCACAAATACCGCTTGCATATACTCCGGATACTATATCAGAACCCAAAAATCCTGATATATGCGGTAATGTTATAAGTGTAGCATCAAGATCAATACCAACATCTTTTGCACATACTCTTTTTACTTCTATAAATACCGGCAAAAACGGAAATTTACCAAGGCTCTCCACACTCTCTCCAAGTAAGATATGACACATTGTGGTATTTGCTGAAACTACAAGTTCTGCTATATCCTCTCTCCTTATCTTGCTCTCATCAAGTAATTTATTTATAAGTGTATTCAATGTATCAACAATACATCTTTGTAAAGCCAAAAGTCCTCCGGGATTTTCCAATGTAAATGCAATTCTACTCATTACATCAAAGCCGAATTTGACTTGTGAATTTACATCAGCAACTTTTGAAATAATCTTAGAATTCTTTAGATCTATAAGCTCCATAGCCACTGTGGTCGTTCCTATATCTATGGCTATACCGTACTTATCTCTTATATTTGTATGATTGATTTTAGGTATAAAACTATCGGTAAGTACTATATTTTCAGGCTTTTCATCAACCTCAAGTTCTTTTACTATAAGCTCTTTATCAACTTCATCTACAGAATGCATGCAGGCAAGTCTATACCCGGCTTTTATATTTTCTTCACCCAAGAGCTTTCTTTCACTCTCCAAAGCATCTGTATCTCTTAGTTTTACCCTGCATTTTCCACATACACCCAGACCATTGCATGCAGCTTCTATATGAATATTTTTTTCTCTTAAAAATTCCAATACATTCATATTTTAATCCAATCTAATAGCTTGTATCTTATCGATCTCGCCACGAAAATGTATACATCTAAAGGCTGTTATACTTTCTTTATGATTCGACAATAAAGCCTCAACCAAAGAGTTGTAACTGCTATTAAGCTTTACTTCTTTAAACCTGGTATTTTCATCTGATTTTAATAAAGCGCTCAGTCTTGGACATAGATGAAGTATACAGGCGTTTTTCTCGCATAAATGCTTTATTTTATATATAAGATCAAGCAAAATAGTATCAATATATACTTTCGCACCCTTTTTACCCAGAAATTCAATGCTTGATAGCGGATCTGCCAGACTTATTATTTTATATCCGTCTGATATGGCTGTATCTACTCTTTCAAGCAGTTTTTCTTCTATATCTTTGATTTTCTCATTCATCACTGCCCTTGCTTCATCCGATAATCCGGCATATTTTATCAGATACTTATATATAGCGTTTAGCTCATTTTTATTATCAAAAATCTGCAATATACCGTCAAGCTCATATACATTTTCCTCATATAATTTATTGTACACATCATCCATTCGGCATTTTTCATTATCAAAACAGAAGCGTAAATCTCTCATTTACTTAAGCCAATCCGCAAAGTCTTTTTGCTACATTTACTGCTTCTATAGCATTATCCGAGTATGCATCGGCACCTATTTGCATTGCAAAATTGTGGGTGATTGGGCCGCCACCTACCATAATCTTTACATTTTCACGATATCCGCTTTCTACAAGACCCTCTATAACCCTTTGCATTCCATACATTGTTGTGGACATCAAAGAAGACATACATACAAGCCCCGCCTCATGTTCCATAGCTGCCTTTACGAAATCTTCCACTGCAACATCTCTGCCAAGATCTATCATCTCAAAACCGGCAGTTTCAAGCATTATCTTCACCAGATTTTTACCTATATCATGAGTATCCCCATCTATTACACCTATTACAGCCTTTATCTTCTTATCGGTATTTCCTTCTATCTCACCTTTGAGTACATCTATACCTGCATACATGGCATCGGCACAGAGTAATAATTCCGCTATATAATACTCTTCTTCATCATAGAGCTTTCCCGCTTCCTCCATTCCCACAGTCAAACCGTCAAGTATACCCTCTTTTGCCGGGTACCCTGCATCAAGATATTCCTTTGCAATATCAACTATTGCTTCATCTTCCATATCTCTGACATAATCTGCCATAAGCCTCAATAATTCTTCTTTGCTTCTCATATATTTCCCTTATCAATTAATTTCTTATAATGATAACTTCTCATGCTATTACTTAGCAAGCAAATTCAGTCTGTTTTTATATATTCATACGAATCAACCGATATGTACTATATTAATACAAAAATTAAAATGCTATTATATGTCTTATAAATAAACAGACCTTTTTTATCGTTTTTTTGAATATATATAGATGTTTATATATATATTTGATATAATTCTTAAGCATTTAACTTCAAAAGAAAGGGTATGAATTTACAAAAACTATGAAAAAAATCTTATCATTCAGTCTTGCCGGCATGATGCTTGCAAGCACACTTTTAGCAGGATGTTCTACAACTGCAAAAACAGAAAGTACAGAGGCAAACAAGGAAGTAGCAGAGTCTACAACAGCAGGTATATCATCAGAGAATACTGTGATCAAATTATTGGTTCCGGGCTATGACGGAGGATATTTGAAAGAGCAGCTTGACAATGGTATTGCCGGTTTTGAAAAGGAAAATGAAGGCGTTAAAGTTGAGATAGTCTCAGTAGGTTGGGATGAGCTCAACTCAAAGATAGTTTCACTTTATCAGGCAGACGATGCACCTGATATCATGCTTACAGGTTCAAGAACATTAAAGCAGCTTGCAACTCTCGGCATAGCTGAGGATCTTAGTGCACATATTACAGATGAGTTTAAAGCAAACAGAGTTGAGTCTGTTTTGGCAACAGGAAGCGTTGACGGAAAGCAATACGGTATTCCTATGGCATTCTCATCAAGAGCCTTATACTATAGAAGCGATCTGATAGAAACACCTCCAACAAACTGGGACGAACTTTTAGCAACCGCTAAAGAAGTTCACAGCTCTAATCCTGATGTGTATGGATTTGCAATTCCTACAGATATCACAAGCGGAACTGATGAGCTTTTAAACTTTATATATCAAAACGGTGGTGCTTTGGTAGATGATAAGGGTGAGATCACATTTGACACTGAGGCAAATGTGGGTACTTTAGAATATCTTAAGCAGTTCAATGATGAAAAGCTTGTTCCGGATGTAGTAAGCACTGCAAGAGGCGACCAGGCTACATTATTTGCAAATGGTAATCTTGCAATGTTCGTATCAGGTCCATGGGAGAAGGAAACACTTGATAAGGCCGCCGATACAGCACCTTACAAGGTAGCAGTACTTCCTGAAGGTAAGCAAAAGGCAGAGACTTTGGTAACAGACTCATATGTTATTTCAAGTATCAGCAAGAACAAAGATCTCGCATGGAAATTTGTAGAATTTATGGGACAGCCTGAATATCAGAGACCTGTATCAGAGGCTTTCGGTTGGTTCCCTATATTGAAAGAAGAGTTTGAGGATGAAAGATTCAAGACTGAGTTTATGCAGGCATTTGCCGCAAGCATAGAGTACGGTATCAGTGAGCCGCAGGTAGAGGATTGGGACAGCTTCAACAAGGCATTCCTTACTGCTGTACAAAAAGCTCTTACAGGTGAGATGGGAGCAAAAGAGGCATTAGATGAGGCACAGTCTGAAATCGCAAAATAAAGTCTCTTCAAATAGAGCCAATTTTCAAAAAAGATTTCAACCTTATATATTGTTGCTGCCTCTTTTCGTAGTAGTGGCATTATTATTTGGATACCCGATATATCGCATTATATCGGGGTCTTTTTTTAAGATTGCAATCATCAATGGTGAAATGGACTTTGTAGGTCTTGAAAATTTCAAGAAAGTTTTCAGTGCAAAATTCTTTCTTCCAACACTCTCACTCACTTTCAGATATGCTATAGTTACTGTTTTTCTTAAATTGTCTTTGGGATTTGTCATGGCATTATTTATGAACAGTGATATGTATTTTTCAAAATTTCTAAAATTTATGTCACTCCTGCCATGGGCAATGCAACAGGTGGCTGTAGCTGTTATATGGAAGTGGATACTGGATGGAAATTACGGCTATCTGAATTTCTATCTTCAAAAACTTGGATTGATGCATGAAAATATAAGCTTTCTCTCAAATCCGGGTATGGCATTTTTTGCCGCTTCATTTGTGGATACCTGGCTTGGACTTCCAATGGTCTCTATGATATTTATGGCAGGGCTTTCAAATATAAATTCTTCACTTTATGAGAGTGCAAAGATAGACGGTGCAGGTGTTATAAGCAGGTTCATTCATATCACCTGTCCATGTATAAAGAGGGTATTTCTGGTTACATTAACTTTGGTAAGTATATGGACATTCAATTCCTTTAATGTTATCTTTGTTCTTACCGGCGGTGGACCTATGAGAAGTACTGAAACTCTAATGCTGAAAATATATGAGCAAGCTTTTTCAAAGTTTAATCTGGGAGCTGCATATGCACTCTCCTCTGTAGTAGTAATAATACTTTTTATCTTTACAATGCTTTATTATAAGCTGGAAGTGGAGGAGGATTGATATGATTTTAAGAAGAAAAATATTCAAAGCTATAAGAACGTTTTTTTACTCCGTGTTTGTTTTTATATTTATCAGTCCTATATTTATTATGCTAAATACCTCTTTGAAAAAATATGAGGATATAACAAAATGGCCACCTACATGGTTTAAATCCCCACTTGAATGGGTGAATTATAAGACAGTTTTAATAGGTGAAAAAAGCATTCTGCCTGCACTTTTAACAAGTTTCTATGTTTCCATAGCTTCGGCAATTATTTGTCTTTTGATCGGAATTTTAGCCGCATATGCTGTGGCAAGGTATAAATTTAAACTTAGAAAAACTGTGCTTTTGATTATCATTCTGACTCAAATGTTTTCGGAGGTAATACTTGCCTCACCGATATATATTGTATTTAAAAACTTCGGACTGCTTGATACCAAACTTGCACTTATTATTGCAAATGTGGCTGTATGCCTGCCTATGAGTCTCTGGCTTTTGTACTCATATATAAAGGATATACCTGTAACGCTTGAAGAAGCTGCATGGATGGACGGTGCTACCAGGATTGAAGGCGTAAGATTTATTCTTGCCCCTTTGATACTTCCGGGTCTGCTTACAACAGGGCTTTTTGCCTTTATCAGAGCCTATGGCGACCTGCTTTTTGCCCGAACATTTATATTGTCACCGGAAAACAGAACTGTAGCCATGGCACTTACAGATTATCAGTCACTTTATAAGACAACCTGGGAAACTCAGATGGCTGCAAGTGTCATCACCATGATTCCGACACTTATAATATTTATTTTCATTCAAAAATTTCTTATAAAAGGACTGCTTGGTGACAGTATCAAGGGTTAAAAAAGAGTAAAACCTTAATATGGGGTTTTACTCTTTTTATATTATTTATACTGATAAATTATCTCACCGTTTTTTTCTGCAAGAATATCAAAATTAAAGTCTGAGAGATCGGCTTTTAGTACTGCTCTCTCCTCTTTATTCTTCCATTCCATAAAAAGCTTACTTCCGCTACATTCCATACTAAAATCACTCTCATTTGAAAATACTGGAAATGTGTGGCGGAATCTAAGCATTTCAAGCTGCTTTAAAACGATATCCCTTTGTAATCCGGCTTCCATCTCTTTAGTAGTCAGGTTTGTACGATTGATTTCCTTATGTCCTCCGGCTCCTGCTCTCTTTACCGCTTCGTGATCATTCTTTCCTGCAAAAAGATCTAAATACCACACTTGTGGCTTTCCCGGCATAAAGATTTGAATAGCTCTGGCAAGGAGCATTCTCTTATCCTCTTCACCCAATGCACTGTAGTAAGTTGCATTTACCTGATAATATACATTCTTTTGACCATGCAAATCCTTTACATATCCACCTCTTTTTACCACAGTATCTATAACGGACTGAATTCTTTCCTCACTGATAAGTCCCTTTAAATCAAGTAGTGGTATACCGTCATGGCAGCCAAGCATATTTACTACCTGTATATTCTTTTCCACAAGCTCATCAGCCCATTTTTTTAAGACTTCACCTGATTGCTGTTCAAAGGCGTCTATAATAAGTCCCGGAAGGAAGAAGTCATAAGTCATATAACCCTTATTTGCAATCTTCTCATAGATTTTTTCCTCATAGCTTGCGTGAATCTCAGGCAATAGTCTTACATTGTATTTATCAGCTAATTCTCTCACCTTTGTAAGTACATCCCAGGTAGCAGGCTCATTTAAGAAATTCTTCTCGCCCACCTCTTTCGGAGCATAGGCAAAAGCATCCAGTCTGACTATCTTAGCACCGTAATCTGCCAATGTCTTTAAAGTATTATCATAAAACTCCCAAACAAGAGGTGATTTGATATTCAGATCCATCTGTCCAAGATATTTTCTCTCGGACTCCAGTTTGTCACAAAGTTCTTTCTTTTGATCATTACTAAGTTTATTGCTGTAGATATTTGACTCGTTTAAAATCTTTTCAGGCGATTTACCATCTCTTAGACTCTCATTCAATAAACTTGCCAGTCCCTCAGAAATACCGTACTGTACTCCTGTAATATTTCTAATATCCACAGCATCTAAAGAAGGATATCTTACTTCCTGATAAAATGTATTCCAATAAGGAACTTCCTTTCCGTCAGGGAAGCGAACCATCAGTATAGGCAGACCCGGCTTTCTAAAGAACATATCCTTTATAAGCTCAGGTTTTGGCTGTATATAGCCTTCCTCAGTCATCTCACCACATCCGGCCCAAAATTTATTCCAATCAATGAAAAAATCTCTGTACTTTGACTTCTCGCCGTTTTTTATAATATCCTGAAACTGCTTTGAAAGCACTGAAGCATGATTTAGTATAAAGTCAAGCTTTAAATCAATTCCAAGTTCATCAAGTTTTTCCAAATCCTCTTTTTTGGCAAGCATTTCATTTAAAGAGTAATCAATAACCGAAAATCCTCTGTCAAGATCTGTATGAAAAAGACTTGGGAGTATGTAAAATGATGAAAATACATCCTTCAATTCTTTTTTACTAAGGAAATTTGCAATATCACTTAAGTTCCCACCAAGACTGTCAGGATAGGCATTTAGCATCGGACCGTTATTATTTTTATTCACACTACCCACCTACATTCCTATATATTTACAATATTCTTCATAGCTTAGTCTGTCACCGCTTGGAGTAATAATTATCTTTGCCTTATGTGCCTGATTTATCAGTGATTCCTGCTCTATATCAAGTACCATGGTTGTAAACGGACTGTCAATTCCGCAGTCACGATTTCTTAAAAGTCTGTATTTCAAAGTTTCTGCCGGAGTATTGTGTATAAGTATCGGAATATCGACTCCATTGAAGCAATCACTGTTTCCATGTGTCCATTCAATTAAAAGAACACCCACATCCTTAAAATCCACATCATCATACCATATCTGTGTATTGCTTCTTCCCATTCTCTTTAACCAGATTTTTTCCGCTCCTGATTTAAATTGGTCAACAACATCCTCAACTTCCTTAAATGCAAGCTCATTGCCTGTACCGAGATACTCCTTAAGTGCATTACGTCCACCGTTTATATATGACTTGTACCATGGATATTTTTTTATATTTTCAGGGTCTGCATCATTACCCTCTTCTTGCAGCTTATGAACTGTTTGAAAACGTTCTTTATTGTACTCTCCGTCCTTTACCAGACCTTTTAATCCACCTTCTCTAAAAATATGTAAGCGCTCTGCATCATTGTACTCAGGGATTCTTCGTGGATAATTGTCTCCACCCAAAATATAGCTTCCTATTCCTATATCATTTAAATAATACGAAAGCACTGCGGCTATTCCTGATTTTCCCACACCTGAACAACCTGATACGGATACGACAACCTTTCCGTTACCGTTTTTACTCTTAACTTTTTCAATCTCCTCAAGCAAATCAGGGAAAATCCTGCCTGCCCTGTCAATATGATACTCTGTTATAACAACCTTGCTTCCAGGTACATCAGCCTGCTCTATCTCCTTAGGCAGTACCGGCGGCTTCCAATTTTTAAACTCTTGCATAAGTATTCACCTCATATAAATAACCGTACTTATTTTTGATTTTTATACTAATCTTTTCCCAAAAACAAGCACTCCATATGAAAACTGTTTCATATGGAGTGTAACATAATATTGATTTATTTTCTATGTATTTATTTTTACATGTTTGTATACTTTTTAAATTCTGCAACGCTCATACCTGCTCTTTTTGCCGCATCCGAAATGCTTAAAATTCCATCCTTTACCAGAGAAATAAGGACTTGTACAGTTCCTTCTTTAATTCCCTTTTTAATTCCTTCTTTAATGCCTTCTTCTCTTCCTTTTGCTATTCCTTTTTCCATTCCCCTTGCTTCTACTCTGTCAAGTGCTTCACACATAGTTACATGCTCCTTTCCTTTCATCTCGTTTATAGTCTCTTCAAATCTGTAATCATTCGTCATTGCAGACATCAGCATTAAAAGTTCATCCACATGTTCAATTACTGTATCACCGGCCACATAATTTTTATTTACACGCATCTGATACAAATAGTCCGCCAGTATACGAAAATCACTTTTGAACATATCTATCTTTTCTCTGTCAAGATATGCTATTTCAAAGAGATTAATTTTGAAATTATTAACATATGGTTTGATCATTTCATCTATCTCTAAAAGTTCAAATAAGCTCTTTGGCTGATTCCATCTACTATTATACCCGAAATATAAGCGGCATTCTCTTTTCCGGCTTTGTATGATTCTCCAATCCGAACATTGATAATTATTATAAACACTAAAATAAGGATGTGAACTTTCACCTCCTTATTTTACATTTGTACATTTTTAATCCTATGGTCCCTTTGATAAAACTCACTTTATATATCCTCTAAAGGATTCTTCACTCATACCGGCTCTTCTTGCTGCATCCGAAATGCTTAAAATTCCATCCTTTACCAGAGAAATAAGGACTTGTACAGTTCCTTCTTTAATTCCCTTTTTAATACCCTCTTTAATGCCTTCTTCTCTTCCTTTTGCTATTCCCTTTTCCATTCCTTTTTCTATTCCCCTTGCTTCTACTCTGTCAAGTACTTCACACATAGTTACATACTCCTTTCCTTTCACCTCGTTTATAGTTTCTTCAAATCTGTAATCATTCGTCATTGCAGACATCAGCATTAAAAGTTCATCCACATGTTCAATTACTGTATCACCGGCCACATAATTTTTATTTACACGCATCTGAAACAGATAGTCAGCCAGTATCCGAAAATCACTTTTGAACATATCTATCTTTTCTCTGTCAAGATATGCTATTTCAAATAGATTCATTTTGAAATCATTAACATATGGTTTGATCATTTCATCTATCTCTAAAAGTTCAAACAAACTCTTTGGATGATTCCATCTACTATTATACCCGAAATATAATACTAATGTAATCACAGGATAAATTACTTCTTTACTGTTCTCTTTTTTGGCCTGTTTGACATACTCCGCTCCATCATATCCAAAGACCCTCAGCGGCATTCTCTTTTCCGGCTTTGTCTGATTCTCCAATCCGAACATTGATAATTTTATCTTACTGTTATGCCAATATTTTGCTATATCCCTATACTGTGTCCTTATCCTGCCATCCAGCTTTAAAATACTTCCCGGCAGTACATCTGTCAGGCTGTCTTCCGTCACCACACTCTTTCCATTAAATAACAACACATTTATAATATCTGCGAATACATCATTATACCTTTCAAGTGTCTTTTGTGTAATATCTTTTTCTTTGTTGCCCTTCATGCGACCTCCGTTAATGCTACTGATTTGATTTAAAAGAAATTGTTTCAAGAAATAATATTTGTAAATGAAAATAGAAATAAAATAAGTGCCGTTCACTTGGCTTTATTTTATGATGAATATAAATATTTTGCAATAGTAATATTCTTAAATGTCCTTACAGAACTTAAAATATAACAACCAAAAAGAGACTGCCACACTGGCAGTCTCCCTTCTATCTTTATTCTTCATCGCTCTTAGCATCTGCTTCTTCATTATCAGAACTCTCTTCAACTTCTGAAATCTCTTCAGCATTTTCCGGCTCAAAAGCCTTTTCCTCAGACTCAAGTGCTTCCTTTGCATCAGCTATCAGCTCTTCTTTGATATCGAGAAGTGCAGGATCGTCCTCACTTAAGATAATCTCATCATCATCTCCAATGAATTCGTCTGTATTCAGAGTTACGCTTCTGTATCTCTTCATACCTGTACCTGCCGGTATAAGCTTACCGATAAGTACGTTTTCCTTAAGTCCTATAAGGTGATCCACCTTACCGTTAATAGCGGCCTCTGTAAGAACCTTTGTAGTCTCCTGGAATGATGCCGCTGAAAGGAATGAATCTGTTGCAAGAGATGCCTTTGTAATACCGAGCATTACCTGCTTACCGTCTGCAGGAGTCTTTCCTTCTGCAATAAGCTTTTCATTCATATCATTGTAATCCAGAACATCCATTGAATTTCCCGGAAGTACATCTGCATCATTGTTTTCTTCTATTCTTACCTTCTTAAGCATCTGACGAACGATAACCTCTATATGCTTATCGTTGATCTCAACACCCTGGAGTCTGTAAACTCTTTGAACTTCACGAAGCATGTAATCCTGAACCGCACGAACACCTTTTATCTTAAGGATATCATGTGGATTTACACTACCTTCTGTAAGCTCGTCACCGGCCTCCAATACATCTCCGTTTCCAACCTTTATTCTTGAGCCGTATGGAATCAGGTATGTCTTTGATTCACCTGTTTCATTGTTTGTAACAATAATCTCACGCTTTTTCTTGGTATCCTTAAGTTCTACAACACCACCGAACTCTGTGATGATTGCAAGTCCCTTAGGTTTTCTTGCCTCGAAAAGCTCCTCGACTCTAGGAAGACCCTGTGTGATATCTCCACCGGCAACACCTCCGGTATGGAAAGTACGCATAGTAAGCTGTGTACCCGGCTCACCGATTGACTGAGCGGCTATAATACCTACCGCCTCACCTACCTGTACAGCCTGTCCTGTGGCCATGTTTGCACCATAGCACTTAGCACAGATACCTGTATGTGATTTACATGAAAGTATTGTTCTTATCTTTACGCTGTCTCTTCCAAGCTTCTCAAGCACCTTCATTACCGCAGCGGCTCTCTTTGGAGTACACATATGATTTGCCTTAACTACAACTTCTCCCGTATCAGGATCTGTTATAGTCTCTGCAATATATCTTCCTGTAATTCTCTCCTCAAGACTCTCAATAACTTCCTTACCGTCTGAGAATGCTTTGATTTCCATAAACGGAATTTCCTTGCCTTCGCAGCAGTCCGTTTCACGAACTATTAAGTCCTGTGAAACGTCTACAAGTCTTCTTGTAAGGTATCCTGAATCGGCTGTACGAAGAGCAGTATCTGAAAGCCCTTTTCTAGCACCGTGAGCTGAGATAAAGTACTCCAAAACGTCAAGACCCTCTCTAAAGTTTGACTTAATAGGAAGCTCGATAGTATGTCCTGTTGTATCCGCCATAAGACCACGCATACCTGCAAGCTGCTTTATCTGCTTATCCGAACCTCTCGCTCCGGAGTCGGCCATCATGAAGATATTGTTATATGCATCAAGTCCGTCAAGCAGGTCTCTGGTAAGCTGCTTATCTGTCATATCCCAAGTCTTTATAACTTCTTTGTATCTCTCTTCTTCAGTAATAAATCCACGGGCATAGTTCTTTGCAATTCTGTCAACTGTAGCCTGTGCATTCTTTATAAGTTCAGGCTTACTCTCAGGTACTGTCATATCTGAAATAGAAACGGTCATAGATGCAATAGTTGAATACTTGTATCCGATTGCCTTTATATCATCCAGCACTTCCGCAGTTCTTGAAAGTCCGTGTACATTGATAACCTTCTCCAGGATCTGCTTACACTGCTTTTTCTTTACAAGGAAATCAATCTCAGGCTTTAACTCATTTCCCGGAATACTTCTGTCAACAAATCCGAGGTCCTGAGGAATTATTTCATTAAATAAAAGTCTGCCCACTGTTGATTCAACAGTATCTGATAAAACTTCTCCGTTTTCAAGCTTTTTGCTTATTCTAACCTTTATTTTAGAATGTAATGTAACAATCTTGTTGTCATATGCAAGAATCGCCTCATTAACACTCTTAAAGAACTTACCTTCTCCCTTTGCTCCGGGTCTTTCCTGTGTAAGATAATAGATTCCGAGAACCATATCCTGTGAAGGAACGGCAACAGGTCCACCGTCTGAAGGCTTAAGAAGGTTATTTGGTGAAAGCAAAAGGAATCTGCATTCTGCCTGAGCCTCTACTGAAAGCGGCAAATGGACAGCCATCTGGTCACCGTCAAAGTCAGCGTTAAACGCAGTACATACAAGCGGATGAAGCTTGATAGCCTTACCCTCTACAAGTACAGGCTCAAATGCCTGAATACCGAGTCTATGAAGTGTAGGCGCTCTGTTAAGCATTACAGGATGCTCTTTGATGACTTCCTCAAGGATATCCCATACATCATTTTGCATTCTCTCAACCATCTTCTTGGCAGATTTTATATTATGAGCTGTTCCCTTTTCTACAAGCTCCTTCATTACGAAAGGCTTGAAGAGTTCTATAGCCATCTCCTTTGGAAGACCGCACTGATAGATTTTAAGCTCAGGTCCTACTACGATAACAGATCTTCCCGAATAGTCAACACGCTTTCCGAGAAGGTTCTGACGAAAACGTCCCTGTTTACCCTTTAACATATCTGAAAGTGACTTAAGCGCTCTGTTTCCGGGACCTGTAACAGGTCTTCCTCTTCTACCGTTATCTATAAGAGCATCTACAGCTTCCTGTAACATTCTCTTCTCGTTTCTGATAATGATATCAGGAGCACCAAGCTCCAAAAGTCTTGCCAAACGATTGTTTCTGTTTATAATTCTTCTGTAAAGATCGTTCAAATCACTGGTAGCGAATCTACCACCGTCAAGCTGTACCATAGGTCTGATATCAGGCGGTATAACAGGTACATTTGTGAGTATCATCCACTCAGGCTTATTTCCTGAACTTCTGAAAGCTTCTACAACATCAAGTCTTTTGATAATCTTTGCTCTCTTTTGTCCTGTAGCATCTACCAACGCTTCTTTTAATTCTACCGACTCTTTTTCAAGATCGATATTGCTTAATATTTCTAAAATGCTCTCTGCACCCATACCCGCTCTGAATGAACCGTAGCCATAGGTGTCGATTGCATCTCTATACTCTCTTTCTGAAAGCACCTGCTTATAGTTGAGGGCAGTGTCTCCACCGTCCAATACTATATATGATGCAAAGTATAATACTTTCTCCAAGATACGAGGTGCAATATCCATGATAAGACCCATTCTTGAAGGAATTCCTTTAAAGTACCAGATATGAGATACAGGCGCAGCCAGTTTGATATGACCCATACGCTCTCTACGTACACTGGACTTTGTTACCTCTACACCACATCTGTCACAGACAGTGCCTTTGTAGCGGATTTTCTTATATTTACCACAGTGACATTCCCAGTCTTTACTTGGTCCGAATATTCTTTCACAGAAAAGACCGTCTCTCTCAGGCTTTAATGTCCTATAGTTGATAGTCTCAGGCTTTGTAACCTCACCATGAGACCACTGCAGTATTTTTTCAGGAGAAGCCAAACCAATCTTAATTGCATCAAAAGAAATTGGCTGATAAGCATCATTGTTTTCAGGCATAAAATTTGCTCCCTTCTATATAAAACGATAAATCGACTTCATTGATTTTTGCAGATGCCCTTAGGGCATCTGCTGTATAAGTATTCACTCCACTTTCAGATTATTCTTCAAAATTATCTGTGTCATCAAATGAATCTTCGTTATAGGAGGAATCATCCCCCGAATCTATATCACCATCATAGTCAGCATCGGCACTCTGCATATCGGCTGCATCTTCCGAAACGGATACAAACTCGCCGTCCTTTACTTCCTGCTCACTATAACCTGCAGACTTGAAATCTTCTCTTCCATGGTGTCTGCTCTCACCCTCTATAATTGAGTGAATGCTGAGATCTGCATATTCCGTATTCTCTTTGAGTTCTACTTCTCTTCCGTCTTCTCCGAGTACACTTATATCAAGTCCCAAAGACTGAAGCTCTTTTAAAAGTACCTTGAATGACTCAGGTATACCTGCATCAGGTATGTTCTCGCCCTTGATAACGGCCTCGTATGTCTTCACACGTCCTGTAACATCATCGGATTTTACTGTCAGAATCTCCTGCAATGTATATGATGCACCATAAGCCTCAAGAGCCCAAACCTCCATCTCTCCGAATCTCTGTCCACCGAACTGCGCTTTACCGCCAAGTGGCTGCTGAGTAACAAGTGAGTATGGTCCTGTAGATCTTGCATGAATCTTATCGTCTACCATGTGGTGGAGCTTCAAATAATGCATGTGACCTATTGTAACAGGGCTGTCAAAGTACTCTCCCGTTCTACCGTCACGAAGTCTTACTTTACCGTCTCTTGAAAGAGGAACACCTTCCCAAAGTTTTCTGTTCTCAAGATGTGAACCGAGATATTCTACAACTCCGGGATCCAGCACATCTTTATATTTATTCTCGAAGTCATCCCAATCACCGTTTACATAGTCATTTGCAACTTCAAGCATATCCATGATGTCATTCTCGTTTGCACCGTCAAAGACAGGAGTAGCCACATTAAAGCCAAGCGCCTTTGCCGCAAGTGAGAGGTGAATCTCAAGCACCTGTCCGATGTTCATACGTGAAGGCACACCCAATGGATTAAGCACGATATCAAGCGGTCTGCCGTTTGGAAGGAATGGCATATCCTCTACAGGTAATACTCTGGAAACAACACCCTTGTTACCGTGACGACCCGCCATCTTATCACCGACAGAAATCTTTCTCTTTTGTGCTATATAAATTCTTACATTCTGTGTAACACCCGGAGCCAATTCATCTCCGGCTTCTCTTGTAAATACTTTCGCATCAACAACAACACCGTAAGCACCATGTGGTACCTTAAGTGAAGTATCTCTTACCTCTCTTGCCTTCTCACCGAAAATTGCACGAAGAAGTCTTTCCTCTGCTGTAAGCTCCGTCTCTCCCTTCGGAGTAACCTTTCCTACAAGTATATCACCGGCTCTTACTTCCGCACCGATTCTGATAATACCTCTCTCATCAAGATCTTTAAGAGCATCATCACCGACTCCCGGTACATCTCTTGTAATCTCTTCAGGTCCGAGCTTAGTCTCTCTTGCCGCACATTCGTATTCCTCGATATGAATAGATGTATATACATCATATTCTACAAGTCTCTCACTAAGGAGTACGGCATCCTCGTAATTGTATCCTTCCCATGTCATGAAACCGATAAGCGGATTCTTTCCAAGGGCTATCTCTCCATTATATGTAGAAGCACCGTCTGCAATAACCTCACCGGCATTTACATGGTTACCCTTAAACACTATAGGCTTTTGATTATATGAGTTTGACTGGTTACTTCTTGCAAACTTGATAAGCTTGTAAGTATCAAGTACCGCATCATCATCTCTTTTAATAACAATCTTATCTGACGAACACTCAATTACTGTTCCCGAATTCTTGGCAACAACACAGACACCTGAGTCTACTGCAGCCTTAGTCTCCATACCTGTACCTACTACAGGTGCATCGGTAATCATAAGAGGCACTGCCTGTCTCTGCATGTTTGAACCCATCAGCGCACGGTTAGCATCGTCGTTCTCAAGGAAAGGAATCATACTTGTAGCCACTGAGAATACCATTCTCGGTGATACGTCCATCAAATCTATATTTTTCTTCTTAAACTCTGAAGTCTCATCACGGTAACGTCCTGAAACATTGTTGTTTACAAAATGTCCTTCGGCATCAAGCGGTTCATTCGCCTGCGCAACTGTGAAATTATCCTCTTCATCCGCTGTAAGATATACTACTTCTTCCGTAACTCTCGGATTTTCAGGATCCTGTGACTTATCCACAACACGATAAGGTGCCTCTACAAATCCGTATTCATTTACTCTTGCAAAGCTCGCAAGTGAGTTTATAAGTCCGATGTTAGGTCCTTCAGGTGTCTCTATAGGGCACATTCTGCCATAGTGAGTATAGTGAACGTCTCGAACCTCGAATCCGGCTCTTTCTCTTGAAAGACCTCCCGGTCCCAAAGCTGAAAGTCTTCTCTTATGTGTAAGCTCTGAAAGAGGGTTGTTTTGGTCCATAAACTGGCTCAGCTGTGAACTTCCGAAGAACTCCTTAACAGCAGCAGTTACAGGCTTAATATTTATAAGTGATTGAGGTGTAATAGACTCAATGTCCTGAGTGGTCATTCTCTCTCTTACAACTCTCTCCATTCTTGTAAGACCGATACGATACTGGTTTTGTAACAGCTCTCCTACCGCTCTTATTCTTCTGTTTCCTAAGTGGTCGATATCATCCTTGCTTCCGATATGCTCTTCTATATGCATATTGTAGTTTACAGTAGCGAAAATATCTTCCTTTGTGATATGCTTTGGAATAAGCTCATTGATATTCTTCTCAATAGCCTTTATAAGCTCCTCACCCTCGTTTTCTTCCAGCAATTTCTGAAGTACAGGATAATATACCTGCTCTGTAACTCCGATAGATTTAGGGTCTGTAAGCTCAGGTACATAGCTTTCGATATCTACCATCATATTTGAGAGAACTTTTACTTCACGTTCTACTCCTTTTATCCATACGGCAGGAATAGCCGCATTCTGTATTGCTGTTGCAGTCTGAGCATCAACTACTGTATCTGCCTGTGCCAATACTTCACCTGTATTCTCATCCACTACATCTCTTGCGAGAGTATGTCCCTTTATTCTGTTCTTAAAATGGAGTTTTTTGTTGAATTTGTATCTTCCCACCTTTGCCAAATCATATCTTCTGGCATCGAAGAACATTGCTTTAAGCAAACTTTCAGCACTGTCTACTGAAAGAGGCTCACCCGGTCTGATCTTCTTATATAATTCGAGCAAACCGTCCTGGTAATTTTCAGACGGATCTTTTGCAAAACTCGCCATAATCTTCGGCTCCTCGCCGAACATATCTATAATCTGAGTATTTGTTCCAAGACCGAAAGCACGCAAAAGTACTGTGATAGGAACTTTTCTTGTTCTGTCCACTCTTGCATAAAAGATATCGTTAGAATCTGTTTCGTATTCAAGCCATGCACCTCTGTTAGGTATGACCTGAGACATAAATAGCTCTTTACCTATTTTATCGTGATCAATTGTATAATAAATACCCGGTGAACGGACCAACTGGCTGACTATAACTCTCTCCGCACCGTTTATTACAAATGATCCGGTATCTGTCATCAGTGGTAAATCTCCTAAAAAGATCTCATGCTCGTTTATCTCATCCTTATCCTTATTGGTAAGTCTGATTTTCACCTTTAACGGAGCTGCGTATGTTGTATCTCTATCCTTACACTCTTCTATGGAATATTTAACTTCATCTCTTGCCAATTTAAAATTGACAAAATCGAGGCTAAAATGTCCCGCAAAATCTTCTATAGGAAATATATCCCTAAAAACTTCTTTTAGGCCTGCATCCAGGAACCATTGATATGAGTCTTTTTGTATCTCTATCAGGTTTGGCATTTCCAGAACTTCTTTTTGTGTCTGGAAACTCATCCTCATGCTCTTTCCGGAAGTTATCGGATGCATCTTGCTTCTATCCATTGACGTTTCACCCCTGTATATTTTTTATTCTATGAATTTAGATTTTTCTATGTTATAATTAGAGCAATCTATTCAATTTGTTTAGCCGTTAGGCAAGTTACATTGGACATTTTCACGTCCAAACACCTCTAAAAGGGCACAAAAATCCCTACAATAGTGCAACTTTCATCTTACAAAAATAAAGTCAACATGTCAATACGGAACATATGTTCATTTATTTTCAATTTTCCACATATCTAAAATGCCCCCTTATAAAGTAATAAGTATTTTTCACTCATTTGCTCTAAAAGGAGGCATAATCAATCAAATATAATATTTAATTTTTAATCTTATCGTATTACCGCATTTGATGATGTAGCGGTTTCTACTGCACTTAAGTCTCTTCTTGATCTTGTTCTGCCTGTTGCGGAAGCATTTTCAGCTATCTCAACATTAAATCTGACAGTTTCAAAGTTCTCTGAACTTATTGCCACTTCATTATTTACCTGATTGAATCCGTCAAGTGAAAGGTCAATAAGCTGAGTGTATCCGAAAGTCATATTTGCTGTAAGCTTATATGTAGCGGCGTTTCTAAGATTATATCCTTTATTGTAAGTAACACCGTTTACGGTAACTGTTGCCTTACCTGACTTTATAAGTTCTGTAAATCTCTTAAGTACTGCTTTATCAGTATCATCAAATTTCAGCCTTACAAAATTATCATAGCCCTTCTTAATCTCTGAACCTGTAATAGCCGGTGTAGCTATCTGTGAAGATGTAGTATAGACTAAATCATCCATACCTTCTCCCTTAAATACAAGTTTATCTGCAAATCCCTTTATCTTTCTTGATTTTATGTAGATTACATTATTGTTGTCTACTGCAAATACATCTCTGCCCAGTGTTGATATTGTACCTTCTTCAACCCTTACATCGTTTACTTCTACGGCATTAAGCTTCTCTATAAACTCATTAATCTTTGCAGTATCACCCTTTAATGTAACGGCATATACTTCGGCATTATTATACTTTGTAAATTCAACCTTATCTACTTCCACCTCATTAACTGTAGGAACTACCGGTGCCGGTGCAACACTTTCCGCTATGCTTCCGTCAGCATTCATTGTAAATGTAAGTTCCTTATATCCATCCGCCTTTACAACAAAATCAAACTTATTATCTGTAAAACTGTTTGCCTTTACAGATAACTGACTTATTTTGCCTCCATAAGCCGAATCGTTATGCGCCCTAAATTCTTTTGTATTTCCAAATCCGAAACCGATAATACCCGCTTTAGTATAATCCTCACCGTTTACATTGACACTTGTAACCGCTTTAAGATATTTCTCAAGATCGGATTCATTCATGCCATCGAATTTCACTGTAAGCATATTGTAGAATATCGAATTCGACTTTTTGCCTGTCTTTGCCTTAGGTGCATCCTTGCCCTCTTCCACTGCAGGTGGAGTTACAGGGGTTACAGGAGTTACAGGGGTTACAGGTGCTGTATTTGCTTTCTCAGTAATATTTACTTTTATAGACTTTACAGCATAGTTTCTGTCGTTTGACTTCAGATAGATAATATACTCACCTGCATTTTTAAACAATCCGCCGCGAAGTGTAATTTTTCCGTCCGCAACAGTATAAACCGAATTTGAAGTATAACCGCCTGCAGACGCGGATATTACGTCTCTAAGTGTACCGTCAGGACTTTGAATACTTACGCTGCCAAGCTTACTGAGGAAATCGCCTTTCTTGGCATCATCATCCTTAACAGCCTTTATAACTATTTCCGAATCCGTTTCATGCTTTTCACTTACATCACTAAGTTCCACTTCTTCCAAAGTATCTGTGATGGTAAGGTCAAGTTCTATCTTCTCAAAACCTATAGAATTAAGAGCAAGTTTATGTGTTCCTACAATAGGAGCAAGATATCTGTTGAATGCACTCTTATAGAGTGTGATACTCTTATAATCTGCACTTACTTCATACTGCTTTAGGTAATTGTCTCCTCTAAGTGGTGATGAACCGTCAAGTATAACAGACTCAAGATTCTTTAAGAAATCTGCGTTGTCGGTTGTTATTGTAAAGCTGTCCGCATTTGCCTGTATGAGACCTTCAAATGTAGGTGCAGCTTCTCCTACAAGATTACCGTAACGATAAATAGTTCCAAGCCTACCGTTTTCAAGTACGTTCTTTACATTTCCGACAATATTTCTTGTAGTTGCATTCTCAGACTTGATATAGTCCTCAAATGTAAGAACCTTTCCTTCAAGTTTTGCATCCTTATATGCATCCACAAAATTGTTAAGAAGATATAATTTACTCTTATCTTCTCCAACAATCGCCTCAGGTGACTGCTCAAGCCACCAGTTCATTACAGCATCCGAATCCTTGCTTCTAAGCCCGATTTCATTTAAAATCATTGCATTTGCAAGCAGATCGTAATCATACATAAGGTATGAATTTATCATCATACTTCCGCTTGCACCGGATGTGGCATCAGCCTTACCGCCTGTCTTACCTGTAGCACCTGATACGGAATCGGCCTTCTTTCCTGAACTTGAAGAAGATGAAGAACTTCCTCCGCCTACAAGAACCTTTGTAATTGTTGAAGACTCTCTGTTTCCTGCATGATTTTTACCTACTGTAGGAGCGGATATGGCATCCACAGTCTTAGACTCGTCACTGACAGGTGTTGTTGCTACGGATGAACCGTCACTCTTTAATACTTCAAACTTCTTTGTAAGAGTCTTGTACCCCTTTGTATATATTGTAGCTGTATAAACTCCGGCTACATCTGTATACACCTTACCTGAAGTGCTGTCTGTTCCTGTAATCTGTACTATATCAGAAATATTATGCCATCCTGAAATCTTCGGCAATTCAATAACGCTACCGTCAGGCTTTGTAAGTGTTACTCTGTACATTACCACACCTATATCATTTCCAAAGCTCTGATTGTTTTTAGGATCAACTATCTTAAATCTGATATTTTCTCCCACCTTAGGATTTGGAGTTGTACTGTCACGCATCACCTTAAAGTTTGTACTGCTTACCAATGATATAGGAAGGCTTATTCTTTCATTGCCCTTTGCAGAGCCTATACTTACATAGTAATCTCCTCTGCTTCTTGCATTGTTTTGCGGAAGAGGAATATTTATAACTCCCACCTTTGCATACTTTGTCTCTACAGACTTATTGTATATAAGGCTTGAGTTTATAATATTGTGGTCTTCATTAAGAAGCTTAATATTATTAAGACCTTCAAACCACTTCTCCTGCTCCTCATTTTCAAGCTGAAGCTTTATCTTTATACTACCTGTTCCCACATTGTCTATCTCTGTTACAGGGATATAGTACTGTGAAGGAACTGCAGCCGCTGCTGAATCTACCTTCTTTGACTGCAATGTGAATGTAGTCTTTGAAGCATTCTTTCTTACCTTTCCGGCATTGTCATATGTCTCAAGGAAATAGTCAAACTTTGTAATAGGACCGTTTGATAATACATACTTAGGTGCCTTTACATCAGTCTTTGTTATATTCTTCCTCTCCCCGCCTGCAAGTGTGATGTCCTGAGTATCATTATCAGCCTTTTTTACAATCTGTAATGCTGAAGGATTTGATACACTTGAAAGCCACTTAACAACATGACCGTCATCATCCACTTTGGTCATGTTTGAAGTAACATCTACTCCGTCTACCAATACTTTGTAATCATCAATAGTTCCATATTTGAATGCAACTACAACATACTCTCCGAAATCAGTATTTACATTTTTGGTATAGTTTACATACGCAAATTTATCATTGTTTGTTTCTTCAGTAGTTGGAGCTCCATTGTTTTCTGTATTACCTGCGTTATTTGAAGCCTCACCGTTTGAGGTGTTGCCTGCGTTATTTGAAGCCTCACCGTTTGAGGTGTTGCCTGCGTTATTTGCGACTTCACTACCTGTGTTGTTCCCTGTAGTTCCTGCGTTTTCATTGTTTGAAGCCACATTATTGCCTGCGTTGTTTTCTGTGCCTGCCACATTATTATTTGCACCATTATTTTCTACTATATCAGCACTGTGCTCTACATCACCTAAAGAATATCCTCTATTTCCTGAAATCGTATCTGTACCTGCGTTTTGATTTGGTGATACGATTGTTGAAGCGCTGTTATTTTCTGTGGTATTTCCACCTACAGATACTGTATTTGAACCGTTTCCGCTTCTTGAATTGCCACCTCTTGAACTGCCGCCTCTTGAGCTTCCGCCGCCTGAGCCGCCTCTTGAACTGCCTGAGCCGCCTCTACTGCTACCGCCCGAACTGCCCTTAGAGCTTGTTGTGCTCTTTTTTGCAGATGACTGACCGGCATTATTTTCCGACGCACCTGCTGTAGAAGAAAGTCCTTTTCCCTGTGAGAATACAACTTTTCCGTCTTTTTCCCATTTACCGTCGGCATTAACCTTGTAACCGTCAGGAGTTGTAGTATTTACAAGAAGTTTACCCTGATCGGGTCCGCTTTGAGGATTGAAATAATAGCAATAACCGTCGATCCAATTCCATCCTGTGAGCATTATACCCTCAGCAGCTCCCTTAGCTGTATTAAGGAAATACCAATATCCTGCATTATCCTTCTTCCAACCCGTCTGCATAATACCGCTGTCGGTATCAAGATAATACCAACCGCTTGGAGTCTGAGTCCAACCCAAAGCCTTGCTGCCGTTATCATTTATATAATTCCATCCGCTCTGTGTGTTCTTCCATGAACCCGCAAAAGCCGGTGTAACCTGTGTTGCAGCCATCAATATGCTTAATGCTCCAACACCTACATTTAAAAATAGCTTCCTTTTCATAAATCTCCTATTACATTTGGTTAGTGTCCACTAACTCACGAACCCAAATAAAGGGAATGTTGCGCTACAAAAAAGCATCAAAATCAGAATGTAGTAATACGTTTTGACCAAATACTCTTGCAAAAACACTCCCCTTTGCATTTAAGTTCTATTATATTACATCTGTTAGCATCAGCTAACTCTTGTGAGTATACTAAAAGGTTTTATTTATTTCAAGCTATTTTTATGTACTTTTTTTGTATTTCAAGTACTTTATTAGATACAATCTACAGAATCAATTTTTCGCCTTTCCAATTTGATATATATTTGTCAATCAGTCGTTATATTGACTGATTACTCTCTATTCGCCGGCAAATTCAGTATCTATATTTACATGTATTTTGTACTCCGGAAACTCCTCTTTCAAAATTCTGTTCACGTTTTCTACAACTGTTTTCGATTTTATATCAAAGTCTCTTGTTATATCACAATAAATGGTACTGTCTTTGTCATCAATAACTATTCCATGATAGTTAATGATATGCCTCTCATTTTCCTTGTAGTTTTTCAGTATTGATTTTATCTTTATATATTTCTCATCATTTACATCTACCGAATAAAATCCGAATACAAGAAATACATTATATTTATTATAAATCTTTGTCTGAGCCTCATGTAAAATAGGATACATCTCTCCGATACTTCTGTTATCCTCTATTTCCACATTTATAGACCCTGTATAAAAATCAGGGCCATAATCGTTTAATATAAGGTCAAAGCAATTTATAACACCTTCGGTATTTCTTGCTATCTCCTTTATTCCCCTTACCATCTCACCGTCCACTCTTTCACCAAGTATTTTCTTTACTGTATCTGATAATACTTCATAGGCAGTCTTTAAAATAAATACCGAAATAATAACACCGGCAATACCGTCCACAGAAATTTTTGTAAACATATATATTAATGTGGATATCAAAGTTACTAAAGACACTATGGCATCATTTTTTGCATCAGCACCTGAGGCAATCAATGCTCCCGAATTATATTTTTTACCGCTGTTTTCAGTAAAAGTACCAAGAACAATTTTAGCAACAATTGTTGCAATAATTATTATTGCAGTAACAATACTCGTACTCATCTCTTCTCTGTTAAAAATAGCCTTTATCGAACTGATAAGAGATTGAAAACCGGTAATAAATACGATACCTCCAATCAAAAGACTTGTCAGATACTCTGTTCTTCCATGTCCGAAAGGATGTTGCTTATCAGGCGCCTTACCTGCAAGCTTTGTGCCTATTATCGTAATAAGTGATGATGATGAGTCCGTAATATTATTTAAAGCATCACTTACAAGAGCAATTGAGCCTGAAAGTATTCCAAGCACCGCCTTTAACACTCCCAGTAACAGATTTGTTACTATACCTATTATGGATACACCTATAATTCTTTTTCTTCTTTCATTTGCATCCATTCTAAAATTGGATGAATTTATATCTTCGCTCATTGTTCTTAGATGTTTACACATCTTCTCCTTTCTTTATATGGATGTACATTATACATTAAAAAAAGATTGTACGCAATCGTAAATTGCATACAACCTCTTTTATATTGAATTTGGAACATTCTGCTATTATAACAGAATGGGGTTTGTATTAATTTTTACCTAAACATAGTCTACAACATCAATGTATTTCATCAAAAGCTCTTTTTCAGCCTCTATATGCTTTGATAATCTCTGTGCAGCCACTATTGAAAGCCATCTTTGTACATACTGTTTTGCCGTATCCGACTTATCACAGTATATATCCATATACATATCCGCAAGCTCTTTATCTGTGAGTGCAAAGAGCAGGTATGTATTTGCCGCATCTCCGGCAGCATTTCCCTGAGTAGCATGAGACCAGTCAATTATTGAAACTTCACCATCTTCTCCTATAAGCACATTGCTGGGATTGAAATCGCCATGACATATTTTGGTATGCTTTTTCATTCCGTCAAGCTTTGTCAAAAGCTCATATCTTATAGTTGCACTGAGCTCCTTCAAATCATTTATCTGTCTGCTGAATTTTAAATTCATTCTGTTAAGAAGCGGGGATGATTTTGAATGGATATCCAGCTGTATATCAACAAACATCTCCATGTACTTTCTTGTATTTTCCTTGTCAGACTCCATGATTTCTTTTAAAGTCTTACCGTTTTTCTTAAGCATTACTATTGCCCATCCGCCGTCCATTTCTTCTACGGCGAGCACCTTCGGAACATTAAGACCTGTCTCTTCTATTCTTGCCTGATTCAGTGCCTCGTTAAATACATCAGATTTGGGATGGTCACCGCTGAACGCTTTAATAATGCAATCATCGGTTTCATATACTTTCTTATGCGATCTCTCTAAAATAAGCTTTTTATTTGTCAAATCCATACTTTTTTACAGATGTATAATACATCCGTCTCCTTTCTAAAATTAAGTCTAATACAATACGCTCAAATTTATATTATCTACCGTAATAAGCGTCCAAATACAGCTCTTTGATCTCGCTTATAAGCGGATATCTCGGATTTGCCGGAGTACATTGATCATTAAATGCCTGCTCGCTCATCTCATCCAATGTGTCCAAGAAGTATTTTTCCTCTACACCATAAAGTGCTATAGTCTCTTTTACCCCTATAATTTTCTTTAATTCCTCTATTTTAATTATAAAGTTTTCAAATATCTCATCATCATTTTTTCCTGTTACGCCACAGTATTTAGCAGCCTCTACATATCTTGCTTTTGCCTTAGGATAATCATACTGTGAGAATGTTCCCATCTTTGTAGGTGCATCTACCGCATTATATCTCATTACTCTTGTAAGAATAACGGCATTTGCAAAACCGTGTGCTATATGGTGGAATGCACCGAGCTTATGTGCCATTGAATGGTTTATACCAAGGAATGCATTTGCAAAAGCCATACCTGCAAGACATGAAGCGTCCGCCATCTTTTCTCTTGCAATAGGGTCTGCACTTCCGTTTTCATATGCTGAAGGAAGGTAATCAAACACAAGTTTCATTGCTCTTAATGCAAGTCCGTCCGTATAATCTGTAGCCATTATTGATACATATGCTTCAAGAGCATGTGTAAGTACGTCAATTCCTGATGCGGCTGTAAGTCCCTTCGGCTGATCCATCATATTGTCAACATCCACTATCGCCATATTCGGAAGAATCTCATAGTCTGCTATAGGCCACTTTATTCCTGTATCCTTATCTGTAATGATGGCAAAAGGAGTAACCTCACTACCTGTACCTGATGATGTAGGAACCGCAACAAAGTATGACTTCTCACCCATCTTAGGGAACTTATATACTCTCTTTCTGATATCCATGAAGTCCATTGCCATGTCTTCAAAGTTAACTTCAGGATGCTCATACATAACCCACATTATCTTTGCGGCATCCATAGCAGAACCTCCACCGAGCGCTATAATTACATCCGGCTCAAATGAAGCCATTGCCTTTACACCCTCTCTTGCACACTGAAGTGTAGGATCCGGTGTTACATCATAAAAGCAAGTATGTCTTATACCCATCTCATCAAGTTTCTTTGTAATAACATCTGTATATCCGTTCTTATAAAGGAATGTATCTGTTACTATAAACGCTCTCTTCTTATGCATTACATTTCCAAGCTCATCAAGCGCTACAGGAAGACAGCCTCTCTTAAAGTATACCTTTTCAGGAGTTCTAAGCCACAACATGTTCTCTCTCCTTTGTGCTACAGTTTTTATATTTATAAGATGCTTTACGCCTACATTCTCTGAAACAGAGTTTCCACCCCATGAACCGCAACCTAAAGTAAGTGAAGGTGCAAGCTTGAAGTTATACAAATCACCGATACCGCCATGAGCCGCAGGAGTATTTACAAGTATCCTGCAAGTCTTCATTGCATTTTCATGAATAGCAAGTTTTTCCTTCTCATTTACATCTATATAAATAGCTGATGTATGTCCGTAACCGCCGTCTGCAACAAGTCTTTCAGCCTTAGCTATAGCCTCATCAAATGTCTTTGCCTTATACATTGCAAGTACAGGTGAAAGCTTTTCATGAGCGAACTCTTCGCTTATATCAACAGACTCCACCTCACCGATAAGTATCTTTGTACTTTCAGGTACGCTTACGCCTGCCATTTCCGCAATCTTAAATGCAGACTGTCCAACGATTTTGGCATTTAGTGATCCGCCTACAATAATAGTCTTTCTTACCTTATTAAGCTCATCCTTCTTCAGAAAATAACAACCTCTGTATGCAAACTCTTTTTTTACTTCATTATATATACTCTCCATTACAGTTACAGACTGCTCTGAAGCACAAATCATTCCGTTATCAAAAGTCTTTGAATGTATTATTGAGTTTACAGCCATCTTAATGTCAGCTGTTTCATCAATGATAACCGGAGTATTTCCGGCACCTACACCTATTGCAGGCTTACCTGATGAGTAAGCTGATTTAACCATTCCCGGACCGCCTGTCGCAAGTATAATATCAGCCTCATGCATTACTTCATTTGTAAGCTCAAGTGAAGGTACATCTATCCAACCTATAATGTTCTTTGGAGCGCCCGCTTTTACAGCTGTTTCCAACAGAAATTTAGCTGTATAGTTTGTGCAGTCCTTTGCTCTTGGGTGTGGGCTTATTATAATGGCATTTCTTGTCTTAAGTGCCAAAAGGATTTTAAATATAGCTGTCGATGTAGGGTTTGTTGTTGGAATAACAGCTGCTATAACACCTATAGGCTCGGCAATTTTCTTTATTCCGAATATCTTGTCCTCTTCAATCACTCCACAGGTCTTGGTATCCTTATAAGCATTATAAATATACTCAGCAGCATAGTGGTTTTTGATAACCTTATCTTCCAAAACTCCCATTCCGGTCTCTTCTACCGCCATCTTTGCAAGCGAGAATCTCTCTTTATTGGCAGCCATAGCTACCTCATAGAATATCTTATCAACCTGTTCCTGAGAATAGGTCGCAAATTCTCTCTGAGCTTCTCTCAGCTCTTTCATCCTGATACTTAAGTTATCGATATTATCTACAATAAAATTCTTATCTGCCATATTTCCTCCGACATAATAAAATATATTTCGTTATTTTTTTAACACAGTTAGATAATACTATATTGTTATTTTTTTGTCAATATGATATTTCAAACTTTTCCACGGGTCTTTGACACTTTGTTTTCCTAAATAAGTATTAGAAAAGTCCTAGAACCCGCATGTATCCTATCTTTCTTAATCAATTTTTTTGTCAAAATATTCGTTTTAATATATAGTATTTTCTAGTATTTTATGATATAATAAGGTGTGGAGGTTATCTATGAAAGTTACTACATCAAAATCAAAAAATGCAGAGTCCTTCTATATTTCCAAAAGCTTTATAAATGACAAAGGGGTTAGCACCTCTGTAAATGTACGCAAACTTGGTACTCTC